>CAWHWM010000010.1:0-16905 GCA_963833055.1 Candidatus Dormiibacterota bacterium | reverse complement strand
CCAATACGATTCCGCGCTCAGGCGCACGAAGCCGTTACGGCGCGGATTGATCTGAAACGTCCACCTAGGGTGGGCTCGTGCCGGCAGCCAGCGCCTCCCTGCCGGCTCGCTGGGCGACCAGGCTCACGGAGACGCGCCACGCGTCTCGCGTCGCCGTTGGTTCGGGCGACGCCACCCTGATTGCGATGGTCGCGGTGGTCCTTGCGCTGATGATCAGCGCAGGGTCCCGAAACCCCGCGGCGCTGGTGCTTCTGGCGATTGCGGCAGCACTCCTCGCGGCCAGCCGGTCGATGGCGATATCACAGCCCTCGAAGGTCACCTGGGTTGCGGCTATCGCGTGTTGTGCGATCGCCTTCTTCTTCAACGCAGATCTCTTCGGCAACGCCGAGCTCGTCTTCGCAACGGCGGTTGTCGTCGGCGTGGTGGTGGCACTGCGCTGGAGATTCACCGTCGGGGTCGCCATTGTTGCCGCAGCCTCGCTCGCGGCAGCTACGGAGCCATGGAGATGGGGGGTCGGCATCTTCGATGTCTTCTTTGTCGAGGCAGCCGCGGCAGCGCGGTTGCTGCACGGCGGCAATCCATACAGCGCAACGATCTACGACCGTGTTCCGGTTTCCCCCGGAGTCCTCGCGGTTGGTCCCGAACATCTGCCGTTCGGGCCGCTCGTTGCCATTGCAGGGCTACCCGGTGCGTTGGTGGGCGACATCAGAGTGGCGTCGCTCCTCTGGGCAGCTCGGCGCGGCCGGCGTCGTCGTCCTCGTCGCCCGCCAGGCAAAACTCTCACCGTCGAGCAAGCGAATGCTGCTGCTCCTCACCGTGGCCTCGCCACTCGTCCCAACCATGGTGGTGACCGCCTGGCCCGAAACGCTGATGCTCGCGATGTTCGGCCTCAGCATCGCGTTGCACCGTCATCACCCCGTCTGGATGGTGATGGCGATAGCGGCGTCCCTTCTGGTCGTCCCGACGGCGCTGGTGCTGTTCTTTCCGTTCTTCGTCTGGTCGCCGTCATGGCGCCTGCGCATCCTTGCGGGCTCAGTGGTGGCCCTGGGCGCCATGTTCCTCTTCACCATCGGTGTCGGTCTCCCGGCGCTCTGGTTCGACACTGTTGTGCGCCATGTCTGGGAGCCGACGCACTATGACGGGCTCACGGTCGGCGCCACGGTTTTCGTCGCCGGACTGGGCGCGATGCCGTCGTGGATCTTTCCCGCGGTCGTTGTCGCGGCGTGCGCCGTGATCCTGCGACGCCGGCCGCGAGACACGGCGGACCTGTGCGTCGCGGCGGCGTTTCTCTTCCTCGTGTCGACCGCGTTTGCCTCGTATGCGCGCTTCAACTTCTACTACGTGGTCGCCTGGATGCTCCTGCTGGCGCTCGCGTCGATTGGCATCGATCCGGGCCGCGTGAGCCTCTCGCTCCTTCGAGCGAAAACCGTTCGCGAGCCTGAGCCTGAGCCCGTGCCGGGCTGACGTCTACGGCGCGCCGGCCCAGTCGGGATCGCGACCCAGGAACCCGACCAGCCGGTCAACTGCAGGCCGATCCGCGGCAACAGCGATCTCTGGTTTGAACACGGACGGGTGCGCGGTGCGAACCTGGTCACTGAGCGCCGGCCACGCCGATGCCAGCAATGCTTCGGCAACCCCCGGGTCGGGAGGCAACAGCTGCCCGGTCGCCCGTGCGAGGTCCCAGCCATGGACGAAGATCTCCCCGGTCGCCACCTGGATGACCAACGATCCCGATGAGGGTCCGGTCGGCAGCTCCATGACACGGTCCATCACACCGGGCGCCGCGAAGGCATCGATCAGACGATTCGCCTGCTCTGCGAACAGCTTCGCGTAGTCGCCGTCGGTGTACGTGGGCCACTCCTCGTCCTCCGGCGAACTCCCGCGTTCGGCAAGATCCCCGAAGAACTGCGTCGCACCGACGATGTGATTGATCACGTCCGCAGCGGTCCAGTCGCTACAGGGTGTGGCGATGCTGAGCTGATCGCGACGGACGTTGTCGACGATGCTCGCCGTCGAGCGACATGCGTCTCGCAGGATCTCGAGCGGCGAGGACGGAGTGATGGCGGGCATCCGAAATCCTTTCGCGTAGGCGTGGACAGGTCGCCGAATATAGCGCGAGCCATCTTCTCCACATCGCCCGTTGGCGTGTCGCGGACCGCGGGTCTAAACTCCTCGCACGCGCAGACGCCGGTCATGGACAGCTCGGGGGTATTCCAGTGGGCATCCGCAAACAACTCCGCTCCTGGCCCGTCCTTCGCCAGGTCACGAGCGGTGACCACCTGGGGCGAGGCACCGCAGTCCGCTCCGCGCACACCGAAGCCCTCACGCCCCGGACCAAGACCGCCGACCGCGTGGTCAAGAGCATCTGCCCGTACTGCGCCGTCGGCTGCGGCCAGCGCGTGTACGTCAAGGGTGAGCGCGTGGTGCAGATCGAGGGTGATCCGGACTCGCCGATATCGCGCGGCCGTCTCTGCCCGAAGGGATCGGCCAGCGAACAGTTGGTGAACAACCCGGGCCGTGTGAAGACGGTCAAGTACCGCCGGCCATACGGCACCGACTGGGAGGACCTGCCGCTCGATCGTGCGATGGAGATGATCGCTGACCGGATTCTCGACACTCGCGACCGCACCTGGCAGGACGCCGACGAGCATGGCAACGCGCTGCATCGCACCCTCGGGATCGCGAGCCTGGGTGGTGCCACGCTCGACAACGAAGAGAACTACCTCATCAAGAAGCTCTTCACCGCGCTCGGCGTTGTGGAGGTCGAGAACCAGGCCCGTATTTGACACAGCTCCACAGTCCCCAGTCTGGGGACATCGTTCGGACGCGGCGGAGCCACGACCTTCCAGCAGGACCTGCAGAACGCTGACTGCATCGTCATCCAGGGCTCGAACATGGCCGAGTGCCATCCGGTCGGATTCCAGTGGGTGATGGAGGCCAAGGCGCGCGGCGCGACGATCATTCACATCGACCCGCGGTTCACGCGCACATCGGCCATGGCGCACACATATGTCCCGATACGCGCCGGCAGCGACATCGCCTTCCTCGGCGGCATCATCAACCACATCCTGAGCGAGGAGAAGTACTTCCGCGAGTACGTCGTCAGCTACACGAACGCTGCGACGATCGTCAGCGAGGACTTCGAGGACGCTGATCAACTGGGCGGGTTCTTCTCGGGCTTCGATCCGAAGACGGGCACATACGACACGACGAGCTGGGCGTACGAGGGCATGGAGACCGCCGCCGCTGCGGGATCGCGCGCGGTGCCGAACCGGCAGCCCGGCGCGCATGCGGGCGGGGAAGGGCACGAGCTTGGAGGACACGGCGCGGCGCTGCCACACAGCAAGGTCCGGCGCGACGAGAGCCTGGAAGACCCGTTCTGCGTCTTTCAAATACTGAAGCGTCACTACGCGCGATACACGCCGGAGGTGGTCGAGCAGATCTGCGGCGTGCCCCCGGATCAGTTCGCCAAGGTGTGCGACGCCGTCACCGCCAACAGCGGGCGCGAGCGGACCACCGCATGGGTCTACTCCGTTGGTTGGACGCAGCACTCCGTCGGCGTGCAGTACATCCGTGGCGCAGCCATCATCCAGCTGCTGCTCGGGAACATGGGACGCCCTGGAGGCGGCATCCTCGCGCTGCGCGGCCACGCGAGCATCCAGGGATCGACCGACATTCCCACGCTGTTCGATCTGCTTCCCGGCTACCTGCCGATGCCAAAGGCAGGTGTCCACGCAACATCGAGCGACTATCTCGCCTCAATCAAGAGCGACGGACAGAAGGGATTCTGGACCGCGGCGGACGCATATCTCATCAGCCTGTTGAAAGCGTGGTGGGGCGACGCCGCCACCGCTGACAACGACTACGGTTTCGGGTGGTTGCCACGCATCAGCGGCGATCACAGCAATTACCAGACGATCATCGACATGCTCGACGACAAGGTCGAGGGATATTTCCTGCTCGGCCAGAATCCCGTGGTCGGTTCCGCGAACGGCAAGCTGCAGCGCAAGGCGATGTCCCACCTGAAGTGGCTCGTTGTCCGCGATCTCAACCTCATCGAGTTCCGCCACCTTCTGGAAGGATGGACCGGAGATCGCCACCGGCGAGATGCGCAGCGAGGATATCGGCACCGAGGTGTTCTTCCTCCCGGCCGCTGCACACACCGAGAAGGACGGCACCTTCACCCAGACGCAACGGCTCTTGCAGTGGCATCACAAGGCAGTTGAGCCCCCCGACGACTGCCGCAGCGAGTTGCATTTCTTCTTCCACCTCGGCCGTTTGCTCCGCGAACGTCTCGCAGGGTCGACACGCGAGCGCGACCTTCCACTGCAACGGCTTGCGTGGGACTATCCGATGCTTGAGGGCGACGAGCCCGATGCCGAGGCCGTGTTGCGCGAGATCAACGGTGCTCACCTGACCGGGGAAAAGGCCGGACAGATGCTCAGCAGCTTCGTTGAGATGAAGGCCGATGGCTCAACGTCGGGCGGGTGCTGGATCTACACGGGCGTGTACACAGGCGGCGTCAATCAGGCGGCGCGGCGAAAGCCTGGCTCGGAGCAGTCTTGGGTTGCACCCGAGTGGGGATGGGCGTGGCCGATGAATCGCCGCATCCTCTACAACCGCGCGTCTGCCGACCCTGACGGAAAGCCGTGGAGTGAGCGCAAGGCGTATGTGTGGTGGGACGAGGCCGCTGGCAAGTGGACTGGTCACGACGTGCCCGACTTCCAGGTGACCAAGGCCCCGTCGTTCCGTCCCGAACCCGGCGCCGGCGGCCCCGACGGGCTTGCAGGTGACGACCCGTTCATCATGCAATCGGACGGCAAGGGATGGCTGTACGCGCCGAGCGGCCTGCTCGATGGACCGCTGCCTGTCCACTACGAACCGGTGGAGTCGCCGCTGCGCAACGCGCTCCATCCGCAGCAATCGAACCCGACCCGCGAGATGTTCCCGCGGAACGAGAACCTCACGTCCCCGTCACCACCAGACGCCGGCGGCGACGTTTTCCCCTACGTGGTCACAACCTATCGCCTCACCGAGCATCACACTGCCGGTGGCATGAGCCGCTGGTCGCCGTACCTGGCCGAGTTGCAACCGGAATTCTTCTGCGAGGTGTCTCCGGAGCTCGCGGCCGAACGCGGGCTCGAGCACCTCGGGTGGGCCACCATCGTCACGGCCCGAACGGCCATCGAGGCGCGCGTTCTCGTCACCGACCGGATGACCCCGCTGACCGTCGGCGGCCGGGTCATCCACCAGATCGGGCTGCCGTATCACTGGGGAGTCGGTGGTGGGGGAGCAATCGTCAGCGGCGATTCCGCCAACGACGTGATGGGTGTCGCGCTTGACCCCAACGTCCATATCCAGGAGTCGAAGGCCGCCTCCTGCGACATCCAGCCCGGTCGCCGCCCGACGGGCGCGGCGCTGCCCCGGTATGTGGAGGCATATCGGCGCCGAGCAGGGATCACGCCTGACACTGGGACGACTCGCGTCACGCCGCTGGACGAGGGTGCCTGATGCAACGCTGGTCGTCGTCGCCCAATCCCGCACCGGACACCGGCTGGGTCGATTCGCCGCCGCGCAAAGGATTCTTCACCGACAGTTCCGTGTGCATCGGCTGCAAGGCGTGCGAGGTTGCGTGCAAGGAGTGGAACGGCATCCCCGAGGACGGCCTCGAGATGCTCGGCATGTCATACGACAACACCGGTGCGCTCGGTGCAAGCACATGGCGCCACGTCGCCTTCATCGAGCAACCGCGACGTCCGACCGGCGGCAACGGATTCACGGCGCTCCCGATGGTTGCAGCCATGTCTGGCCAGAACGAGATGCAACCTTCGCCGGCCACCGGCATCCGCTGGTTGATGTCATCGGACGTCTGCAAGCACTGCACCCACGCTGCCTGCCTCGATGTGTGCCCGACGGGCTCGCTGACGCGCACCGAGTTCGGCACCGTGGTGGTTCAGGAGGACATCTGCAACGGGTGCGGCTACTGCGTCCCGGCATGTCCGTTCGGCGTGATCGACCGCCGTCATGGTCCCGCAGGGGCACGCAATGTCGGCATCGCCCAGAAGTGCACCCTCTGCTACGACCGTATCGGCGAAGGCATGACGCCGGCCTGTGCCCAGGCATGCCCCACGCAGTCGATCCAGTACGGAGACCTCGACGAGTTGCGCGTTCGCGCGCAGCACCGTGTCGAGGAGTTGCATGCAGCAGGCGTCACCGACGCGAGGCTCTATGGCGCCGATCCGCAGGACGGGATCGGTGGAGCCGGTGCCTTCTTCCTGCTACTGGACGAGCCCGAGGTCTACGGATTGCCACCGGATCCCGTGGTCACGACGCGCGATCTGCCGGCCATGTGGCGCACCGCCGCGATCGCAGGTGCCGCGATGCTTGCCGGCGCCGCTGCAGCCTTCGTGCGGGCTCGGTCGTGAGCGAGTCGGTCACGAGTGCAGCAGTGCTCGCCGCCGTCGGGGCCGCAGTCGCCGCGGTCACGCATACATCAATGCTCGCCGCGGTCGGGGCCGATCTCGAGATGGTCACGTGTGCATCCTTGTTCGCCAGCGTCGGGGCAGACCTCGAGGCGACGCGGGCATGACCATCGAGCATGTGGCGCCTCGTGCGCCCGGTGACACGCCGCGCCGTCGCCGCCGTGGAGGAGGAGCGCGCGAGGGCGAGCGAGCCATGGTGCCGCCCGCAACCTTCACCTCGTACTACGGCCGGCCTGTCGTCAAAGCCTCTCCGTGGGAGAACGACATTCCTGCCTACTTCTTCCTCGGCGGGCTCGCAGCTGGTTCTTCTCTGCTTGCTGCGGGGGCGGACATGAGGAAGCTCCCCGAGCTTTGCCGGGCGGCACGGATCGCGGCGCTCGTGGGCGGTGCATTGGGGACCGCCGCACTGATCCATGACCTGGGAAGGCCCACTCGCTTCCTCAACATGCTGCGCACGGCAAAGCCCACATCGCCGATGTCCGTGGGAACCTGGGTGCTCGCCGCCTTCGGGCCCGCGGCGTCGCTCGCCGGTGCTGCGGAGATCGCTCGGATGGTGCCGCTGCGGGTGCCGATCGCAAGCCGAATGCTCGAGGCGGGGGCGAGGCCCGCAGGTTTGCTCGCAGCAGCGTTAGCGCCGGCACTCGCCTCGTACACGGGAGTGCTGCTGTCGGACACTGCAACCCCGGCCTGGCATTCCGCGGGCAGAGAGCTGCCTTTCGTGTTCGTCGCCTCCGCGGCCGCGGCTGCCGGCGGACTCGCCATGGTCGCAACCCGCGTCGATCAGGCAGCCCCGGCTCGCCGCATGGCCGCAGGTGGTGCAGCTGTTGCACTCGTCATGGAGCAGCGGATGGAGCGGAGCATGGGTCTCAGCGCCGAGACGCTCCACAGTGGCAAGGCCAAACGGTTCATGGACACGAGCCGTGCGCTGACGGTCGCGGGTGCAGTAGGAACCGTGGTATTCGGCGGCCGAAGCAGGGGAGGAGCAGCAATAGCTGGTGCAGCGCTTGTGGCCGGCTCCCTATGCACCCGCTTCGCCGTGTTTGAAGCCGGCCAAGCGTCAGCACGAGACCCGAGATACACGGTGATCCCGCAGCGCGAACGCATGGACCGACATGCTGCGGACAGCGCGCAACAGTGACGCGGCACACGTAGCCGGCGTCACGGTGACGCAGCACACGTAGCCGGCGTTCCGCCAAGGCAGAGAAGATCTGCTCAGGGTGGCGGTTCAACGACCGCCGCGCCGTCCGCGATGTAGATGCGCCAACCCTCCTCGTGCACACGGCGGTGATGCATCCGGCACAACGACACGAGGTTCTCGAGTTCGGTTGGCCCGCCGTTCGCCCAGTGGATGATGTGGTGACCATCGGTCCACGCAGGTGGTCGATCACATCCCGGGAAGCGGCATCCCTGGTCACGGAGCACCAATGCGGTGCGGATGTGCGCCGGGATGGTGCGCGCGGCCCGTCCCACCGAGAGCGGGACCACGGGCGCGATGGTCATCCATGCCGTTTCAGCGTCTGGCGCTGCAACCGTCACCAGGGTCCGCACCGCGTCGCACGCGATGCGCCGTGCCGTCTCCGGATGAATCGGTCCCACACCGCCCAACTCTGCCGCTGCACTCGAGCCAGACTGCGGCGCCGCAGCATCCTGCGTGTCCGTTGCGAGTGTCTGTGCGAACTGAGTGTTCGGGTCGAGCGCATCCGCACTAATGGAGTCCGCGCTGAGCCCGCCAGCCGTGACCTTTCCACGCAGCGTCTCCGCACTCACCGTGAGCGTCAGATGCGGTCGCTGCCCATGCACATCGCGGTGGTCCCCACAGCGCAACTGCGTCGCCGCCATGTCGACCAGCGCGTCCGCCCGTCGCTGCCCGGGTGACCGCTCTTCCCCACGGCTCATCCCGTGACTGAGCGCATCAATCGCGGCCGTGAGCAGCGCCCCACCTTCGGCATCGAGCTGGCCGCTCACGATGAACACATCGCCGTAGGTCTTGTCGCAGTTGAACCAGCGCCGCTCGTGAGCGTGGTTGTCATCGGCAAGTACCCCGTCGGGATCGATGTACAGCCGGGTCGCCTGGGTGAGCGTCCGCATCTGCCGGGGCTGAAAGGTCTCCGCAGCCTCCACCAGGATGTCCTCATAGGGAGCCACCTGCTCGACCCCGACATCCCCGGCGAGATGGGCGATCATCGCCACGTTGGTGAAGGAGGCGCGCCCGGTCCGGGCGCTGTCGAGCGTGGCCGGCATCTGGCCCAACGTCCGCGCCAGATGGACGCGATACGCGGCTGCCCGAGCGGTCATCCCGCAGGAGCGTCGCAGCCACGACATGCTCGTTCCGCCGCCATCGACATAGCCACCGTGCTCGGCGTCGAAGCGATGCAGGCGGCGGAGCCGCTCGGCCTCAAGTCGATCGATCGCGCGTCCGATCTCGACGAGATCCTCGCCGAGCGCGTGGGTCGTGAGCCCGTCGATGGACTCGCTGACAAGCACGTCCACCGCATCGTTGACACGCACTTTCGTGTCCGGGATGGCGAACGCTTCCATGCCGACATTCTACCAAACATCTGTTCGCCACCGTACGGACCCAACACGGACAACGAATGTCCGTGTCAAGCCGTTATAGCCAACTAAGGCAATAACACCCTAGACCCGTCGCACCCGTCGCACCCCTCGCAAGCCGACGTCAAAGCCGGGGACGCACGCCCAACCTCACCTGACGACACCACCGCAATCGCCACGCCGTGGTCACTGCCTCTCACCGCGCAAACGCACCCTCCGCAGGTCACCGTCGACCCGCTCAGTCACGCCGGCGCGATCGAGGTACTCAAGCAGCGGCACCGCAACCCGACGCGTCGTCCCAAGCGCCTGCCGTGCAGCCGAAAGCGTGAACGGCTGCGGCAGCGCAACGAGCCGATCGGCAGCCACCACTGGCGCAGAAGGAAGCAATGCGATATCCCCGGGCAGCAGCAGAATCGCCCGCGCCGCTGCCGCTGCACCGAGTTCCCGGCGTCCAAGGCCAAGCGCCACGAGCTGCTGCTGTTCCGGGGCAGCGAACGGCGCCTGCCCGAGAGCCTCCACGAGACGCGACACTGCCGCCCCGACATCGGCCCGCAGCAACGGCGCCGCGCCGCGCTTGCGAACACGCCCACCCGCATCCTCGAGCTCCGGGCACGACTTAACGAGCACGTGCAACAACTGCGGATCGTCGAGCTGCAGCGCTCGATGCAAATCCGCATGACCGACACCCGAATCGAGCAATGCCGTCGAGCCGCCCTCGACCGCCGCGAGCAAGGCCCGTCGCCATTCCTCCCACAGAGCGTCAGCAACCAACCAGGTCGCAACCGCCCGCACACCGGACGGCAGCGGATCACTCACACGCACGCCGATCAACTCCAGCAACGCGCGCGCGACCGCCCCGCGCCGTCGTACCTCACCTCCCACGTCGGGAACCCCGAAATCACCGGCAAGTGCAGCCGCACGAGCCTTGGCAGCGCCCCGACGCCGCAATGACGGCGGCGCCGGGTCGAGCACCGTCGCCCCGCCGATCACCGCCCGCAACCCAGGATCGCGCAGCAGCATGCGGTCACCCACCTGGAGCGGCAGCGGCGCCGCAAGGGTGAGACGGATCACGCACGAGTCCGAAGCATCAAGGGCCCCAAGCCGGCGGACCAAAGCCGGAACGGCCGCGGCCCCGATGTGCACCACGACGTGAGAAGGCACCTTCCCGCTGCCACCTCTCACGTCCACGACGGAGGTCCGCCGCCACGCGCCAGGTGTCAACAGCGTGTCGCCACGCCGTATGTCCTCATGAGCGACTCCCCGCAGATTCACCGCCACACGAGCCGGTGCACGCACTTCCTCCGCCGGCTGCCCCAGCCGCTGCAGTGCGCGAACCGACACGATCGAATCGCCGAGCTCGAGCGAGTCACCGCGCCGCAACGTGCCCGCAGCGAGCGTCCCGGTGACCACAGTGCCACTGCCCCGCACCGTGAACGATCGATCCACCCACAGGCGCACGCGCGCCTCCGGATCGGCGGGTGGCAACTCGCGCGCCAGCACGCCGAGGGCACGCCGCAACTCGTCCAAGCCCGCGCCGGTCTCGCCGGAGACGCTCACCGCCGGAATGCCGGCGAGCGTGGTCGCGGCCAGACGCTCGGCCGTCTCAGCGATGGCAGCCGCCGGGTCCGCCAGATCGCTGCGCGTCACCGCGACGAGTCCATGCCGGACCCCGAGCGCGTCCAGCGCGCGCACGTGCTCGTCCGTCTGCGCGGCCCAGCCCTCGTCAGCGGCGATCACCAGCAGCACGGCGGGCACCGGCCCCACTCCGGCCAGCATGTTCGTGGTGAAGCGCTCATGCCCCGGCACATCGACGAAGGCGATCTCCTCACCCGTGGGCAGGGTTGTCCACGCATACCCGAGATCGATCGTCATCCCGCGGCGGCGCTCCTCAGCCCAGCGATCCGGTTCCATGCCGGTGAGGGCGCGGACCAGCGTCGACTTGCCGTGATCAACGTGACCGGCGGTCGCGATCACCTGCATGCGAGGACGGCCGCGATCAATGCCTCGTCGTCGGAAGGTGGGACGCAGCGCAGATCGAGGAGGCAACGCCCGTCCTCGAGCCGCGCGACCACCGCAGGATCGCCCAGGCGAAGCGCAGGCGCATAGCGCTCGGGAAGGCTCACCGCCCAGCCTGGAAGCGACACTCCGGGCCCGCTCCCGCCGCCAACAGCCCCGTCGCTCGGCACAACCGCAGCGACATCACCGAGCCGGGCAGCGATCGCGTCCGCACGCAAGCGCAGCACCGCCGGATCCGCATGCAGCGCCTGCGCGGTGGGCGGCTCCGGCCCGCAAAGCGTGGCCTCAAGCGCTGCGATGGTGAGCTTGTCGATGCGCAGCGCGCGGGCCAGCGGATGCCGGCGAAAGCGCGCAATCAGGGCAGCGTCTCCGGCGATGAGGCCGGCCTGCGGGCCGCCCAGCAGCTTGTCGCCACTGGCGGTGACCACGTCCGCGCCAGCACGCAGTGCAGCCGCGATATCGGGTTCGTCCGGCAAGAGCCGATCCGGTCGCAGCAGCCCCGATCCGACGTCCACCACCAGCGGAACACCAAGGCCGGTCAGCTCACCGATGGCGACCGAAGCGGTGAACCCCGTCATCTGAAAGTTCGACGGGTGCACCTTCAGGATGCATCCCGTCTCCTCGCCAATCGCCGCGACGTAATCGGCCTTTGTCGTTCGGTTCGTCGTCCCGACCTCGCGCAGCGTCGCGCCCGTGCACGCAACAAGGTCGGGGAGGCGGAATCCATCGCCGATCTCCACGAGCTCACCGCGACTCCAGACCACCTCGCGCCCCGCCGCCAGCACCGTGATTGCCAGAAGCAGCGCCGCGGCCCCGTTATTGACAACCATGACATCGCCCGCCTCGGGGAGTGCTGCACGAAGCGCTGCCATAACACCTCGTCCGCGCGAAGCCCGCCGCCCGTCCTGCAGGTCGTACTCGACATCGACATACCCAGATGCGACGAGCAGCGCCTCGCGGGCCGCATCCGATAGCGGCGCGCGCCCGAGGTTGGTGTGGAGCACCGTCCCGGTGGCGTTGATGACCGGGATCAGGCTGGTCACCCGCGCAGGCAGATGCTCGAGCACATGGTCGACGAGCCCGTCAGGAGCGAGCGATCCACTGCGCACTCGCTCCTGCGAAACATGTACCGCGTCACGCACCCGCGCGCGTCCAAGGCGTCGCTGCGGCTCCGCGAGCCGGGCGTCCGCCAGCACCACATCGGTCTGGGGCACGGAGCGGCGTGGGTCGGTCTCCATGCCGCGTGACCTTACGTGCAAGCAACCCGCGACGGCCAGCACTATGGCGGAGGCGGACGGGAATCGAACCCGCTTGACCGGGATACTCGGTCACACTGATTTTGAAGATCAGGAAGCCCACCAGGTGCCCAGACGCCTCCACCGACAAGCCTAGGAGAGTGGTGCGGGCGGCCGTTGGGTGCGCCGGGCAACCTGCGAACATCTGGCCATGCGTCTCACCGAGTACGCCCACGGCGGCGGGTGCGCGTGCAAGATCCCACCGGGCGAGCTCGAGGAGATGGTTGCCGGGCTGGTCGGCGTGCCGAGCGAGACGCTGCTCGTCGGCCTCGATCACGGTGACGATGCTGCTGCCGTTCGACTCAACGGCAACGGAACAGCCGTGCTCAGCACTGTCGACTTCTTCACGCCGGTCGTCGATGACGCGTACGACTGGGGGCGGATCGCCGCTGCCAACGCGTTCTCCGACATCTACGCGATGGGTGGACGGCCGATCCTCGCCGTGAACCTCGTGTGCTGGCCCCGCGATCTGTTGCCCATGAGCCTCGCGGCGGAGGTGCTGCGCGGCGGTCTCGCCATCGCCACCGAGGCGGAGTGCCCCGTTGCAGGCGGCCACAGTGTGGATGACCCCGAGCCGAAGTACGGCATGGCCGTCACCGGCGTTGCTGATGCCGGCCACCTGCTGCGCACCGACGCGGGTGTCGCCGGCACACCGCTGTCACTGAGCAAGCCGTTGGGCATCGGCGTCCTCAACAGCAGGCACAAGCAGACAGGGGAGGTGTTCCCGCAGGCGGTCGACACGATGGTGGCGCTCAACCGTGCTGCGTCAGAGGCCGCGCTTGCAGCAGGGGTGCGCTGCGTCACCGACGTCACCGGATTCGGCCTGCTCGGTCATCTGTACAAGCTCGCGCGTGCGAGCAATCTGACGGCCATCATCGACTCGGACGCCGTGCCGTACCTCGACGGTGCGCGCGACGCGCTGGACGCCGGCTACGTGAGTGGCGGCACCCGCCGCAACCTCGAATGGGTGGCGCCGCATGTCGCGTGGGCAGGTCGCGCGGAGCACGACGAGCGCGAACGCCTGCTGCTTGCCGATGCGCAGACCAGTGGCGGTCTCCTCATCGCCGGCGAGATTGCCGGGGCGCCCGTGATCGGCGAGCTGGTCCCGCGCAGGTCGCACGTCATCGAGGTGCGCTGAGCGCGCGATCGCTTACGCCGGAAACTCGCGCTCGAGGAAGGCGGCCGTCTGCTTCCACGCTGCGGCAGCGGCTTCCGGGTGATGGAAGACCGCGTTGTGGTTGTCGAAGGCGTGGTTGGGGCCGTGGTGCAGGTGGAACTCCGCGTGGTCACGCCCCGCGAAAGCGTGCTCGACCGCCGCTCGCTGCTCAGCGGTGATGTACTCGTCGGCATCGCCGAAATGGAAGAGCACCGGACAGTGCACCGCTGCGGCTTTGTCGAGATTCGGCGGGATGGCCGATCCGTAATACATGACAGCCACGTCCGGCTCGGCATCCGCGGCGACGAAATATGCGATCCCGCCGCCGAGGCAGAACCCGATGATGCCGGCGCGGCGATCGGTCACCTCGGGCAGGCCACGGAGATGCTCGAGCGCATCGGCCGCGTCGCTCGCAGCCTGTGGAAAGTCGAGCTTCTGCATCGCACCGAACGCGCGGGGCAGCGCATTCTCCGTGCGCTCGTCGATCACCGACTTACCGTCGATCCGTGAGTACAAATCTGGCGCAAGCGCCACGTATCCGAGCTCGCTGAGACGTCCGCAGACGTCTTTGATGTAGTCGGTCACACCGAAGATCTCCTGCGCCACCACCATGCCGGGACCGGATCCCAACTCGGGAAGCGAGAGATACCCGGTGAATGTATGACCGTCGCGTGCACGCATGGTCTCGACACGGGATTTCACCATTGCGCGAGCATACATCGACCCCGTTCAACGGCTTGCGACGCGCATCGTCGCCTGCCGCGTACTCTCCGAGGCTCCGGTTGCAACGCAGAGGTGGATGTCCATGGAACACGTGATCGAGACCCCCGACGGCCGCAAGCTCGCGGTGACCGAAGGCGGCGACCCCGACGGCGTCCCGGTCCTGGCGCATCAGGGGACGCCCAACACGCGTCTTCAGTACGGGCCCGATGTCACTGTCGCGCGCGAGCACGGGATACGGATGATCACCTACGACCGGCCCGGCTACGGCGGATCCACCCCACAACCGGGAAGGACGATCGCCGATTGCGCGAAGGACGCGCGTGCCATCCTCGGCGGTCTCGGCATCGACCGTGCACTGAGCTGGGGACAGTCCGGCGGCGGCCCACACGTCCTCGCGTGCGCGGCGCTGCTGCCTGACCTCATTCCGGCGGCGGCGTCGCTCGCGTCGCCGGCTCCGACCGAGGCAGAAGGCCTCGACTGGATCGATGGCATGGGCGAGTTGAACGCGGAGGACCACAAGCTCTTCCTCAGAGACAAGGTGGCGGCACGGACGAAGCTCGAAGCCGACCGTGTGGAGATGCTGGGAGCCACTGCCGACCAGACGTACGAGATCATCAAGACCCTGGTCTCACCCGCCGACGCCGCCGTCTTCACGCCGGAGCTCGCCCAGTACTTCGTGGACAGCGCCGCCGCGGGCCTCGCACCGGGCGGCGAAGGGTGGTGGGAGGACGCCGTCGCCCTCGCCGGGCCGTGGGGATTCGAGTTCTCGGAGATCTCGATCCCACTGCTCCTGATGCATGGCCGGCAGGATCGTTTCGTTCCCTTCGGACACGGCAAGTGGCTCGCAGCGCAGATCCCCGGTGTGGAGGCTCGCCTCACCGACGACGACGGTCACCTCACCCTGCTCGTTCACCACCTCGGCGAGGTCTACGACTGGCTCCTGGAGCACTGGTAGGCCAACCCATCGGGTCCCGGCCCATACCCGGTCGGTGCAAGGTGACGGAACACCTCTAGCCAATCCGCGCTGGTACATTGTGTGATACTGCTGCTATCACAAGCGCAATGATCGCCAGCCCAGGTGGCTGGGTCGTTTCGCACTTTGGAGGTCTGTCATGTCTGGAGAAGCCGATCAGGTCGCCGGCAAGGCGAAGGAACTGCAGGGCAAGGTCACCGGCGACGAGGCCCGCGAGTCGGAAGGCAAGACCCAGCACGCTGCTGGAAAGGTCGAGCACGCCATCGGCGAGGCACGGGACAAGCTGAAGGGAGCCGGCGAGGCCCTCAAGGACAAGGCGGACGGCCGCTGACTGTCGCTGCTGATAGGCGCACTCCGTCATTGGAGGTACACGCATGAGTAGGTCAGGCGTCTCACTGCTGCCGATCATCTGGCTCATCGTCGGCATCATCGTCGCCGCGACACACCACTTCTTCGAGCATCTGACCACGATTGGAGCGATCCTCTCGGCCATCCTGGCCGTGATCCTCTGGCCGCTGATCCTGCTCGGCGTGAAGATCGCCATCGCCATCTGACAACCGAGGCGCCGCTCCTCGCGAGCGTGCAAGAGTAGCGGCGCCTCATGACATTCGATGTCTGACGTTGACTACCCGTCGGCGCGCGGCATGCGCATCGAGTGGTCCGCCGTGCCACCGGGCATCCGCGCCGAGATCGAGCGCCGTCTTGGCGGCGAGGTCGTCGAGGCGCAAACGCAACCGGAAGGATTTTCTCCGGCGCTCGCCGCTCGACTGCGCACTGCTGACGGTCGGCGTGCCCTCGTCAAAGCGGTGCCGGGCAACGTGAATCCTCGTACACCCGATATCTACCGGCGCGAGATTCAGATCGTGCCGCAATTGCCGGCGGACCTCCCGATCCCGCGACTGCTGTGGTCATTCGACGAGGGTCCCGGTGGGTGGGTGGTGCTGTGCTTCGAGGACATCGACGGCCGCCACCCGGCTGTGCCGTGGGACGACGAGGAGCTGACCGCCGTCATCGGAGCCATGGACCGGATGCTGCTGCGATTGAGTCCGGCGCCCTTTGCAACCGGACTGGCTGGTGACCACATCGCCGCCTGGAAAGGTTGGCGCAATCTCAAGGAGCGTCCGATCGAAGGGGTCGATCCGTGGGCAGTCAGCCATCTGGACGAGCTCGTTGCACTCGAGGAACGCACGCCGGAGGCGACAGCCGGGACGACGCTCCTCCATCTGGACATCAGGGGCGACAACGTCCTGTTGACCGAGACGGACGTCTGGTTCGTCGACTGGCCCTGGGCGTGCCGCGGGGCTGCGTGGATCGACCCGCTGCTCTTTGCGTTCTCGGTCGAGTTGCAGGGCGGCCCTCGCGCGAATGAAGTCTTTGCACGCTCGCAGCGGACGGGCGACGCCGACCCGAGCGCTGTGGCCGCAACACTCAGCGCCGCAGCGGGGATGCTGATCAACCGCAGCCTGTTGCCCCCGCCTCCCGGCCTGCCGACGATCAGGCCGTTCCAGGCGGCACAAGGTCGCGTGGCGCTGTCCTGGCTCCGCGACTTGATGACCTGACCGTTCCGCCACGTTCCCGGTCGACGGGATAATCGGCGATGCGCTTCGCGTTTCTCCCGCCATTCGCCGAGTTTGCAGAGCCGCGGCGAGTCGTCGCCCTGTCGACCGCCGCAGAGGCATCCGGGTGGGACGGCGTCTTCCTCTGGGA
>CAWHWM010000009.1:0-48872 GCA_963833055.1 Candidatus Dormiibacterota bacterium | reverse complement strand
CCGCGCGAACGCACCCTCCGCAGATCACCGTCAACCCGCTCCGTCACGCCTGCACGATCGAGGTACTCGAGCAGTGGCACCGCAACGCGACGCGTCGTCCCAAGCGCCTGCCGAGCAGCCGAAAGCGTGAACGGCTGCGGGAGCGCCACGAGCCGGTCCGCAGCCACCCCCGGCGCCGAAGGAAGCAATGCGATGTCCCCAGGCAGCAGCAGAATCGCCCGCGCCGCCGCCGCTGCACCGAGTTCCCGCCGTCCGAGGCCAAGCGCCACAAGCTGCTGCTGTTCCGGTGCAGCGAACGGCGCCTGCCCGAGAGCCTCCACGAGACGCGACACTGCCGCCCCAACATCGGCCCGGAGCAACGGCGCCGCACCGCGCTTACGAACACGTCCACCCGCATCCTCGAGGTCCGGGCACGACTTAACGAGCAGGTGCAACAACTGCGGATCGTCGAGCTGCAGCGCTCGATGCAAATCCGCATGACTTACGCCCGAATCCAGCAGCGCCGCAGAACCTCGCTCGACCGCCGCGAGCAAGCCCCGTCGCCATTCCTCCCACAGAGCGTCAGCAACCAACCAGGTCGCAACCGCCCGCACCCCGGACGGCAGCGGATCACTCACACGCACGCCGATCGACTCCAGCAACGCGCGCGCGACCGCCCCACGCCGCCGTACCTCACCTCCCACGTCGGGAACCCCGAAATCACTCGCAAGCGCGGCCGCACGCGCCCTGGCAGCGCCCCGACGGCGCAGTGATGGCGGCGCCGGGTCGAGCACCGTCACACCGCCGATCACCGCCCGCAGCCCAGGATCGCGGAGCAGCATCCGGTCACCGACCTGGAGCGGCAGCGGCGCCGCAAGGGTGAGGCGGATCACGCACGAGTCCGAAGCGTCAAGGGCCCCAAGCCGGCGGACCAAAGCCGGAACCGCCGCGGCTCCGATGTGCACCACGACGTGGGAAGGCACCTTCCCACCGCCGCCTCTCACGTCCACGACGGACGTCCGCCGCCACGCCCCTGGTGTCAACAGCGTGTCGCCGCGCCGTATGCCCTCATGAGCGACTCCCCGCAGATTCACCGCCACACGAGCCGGTGCACGCACTTCCTCCGCCGGCTGCCCCAGCCGCTGCAGCGCACGAACCGAGACGATGGAATCGCCGAGCTCGAGCAAGTCACCGCGCCGCAACGTGCCCGCGGCGAGCGTCCCGGTGACCACAGTGCCACTGCCCCGCACCGTGAACGATCGATCCACCCACAGGCGCACGCGCGCCTCCGGATCGGCGGGTGGCAGCTCGCGCGCCAGCACGCCGAGGGCACGCCGCAACTCGTCCAAGCCGGCGCCGGTCTCGCCGGAGACGCTCACCGCCGGAATGCCGGCGAGCGTGGTCGCGGCCAGACGCTCGGCCGCCTCAGCGATGGCAGCAGCCGGGTCCGCCAGGTCGCTGCGCGTCACCGCGACGAGTCCATGCCGGACACCGAGCGCGTCCAGCGCGCGCACGTGCTCGTCCGTCTGCGCGGCCCAGCCCTCATCGGCGGCGATCACCAGCAACACGGCGGGCACCGGCCCCACTCCGGCCAGCATGTTCGTGGTGAAGCGCTCGTGCCCCGGGACATCGACGAACGCGATCTCCTCACCCGAGGGCAGCGTGGTCCACGCATACCCGAGGTCGATCGTCATCCCGCGGCGGCGCTCCTCAGCCCAGCGATCCGGTTCCATGCCGGTGAGGGCGCGGACCAGCGTCGACTTACCGTGATCAACGTGGCCGGCGGTCGCGATCACCTGCATGCGAGGACGGCCGCGATCAACGCCTCGTCGTCGGAAGGTGGGACGCAGCGCAGATCGAGGAGGCAACGCCCGTCCTCGAGCCGCGCGACGACAGCAGGATCGCCCAGGCGAAGCGCAGGCGCATAGCGCTCGGGAAGGCTCACCGCCCAGCCGGGAAGCGACACTCCGGGCCCGCTCCCGCCGCCAACAGCCCCGTCGCTCGGCACAACCGCAGCGACATCACCGAGCCGGGCAGCGATCGCGTCCGCACGCAAGCGCAGCACCGCCGGATCCGCATGCAGCGCCTGCGCGGTGGGCGGCTCCGGCCCGCAAAGCGTGGCCTCAAGCGCTGCGATGGTGAGCTTGTCGATGCGCAGCGCCCGGGCCAGCGGATGCCGGCGAAAGCGCGCGATCAGGTCCGCGTCTCCCGCGATGATGCCGGCCTGCGGACCGCCCAGCAACTTGTCGCCACTGGCGGTGACCACGTCCGCCCCCGCGCGCAGTGCAGCCGCGATATCGGGTTCGTCCGGCAAGAGCCGATCCGGTCGCAGCAGCCCCGATCCGACATCCACCACCAGCGGAACACCAAGGCCGGTCAGCTCACCGATGGCGACCGAAGCGGTGAACCCCGTCATCTGAAAGTTCGACGGATGCACCTTGAGGACACATCCCGTCTCGCTCGCCGATCGCCGCGACGTAATCGGCCTTCGTCGTGCGGTTGGTCGTCCCGACCTCGCGCAGCTTCGCACCCGTGCACGCAACAAGGTCGGGGAGCCGGAATCCATCGCCGATCTCCACGAGCTCACCGCGACTCCAGACCACCTCGCGCCCGGCCGCCAGCACCGTGACTGCCAGGAGCAGCGCCGCGGCCCCGTTATTGACAACCATGACATCGCCCGCCTCGGGGAGTGCTGCACGAAGCGCTGCCAGAACACCTCGTCCACGCGACGCACGCCGCCCATCCTGCAGGTCGTACTCGACGTCGACATACCCCGATGCGACGAGCAGCGCCTCGCGGGCCGCATCCGAGAGCGGCGCGCGCCCGAGGTTGGTGTGGAGCACCGTCCCGGTGGCGTTGATGACCGGGATCAGGCTGGTCACCCGCGCAGGCAGATGCTCGAGCACATGGTCGACGAGCCCGTCAGGAGCGAGCGATCCACTGCGCACTCGCTCCTGCGAAACATGTACCGCGTCACGCACCCGCGCGCGTCCAAGACGTCGCTGCGGCTCCGCGAGCCGGGCGTCCGCCAGCACCACATCGGTCTGGGGCACGGAGCGGCGCGGGTCGGTCTCCATGCCGCGTGACCTTACGTGCAAGCCACCCGCGACGGCCAGCGCTGTGGCGGAGGCGGACGGGAATCGAACCCGCTTGACCGGGATACTCGGTCACACTGATTTTGAAGATCAGGAAGCCCACCAGGTGCCCAGACGCCTCCACCCACAAGCCTAGGAGAGTGGTGCGGGCGGCCGTTGGGTGCGCCGGGCAACCTGCGAACATCTGGTCATGCGTCTCACCGAGTACGCCCACGGCGGCGGGTGCGCGTGCAAGATCCCACCGGGCGAGCTCGAGGAGATGGTTGCCGGGCTGGTCGGCGTGCCGAGCGAGACGCTGCTCGTCGGCCTCGATCACGGTGATGATGCCGCCGCCGTGCGCCTCGACGGCAACGGAACAGCCGTGCTCAGCACTGTCGACTTCTTCACGCCGGTCGTCGATGACGCGTACGACTGGGGGCGCATTGCGGCCGCCAATGCGTTCTCGGACATCTACGCGATGGGTGGACGGCCGATCCTCGCGGTGAACCTCGTGTGCTGGCCGCGCGATCTGCTGCCGATGAGCCTCGCCGCGGAGGTGCTGCGCGGCGGTCTCGCCATCGCCACCGAGGCGGAATGCCCGGTTGCCGGCGGCCACAGTGTCGATGACCCCGAGCCGAAGTACGGCATGGCCGTCACCGGCGTTGCTGATGCCGGCCAACTGCTGCGCACCGACGCGGGTGTCGCCGGCACACCGCTGTCACTGAGCAAGCCGTTGGGCATCGGCGTCCTCAACAGCAGGCACAAGCAGACAGGGGAGGTGTTCCCACAGGCGGTCGACACGATGGTGGCGCTCAACCGTGCTGCGTCAGAGGCCGCGCTTGCAGCAGGGGTGCGTTGCGTCACCGACGTCACCGGGTTCGGCCTGCTCGGTCATCTGTACAAGCTCGCGCGTGCGAGCAATCTGACGGCCATCATCGACGCGGACTCCGTGCCGTACCTCGACGGTGCGCGCGACGCGCTGGACGCCGGCTACGTGAGTGGCGGCACCCGCCGCAACCTCGAATGGGTGGCGCCGCATGTCGCGTGGGCGGGTCGCGCGGAGCACGACGAGCGCGAGCGCCTGCTGCTTGCCGACGCGCAGACCAGCGGTGGTCTCCTCATCGCCGGCGAGATTGCCGGGGCGCCCGTGATCGGCGAGCTGGTCCCGCGCAGGTCGCACGTCATCGAGGTGCGCTGAGCGCGCGACCGCTTACGCAGGAAACTCGCGCTCGAGAAACGCGGCCGTCTGCTTCCACGCCGCGGCAGCGGCTTCCGGGTGATGGAAGACCGCGTTGTGGTTGTCGAAGGCGTGATTGGGACCGTGATGCAGGTGGAATTCCGTGTGGTCGCGCCCCGCGAAGGCGTGCTCGACCGCCGCGCGCTGCTCAGCGGTGATGTACTCGTCGGCATCGCCGAAATGGAAGAGCACCGGACAATGCACCGCAGCGGCTTTGTCGAGATTCGGCGGGATGGCCGATCCGTAATACATGACGGCCACGTCCGGCTCGGCATCCGCGGCGACGAAATATGCGATCCCGCCGCCGAGGCAGAACCCGATGATGCCGGCGCGGCGATCGGTCACCTCGGGCAGGCCACGGAGATGCTCGAGCGCATCGGCCGCGTCGCTCGCAGCCTGCGGAAAGTCGAGCTTCTGCATCGCACCGAACGCGCGGGGCAGCGCATTCTCCGTGCGCTCGTCGATCACCGACTCACCGTCGATCCGTGAGTACAAATCTGGCGCAAGCGCCACGTATCCGAGCTCGCTGAGACGTCCGCAGACGTCTTTGATGTAGTCGGTCACACCGAAGATCTCCTGCGCCACCACCATGCCGGGACCGGATCCCAACTCGGGAAGCGAGAGATATCCGGTGAATGTATGACCGTCGCGTGCACGCATGGTCTCGACGCGGGATTTCACCATTGCGCGAGCATACATCGACCCCGTTCAACGGCTTGCGACGCGCATCGTCGCCTGCCGCGTACCCTCCGAGGGTCCGGTTGCAACGCAGAGGTGGATGTCCATGGAACACGTGATCGAGACCCCCGACGGCCGCAAGCTCGCGGTGACCGAAGGCGGCGACCCCGACGGCGTCCCGGTCCTGGCGCATCAGGGGACGCCCAACACGCGTCTTCAGTACGGGCCCGATGTCACTGTCGCGCGCGAGCACGGGATACGGATGATCACCTACGACCGGCCCGGCTATGGCGGATCCACCCCACAACCGGGAAGGACGATCGCCGATTGCGCGAAGGACGCGCGTGCCATCCTCGGCGGTCTCGGCATCGACCGTGCACTGAGCTGGGGACAGTCCGGCGGCGGCCCACACGTCCTCGCGTGCGCGGCGCTGCTGCCTGACCTCATTCCGGCGGCGGCGTCGCTCGCCTCGCCGGCTCCGACCGAGGCAGAAGGCCTCGACTGGATCGATGGCATGGGCGAGTTGAACGCGGAGGACCACAAGCTCTTCCTCAGAGACAAAGTGGCGGCACGGACGAAGCTCGAAGCCGACCGCGTGGAGATGCTGGGAGCCACTGCCGACCAGACGTACGAGATCATCAAGACCCTGGTGTCACCCGCCGACGCTGCCGTCTTCACGCCGGAGCTCGCCCAGTACTTCGTGGACAGCGCCGCCGCGGGCCTCGCACCTGGCGGCGAAGGGTGGTGGGAGGACGCCGTCGCCCTCGCCGGGCCGTGGGGATTCGAGTTCTCGGAGATCTCGATCCCACTGCTCCTGATGCATGGCCGGCAGGATCGTTTCGTTCCCTTCGGACACGGCAAGTGGCTCGCAGCGCAGATCCCCGGGGTGGAGGCTCGCCTCACCGACGACGACGGCCACCTCACCCTGCTCGTTCACCACCTCGGCGAGGTCTACGACTGGCTCCTGGAGCACTGGTAGGCCAACCCATCGGGTCCCGGCCCATACCCGGTCGGTGCAAGGTGACGGAACACCTCTAGCCAATCCGCGCTGGTACATTGTGTGATACTGCTGCTATCACAAGCGCAATGATCGCCAGCCCAGGTGGCTGGGTCGTTTCGCACTTTGGAGGTCTGTCATGTCTGGAGAAGCCGATCAGGTCGCCGGCAAGGCGAAGGAACTGCAGGGCAAGGTCACCGGCGACGAGGCCCGCGAGTTGGAAGGCAAGACCCAGCACGCCGCTGGAAAGGTCGAGCACGCCATCGGCGAGGCCGGCGACAAGCTGAAGGGAGCCGGCGAGGCCCTCAAGGACAAGGCGGACGGCCGCTGACTGTCGCTGCTGACAGGCGCACTCCGTCATTGGAGGTACACGCATGAGTAGGTCAGGCGTCTCACTGCTGCCGATCATCTGGCTCATCGTCGGCATCATCGTCGCCGCGACACACCACTTCTTCGAGCATCTGACCACGATTGGAGCGATCCTCTCGGCCATCCTGGCCGTGATCCTCTGGCCGCTGATCCTGCTCGGCGTGAAGATCGCCATCGCCATCTGACAACCGAGGCGCCGCTGCTCGCGAGCGTGCAAGAGTAGCGGCGCCTCATGACGTTCGATGTCTGACGTGGACTACCCGTCGGCGCGCGGCATGCGCATCGAGTGGTCCGCCGTGCCGCCGGGCATCCGCGCCGAGATCGAGCGCCGTCTTGGCGGCGAGGTCGTCGAGGCGCAAACGCAACCGGAAGGATTTTCGCCGGCGCTCGCCGCCCGATTGCGCACCGTCGACGATCAGCGTGTCTTCGTCAAAGCGGTGCCGGGCAACGTGAATCCTCGTACACCCGATATCTACCGGCGCGAGATTCAGGTCGTGCCGCAATTGCCCGCCGGCCTCCCGGTCCCTCGACTGCTCTGGTCGTTCGACGAGGGTCCCGGTGGATGGGTGGTGCTGTGCTTCGAGGACATCGACGGCCGTCATCCGGCTGTGCCGTGGAACGACCGGGAGCTGACCGCCGTCATCGGCGCGATGGACCGGATGCTGCTGCGATTGACTCCAGCGCCCTTTGCAACCGGACTGGCGGGTGACCACATCGCCGCGTGGAGAGGCTGGCGCAGTCTCAAGGAGCGGCCGATCGAGGGTGTCGATCCCTGGGCAATCAGCCGCCTGGACGATCTCGTGGCACTCGAGGAACGCTCACAGGAGGCGACAGCCGGGACGACGCTCCTCCATCTGGACATCCGGGGCGACAACGTCCTGTTGACCGACACGGACGTCTGGTTCGTCGACTGGCCCTGGGCGTGCCGCGGCGCTGCGTGGATCGACCCGCTGCTCTTCGCGTTCTCGGTCGAGTCGCAGGGCGGCCCTCCCGCGAATGAAGTCTTTGCACGCTCGCAGCGGACGGGCGACGCCGACCCGAGTGCTGTGGCCGCAACACTGAGCGCCGCAGCGGGGATGCTGATCAACCGCAGCCTGTTGCCCCCGCCTCCCGGCCTGCCGACGATCAGGCCGTTCCAGGCGGCACAAGGTCGCGTGGCGCTGTCCTGGCTCCGCGACTTGATGAGCTGACCGTCGCGCCGCGTTCCCGGCCAACGGGATAATCGGGCGATGCGCTTCGGCGTCTTCGTCCCGCCATTCGCCGAGTTCGCAGAGCCGCGGCGCGTCGTTGCTCTGTCGACAGCGGCGGAGGCATCGGGGTGGGACGGTGTCTTCCTCTGGGACCACATGCTCGCCTTCCCGGGGATGGCCGTTGCCGATCCGTGGGTGGTCATGGCAGCGATGGCGGCTGCCACGCAACGGATCCGATCTGGGTGCGCTCGTGACGCCACTTCCGAGGCGGCGACCATGGGTGCTCAGCCGTCAGATGGCGACACTTGATCAACTGTCCAATGGGCGGTTGATCGGTGGGATCGGGCTTGGCGACGATGGGTGGACGGAGTTCAGCTCATTCGGCGAAGCGGTGGAACCGGTCACACGCGGAGAGATGCTCGACGAGGCGCTCGAACTGGTCCAGCGATTTCTCGCCGGCGAGCCCGTGAGCTTTGACGGGCGCCACTACACCGTGCATTCGCCGGCGCTGTTGCCCACTCCCGTACAACAGCCGTTGCCGCTCTGGGGTGCGGTGCGGTGGCCGAACCGCAAACCGCTGGCCCGGATCGCGAAGCTGCAGGGGTGCTTTCCGATCTTCCACACGTCGGGCGGACTGCCGCCACCGGAACCTGCGGACATTGCAGCGCTCCGGGATGCACTGATCGAGCGAGGGGCACAGGCAGACATCGACATCGCCGTGCGCTGCGAACTTGCGGCTGCAGACCCGGCGCGCCTCCCTGAGATCGTGGCTTCGCTCGAGGCGTCGGGGGTGACGTGGATGCTGGAAGCCATCGCTCCCGGCACTGCTCCAGACGTGGTCTCGCGAATCGTCGCAAGCGGTCCACCCGCCGTCGCCTGACCTGCTACTCGCCGGTCACACCATCCAGCAGCTCGCGCGTCGCGTCGGCGTGACCGGCGTGCCGGGCTGTCTCGTTGATGAGGTGCAGCAGCACAAAACGCAGGTCGGTCCCATCCGCGTCGCGCGTCGGCTCGGTCAGCGACGTCTGCCGCACATAGGACTCGGTCGCCGCCGCCCGCGCCCGGTAGGCCGCCACGGCGCCTGCAACGGTGAGCTCGGGGCCGGGAGCGAACTCGTCGTCGGCTCGAGTGGTGGCACCGCCACGCATCGTGCCGTCGATCCACCGCCGTTCCACGTTCGTCAGGTGATTGACGATCACCAGCAGCGACAGCAGCCGCCCGTCCGGCGTCCATCGGGCGTCCGCCTCGCTGAGACCGTCAATCTTGCCGAGGACTGCCTGTCGAAGCCACGCAAGCCAGTCGAGCAGGAGTTCGCGTTCGTCCGCATTTCCCGCCGGAAGGTCTCGCTCGGGTGCCCGCGCCATCGCCGCAAGACTACCGGACACCGTCCGGCGCGGTGGCGCCCGCCGCCCGACAGACTGCGGGTGCGAGAGTCAGCGCATGAGCGATGGAGATGCTGCAACGGCGAATATCCGCCGCGCCGGAACTCGATGACGCGACCGCTCTGGCGCGGCTGCGCTGGCTGTGGAGAACGGGCGAGCGTGGCGAGCACGGCCTGTCCGAATTAGCCTTCGGAGCCGCGTTCACGCACTGGTGGAGCGAGCACAGCAGTCATATCGCGTACATCGCCGAAACCGACGGCATCGCAGTGGGGATGGCGTGGCTCGCGGTCTTCGATCGGATGCCACAGCCGCGACAGCTCGAGCGCCTCGCAGGCAACGTTCAGAGCGTCTTTGTGCTCGAGGCGTACCGGAATCACGGCATCGGTGAAGCCCTTGTCAACGCGTTGATCACCGAGGCGACCACGCGGGGTGTCGGCTACTTGATCGTGCACCCAAGCCGGCGCGCGTATCCGCTCTACGAACGTCTGGGCTTCGGCGTGACAGACCAGATGCTCTACATGGATCTTGACGGCGCCGCGAGGGCTGCGCCGCCCGAGTAAGTCGCGCGTCGGAGTGCGGTCAGGCCTGGTCTGACGCGGGCCCGAGTTGCTTCTGAAACCAGTGGTGTGCGTATGGCTCATCGTTGAACGCGGGCACTTCGATATACCCCGCTGAGCGGTAGAGGCTGATCGCCTCGACGAGCGTTGCATTCGTCTCCAGACGCACTGCGCCAACCCCGTGCTCAGCCGCGCGACGTTCGAGCTCGACGAGGATGCGGCGCCCGACGCCGTGACCGCGCGCTGACTCCGCGACCCACATTCGCTTGAGATCCGCCGGCTGACCCGGGAGGAACTTGAGCGCGCCGCATCCGACGGGCTCACCTCGCAGCCAGGCGATCACGAGCATCCCGGCCGGTGGCCGCAGCTCGTCGTCTTCGGCGCTCATCGACCGAGAAGGGTCGAAGCCGGTGTCGAACCGTCGATCGAGCTCCGCGAAGTACTCGCGCACACAGAACCTGGCCGCGGGTTCCGCCGGATCGATCGGCGCAACGGTCACGGGGTCTACATCCGTGCCGAGCTCGACGTCTTCCATCGCCACCGAAACATTCTGGCGGACATCAGCTGCGTTGTTTACGGTGCGCGCGATACACACCAGCGGGGTTACCCCACCAGCCGAATGGCTGGCACCATCCCCAAGCCCGAACTACCAGACCGCGACGCCCATGCCTCCGAATGTGGCGATCGCGGCGGTGAACTCGGCGGTGGAGATGGTCCGCCGAAGCCCCACGCCGACGTCGACGACTGTCACGGTGCCGGCCACGGAGTTGAAGCCCACAACGGTCACTGCGTGCTCATCGGTCGTGTACGGGACGACGCGGCCGTCGAAGGCATTCCAGGTGCTGGTGTGCGAGTAGGCGAAGTTGAAGTTCGTCCAGACCACCACCGGGTGGCCGAGCTGGATCTGCGTCTCGATCTCACTGGTCGTCCAGCCGGTCTTGGCGATGGTGGTGGCACCGGCCAGCGCTGCGACCGCTGCGATCGGTGGGTAGTACACCCCATAGCCCGTGAATTGGCTCTCCGAGCCATAGACGTTGCCGACGAAGCCGTCGTACGGATCACCCCACGTCACCGGCCGCTCGCGTGAGAGGACCGCGGGTTTCGGCTGCTTGGGTAGCTCGGCGAACACCCACGCCTGCGTCAGGCTGAAACCGCGGGTCTGCAGCGCCACCGCCAGCGCAGCCGACTCGCAGTCGAGCGGCATGCTCTGGTGGATCGTCGGAGCGTTGAGATACACGGCGGTGGCGATATGACAGACGTTCTGATGCGCCCCGCTTGGGAGGGTGACCGTGGTGCACGACAGCGGTTCTGCAGCGCCGCTTTCGCGACGAGCGGTCCGCCGGCGAACGCGATCACGCTGAAGCCCAGGCTCACGAGAGCCGTGACCACCGCGACCTTCCTTGTCCTCAACGCCGATGCCTCAATTGGAGCCACCCAGTGCTCGATGAGGTGAAGATGCACCCGCGTTCCGGATGGGACTCGCATGCAGGCGATCCGTTGCAGCCTTGGCAACCGAACTGTTACCGCGTGCGGACACCGTCCGCTCCGACCAGGCCCTACTTCAGGATCGGAGCAGGGCCCGCCACCGGCGCGTCGCCGACCAGGATCGTCTGGATGGCACGCTCGCTTTCGACCATCGCGAGCACGATGACCTCATCGCCTGCGTAGAGCAGCGTTTCCGGATCGGGGATGATCATGTGATCCCGCCGCACGATGGCGACAATCGCCGACTCGCGCGGCAGCCCGAGATCGGAGATGGGCTGGCCGCAGGCGGGTGACTCCTCGGCGAGGGTCACCTCGAGCAGGTGGGCGGACGCGCCTTCGAAGCTCATCAGGTGGACGAGCGAACCGATCGACACCGCCTCCTCGACGAGCGCGGTGTAGAGCTGCGGGGTCGAGACCGGGACATCGACGCCCCAGCTCTCGGTGAACAGCCACTGGTTGCTCGCGTTGTTCACCCGGGCAATCACGCGAGGGACAGCGAATTCCTGTTTCGAGAGCAGTGAGATGACCAGGTTGTCCTCGTCGTCGCCCGTCGCCGCAACCATGACGTCCACCTCCGCCATGCCGGCCGCCTTCAATGAGGAGACCTCGCAGGCGTCGGCGACGATCCACCGGACATCGACATGCGGCTGGAAGCGCGCGACCTGCTCGGGATCGACCTCCATGATGAAGACGTCATGACCGTGCGCCTTGAGGTCGGCGGCCACGGCCATGCCGACGCTCCCCCCACCCGCGACCGCAACCTTCATCAGTGCGCCTTGGTGGCGACTGCCACCGCCAGTGGGGGCGGCGGCGCAAGCAGGGCCTCCAGCGTCGGCAGGTCGTCCTTCATGAGGACGAGATGGAGCAGGTCGCCGTCCTGACCCACCAGGCCGTTGGCGTCCAGGCGCGGGACACCCGCCCGCGTGACGGCAACGAGACGGATCTTGCCGCTCGCCTCGACGACGGCCAGCTTCTGACCGGCGAGGTGCTCGGGCAGCACCCGGTCGAGGAGCAGGAGCGTGCCGGTGGCGTCGCGCCAGTGAGGGGTGAAGTCCTCGGGAAGCAGCCAGCTGCGCACCTGATCGACCGTCCATGTGACAGTGGCAACGGTGGGAATGCCGAGCCGCTGGTAGACCTGCGCCCGCTGCGGGTCGTAGATGCGGGCGACGACGCGCTCGACGCCAAACGTCTCGCGCGCGATGCGGGCGCTGAGAATATTGGAGTTGTCGCCCGACGTCACGGCGGCGACGGCGTCGGCGTTCTCGATGTGCGCGTCATGGAGCGCGTCGCGGTCGAAGCCCGATCCCTCCACGACGATCCCCTTGAAATCGGGCGGCAAACGGCGGAACGCCTTGCGGTTTCGATCGATGACGGCCACGGAGTGACCCTCGGCTTCAAGGGCCCGCGCGAGACCGGAGCCGACCCTCCCGCAGCCGACGATGACGATGTGCATCGGTCCATTCAAGCAGGTCGATCGGACATCGGGCGATCCCGCCGCCAACTTCGGCATGGGCCATACTGCGGCCGTGGAAGAGCCACAGAACGTTCCAACGGCATCATCACGCCCGCTCGCTCCTGAGGCGCCCGGACCCTCGGGAGCGGGCACATACCCGGAGTCCTGGACCTACCGGTTGAAGAACCGGATCCTCGGGCCGCCGATGGTCTCCGAGCAACTCACGCAGGAACGCCTCGCGACGCCGGTCGCCATCGGCGTGCTCGCGCCGGACATGATCTCGTCGTCCGCGTACGGCACCGAAGAGATGCTCGTGGTGATGGTGCCGATCATCGGCCTCGCCGCGTTCTCGCTGGTGCTCCCGATCACGCTGGCGATCCTCGCGGTGATGGTCTTCGTGATGATCTCGTACATCCAGGTCATCGGCGTCTACACGAAGAGCGGCGGCTCCTACGTGGTAGCTCGTGACAACTTCGGCCCAAACGTCGCGCAGGTGGCCGCAGTGGCCCTGCTCATCGATTACACGGTGACGGTCGCCGTGCAGACGTCGGCAGGCACCGCGGCGCTGACGTCGGCATTTCGCGGACTGGTGCCGTACACGATCCCCATCACCATCGCAGTGGTGCTGCTCATGCTGTTCGGCAACCTGCGCGGCATCCGCGAGGCGGGCTCCATCTTCGCCATCCCCACGTATTTCTACGTGGTGTCGCTCTCGCTGGTGGTCATCACCGGCTTTGTGAAAGAGGTGACCGGCAATCTGCAGGCGCACCACCTCCCCAGCGCTGCACAGCTCGGGTATCAGATCGGCAACCAGCGCGGATTCCTCATGGGCCTGGGCATCTTCTACTGCCTCCGCGCCTTCGCCAATGGCGGATCCTCGCTCACCGGGCTCGAGGCGGTGTCGAACGGCATCTCCAGCTTCCGGCGTCCGGAAGCCCGCAACGGACGGATCGCCCTGCTGATCATGTGCGGGATCCTCGGATTCCTGGTGCTGGGCACGTCGCTGCTCGCGCACTGGACACATGCGGTGCCGTATCTGAGCGGCAGCCCGACCGTCGTCTCCCAGGAGGTGAAGTACGTCCTCGGCAACACCTGGGTGGGGACCGCGCTCTTCTATGTGGTGCAGGCCGCCACGGTGGCGATCCTCTTCACCGGAGGGAACACGAGCTTCAACGGATTCCCGTACCTGGCCAGCTTTGTGGCCGGCGACTCGTTTCTGCCGCGTCAGCTCACCAAGCGCGGGCACCGGCTCGCATTCTCGAATGGCATCTTCGTCCTCGCGGCGGTCGCGATCCTGCTCATCATCGTGTTCAAGGCGCAGCTCGATGCGCTCGTCGGCCTGTATGCGATCGGGGTGTTCACCGGTTTCTCGTTTGCCGGGTTCGGCATGCTCAAACATCACCTGACATCGCGCGGCAAGCGATGGCGGCTCGGTGCCTTTTTCAACGGTTTTGCAGGTGTGCTCTCCGTCGCCGTCGTCGGCATCCTGCTCGTCACCAAGTTCTTCGAAGGCGCGTGGATCGTCGCCGTCGTCGGACCACCGATGTATTACGGGCTCATCCGTTTGCACCGGCAATATGTCGCTGAGGAAAAACAGCTGGAAACCGGTGCGGTCGCAGCAGCGGAAGCGCCGGTCCTGCAAAAACACGTGGTGCTCGTGCTCGTCGGTCAGCTGGATATGGCGGCTGCGCGAGCCGTCCAGTACGCGCGCACGCTCCGGCCGGACGAGTTACGCGCGGTGCATTTCAATATCGATGCAGCCGCGACCGAGGAGCTCAAGGAGGAGTGGAGCAGGCTTGGTCTGGCGCACCTGCCACTCGATATTCTCGAGTGCCGGGACCGGCGCCTCGAGCGCGCGGCGCTCGAATATGTTGCGGACGTCGTGGCCGACGGCAAGACCGAGTGCACGGTGCTCCTGCCGCGCCGCACGTTTCACTCGCGGCTCGAGCGCGTCCTGCACGACCGGACCGCGGATCGCATCGCGGACGCGGTGGGCGGCGTCGCACACGTCGCAGCAACGATCGTTCCGTTCAACCTCGAAGCAGCGCAACGGCGGCGGTTCCGGCCGAGTGCCGTCCGGCCCGACTACCGGCGCAAGCCGATGCGCGGCGCGGGCGTCGACCGCGAGCTCGCACGCCGCGCGACAGGCACCATTCCGATCAGCGACATCGCCTGGCGGACCCGCGTCCGGGTGGCCGGCCGCATCCGATCCCTGCGTGTGCAGACGGCCAAGGGCACCGCGAACCTCGAGTGCGAGATCACCGACGATACCGGCATCCTCCTGCTCGTGTTCCAGGGCCGGCCCAAGATCCCCGGCATCGAGCCGGGAGCGCGCCTCATCGTTGAGGGGATGGTCGGCTCGTGGCAGCGACGTCTCGCGATCCTCAACCCGGACTACGAGCTGGTGAGCGAGTAGCCGCATCCCGGCTCGCTACCATCGTCTGGAATGTCGATCCCCGATTCCAGCCCCGACCTCTGGACGCTGAGCGACCTGTGCACCCCGTGGGCAATCCGTGTCGCCGCCACGCTGCGCATCGCGGAGCACATTGACGCGGGCGTCACCGATATCGACGGCCTCGCCGCGGTGACGTCCAGCAACACGGGCGCGCTGCACAGCGTGCTGTCGTATCTCGCCGAGCGAGGCATCTTCGTCGAGGCGCCCATCGGCCACTTCGCGCTCAACGACCTCTCGCGAGGCCTCCTCGATCGCGGGCTGTTCCTCGACCTCAACGGGATCGGCGGACGGATGGCCCAGACCTGGAGCACCCTCCCGTCGTTCGTCCGCACCGGTGAATCGGCGTACGCCGACATCTTCGGGATGCCGTACTGGGACGACCTGGCTGCGCACCCCGACATCGCTGCGGACTTCGACGCCCTGATGAGCTACACGGGGCACGGAACCCCGGACGGAGCGCTGGAGCTCAGCGGGGGATGGGACGGGGTCCACACGGTCGTCGATGTCGGCGGCGGCGAAGGCGCGATGCTCGCCGAGCTCCTCCGGACACGACCGGCCCTCCGCGGCACGCTCGTGGATCTGCCGGCAACCGTCGCCCGAGCGGCGGCGACCTTCGAAGCCGCCGGCGTCAGCGACCGCGTCACCGTTGTCCCGCAGAGCTTCTTCGACCCGCTGCCCGCCGGCGCCGATGTCTACCTGCTGCGCAAGGTGCTCAACGACTGGCCGGATCGGGAGACCGTCGCGATCCTGCGTCGCTGCGCAGAAGCAGCGCGGCCATCCGGAATCGTCGTCATCATCGGCGGCGTCTACCCGGATGACGTCCCGAGGCCGGTCAGCATCGACATGCTGCTGGTTGGCGGGCACCACAACACGCTGGCCGAGTTTCGCGTGCTCGCCGCCGAGGCCGGTCTGGAAGTGGTGGCCGCCGAGGAAGGGCTGTCGCACTTCATGGTGGAGTGCCGCCCGACCGCTCCCGGCTGACTACGCGGGACCGCCCGGCAGGTCGAGGAGCCAGGGGAGCGCCTCGCCCATCGGTCGGGCGAGCGTCCTGGTGTCAGCGGAGTCCAGAGAACCGGCGGCATGCAACGCCAGCGCCGCCCCGAGCGCCGCAGCCTCGGCATGGTGTCCCTTCTCGCCGTGCTCCACCTTCCAGGAGACCAGCGAGCTGCGCCCTTCCGTCAGGTCGAGGATCTGCCGCTGCAGGGCCTCCCAGTCGGTCGTGTGATGGGCCTTCTCGATCGCGTCCAGCGCAGCGGTCTCGGCCTTGTGGTACCGATCGAGGTGGGGGAGCGCGTGCGTCTCCCAGCCGTGCGCCACACGCTCGATCGCCGATGGCGAGAGGGTGCGCATGTCTTCGAGCAGCCTGCTCGTGCCGTGGTCGTCAGGGGCGTAGCCGTATCCGTCGCTATCCATCGGCGACTCTGACACGATGGATGGGTCTGCCTGCCGCACGCCGCCCGACGGGCGTCGCGGGGGCACGATCGGGCGGACTCTCGCCGGTTCGAGCCACCCGCGGCGGGGCACTTTCGGTTAAGGCTCGAATTGCGGCGACTATGAAAAATCCCCCGTTAGGGTGATTTTTCGTTCGAGGAGTTGACAAACCCTCATCGATTGGCCAACCATCCGGATCCTGCCTACAGAGGTTTGGTGGAGACCCCTGCCGCTACCGGGAGCGGACGGAGTCATAAAACGAAGGGTCCGGTTTGGAGGGCAAAGCTCTGATGCACTTGCATGATGGAATCAGAGGCCGGGGGCCTCGAAATCTGTCGAAGTTGGGCCGCCTTGCCCTCGTCGGTAGTGGCGCTCTCGTCGTTGCGGCGTGCGGTAGTAACTCGCCGGCCACGTCGAGCTCAGGGTCCACCACCAACCCGGGCGTTCCGTCGAGCATCACCATCAGCTCGTTCACAACCAACATCGCGGCGACGATGGGCCTGCTCAAGCCCCTCACCGCGTACGCGACGCACGGCTCGTCGAGCCTGCTTGTTGGCGTCATCCTGCCGGACACCACGTCGTCAGCCCGCTGGGTGGACTTCGACCAGCCGTACCTGACCGACGCATTCGCAGACGCCGGGTACAGCAGCGTGCAGTTCAACGTCCAGAACGCACAGGGCAGCGACCCGACACAGATCGACGACGCGACAGCTGACATCAACCTCGGGGCCAAGGTCCTGGTTGTGTGCCCGCTGGACGGCCCGACCGGTCTCGCGATCGCCGCGCTCGCCGCGTCCAAGGGCGTCAAGGTCGTCGACTACGACCGCGCCATCTTCCCGCCGACCGGGACCACCTACTACGACAGCTTCAACAACTTCGGTGTTGGGCAGCTGATCGGCAAGGGCCTCGAGTTGTGCGTCACAGCGGAGAAGGTCTCCAGCCCCCAGGTCTTCGTCCTGGACGGCGGCAAGGACACCGACCCGAACGCGATCTCCTTCGCGGATGGCTACGACAGCGTGGTCTTCAACCAGCAGCCCACCGGAACCAATGAGCTGGCTGCCGGCACCACCAACAGCCTCGGCTACAAGCTGGTCGAGAACGAGTTCTCGCCCGGTTGGAGCACCAGCTCCGCTGAGACGATCTTCCAGCAGGCGTTCACCGCACACCCGAACATCAACGCGGTGATCAGCGCCAACGACGAGATGAACGCCGAAGTCGTCACCGACCTCAAGTCGGACGGCGTCAAGGCCGGCACCATCCCGACCACCGGTCAGGATGCAACCCCGGCCGCCATGGCAAACATCCTCGAAGGCTGGCAGTGCGGCACCGTGTACAAGCCGATCTACCTTGAGGCTCAGGACGCCGTCGTCATGGCCACCGCGCTTCTCGCCGGTGACACCATCCCGTCGGGTCTCCTCAACGGCACCACGACCGATCCCGCCAGCTCGTCCATCAAGGAGCCCGCGTCGCTGCTGGCTCCGACCTGGGTGACCACGGCGAACATGGAGAGCACCGTCGTTGCCGATGGCTTCGACAGCGCAAGCACCATCTGCGGGCTCGTCGCCCAGGCTCTCTGCACCCAGTACGGCATCCACTGATCGTCTGACCGGCGTTCCGTCGAACGCCCGCGCGAGTTTTCACAGCCGGGCCGCCCACTGGGGCGGCCCGGCCATCGCGCCACTCTGTTGCGACGGCGATCCATCCATCCGGGAGAAGAGGCCGACAGCGGCCGTCCAGCGACGCATCTAGGCGAATCAGATGAACGAACAGTCCGAACCCACGGGCACGACCGCCGCCACGACGGCGACGACTGAGGAGCCGATCCTCAAATTGCGTGGGATCGACAAGCATTTCGGTCCGGTCCAGGCCTTGTACGGGGTCGACCTGGACCTTCCCGCAGGGCAGGTGACAGGTCTCTGCGGCGACAACGGAGCGGGGAAATCAGTCCTCACCCGGACCATCGCCGGCGTCCACCAGCCGGACCACGGGCAGATCTTCTTCGAAGGGCGTCCCGTGAACATCCGGACCACCCGAGACGCATCGGCGCTGGGCATCGAGACCGTGTACCAGGACCTGGCCCTGGCCGACAACCTGGACATCGTCCAGAACATGTTCCTGGGACGCGAGCGTCTCCGTCGCGGCTTGCTCGACGAGGATTCGATGGAGCGCGCCGCCACTGAAACGCTGGCAAGCCTGCGCGTGACGACCGTTCGGTCGATCCGCCAGCCCGTGGCATCGCTGTCAGGAGGACAGCGTCAGTCGGTGGCAGTTGCCAAGGCTGTGATGTGGAACTCCAAGGTCGTGCTGCTCGACGAGCCGACAGCCGCGCTCGGCGTGGTGCAGACCAAGATGGTGCTGGACCTCGTGCGCCGGCTCCGCGATCACGGTCTCGCCGTGATGATGATCACTCACAACCTCAATGACGTCTTCGAGGTGGCCGACCGGATCGCCGTGCTCCACCTCGGGAGGATGGTGGTGCAGGGACCGGCCGCGGACTTCGACCGGCAGAGCGTCGTCGAGTACATGACCACCGGTGGATCCGGGGGACGGCAGCTCCAGCCCGCGGCTGCGACCGCCGGTGGGGAGGCCACCTAGGCCGTGACCCAGATCGAGGGAGAGCCGGGCACAGCGGGTACGACGAGTGTCGCCCCGGCCGAGGATGCGGCGCCGGTCGTCGACCTCACCGCAGCCGCGCACATCCCCGCGGCAGACCTTCCTCCCGAGATCATGGCCCAGTCGCTCGGGCAATACGTGCGCGGCTGGTGGGCCAAGGTCAAGAGCGGCGACAGCGGGCTCCTGCCCGTCGTCGTGGCGATGCTCATCGTGGCCGTCGCCTTCGAGATCATCACCCCGGAGAACTCCTTCCTCAGGCCGAGCAACCTCGTCTACATCTTCGGGCTGAGCACCGTCTACATGATCCTGGCGATGGCCGAGATCTCGGTGCTGCTCCTCGGCGAACTGGACCTCTCGATCGGAGCGGTCGGACTCCTCGGCGGCACCATCGCGTTCAAGCTGCTCCAGTCCCCAGGGCCGCACTGGCCGTGGTGGGCCGCGATCGCCATGACCCTGCTGTGCTGCGGAGTCATCGGAGCGCTGCAGGGCCTCCTCGTGTCCCTGCTGAAGGTGCCCGCCTTCGTGGTCACCCTGGCCGGGTACCTGCTGTTCTCGGGCATCCTGATCCTCGTGCTCGGTGGCGCCGACGGATTCCTGTCGGTCAGCCCCGCGGACCCGAACCAGGCTGTGATCTACAACCTCGTGCAGGGGGTGATCTCGCCGGTCGCGAGTTGGGTTGCGCTCGCCATCGTGGTCGTCATCGCCGCCGTCGTCCTCTGGATGCGCGGCTCGGCTCGACGGAAGAGCGGCCTGGTCGCCCCTCCGGCCAGCCTGACCGCCATTCGCATCGTGCTCATCGCCGCCGTCGGCGTGGTCGTCGTGGCGGTGTGCGGCGCCAACCTCCCGGCCGGGGTTCCGTGGGTCATCCCCGTCGTGCTGGTCATCCTCGGCGGCTGGACCGTCCTGCTCCAGCGCACCCGCTTCGGTCGCTACGTCTACGCAATCGGCGGGAACGCCGAGGCAGCCCGCAGAGCCGGCGTCAGCCTCGCCGTTATCCGCACCTGGTGCTTCGTCCTCTGCTCCGCGACCGCCGGGTTCGGCGGCATCCTGCTCGGCTCGTTCTTCTACGGCCAGTACAGCAGCAACACCGGTGACCCCGGCCAGCTCGTCCTGTATTCCGTCGCCGCCGCCGTCATCGGCGGGACGAGCCTCTTCGGTGGCCGCGGCAAGCCGATCCACGGTGTCCTCGGCGGCCTGCTCATCGGCGGCATCGCGTACGGCGTCTCCCTGCTGAACCTTGGAAACCTTTCCACGCCGCTCGAGTACATCCTGCCGGGAGCAGTCCTCCTGCTTGCGGTGCTCGTCGATGTCTCGTCGAGGCGTGGCGCTCGCACGGGGAGCGTCGCCCGTGTGTGAGGGGAGGAGCCATGGCGACAACCGATAGCGATCCGCTCGTCGCGGCATCCGGAACCGCCACGTCCCCGCGTCCCGACGCGCTGGTGGACCTCACCGCGGCCCAGGGAGCGGTCGCCGCCGAAGTCCCCACCGAGATCCTGGCGAACTCACTCGGGAGCTATCTCCGCGGCTCGCTGCAGAAGGTCAAGAGCGGCGACAGCGGTGTGCTGCCGGTCCTTCTCGGCATCGTCGTCGTCGCGGTCGCCTTCCAGTTCGCCAACGGGAAGTTCCTGTCGGCCCAGAACCTCGTCAACCTCTTCGAGCAGAGCAGCATCTACATGCTGCTGGCGATGGCGGAGATCTTCGCCCTCCTCCTCGGCGAGATCGACCTGTCCGTCGGTCTGGTCATGGGGCTCGGCGCCGTCATCGTGGCCGAGCTGGTCCAGCCCGGCGCCCCGGCGAGCTGCTCGCTCTGTACCCATGGTTTCGCCCTTCCCTGGTGGGTGGCGATCATCGTGGCGCTCCTGATCTGCGCGGCGGTCGGCGCCATCCAGGGAACCCTGGTCGCCCGGTTCAAGATGCCGTCCTTCATCGTCACGCTTGGCGGCCTGCTCGTCCTCGAGGGCGCGGCGATCATCGTCCTGCACGGTGGCGCCGTCAGCATCGGCAACTCCCTGTACAACAACCAGGCAGTCCTCTACGACCTGTTCTGGGGAAAGTTCACCCCGGTCGTCAGCTGGATCCTGTTCGTGGTGGTCATGGTCGCCACCGCCGCGTACTTCCTGTATCGCGACACGAGCCGGCGCCGCCGCGGCCTGGTGGCGCCACCGCTCAGCCTGACCATCGCGAAGATCGTGCTCGTTGCCGTGGCGGGCATTGTCGTCATCGCGCTCTGCAACGTGAACCGTGCCCACGCCGGCGTGATCGAGGGACTGCCGTTCCTCATCCCGATCGTGCTCGTGGTGCTCTTCGCCTCGACGATCCTGCTCCAGCGGACGCGGTTCGGCCGCTACGTCTACGCGATCGGCGGCAACCCCGAGGCCGCTCGGCGAGCCGGCGTGAGCCTGGCGTCGATCCGCACGTGGTGCTTCGTGCTCGCCGCGTTTGTCTCGGGGATCGCGGGGATCCTCTTCGCGTCGTGGCAGGTCTCGGTGACGACCAACATCATCAAGTCCGCCAACAGCTACGTGCTCCTCGCGATCGCCGCCGCGGTCATCGGCGGAACGAGCCTCTTCGGCGGCCGCGGCCGGACCATTCACGGCATCCTCGGCGGACTCATGATCGGCGGCATCTACAACGGCCTGTACCTCATCGGGGTCGCGTCGGAGTGGATCGACATCGTGGTGGCGCTGGTCCTGCTCGCCGCGGGAATCATCGACGTGCTCTCGCGCCGCGGCGCCCAACGTCGAGCCTGACGTCACGAGCGCAAGAGGGGCGCGCGCGCGATGAGTCCCATGGCCTCGCCGGAGTCGGTTCGCCGCCACAACCTGAGCCTGGTGCTCAGGCATCTGCACCAGTCGGGCGCGCTCTCGCGATCGGAGATCGGCAGCTCGCTCGGCATGACCCGGAGCACGATCGGGGAGCTGATCGCGGACCTGCGTGCACGTGGCCTCGTCGAGGAGGGCGATCCCGCCCGGCTCGGCGCACCGGGGCGGCCTTCGCTGGTGGCCCGTCCCAACCCCGAGGGGGCGGCGGTGATCACCGCGGAGATAGCCGTCAACTCCCTCTCCGCGGCGGTCGTCGGCCTGGGCGGACGCATCCTGCACCGCTCACGGGTGACGCATCAGCCGCGGCGTCTCGCCGCGGACCAGACGATCGAGGACGTCGGCAAGCTCATCAAGACCGCGCAGGCGTCGATCCCGCCTGACTGCTGGGTGGCGGGTCTCGGCATCGCCCTCGCGGGCGTTGTCCGGCGGGCGGACGGATTCGTCCATTTCGCGCCGAACCTCGGCTGGCGGGATGTCCCGCTCGGCCGGCTGGTGAAGGACCGGCTCGGCTCGAGCCTCCCCGTGACCATCGCCAATGAGGCCGACCTCGGGGCGCTCGCGGAGCACACCTGGGGAGCGGGGGTCGGCGTCCATCACCTCGTGTACGTGTCCAGCGAGGTCGGCGTCGGCGGTGGCCTGGTCATCGACGGTCATCCGCTGGTCGGCGCTGCCGGTTGCGCGGGCGAGGTCGGGCATTTCCAGGTGAACCCGATGGGGGAGCGGTGCCGGTGCGGCGCGATCGGTTGCTGGGAGACGGAGATCGGCGGACCGGCGATCCTCCGGCGCATCGGCATCGCCGAGAAGAACTACCGGCCGGAGGCGGTGACGCGCCTGCTCCGGAAAGCCGCATGGGGCGACCCGGTCGCGCTCGCGGCCGTCGAGGATGTCGGGCGCTGGCTCGGCATCGGCCTCGCGGGGCTGGTCAACGTCTTCAACCCGCAGCGCGTGGTGCTCGGCGGATTGCTGGCCAGCGTCTGGCCGGTGGTGGAGGAGATCGTCGAGGCGGAGCTGCGAGCCCGGGTCATGGCACCGGCGCTCGATGTGGACGAGTTGATCCGGCCGACACAGCTCGGGGCCGACGGGCCGCTGCTCGGCGCCGCGGAGCTGGCGCTGACCAGGCTGCTTGACGAGCCGACGATCGTTCCCGCTCGGTACGCCGAGCGCCGTACCGCCTGAGCTACCTGACCGAGCGCAGCGCCGGGTAGTAGTCGCGAAAGCGCCGGCGCGCCTCGCGGTACGGCTCGATCCAGGACGCGACAGGGTCGACGACCTCCGTGACCCGGACACACGCGGCGGACGCCTCTTCGAGCGTGGCGTACACGCCTGCCGCGACTCCGCCGAGCAGCGCCGCGCCAAAGGCCGACCCCTGATCCGTGGCCATGATCTCCAGCGGCAGCTCGAGCGCGCTCGCGACGATCTGCAACCAGAGCCGGCTCCTGGACCCACCCCCGGAAACACGGCCCTGCGTCGGAACCGCCCCGGCGCCGGAGACCGTGTCGAGGCAGTCGCGCAGCGCGAACGCGACCCCTTCGAGCACCGCGCGCGTCAGCGCTCCACGGGTGTGCGTGACCGAGAGACCGCAGAAGGCCGCGCGAGCGTCCGGGTCTGCGTGTGGCGTGCGCTCGCCGGAGAGATACGGCAGAAACGTCAGGCCCTCGCAGCCCGGCGCAATGGCTTCCGCCTCGCCGAGCAACGCGTCGAAGTCCATTCCCGGGTTGAGCGTGTCGTGATACCAGGCGAGCGAGCCGGCCGCTGACAGCATCACCCCCATCACCATCCACCGGCCGGGCGCCGCGTGGCAGAAGGCATGGACGCGACCCTCGCGATCGGCGAGAAAGGCATCGGTCGCCGCGAGCACCACACCGGACGTCCCGAGCACGACGGACAGCGGCCCCGGCCTGGTGATCCCGGCGCCGATGGCAGCGGCCGCCTGGTCGCCTGCACCCGCGGCAACCGGTACACCGTCGAGGGTTCCGACGGAGTCGGGGCTCTCGGCCAGCTCGGGAAGCCACGCAAGCGGCACCTCGAGATCGTCGAGCAGCTCCGTGCTCCAGCGTCGTTCGCCGACATCGAGGAAGAGCGTCCCCGACGCATCGGCGACGTCGCTGCGATGGCCACCGATGAGCTGGTCGCGCACGTAGTCCTTGGGGAGGCAGATCCGGCGGATGCGCGCGTAGAGCTCCGGCTCGTTCTCCCGCATCCACAACACCTTTGGCGCGGTGAAACCGGGCAGAGCGCGGTTGCCGGTGAGGCGCAGCAACCGCGCCTTGCCGTCCCCGGCTTCCAGGGCCTGGCACTGCGGCGCCGAACGTTGATCGTTCCAGAGGATCGCCGGGCGGATCACCGCACCGCCGGCGTCCAGGCAGACGAGGCCGTGCATCTGACCGGAGAATCCGATCCCCAGAATTTCGGGGGACGCGGCGCGAAGCCCGGCGAGCACATCCCGCGCTGCGCTGATCCAGTCCTCGGGCGCCTGCTCGCTCCATCCGATATGCGGCGAGCTCACCGGATATTCGCGCTCGACTGTCGCCAGCACGCGGCCGGACTCGGGGTCGACCGCGAGTCCCTTGGCGGATGACGTCCCGATATCGATGCCGACGAGCGCGCCCGAGCTCATGACAACACCGCCTCCGCGATGCCCCGCACCCTGCTAGGAACGGATGCCGAGGAGGTAATCCATGGCGAGCTGATCGAGCTGCTCAAATGCCATGCCGCGCTCTGCCCGGGCGTCGGGATCGAAGGTCTCCGAGCGTATCGATGCGAGCGTCTCTCCAGGAGCAAGCGTCGTCTGCGCGAGCTGGTCAAGGCGGGAGGCAACAAGCGCTGCCTGCACCTCGGGATCAGCGCGGAACGCGCGAGTGCGCTCGCGGAGCAGGAGGTAGTTGCGAATGCAGCCTGCGGCGCTTGCCCAGACCCCGTCGATATCCTCGGTGCGCGGTGGCTTGAAGTCGAAGTGGCGCGGACCGGTGTATCCCCCGGATTCGAGGATGTCCACCGTCCAGAAAGCACCGCGTGCGTTGCCCGCGCCGAAGCGCAGGTCCTGGTCATATCGCGGGCCGTGCTGACCGTTGAGGTCGACGTGAAACAGCTTGCCGTGCCACAGCGCCTGCGCAAGACCGTGAGCGAAGTTGAGGCTCGCCATCTCCTCGTGCCCGACCTCCGGATTGAGGCCGACCATCTCCGAGTGCTCGAGCTCGTTGATGAATGACAGCGCATGTCCGATGGTGGGCAGGATGATGTCGCCGCGGGGCTCATTCGGTTTCGGCTCGATGGCGAATCGCAGCTTGTATCCCTGTTCGATGACGTACCCGGTGAGGATGTCGAACGCCTCTTTGTAGCGATCGAGCGCCGCCCGCACGTCCTTTGCAGCGCCCGACTCCGCTCCTTCGCGTCCGCCCCAGAACACGACGATTCCAGCACCGAGCTCGGCGGCCAGGTCGAGGTTGTCAGCGACTTTGCGGAGCGCAAAACGCCGGACGTCGCGATCGTTCGCGGTGAACGCACCATCGCGGAACACCGGGTGTGAGAACAGGTTGGTGGTGATCATCGGAATCACCAGGCCGGCGCTGTCCACCGCGCGGCGCAACCGATCGATCGCCTTGCTCTTGTCGGCCGCCGACGCGTCGAATGGGAAGACGTCGTTGTCGTGAAAGCTGACGCCGAATGCGCCCAGCTCGGCGAGCTTCGCGACCGCGACCTCAGGGTCCAGCGGTGGACGGATCGCAGTGCCGAAAACGTCGACGCCCTGCCAGCCGACAGTCCAGAGTCCAAACGAGAAACGGTCGGCGGTGGTCGCCTGCAGCACAGCTTCCTCCTCACTGGCCCCGCAGCCAGCCTCGGCGTTTGCAAAGCTGTCCGGAGCGATCGCAATTGGCGTGGGCTCGCCTCGGATTATACCGTCCACTGGGCGCGGACCGCGACCAATCCCGGTGGCTTCCAGCGTTCTGGAGACTGGCTTTTACAAGACGACGGTAACTGTCGTCGAGCCGCTTCCCGAAAGGCCGTCATTGTCGGTCACGACGACTGTAATCGTGTATGTCTTCAGGATGGTCGCGTAGGTGTGCGCGAGCGTGAACGTCTCGCCACTCAGGGCAAGTGCCCTCGTCCCGCTGCCGTCGCCGTAGTTGACCGTCGCGGTGAACGTGTGGCCGGCGAAGTCGGAGTCGGTGAAACTGCCGGAGCCGTTGAACGCGCCGAGCACCGCGACGCCACCGGCATTGACCGTGACGACGGGAGGCTCGTCCGGTGGCGGCGTTGGAGTCGGCGTCGGCGTGGGTGTCGGAACCGGCGTCGGCGTTGGCGATGGCGGCGGTGTGCCACCTCCGGTCGGTGGCGTGGGACTTGGCGATGGCGAACTCGGGTTGCCGGGACCCGGCCCCGTTCCGCTTCCCGTGCTGCCGCCCGTTGATCCAGTCGACCCGCCTGATCCTGTCGAGCCTGCACCGGGGTTCGTGCCGCTTGGAGGAGGTGTCGCGGTGCGACCCGGTGATCCACCCCCGGGTGTGCCGGCGCTCGAGCCGCTGCTTCGCGGAGCGCCGGATCCGCCTGTGGACACAACGGATATGGCCTGCGTTGGTGCGGGCAGGTGTGTCGGGGCAGGCAGTATCCCTGGGACGGTCAGGCCGATCGCCGTCGTCCCCGACATGATCGCGGCACCCCAGTTCCATCCCAGCCGGTCGACCCAGCCGATGATCGGCAACTGGGCGATCCAGGACCCGAGGCCGACGACACGCCAGAGCCGGCCGACCGAAATGTTCAGAAACGCGCGCACCACGACCGGGTCGAACTGCGCACCAGAACAGCGCACCAATTCCTGACGCGCCGCAGTGACGCCGATCGGCTTGCTGTACGGGCGCATCGCGGTCATGACCTCGTACGAGTCGGCGACAGCGACGATCCGCCCGGCGAGGGAGATCTGATCGCCGGCAAGTCCGCGGGGATACCCACGACCGTCGTATCGCTCGTGATGCTGCGAGACCGCCAGCGCCCAGGGACCGAGCCATGTGCTGAGCGGGCCGATCAGCCGGGCTCCCTCGTCGGGATGGCGGCGCACGTTGTCCATCTCGGTGGTGGTGAGCTTTGCCGGCTTGGAGAGAATCTCCGACGGAACGACGAGCTTGCCGATGTCGTGGAGGAGCGCTGCCCATCGAAGGCGCGCGCAGTCGGCGGGAGCGAGCTTCATCTCGCCGGCGATGAGGTCTGTGAAGACCCGAACCCGTTCGGAGTGCCCTCGTCGTCTGACGGTCGTGAACGCTCAGCGCCGCCACGAGTTCGAGCACGGTCTGCATGTGCGCCACCTCACCGCCCGTCACGCCCTTGTCGTGCGCCTCCTGCAGCTGGCGTTGCAGGTCACGTGGCTTGCCGACCCGACGAGCAACCGCAAACCGCTTGGGCGCTTTGTCGGGAAAGAGCAGTGAGAGATTCAACAGCGCCGCGAGCGGGAGCAGGCGGCGCCCCGCGCGCTCCAGCGCGAGGATGGTCACGAGCATCACCAGGCTCACGGCGGCGAAGGAAAGCACTGCTCCGCCAAAGCCGGTCGGTCGCGGCAAGACGCGGCTGAGCACCGTACCGGCGGCAATACCGGCCACGGCTGGGACGACCACGACGGAAGCCCGGACGAGCAGGCTCAGCAGCGGCCGGCGCTGCCACTGGTGGCCGGCCGGAACCGCGTCCCGCGTCGGTGTTGCGCTGACGGCGGCGATGTGTGCGTCCCCCGCGGAGCCCCGGCCCGCGATGCCATCCGGGTACGGCTTGGGGCAGAACCTCGGTATAGGGTCGCGCGTGACGGCTCGGCGGTCGTCGGTGTTCGGCGCTCTGTGGCTGCCGGGTCACTCGATCGTCGCAGTCATGGGCATCGTCTCTTCGTTGCCCTTCAGCAGCCTCAGTGAGGCGTGCCGCCCGCGCGCGAGAGTTTAGGCCAACTACTACAACATCACTTGACACGTAAGCTCCTTTCGGTGGTGACAAGGCATCCGGGTGGGGCGCGGGATGGGGAACGACGCGCTCAACAACCACCTCGAGGTCAGGGCGGCTGCGTCTCCATCTGATCGCTGACGGGCGAGCGCTGACGGAGCGTCCTGGTCTGGACCTCGGCAGGGCGAGCACTCGTCGGTGCTTCGGGTAGGATCACCCGGTCCATGCCGATCACCCTCCTGCGTCGGGAACGCCGCTTCTACGACCTCTTCGATCGCCAGGCGGGCAACGTGCTGGCGGCGTCACGCCTGCTCCGCGCGGCTTTCGACGACAGCGTCGAGGCGATGCCTGCGCACCAGGCTGCGATCAAGGATCTCGAACATGCAGGCGACGAGCTCACACACGAGATCATCCAGACGCTGCACCGAACCTTCATCACGCCCTTCGACCGGGAGGACATCTACGCGCTCAGCTCCGGCCTCGACGATGTGCTCGACTACATCGACGAGATCGCCGAGACGATCGTCCTCTACGGCATCACGGAGATTTCGGCGGCAGCCAAGTCCATGGCAGGGCTGATCGTTGAAGCAGCGCTGCAGCTTCAGGCAGCTGTGTCGAAGCTCGAGACGAAATCCGGGGTGAGCGACCACGGCATCGAGGTGCATCGGCTCGAGAATGTCGGCGACACCGAGTCCCGGCGCGCGATCGGCGAGCTCTTCAGCGGTGGCCACGACGCTGTCACGATCATCAAGCTCAAGGACTTCTACACGCTGCTCGAGGACTCACTCGATCGCTGCGAGGATGTGGCCAACGTCATCGAAGGCATCATCATCAAGAACGCGTGAGCGGCATCGACGCGCTGCTGATCATCACGGTGGTGATCGCGCTGGGATTCGACTTCACCAACGGATTCCACGACACCGCCAACGCCGTGGCGACATCGATCAGCACCCGCGCGCTCGGCCCGCGCACCGCGGTCGGGCTGTCGGCGGTCTTCAACCTCGTCGGCGCGCTGGTCGCGATCGAGATCCTGCATACGCATGTCGCCAACACCATCGGCGGGCTCGTGGCGCCGAAGCACGGTGTGGCGCTCGGCATGATCATCGCTGCGCTGGTCGGCGCCATCATCTGGAACCTGATCACCTGGCGCCTCGGCCTGCCGTCGAGCTCATCACACGCGCTCATCGGGGCGCTGGTCGGTATGGGTGTCGTCGCCTATGGGGTCGACGCAGTGAAATGGGGATCGGTCGTTCCCGTGATCATCGCGCTCGTGGCGTCACCGCTCATCGGGTTCATCCTGTCGTATCTGTTCACCGTGCTCACGCTCGACGTCTTCCGGCACGCGCAACCGAGCCCGATGAACCGCCGGTTCCGGCTGGCACAGATCGCGTCGGGGGCGTTCGTCTCGTTCTCACACGGCGCGAACGACGCTCAGAAGACGATGGGCGTGATCACGCTCGCGCTGGTCAGCGCCGGCGTGCTCTCGGCGGGCGGCACGCTCTTCCCGTCGCCGCCGCTCTGGGTGGTGCTGCTCGCTGCCACGGCGATCGGATTCGGGACGTACGCCGGCGGCTGGCGGATCATCCGCACGCTCGGCATGAAGGTCATCCGGCTCGAGCCCGTCGACGGCTTCTGCGCCCAGACGATGGCTGCCGTGGTGATTCAGGGGGCAACACAGCTCGCACTGCCGGTGAGCACCACCCACGTCGTCTCCGGGGCGGTGATGGGAGCCGGGTCGACCCGGCGATTCGGGGCGGTGCGCTGGGGAGTGGCGAGAAACATCCTCGTCGCCTGGGTGCTCACCCTTCCCGCGACGGCGCTCATGGCGGCGCTGTGCGCGCTGCTCGTCAGAGCGCTGTAGGGGCGAATCCGCCGGCGAACGTCAGGCGCGCGCTGCTTTCGGCGCCGCCTCTGGCGCCGGTTCCGCGGGCGCCGTCGCCTGCGTCGACTCCATGATGGCCAGCAACTGCAGCAGCACCGGACGGAGATCCGAGCGGATTGCATAGGTCTGATTCGGGTCCTGACCGTTGATCACCAGGACACCGGTGGACTGAAAGCGCTCGAGCTGATGGCGGACCTCGAAGGGGGAGAGCTTCGATTTCGTCGCCAGGTCCTCGAGCTTCTGGGGCCGGTCCAGCAGCTGCGTGACGATCCGGAGCCTCGCCGGATCACCGAGCGCGTGGAGCAGGTCGCCCGTGGCGGTCAGCTCGTCATCGGATCGCGAGACGAGCGAGCGCACAGCATCGAGGGCTGCTCGAGGCTTCAGCGGCAGCCCGTGGCCGCTCACATAGCTGGTCTGGAGCAACACCTCACCGGCGGTTGCGCCGGCACTCCGCCTCGCGACGATGACGTAGAACGCGCCGACCACCAGGAGCACGACGACGCCGTCGATCCAGCCGCTCCCGAATCCGACACCGAGAAGACGTCCGAGGGCGAGGAGCCCGGTGACGATGCTCGCCACGACGCCGATGTCGATCAGGGCGGCGAGCAGGACCCGCACCCAGCGTGGCACGCGGACGAGCCCGGCTCCGGACGAAGACGGCGTCTTGCGCACCGCGAGATAGCAGCCAACCCCCATCGCGATCAGGATCGCGCCCTGGACCGCCAGCTTCTGAATCTGGTCCAGGAAGTGCTCCACCGGCACGCCGATGAGGATGCCGAGCGCGACGTACACGCCCACCCAGACGATCGTCGACGAGATCATCGCGAGGACGAATGACCGGCGTGGGGCCCGAACCGCGCCGGCGACCAGCGTGGTGTAGATGCGCAGGCCGGGGATGAGCCGGCTGATCGCGATCCCCTGCCATCCCGCTTTTCGCAGGCGGTCCTCCACACGCTCGAGGTTGCGTTGCTGGCGGAGGCGGCGCGCCAGGCCCTTGAGACCACGGTCGCCCACGGCCCGCGCCCAGCTGTAGCCGACCAGCGAGCCTGCGATGCAGGCGATCAGCGCGAGCGGGATGAACGCGTACGGGTTGAGGCCGCCGGACGCGATGAGCAGTCCCGCCACCAGCAGCGTCAGCTCGCCCGGCGCGAAGGGGAGGGGGACTCCGGCCTCTTCGGCGAACAGCAGCGCCGGCAGCAGCGCCAGCGCAACGGCGCCGTGCAGCCCGGAGAGGAAGTTCACCGGCTCATCATGCCCCGGCGGTCCCACTCGCGCGGTCCGCTGCGATACGCCCGGAACCTTCCCGTTCTGCGAGAGTGCCTCGGTGATCGATACCGATGCGGTCGTCGTCGGCGCCGGGCCGAGCGGGGCGACCACCGCGCTCCTGCTCGCCCGCCAGGGTCACCGGGTCGTGCTCGTGGACCGTGCCAGGTTCCCGCGGGACAAGGCCTGCGGTGAGGGAGTCATGCCGCCGGGGGTGGCCGCGCTCCGACGGATGGGGCTCCACGAGCGTGTCATGGCGACCGGCGCTCGCCCGCTGGACGGCGTGACCTATCGCCACCAGCGGTCCGGCGCCGAGGTCCATGTGCCCTTCGCCGTCCCACCGAGCGGTGGCCCGCCCGAAGGGCTCGGAGTACGGCGCACCACGTTCGATTCGGTCCTGGTCGACGCGGTACGTCAGGAGCCGTCTGCTGACGTTCGCGAAGGCGATCGCGTCACGGGTCTCGTTCGCGACGCGGCGGACAGCGTCATCGGGGTGACGACGACAACTGACGAGATCCGAGCCCGAGTGGTTGTCGGTGCGGATGGGCTGCATTCGCAGATGAGAGCGTGGACAGGGCTGCGCGCCCGTCCGCAGGCGCGCATGCGCTACGGCCTCGCCGGGCACTGGCGTGTCGATACGCGCGATCGCACCGGCATCACCGTGACGCTGGCCGGCGGCCACGAGTGGTACGAGGCGCCAGTCGCACCAGACCTGCTCCTCGTCTCGATCCTGACCCACCGGTCCCATCCGGCCATGACCGCTCGCCATTACGAGGGAGCCGCGCGGCGGAACATCCCGGCGATCAACGGCGCGGAGCTCGTCTCCGGTCCGCTCGGCGCGGCGCACTTCGATCAGCGCGTCCGGGCAGTCGCCGACGGGCGCGTGTTCCTGGTCGGCGATGCCTCCGGATACGACGACCCGACGACCGGCGACGGCATCGCCATCGGAATGCTCATGGCCGAGCGGCTCGCCGAGCACGCCGGCGACCTGCTGGCCGGACGGATCGACGCGGACGCGGCGGTGCAGCGCTACGCGGCCGATCACGCCGCACTGGTTCGGGAGCGCCGCCGGCTCACCAGCCTGGCGCTGTTCCTGGCGAGATCCCAGGTGCTCAGCCGTCGCGCGATCGTCCGCGCATCCAAGGATCAGCGGGCACTCGCCAAGCTCGTTGCCATCAACTGCGGCTATCAGACCTTTCGAGACGTCACGCCACTCGACTGGCTCTCGCTGGCCGGGATCTGACGGCTCCGTCGATTGCGGCGCGGGATGAACCGCGGTACGCCGCTGAACGCCTCGCGATATCCGGGGATCGCATCCAGGAGGCGTTCCTCCGCGCGGATGCGAGGCACAAGCACTGCAGCGTTTGCTGCTGAGAGGATCGCCGCCTCCGGAAGGGCGCCGACCGCGACCGGCAGGCAGAGAAACTCCAGCGCGACCGCGACATAGTTCGGGTGGCGCACGTACCGATACGGACCGGCCGTCTCGACGTGGCCTTCCTTGGGCACGTGCGCGGTGACGTTCCAGCTGGGGCCGAGCGTCCGGATCGCCCAGACCCGAAGACCGGTTGCCGCCGCGAGGCCGGCCAGCGCTGCCATCTCGAGCGGCCGCGAGACGCGCCGCCCCGGGCGCGGCCAGGCACTCACAGCAAACAGTGCAACGTGCGTTGCAACCATGACCGGATAGGTGGACGCCGCCGCCTGCTCGGCGGGACCTTCGCCGGCGCGGTTCCGTGCAGAGAGTCGCAGCTCAACGAGGCGCTGCGCCGCGGTCACCACGACCAGCGCAGTGCGTGTACGGCGTCGCATCACGCCCAGAGCAGCTCCATGAGCTCGACGGTGAGGCCCGGGCCAAATGCGGCAGCGACCCCACGGCCGGTGAGCGCCGGCAGGTGAGCGGCGAGTTCCGCAAGGACGAACAGGATCCCGGCCGAGGATGTATTGCCGGTCGTTCTCAAGACCCGGCGCGTCGCCGCTATCTGGCTCTCCGAGAGATCGAGACAGCGAGCCACCGAGTCGACGATCGCCTGGCCGCCGGGATGCACGGCGACGGCGTCGAGGGTGGTGGGATCGCCGCAGAAGTCTCGCACCAGATCCGGCAGATGCAGCTCGATGAGGCGCGGCAGCTGGCGCGACACGACAACGCGAAAGCCGTCATCGGCACGTTCAAAACCGAGTGCCCCGGTGCTCGACGCCACCACGCGTGATGCCGTCCTGCCAATCCCGATACATCCCGAGGTGGCGTCCGATCCGATGATCGCGGCGCCCGCACCATCGCCGAAGACAAGCACGCTCAAAAGGTTGTCAGCGGAGGTGTCGGCCGGCCGGAACGTGAGCGATGGCACCTCGACGGCAACCACCAGCGCGGATTCGCGAGGATGCAATCGGACCCAGTCCGTCGCCCAGCTCAGCGCTGCCGCGCCTCCGGCACAGCCGAAGTGCATGAAGGGCATTCTGCGAATGTCGCGGCGCAGGCCGAGATGATTGATGAGATGGACGTCGATGCCCGGCAACACAAAGCCGGTGCACGAGGCGACGACGATCAAACCGAGGTCATCGCGCGCGACGCCGGCATGCTCGAGAGCCCGCTCGGCAGCTGCGATCGCAAGTGGCGTTGCCTCAGCTGCGTAGCGCGCTGCCTGGTCGCCCGGGGACAGGGGCAGCACGGCCTCCTCGATCGGGCGAACAAGGTATCGGTGCGTCTCCGAGAGCTCATCCGCGAACAGGCTGACTCGACGCTCGAGGCGCGGCCAGAGATGTGTCAGCAGCCGGAGGACGTCGTCACCTCCGACGCGATACGGAGGCACGGCCGTCCCCAGTCCCCTGATCACGACAGGAACAGCGGAGTCGACGTGGAGAGGCTCGGCGGTCCGGCAGCGTCTCAGAGCGGAGCACCGCCTCAACAACCATGCGTCGCGATCATGACACCGACGCTCGAGACAGCGACCGCGGGTTCAGGTATTCTGGGACGAGGATCTGCTGCTAGAGATTCGGGGTTCAGGGGGGTGGTGTGATGGCTCGGCGAACGGTGATGCCGGCGCTCGCGGTCGCTTTCCTCGCGCTCACCGGCGCGGTGACCTTTCCGGGTCGCGCTCTCGCTCAGGGCACGACGCCATCCGTGGCGCTCAACAGCGTCACATGTCTCGCTGCGACGGATTGCCTGGCCGCCGGAACGTCCACCTCCAGCACAGGGGAACAGCCTGTCGTCGAGCGGTGGACTCCACACGGCGGTTGGAAGGTGATGCGGCTTCCGTCGCTCCCGGCAGGTTCCACTGCCGCGACCCTGACCAGCATCTCCTGCTCTGGACGCGACTTCTGCGTGACGCTCGGTACCTACCTTGCTCCGGGAGCGGGTTACCCCGCGTACACGCCTTACGGATACGTGTGGCGTGGCAGTCGATGGTCCTTGACGATGCTGCCCCAGCCGGCTGGTCCTCCCGGCATGCAGGTCAGCGGCCTGTCGTGCATGTCCCCGACATCGTGCCTGGCGGTCGGATATTCCTACACCACCTCCACCGCTCCGGGCGTGACCGAGCGATGGAACGGGAGTGCCTGGACCGATTTCTCAGGTCCCATCATGGATGCCGTCTCGTGTGTCACGGCGACAGGCTGCACCGGAGTTGGCCGCGCCGATACACCACCTCCTGACGCGAACGAGTTGGTTGTGGTTGACCATTGGGGCGGTGCGTCGTGGATCCCCGTGGCGACACTCGCGTCCGGAGACCTCGAGGACGATAGCTACGCGCCGCTGCAGATTTCGTGCGCGGCAGCCGGCTGCATGGTCACGGGCGGTGTGACGGACGACCTCGGCGACATCTTTCCGGTGGCATGGCATGGCGACGGAGGAACGTGGTCGGCCACGCCCACGCCGCCCCTGGGCGGCGGATACGCAAGCGGCGATCGTTATTACTTTGCGGGCGTCTCCTGTGCAGGTCGGGGCCGGTGCACCACCGTGGGATCGTTCTTCGGGTCGACGGTGAGTTCCGGCTATGTGAACCTCGCCGAACGCTGGAATGGCAGCGCATGGGCAGTGCAATCCACGCCGCCGAATCCCCCCACGTCCTCCGGCTTCACCTCTCTCGTCGCAGTGTCATGTCCCGATGGTCGGAACTGTCTGGCGATTGGTCAGGGCTCTGGGTCGTACGCGGACCGGTGGACTCCAACGGGGTGGACGGCGACGACTCCTATCGCAGAGCCCGCGGGCTGAGCTGCCCTGGCGAATTCCGTCTATTCCGGGGTGACGTACGCGGCCGTGAGGCCGCCGTCGACGAGGAATGTCGCGCCGTTGACGTACGACGACTCATCGCTCGCGAGGAACAGGGCCCCGTTGACGATCTCTCGCGGCTTGGCAAGCCGGCCCGTCGGCCAGTGGATGCGCCGCCGCTCGAGCGCCGCGGGGTTGTCCGCAGAAGATGCGCAGCAGCAGCGGCGTCTCGACCGGCCCCGGACAGAGCGCGTTGACGCGGATACCCTCGCGCGCGAACTGGACGGCGAGCTCGCGGCTCATCGAGAGCACGGCGCCCTTCGAGGCCGTGTAGGAGATCTGCGAGGTCGCGGCGCCGAGGATCGCGACGAAGGACGCGACGTTGATCACCGAGCCGCCGCCGCGATCGATGAGATAGGGGATCCCGTGCTTGCAGCAGAGGAACACGCCCTTCGCGTTCACCGCCTGAACGCGCTCGCCATGCCTCGACCTCCGTGTCGAGGATCGAAGCGTCGTCGGCGGGCGAGATGCCCGCGTTGTTGTAGAGGATGTCGATGCCGCCGTAGCGTCTCGCGCCGTCGCGTACATCGCGCGACCTCGCCTCGTCGGCGCACGTCGACCTCGATCGCAACACCGCTCGCCTGCACTCGCGCGACAGTCTCCTCGCAGCGGCGATGTTCCGACGTCGGCGACGCAGACCTTCGCGCCCTCCTCGGTGAAGACGATCGCCGCCTCGCGGCCCATCCCGCCGCCGGCGCCCGTGATCACCGCGACCTTGCCGTCGAGGCGTCCCATCTGCTGTCAGCCCTCCGTCGAGATGAACACGTTCTTGACCTCGGAGTAGCCGTCGAGCCCGTGCATGCCGAGCTCGCGGCCGAACCCCGACTGCTTGAAGCCGCCGAACGGCGTCGACACCCGCACCGAGCTGTTCGAGTTGATCGAGAGCACGCCGGTCTCGAGCGCGCGCGCGACGCGGAGCGCGCGCGCGCCGTCGCGCGTCCAGATCGAGCCGGAGAGCCCGTAGGGCGTGTCGTTCGCGATCCGGATCGCGTCGGCCTCGTCGTCGAACGGGATCACCGCCGCGACCGGGCCGAAGACCTCCTCGCGCGCGATGCGGTCGTCGTTGCTCGCCTCGACGAGCGTGCACGGGTACCAGAAGCCGGGGCCGTCGGGACGCTCGCCGCGGAAGAGCGGCTCGCCTCTCGACGAACGAGGCGACGGTCGCGCGGTGCGCGCCGAGATCGAGCGGCCCCATCTCGGTCGCCTCGTCCGCCGGATCGCCGACCCGCAGCGCTCGCGTCGCCGCGACGAGCAGCTAGACGAAGCGGTCGTAGACGTCGCTCGACGAGGATGCGCGAGCGCGCGCAGCAGTCCTGGCCGGCGTTGTCGAAGACGGCGTACGGCGCGGCGGCTGCGGCCCGCTCGAGATCCGCGTCGGCGAAGACGACGTTCGCCGACTTGCCGCCGAGCTCGAGCGTGACGCGCTTGATCGTCTCCGCGGCGCCCCGCATCACCCCGCGCCCGACCTCGGTCGAGCCGGTGAAGCCGATCTTGGCGACGTCGGGATGCTCGACGAGCCGCTCCCGACGACCGAGCCCGGCCCGACGAGGACGTTGACGACGCCCTCGGGGATGCCGGCCTCGAGCACGAGCTCGGCGAGCCGCAGCGCCGAGAGCGGCGTCAGCTCCGCCGGCTTGAGCACGACGGTGTTCCCGCAGGCGAGCGCCGGCCCGAGCTTCCAGCTCGCGATGTTCAGCGGGAAGTTCCACGGGACGATCAGCCCGACGACGCCGAGCGGCTCGCGGAACGTCATGTCGATCCCGCCCGCGACCGGGATCGTCTCGCCGTAGTGCTTGTCGACCGCGCCGGCGTAGAAGTGGAAGACCTCGGCGACCATCCCGACCTCGCCGCGGGCGCCGGAGATCGGCTTGCCGACGTTCTGCGACTCGATCCGCGCGAGCTCCTCGTGATGCTCCTCGACGAGCGTCGCGAGGCGGCGCAGCAGCCGCGCGCGGTCGGCGGGCGCGACCGCACGCCAGCCCGGGAAGGCGGCTTTCGCGCGGCCACAGCGCGTCGGTCTCGTCGATGCCGGCCTGCTCGAGCTCTGCCACAGGTTGTTCTGTGGCGGGATTCAGCAGCCTGAGCGTCATCCGCGCTCGAAGAAGCGCTCGCGCTCGTAGCAGGTGACCACCCGGTCGAACAGCTGCTGCTCGGTGCGGCGCGTAGTTGAGGTAGTGGTCGACGACCTCGTCGCCGAATGCCGCCGCGCCACGCTGCCGCCCTCCAGCGCGGCGATCGCCTCGCGAGCGTGAGCGGGAAACGCTCGGCGTCGGACTCGTAGGCGTTGCCGCTCGAAGCGCGGGCGGCAGCTCGAGCTCGCTGCTCGATCCCGTCAGGCCGGCGGCGATCAGGGCGGCGAACGCGAGGTACGGGTTGACGTCGGCGCCCGGGATGCGGGTCTCGACGCGCGAGCGCCTCGCCGTGGCCGACGACCCGGAAGCCGCACGTGCGGTTGTCGCGGCCCCAGGCGAGCGTCGTCGGCGCCCAGCTGCCGGCCGCGTAGCGCTTGTAGGAGTTGATGTTCGGCGCCAGGAAGAGCGCCAGCTCGCGGGCGCGGCCACGAGCCCGGCGAGGATACTGCTCGAACAGACTCGGCGCTCGCCGGCGAACGCGCTCGCCCTCCGCGCCAGAGGCTCGAGTGGATGTGGCAGGAGCTGCCGATCCACGTGTGATCGGGCTTGGCCATGAAGGTGATCGAGACGCCGTTCTGCTGCGCGATCTCCTTGACGCCGTTCTTGTAGATGACGTGGTTGTCGGCCATGGTCACGCGCTCGGCGTAGCGGAAGTTGATCTCGTGCTGGCCCGGCCACGCCTCGCCCTTCGACGTCTCGACCGCATCCCCGCCGCCTGCATGCCGTTGCGGACTGGCGGATGAGCGGCTCGTCGTAGCTCGTGGCGAGCATGTGGTAGTCGAGGATGTACGGCACCGACGGCGTGAGCTCGCGGTAGTGCTGGTCGTGGGCCTGCGCGTAGGTCTCCTTCAGCAGGTAGAACTCGAGCTCCGAGCCGAACATCGCCTTGAGCCCAATGCCTCGGCGCGCTCGACCTGCGGCCTGAGCACCTGCCGCGGCGACGGCGACGCACCGGCGGCCGTCGTCCCATGCGACGTCACACAGCACGAGCGCCGTGCCCTCGAGCCAGGGCATGCGGCGCAGCGTGCGAGGTCCGGCACCAGTGGAAGTCGCCGTACCCGCGCTCCCAGCTCGCGATCTCGTACCCGGGAACGGGATCCATCTCCATCTCGAGCGCGAGCAGGTAGTTGCATCCCTCGATGGGCTCTTGTGCTCGATCTCCTCGACGAAGAAGTGCGCCTGCATCCGCTTGCCCATCAGCCGGCCCTGCATGTCGGTGAAGGCGCAGACGACCGTGTCGATGTCGCCGGCCTCGACCTCTTTGGTGAGCTCCTCGAATGTGAGCATCGGTCAGCTGGCCTCCTTGGAGACGTCGGTTGCAACCGCGCCATTGTGGTTGTGCTCGCCGACACGGTCGACGAAGCGGCGGAAGAGCGCAATCGCCCATCCCTGCTGGTCGAGCAACTCTTCCGGATGACATTGCACGGCCACGATCATCCCGTCCGGCGATTCGATCCCTTCGACCACACCGTCCGGACTGTGCGCCGTGGCATGGAGGCCGGGCGCGACGTCCTTGACCGACTGGTGGTGCAGGCTGTTCACCATCACGTGGTCGCTGGGTGTGACCTTCGACAGCTCTGAGCCGGGCACCACATCAATCGAATGCGCAAGCAGGTCGCGCGGATGCCCGTGATTGTCGTGCCCGTCGATGTGCTGCACCAGCGAGCCGCCCAGCGCGACGTTGATAACCTGCTGACCGCGGCAGATCCCGAAGACCGGAACGTGCTCGTCCACGGCCGCACGGACGAGCGCGATCTCCGTCAGGTCGAGCGGTTCGTCCACGTTCGGCGTCTCCTCCTGACGCGCCTCGCCGTACGCAGGCGGATCGACGTCCCATCCGCCCGGTACGAGAAGCCCGTCAACTCCGTGAATCATCGCGATCGCCTCGCCGGACGGCAGCCCATTCGGCTGCGGATCCAGCGTGACCGGAACACCGCCGGCAGCCTCGACCGCGCGAAGGTACGCCGAGTAATACGCAGGCCCGCGCAGCGGGCTGCAGGTCACACCGATCCTGGGCTTGGACATGTTGAGGATCCTTCGCGTGCTCGCGGTGCGATGACCGCGAGCACGCGTGATGAACTGATTGGTGAGCCTATCAGCCCGCCGAAATGGCCGGTGCCGGTGCTACGCCGCCCACGAATGTCGCCTCGATCGAGGCCAGCTCCTCGGCGGTTCCCTGGATCCTCGGACCCTTGAACCAGTTCTTCGCCGACGCGAACCACCAGATGGTGGTGGCGCCCAGCACGACCGCGAACGCCACGATCGTGTAGTTGAAGTTGGTCCCACTGATCGGGAAGGCGGTCGGCAGGATGAACAGGATGCTGATGATCACGATCCAGGTCACGGCGATGATGCCGATCGGACGGCTCCATCTCCCGAGGCTCCACGGTCCGGGCTGGAAGGCTGATCCCGCACGCAGCCGGAGCAGGATCGGGATGCCGTATGCGATGTAGAGACCGATGACCGCGATCGAGATGACGGCTGCATATGCGTACGCATTGAAGAGATAGGGGAGGAACAGGATGAAGGCACCGACAACGGCCAGCCAGATGGAGTTGGTTGGAGTGCGCGTCCGCTTGTTGATCCGGCTCCACAGCTGATGTCCCGGGACCGCACCGTCACGCGAGAAGGCATAGATCATCCGTGAGTTCGCGGTGACCGACGACATCCCGCAGTAGAACTGGGCGCCGATCGCGATGAGCAGCAGGAACTGCCCCGCCGCGCCGCCTGCGGCGTCGATGAAGATCTGCGCCGCCGGGACGACCGCAACCGATTCAGTGGTGTAGTTCTGGATCGCTGACGTGACCCCGATCAGCAGGATCCAACCCGCGAACAGCGACACCACGATGGAGAGGACGATCCCCCGCGGTCCTGCCGTTGCGGCGTTCTTCGTCTCCTCGGTCATGTGCGCCGATGCGTCGTACCCGGTGAACGTGTACTGCGCCAGCAGCAACCCGATGAGAAAGACGTACACGATGTTGCCCGGGAATGCCGCTCCGGTCCCATTGTTGAAGTGGAAGAAGATGAAGCCGGCCGACTGGTGATGCTTCGGCGCGATGAGCAGGACCGCGACGATGACGACCACCCCGAGGATGTGCCACCACACCGAGATGTCGTTGAGCAGCGCCACGAGGCGGATGCCGAACGTGTTGAGCAGGCCGTGAATGATGAGCGCGACTGCGTAGACGAGCAGGATGTGCGGCGGGTCGAGCGGATAGCCGAACCAGTTGTTCATGAACGCTGACGCGAACAGAGCAAGACCACCGTCAATGCCCGCCGTCACGGCGACCTGACCGACCAGGTTGAACCAGCCGGTGAACCAGCTCCAGGCAGGTCCGTTCTTGCCGCCGAGCTTTGCCGACCAGTAGTAGAGACCACCGGCCGTGGGATAGCTCGAGCAGACCTCGGCCATGGCGAGGCCGACGATGATGACCATGACCCCGACCAGCGGCCAGCCGATGTTCATGTCGATCGGACCGCCGTTGAACATGGCCACGCCGTACGCGGTCAGACAGCCGGACAGGATCGAGATGATCGTGAACGACACAGCGAAGTTGGAGAAGCCCCCCATGCGCCGGAGCAGTTCCTGGGCGTACCCCAGCCTGTGGAGAGTCTCGGTATCGCTGTCAACAGCCTGAACGGTCATCGGCTCATCTCCCCATGCGGTCCGTTGCGGTGGGCCGCACAGTAGCAGCGGCTCTGTACCAGCGTCAACAGATTTTTCGTCTGGAGGCAAACGGGACAAAACTGTAAGAATCGTTTCAATGCCTGAGTTCCTCGTCGGAGAGCTGGTTCGCCAGCGGATGGGCGCGCTGAGCGCGTCGGAGCGGCGGCTCGCGCAGGTGCTGCTCGCCTTCTATCCGGTCGCCGGGCTCGAGAGCCTCACGCGGTTTGCCGAGCGAGCGGGTGTGAGCCCCGCGACCGTGACGCGATTCATCACCAAGCTCGGGTTGCGCGGCTACCCGGAGTTCCAGGAATCGCTCCGGCAGGAGCTGCAGGAGCGGCTGAGCTCGCCGCTCACGCGCTACGAGCTGACGAGGCCCGGTGACCCGGGCGGCTCGATGCTGCGCGAGGCGTTCGCGACGTATGAGCACAGTTTGCGTGCCAGCGCGGACATGGTGTCCGAGCACGACTTCGATGCGGTTGTCGACCTGCTTGCCGATTCACGCCGCCGCATCCTCTCGCTCGGCGGTCGGGTGAGCACCTTCCTCGCACGGTATCTCGCCAACCAGCTGCACCTCATCCGCCCCGGCGCTGAGCTCCTCGATCCGGAGCGGAGCAATCCGGCGGATCACCTGGTCGACCTCGGGCGGCGTGATGTGCTCGTGGTGTTCGACTACCGGCGCTATCAGAGTGACACCATCAACAGCGCGCGGGTTGCGGCAGGACGCGGGAGCACCGTGGTGCTGGTGACCGATCCGTGGTTGTCGCCGGCAGCTGCATCGGCGCGTTTTGTGCTCGTCAGCGAGGTGCAGACGACTGTCATGCCCTTCAACTCGCTCGTGTCAGCCGTTGCTCTCACCGAGGCACTGATCGCGGCCGTGCTGGCGCGTCTCGGCGAGACCGCGCACGCGCGCATGCGGCGCATGGACGAGTTGCGCGGCGGCGTCGTCTACGGCGACGGCCCGTGAGTGTTGGATACAGTCGCGCAGTTGAAGGATCAGTCCCGGGCACCGCGCTGACGTGATCGCCGAGCGACTCGAGCTCGCCGACTGGCGCCGTCAGGTGAGCGAGCTCTATGCGGCGATCCGCCTCGAGCCGGATCCGGTGCTCGCCTGGGAGCGATGGCGCGACGTCCGCGACCGGCTCTTCCGCTCGCACCCGCAGAGTCCCGTGCCGGAGGCAGACCGCGGTGACGCGACTGTCCCTGCGTACTTCGACTACGACCCCGCACTGCGAAGTGTCGCGGACATCGAAGGGGCCGACGGCGCGACGTTCGAGCTCCCCGGCTCGACCTCGGGGCACGTCACCGCCGAACGGGCAGGCACCGCACATTGCACGCTGCTAGGCGAGCGGATCGGGCTGTCGATGTTCTGGCTGCTCGACTACTCCGGCGGCTTCTTCCTGTCGTTTCGCGACGCCACCTGCGGCGACGAGAGCTATGGCGCCGGCCGGTACCTGCTCGACACCGCCAAGGGAGCGGATCTCGGCACGGACGACAACGGCCGGCTCATCCTCGACTTCAACTTCGCGTATCAGCCGTCGTGCAGCTACGACCCGCAGTGGAGCTGTCCGCTGCCGCCGCGAGAGAACTGGTTGACCATCCCCATCCGGGCGGGTGAGCGCCTGCGCGGCTGATCAGAAGAGCGAGGGGATCACGGCCTCGATGAGGTGCGGGCCCGCTTCCGCGAACGCGCGCTCGAGATCGGCCGCGAACGCTTCGGCCGTCTCCGGACGGGTGGCCGGAACCCCAAAGCCACGTGCCAGGGCTACGAAGTCGATCTCCGGCGGCGAGATGTCGAGCATCTCCATCGCTCGCTGACCCGACGCCGCAGCGCCAACGCGGGCGAGCTCCATCCGGAGAATCGCGTAGCGGCGATTGCTGAAGATCACCGTGGTCACGTCGAGCTGCTCGCGGGCCATCGTCCAGAGCGACTGGAGCGTGTACAGCGCCGATCCGTCCGCTTCGAGCGCAAGCACGGGACGGTCCGGACACGCCACCGCTGCACCGAGCGCGACCGGCAGCCCTTGACCGATGGATCCGCCGGTCAGGCTCAGCCAGTCATGCCGGGGAGCGCCTGCCGTGTATGCGGGCAGGAATGTGCCACTGGTGTTTGCCTCGTCGGAGACGATCGCGCCTTCCGGGAGGAGTGCGCCGATTGCACGGGCGATCGAATCGGCGCTCAGCTCGCCCGCCGGGCGTTCCGGCCTCGACACATCGGTGGCCGGCGCCGCCTCGCCTGCACCCACCTCGGCCGCGAGCGCGTCCAATGCCCCCACCGCGTCGTCACCGCCACTGGCCAGCACGATCACGTCGCAGCCTTCCGGGACCAGGTCGCTCGGCTTGCCGGGGTACGCAAAGAAGGAGACCGGCGACGTCGTGTCGACCAGGATGAGATGGCGCAGCCCGTCGAGCTGCGCCGCGGCCATCTCAGCGAGATAGGCGAGGCGCGGAATGACGGGGATGCCCGCACCGCGCTCGGCGCGTGCCGAGAACGTCTCCGCCAGGAGCTCCGCGCCGGTTGCGTGGGCGATACGGGATGCTGCATGGATTCCCGCCGCTCGCAGGGAACTGCCCCCGAGCAGCAATGCGGAGTTCTCGTGCGACCGAAGCGCAGCCGCAGCCGACGCGATCATCGCCGCCGGGACCATGGCGCGAGGCGTTCGCGCCGCCGGCGCTGCCACTGATCCGCCTTCCGACCACGACACATCGGCAGGCAGGATCAGCGTGGCGATCTGGCCGGGCGGACCGTACGATGCCGCAACCGCCGCGGCGGCGTCGGCACCTGCCTCCTCGGGACGCCCGCTCCGCCTGATCCAGGTGGAGACATTTCGCGCCACCGTCTCGATATCGGACTGCAGCGGCGCGTCATATCGCGCGTGGTACGTCGCGTGATCACCGATGATCGCGACCATCGGCGCATGACTACGCCGCGCGTTGTGCAGGTTGGCGAGACCGTTGCCGAGGCCCGGACCGAGATGGAGGAGGACGGCAGCCGGCGACTCCCGCATGCGCGCGAATCCGTCGGCCGCGCCGGTGGCCGCGCCCTCGAACAGCGCGAGCACGCCACGCATCTCGGGGACCGCGTCAAGCGTTGCGACAAAGTGCATCTCGGACGTTCCCGGATTCGCGAACACCACATCCACGCCGGATGCAACGAGGCTGCGAACCAGTGCCTCGCCGCCGATCATCGCGCGCTCCTCTCTGGCACCGCGGCAGCCGGCTCGAGCATCGCACCTGGATTGAGGATGCCGTCCGGGTCGAACGCCACCTTGATCCGGGCCATCAGCGCGAGTTTCGCCGGGTTCTCGAGCGCGAGGAAGTGACTGCGTTTGTCGGTGCCGATGCCGTGCTCACCCGAGACGGCGCCTCCAAGCGCGGCACCCGCGGTGAAGACGCTCCGGAGCAGCTGCTCCAGCCGCTCTGGATCGGGCTGGAAAACGGAGAGGTGCACATTGCCGTCGCCGGCGTGTCCGCACCCGATGATCATCGAGCCGGAGTCCTGCGCGATCACGGCGACCTCCGCGAGGAACTCCGGGATCTGTGCGCGAGGCACGACGGTGTCGATGATCTCGTTCGCGCCCGCAGCCTTCGCCGCGAAGAAGGCGCGTTCACGCGCTTCGATCAGCTCGGCAGCGGCGCGCGGTGGCAGGACATACACGTCGAGCGCGCCAAGCGTGGTGATCAGGTCACCCAGCTGCTCGATGTCCTCGTCGAGCCTGCTCTCGCTGCGCGACTCCAGCACCACCACCAGATATGCGAGGGCCGCGTCCTTGACCGCAGCACCGATCCCGAGCTCGAGGCCTCGGGCAGCGGTGATCGCGGTCATGGTCATCATGTCGATGTACTCGAGGATCATCGGCGCGGCGCCGCTCTGGACGATCCGCGGGACAGCTGCAGCAACATCGGCGACGGTGCGGAAGGGGGCGAGGACCGTCGCGGCGTGCGGCTGACGCGGATACAGCCGCAGGATTGCCTCGGTCACCACCGCCAGGGTGCCCTCGGAGCCGACGATGAGTTGCGTGAGGTCGTACCCCGACGTCGATTTCACGAACTTCCCGCCCGTCCGGATGGTCTCGCCGGTGCCGAGCACCGCCTCGAGCCCCAGCACCTGGTGCCGCGTGACGCCGTACTTCACCGCACGCATGCCGCCGGCATTGGTGGCGACGGTGCCGCCGAGGCTGGCGCCTCGCTCGCCGGGGTTGACCGGATAGACAAGCCCGTGGCGCGCCGCCGCCGCGTCGAGTTCGAGCAGGCTGACCCCCGGTTGCACGACCGCGATCTGGTTGTCGACGTCGATCTCGAGGATCGCGCTCATCTCGCGAAAGGCGATCAGGATGCCTCCCGCTCGTGGCACGCAGGCGCCTGCGAGCCCCGTGCCGGCGCCGCGTGCAGTGACCGGCATCGCGAACTCCCGTGCGATCGTGATGATCTCAGCGACCTCGGCCGCTGAATGGGGGAGGACGACCACGTCCGGCGCATGCCAGTGGGCCACGAGCGATTCATCGTGCCAGTCGTCCTCGCTGACATCGGTGCCGGTCAGCACCCTCGCCGGTCCGAGCAGCGCCGTGAGCTTGTCGACAGCGGAAGGCATCGCGGCCCCTACGAGCCGGTGAATGTCGCCCGGCGCTTCTCGAGGAACGCGCTGACGCCCTCGACGAAGTCGCTGGTGGTGGTCGCCTCGGTCTGGAGGCGTTCCTCCACTGCAAGCTGGGCCTCGAGGTCGTTCTCGTGGGACGCCTCGAGCGCGCGCTTGGTGAGCGCGATCGAGCGTGGCCCCCGCGCCAGCCGGCCCGCCCACTCGGCGGCTGCACCGGCGAGATCCGCGTCGGGGACGACACGATTCACGATGCCGAGGTCGAGCGCACGCGCCGCGTCCACTGTCTCGCCGAGCATGGCCAGCTCGGCCGCGCGCGCCGGACCGATGAGCCGGGGCAGGAAGTACGTGCTCGCAAGGTCGGGGATGAGGCCGATGCGGACAAACGCCTGCACGAAGGTCGCCGACTCCGCCGCGATCCGCAGATCGCAGGCAAGAGCGAGCGAAAAGCCCGCGCCGGCCGCGACACCGTTGACCGCGGCGATCACCGGCTGGTCCATCGAGCGGATGGCGCGGATGGCCGGCGTGTAGTGATCCCGGAGGATGGCGCCGACGTCGAGGCCGCCATCTCCGGCGGCAGCTCGCAGATCCTGGCCGCTGCAGAACCCGCGCCCTGCGCCGGTGATCACCACCGCGCGGACGGTGCGTCCGGAGGCAGCATCGCGGAGCGCGTCGGTCACCGCATCGAGCAGCGAAGGAGTGATCGCGTTGAGCACCTCCGGCCGGTTGAGGGTGAGCGTCAGGACGCCATCGGCAACCGACTGCAGGAGTTGCGGCGCCGTCGCCGGGGTTGCCTCTGCTGTCATGGCGGCGAACTCTACGCCGACGCCTTACCGAGCTCGCGGAGGCGCTCGTACGTGTAGATCCCGGTGTTGTGCCCGTCTGCCCACACGGTGTTCAGGCCGTAGGCGCCGACCAGCGAGATGTCGGCGAGCTCGTCCTCGCCGGGATGGAGATCCGGGTCCGAGCTGAAACGGCCCCGGAACCCCGGCTCTCCCTTGCACGCCGCGCACGGACAGGCGCGCCGGAGCACGTCAAACGGGATGTGGTGCGCGACGCCGTCCGACCATTCGATGAGCAGCGAATGATGCTGCTCGTCGTAGTCGAAGCGCACGGGTCGGACATCCAGGGCCACCGGGCGCGGACCGGGAAGCGTCTAGCGGAGCACCGACTGGAGCTTCATCGCGAGGCCCATGTCGCCCTTGATCTTGATCTTGCCGCTCATGAACGCCATGGTCCCGTCGAGCTTGCCGGTGGCGAGATCCACGAAGTCCTCGGACTTCATCGTGATCGTGATGTTGGGATTCTCCGGCGCGCCTTCGCCAACGTCGGCGCTGCCGTCCTTGAGCGAGATGTGGTACTGGCCGGGGGCCTCGCCGTTCAGGTCGAAGGCATAGACCGCATTCATGCCCGCGGTCTTGGCGGGATCAGCTGCGATGCGGGTATTGATCTCGCTGAAGATTTCGGCCGGGGTGGACGGCATTGGTGGCACTCCCTTACAAATGTGAACTTGCGAAGCAGCCGGCGGGGCCGGGCTGATCCCAGTCTACCGAGTGGCACTCAGCGCTGGATCGCTCGATCATTCGTCGTGAGTTCTCCTGAGAATCATCTGAGACCCGTGGCGGAGCCCTCTGGGATAGGGGAATTCTCAGGTGGGCGACACAGACTGGGCGACCATGAGCGCGGCCAACCTCAAGCTTTCCCGCCGGCAGGTGCTCGGTGTGGCGGCAGGCGGCGTCGTTGGAGCTGTCGGATTCCGCTACCTCACGCTGCAGCTGCCGGGCACAACGAAGAACGTCGCCTCGGCAGCCGGTGCGGCCGGTGCGTGGGCGAGTCCGCTCGATAGCTCCGCCGGGCTCGCGGCGCATCTGCTGCGTCGGGCAACCTTCGGCTATGACGCAGGCCGACCTTGATGCAGCCGCGTCGAAGTCCTATCCAGACCTCGTGGACATGGTGGTCAACCAGGAACCGCAGCCGCTGCCGCAGGTGGCGGACCCGACCGACCACGTCGCTGTCGTCCGGGCGTGGTACGAGCACATGGCGACGACGCCGGCGCAGTTCCCCGAACGCATGACGCTTTTCTGGCACGGGCTGCTGACCAGCGACTACCGAAAAGCCAACCGGCTCCCGTTCGTCCTCCAGCAGAACGAGCTCTACCGCTCGATGGGACGGAGCGACTTCCGGACGCTCATCAACGCTGTCACGTATGACCCGCTGATGATCCGCTACCTCGACCTCGAGGAGAGCACCGCGGTGGCGCCCAACGAGAACTACAGCCGCGAGCTCATGGAGCTGTTCACGCTCGGCGTCGGCAACTACACGGAGAGTGATGTTCGAGAAGGGGCACGCGCGTTTTCCGGAATCCGCACCGTCCTCGTCGATTCGAGTGGCAGGCGGATCCAACCGCCGAAGTACAGCGCGGCGGCGGCGGCGGAGTACACGCAAGCGCTCGAGCAGCTGCTCACGCAGGGCGCGACGTTCAAGGGCGTCCTGTCAAAGAAACAGCACGACAGCGGCGTGAAAACCTTCCTCGGGCACACCGGCAACATCGACCCGGGGGAGGCGCTCGACATCATCCTGTCGCAGCCTGCCTGTGCCGAGCACATCGCCCGTGATGCGCTGGTGCAGTTCTGCACGCCGGAGCCGTCGACGGCGCTCGTCAACGACATCGCGACGCAATTCCGCACCAGCAACTACGACATCAAGACACTGATGCGGGCCATCTTCACCAACAACGCCTTCACCTCGGCCGCGGCCTATCGATCACTGGTGCGAGGGCCTGCCGAGTACATGGTGGCCACCATGCGCGCGTTGCACCGCCCGGGCCTGGCGACGAAATGCGTGAACGCCGGGGCGGCCATGGATCAGATCCTCTATGACATGCCGACCGTTGCGGGCTGGCCGTCCAACCAGGGCTGGGTCTCGTCGGGAGCCTGGCTCGCGCGGCTGAATTTCGCGTCCGCAGTGGTGGCGAGCGAACAGAGCTTTCCGGACCCCGTCGCAGCAGTGCAGACGCAACTCGATGGTGTGGTGGGCCCGGCCACCGCTGCCGTCTTCAACGCAGGTGAGAGTGACGGCGACCGCTGGTACGCGCTGCTCGCCTGCCCGGAATTTCAGCTCAAGTGAGGCCAACGAAATGATCACTCGACGCGACTTCATGGTGAGCGGCATCACCGCGACGGGCGTTGGCATCGTGGTACCGCCGGTCTTCGCGCAGTCGGTGTTCGCCGCAACCATTGAGGACAACCACAACGACCACGTGCTGGTGATCCTCCAGCTCGGCGGCGGGAACGATGGTCTGAACACCGTCATCCCATACAAGGATCCGGCGTATCTACAGGCGCGGCCGACGATCGGCATCACCGAGGACAAGGTGCTGCCGCTCACCGCTGAGGTGGGGCTCAACCCCGTCATGCCAGGCATGAAGCAGCTGTTCGACGC
>CAWHWM010000008.1:0-12978 GCA_963833055.1 Candidatus Dormiibacterota bacterium | reverse complement strand
GGATGAGATTAGTACAAGTTTTGTCTTGTTTGAACCGGCCGCTGCATTCCAGGCTCACAAAGGTGCCGTATCGATGCGAACATTCCACCCGGCCCACCTTCAGGAGCGTGGTCGATGAGTACGGTGCTTTTGGTGCTGAGCTACCTGGCCGCCGCGGCGGTCGGATGGCCGATCTGGAAGATGCTGGATAGCATCCAGCGGCGCGTCAATCGACAGTTCACTGCGAGGCGGCAGAAGCATCGCCCCTTGCCGGCTGAACCGGGGAGGATCCTCTGGATCGGCGATCACCCGCTGCTGCAGTTTGCGTGGCGAGCTGCGGGAATGACGATCGACGCCGAGTGGGCTAAGGGGTCACGACCAGCTCCCGACCTCGAGCGAGTCGCAGGGCTGTTGAACATCTCAGCAGGCAGTCTCGAACGTGACCGAGATGCCCTTAGGGCGAAGCAGGCTGCAGAGGACACGCGGGGCGTGCACGGAAATGAGATCGGGCTTGCCCTCCAGACAATTCGTCAGCGCGGGGCGCTGGTCGTCCCTGAGTTCTACCTGTCGTTTACCCGCGCCGACAGAGCAGAAAAGCAGGTCGTCGGGGATGCCTGGCGCCGGGCGACGAAGCCTCTGGTCGATCACGCTCGAACCACCGGGAAGGACCTTGCCGAGCTGCTTGAGGAGACTGTTCATGTCGGACTGAAGGACGTTGTTCCGGCACTCTCGGGATCATTTGGCATCGATCTCACGGTTGAGAGCAGTGACGGGTGGATGGCGGTCAGTCATCGATCGCCTGAGACCGAAGGGCCATGGGGGGACTGCTTTCACGTCCCGGTCAACGAAGGCATGGAGGATGAACGCGATCTCGAGTCGGTCTCGCGCAAGCCGAGCATCGAGCAGCTGATCGTCCGCGGCCTCAACGAAGAATTGCTCGGTTATCTCACCCTTGACGAGGCACGCGCGACGATCGATAAATCAACCTTGCACACCCTCTTTCTGGATCTGACCGGATACGAATGGGCTTGCACGGCACATCTCGTACTCCATCTGACCAAGGACCAGATTCAGGAGCAGTGGAAGATCCATGCGCGCGATTCATGGGAGAACCGTCAACTGGACTGGATCCACTGGGACTCGTGGCAAAAAGCGATTGCTGACCTCGAAGCGTTGACACGAAAGGATGTGCTTGCACACCGGCCGGCGCGGTGGGTTCCCTACGGCGCATTTTCGCTCTATCGCGCCGCATTCCTTACCTGGCCGCGTGACGATCAGGCGATACAAGCCTTCCGGGTGCATCTGCGTATTCGATAGGGCCCAGCACGCTTGCTGAGCCCTCGCACCGCACCCGCGGCTTAGGTGGAGAACAGGGAGCTGTATCCGTTGATCGCCGGCTGGCCGCCGAGGTGCGCATACAGCACCTTCGAGTCCGGGCCGACCTCCCTGCTCGCGACCATGTCGATCATGCCGGCGAGCGACTTGCCCTCGTACACGGGGTCGGTGATCATCCCCTCGAGCCGCGCACCGAGCTTGATCGCATCCACCGTCGGCTCATCGGCGATGCCGTAGGTGCCAGCGTGGTACCGCGCGTCGAGGACGATCTCGTCATTGCGAAGATCGCGGCCGATCTCGATCAGCGCCGCAGTTTGCCGAGCGATCCGCGTGACCTGCTCGAGTGTTTCCACCGGCTTGGCGGAGGCGTCGATGCCGATGATCCGGCGAGGCCGCTCCTGCGCCGCGAATCCGGCGATCATCCCGGCCTGCGTGCTTCCCGTGACCGAGCACACGATGATCGTGTCGAAGAACAGGCCGAGCTGACGCTCTTGCTCCTGGACTTCCTGCGCCCACTGTGCGAATCCGAGACCTCCCAGCGGATGGTCTGACGCGCCGGCGGGAATCGGGTACGGCTTGCCGCCGGCAGCCTCGACATCGGCAAGTGCCTGCTCCCAACTCGCCTTGAAGCCGATGCCGAACCCTTCGTCGACCATCCTGATCTCGGCGCCGAGGATGCGGCTGAGCAGAATATTACCGACCTTGTCGTAAACAGGATCGTGGTAGTCGACCCAGCTCTCCTGCACCAGCACGCACCGCATCCCGACGAGTGCGGCTGCCGCGGCGACCTGGCGCGTATGGTTCGACTGCACACCGCCGATGGACACCAGCGTGTCGCACCCTTGGGCCAGCGCGTCGGCGACCAGGTACTCGAGCTTGCGGGTCTTGTTACCTCCGAACGCCAGACCGCTGTTGCAGTCCTCGCGCTTGGCCCATATCTCAGCGCCACCGAGATGCTTCGTCAGCCGCTCCAACGGATGGACGGGTGAGGGGCCGAACAGCAGGGGGTGACGCGGAAATGAGTCGAGTTGCATGTCCGGGTAGTGTGCCAGCGGCGCACCCTGGCGTAGTGTCTGGAGCGTTTCGTGCGGGCGGAATAGTCATCGAGACAGCCGCGCCTGTCTGAAGGCCTGGGCGTCGTGTGGTGAAGGACTGCTCGAGACGGGGCAGTCGGGCTACGTGCCGTTCCCCGCGGAGATCAAGTCGACCAGTTCGTCTCGGGTTGGCCCAGAGGGAACGGCGGGTCGGAATCCGCTTTGGAGGGCCTCGCGAGCACGTTGTTCGATGTTCGACAGGATCGACGGACCCGCGGCCATCGCCATGTACGGCCCGACGATGGGCATTACGGAGGGATCGAGCTCCGCGAGTGAGCAGATCAGGTCCGACGGAAGTGGACTGCTGAAGTCGATCGGCTCGCCACGCCACCGCGAAATCAGACCGGCGTCCCAACGGACGTGGTCGTCGAACCACGGCTTCATGGCCTCGAGACACCATTGGTCGAAGTCGAGCGACACCGAGGTGAAATCACGCCCGTGCTCGTCGAGAGCGCGCAGTAGTCGCTGCGCTTGCATCAACGATGTGCTGACGCCGCGTCCGGCAGCAGGGTTGGTCGTCAGCACAGCGTCTCCAACGAACAGCACACCTTCGACTGCGACATCTCCGTTCTCCGCGCACTGCCCGCGGTAGCTGTTGTGCAGCCCGGCGCCCGCCATCGCCGACGAGTGCGGCGTAGCTCGGTCCGGATCCACCCAGGTCGCGATGAGTGGGATCGCTCCAGCGGCGACATCGAACACCACGTCGCGCCGGAGTTGGGCCAGATCGTGGTCGTCACTCCTGCGCACGATCAGCACCTGGAATGTGCCCGCGTCCTGCAGGAAGATGATGACGAGATAGCCGTCGTAGACGCCGACCCAACCAGGCGGACTGTTCAACGGACCAGGCTCGGCTCCTGGTCTCAGCTGATACTCACGGCAGACATACGCAAAGCCTGAATCCCCTCCGAGCGCCGGTGCACGCACCGAATCCGTAAGCCGGCTGCTCCGGCCCGAGGCATCGATAACGAGATCCGAGTTCGAGCTGCGCTCCATCGACGACCAATCCCGATACCCGTGCATTCGCGATCAGCACTCGCTCGGCATGCCCCGTCACCAGCGACACGTTGGGCTCTGCTGCTACGGCGGCGCGGAGCACGCGTTCGAAGAGGACACGTCGCATGCGGAATCCAACAATCTCCGGCACGCGCGGATTGACCGGCGCTGGGAGGGCACCCGCCGCAAGCAGTCCGTCGACAACCTCCGGGGCCTCCTCGAGCAGTGCGTTACGCACCTGCGGTCGGAAGTAGTGCGGGAGCCGGAACTGCATCACGCCCTTGCGCGTCCACTCGACGATCGACGCAGGTCCTGGATCGCGATCGACAACCGTGACGCTGTGGCCGCGCCGCGCTAGAGCCAGGCCCAGGAAAAGGCCTGTTGGTCCAGCGCCGACAATCGCCGTCCTCACGTCGGTTCTGAATCCTACGCGCGGAAAACGCCGTTTATTGGGATGCGACACTTGACAGATATACACAAATCCGTATAGTCTGCTGACTGTCCGGGTGCTCACCCGGGACGGCCGGAGGGGCGACCGACCATCGATTGACACGTATCGGAGGTCGCCCATCGTGGATCAACTCAAGGCGCTCATCGACAATTGGATCCTCATCGCCCAGGGGCTGCTCGCGAGTGTCGGCGCGCTCGCGTTTCTCATCGCGTTCATGTACAAGATCGTGGCCGTCGATCCCTCGAGCGTCGCGCAGGCGAAGAAGTGGATCGGCCGCATCGTGTTCGGCACAATCGGAGTCGAGGTTGCGGGCACGTTGACGCACGCGCTCATCGCGAGCGTCCCAGCATCGATTCACTGAGCCGGCCGGTGCTGTCGTCGCTCCCGGGGATCATCCAGGGGATCCGCGATCCCCTCGGGTCGATCCTGCAATTGCTGACCGGCGTGCTCTCGCACTTCATCGCGATGGCACGCACCGACCTCGACTTGGAGTTGAGCCGCTATCTCTTTACGACCGTCGATCCGACGGCGGCCGGGGTCCGACCGCTGACAGCGAATCCGGCGATCGCGCGCCTCAACGGATCGCTGGCGCTGGTGGCCGATGTGCTCGTCGGCGCCGTCCTGCTGTACGCATCGCTCCGGAGCATCTTCGAGCGCTCGAGTGAGGCGCGCTACGCGCTGCGCGTCGTCGTCCCACGGGTCATGGCGGCACTCGTGATGGTCCACGGATCGATCTACTTCATCCAGATGGCGGTGGATCTCAACAACGCCATGGGTGGCGTGGTGCAGTCGCTCGGCGGTCCGCTGACCATCGACACCCTGCCCTGGTCAGGGTCCATGAGCAATGCGACGGTGTCGATCATCCAGGGGTCGCAGGATCTCTTCCACGCGCTCTTCGCGATCGGCGTCGTGGTTGCGGTGGTGATCCTCGTCCTGTCCTATGTCGTCCGCACGGCGATGCTCGACATCCTTGTTGTGCTGGCACCACTCGCCGCGCTCTGCTCAGTGCTTCCCGAAACGCGCACATACGCATCGACCTGGCTCCGGCTCTTCATGGTCGCTGTGTTCATGCAGGCCGTCCAGCTGATCATCCTGCGCGTCGCGATGGCCGTTGGCTTCGGTACCGGCAGTGGCATCGCCGAGAGCCTGTTCGCGCTCGCGATCCTCTGGATCGTCCTCAAGGTTCCCGGAACGCTCCACGCGGCTACGCACGTCGAGACCGGAGCACACACGGCGGTGCGACACGCCCGGCGGTCGATGCACAAAGCGCTCATGCCGGCACACCACGTCGTGCGTCATCGGACGGCGCTGTGATCCGGATTTTCGCGGCGGTGACCGCGCTCATCGCGCTCGCTTTGTGCGGCGGCACCGCGTTTGCGAGCGGCACCGCGGTTACTGACTCGACGGGTGCGACCTTCGTCAAACCCCTGACCCACTCATGGATATCGCAGGGGTTCGGATGCACGAGCTTCTCATTGGAACCGATCGACCTGGCGTGTCCCGGGGGCCACTGGCACTCGGGCATCGACCTCGCCGCCGCACGCGGGACGCCGGTGATGGCGACGCTTCCCGGTATCGCGACCGTCATCGTGTCAGCGACCGGGTACGGCCTGCACGTCATCATCGATCACGGCGGCGGGTTGAGCAGCCTGTACGGCCACCTCAACACGATCGTCGTGGTGAGCGGCGATTACGTCATTGCAGGTCAGGTGATCGGCACGGTGGGGTCCACCGGCAACGCGACCGGTCCCCACCTGCATTTCGAGATCCGGCGAGACGGCGTCCCCGAGGACCCGCGTCTGGATCTGGCGCTCCCGTGAGCCGGTTACGCCGTGGGGACACCCGTGGCGGGACGGCTCTCCGCGGCAAGGTGTCGCGCTTGCTGCCACACAACCCAAATGCGTTGTACCGCCGTGACGTTTGTCAGGATCGCGAGGATCCAGAGCGCCCAGATCAGCAGCGGTGCGATCACGAGTTCGATGACCGTGATGACGACGCGCTCCGGACGGGCAAGCAGGCCGCCGTCGCCGTTGAAACCGAGCGACTGGGCACGCGCTCGCACGTACGAGACGAGCAGCGATCCCGTCAGCGCGAAGACGACGAGCATCGGCTCGAGCGTGTGATGGCCGTGGAAGATGAAGTACGCGAGCAATGCGATGGACGTCATCGCCTCGGCGTAGCGATCAACAGTGGAGTCAAGAAAGGCTCCATACCGCTGCTCGCGACCGCTGACGCGCGCGAGCGCGCCGTCGAGGATGTCGAAGCCACTTGCGATGAGCAGGATCAGACCACCCGGGAGCAGGAAGCCGAATGCGATCAGGACCGCAGAGCCGGCGCAGATGGCGAGGCCGAGCATGGTCAGGATGTTCGGTGTCAGGTGCAGGGCGCGGAGCGCAGGTACGACGCGACGCGCGCCGGACCTAACCCAGTCCTGGAGCCTGGACGTGAACACCGGAAACCACCGTGCTCGCACCGGCGCGCTCGCGCGCCACGCGATACACATCGAGCACCTCATCGACGACGTGCTCCCAGTCATACAGCTGTGCTGTCGCGAGCCCCCGCTCGCTCATCGCCTTCGCGCGGTCAGGGTCATCGAGGAGCGCACCGAGCGCGGCCGCCCACTCCTTGGGGTGGCGCGGCGGCACGAGCACGCCGTCCACACCGTCCGTGATGACGCTGCTGAAGCCGGGGATCGACGATGCGATCACCGGCACCCCGCTCGCCATCGCCTCGAGCAGCACGATGCCGAAGCTCTCACCGCCTGTCGCCGGAGCGCAGAAGATGTCGGCCGAGGCGTAGTACCGGGGGAGCAATTCCGATGACACCCGGCCCGCGAACTCGACGTCGGGAATGCCCATCGCGGCGACCTGGCTCTCGTATCCCCAGCGCATCGGTCCGTCACCCACCACCACCAGTCGCGCGTCGCTGCGAACGCGGCGCAGCTGGCCGTATGCCTCGAGCAACGTGGGCAACCCCTTGCGCGACTCGAGCCGGCCGACGAAGAGGATCGTGGCCTTGCCGGGTGTCCGCAGCTCATCGAGCTTTGGATGGTCGGGCTTGAAGCGGGAGCAGTCGATGCCGTTCGGGACCACGCGATACTCGCCCTCGAAATACCGCGCGATGAAGTCGCGCGCCGGCGCGCTCACCGCGACATGCACGTGGAGCCGGTTGAAGTAGCGCTTGAGGAACGGACGGCCGTAGTAGTAGCCGAGGTTGCGGCGCGCCATCGCATGGAAGGTGCCGACATTCGCGCCGCTGTGGAAGCGCAGCACCGTGATCGGTAATGACGGCACGAGCGGCTCGTGATAGTGGACGACGTCGAAATGGTTCTCGTCGAGCAGTGCCCGGACCCGCCGCACCAGGTGGAAGGACAGCGCGATACGAGCCACTGAGCCGTTGGTTCGCACCGGCACGCTGCGGCCGATGCGCACGTATCCGGGAATGCCGTGGTCGTCGCCGACCCGGCTCGACGGCGCGAGCACGGTGACGTCGTGGCCGCGTGCCCGCAGCTTGGCCGAGAGGTGGCGGACATGCTCGGTCACGCCTCCCGGGTGCATGAAGTCGTATGGGGAGACGAGACAGATCTTCATGGCGTCCCGGCAGCCGGCCAGATCGGGTCGAGGACGTGCCATTGCTCGGGATGCTCGCGGATCGCCCCTTCGAAGATGCGCAGCAGCATCTGTGCAGTCTTGCGCACCTCGGCATCCCTCGGCGCATCCGTCGAGTACCGGATCTCGGGATGCACCACGGCATTGACCCGATAGCGGTCGCGGAAGAGCAGGATCGGCACGATCGCGGCTCCGGCCCGGATGGCGATCTCCACCGATCCGATCGGGATGGGCGCCGGCTGGCCGAAGAACTCGAGCGGCTCACCGTTGCCGATCAGGTCGCGGTCGAGCGCCATCGCGACAACACCGCCGGAGCGGAGCACCTTGAACACCTCGCGCATCGAGGCGGCGCCGAGCCGGCGGGCGACCTGCGGATCGCCCTCGCGCATCGCCTGTGTGTCGATGGGAATGATGTGGACGCCCTGGGCGCGCCGCGCTCCCACAACACGGTCAAAGAGCTGCTTCGGCCGGAGGACCTCCGCAAGCAACGCCATCTTGCCGCCCATCTTGTTCCAGCCCGCGAGGCCGACCTCCCAGGAGCCGAAGTGCATCGATGCGACGACCACGCCGTTGCCGCGCGCGATCGCGTCCTCGAAGTGATACAGATCCTTGATGTCGATCCGCGACGGCAGGTTGGTCCGCCGCGAGGACATCTCCATGACGTCCACCCAGCAGTGCGTGAGGTTGCGGACGTTGCGGCGCACCAGATGTTTCATCGAGCGGTCGCTGATGGTGGGAATGACGTGACGCAGGTTGTCGCGAAGGCCGTCGAAATTCCCCGGCACGACAGCGAGCATCGCGTCGGCAGCGCGATCGCCGAGCCAGTACGAGACCCGCTGCGGGAGCGCGTTGACGAGCGCCTCCGCACCGCGATAGGCGTAGTACGGCAGCATGGGATCTCGCGCGACGCCCACGTTGGCGTGCGCCTGCACCGCCATGTCGCCGGCCTGCATCAACGCTGTCGGCCCCCGAGTGTTCGGCGGATTAATTCGTCGCGGGTGTGGCGGGTTCCGCCTCCGCAGCTTCGGGCAGCATATCGGCGGCGCGACCGTTCCGCCGGCCGCCACCGGTCTCGACGCCCGCGATGAACTCCTCGGTCGCCCGGTGAGCGTCGTCATCCGACACCTGCTTGGGCGGTGACTTCATGAAGTACGACGCCGGGCCTTCGAGCGTGCCGCTCATGCCACGGTCGAGCCCGAGCTTGCAGCAGCGCACCGCGTCGATGACGATGCCGGCGCTGTTGGGCGAGTCGTGCACCTCGAGCTTCAACTCGACGTTGAGCGGCACATCGCCGAAGGACTTGCCCTCGAGGCGGATGAACGCCCACTTGCGGTCGTTGAGCCACGGCACGTAGTCGGACGGTCCGATGTGGATGTCCTCCTTCGCCATCGGCGTTGCAAGCTGCGACTGCACGCTGTTGGTCTTGCTGATCTTCTTGCTCATCAAACGCTCGCGCTCGAGCATGTTCAGGAAGTCGGTGTTGCCACCGAAGTTGAGCTGGTATGTGTGCTCGAGCTCGACACCACGCTCACGGAACAGATGCGTCAGCACACGATGAACGATGGTGGCGCCCACCTGCGACTTGATGTCGTCGCCGATGATCGGCACGCCGGCCTTGCGGAATCGCGCCTGCCAGTAGTCCTCGCGCGCGATGAACACGGGCATGCAGTTCACCATCGCGCACGGCGCCTCGAGGATCTGCTCGGTATACCAACGGGTTGCGGCCTCGCTGCCGACCGGCAGGTAGTTGACCACCACGTCGGTACCGGTGTCCTTGAGCACCTGGGCGATGTCGACGGTGGATCCCGGCGCCTTGGTGATCACCTCGGACAGGTACTTGCCCAGCCCGTCGTGAGTCATGCCGCGCTGCACCGGAACATTCAGCTTTGGCACGTCGCTGAACTTCACCGTGTTGTTCAATCCGCTGAAGATCGCCTCCGAGAGGTCCTTGCCGACCTTCTCCTTGTCGATGTCGAACGCTGCGGAGATCTCGATATCGGAGATGTGGTAGCCGCCGAGGTTCACGTGCATGAGCCCGGGCACCGTGTCGTTCGGATCTGCGTTCTTGTAGTACTCGAGTCCCTGGATGAACGACGAGGCGCAGTTGCCCACGCCGATGATCGCGACTTTGACTTTGTTGCTCACGACGCGCCCTCGTGTACCGGTGTTGTTGATGTGATCTCGGTCGGAACCCCTGCTGAGGAGATCAGCCGAGAGAAGCTCTTGAAGTGACTGGCGATGGCGTCACGATCGAGGCGGCAGAACACCTCTCGACCCTCGCGCCGGGTTCGAATGACCTCCGCCTTCCTGAGGATGCGGAGATGCCAGCTCATGCGTGGCTGGCTGACCTGGCAGTAGTCGGCGAGCTCGGAGACGTTCATCTCAGGAGTGCTCGCAAGACGCTCGACGATCAACAGCCGGGTCGGGTTGGCGAGCCCCTCGAAGTGGACGGAGAGGTCGCTCGCGCCGATGGCAATGCTGCCCGGGAGTGCCCGCCGCGGGGGCCGCGACGGGGCGTCAGAACCCATAAAGGAATCTTTCATAAAGGATCGCTTATGAATGTTAGATCCACCATGCGCCCGAGCGCAAGTGGCGGGGTTCAGCCCTCGGGATCGCCGGCCGGTTCCACCGCCGCGGGATCGGCCGCCAGGGACTTCTCGACCTCCGGATCCTCCGCAGATGCATCCGCGACAGATGCGTCCGCCGCGTCCGCCGGCTCCACGGCGTTGGCGGCTTCATCGCCCTCCGCATGCTCCGCGTAGGGACCCTGGTACGGCGGCAGGATCACGGCAAGGAGCCGCAGGATGATCACGCAGACGGCGATCACCACCACGAACGCCAGGACAGCAAGCCCGGCGCCGCCCAAAACCGATCCGATGTCGAGGAGCACCCGGGAAGGATGGCAGGCACGGCTAGGATCGATCCGATGGCCGAATTGCCGGATCCTGCCGAGCTTCCCGAATCGCTGACGGTTCGCCGCGGCCGGATCGTGTTCCGAGCTCGCCGCCCCGTTGCGCTGGTGCTCCCCCTCTTCGCGGTCACCGAGATCGCCGGCATCATCTGCGTGCTCGTCGGCGCCACGATCGGCTGGTTCATCATCGCGGCGCCCCTGATCGGGCTGTTCACCACGGCGGTGGTGCTCCGCCCGGCGCTCGAGCTGACGCGGGACGGCTTGGTCCAGCGGCAGTACCCGTACAGCAGCCTCACCCGGTGGGACGTGATCGAGGAGGTGGGCATCGCCAAAGCGGGCAACCGAACGATCCTGGCGTACAAGCTCGTGCCGGACATCCCTCCGCCACGCCATCAGCCGGCGCGAGATCTCCTCCTGGCAGTCAACGCTCCGTACGACGGCGGGTGGTTCGCCAACTCGCTCGCGGGTGGCCCCGAGGAGGCACTGGCGGTGGTGAGCAGATACCTGAAGGATCCGGATCTCCAGGCAACGCTCCCGATCACGCGCCGCTAGGGTCGGCGGCCGTCACCACATTTTCGCCATTTGACGTATTTGGTACGTCTGCCTAAGGTACGGCGCATGAGAAAACCACCCCTGAAACTGCTCGTCGGTTCAGGTGCGGTTGTCACCGCGCTTGAACTCAGCGCCGCCTTCGTCGGTCCCGTCGTTCTCGCATCCAATCACCCGGCCTCGAGCCATGTGAGAACGGAAACGCTGGTCACGGCCCGACCGTTCACGGGCGCCGGCGCCATCGGCGCCACCCTCGACGTCCATCCGGCACCCGTGCACCTCACGGTTGCGCCCAGGAAGGTCGTCCTGACCGCCGCGCCGGCGACCAAGCCGAAGGGAACGACGGAAACCGTCGACGGGACGGTCCAGTCAGTGCACGGCGACATCGTGGTGGTGCAGGTCATGTGCCGGAGCCAGGTTGAGGACGTCGTCGTGACCTCGAAGACAGTCCTGAAGGACGGATCAGCGGTCGTCAGCCTCTCCAAGGTGACCGCGGGCGAGAGGATCACCGTCGTCGGTACCAAGGTCTCCGCGACGGAGCTCGACGCCACATCCGTCCAGGTCGATCCCATGTGTGACGGGGGCGGACCGCACGGCGGCGGACCGGGCGGATACGGCTCTGGATCGGGCAAGGGCGGTCATCACGGCTGAGGCTTGCCGGCCCAATCAGTTACCTCTGACCACGCCACGTCAGGTCGAGCGACCTGACGGCGAGCAACCCTCGAGACACATCGGCCGCGTTGGCACAGGTTGTCCTGGCTACTATTGCCAGGCGCCGGAGAACGCAACTCGGGAATCTCGGGGGACAACCCTGGGGCACGCGGCGGCGCCGGCGGCAAGGGTCCCGCTCATCCCAGGGTAGCCAAGTGGTCAAGGCAGCGGTCTGTAAAACCGTGTACCGATGGTTCAACTCCATCCCCTGGGACCACGCTCATGCATGGATCCGGTTGATGCCTTGACACGACTTCGGTTGATGCTTGACACCGGTTCCGGCTGACTCTTGACACTCCCTCGGAGCGCGCCACGGATGGCCGGGCTACGGCACCAGCACGACCTTTCCGTGCGGCGCTCCCGACAGGCTGAGTTCGGCGGCGGCGCGCCACTCGTCGAGCGGGAAGCTCTTCGCCACGGGGATGGTGAACTGACCTGCGGCCGCGAGCGCCGCGTCATCGGCCAGGAAGTCGGAGCTCGGGAAGCCGCCCGCGGCCATCAGCTCGTCGATGTTCACGCGGGCGCCCTGGGTGCGCGCCTCGTCGTGGTTGCTGATCGTGACAACGCGCTTCGGGTCTCCCGCGATCTCGATGAGCGCCGCGATCGCGCCCGCGTTCGGGCGCGAGACGTCGAGCACGTGATCGATCGGCCCATCGGCGAGCGACCGGACTCGCTCGACCATCCCCTCGCCGTACGGTGTCACGATGGCCCCGAACCCCTCGAGGTCGCTTGCGAACGTCGGCCCCGCGGTGGCAATCACCCGAGCGCCACGACGGAGCGCAAGTTGCACTGCTGCGTAGCCGACCATGCCGCCCGCCCCGTGGATCAACACGGTCTCACCTGATTGCACGTTCATCAGGTCGAGGGTCCAGTGCGCGGTCTGCAGCACCATCGGCAGCACGGCCGCATGCACGGCATCAAGCCCGATCGGAACCGCGAACCACCGGTTCAGGATCGCGAAGTCGGCCGCGCCCGCACTCGGCTGTGCGGCGAAGTCCGCCGTGCCGAACACGAGGTCACCGACCGCAACATCCGCGACGCCATCGCCAATCGCGTCGACCGTGCCTGAGACGTCGAAGCCGATGCCGCGCGGCAGGGCGCCCGGCATGAATCCACGACAGAGCTCCCAGTCGGCGGGGTTCAGTCCGGTGGCTGACACGCGAACCCGGATCGTGCCTTCACGCGGGTCGGGGACCTGCGTCAGCTCCTCCTGCAGGACGTCCAGGGGTTCGCCGACCTCGTGGAATCGGACAACTCGCAACTCGACTGCGCTCATGACGATCCCTCTTCATCGTGGCACGCTCGTGATGCCTCGTAGGTCAATTCCGAACACTACCAGCCGCCCGA
>CAWHWM010000007.1:0-132526 GCA_963833055.1 Candidatus Dormiibacterota bacterium | reverse complement strand
GGCAGCGGCGCGGCCCCGAAGGGCCGCGCGCCACCGTTGCCGGTTGTCCGTCCCTAGACGGGCAGAACCGTTCGCTTGAAGTTGGCGTTCGTCACGAACGCGAACGAGCAGTAGATCGCCGCGATCGCGGTGAGAAGGCCGAGGCCACCAGAGATCTGGTTCCAACCCGCGCTCGGCAGGCTCTTTGCCCAGAAGGCAATCGCCAGCGTGATGAACGTGAGCGCGAGGAGGAAGAACACCACCGATACGCCACGCGATGCCCCACCGAGCGAGGCGACGAACATGTAGGCGGTGAAGATGCCCCATCCGAGCGCATACATGCCGAGGATGGGCGTCGGATCCTTGGGAAGTGACGGTCCAAACGTCGTCTCGATCAGCACGAAGCTGAGCCAGAACAACCCGTAACTCGTGAACGCGGTTGCCCCGAACGTGTTGCCGACCTTGAACTCCCACATCCCGGCGAGAATCTGTCCGAATCCACCAAACGCAATTGCTGTTGCCAGGACAACTGAGATGGAACCGGCGGTCGGCCCCGGCGCTGCCGAGATGAAGCCGACGTTGATGACCGAGAGCAGGAGTGTCGTGAGTCCGAATCCGATCAGCCCCAGCGGAGCTGGGTTTGCGACCGGTGCCACCGTCTCCGCGATGCCGGAGGAGGTGGGAGAAGCTGCGGTTGCCATAGGTAGGTAGCCCTCCAATGAGCCGGAGTGAGTCGTACTCCGGCGCTTTGCTCAAACCAATCTGTCCCCCATTGCGACGGGTCTACTGTTCTTTGGCTTCCTCCTCCGTGGCGCGGCGCTGGAGATCCGCGACGATGCTCGAATCGGCGAGCGTCGTGGTGTCGCCGAGCTTGCGGTTCTCGGCAATGTCGCGGAGCAGGCGGCGCATGATCTTCCCGCTTCTGGTTTTCGGCAGATCAGGCGTGAACGCGATCCACTTCGGCTTCGCGATCGCGCCGATCAGCTTGCCGACGTGGTTGCGCAACTCGGCGATGAGCTCGGTCGATTCCTCGTATCCGGCGCGGAGGGTCACGAATGCCGAGATCGCCTGGCCTGTCTCCGGATCGGCCTTGGCGACGACGGCCGCCTCAGCGACTGCCGGATGATCGACGAGCGCCGACTCAACCTCGGCGGTCGAGATGCGGTGCCCCGCGACGTTCATGACGTCGTCGACGCGACCCATGAACCAGAAGTAGCCGTCTTCGTCGATGCGCGCGCCATCGCCCGCGAAGTACTGATCTCCGAAACGATTCCAGTAGGTCTCCTTGTACCGCTCGTCATCGCCCCAGATGCCGCGCAGCATGCCCGGCCACGGCTTGGTGAGGGTCACGTACCCGCCACCTCCGAGCGCGACCTGGACGCCCTGCTCATCGACGACCGCTGCGCCGATCCCCGGCAGCGGCTTGGTGGCCGAGCCCGGTTTGAGCGTGGTGACGCCGGCCAGCGGCGCGATCATGATGCCGCCGGTCTCGGTTTGCCACCAGGTGTCGACCACGGGAGTGCGGTCTCCGCCGATGTACTCGCGGTACCACATCCAGGCTTCGGGGTTGATGGGCTCGCCCACGGTGCCGAGGAGCCGGAGGCTCGTGAGGTCGTGCGCCTGTGGGTGTTCCGGGCCCCACTTCATGAAGGTACGGATCGCTGTCGGCGCGCAGTACAGGACATTGACCTTGTACTTCTCGATGATCGCCCACCAGCGGTCCTTGTTCGGGTAGTCCGGGGTGCCCTCGTACATGACGGAGGTCACGCCGTTGCCCAGTGGCCCGTAGACGATGTAGGAGTGCCCGGTGACCCAGCCGACGTCGGCTGCGCACCAGTAGATGGTGTCCGGCTGGATGTCGAACACCAGGTCGTGGGTGAACATCGCGTAGAGGTGGTAGCCGGCGGTGGTGTGCTTGATCCCCTTCGGCTTTGCCGTGGTGCCCGAGGTGTAGAGCGTGAAGAGCAGGTCTTCCAACTCCATGTGCTCCGGCTCGCACGTGTCCGACTCGCCCTCGACGATGTCGTGGTACCAGTGGTCCCGGCCTTCCTTCATCGGCACTTCGTTGCCGGTGCGGCGGACGACCACGACGTTCTTGACTGTGGGCGAGCCCTCGCAGGCCTCATCGACGCTCCGCTTGAGCGGGACCAGGCCGCCACGGCGCCGGCCTTCGTCAGCGGTGATGATCGCCACCGCGGCCGCATCGTTCATCCGGTCGCGAACAGCCTCGGCGCTGAACCCACCGAAGACGACGGAGTGCGCCGCCCCGATCCGCGCGCAGGCCAGCATCGCCATCGGCAGCTCGGGGATCATCGGCATGTAGATGCCGACGCGGTCGCCACGCTTGACGCCCAGCTTCTTGAGCGCGTTGGCGAACCGGCACACGCCGGAGAGCAGCTCGGCGTAGGTGATCGTGCGAGTGTCGCCCTCCTCGCCTTCGAAGTGATAGGCGACCTTCTCACCCTTGCCGGCCTCGACGTGGCGATCCAGGCAGTTGTAGGAGACGTTCGTCTGGCCGCCGACGAACCACTTCGCAAACGGAAGGTCCCACTCCAGCACCGTGTCGAAGGGCTTGTACCAGCTGATGTACTTCTTCGCCTGCTCGGCCCAGAACGCCTCGGGGTCGGCATCCGCCGCGTCCCAGAGACTGTGGTCTTTGACCCTCGCATTGGCGAGGAATTCGGGGCTCGGGGCGAACGTACGCCGCTCGTCGAGCAAAGTATCGATAGTTTTGGCCCGCTCGCTCATCGCGACCTCCTGGACGCCCCTGACGGAATTAATTGCCGCGCATTAATTGCACTAGTCAGGCAGCTTAGGCAAGCACTTTCGGGAATTCGTCCGAGCTTCGAACGATCAGAGGGTCAAGGACACGCTGGTTGGACGACCGGCCAGGGCCTCCCGAAGAGGCTGCCGGAGCCGCATCGGCGTTCCGTCACGGTTTGCAACCAACTCTTCACACATTGCAATCGGGTGCGGGCCGAGATCCCACTGATACTGGCCTTCGGGGTGGACAGGACGGTGTCATGAGGCACCGCCGCTCTGGAGGATCCAACCATTACTACGCGTGTGAGGCGACTGCGCAAGCGCCGGTCTTCGGGCCAGGGGCTGGTTGAGTTTGCCATCGTCGGTGGGCTGCTGTTCTTCCTGATCTTCTCGGTCATGAACGCAGGCTTCTACCTGTACGGCGCCAACGCCATGCAGTACGCGGCCGACATCGGCGTTGCCACCATCGCCGCGGAAGGCAACTACGACAACACCGGGATCCCGCAACCGAACAACGCCGACACCATCGCGATCTCCCGGATGGACACCGTGGGACTGAACAGCACGCCGCTCGTCACGGTGACCGCGGTGGACATCTATAAGGAGAACGTCGTCGGTGGCGTCTTCAGCGATGCGACGGGCTGCGCGGCCGGCGTCTGCGAGAACCAGTACACGGCAACCGGCGCGGTCAAGGGCGGAACCACGATCCAGTGGAGCCCGGCCGTTCGCAACGTCGGGCCGGACTCCTGACTACGCGAAGTTCGTCATCCACTTCCAGTACTCGTTGCTGATTGGAAGCACGACGTTTTCGAGCACGACGGTCAACCTGTTCCGCCTGGAACCACAGCAATGACGCGTCTGCGCGACACGAAACGTGGTCAGGCGATGGTCGAGATGGCCCTCTTGCTGCCTGTCCTGATGCTGCTGTTTCTCGGATCGTGGACGGCCGCGAACCTCATTGACGATAACAACGCAGCCGGACAGGCCACCCGCGCCGGCGCCCGTCTTGGCGCAGAGCTCGGCAATGGCTCGGTGTTGGGGCTGACCCAATCACAGATCGACACCGACATCCTCGACCAGGTGTACCCGATCGTGTCGCCGCAGTTGACCAATGCCGTGGTGACGGAGATCGACATCTATCAGCCCAGCGGCTGTATCGGAACGACCCCATTTGCGGCCGGCACGTGCCCACCGAACAACGGCGCTTACTGCACAAGCGGGTTTACGAATTCGTACACGCCGGTCTGCGCTGGTGTGACAGAGCTGATCGACACCTACTCGGTCAGCGGTGGCGTGGTTTCCAGCTCGTGCGGAACCTGCACCTTCACCCTCGCCAACAGGAGTCAGGTGCATCCGAATGAGGCCGAGCTCGGAGTCCGACTCGTCTTCAAATACACGTCGCCTGCACTGACGTTCTTCACCCAGACAGATAGTCAATACACCGTTATGCGGCTCGCGCCGACATCGTGAGGATGACCATGAGACCAGCAGCACCCACCAGGCTGACCCGGCGATCCGCCAAGGGTCAAGCGATGGCGATCTTCGCCCTCGTCTCGGTCCTGCTCTTCGTCGTTGCCGGACTTGCGGTTGACGCTGGCACGAGCTATCTGACCAGCAACCAGCTCGAGCGAGCAGCGGCAGCAGCAGCACTCGCGGGCGTCGCGTACCTTCCCGGCGATCAGCCGGATGCGATCAACGCTGCGCTTGTCGAAGCAGCTCGTGACGGCTTCACCAACACGGGCACCGGGGGGACTTCGTGCTCCGGCCAGTCGTATCCGTCGCCTTGCGTGCTCGCGTCCTTCCCTCAGACGAACGAGATGAAGGTGCAGATCTCCGTATCGGTCTCCACGATCTTCCTGCGTCTTGTGGGCTTCGGCAACCACACCGTGGTGCGCTCCGAGACCGCGGAGTACCTTCCGCCGATCTCACTCGGGCAGCCGGGCGCCCAGCAGGGATCAGCCATGAACGGCAGTTGCATCGGCCTCACCAGTTATTGCTCGAACCCACCGTCGGGACTCGGCAGCAGCGGAAACTTCTACTTCGAGCGCGAAGAGGGGTGGGGCAACCCGCGTTCCGAGGGTGATCCCTTCACGCCTTCACCGGCGCAGAATGGCACCGGTTGCGGGCGTGGGAGGCGCGGACGCATGCAGCGCGGCCTCTGCGCCCGATGTCCACGAGATCAGCCCGGCAGCGGGGACCGAGAAGGCGTCGATCGCGAATACGAACTGGCAGGGGGGAACCAACTATCTCATCGAGATCCCGGTAGGCGCAGTCTGCCGACCTGCAGATCTATAACCCTGCGTTCGCTCCAGACACATGCGACGGAGGCATGACCGCGCAGTACTGCTACCACGAGAACGACAGCAGCTTCTCGGGGCAGTCCGCTCCATACACGTCCTATTCCGCCATGGCCTACTCGGTGTTCAAGGTCACGACGCTCTCCTCGCGCCTCAGCGACACGCTGGTGAGCCAGGAGATCTTCTACCCGTACAACGCCACATGCCTCGCCACCACGACGGCGACCGCGGCATGCCCAACTCCCCAGAGCATCACGTACTACCCGTACACGCAGGCAACGCCGACTGCGACAACCGTGGCGGAGATCCCGCCCACATATCACCAGTGGGTCTCCGCGCTCAACTACACGCCAACCGTCGGGTCAACCGACTACAAGATGTCCAGCAACCCGAAGGATTTCGGGAACGCGTATCTGACCGACCCATCCTCGACCGTGCCGCAGTACTACCGTCTCGAGGTTGACACCCTGACGTGGAACGGCAACACGACGTGCACGTCGGCAACCTGCACCACCCCGACCACCGGGACCAACACGCAATCTGAGGCGCATAAGGGCTACGCGGTGCGCCTCGTGTCCGCCACGAGTTGCTCGCCCAACTACCTCGGAACGTGCGGCGCATCCTCAAGCAGCACGAATAACTCGCTGAGTACGTGCCCGACACCCACACCGACCTGCGGCACCGTGTCCGTCGATGGATGACATGACCGTGTTCACGCCGGTCAACGGCGCAACGGCCACCCAGTTCTCGATCCCGCTCTTCAGCGTCGACCCAACCGCGTACTCCGGTCAAACGATCGACGTGGACCTGTTCGACGTGGGTGACGTCGGTGGCGGCGCCGCATATGTGGGTCTCCAAGAGCCGGACGGGTCGACTGGGCGACGGTGAACAGCATCACCGACCTCGGCGCATCCCTCGGAGGGGCGAGTCCGCCCGGCGGGGGAAGCAACGTCTCCGGACGCGTGGCCATCCGGAGGATGCTCCACTGCGTGCTACCAGACGGCAGGCATCAGGTGGCGGCGCCATCTACAACGGCCAGTGGATTCAGCTCCAGATGACCGTCACCTCGACGGCCACGGGGTACTACAACCTCGTGTACAACGTCAACTCGAACGCAGTCGCCGGTGACACCTTCAGCGTTGAAGTCGGCTTCAGCGGTAGCCCGGACCACCTTCTCCCGTAATCACCGCGCTCACAGCGAATTCTGAGCCGACGCTCAGATCGCCGTGAGCCGCGGGCGGCAGAGTAAGGCCATGGCTTCCCGCCCGTTCTTCGACGATCCGCCGCCCCCACCGCCTGTCGCACTGCCGGCTCCGCCGCGAGTTCGCGCAGGCGCGCATCCGGCACCCGTCCGATGGGCGCGCTCGCTGGTACGGGGCCGTGAGGAGGACGGCGCCTGGGTTCGGCCGGCCCTCCTTGCTCTGCTCGGCGTCGCCGCATTCCTCTATCTGTGGGATCTCGGTGCCTCGGGCTGGGCGAACGCCTTCTACTCGGCGGCCGTCCAGGCGGGCTCGACCAGCTGGAAGGCCTTCTTCTTCGGGTCATTCGACGCGTCCAACTTCATCACGGTGGACAAGTCACCGGCCGCGCTCTGGGTGATGGATCTCTCGGCTCGCGTGTTCGGCGTCAACGCGTGGAGCATCCTCGTTCCCCAGGCGCTCGAGGGTGTCGCGACAGTCGGATTCACGTACCTCACTGTGCGCAGATGGTTCTCGCCGGCTGCGGGACTGATCGCCGGTGCGACGGTCGCGCTCACCCCGGTCGCGGCGCTGATGTTCCGTTTCGACAACCCGGACGCACTGCTGGTCCTGCTCCTGACCATCGCCACCTACGCGACGGTCCGTGCCGTCGAGGCAGGCAAGACCAAGTGGCTTGTGCTCGCGGCAACGCTGGTCGGATTCGCCTTTTTGACAAAGATGCTGCAGGCGTTCCTCGTCGTTCCTGCCTTCACGCTTGTGTATCTGGTCGCCGCGCCTGTCTCACTGCGACGGCGGATCGCGCAGCTCGCAATCGCTGCGGTGACGATGGTCGTCGCATGTGGCTGGTGGGTCGCGATCGTGCAGCTCACGCCGGCGGCTGACCGGCCCTACATCGGCGGATCGCAGAACAACAGCATCCTCAATCTGATCTTCGGCTACAACGGGTTCGGCAGATTGACGGGCAACGAGACCGGCAGCGTCGGCGGCAGCGGCACGGCCGGCTCCATGTGGGGACCGACCGGGCTTGACCGTCTCTTCAACGCGAGCTTCGGCGGTCAGGTCTCGTGGTTACTGCCGGCGGCGTTGATCCTGCTTGTCGCGGGGCTCGCCTTCACGCTCACGCGGGTTCGCACCGATCGCACCCGAGCGGCGTTCCTGCTCTGGGGCGGCTCACTCGTCGTCGCCGCACTGACCTTCAGCCTCGCGGCCGGGATCATCCACCCCTACTACACGGTCGCCCTGGCGCCGGCCATCGGCGCGCTGGTCGGCATGGGCAGCGTGCTGCTCTGGCGTGAGCGCGCGCAGCCATGGGCACGGATCGTGCTTGCAGCTGCAGTCGCCGCCACAAGCTGTCTGGTCGGCATTCCTGCTCGAGCGCAGCCCCTCATTTGTTCCGGGTCTTGCGCTGGCGGTCGCTGTGGTTGGCGTCGGCGCAGCAGTCGCGATCGTGGGCCTGCCGCTGCTGCACCGCACGCGTGGTCGTGGGCGTGCTCATCGCGGGGCTGCTGGCGGCGTTCGCCGGTCCGGCCGCGTACACCATCAACACGATGCTGACCCCACACTCCGGCGCGATTCCTTCAGCCGGTCCGGCCGTGACAGCCGCAAATACCGGCGGCCCCGGTGGCGTGCCGGGCGCGTTCACCAGAGGCGGTGGCCGCGGCGCCCCGACCGGAGGCTTCGGTAATGGCGGATTCGGTGGCGGCGGGTTCGGCGGCTTTCCAGGTGGTGGCTTCCCCACCGGCGGAGGCTTCGGCGGCGGTGGGTTCGGCATCCCTCGCAGCACCGGTGGCGCCGGATTCGGTGGCGGCGGCGGTGGCGGATCGTTCCTGAACGCCAGCACGCCCGGCGCCGCGCTCGTCAAGTTGCTGGAGACAGACGCCAGTCACTACAGTTGGGTTGGTGCCACTATCGACGCTAACTCAGCGGCCGGCTACCAGCTTGCGACGGACGACCCGATCATGGCGATCGGCGGATTCAACGGCACTGATCCGGCGCCGACGCTCGCGCAGTTCGAACAGTACGTGGCGCAGGGACGCATCCACTACTTCCTCGGGTCCGGTGGCTTCGGTGGTGGCGGTGGCAGCAGCGACAACTCGAGCGCAATCGCACAATGGGTCGAGCAACACTTCACCGCGACGCGCGTGGACGGCGTCACCGTCTACGACCTGACCCAGCCCGCGGCCTGACGCTCTAACGGCTCGTCCATGCTGCGGCCGACGTCGCATCGAGGTCAGCGCCCGTCAAGCCGGGGCCTGACGCGCTAACGGCTCGTCCATGCTGCGGCCGACGTCGCATCGAGGTCGACGCTCGAGTCGGTGACCCGTCGCGTCTTCCCCGGATGCGCACCGGCTGCGTTCGCGATGTACCACAGGCCGAAGTTGCCGTCCGGGTCCGCGGCATTCATATAGAGGAGGCTGTCCCCGCTCGGCGCCCAGGACGGCGAGTTGCACAGGCAGTTCGCTTCCAGCACCCGCAGCGGACCGAGCGTGTTCCCCTGCAGCGTCCCGACCTCGAGATCCGCGGACTGCCCGGAGTTCGTGCACACCATCGCCACCGTCACGCCGTCGGGAGCGACCGCGGGCGCTCCGCAATCCTGCTGCTCGGTGGTGAGCGCCTGCATCGGGCTGCTGGGGCTCGTCTGCAGACCGAGCACGCTGACGACAGTCCCCTTGCCGGTGTTCGCGTAGCTTGAATACAGCACGCCGCCACTCGGAAGCGGCACGGGCTCGATGTCACCGCCGGTGTACGCGTCCGGGACCGACCAGCGCGTCCCACCGGCAACACCTGTGTCGCCGATGCTGAACGGCGCACCGACTGGCGCGGACCACAAGGAGAAGTCAACCTCGTAGCTCTTGTTCGGCGCTGGCTTCGGCGCGTCGGTCGCGAAGTACACGTCGGTGCCGTCAGGGCTCACGTACGGCCAGAGGATCCAGTGATCGAGCTGCAGCGTGGCGTTCGTGGTCGACTGGTCGTCCGATGTGAGCCTGCTCAACACACGACCCGTCGAGCTCACGTGATACAGATCGGAATACTCGTCGTATCGGCGGATCACCAGGAGCGATCCATCCGCGAGCACGCGCGGCTGCGTCCAGTCGCCACCCGCCGGCAACGCGAGCTTGCGGACCTTCGAGCCGCTGATCGCGTAGACGGACCCTTCCTGGCTCACGTAGATCGTCCCCGGCAGTTGCACCTGTGGGCTCGTGTTATTGATGAGCACGGCAGCGGTGGTGTGCGTCTGCAGCACCGTCAGCGCACGGTTCGCGACGAGCCCGCTCAGGATCATCAGTGCGATGAGGACACCAGTGCGCCTCATCTCAATTCGCCGGGAAGTATTTCGCGACCTCGGGCCGGATGAGCTGCCAGTTCGGCGCCAGCGCGTCCTGTCCGGCGACATATTCGGTACTCGTGTACGGCGGCAGCAGCACCACCTGGGTGATCGACGCCAGCGGCACCGAACCAGCGATGGGTAGCAGCTCGGTCACCTGACCGATGCTCATGTCGGTCTGAAAGTTCGAGCCGAGCGACGTCGCGAGCGTTGGAATATCAGCGAGTGAGACCGTCTTGGTCTTGGCGCGCAACGCGATCAGGATCTGTTGCTGCCGCTGCGATCGCGCGAAATCTCCGTACGCATCGTCGTGGCGCGCGCGCACATACTCGAGCGCGAGCGTCCCGCTCATGTGCTGCGCACCCGGAAGCACGAGGATCCGCTCGTAGTCAAAGGGATTGCCGCCGGAGAGGTCGGCAGGGTAGTAGTCGTCCATCACCGGGTTGTTGGCGATCACGTTGACGCCGCCCAGCTCGTTGAGCACCGACACGAGCCCCTGGAGCCCGATCCACGCGTAGTAGTCGATGTGGACCTGGAGGTCCTGCTCCACCGTCTGGATCGCGCACTGTGCGCCGCCGTGCAGGAAGGCCTGATCGACCTTGCCGTTGCGCCCGGTGCACAGCTTCACCCAGAGATCGCGCGGGATCGAGAGCATGGTCACGTGCTTGGTGGCCGGGTCAACCCGCGTCAGGATCATCGACTGGGTCAGGTAATCGCCTTTGAACTTCGAATCGCTGTCCGAGCCGAGGAGGAGGAGGGTGAACGGCGCCGTTGCCGAGAGGTGCTCGCTCGCGGACACCGGCTTGAGCTGCGAATTGCCGCCGAGCGACGTGTTGACCTGCCCCGTGTCACGCAGCGCGACCTGGAGCACGGGCAGGAAGTAGAGCGCCACCCCGGCGAGGATCGACACGAGGAAACCCGCTGCGACGAACGATCCGCGGGTGAACCGCTGCCGGCCGGTCTTCCGTGAGGCGCGCCGCCGGCGAACCGTACGGCGGCCTGAAAGATCGTACGAACGAGACAACCTCGAACCTCAGGTGGGACGTTGAGTGGAACAGCGAGTTCAAGGACGGCCCGGGCGAGCAACGCCGCGGGTGTCAGATGGTACCCCGAGGCTGCGTCTCGCGACACATGCACTGCATGTACGCTCTGCCGGCATGATGAGCAAGGCACGTCTCGAGGCGTTCAGCGACGGCGTCATCGCGGTCGCGATCACCCTGCTTGCGCTTGACCTCACGGTCCCAGAACCAGGCAAGGTCTCGCTGCTGACGCAGGTCGGCGACCACTGGCCGCAGTTCGCCGCGTATGCGGTGAGCTTCTTCACGATCGGCATCATCTGGGTGAACCATCACGCGCGGGTCAGCCTGATCGCCCGGGTCGATCGGACATTGCTGTTCATCAACCTGGTGCTGCTGATGTTCGTCGTGCTGATCCCGTTTGCCACCGCCACCATGGCCACGTATCTGACCAGCGGGCACATGGATTCGCACATCGCGATGGCGCTCTACGCAGTCGTGCTCGAGGGCATGGCGCTGAGCTTCAGCGCGATGTTCGAATGGTCGCTGCGCGAGGGACGTTCCTATGTGACCGTGCCGTTGGATCAGCGCCGCAAGGCCCGCTTGCGCACGTCATTCGGCACGCTCGTATACGCAGTGGTGTTCGTCGTTGCGTTCCTCAGCGCGCCGATTTCCCTTGCCATAGCGGGCGTGACGGCCGCCTATTACATCTTCGCGCCGGTTCCCACGTCCGCCGTGGCCGGGACCGACGTGCTAGAACGTGAGTCAGGCCAACCGTGACCCGCCATAGCGGCGGGTGGGCAAGGGTCTCAGCAATGTCACAGAGACGGCTCAGGCCACACTGAGCCTGGCGGGTCAAGCTGCTGAGTGTCACCCAATTGAAAACCTCGGAGCCTGAAGATGACAAACGAGATGCAGGACTACCGCCCCAACGATCCACCCCCGCCGCCTGGCGAGCCAGCCGGCGGTTATTACAGCCCCTGGTCAGCCGATCCGGCCTGGGGACCACCGACCTGGCCACCGGCGCAGCCCGCGAAGGGCAGCTCCGGATTTCGCCGTACGGCGCTCGCCGTCTTCGCCATCGCATGCGTCGGCGCAGGCGGTGGCACCGCGTGGGCTCTCACCACTACGTCGGCAACCTCCCCCTCCGCCTCGTCGCAGAATTCGGGCTCGACGGGCACCAATCAAAATCCGGGGAGCAGCGGCGACACACCGTCCACCGGCACCATCTCCGCGGCGACCGTCGCTGCCATCGATTCGGCAGTTGTTGATATCAACGCCGATGAAGCAGGCGGGGACGGCGAGGTCGCCGGGACGGGAATGATCATCACGTCGAACGGCGAGGTGCTCACGAACAACCACGTGATCGACGACACGGTCAACATCCGCGCGCAGATCGACGGCACCGGAACCACCTATCAGGTGAAGGTGCTCGGCTACGACGCGAGTGACGACGTCGCCCTCGTGCAGCTCGTCGGCGCATCAGGCCTCCCGACTGTTCCGATCGGCGATTCCTCCGCGCTCACCGCCGGTGATTCCATCACCGTGCTCGGCAACGCCGAGGGCAAGGGCGGCACGCCCGCCGAGGTCACCGGGACCGTCTCGGACCTTGGGCAGCAGATCACCGCGAGCGACGACAGTGGCGACAACGAGACCCTCACCGACATGATCGAGGTCAACGCCCCGATCGAGCCCGGTGACTCGGGCGGCCCTGAGATCGACTCCGACGGCAAGGTGATCGGCATGACCACCGCAGGTCAGACCTCGGGGAACGCCGAGCACCAGAGCGCGTCCACAGTCGGCTTTGCGATCCCGATCAACAAGGCCATGCAGATCATCACCGAGATCCGCGCCGGTAGCGGACCGCACATCCACATCGGCTACGCGGCCCTCCTCGGCGTCGAGGTCTCCACCGCGCAACCGGTGGGCCAGCCCAACTGTTCCACTTCGGTAGCAAGCACAGGCGCGTGGGTCAGCGTGGTGGAGCCGAACAGCCCCGCCTCGAATACCGGACTGGCTGCCTGCGGACGTATCACCGGCATCGGCGGCGTCACGGTGACAAACCAGAATGACCTCCACAACGCGATGGAGGGGTTCGTCGCCGGCCAGAACGTGACCCTCACCTGGATGGACGCGTCCGGAGCGACGCACAGCGCGCCGATCACCCTGGGCACGGCCACCTTCCCCGACTGAGGTCACACCCCGACAACGCCCTGTTTGGTGGCGCCGGCCCGTCTCCCCGAGGATGGACCGGCGCCACTTTCGCGCGATCTGCGCCACCGGGACGGATCCGCACTCCGGGTCGGTGTCCCCAGCACTCCGATCGGTGCGCCCAGCACCAGAAGTCGCTCACGCGCAATACCGGCCCGGCGTATCCCATCGGCCGTAACACCAGCGATTCCGGAGCGTCATGACGCGTTTGAAGCGTCAACGATATAACTCGTACAGCCCCTGAGGGGGGCCCGCCCCGAGCCGGCGCCAGGCTCGCGCGGGAGAACGCGATGCACAGGGATGTGTGACGTGTCACGAGTTGTGGTGACCGCCAGGCAGCGTGCGGAAGACGCCAGGGCCGGCCCGGAAAACCGGCCCAAGGCAAGCGGTGGTGGCCCCGCGCCCATCTGGGTGCTGAACGTCGTCCTCATGCTTGCGGCCGGTGTCGTGTACGTGGTCGGCGTGGCCCCGCTCCAGCACAGCTCCCCGGCGACGCTCCTCGTCATCGCGGCGCTCGTGGCCAGCTTCGCTGCCGGCGAGTGGTGGCGAGTATTCATCCACTTCCGCCAGGAGGCGCAATCCTTTTCGCTGAGCGAGATCCCGCTGGTGATCGGCGTGTTCGTGCTCGCCGGCGATCCCGGACCGCTGGTGCTCGCGCGCGTCCTCGGTGCCGCAATCGGGCTTGGCCTGCTGCGCCGCCAGGAGCCGATGAAGCTCATCTTCAACCTGGCGAGCTTCGCGCTCGAGACCGAGACGGTCACGATCCTCGTCCACCACATCTCGGGCACCGACGCCACGAGCCCGGTTGTCTGGCTGTGGGTCCTGCTCTTCATGTCCGCGGCATCGCTGCTCGGTCTCGGCCTCACCGTGCTTGCGATCTCGCTCGCCGAAGGCCGGCAGTCCCGCCATCAGTGGTTCCAGCCGACCGTCATCGTGCTGGTCGGCGGCTTCGCGAACTGCAGCCTCGGGTTGGTGGTGGTGGCGCTCCTCCACCTCGATGCCTGGGTGCTGCTGTTGCTGCTCACGCCGCTCGCGGCGATCGGCGCCTCGTATGTCCTGTACACGCGCGAGCACCAGAAGCACCAGCGCCTCCAGTACCTCTACGAGTTGAGCGACATGCTCCAGCGGGCCAGCTCGGATGGCGCGGCCATCCCGGAGCTGCTCGACCAGCTCTGCAAGGTGTTCCGCGCGGACATCGCCACGGTCTCCCTGCTCCCGGTCGCTACGGGCACCGGATCGTGGCGCACGATCAGCACCTCGCGCGGCCTCAGCGACAACGTCGACAGTGCCCTCAGCACCGACATCCTGGAGCGATTCGTCCCGCTGCTCGACGAGACCAAGCGGGGCCTCATCGTCACCCAGTCCACCGCGGATCCGGAGCTTCGGACCTGGCTGCGCGAGCAGGGCTATCGGGACGCGATGGCCACCCTATTGCAGGGCGAGGGCATGCTCCTCGGCACCCTTGTGGTCGCCAACCGGGTGAGTGACGTCGGCACGTTCGACACCGACGATCTCCATCTCTTCGACGCCTTCGCCGCCCAGACCAGCGTCGCGGTGCAGAACACCCGCCTCGGTCATCGCCTCCGCCAGCAGGCGTTCCACGACACGCTGACCGACCTCGCCAATCGCGCGCTCTTCATGGACCGCCTCGAGCACGCGCTCACTCGTCGGGAACGGCACGACGAGTTGCTCGCCGTAATGTTCCTCGACCTCGACGACTTCAAGGAGATCAACGACAGCCTCGGGCACATGGCCGGCGATGAGCTGCTCGCCCGTGTCGCCGACCGCCTCAAGCTCGTCCTCCGGGCCTCTGACACCGCCGCCCGCTTCGGCGGAGACGAGTTCGCCATCCTCGTCGAGGAGACGGCGGATCCGGAGGACACGATCCGTGTGGCCGAGCGTGTCGTGTCGGTGTTCAAGCCGCGCTTCGTGCTCGCGGGCCGCGAGGTGACGATCAGCGCGTCCGTGGGTGTTGCGGTGACCGCGTCCCGGGATATCTCGGCCGAGGAGCTTGTCGGTCAGGCCGACGTGGCCATGTACCGCGCCAAGCTCAAGGGCAAGGACACGTACGAGATCTTCGAACCGGGCATGCAGGACGTGGTCGCCCGCCGTCTCGAGGTGCGAACCGACCTCGAGCGCGCGATCGATCGCAACGAGCTCGTGGTCATGTATCAGCCGATCGTCGACATCACCAACAGCACGCCCGTCGGCGTCGAGGCCCTGGTGCGCTGGAAGCACCCGCGCTGGGGCATGGTCGCTCCGCTGGAGTTCATCGGCATCGCCGAGGAGACCGGGATGATCCGGGAGCTCGGCCTCCACGTCCTCGAGGAGGCGTGCCGGCAATGGCAGGAGTGGCAGGTCGAGCTCATCGATGAGCCGGCCTTCACCGTGAGCGTCAACGTCTCGCCGCGGCAGCTGCGCGACCCCGGCTTCGTCAGTGAGGTGTGGCGCATCCTCACACGGGTCGGGCTCCCGCCCTCACATCTGACGCTCGAGATCACCGAGAGCTTCATGGTCGATGACCCCTCGAGCGCGCGTGCACGCCTGCATGAGCTCAAGGCGCTCGGTGTGCGCATCTCGATGGACGACTTCGGCACTGGCTACTCCTCGCTCGCCTCCCTGCAGGACCTGCCGCTGGACGTGCTCAAGATCGACAAGCTGTTCGTCGATCACGTGGCCGAGGACCCGCGGCGTACCGCCTTTGCCCAGGCGATCATCCGGATGGGCAAGACCCTTGGCCTCGGACTGATCGCCGAGGGTGTCGAGAACGCCGACCAGGCCGAGCGGCTCCAGAGCCTCGGCTGCCGGTTCGCGCAGGGCTTCTACTTCTCGCGGCCCGTTCCGGCCGATGAGATCAAGCGGATGCTCCATGCGTCGCATGCCATGCGGCTTGCCGGGGGCAGGTGGGCGGAGTCGGAGCCGGTTGAGCGGCGCGGGTGGCTCCGCGTGCTCGAGGAGACTGCGTAGCGGTCGTTGGGTTTTGGGGCGTGGGGTTCTTCAGGGCCTACGGGGATGACGTGTTCTCGGGTTACACATGTTTGTGTATACACTACAGATATGTGTAATGCCGAGGCCCCGTGAGAAATCAGGGCTCGTAGGCAATAAGCCGATCGGCCGTCGGGCTGCTCGCGGCGATGTAAATATGCCCATCCACCGGAACCGCGCCTCCGTTGAATTGGAAGCCAGAGGGCGGTTGACGCATGCCGAGCTGGCCGCCCGTGCTGCTGTTGAGCATGACGAGGCTGGAGCTATCAGCGACGTAGATGACACCGTTTGCTCCGGTTGCGCCGCCACTTACCTTCAGGTTGCGCCAGAGAAGCTTACCGGTGGTCGCGTTGAACGCGGCGAGCCCACCTTGATTGGGACCCGCGATGACGATGTTCCCGGTTACCACTTCTGGGGTCCAAGACCGGCCAAGGCTGTTTGACGAGTGCCACTGGATCCTGCCGGTAGCTGCAGAAATTGCGAAAAGGGGGCAATTGTAGCTGCCCACGTAAAGCATCGAACCGGCGTCCACGATGGTAGGCCAGCTGCAGCCAATATCGGTTGACCAGATGACCGCCCCGGTAGTGGCATTCAACTCATTGATATCGTTGATATCGCCGGCAGCGGTTCCGCCGCTAACGTAAAGGTCCGTGCCCGCGCTGTTGAGGGTCGGCCACCCATAGCCCGGGCTGGTTGTGGTTGCACCTCCCTCCACCCAGCGAACCTTGCCGGTTGTGGCGTCCATTGCGATCAGTGTCTCGTTTTGCCCGGAATCGTAAACGCTGCCGCCGCCTGCAACGGGCGGTGAGCCGTAGAAGTCCAGCGCAGTGATGCAGTGCACGCCGACGCCGCTCGGGCTGATCGCACCGAGGCCAGGATCCGAGATGCCCACCCAAATGTTCCCCGAGGCGAACGCCGGGTCAGAAGTTTCCGAGCCGCAGAAGTTCTCAAGCGTCCAATCGACGACTCCAGTCACACCATCAACGGCTTGTAGATTCCCGGCCTCCGAAGCCGAGATGTAAACGACCCCATTCACCACGATTGGATCCCCGTTCTCATCGAAATCAAGGGGAGTGCTGAAGGCGCGTACGAGGTGCCCGACGTTGGCTCTGCTTAGAACGGTCTCAGAGGCGTTGTAGCCTGTTTTTCGGGCGTCGTACCCCCACTGGGTCCAGTTGGCCGGGGTCGTCGCTGCGCCGTCGGCTCGCGAACCGCCAGAGACTGGAGCAGCTGATCCCACGCTGGCGGCGGCGACCATGGCAGCTGCCGCCACAACCGAGGCTACGGGGAACCGCGCAAGTCTCCAGGAACGCGCGGCTGCGAACTGTTGGTCTCTCAACTCTTCCCCTCTTGGCGCCGCTGGAACGCGGCGAACGAATCATAGTCCGCTATTCATCTGGCGGAAGTCAACTTTACCTACGGCGTGGTATCGCGAGCGCACGAAGCACAGACGTTAAGACACCCCCGGCGCGCTGCCAGGGGTGTCGTCAGGACGGGATGACGTGGGACGTCAGGCCGGGCCTATCTCCTCCGGGTTTCCGACCGCCAGGCACACACTGGAGTTGATGCAACTTACACCGGTCAGAAGGCCAAGGCTGCTCCCGGAATTCGGCGTGATCGACCAAGTCGTTCCGTTCCACGTCTCAATCACGCTGTTAATGCTCTGTGGCGGAGAGAAGAAGCCCACAGCAACGACCCCCACGACCACCGTCACTGCAACCTCTTCGCCAACGGCTGCGCCAGCCGCAACGCCCGTGGCGACTCCATCACCCACTCCTGCGCCGCCTTCGCCAACTCATTGGTGGCAAGCCGAGGGGAATGCCAACGACTTCGTAGGTATGGATAACGGAACCCTCGTCGGAGTCACCTTCGGCCCGGGTGTGTCTGGAACCGACCAGGCATTCAGCTTTGGCGGAGCAGGTGATCAAGTCGTTTTCGACAATAATGGCGGTAACCCTGGTACGGATGCCTTCACGTTCGCCTTTGCCATCAAGACAACCGAGGCAACCCAGGAACAGGCCATTTGGGAAAGGCGCGCACAGTGCGACTCCGATGGGACCAGCTTCTGGGGGTTCCGAATGCAGCCCAACGGCCGGGTCAACTTCGAGGCTCAGGATACGGCCGGCGAAGACTACATGGACCTGGGTTCAACCGCGCCGGTCAACGACGGCGCGTGGCACTGGGTGGTGGTTACCAGGCAGGCGACAACGGCATCGCTGTATGTGGACGGCCAGCTCCAGGAGACGGCCACGACTCCGACAACCGCTGATATCTCGAAAGCCACGCCGATGCGGGCGGGTGTGAGCACGTGTGACGGGGTCGATGGGACCACGGCGCTCGTGGGCGAACTGGACGAACTGATGATTTTCCAGACCGCGCTCACCCAGCCGCAGATCCAGAGCCTCGCAAGCGACACGTCCCAGCAACCGTAATGGCGGATGCCACGGTGGCCGGATCAAGGCTCGCCGTACACTCGACCAGCAGTGGTGAGCCGTCGCCGACGATCGCTCCACGCCGTCGCGGGTCTCCTGGTCCTGCTCGTCGCTGCCTGCGGGGGAACCACCACTCCATCGACAGCGACGCCGACGCCCACGCTCCCGAGCATTGGTGAGGGACTCCACGGCCCGGCAGGCCTCCAGGCGACGGTCTACGCGCGCGGTCTGACCCATGCCGCGGCACTCGCGTTCGACGCGCAGGGCCGCCTCTGGATCGCCACCGCCGCGTACTCGTACACCGGCTCCGACGGCGTCTACGTGGTGGACCACGCCGGAGCAGCGCCGATCGAGGTGATCACCGGGCTCCGGACCCCGCTCGGCCTGCTCTGGTACTCCGGCTCGCTCTACGTCGCCTCGACGAGCCAGGTGGACGCGTATAGCGACTTCGACGGGACCCGCTTCCTGGCGCACCGGACCATCCTCACCCTCCCCTCCGGCTCGGGAGAGGTCAACGAGCTCGTCCTTGCGCCGGACGGCAGGATGCTCCTCGGCATCACCGCGCCCTGCGATCACTGCACGCCGAGCCTCGCCGTCTCCGGGTCGATCGTGTCGTTCCTCCCCGACGGCAGCGATCTCCAGGAGTTCGCCACGCGAATCCGTGCCCCGGTCGGGCTCGAGTTCTACCCCGGAACGGACGACCTGTTCGTGACCATGAACCAGCGCGATGACCTCGGCAGCCGCACCCCGGGCGACTGGCTGGCGGTGGTGCGACAGGGACAGTCGTGGGGATTCCCCGAGTGCTACGGCCAGGGCGGCACGGTGTGCGACGGCGTCCCGGCGCCCGTGGCGGTGCTCGACAAGCACGCTGCCGTCAGCGGCGTGGCGATCGTGACGGGCCAACTCGGCCCCAGCATCGGGACCAAGGCGCTCGTTGCCGAGTGGGCGAAAGGCGTCGTCGATGCCGTTGCGCTCAAGAAGGTGGGTTCCACCTACACCGGCACGGTGTCGACGTTCCTCACCGGCCTGGATCAGCCCGTGCCGGTGATCCTCGGCCCCGACGGAGCCTTGTACGTCGGTGACTGGGGGCGCGGGATCATCTACCGCATCAGCGCCGCCGCGTGAGGCTCGTGGACCGCGAGGTCACGAGGTCCGCGTCGGGTTCTCGATGCGGCCGCAGAACGCCCCGCACGCAGCGCTAACCGACCACCGACTCACCGCCCGCCACCCGCAGACCCCGAATGCGTCAGAAGATGGCGTCGATCCGCTTCAGCACGTCCGGCGTCAGACGGTCGATGACGTCCACCGCAGCAAGGTTCTCCCGTACCTGCTCCACTCGGCTCGCACCGGTGATGACGGTCGAGACGTGCGGATTGGCAGCACACCACGCAATCGAGAGCTGCGCGACACTGACACCGAGCTCGGCGGCGATCGCGCTGAGCTCGCGAACACGGCGATTCGCGTCGGGATCCGTGACGTTCTCGGTGAGCCACCCGTACCCGGGCAATGCCGCGCGGCTCCCGGCAGGCACTCCGTTGCTGTACTTGCCGGTGAGCAGGCCGGAGGCCAGCGGGCTCCAGGTCGTCAGGCCGAGCCCGATGCGGTCGTAAAGCGGGGCGAACTCCTTCTCCACCTTGTTTCGCTCGAAGAGGTTGTATTGGGGCTGCTCGACGATGGGCTTGTGGAGGTGATGGCGATCCGCGATGTCCCACGCCTCGGTGATCGCGTCAGCACTCCACTCCGACGTCCCCCAGTACAGCGCGCGGCCCGAGGAGATGATGTCGTGCATCGCGAAGACCGTCTCCTCGACGGGCGTCTCCGAATCGGGGCGGTGGCAGTAGATGAGATCGAGGAAGTCGAGGCCGAGACGGCGGAGCGACCCGTCCACCGCGTGGAGCAGGTACTTGCGGTTCAGCGTGTTCTTGGTGTTGACCGAGTCCTCGATCCCCCAGAAGAACTTGCTGGAGATCACGTAGGTGTGGCGCGGCCAGCCCAGCTCCTTGATGGCCTCACCCATGATGGTTTCCGACTTTCCGCCGGCGTAGACCTCGGCGTTGTCGAAGAAGTTGACCCCGGCGTCGTACGCCGCAGCCAGACAATCGCGCGCGCTCCCGCCCGCAAGCTGCGGGCCGAAGCTGACCCATGATCCGAATGACAGGACACTCACCTGCAGCCCGGATCGCCCAAGGTGTCGATACTGCATCTCCATGACGAACGAGCATAAAGACCGCGAGCGGAGCCGTGCCCTGGCGCCCCGTCGATGAGCGCGTTCGATTCGCTCACCGGCTGGATCGCGGCGGGGCTCTTCGGCGTGGCAATCGTGTCGTCGCTCGTGAACCGTGGACGGCTTCGCGCGGGAAGGAGCTTCTCGATGGCATGGTTCCGCGCGCACAACTGGCTTGGCGCCGTGGCCACCGTTGCGGGAGTTGGGCACTGCCTTGCGTCGGTGACGAGGTCCTCGCTCCCGGCAGGCGAGGAGATCGGCATCTGGGCCGGCGCCGCGGCGGTCGGGCTCCTCGTGCTCACCGCGTTCGCGGGCAGCGGGCTCTCGGGTGCCAAACGCGATGCCCGTCCCCGCATCCGGCGCAACCACGTCGTCACCATGTTTGCGGTGCTGGCCGTCGGCATCGTGCACACCGCATTGAACGGTCCATTGGCGCGGTGATGACGGGGCAGGAGCGACTCGCCGGGCACCCGGGACTCTGGCAAGATGGACGTCCGGAACTGCGGGATTGGAAGACGGATTCGATGCGCGAGCGCGGGAGGCTGGCCGGATGACCGAGACCACTGAGGCTGCGCCTCCGCCCGGCGCGGGGATGCAGCAAGCGGGGCAAGCGCCACCGCCGAGCGACCTCGACCCTCGTCGGTGGCTTGCGCTGGCGAGCGTGATGACCGGCCTGTTCATGGTGCTGCTCGACGTGTCCATCGTGAACGTCGCGATCCCCGCGATCCGATCCAACCTGTCCGCCAACAACGCCGACATCCAGTTCGTCGTGGCCGGCTACGGGCTCGCCTATGCGGTGCTCCTGATCACCGGCGGCCGACTTGGTGACATCTTTGGCAGAAAGAAGCTGTTCCTCCTCGGGATGTCAGGGTTCGTCATCGCGTCGGCGCTGTGCGGGCTCGCCCAGAGCGCGATCATGCTCGACTTGTCGCGCGTGCTCCAGGGTGGCATGGCAGCGATGATGTATCCGCAGGTGCTCTCGGTGATCCAGGTCACCTTCCCACCGGCGGAGCGCGCTCGCGTGTTCGGTTTCGTCGGCGCCGTCATCGGCATCGCAACCATTACCGGCCCGCTGGTTGGCGGCCTGATCATTCGCAACGACATCACGGGTGGATCGTGGCGGTGGATCTTCCTGGTGAATCTGCCGATCGGGATTGCGGCGCTGATCGCTGCGACACGGCTGATCACAGAATCGCGAGCACCGAATGCGACCCGTCTCGACCTCGGCGGATTTGCGCTGTCGACCGTGGGGATCCTGCTGCTCGTGTACCCGCTGGTCGAAGGTCAGGTGGCGGGTTGGCCGGCGTGGACTTTCATCTGCATGGGCCTGAGCCCGTTCGCGCTGCTCGCCTTCGTCCTCTACGAGCGATCGCTGCCGGCAAGCAGGTTCCCCCTGGTGCAGCTCTCGTTGTTCCGCATCCGGTCCTTCAGCGTCGGCGTTGCGATATCCGCGGTCTTCATCGCGGGCATCCCTGCGTTCTTCTTCACCTTCAGCCTGATGCTGCAGGTGGGTCTCGGGTTCAGCGCACTCAACGCAGGGTTGACGACGATCCCGTGGAGCCTCGCCTCCGCAGTCGCGTCTGCGCTGTCAACACGCGTCGCACCGCGTCTTGGGAAGTACACGATCGCCATCGGCTCGGTGTTTCTGGTGGTCGGCATCCTCGGCATCATGTTCACGATCCACCTGGAGGGCATCAAGGTCACCGGGTGGGACCTCATTCCCTCGTTCGCGGTCAGCGGCATCGGCCTCGGCACCGTGATCGCACCGCTGCTCAACATCATCCTGGCGGGCGTGCCGGGCAAGGACGCTGGATCAGCGTCCGGCGTGCTGACCACCTTTCAACAGCTGGGTGGCGCGATCGGCGTGGCAGTCGTGGGCGTTGTGTTCTTCGGGCTCCTGTCCAGCCGGGCGCCCGCTGCTGCCGCGACGGTGACCCCGCAACTGCAGTCGCAACTCGCGGCCGCAAATGTGCCCGCGCCTCAGGCGGCGAGCGCGATCGGGCACTTCACGACGTGCTTCAAGGAACAGGCTTCCTCAAGTGATCCGAGCGCTCCGATCCCGGGCTGCTCGACAACCGGGACGGGCCCGGTGAATGCGGCGTTCGCGAGTGCCGCGCAGGTCGCGCTCGGCCGCGTCTTCGTGACATCGGTCGAACGGATCCTGTTCTTCAACGTCGGTTTCTGGTTCCTGACCGGGGTTCTCTCGATGCTGCTGCCGCGAGCAAAACCTCGGCCGGCTCCAGGAGCCGTTCACGCCGCTTAGAGCGGCGGCGAGCTGCCGGGCCTCTCGTGTCCGGCAGCTCGCGGGGGATGCTAGTTGGCGAGCCCGTGGCTCACGTTCGAGAAGACGTTGTTCACCGTCTTGCCCAGCGTGCTGAGGATGACGATGACAACGATCGAGATGAGGACGAGGATGAGCGCGTACTCAACCATGCCCTGACCATCCTCACGATCCCGGAGCCTCTCTCCCAGCTCGCGGATACGCTCTCCGACCTCCAGAACCTTGCTGCCCATTTTGATATCTCCGAAAAAAGCCGTTCCCCCGACTTGACGAGGCGATAGTTCTAGCGTGGGCCGGGAACTCAAACCCTTCCGGAAAGCCTGGTAACGGGCAGTCTCACAACGATTCGCGTTCCACCGACATGTTCGTCATCAAGTGTGATCGTGCCTTTGTGGGCAGAAACGATTGCCGCGCAGATGGCGAGGCCGAGTCCGGCGCCGCCGGTCTTGCGTGACCGCGACGCGTCGCCACGTGAAAACCGCTCGAAGATCACTGGGCGCAGGTTTGCCGGGATGCCTGGACCGGTGTCCGTGATCGAGATGGCGCAGCCTCCTGGCGGAGCGGCGGTGAGCGTCAGCGTGACGGTGCCGCCCTGCGGCGTATAGCCGATGGCGTTTTCGAGAAGGTTGTCGAAAAGCCGGCCGAGCAGGAGCGGATCGCCTTCGACAACCCCTTCGCAGTGCAACTGCTCGGTCAGGTGCACGCCGAGCGCGATCGCGTGGCTCTCCCAGCGCGCGTAGGCCTCCTCGAGCACATCGCTGATGTCGATCGGTGCGACGGAGGTGACCAGGCCACCCGAGTCGCTCCGCGACAACGTCAGCAGCGACTCGGAGATCTTCACGAGGCGTTGGGTGTTCTTGAGCGCAAGACGGACCGTTGCAGTGAGCTCGTCAGAGGTGCGTGGCTGGAGAAGGGTGATCTCGAGATCACTCTGCAGTGCGGACAGCGGATTGCGCAGCTCGTGCGCAGCGTCAGCGGTGAACCTGCGGAGCTGGTCCGTGGTTGCGAGCTGCGCACTGTCGCGAGCCATCAGCGAGCGCACGGTCAGCTCGCTCAGGCAGGCCGTCACGACGATCGCGACGAACTGGAACTTCGCGGTCAGCGGGTCCACAGCGCCTGTGAGCGACGTGATGAGCGTCACGACGACCGCGAGCACGGTGATCGCTGCTGCATAGGAGGTCGGGAGCAGCCAGGTGCCGAACAGCACCGCGAGCAGCAGCATGCCGCCGAGCGTCGGGTTGTTAGGCACCGCGATCTCGATGATCAGCACCAGGAGGAGCATGGCCGCGCAACCAAGAAAGGTGGTGACGCGACCGAGCGGTGTGGTCGGTTGCCGGGGGCTGAAGGCGTCCCGCCTTCTGACTGCCTGACTCACGTCAGAGTGCCGCCGCCGCGTCGCCGCTGATCAGCCGGTAGCCGATCCCGCGGCAGGTCTCGATCAGCACGGAGGCCTGCGCGGCCTGCAGCTTGCGTCGAACCTTGCCGGCATACACCTCGACGAGGCCGGATTCGACCGTCTGGGCGTCGCCCCAGACGGCGTCGTGGATCTGCTCCTTGCTCAGCACCTGCGCCGGGTGGCGGAGGAAGAGCTCGAGGATCTCGTACTCACGACGGGTGGTGGGCACGACGTCCCCCGCGACCATGACCTGACGTGCGCCGCTGTCCATGCTCAGATTGCCGGCCTGGAGCACCTGGATCATCGGGGCCACGCGCCTCCGGCTCAGCGCCCGGACGCGGGCGAGCACCTCCTCGAAGTGGAAGGGCTTGGCGAGATAGTCGTCGGCGCCGGCGTCGAACCCGGCGAGGCGGTCCTTCACGTCGTCGCGCGCCGTCAGCATCAGGATCGCGGTCGGCGCCTGCTGGACGCGCAGATGACGGCAGAGGCCGATCCCGTCCATGTCGCCGCCGAGCATCACGTCGAGCACGGCGACGTCGTAGGCGAGTCCCGAACGCAGGGTTTCGAGGGCCTCCTCGCCGCTCAGGGCGACGTCGACCGACATGCCTGCTTCCGCCAGACCTCGGGCGAGGCTTCCGGCGACCTCCGGTTCGTCCTCGACGACGAGTACGCGCATGACGGCATCGTAGGCAGCGGAGATCGCTGCGCCCGCTTCGCGAGTGACTCGATACTTGCTCGCATGAATGACGTCATCGCCGCGGACGGCGACCTGGTCATCCGACGGGTTCGCGATGACGATCACGAACGGATCGTTGCCTGGCGGAACTCCGCTCACGTCCGCGAGTGGTGGGATCCCGACGACCCGCCCCTGACCCTGGACGCGCTGGTGGACGAGCTCGAGCCGCAGGCCACCGGGGAGGACGCGACGACGTCCTGCGTCGTCGAGCGCGCAGGGGCGCCCGTCGGCTTCATCCAGTTCTATCCGTGGGATGCCGAGGAGGACTACCTCGCGGCCATCGGCGTGAAGGTGCCGCCGGGATCGTGGGGGCTGGACATCTTCATCGGGGAGCCCGGGCTGGAGGGCACGGGGACCGGCTCGCGGACGGTCCGGTTGCTCTCCGACCACCTGTTTTCCAGGGGCGCGACTGCGGTGGCGCTGATCACCGAGGTGGGCAACGCGCGGGCGCAGGCGTCGTACCGGCGGGCTGGGATGCGGGTGTGCGGTGAGCCGTTCCTGGACCTGGACGTCCGCGATGGTCAGCCGGTGACGTCAGTGCTCATGATTCGCGACCGGCCGGACGGGGCAGCGCTCGGCCGGTGACGTCAGTGCTCATGATTCGCGACCGGCCGGACGGGGCAGCGCTCGGCGGGTGACGTCTGTGCTCATGATTCGCGAGCGGCCGGACGGGGCAGCGCTCGGCCGGTGAGGTCAGTGCTCATGATTCGCGACCGGCCCGGCGGAAGAGCTGGCGGGCGATGATCTCGCGCTGCACCTCGGACGCGCCCTCGTAGATGCGGGTGCCGCGAACGTCGCGGTAGAGGTGCTCGAGGAGGTGGCCGCGTTCGAGGGCTCTCGCGCCGTGGACCTGAATCGCCACGTCGATGGCCAGCATCGCGGTCTCGGTCGCAAACAGCTTGGCCATCGCGGCGGCCTCGGTGTTGGGCGTGATCCCGGCATCGTGGGCGGCGGCCGCCGAGTGGACCAGTAGCCGCGACGCCTGAACGCGGGTCGCGACGTCGGCGAGCTGGTGGCTCACTCCCTGCAGCGTGGAGAGCGGTTTACCGAACGCCTGACGCTCGGCCGCGTGGTTGACCGCGGCGTCGAGCGCGGCTTGTGCCATGCCCACCGCGCAGGCGCCGACGCTCGGGCGGAAGAGGTCGAGGGTGCGCATCGCGACCCCGAATCCGTGGTCGATCTCACCGAGAACGTTCTCCGCCGGGACGTGGACCTCCTCGAATCGAAGTCGCCCAATCGGGTGGTCGGCGATGAACGGGATCGCCTCGCCGGACAGCCCCTCGCTCTCGCGCGGCACCGCGAAGGCGGTGATGCCTCTCGCTCCGGCGCCTGGCGTGGTCCGGGCGAAGACGGTGTAGATGTCCGCGTCCGGGGCATTGGAGATGAACACCTTCTCGCCGCTCAGGCGGTAGCCGCCGTCGTCGGGGGTTGCCTCGAGGGCAATCGCGGCGACGTCGGACCCCGCATCGGGCTCGGTGAGGGCGAAGGCCGCGACCGCTTCGCCGGAAGCGACCCGCGGGATCCAGACGTCCATGACCTCGGGACGGCCTGCGGCGAGGATCGGATGAGCGCCCAGGCCCTGGAGTGCGAACGCGGTTTCGGCCCCTGTCGAGTATCGGGCGAGGCCCTCGCGAATCAGGCAAAGGGTTAGCGCCGGGACGTCCTGTCCCCGCTGGAGGACCTGCGGTACCAACCTGTGCGTTGAGAGGGCGGCGACGAGCTCGCGATTGACACGGCCCGGAACGCCCTGGTGCGCGATCGGGGCGAGGACATCGCGAGCGAGGGCTTCGCTGCGGGCAAGAAGGTCGCGATGCGCGGGGGTCAGGTGCGCGTAGGTGGCGGTCATTGGATCTGAGCGACGGTGAGGGCGGCTGTCGGGTGCGTGTAGGTCGCGGTCATGGGACCCAGGCGGCCATGCGGCTCCGGCGGTGGCGCGTGGGTCGCGGTCATGGGACCCAGGCGGCCATGCGGCTCCGGCGGTGGCGCGTGGGTCGCGCTCACGGGATCACCGCGATCCCGACCAGCTCGACAAGGGCTTTCGGATCGAACAGCTCGGTGACACCGAGCACCGCCATGGCCGGGTATCGGCGGCCGAAGTGCGCGCGCCAGACCTCGCCCAGCGCGCGCATCGCGGCCCGGTAGGCGGCGACGTCGGTCACGAAGACCTGCAGCGAGACGAGATCCTCCGGCCGTCCGCCGGCGGCTCCGAGCGCTGTGACCAGGTTCTTCGCCGCGAGGTCGAACTGCTCGACGATCGTCGTGCCCCCGATGCTCCCGTCGGCACGCTGTGCGGTCTGACCGCCGAGGTAGACGGTCCGCCCCGCAGCGGCGACCACCGCATGGGCATATCCCACTGGAGCCGCCAGTTCAGGTGCGGTGATGATCTCGTGCTCGTCGCGGGTCATCGTCCCTCCCACTTCGGCGCGCGCCCTTCGGTCCAGGCACGGTGGTATTCGGCATGGTCGTGGCTGCCCATGAGCAGGGCCTGGGTCATCGCATCCATCTCGAGCGAGCCGCTCAGCCCCATGTCCAGCTCCCGGGTGAGCAGCACCTTCGTTGTGGAGTACGCGAGCGCGGGGCCGTCGGCAAGCCGCCGCGCCATGGCGAGCGAGGCATCCGCGAGCTCCGCATCCTCGACCACGGCGGTCGCGAGGCCGATCTCGAGCGCTCGGCCGGCGCTGACCGTGTCGCCGAGCAGCAGCAATTCGGTCGCGCGACCAAAGCCGATCACCCGCGGCAGCAGATACGCCGAACCCATATCGGCGCCGGCGAGGCCGACCTTGGTGAACAGGAACGCGAAGCGAGCGGAGCCGGCCAGGAGGCGCAGGTCCGAGGCAAGGGCGATCACCGCTCCGGCGCCGGCCGCGATGCCGTTGACGGCCGCTATCACCGGCAGTGGACATTCGCGGAGCGCCCGGACCACGGATCCGGTCATGCGGGTGAACTCGAGCAGATCGCCGGCCTGCATCGATTGCAGGGCGCCGATGATCTCGACCACATCACCGCCGGAGCAGAATCCCCGGCCCTTGCCGGTGATCACGATCACCCGTGCATCGCCGCGATGCGGGAGCTCGGTGAGCAGATCGCGGAGATCGGCGTAGACATCGAAGGTGAGGGCCCCAAGTTTCTCGGGACGATCCAGCGTGATCGTGGCCACCCCGTCGGCAACGCTGAAGTCGAAGTGCTGCCAGTGGTCGGTGAACCCGGCCGATGCCCGGAATCGAGTCACGCCAGAACGCCTCCTGGATCGCCGCTGGTCGTGCGCATGCGGAGCGCACTCCGATCGATCTTGCCGGAGCCGGTCTTCGGGAGCGCGTCGACCAGGACGACCTCGCGGGGCACCTTGTGCGGCGCGAGGTGTTCGCGGACGAACCCCTGGAGCGCTTCCGGGGTAGCGCGAGCGCCGGGCCTGATGACCACCCAGGCGCGCCCGCGGGTGAGGCCGTCGGTCTCCACCGCGACCACGGCGCACTCGACGACGTCGGGATGGGTGATGAGGCAGCGTTCGATCTCGGCAGGCGCCACCCAGATGCCTCCGACCTTGAGCAGGTCGTCGGCCCGGCCGCGATAGTGGAAGTACCCGTCGGCATCCCGTTCGACGAGATCCCCGCTCATGACCAGGTTGGTGCCGAACGTCCCCTTCGATGCTTCGGGATCCTCCCAGTACATGAGCGCCGCACTCTCACCGCGCACCCAGAGCCTCCCGATGGTGCCGTCGGCGACGGGCTGACCCTCGTCGTCCACCACCTCCGCCCGGTATCCAGGGACGGCCTCGCCGATGCTCCCCGGACGCACCCGCCCGGATCGGTTCGAGATGTAGATGTGGTACGCCTCGGATGAGCCGATTCCATCGAGCACCTCGACGCCGAACGCCTCGTTCCAGCGGTGATGGAGGGGTTCCGGCAGCGCCTCGCCAGCCGAGGTGCACAGGCGCAGGCAACTCAGATCCTGGTCAGCGGCTCTGGGGTGATCGAGCATCGCCTGCATCATGGTCGGCACGTTGACGAGGATGGTCGGGCGGTAGCGGGCGATCAGGTCGAAGATGAGATCGGGGGTGGTCCGTTCCGCGAAGATCACCCCCGTCGCGCCGACACCGAATGGGAAGAGCGCCGCGAGGTCGCGCGCGTACCCGAAGAAGAGCTTGGGCACCGGCAGGACGACGTCCTGGGCGCGGATGTCGAGCGTCGCCCGGGCATAGGCGATGTAGCTGAAGTTCGGGCTCCGCGAGGTGTGGACGCACGCCTTGGGCCGGCCGGTGCTCCCGGTGGTGAACTTCCAGATCGAGATGTCCTCCGGCGTCTTCGGCGCCGGAGAGAGATCGGAGGATTGCCGCGACACGAGGGCGTCAAAAGCCACCTCTCCCTTGCCCAGCTCGACCTCGGGAGCGTCGACGACGAGGATCGTCGGACGGATGCGGGTCGCGGTGAGGGCTTCGCGCAGCCGTGGGAGCGTGTTCGCGTCGGCAACGACCACCTTCGCCGCGGTGTAGTCGACGTAATAGGCGTAGTCCTTGGGCTGGAGGAAGGTGTAGACCTCGGCGGTCACCGCGCCGATCTTCTGGACCGCGTACCAGGCGGCGACGAACTCCACCGAGTTCAGCCAGGGCGAGCAGCACGCGGTCCCGCGCATGAACGCCGAGCTCGAGGAGCGCGTTGCCGACCCGGTTGCACAGCGCGGCAAGCTCCGCGTAGGTGCAGTCACCCGCCGGTCCGGTGAGCGCCGTCCGCTCTGCGCGCCCGCGCGCCAGGTTTGCGTCGAGGAAGTTGGTGGCCAGGTTCAGGTGTGGCGCTGCCGGCCCGGCGCTCACGCTCGGGGTCCGGCCTGGACCTGCGCGCGGATCAGATCGACAAGCATCCCGGTGAGCGTCTCCAGGGTCGTCGCTCCCTCGGCAGCACTGGCCTCGGCAGGGGCGCCGCAATACGCGCGATCCATCCCCATGGCGAGGAAGTCCGTCTGCCCCGCCGCCATCGCCGCCGGCATGTTGAGCTCATACGCGGGCAGCCGGCGCATGGTCTCCGCCTCGACCAGCTCGGGACGGGTGGCGAGGACCAGCGAGGTCTCATAGCGCCCTGCATGAGCGGCGCCACTGCGGAACTCCTCAGTGAGTTGCTCCGCGGCAGCGCGCCGCGTGAGATCGAGGAAACCGGCCTTCGCATCCTCTGCAGCGCGCCGCAGGGTCGCGACATGCGCGGGTTCGAAGTGGCTGTTCACGATCACGAGATGGCGAAAGCCCTGCGCCGTCAGCGACGCGCAGATCTCGACGACCATCGCGTGGAGGGTCGCCTCGCTGATCGTGATCGCCCCGGTGAAGGCGGCCGAGTAACGGGTGACGCCGAAAGCGACCTCGGGGAGCACGAAGGCGCGGACGGCAGGGTCCTCGGCGAGCGCGGTGGCCGCCCGCTCGCACAGTGCCGTCGAGATGATCGAGTCGGTACCGAGCGGTGCGTGCGGCCCGTGCGGCTCGACCGCTCCGACGGGAAGCAGGAGCACTGGTGCCGGTCCGGCATCGAGCAGCGCGCGAGCGCGCGGCGATGTCAGATCGGCGAAATGGATGGACGCAGGCATGCTGACAACGCCACATTCACGACGGTCCACACTTTACAGTTGCGCCCAGACTCACATGCGAATTGCGGTTGTCGGGGGCGGACCGGGCGGACTCTACTTCGCGGCGCTCACCAGGCAGCTCGATCCGAGGCACGAGATCACGGTGTGGGAGCGCAACGCCGATGACGACACCTTCGGGTTCGGCGTCGTGTTCTCCGATGAGACGCTCGGCGGCATCGAGCACGCCGACCCGGCGATCCACGAGGCGATGTCCCGCGAGTTCGCGCGGTGGGACGACATCGACATTCACTATCACGGCCATGTGATCACCTCCGGCGGTCACGGCTTTGCGGCGATGAGCCGTCGACGGCTGCTGCAGATCCTGCAAGCGCGCTGTCGTGAGCTCGGCGTGACGCTGCACTTTCGCACCGAGGCGCCTTCCACAAGCGAGCTCGCGGCGACGCACGATCTCGTCGTGGGTGCCGACGGTGTGAACTCGGTGATCCGGGCGGCGCATGCGGCGACGTTCCGTCCAACCCTCGACGTGCGCCGCTGCAAGTTCATGTGGCTGGGCACCGATCTCGTCTTCGATGCCTTCAAGTTCTACATCGTCGACACGCCGCACGGTGTCATGCAGATCCACGGATATCCCTATGACGCAACGGGAAGCACGTTCATCGTGGAGATGAATGATGCGGTGTGGCAACGGGCCGGATTCGATGCCCGTGCGGCGACAGCACTTGCACCCGGAGAGAGCGATCTCGCGAGCATCGCGGAGATCCGCAGGCTGTTCGCGCACATCCTCGACGGTCACGCCGTGCACGCCAACAATTCGAAGTGGATCAGCTTCACGACCGTTCGCAACGAGCGCTGGCACGACGGCAATGTCGTGATCCTGGGCGATGCAGCGCACACGGCGCACTTCTCGATCGGCTCCGGGACCAAGCTCGCGATGGAGGATGCGCTCGCGCTCGCCGCATGCCTGCACGAGCAGCACGATGTCGCACAGGCCCTCGAAGCGTATGAGGCGGAACGGAAACCCGTCGTGGTGTCGACACAGCGCGCTGCGCAGGCAAGCCTGGAATGGTTCGAGAACCTCGGCCAGTATGTGCATCAGGATCCACCGCAGTTCGCGTTCAACATCCTGACGCGCAGTCGCAGAGTGACCTACGACAATCTACGGCTTCGCGACCCGGAATTCGTGCACGAGGTCGATGCGTGGTTTGCCACGCAGGTGGAGGTGCAGCACCCGCGCACGCCTGAAGTGATGACACCGCCGATGTTCCAGCCATTCCGGCTGCGTGACCTGGAGCTGAAGAATCGCGTGATCGTGTCGGCGATGGACATGTACTCAGCAGAGGACGGCATGCCCAACGACTTTCACCTCGTGCAAACCGGGGGGAAGGCGCTGGGTGGCGCGGGACTGGTGATGACCGAGATGGTCTGTGTTTCTGCGAATGCGCGCATCACGCCGGGCTGCACCGGGATGTATGCGCCGGAGCACGAGGCAGGATGGCGACGCATCGTCGACTTCGTCCACGATCACAGCACCGCGCGCATCGGCCTGCAGCTCGGCCACTCCGGACGCAAGGGATCGACCCGGCTGATGTGGGAGGGCATGGATGAGCCGCTCCCCGACGGCAACTGGGAGCTCGTGGCGCCGTCGCCGATTGCGTACTCGAGCAGGAACCAGGTGCCGCACGAGTTGAGCGTCGAGGAGATGGCCGAGATCCGCGAGCAGTTCGTGCGTGCCGCGCAGTCGGGCGAGCGTGCTGGGTTCGACCTGCTCGAATTGCACTGCGCTCACGGGTATCTGCTCTCCAGCTTTATCTCGCCGGTCGCGAATCAGCGAACGGACGCGTACGGCGGCGCACTGATGGGGCGCCTGCGGTTTCCCCTCGAGGTGTTCGACGCCGTGCGTGCCGTGTGGCCGGCCCGCAAGCCGATCACCGTGCGCATCTCCGCCACCGACTGGTATCCCGGCGGCAACGATATCGAGGACGCGGTGGAGATCGCACGCGCATTCGCCGCCCACGGCGCGGACGCCATCGACGTGTCGACGGGCCAGGTGATCAAGGATGAGCAGCCCGCCTTCGGGCGGTCGTATCAAACGCCGTATGCAGACCGGATCCGGAACGAGGTGGGAATCGCGACGATTGCTGTCGGCGCCATCTCGTCGTATGACGACGTCAACTCCCTGGTCCTCGCAGGCCGGGCCGACCTCTGCGCTCTGGCACGCGCGCATCTGTATGACCCGCAGTGGACGCTCCACGCCGCCGCTGACCAGGGCTACTCCGGGCCGGGCGCAGTGTGGCCGGATCCGTTCAAGGCTGGGAGTCGCAAGCCGCAGTCAGGACGTACCGATGGTCCGAAGCCGAGGTTGCAGCTGATCCGTGAGGGGGAGTTCCGGACGCGGCACAGCCGCTGGCGGCCGCGCTGACGCGTTAGCTGATGAGTTCTCGCAGTTTGGTGGTCGTGTTCCAGTTGCGTTGGGTTGCGCGAACGCCGAGCACCTTGTCCCAATCAGGCAGCGTGGCGCCCATGACGCCGTTCGGAAGGCGCACGTAGACGACACGCTTCCCGAACGCGAACTCGTCTGGCAGAAACGCGTCGTGGTCAACGCCTTTGACCTTGGCCGCCGTCGGGTCTGCGCTCAGGAAAGCGGCGTGCAACTCGGCGGCTTTCACGCCGCGTGCGACGAACGGATTCGCATCGACAGCATTCGCAAACTCGTCGACCGTGCGCAGGAGCACGGCGACCTCCATCCCGAAAGCCGCGCGGATTCCCTTGGCGATCTCCTGCTCAAGTGGCTCGGCCTTCCTCTGCGCGGACGAGAAGACCAGGTTCCCGCTCTGGCCGAGCGTGCGGACGTCTTCGTTCCCGAGTGACTCCAGCATCGCGCGCAGGTCTGCCATGGCGATCCGCTTGTTGCGGCCGACATTGATACCGCGCAGCAGGCCGATATACGTGACACTCATGATGCCGTCGCGGGGAGGTCTGCAGACAGGGCCGCCTCCAGGCTGTCCAGGAACGCGGGGCGCTCGCGGATGAGGAAGAAGAGGTGGCCTCCGTTGAAGGTCACCATCTGCGATCCGGCGATGCCGCGGTGCATCCTCTCCGCCTCCGAAAGTGGAGCGATCTTGTCCTTCCGCCCGTGAAGGATCGTCGTCGGGACGTGGATCTCGCCAAGGCGTTCGACACAGTCATAGGAGCGCGACGCCTCACGCTGTCGGGCAAAAGCGTATCGCGGCTGCGGATGCCTGCCCCGGAACAACACACCGGACAGCACGCCCAGCGCATCGAAGGGCGTCGGAGATCCGCGAGGTGTCGCCGACGCCTTCGTGCTTACCAGGATGAGTTGCGCGACCCTGTCCGGGTGCTCGAGTGCCAGGTCCATCGCGATGCGACCACCCATCGAGATTCCGAGCACGGTCGCGCGTCGCATGCCGACGACTTCCATGAGTCCGTCGGTGTCATTGGCCATCATCGGGATCGTGTACGAGGACACGGGCATATCCGTCCGCCCTGCGCCGCGGTTGTCGAAGGCGAGGACATGGTGGGTCCGCGCGCACCAATCGGTGAGCCACGCAGACTGCGAGATGTCACCGGCGAGACCGCCGATCAGCACGAGCGGCTCACCCTCACCGTGCAGCTCGTAGTACATGTCGATGTTGCCGACGTGTGCTTTCGTCATCTGGAGAGCGGCTCGCTGGGGCGTGGTGCCGATGGAGTACCCGAGCTGTGGGGACGCGTCATCGCGCGACCACCGAGCACTCGTGCCTGTACGACGCATCGCTTTCGCGAGTCCCAGTGAGTGCGCCTCTGTCATCGCGCGACCGCCGGCACGCATGTCAGCGAGATCCGGTCGCGCTGTGACTGAGGTCCTCCTCGATGCCGCGCGCAGCAGCAAGGAGGTGGGGCAGGAACTCCCCGCGTACCAGGTCGGCGCTGCCACGACTTACCGGTGACGACACGTTGACCGCGGCGATCACGCGTCCGGAGAGATCATTGATCGGAGCGGCAATCGCGCGAAGCCCCTCCTCCAGCTCCTCGTCGACGAATGCCCAGCCCTGGTCTCGTACCAGCAGCAGCTCCGCGCGCAACGCCGGGATATCGGTGACCGTCCGCGCCGTGAGCCGGCGCAGCTCGACCGTCGCGAAATAGCCGTCGAGCCACTCGTCGCTCTGTCCGGCGAGCAGCACGCGCCCCATCGACGTCGCATACGCGGGAAACCGGGTGCCGACGCTGATGGTGATGGTCATGATCCGCCGGGTCGGCACACGTGCGACGTAGACAACGTCATCGGCGTCGAGCACCGACACCGACGAGGACTCACGAAGCACACCGACGAGTTGCTCGAGGTGGGGCTGGGCCACCTCGTGAAGGCTGAGGCTCGACAGATATGCATATCCCAGCTCGAGCACTCGAGGACGCAGAGCGAAGAGACGCCCGTTGCTGCGCACATATCCCAACTCCATGAGCGTGCGCAGGAATCGGCGCGCAGAAGCACGGGTCAGTCCCGCCGCCCTGGCGACGTCGCTGAGCGTGAGCTCAGGATGCTCGGCGTCGAAGGCACGGATCACGGCCAGCCCGCGCTCCAGTGACTGCACGAAGTCGGTGCCGATGCCTCGGTCGACGCGCGCGGTCGCCGGGCGCTCCGTGTCGGTCACGTGGTGCCGGACTCCGAGTTTGCCGTGGCGAGCACCTCGCGAGCGATGCTGAACGCCCGGTTCGCGCGTGGGACGCCTGCGTACACCGCAACCTGGAGCAGCACTTCCTTGAGCTCGTCGACGGTGACGCCGTTGCGCAGCGCGGCGCGCACATGCGCCGCAAGCTCGTGCTCCGAGCCCTGGGCGGCGAGCATCGCCACGGTGATGCAGCTGCGCGTCCGTCGATCAAGCCCCGGGCGTGACCAGACAGCACCCCATGCGTAGCGGGTGATGTGCTCCTGCATATCGGCGTTGAACGAGTCGGTCTCGCGTACCGCGCGATCGACATACTCATCGCCCAGCACTTCGCGACGGATGACCATCCCCTGGTCTCGAAGGTCGTCGTTGTGCATCTCTGTGCTCATGCTGCCCCTCCTTCGCTTTCGATGAGATGTTCGAGCACGAGCCGGGTGACCATCTCCGGTTGCTCGACATTGATCAGGTGCGCGGCGTTCGGCACCACGGCAACGCTGGCGTCGTGGAATGACGAAGCAAACATCACAGCACTGGACGCCGCCACGAAGGGATCCTCGGCGCCGGCGATGAGCAGCGTCCGCGCCTGGATGCGGTGGATCACGGTGCGCAGGTCGCAGCTCGCGATCGCCTCGCAACAGCTCGCGTAGCCCTCGGCGGTCATGCCCGCGAGCGATTCCGTGAATCGCTCGACCGTGTCGTGATGCTCCTCGGCAAAGCGAGGCGTGAACCAGCGAGCGACGACACTGGATGCAATCGGCTCGATGCCGTCCGCGCGTACCGCAGCCGCACGATCGATGTACCGCTCTGCGGGCTGCAGGCGCGCGCAGCGCGCACATCACCACGAGGCTGCGGATGCGCTCCCGATGGTGCGCGGCGAGCCAGAGCCCGACCATGCCTCCCAGCGATATGCCGCAGAACGACACCGACTCGGCGCCGAGCTTGTCGAGCAGCGTGATCACATCGACGCCCAGGTCCTCGACGGTGTACGGCCCTTGTGGCGCCGGAGACTCGCCGAGGCCACGATGGTCGTAGAGGAGCAGCGAGTAGTGATCCGTGAGTGCGTGCTGGCTCTCCCACATCGCTCTTGTGGTGCCGAGCGCACTGCTCATCACGAGCATCGGCTTTGTCGAGTCGCCGATCAGCGAGTACGAGAGGGCGACGCTCATGCGTGTTCGATCCCCTCGTTGTGTGCGTTCTGCATGTCGCTCGTGCGTACGCGATCACGTCGATGTACGCGTTCTGCGCGTCGCTGATCTCTTTCATGCGCGCGTGCCGGAGTCACGGTGTGCGTCCTGCGCGCGACGGATCAGCTCCTCGACAGACCCCAGGTATCCCGCGGGGTCGAGGGCGGCGGTGAGCTGTTGCTCGTTGAGGTGGCTGCGCACCTCCGGATCGCTGCGGACCACATCCGCGAAGGCGACCTTGCGCGTGATCGACTCCTCGCTGCAGCGCCGGACGATGGCGCGGGCCGCGGATCGCCCCGTGTGCCGGCCGATCTGCAGCGCAAGGTTCTCCGCCATCACGAGGCCGCCGTCCCTGGCGAGGTTCTCCGCCATTCGAGCGGCATCGACCTGGAGGGAACCGAGCATTGCCGCGGCGTGATGGCTCGCCGCGCCGGCGATGCGGAGCAACTCGCGCATGGTCTCCCACTCAGCGTGCCATGCGCCGGCGGCACGTTCGTGTTCCTGGATCATCGTGGAGAAGACGGTTCCCACCAGTCCCGGCGCCCGCTCGGCAGCAGCGAGCACGAGGACTGCACGGACAGGATTCCGCTTCTGCGGCAAGGTCGATGACGTCCCGTGCTCCGATTCCCCCGCTTCGGCAACCTCTCCCTGCGCGAGCAGCACCACGTCGCGAGCGATCTTCCCGAGGACACCGATCGCGGTACCGAGTGCAGCAGCAAGCTCGGCCACACGCGTTCGGTCCGTATGCCACGGAAGGAGCGGCTCTGCGAGGCCGAGACGAACGGCAAGACCGCGCACAACATCGACCCCCGCCTCCTCGAGCGCCGCGAGCGTTCCGGCGGCGCCACCGAGTTGCACGGCGAGCCGCTCGGACCGTACGCGCTCCAGCAGTGCCGACGCTTCATCGATGCTCACCATCCATGTCGCCGCTTTCAGACCGAAGGTCGTCGGCGTCGCCGGCTGCAGCAGCGTGCGCGCGGTCATGAGCGTCTGACCGTGATTCGCAACGAGCGTCGCGCACGACGAACCAGCGGCCGCCATGCCGTCGAGGATCGCTCCCAGCGCGCGGTGCGCCATCAACGAGAACGCGGTGTCGATGACGTCCTGGCTCGTCGCGCCGAGATGCACGCACTCCTGCGTGTCAGGCGAGACGCGCTCCGTCAACATGCGAACCAGTGGCGCCGCGGGGTTGCCCGACTCCACGGATCGCCGGCCGATCTCGGTCACGTCGAAGAACTCCGCGCGGCACGCGGCCGCGATCTCTGCCGCAGCGGACGCGGGGACAACGCCGACGCCGGCCTCCGCCTCGGCAAGCGCAGCCTCGAAATCAAGCATGGCCTGCACCCACGCGGAGTTGCTCACCGCGGCATCGACCGCAGCGCTGCCGAAGAGGGGATCGACCAACCCGTCAGCGATCGAAGAAGACGGTCTCACTCGTCCCCTGGAGGTGAACGTCGAAACGGAGTCCCCCGGGATCCCTCACCGCGACGAGCGTCGCGCGCTCCTCCGGCGCGAGGGATCGAAGCACCGGATCGGCGTCATTCGCCTCGTTCTCATCGGGAAAGTACAGGCGGGTCACCAGCCGCGTGAGCAGTCCGCGCGCGAACACGGACACGTCGAGATGCGGCGCCGAGCCGTCGGCCCCGCGCTCGGGCTTGATCGTGACGATGGCGAAGTGACCCTCCTCGTCGGTCGCGCAGCGCCCGGCGCCCTCCGGCTGCCAGGTCTCGATCATCGCGTCGGGAACCGGCTCACCGTCGCCGTCGAACACCTGCCCGGAGACGCGCAGCGCGCCAGGAACGCCCTCGTGAACGACGTGCGAGCCGATGGTGGTCGACAGGCCTATCCGGAAGAACGGCCCGACAGTCTGCGACGGAGTCAGCGGCAGTCTCATCCGGACGCATCATCGTCGAGCGGCGTCGCCTCACGCCCCGCCACGACGATGTCCCAGGAGTAGCCGAGCGACCATTCCGGTTCTGTCAGCTCGAGCGACCAGCGCGCCACGAGGCGCTCACGCGCCCACTCAGGCACCGAGTTCAGCACCGGGTCCTGCACGAAGAGCGGATCGCCGGGGAAGTACATCTGCGTGATGAGTCGCTGCTCGAATGCAGGCGAGAACACGGAGAAGTGCACATGCGCGGGGCGCCATGCATTGGGATGGTTGCGCCATGGATACGCACCCGGCTTGATCGTGACGAACCGGTAGCCTCCGCCGGCTCCGGTGAGGCAGCGGCCCGCACCACTGAAGTTGGGATCGAGCGGTGCCGGGTGCTGATCCGAAAGATGTGCGTAGCGTCCGGCGGCGTTCGCCTGCCAGACCTCCACGAGCGCGCCCGCCACCGCGTTCCCGTCCTCGTCGAGCACACGCCCGGTGATCGAGATCCGCTCCCCAAGCGGTTCGCCGTCGTGCTGGCGCGTGAGGTCGTGGTCGAGCGGGCCGATCGTCTCGCCGGCAAGGAGCGGTGCCGAGAGCTCGGCGAGGCGGCCGGTAAGCACACGCAGCGGCTGCTTCGGCGCGCGCAGCCGGCTGGAACCGTAGTCGGGAAAGTCGTTGGGCGGATGGACCGAGCGCGTCTTCTCGGACATCAGGCCTCCAGGATCACCGCGAGCCCCTGGCCGACACCGATGCAGATGGCGGCCATCCCATACCCGCCGCCCCGGCGTCGCAGCTCGTGCGCCAGCGAGCCGATGATCCGCGCGCCCGAGCACCCGATCGGATGCCCGATCGCGATCGCGCCACCGTTGGGATTCACCTTTGTCGGGTCGAGGTCCGGCCAGTCGCGCAGGCAGGCCAGCGACTGCGCCGCGAACGCCTCGTTCAACTCCACGACCGCGAGGTCGTTCCAGCCGATCCCGGCCCGCTTGAGCGCAGCGTTCGCAGCGGCAACCGGCCCGATCCCGTATAGCGGCGGTTCGACGGCGCTGACGCCACGGGACACGATGCGGGCGAGCGGCTCACGGCCGGCGCCTCGGGCGCCCTCAGCGTCCGCGAGCAGCACGGCTGCAGCGCCGTCGTTGAGCGGCGATGCGTTGCCGGCGGTCACGGTGCCGTCGGGACGAAACGCGGGTCGCAGCGAGCTGAGCGCCTCGATCGAGCTATCGGCACGAATGCTCTCATCACGGCGGAGGTCGGACCCCGGCACCGCGATCACCTCCCCGTCGTAGCGGCCGGCGTCCCACGCAGCCGCAGCCTGGCGGTGGCTGCGGAGCGCGAACGCGTCCTGCTCCTCGCGGCTGATCGAGTACTTCGCGGCAAGCAGCTCCGCACCTTCGCCCAGCGAGATCGTCCACTCCGCCGGCATGCGCGGGTTGACCATCCGCCACCCGAGCGTCGTCGAGAAGAGCGTCTCGTTGGTGCGCGCGTATCCGCGCTCCGGCTTGAGCATCACCCAGGGTGCGCGGCTCATCGATTCGACACCGCCCGCGATGCAGACGGAGTGATCGCCGACGGCGATTGCCCGGCTCGCGGCGATCACCGCCTCGAGCCCTGATCCGCAGAGCCGGTTGACGGTGGTGCCGGGGACACTCGGCGGCACGCCCGCGAGGAGCAGCGCCATGCGCGCGAGGTTGCGGTTGTCCTCACCTGCGCCGTTCCCGTCGCCGAAGACGACGTCGCCCACTGCCGCCGGGTCCAGCGCCGGGCTCCGTTGCACCAGCTCCGCGATGACCGCTGCGGCGAGATCATCCGGCCTCACGCCGGCGAGAGCCCCGCCATGACGGCCGATCGGCGTGCGAACCGCGTCCAGGATGTAGACGTCCTCGGTCACGAGCCCTTGTTCGCCTCGAGGCGGCGCAGCACCAGGAGCTCCTCGTCGGTGGGCGGATCGGTGGTCGCCAGATCGGGCGACACTGCGAGCGGCCAGCCGGTTGCGGCGCACGCGTCCTCAGCGGACGACCCGTGATGGACGCTCACCAGTGTCAGCTCGCACGTCTCGGGATCGGGCGAAAGGACGCCGAAGTCGGTGATCACCACACGCGGGCCTGCACCGATGAGCCCGAGCCGCTGCCTGTCGCCGGGGCCCCGTCCGAAGCCGACCGAGGTGACGAAGTCGACGCGATCAACGAAGGTCCGCGGTGTCTGACGCAGCACCACGACGACCTCGCGGCAGGACGCGGCGATCTCGGGAGCGCCACCCGCACCGGGCAGGCGGACTTTCGGATGACGGTAGTCGGCGCCGATCACAGTGGTGTTGATATTGGCGTAGCGGTCGATCTGGGCGGCGCTGAGAAAGCCGACATCGATTCGCCCGGGCTGCAACCAGTAGTTGAAGACCTCGGGAACGCTCACCACCGCATCCGCGGTCTCGGCGAGCACGCTGTCACCGATCGACAGCGGCAGATGATCCGGCTTGGCGCCGAGCGTGCCGGACTCATAGATAAGGACGACGTCGGGAGCGCTGGTGGCGCGCGCGAGGTTGGCGGCAGTGCTCGGCAGCCCGATGCCGACGAAACACACCGTCCCGTTGTGGAGCTGGCGAGCAGCGGCGACGGTCATCATCTCGTCGGACGTGTATGCCGCGGTCACGCCGCGGGTGCCCGGCGCATCACGTTCTCGTCCATCCACCGCAGGAAGCGGTCGCGATCCTTGCTGATGGCGTCCCACTCCGTGTAGAACGCGTTGTCCCGCAACGAATATCCCTGCGCATACGACGGGTGCGCGCCGGCCGGCGCAACCGCGACGTACGTTGTCGCGAACGACGGCAGCACCACCTCCTGCGGTTGCGGGTCGAGGCTGTCGACGATCTCCTCGACGGTGATCAACGACCGTTTGGCGGCGAGCACCGCCTCCTTCTGCACACCGAGGATGCCCCACATCTGCACGTTGCCTTTGCGGTCGGCGCGCTGCGCGTGGATGATCGTGACGTCGGGAGTCAGCGCCGGCACCGCGGTCAGCACCTCGCCCGTGAACGGGCACGCGATCGAACGGATGGTGTCGGTCTGCGCAGGAAGGTCGGTGCCGACGTATCCGCGCAGCACCGCGAACGGAAGGCCGCTCGCGCCGGCGAGATAGCGGTTCGCCATTCCGGCGTGGCTGTGCTCCTCGAGCTCCAGCGGGAGCGGCCAGGCGTTCTCCACCGCATCGCGGAACCGGTGCAGCGAGCCGACACCCGGGTTGCCGCCCCACGAGAAGATCAGCTTCGAGGCGCACCCCATGCCGATCATCTGGTCGTAGATGAGGTCCGGGGTCATGCGGACGAGCGTGAGATTGCGACGCTCCTGACGCATGATCTCGTGCCCGGCGGCGAACGGGATGAGGTGCGTGAACCCCTCCATCACCAGCGTGTCGCCGTCGCGAACGACGGCGGCGATGCCATCGGAGAGCGAGACGATCTCAGCCACGGTGGTCGATCAACATGTTCGCGTAGCGCACACTCGTACACGCAACCTTAGCGGTTTGATCGGGTGATCCGGCTGCATGCCGGGGGTTGCCTGCCCGCACAAGGATATGATACGTTCATTGAGAGAACGTGAGTTCGCTATGCGAACACATGGCGATCAAGAATTGTTTGCCATCGGTAGTGCGGGGTGCTAGCCATGTCCCAGGAGGACGCCCTCGTCAAAGCAGGCGGCGTCAACTTCGCCGACAGCCTGCTCACCGGCCGTCAGCTGTCGCGTCGCGACGTGCTCAAGGCGATCGGCGCCGGGTCGCTCACACTCGCCGGAGGCGGCCTCCTCGAGGCGTGCGGTTCGGCGCTCGGCACCACCGGCGGGAGCTCAACCGCCGGCACCATCAAGATCGGCTTCGTCAGCCCTCTGACCGGTCCTGACGCGGGGTTCGGTGAGCCGGATCCGTACGTCATCTCACTCGCGAAGAAGGCATTCGCAAGCGGGCTCACCATCGGCGGCAAGAAGTACAGCGTCCAGATCATCGATGAGGACAGCCAATCCGGGGCGCGTGCGGCACAGGCGGCGAGCGACCTGATCAACTCGCAGAACGTCGATCTCATCCTGACGACCTCGGCGCCGGAAACAGTGAACCCCGTGTCCGATGCTGCCGAGGCAGCAGGCGTGCCGTGCATCTCGACGGTTGTCCCCTGGGAGGCCTGGTACTTCGGCCGCCAGACCAACCCGGCGTCTCCGGTTCCCTTCAAGTGGACGTTCCACTTCTCGTTCGGCGTCGCGCAGTTCGCGAGCGCGTACGAGCATCTGTGGCCGCAGGTCCCCACCAACAAGGTGATCGGGGTCATGTGGCCGAACGATGCGGACGGCAACGCGATCCGCGCCGCGCTCGGGCCCGCCCTCAAGATGGCCGGCTACACGATCGTCGACCCCGGTGCATACGCAGACGGCACAACGTCGTTCACCACGCAGATCTCCGAGTTCAAGGCGAAGAACTGCGAGATCTTCAACACGTTCCCGATTCCCTCGGACTTCGTCACCTTCTGGGAACAGGCCGCGCAGCAGGGCTACGTGCCCAAGATCGCGCAGATCGCGAAGACCGGTCTCTTCCCGTCGCAGGTCGAAGCGCTCGGGTCCATCGGGGACGGTCTGGCGAGCGGCGTGTACTGGGCGCCGACCTTCCCGTACACATCGTCACTCACCGGCATCTCGTCCGCGAACCTCGCGAGCGGCTACGAGGCCAGCTCCGGCAAGGAATGGAACCAGCAGGCGGGCGCGAGCCTCGCGCTGTTCGATGTCGCTGCCGCCGCGCTGAAGGCGAGTGGCAATCCCAAGGACAAGCAGGCGGTGGCGACGGCGATGAAGAGCCTGTCCGTGGAGACGCCGCTCGGACATCTCGCATGGGGCACCGGTCCGAATCCCAACGTCGTGCCGACGCCGATCATCGGTGGGCAGTGGGTCGCGACGCCGGGAACGGCGTACCCGATCAACTTCGTGATCTGCGAGAACTCGAACGATGCCAATGTCCCCGTTGCCGCGACGCTGACCGCCTACAGCTAACGCCGGGGCGCGCTATCGTCGTGCCGATGTCATCCCCGCTGCTCGAGGCCAGCGGCATCGCCCAGCGATTTGGTGCGCTGCTGGTTCTGGACGGCGTTGACTTTCAGCTCGCGCCGGGCGAGTCGGTCGGCGTCGTCGGGCCGAACGGCGCGGGGAAGACCACGTTCCTGAGCATCCTCGCGGGATCCATCCGTCCCACCGCCGGGCGTGTTCGGTACGAGGGCAATGACGTCACCGGCATGCGCGCAGATCGGCGGTGCCGTCTCGGCATCGGCCGGACGCATCAGATTCCGCGCCCGTTCGTCGGGATGACGGTGTTCGAGAACGTGCTCGTCGGCGCAATGCTTGGCGCAAATCAACGCCAGTCCGGCGCGTATGCGCGGGCGATCGACGTGCTGCAGACGTGCAGCCTCGTCGACGTCGCCAACAGGCGGGCGGCGGATCTCGGCCTCCTCGATCGCAAGCGACTCGAGCTCGCCCGCGCGCTGGCCACGGACCCGAAAGTCCTCTTCCTCGACGAGATCGGCGGCGGCCTCACGGATGCGGAGGCGGTCGACCTGGTCGCCACCATCAAGGAGTTGCGGCGTCGCGGCATCGCCATCATCTGGATCGAACACATCGTCCACGTGCTGGTCCAGGCGATCGACAGGCTCGTGTGCCTCGACGCCGGACGGATCATCGCCGACGGGCTCCCGGACACCGTGCTGCACGACACGGCGGTCATCGACGCCTACCTCGGGACATCGGTCACATGAGCCTGCTCGAGGTTCGTTCCGTCGACGCGCGATACGGGTTGCTGCAGGCGGTCCGCCACGTGTCACTCACCATCGAGGAGGGCGAGACGCATGCGTTGATCGGCGCCAACGGCGCCGGCAAGACAACGCTCCTGCGCGTCATCGCCGGCGCGCACCGACCTGCGGCGGGAAGCGTGATCTTCGACGGCGCCGACATCACCACGATCCCCGCGCACAAACGCGTGTCGCTCGGTATCGCGCTCGTCCCTGAGGGACGGCGGCTGTTTCCCGGGCTGTCCGTCGAGGAGAATCTCAGCGTCTCGGCAGGCCGGCGCGGCGACGGTGCGTGGACTGTGGATCGTGTGCTCGAGATCTTTCCGATGCTGCAATCACGCCGGACGCAAAGCGCCGCAACGCTGTCCGGAGGCGAGCAGCAGGCCACCGCCATCGGGCGGGCGTTGATGTGCAACCCGCGCCTGCTGCTGCTCGACGAGGTCTCGCTCGGGCTCGCGCCGAAAGCCGTTGCCGCTGTCTACGACTCGTTGCGCGGGCTCATCGGCAGCGGCACCACCGTCGTCATCGTCGAGCAGGACCTCGGTCGCGCGCTCACCGTGGCCTCGCGTGTGACCTGCATGCTCCACGGCGAGATCGTGCTCGAAGGTGCGGCGTCGGAGCTCACGCGAGCCGATATCACAGCGGCCTACTTCGGGGTTCGGTCCTCCCCCGCCGTCGGTGCCGACTCATGACCTGGGCCAACGTGTTGCTGCAAGGAGTGTTGCTCGGCGGGTTCTACGCACTGCTCGCCTGCGGGCTCTCGTTGATGTTCGGCGTGATGCGCATCATCAACCTCGCGCACGGCGACATCGCGGTGATCGGCGCCTACCTCGTCTGGGTCATCGTCAACCAGACGTCGATTCCGCCGTGGCTCGCCGCACTGCTCGTGCTGCCGGTGATGTGGGTCGCCGGATATGCGCTGTATATCCTCCTGCTGGAACGCAGCCGGCGTGCGGGACTGCTCGTCCCATTGCTCACCACCTTCGGGCTGGCAATCGTGATCGAGAATGTCCTGCTCCAGGTCTTCTCGCCCGACGACCACTCGCTGCTGAGCAGCACGGGGACGCTCGCGACGTCGAGCGTCACGTTCGGTGGTCTGACGATCTCGAGCTTCGGCGTGCTCACGCTTGTGACGGCGGTGGTGGTGCTGACCGGGCTGCAGTTCTTTCTCTCGCGGACTCGGTCCGGACGCCAGATGCGCGCCACGGCGGAGGATCCCGATGTGGCCGAGCTCGTCGGCATCAACGCGCGCTCGGTCTACGCAAAGGCGACGGCGATCGCAGTGATGATCGGCGGTCTCGGCGGGATCTTCCTGGCGATCCGGCAGACGTTCGATCCGTCGACAGGGCCGACGCAGCTCATCTTCGCGTTCGAAGCCGTCGTCATCGGCGGCTTCGGATCGCCATGGGGAACGCTGCTCGGTGGCATCGTGCTCGGCGTCGCGCAGGTGATCGGCGCGCAGGTGAATCCGCAGTACTTCGCGCTCTTCGGCCACCTGGTGTTCCTCGCAGTCCTCGCATCACCACGCGGCGGCATCCTCGTCCGTCGAGGGGGAACGCTGTGATTCGCACGCGCGGCGCACCGCTCGCCGGGGGATTCCGCGTGCAGCGCTGGACGAGGCTTTCCCTCGCGTCGGCAGTGGCCGCGATCGTCGTGCTCGTGTTTCTCGCGGTGGTGCCGTTCCTCTTCGGCGCCGACGTGACCGAACAGCTGACGGCACTGCTGATCTTCGTGATCCTCGCAGTGATGTGGAACGCGCTCGCGGGGTACGGCGGGCTCATCTCCGTCGGCCAGCAGGCGTTCATCGGCCTCGGCGCGTACGGCACGATCTTCCTGACCCAGCATGGCATTGCGCCCTACGTCGCGATGGTGATCGCCGGCCTCGGCGCGGGAGCCGTCGCCGTGCCGGCCTCATTCGTGATGCTCCGCCTGCGCGGCGGCCAGTTTGCGATCGGCATGTGGGTGATGGCAGAGGTGTTCGGCATCCTCGTGACGCTCGACTCGGGGCTCGGCGGCGGCACCGGGATCTCGCTGAACGGCCTCGACGTCTTCGCGCCGGGATACCGGCAGGCTTATACCTTCTGGCTGACGCTCGTCTGCACGACGGTGTTGCTCGGCACGGTGTTCTTCCTGCTGCGCCGGCGGATCGGCACGTCGCTGCAGGCGGTGCGCGATGACGAGGAGGCTGCGGCGTCGCTCGGCGTCAACGTCGTGCGCTCCAAGCGCGTGCTCTTCATCGTGGCGGCCGTGGGCTGCGGCATCGCCGGCTCGCTGTACCTGGCGAACACGCTCTTCATCCAGACCACGTCGGTGTTCGACGTGCAGTGGACGGCCTTCATGATCTTCATGGTGCTGGTCGGCGGACTGGGAACATTCGAAGGCCCGATCATCGGCGCCGTCATCTTCTATCTCATCCAGGCGCAGTTCGGCGACAGCGGCGCCTGGTACTTCGTCGGCCTCGGCGCCGTCGCCATCGCCTTCGCGCTCTTCCTCCCCCACGGGATCTGGGGCGCCATCGACCGTCGCCTGCAGTTGCGGCTGCTCCCGGTCGGCTACACACTACGAACGCTCGGCAAGAAGGCACCCGCACCCGACGAACTCGGCTACCGACGCGTAAGTCCAGGCACTGGAGGATGGGGTCATGACCACGACTGTCAACGGCAATGTGCGTGAGCTGGTGCACTACATCGGCGGCGACTGGGTCGCATCGGACGATCGCCAGTTCGATGACCTCGATCCCTTCACCGGCGATGTGGTGGCGCGTGTCGCCGCGGGCACGCGCGCCGACGCCAAACGCGCGATCGATGCCGCGGCCGCCGCGTTCCCGGCGTGGTCGGAGACGCCGGCTGCGGTCCGTCAGGCCATCTTCCTCAAGGCGGCCGACATCCTCGAGTTGCGGCGCGACGAGATCGTCGGCTGGCTCGCGCGAGAGACCGGAAGCAGCTTCGGTTTCGGCATGTTCCAGATGGGATTCGTGCCCGGGCTCTTCCGCCAGGCGGCGGGGGCCGCGTACGCGCCGATCGGCCAGATCATCCCGTCCGACATGCCGGGCGCAGTCGCCATGGCAGTGCGGCGGCCGGTGGGGGTCGTCGGCGCCATCGCACCCTGGAACGCGGCACTCATCCTCTCGGCCCGCTCGATCGCGGCGCCGCTGGTGTTCGGCAACACGGTGGTCCTCAAGCCGTCAGAGGAGTCGCCGTACAGCGGCGGGCTCGTCTGGGGCGAGATCTTCGCCGAGGCAGGCCTCCCGGCCGGCGTGCTCAACATCGTCACCCACGCGCCGGGCGACGCCGCGCCGATCGGCGATGAGCTGGTGGAGGATCCGCGCGTGCGGCGTCTCAACTTCACCGGTTCGACGGCGACGGGACGGCGTCTTGCCGAGGCGGCCGGCCGCAACCTCAAACGTGTCGTGCTCGAGCTCGGCGGCCAGAACCCGCTGATCGTGCTGTCCGACGCGGACCTGGACTACGCAGTGGATGCCGCCGCATTCGGCGCCTTCCTGCACCAGGGACAGATCTGCATGTCGGCGCGCCGCATCATCGTCGAGCGTCCGATTGCCGATGCCTTCATCGACGCGCTCACGCGCAAGACCGCGGGGCTGAAGGTCGGCGACCCCAAGGAGATGGACACGATCATCGGGCCGCTCATCAATCCCGCGGCGCTCGAGATGGTGCAACGGCGCGTCGATGCCGCAGTCGCGAGCGGCGCTCGCGTGCTCACCGGCGGCGCCGCAACGGGAACCTGCTACCAGCCGACACTCGTCAGTGACGTTCCGGCGGGCTCAGACCTCGACCGTATGGAGACCTTCGGCCCGGTCGCGACGATCGAGGTCGTTGACAACGAGGACGACGCGGTCACCCGTGCCAACGCGACGTCGTACGGGCTCTCGTCCGGCATCATCACGAGCGACCCCGACCGCGGCACAGCCCTTGCCGCACGGATCGAGGCAGGCATCGTGCACGTGAACGACCAGCCGGTGCACGACGAGCCGCAGATGCCGTTCGGCGGTGTGAAGGACAGTGGGTGGGGCCGCTTCGGAGGCACATTCGCCATGGACGAGTTCACCGAGATGCGCTGGATCACGGTGCAACGCGGCCGCCGTCCCTTCCCGTTCTAGGTTCTTCGACGCGTGCGTACGCAGGTTGCGATCATCGGTGCGGGTCCGGCGGGGTTGATGCTCGCGCACCTGCTGAGCCGCGACGGCATCGAATCCATCGTCATCGAGTCGCGCACCCGGGACTATGTCGAGCACCGCGTGCGCGCCGGGGTGCTCGAGCAGGGAAGTGTCGACCTGCTCAATGCCACGGGCGCCGGGGGGAGGATGCGTCGCGAAGGTTTGGTGCACCGTGGAATCCAGCTGCGCTTCGGCGGCGCCGACCACCGCATCGACTTCGGTGCGCTCACCGGTGGACGCGCCATCACGGTGTACGGGCAGCAGGAGCTCGTCAAGGACCTGATCGAGATCCGCCTCTCAGCGGGCCTTCCACTCGTGTTCGAGGCCGGCGACGTTGCACTGCACGACATCGACACCGTCCATCCGTCCGTGAGCTACGGTGCGGACGGCACGCGCATCACGATTGACTGCGATGTCATCGCCGGGTGCGACGGATTTCACGGCGTCTCGCGTGACAGCATCGCGGCGGGCACGCTCACCACCTACGAGCGTGAGTATCCATTCGCCTGGCTGGGAGTCCTCGCTGCTGTCGCGCCTTCGAGTGAGGAGCTCATCTACTGCTACCACGAGCGCGGCTTCGCGCTGCTCAGCATGCGATCGCCCACCGTCAGCAGGCTGTATCTCCAGGTGCCTGCCGATGAGCGCATCGAGGACTGGCCGGACACGCGCGTCTGGGAGGAGTTGCAGACCAGGCTCGCGGCGCCTGGCTGGTCGCTGATCGAGGGTCCGGTGATCGAGAAGAGCATCTCGGCGATGCGCAGCTTCGTCGTCGAACCCATGCAGTCCGGCCGTCTCTTTCTCGGCGGCGATGCGGCACACATCGTGCCCGCCACCGGCGCAAAGGGCATGAACCTGGCACTGCGTGATGTGAGCGTGCTCGCGCAGGCTCTGAAGGTGTTCTTCACGACCGGAGACACGCGCGGGCTTGACACATATTCAGGTGATTGCCTGCGCCGGGTCTGGAGAGCGCAGCACTTCTCGTGGTGGATGACCTCGATGCTGCATCGGTTTCCCGACAGCGACTCGTATCAGACAAAGCTGCAGCTCGCGCAACTCGCGTACACCGTCGACTCGCGCGCTGCGTCGACGAGCCTTGCAGAGAACTACGTGGGGTACGAATGGACGAAGGCATGACATCGCACGACGACGTGCGCGGTGCGGCGCTCACGAATCAGGTCATCGCCAGCCTCGAGCACTGCACCGATCCCAGGCTGCGGGCGCTGATGTCAGGCCTGATCCGCCATCTGCACGCGTTCGCGCTGGAGGAGTCGCTCACCGAGTCCGAGTGGCTGGCCGGCGTTCGCTTCCTCACCGCGGTGGGCCAGATCTGCAGCGACCGCCGGCAGGAGTTCATCCTGCTCTCGGACACCCTCGGCGTCTCGATGCTCGTGGACCTCATCAATCACGCAAGTGGCAGCGGCGCAACCGAGTCGACCGTGCTCGGTCCGTTCTACGTTGCGGATTCGCCCTGGCGATCGAACGGTGACGCCATCACCGATGATCTGGGAAACCAACCGCTCCTGGTGAGCGGTCGTGTCCTGGACACCGCAGGCACGCCACTGCCAGGCGCAACGGTCGATGTCTGGCAGAACGCCCCCAACCGGCTGTATGCGGTGCAGGACGAGACGCAGTCGCCGGAGAACCTTCGTGGCCGGTTCCGCACGGGAGCCGGCGGCGGGTTCGCATTCCGCACCATCCGCCCGGTGGATTACCCGATCCCCGATGACGGTCCGGTGGGCCGGATGTTGCACGCGACCGGCCGCCATCCCTGGAGACCGGCGCACATCCACTTCGTCGTCTCTGCAGACGGATACAGGCCGGTCACCACGCACGTCTTCGACTTGGAGAGCCCGTATCTCCAATCGGATGCGGTGTTCGGTGTCAAGCACTCGCTCGTGCGCACGTTCGACGTGCACGACGGCGCACAGGAGCCGGTGCCTGCGGGAATCAACGGACGCTGGTACACGGTGGACGTCGATATCGTGCTCGAGCCGGACGCCGCCGTCTCGCAGGGCTAGCCCGGCGGAGTCTCCGCCTCGAGCTGCTGCTGCACCTTGCGCATCCCGCGCAGCCAGCGCTCCTGATCGTCGGCCTTGCGGTGCATCCAGGTCTCGGCGATCGGATCGGAAACGATCAGGAATCGCTCCTCGCGAATCGCGTCCACGACGAGGCCGGCGACGTAGCCGGGCTCCTTGATCGGACCTGCGACGGCGGCGGCGAAGCGTGGATCGGCCTCCTCCAGCATCGGGGTCCGAACGCCCAGCGGTGCGAGCAGGGACACGCGGATGCCGCGATGGTGATACGTGATCGAGAGCCACTCGGCCAGCCCCACCACCGCGTGCTTGGTGGTGGCATATGTGACATTGCCGTGGCTCGTGAGGATTCCGGCCATCGATGCCGTGTGCACGAGATACCCGGACCCGCGTTCCAGCATCTCCGGCAGCACCGCGCGCACGGTGTAGACGTGTGCCATCACGTTGACAGCCCACTGCTCGTTCCAGGTTTCCGCATCGGTGGTGAGGATGTCGCCCCCGGTCGCGATGCCCGCGTTGCTGAAGCAGATGTCGATGGGACCCAGACGCGTGGAGACCTCATCGACCATCGCGGTCACCGAACGCTCGTTGCTGACATCGGCCACCACCGCGATGCCGTCCACCTCGGCGGCCACGGCCTCACAGCCGCCGGCGTCACGATCGACGACTGCGACCTGCGCACCTGCGGCGGCGAGCGCGCGACACGAAGCAGCGCCGATGCCGCTCGCGCCACCGGTGACGATCGCGATCCTCCCGTTCAGCTCGATGGCGCCACTCCTTCAAGCCAGCGCACCGCCTGCTCGGCGCTGCGATCAGGTGGGAACACCGGGTAGATCACGTGTTCGATCACGCCGTCACGGAGAAACATCGTCACGCGCTTCATGAGCGTCATGCCCCGGAAGGTGAAGGTGGGCAAGCGGAGCGCGTGCACCATCTCGAGGTCGGAGTCCGAGAGCACCTCGAAGGGGACGTGCAGCCGCTCCACCATCTCCCGCTGATAGTCGGTGGTCTGCGTGCTCATGCCGAACACCGCGGCGCCAAGCGCCGCAAGCTCGCGATGATGATCGCGGAATCCACATGTCTGCGGCGTGCAGCCGCGGGCACCCGGGATCTCGTTCCATCCCGGAGGCGGAGCGAGCCCGTCCTCGCCGGTTCGCGGATATGTGTACACGACCGTCCATCCGCGGAGGTTCGCGAGCACCACCTCGCGACCGCTCGTTGAGCGAAGCGCGATGCCGGGCAGGCGCATGCCCGCAAGGTGGTCGCATGCACCGTCATCGAGCGGGACCGGCAGATCCGGTGGCAAACGGCTGATGTCATCCGTGTCCACCACGGCCATCAGCTCAGCTCGTAATCAAGGTGGAGCGTATGGGTGCCGTCGTCGTCGATGGTGATCAGCCCCACACCGGACATCCCGGCGAGGCCGCCGGAGCCCGAGCCGGGAGAGATGAGATACCGGCTCAGCGGCGGGTCGTTCCCGACCACGGTCGAGATGTGCAGCAGCGCAAAGCTGCCGTCGTGGCCGTCCACGACAGCGGAGACGCGCTCCAGCGCGACGTAGCCCGCGCCTGCGAATGAGCCGTCCGCGCCCGGCGTGCGCGTGTACAGCATCTCGACGGTGCTCGTTCCCTCGATCGCACCCGTGAATGTCTTGGAGAGCGTGAGGCCGCCGTACGCGATGTCGGCCTGGGGCGGAAAGCCGAGCACTCGCGGTTCCTGCGAGTTGATGACGAAATGCGCGCTGGTGTGGGGCACGGGTGGAAGTCTAGTGCCGGGCCGCCGGAGTCAGTGCTTGACTTCCTCGGGGGTCTCGTACCAGCGAATGCGCTCGCCGACCCGGCTGCGGAGCTTCCACGCCCTGGACTTCGGGGCGTCCTCGATCGCCTGACGGAGGGAGCTGACCTGCGCTGCAACATCGTGCGTCGCGCCGGGCACCGGCTCCTGCGACCAGAGCTCCGCGACCTTCTGCGCGTTGCGATCGACGGTATGGCAGAAGCCCCAGTCCTTGCCGAGGACGGAGCGCAGCCGCGGAAGGCTGATCCCCTCGACATCGGAGTCGTCCTCGGAGAGCCCGTGATCGGCGAGCAGGCAGACGGTGTCGCCGAGATCCTTGCGATTGATCTCCCAGACCTGGAGCTTGGTGAGCAACAGGTCGGCGAGCGGGATCGTGGGCGCGGGACCGGTCAGACGATCGCGAAGGTCGAGCTTGTGCGACATCACCAGCTCGTCGATGACGACATCGATCGACCATCGCCCCGCCGGCTCGCCGTAGTACAGCCGTGTCGCGCCGTGGAGGCCGTTGAAGAACTGATCAGGAAGGTATCCCTGGGTCAAGAGCAACGCCTTGAACTTCGTGCTCGCAGACGCGGTGATCGCGAAATCCATGTCCTGGTATGACCGCGCGAACGGTCCGTCATGAACGCTCGGGCAGCGCAACCAGATGGCAAGGCCGCCGATGAGCCGCGCGGAGAGACCGAGGGTCACAGCGGCCTCCGCGAGTTGCTTCGCCTCCTCTCGAATGTCGGCGAGGATCGGCGACTCGTGCTCGGCCATCATCGGCTCCCGCTCAGCATGGGGACATAGTAAGGGCGGCCGGTGGGATCACCGACCGCCCTTCCAGCCAAGGGTCGATGAGAGTCACTCCGGCGGGAGTTCCTTGTAGACGAAGCTGATGTTCACGCCCTGCTGCGCACGGATGAACCGCGGCACGTAGTAGAGCAGGCAGCCGCCGACGATCAGGCCGCCCAGCCACGCCCAGATCCACCACGCATCAGCCGGATTGCCGGCCATCACCAGCGCGGGGAACTGCGTCGAGATGTAGATGATGAAGATGAATTCCGCGATCGACAGCGCGCCGACGATGAAGAGCACGGGTATCCCCAGGAATTTCACGTTGGCGGGAGATCCCTGATACAGGTCGGGCCGTCGGAGCGGGAGCGCTGATTGCAGCAACCCCGACGATGATCACAGCGAGCGCGCCGGCAAGCACGATGAGCCCGAGCACCAGCTGGAACTGGTTGCCGATGACACTCCAGACGACCAGGGCCGCAATGATCACGTTGGTCACGATGATTGCGACCACCGGCGAATGCGTCCGCTCATTGACGCTCGCGAGGCTCTCAGGCATGAGCCGGTCGAACGACCATGCGAAGAACGACCTGATCGGCATGAACGTGTTGGCGATCATCGACGGCAGTGACCAGAAGAGGAACGAGCCCATGATCAGGATCGTGACGATCGGCGTGTTGAAGACCAGTGACGCGAGGAAGGGATAGAACGGTCCCGGACGGGATCTTGTACGCGGAGGATGCCGCGTTGAGCGCGTACACGAAGTTGTATCCGGCGATGCGGAACAGGAGCAGCACGCCGATGATCAGCAGGATGGTGTCCCACGTGAGCGCTCCGAACATCACGCTGAGCTGACGGCGGCGATTGGCTGCGCTCTTCAGCTCACCCGACATGTACACCGACCAGAAGTTCCACATCATGAAACCCTGGATCGAGAACAGCGTGGGCCACGTGGCGTTGCCGTTCCAGAAGTTTGGTGCTGCCGCTGCCGCTCCCGGCGCGCCCTTGATGACCGCGGCGACGTTGCCGCCACCAAAGCTCTTGTTGAGCGCGTCGAAGTGCGAGAAGAAGTCGGTCTGGCTCCCGATGAGCAGGACGATGAAGGCGATCAGGGTGCCTGTCATCGCGATGATGAAGGAGTAGTTCTGCCAGCGGAAGGTCGCCTTGGTGCCGCTGATCAGGATGCCGGTCTGGAGCAACACCATGAGCAGCGAGGCCACGAGGATCCACGTGTTGTTGGTCTGGAACGACGTTCCCCAGCTGATCAACGTGCTGTTGTTGGCGAACGAACCGAGCGCAACGAGCACCGGACCGAGCGCCAGCAGGGAGAAGAACTTGGCGAAGAAGGCGGCGCCGAGGAGGCCGCCCATGATCATGCAGAGGTTGGAGATCAGCGCAAGCGGCGGGGACAGCACGCGGCTGACCCAGACGTAATCGCCACCCACTCTCGGCATGCTCGCCCCGAGCAGCGCGAACATGATGAGGACAGGGATGTTGATGACCGCGACCAGCGCCAGCACGCCTGCGACGTTGGCTCCCGGGAATGCGACGAGCGCGAAGAAGATCGAGTACGCGATCGTCGACCCGACCGGCGCGGAGATGACCGCGTTGAAGATCGTGGCATCGACAGCCGACGCGGAGCGGACCAGCCCGGTGCTGTTGCGGACGAACAGCCTGCTCGCGGTTGCCATGGCGACCCTCCGGGTGCGGTCTGCACCCCAACTTGACACACGCGTCGGAAACCTGCAGAGTTTGAACACAATCGAACACCAGTGTCAAGAGGAAGGCTGACACGGACAGACAACATCCGGTCAAGACCCGACAACTTCACAACAATTCACCGCAGGAACTCAAAGGAGGAGCTGGCGCAACGTGTTAGCCGTCGAGCGTCGCCTGAAAGTGCTGGAGCGGGTCGCGGAGGACCAGGCCATCGAGGTCAGTACGCTCGCGCGCGACTTCCAGGTGTCGGAGATGACGATCCGGCGGGATCTTCGCCGTCTCGAGCGCGACGGCTTCGTGCGCCGGACGTATGGGGGCGCCACGACGCACCTGGTGCGCACCTTCGAGGTGGGTGCCAACGCGCGCACCCTCCATCACGCGCGCGAGAAGCGCGTCATCGCCAAACGCGCGGCGGAGCTCACCGTCGGTGTGCGCGCGATGTTCCTCGGGATCGGCACCACGGTCGAACACTTCGCCCGGTTGCTTCCCGTCCGTGACGACCTCATGGTCATCACGCCGTCGCTCGCCGTGGCCAGCCTGCTCGGCACCCGCAACGTCCGCGTGATCATCGCGGGCGGCCTGGTGCGCCAGGACGAGTTGACGTGCATCGGCGCGTCAGCCGTTGAAGCAGTCCGCCGCTACAACACCGACACCGCAGTGATCGGCGCGGCTGGGCTCTCGGCACGCCGTGGCATCACCGAGCTCGACGATCGCGACGCCGACGTCATCCGGGGAGGGCTCGAGCGCACCGAACGGATCATCGTCATCGCGGACGGCTCCAAGTTCGGCGCTGTCGCGATGAGCACCGTCGTGCCGATCGAGCAGGTCTCGACGATCGTGACGGACCCAACCGCGGACGCCGAGGAGATCGAGCGTATCGAGCAGGCCGGCATCGAGGTGGTCATCGCCGGGATCGAGGCCGTGTCGATGCGAGGCGTCGAACCCGCCCGCACGCGTATCGCCGACATCCGCAGGCCCGCATGACGTTGCTGCGCCGGCTCTTCGGCGTGGACAAGCCGATCATCGCGCTGCTGCACCTTCCTGCCATGCCCGGCCGCCCGCGGCACGACCGGGCACTCGGCATGCGCCACCTCGTCGAGACGGTGGAACGCGATCTCGAGTCGCTGCAGGGAGCAGGGGTCGATGGATTCCTCTTCTGCAACGAGGCCGACCTGCCGTATCAGATGCGCGTCGGGCCGGAGGTCGCGGCGGGCATGGCCGCGGTGATCGGTCAGGTCCGCGATCTCATCACCCGTCCATTCGGGGTCGACCTGGTCTGGGATCCGATGTCGAGCCTCGCGGTTGCGCGTGCGACCGGCGCCTCCTTCGTCCGCGAGGTCTTCACAGGTGTTTTCGAAAGCGACCTGGGCATGATGCAGCCGGATTTCGGGGCGATCGCCGCGTACCGCGAGCAGATCGGCGCCGCGGGGGTCGCGATGTTCAGCAACATCACGCCGGAATTCGCGAGCAGCATCGGCACCCGATCGATTGCGGCGCGCGCAAAGAGCGCGGCCTACCTCGGTGTCGACGCGATCCTCATCAGCGGTCAGCTCACGGGCACTGCCACGCAGCGGTCCGAGCTCCTCGAGGCCAAGCAGGCGGTTCCCGACATGCCGGTGCTCGCCAACACGGGAGTGCGTGAGGACACTGTCGATGAGATCCTCGCCATCGCGGACGGCGTCTTCGTCGGCACCAGCCTGAAGCGTGACGGCATCACGTGGAACCCGGTCGATCCGGAGCGCGCGGGTCGATTCATGAGCGCGGTGCAACCGCGTGCGCTCCACGGTTCCTGCCTGACATGGCGAAAACACGGATCTACTTCGTCAGCGACCTGCACGGCTCGAGCGTCTGCTTTCGCAAGTTCATCAACGCGGCGAAGATCTATGACGCCAAGGTGATGATCCTCGGCGGCGACGTCGCGGGCAAGGCGATCCAGTCGATCGTCAAGGCCCCAGGCGGACACTGGAAGTGCCGCTTCATCGGCACCGACTACGATGTGGTGGAGGGTCCCGAGCTCGTCGCGCTCGAGAAGCTGATCGCCGATCACGGGTACTACGCGTACCGCGCGGATCCCGGCGAGCTGGAGGCGATGGAGGCTGCGGACGGTCTGGACGATCTCTTCCTCAAGCTGATGCGCGAGCGGCTCACCGAATGGCTCGAGCTCGCGGACGCCAGGCTCCGGCCGCTCGGCATCCCGCTGTACTTCATGCTCGGCAATGACGATCCTGAGGAGTTGAGCGCGCTGCTCGACACAGCGCCGTGGGGCACGCATGACGAGGGCAAGGTCGTCTGGCTCGATGACGAGCACGAGATGATCAGCTGCGGCTACTCGAACGTGACGCCGTGGCACACGTACCGCGAGCAGGACGAGACGCATCTGCGCGCGTCGATCGATGCCATGGTGCCCAAGCTGGAACACCCCGAGCGCGCCGTCTTCAACCTCCATGCGCCGCCATACGGCACGCAGCTCGACGAGGCGCCGCTGCTCGACGCGAATCTCACCGTGCAGGCGTCGCTCGGCCAGGTGCAGATGGCGGCCGTGGGCAGCACAGCGGTTCGTGACGCCGAGCAGGCCTACCAGCCACTCCTCGGCCTGCACGGCCACATCCATGAGTCCTCGGGGATCCGGCGGATCGGCAGGACGGTTGTGATCAATCCGGGCAGCGACTATTCAACGGGCGCGCTGAACGGCGCGTTGATCACCCTCGACGGCGACAAGGTCAAGGCGCAGCAGCTGGTCCGCGGGTAGCCGGAATGGCAACGTCCGCGCAGCAGACGGATACGCTCGTGTCTGTCGACGTGGGCACGTCGGGCGCTCGCGCGACTGCATATGACACTGCCGGAGCGCAGCTGCTCGAGGTGCGCCGGCCGTACGTCACGAGCACGCCGCGCGACGGCTGGGCAGAACAGGACGCGACGAGCTGGCGCGCCTCTGCGCTCTCCGCGCTTGGCACGCTGATCAAGCAGCTCGGTGCAGGCAACACCATCCACGCGATCGGCCTGACCGGGCAGTGCCCGTCAGTGGTTCCGATCGATGATCATGGCGAGCCGTTGCGGCCCGGGCTCATCTATCGCGACAACCGCGCGGTCGCGGAAGCCGCCTCCATGGTCGCCGCCTTCGGCGCTGAAGAGCTGCACTCGCTGACAGGACACGTGCCGGCCGCCTTTCATGTCGCCGCGAAAATCCTCTGGATCCGTTCCAACGAGCCCGACGTGTTCAAGGCGGCACGCCTCTTCGTGCAACCCACCGAGTTTCTTGCGCTGACGCTGACCGGTGAAGCCGTCACCGACTGGTCGATGGCCGCGGCGAGCGCGTTGCTGCACCTGCGCGAACGCCGGTGGGCTCCAGAGCTTGTCGAGTTCGTGGGTCTCGACATGTCGCAACTGCCCGAGCCGAACCCGTCGTGGAGCGTCGTCGGTGCTCTCCGGCCGGCGCTGGTTCGGCGCTTCGGCCTTTCCGCGTCGATCCCGGTGGTCGCGGGCGCGGGCGACAGCATCGCGTGCGCACTCGGCGCGGGCGTCACGTCGCCGGGTCCGGTGAGCGAGATGGCCGGAAGCTCCACGTGCATCAACACAGTCGTGAGCGAGCCGCTGCGTGACCTCGGAGTCACCCACTACCCGAGTGCGGTGGGTCCCGACGGCTACGTCACCGAGGTTGGGATCAACACCGCGGGCGAGGCACTCGACTGGCTCGCAACGCTGACGTACGGCGGCCGCTCCGCTCGTCTTCGCCAGTCCGACTTCGAGCAGCTCGACCGCGAGACCGCCACAGTCGCACCCGGATCCGACGGGCTGCTCTTCGTTCCCGTCCTCGGCGACGGCGAGCGTGATGATCCCGCGCTGCGCGGCGCGGCGATCGGACTGTCGATCCGGCACGACCGGGCATCGCTCGCACGAGCTGCCATGGAGGGTGTGGCATTTGCGATTCGCGCCCACGTCGAAGCGCTCGGCAGGGCGAGCACACCTGCCACCGAGATGCGTGTCTCCGGGCGGCCGGCCTCGCTGCGCACGTGGAATCAGATCAAAGCGGACGTCCTCGGCATCCCGGTCTCCCGCATCGCCGGCGACGCCACCACGTCAGGCGTGGCGATGCTTGCCGGGATCGGCGTGGGCGTCTACCCGGATGCAGAGTCCGCGATTGCCGTCGCGTGCCGTCCTGATCCGCCGATCGAACCGGATATGGCCAATCACGACCGATACGCGTCCGTCTACGAGCATTTCCAAACGATCGTCGGGTCGGACACGCTGCATGCGGATCCACTCGTGCCGCCGGGCGGCGAGCCGCGATCGACACGCGTTCCGGGAGAGCGAGCATGAAGGTCAATCTCGGCATCAACACCTGCTTCGCCCTCAAGCGCTGGCCGCGCCCGGCGGACTGGGCGTCAGTCGTGCGCAACGACCTCGGATTGGACCTCGTCGAGCTGTCGCTCGACCTCATCGAGGGCACCGAGACATTCGGCGGCGGCCGTGACGCGGTGGAGCGTCATCGCGCCGCGCTCGACGCCAACGGCCTGCGGGCACATGCAACGTTCACCGGTCTGTCGGCGTACTCGCTCGATCTGCTCATGCATCCGGACCAGGCGCGAAGGGAATCGGCCCTTGACTGGTACCGCACGGTCATCGACCTGACCGCGTCGCTCGGCGCGCGCGCGACGGGCGGCCATGTGGGGGCGATGAGCGTCCCCGACTGGAATGACCCCGAACGTCGCGCGGAGCGGTGGGCCGGCCTGAAGCGTGATCTCCAGACCATCGCGGCGCACGCGAGCATGGCCGGCCTCGAGTACCTCCTGATCGAGAATCTCGTCGCCGTGCGCGAGCCATCGACGATGGCGCGCATTGAGGATCTGCTCAGTGACGGCGACGCCGAACACGCGCCATGGCGGCTCTGCCTCGACGTGGGGCACCAGTGCGTGCCGGGCACCGACGGTGATGAGCGTGATCCGTACGCATGGTTGCGGCGCTTCGGCAGCCGGCTCGTCGAGGTGCAGCTGCAGCAGAGCGACGGCGTCGCCGACCATCACTGGGCGTTCACCGCGGAGCACAACGCCATCGGGATCATCGAGCCCGGCAAGGTGCTCGACACGCTGCAGGCTTCGGGAGCGGGAACGGTCGACCTGATCTTCGAGATCATCCCGGGGTTCGAGGACCCCGACGACCAGGTCGTCGCCAGTCTCCTGGCGTCGGTCGACCTCTGGCGCAGCGCGATCGACGCGCGCGGGCTGCGGAGCTAGCCGGATGCCCACCGTTTCGGCCAATGGGCTCGACATCCACTACCGCATCAGCGGCGATGGCCCCGACACGGTGCTGCTCATCAACGGGGTGGGTGATGACCTCGAGGGCTGGGCGATGCAGGTCAATCCATTGGTTGCCGCGGGCCTGCGCGTGATCACCTTCGACAACCGCGGCGTCGGACGCACCTCATTCCCACCAGGACCATATTCGAGCAGCGAGATGGCCGCTGACACCCGAGCGCTCGCGGAGGCGCTTGGCCTCAAGAAGTTCCACCTCGTCGGCGTGTCCATGGGCGGCCTGATCGCGCAGGAGTACGCGCTGTCGTATCCCGACGATCTCCTCTCCGTGGTGCTCGCCAACACGTACGCCAAGCCGGACGCCTACACGCGGGCCGCCTTCGACACCTGGGCACAGGTGGCCGAGACCGGTGGAATGCCGCTGATGATGCGACAGCAGGCTCCATGGGTCTTCAGCCCCGCGTTCTACGAGGCACACCCTGAGCAGCTCGCCGGCTTCCTCGCTGACATGGAGCGGAGCGCGCAGCCGGCGTGGGCGTTCGCTGCGCAGATCGCAGCGCTGCTCACCCATGACTGCACGGCCCGGATCGGATCGCTCCAGACACCGGCGCTCGTGATCGCCTCCGACGACGACATCATCATCCGGCTCTCGCTCTCGCACCGCATGTTCGAGGAGCTGCCGCACGGATCGTGGGCGATCGTCCCCGGCGGCCATGCTGCTTTTGTAGAAAATCCCGACCCGTGGAATCGGGCGGTCATCGAGTTCATTGATCAGCACCGCGCTGCGGTGGAGTGAGGAGAAGGGATGCATCAGTCTCTGGAGCGGCGATTCGGCACCCGGAAGCCGGTCATCGCCATGCTGCACTTCCCGGGCTTGCCCGGCCGGCCCCGTCACAATCGCGAGCTCGGGCGAAGCCACCTCGTGGACGTGGTCGGCCGAGATCTGGAGACGCTGCAGGGAGCCGGCGTCGACGGCGTGCTCTTCTGCAATGAGAACGACATCCCCTATCAGCTCGTGGTCGGGCCGGAGATCCCGGCGGCGATGGCGGCTGTCATCGGCGAGCTGCGCGCATCGGTACGGGTCCCCTTTGGGGTGAACATCCTCTGGGACGCGAAGGCGACGCTCGCGGTCGCGCGAGCCACGGGCGCGACGTTCATACGCGAGGTGCTCACCGGCGTGTTCGAGAGTGACCTCGGCGTGATCTCGCCTTCGATCGGTGATCTCGCCGGCTATCGCACCGCGATCGGCGCCGACGACGTCGCCTTCTTCGACAACATCTCCCCGGAGTTCAGCAGCGCGCTCGGCACTCGCAGCATCGGCGATCGTGCCAAGAGCGCAGCGTTCCTCGGAGTGGACGCGATCCTCATCTCCGGCCCCGCCGCCGGTGTCCCGTTCGCGATGAGCGACCTGCGGACCGCCAAGGACGCGGTGCCGGAGATGCCCGTCTTCGCCAACACGGGAGTCCACGTGGACCGGCTCGAGGAGATCCTCGCCGTGGCCGACGGTGTCATCGTCGGCACCAGCCTGAAGGTGGACGGCGACACCTGGAGCCGGGTGGATCCGGCGCGCGCCGAGCGCCTCATGGACACGGCCCGGGCGATACGCTCACGGAGTGCATGAACCGGCGATAACGAGTGGCAAACTCATGCACCAGACCGTGTGGCAGATCACGAGATGAGGAGCGCATGAGCATGGACTTCAGAGCCGCCCGCGACTTCCTGCTCTCGCAACGCGCCGACTACGAGACGGCGTATCGCGACTTCGAGTGGCCGCAGCCTGAGCACTTCAACTGGGCGCTCGACTGGTTCGACGTCATCGCCGCCGGGAACGAGCGGCCCGCGCTCTGGATCATCGATGACGACGACACGGAGACCCGACTGTCCTTCGCCGAGCTGAGCGAGCGGTCCAACGTCCTCGCTGCGTGGCTGCGCGAGCAAGGCGTGCGCCGGGGCGACAGAACGTTGCTCATGCTCGGCAATCGCATCGCGCTGTGGGAGTGCATCCTGGCGCTCACCAAGCTGGGCGCTGTGATGATCCCCTCGACCACGCTCCTGACTCCCGCGGACATCGTTGATCGTATCGAGCGCGGCCGCGTCACCCACGTCATCGCGGAGTTGGCGCAGACCGGTCAGTTCGCTCAGGTCACAGGCGAGTTCACGCGCATCGCCGTGGGAGACCCGGTCGACGGATGGCTGCGGTACGACGACTACGTCGAGACGTGGAGCGCGTTCGTTCCCGACGGCCCGACACCCGCGAGCGATCCCCTGTTCCTCTACTTCACGTCCGGCACCACGGCGCAGCCGAAGCTGGTCGAGCACACCAACGTGAGCTATCCGGTGGGCCACCTCTCGACGATGTACTGGCTCGCCGTGCAGCCCGGCGACATCCACCTCAACATCTCCTCCCCTGGCTGGGCGAAACACGCCTGGAGCAACGTCTTCGCACCGTGGAACGCCGAGGCGTGCGTGCTGATCCTCAACACGGCTCGCTTTTCCGCGAAGCGCCTGCTCGACACGCTGACGCGGTGCTCGGTGACGAGCCTGTGCGCACCGCCGACCGTATGGCGCATGGTGATCCAGGAGGATCTCACCGCATGGCACCCGCCGCTGCGCGAGGTGCTCAGCGCCGGCGAGCCGCTCAACCCCGAGGTCATCGAGCAGGTGCGCCGCGCGTGGGGGCTCACCATCCGTGACGGGTACGGCCAGACGGAGACCACTGCGCAGATCGGCAACACCTCCGCGCAACCGCTGAAGCCCGGGTCGATGGGACGCCCGCTCCCGGGCTACGTCATCGAGCTGATCGATCCGGCGAGCGGCATTCCCGGAGAGACCGGCGAGATCTGCATCGATCTGTCGAAGCGCCCGCTTGCGCTGATGGTCGGCTATCGCGACGACCCCGCATACACGGCGGTGGTGATGCGCGACGGCTTCTACCACACGGGTGATGTCGCGTCCCGCGACAGCGACGGCTACATCACGTACGTCGGCAGATCGGACGACGTCTTCAAATCGTCCGACTACCGGATCTCCCCGTTCGAGCTCGAGAGCGTCCTGATCGAGCACCCAGCGGTCGCCGAGGCAGCGGTCGTGCCGTCACCCGATCCACTGCGACTGTCGGTACCGAAGGCGTTCATCGCGCTGGGCGCTGGATCCGCCCCGTCAGAAGATGTCGCACGCTCGATCTTCGCGCACTCGCGGGCGAACCTCGCGGGCTACAAACGCATACGCCGTCTCGAGTTTTCGGACCTGCCGAAGACGATCTCCGGCAAGATCCGCCGCGTCGACCTACGAGCGCGGGAGAACGAGGTCCGCGAACAGTCAGGCACCACGCGCGTCGCGAACGAGTACTGGGAAGAAGACTTTTCCGTTTGACCTGCGGGTGTGTGTGACCCAGCGGAGCAGGAGGGGTGACCCGCGTCACAGCGAATTTGGCAGCGCCCGAGCGAGTGCGACAATCTGCCTGCGCGAACGAGGGCGCTGACAAGCTGAAAGCTGAGCGGTGGCGCGGGTCACCCCTCCTGCTCCGCGGCGCGCTGCGCTGCGTGCGAAGCTCAGACGTAAAAGCGGTAGAGCCCTTGTGCGATGCAGCAGGGCTTTTCTGCGCCTTCGCGTTCGATGACGAAGTCCACGACGACCTGGAGGCTGCCGTCTGATGCGGTCTCCACTGATACGAGCGTCGCTCCGGCGCGGATCTTCGATCCGACGGGCACCGGCGATGTGAACCGCACTTTGTTCAGTCCGTAGTTGATGCCGAGACGAACGCCGTCGTAGTGGAGGATCTCGCTCCACATCGGCACGAGGAGCGACAGTGTCAGGAATCCGTGCGCGATCGGCGTGCCGAACGGACCCGTCGCTGCTCGCTCTGGATCGACGTGGATCCACTGGTGATCGTCGGTCGCGTCCGCGAAGGTGTTGATCTGCTCCTGGGTGATCTCGCGCCATGCTGAGTAGCCCAGGTGTTTGCCTGTCAATTCGTTCAACTCGGCGACGCTTGCTGACAGTCGTGGTCACGGTGCCTCCTCAGTCCGCGTCTCGTTCTGGTGCAGCGGGCCGTGCCCGCAACTGGGACTTTTGCACCTTACCGGACGCCGTGTGCGGGAGCGAGTCCACGAACACCCATGACCTTGGGATCTTGTAGCCGGCAAGCCGGGCTCTGAGGTGCGCGCTCAGCTCCTCCTCGTGTCACCGAGCCACCGGGGGCGAGCACGATGTACGCCCTGCCGACCTCGCCCCAGGTTGCGTCGTCAACACCGATCACCGCGGCCTCGACCACGGCCGCGTGATCGCAGAGCGCCTTCTCCACCTCGGCGGGATACACGTTCTCACCGCCGGAGATGTACACGTCCTTGACGCGGTCGACGATCGTGATGACTCCCGACTCGTCGGCGATCGCGACGTCACCCGAACGGAACCAGCCGCCCTCGAGAAACGCGGCGTCGGTCGCATCCGGGAGCCCCCAGTATCCCGCGCATCACGTTGGGACCGGCGATGACAATCTCGCCCGGTTCCCCGGGCGCAGCGGGCATCCCGTCATCGCGAACGAGGCGCACATCTGTGAAGAAGTGCGCAACCCCGGCAGCGCCGACGGTCTCGCGGCTGAGGTGCGGATCGACGATGAGCGCACCGGGCGCAGTCTCCGTCATCCCATAGCCCTGGACGAACGAGAGCCCGCGCTCGAGGTACGCGGTGATGAGTGACTTCGGCACCGGCGCACCGCCGCACAGCAGGAGGCGCACCGACGAGAGATCGGCGTTCGCCCAGAGCGGCGATTGCGTGAGTGCCGTGAACATGGTCGGGACACCGAACAACAGCGTCACGTGCATACGCGTGATCGTTTCGATGACCGCGTCAGCATCGAATCGCGGCTCGATGATGAGATGGCCGCCCTTGAGGAGCGACGGCAGGCAGGTCATGTTGAGCGCCGCCGTATGGAACATCGGCGCTGTGACCAGCGTCACCTCGTCGCTGCGGAGATCGAGGTCGACGAGGACGTTGAGGCAGTTCCACATGATGTTGTGGTGTGAAAGGACTGCCCCCTTCGGTCTCCCCGTCGTGCCAGACGTGTACATGATCATGCACGGCTCGTCGAGGTCGACGGTTGCATCCACGGGTTCTTCGGAGCCGCCCGCGAGGAGAGCGGCGTAATCGAGTGCGCCTGCAACGTCTGCGTCGACGGCGATCAACTTCGGGTGTGCGGGCGCCTCGAGGCGTTCCACTGTCGGCACTGAGCCGCGCCCGAAGATGAGGACCTCGGCCCCGGAATCGTCCAGCATGAACGTGATCTCCGCGGGAGAAAGCCTGGCGTTGAGAGGGACGAAGATCGCTCCCAGCGCCGCGGTGGCGAAGAGGCTTTCCATGAGCGCGGGATGGTTGCTGCCCAGGTACGCGACTCTCGTTCCGGCGCGCACGCCGATGCTGTCCAGCGCGTGCGCGAGACGCGAGACCCGCGTTGTCAGCATGGCGTACGTCGTGGTGTGTCCCTGGTACGTCATCGCCGGTCTGCGGGCCGCCTTGCGCGCCGCGCGGGCAGGCCACGCACCGAGACCGGCGGCGCGAGTCATGGGGTCACCCTAAGCCGAGGAGACGCGCCGCGTTGAGCTTGAGAATGCGCGGCTTCACCTCGGGCTTGATGTCCAGCGTGTCGAAGTCCGCGAGCCAGCGATCCGGTGTGAGCAACGGATAGTCGGAACCGAACAGCACCTTGTCCTTCAGCAGCGTGTTGGCATAGCGGACGAGCTGCGGAGGGAAATACTTCGGCGACCAGCCGGAGAGATCGATGAACACGTTCGGCTTGTGCGTCGCAACGGCGAGTGCTTCGTCCTGCCAGGGAAAGGACGGATGCGCCATGACGATGCGCAGATCGGGAAAGTCCACCGCGACATCGTCGATGGACATCGGGTTCGAGTACTTGAGCCGCACGCCCCCGCCACCACGGACTCCGGCGCCGATTCCGGTCTGACCGGTGTGAAAGATTGCGGGAAGCCCGAGCCCTTCGATGACCTCGTAGAGCGGATACGCGGACCGGTCGTTGGGAAGGAATCCCTGGAGGTTCGGGTGAAACTTGAAGCCCCGAACAGCAAATCCCTCGGCCAGCCGTCGGGCCTCGCGAACGCCCGCGGGTCCTCGGGCGGGGTCGATGCTCGCAAACGGGATGAGCACGTCCGCGTGCTCGGCTGCGGCTTCGGCGATCTCCTGGTTGGAGATGGGTGGATGCGATATCGCGGACTCGGCGTCCACGGTGAACACCACGGCCGCCATCGTGCGATCCCGGTAATACGCAGCGATCTCATGCACGTTCGGCATGCGGTGCCCCGCGGCGAAGTACGCGTCAGCTCCTTCACGGAGCTCATCGGGAAGCGAATGGTGTCCGTCCAGGGACACCTCGACGTGCACGTGGACATCGATCGCGACCACGCTCGCGACGTCGATCATCGCTGCGTCAGTCGCGGGACAGGATCACCACCGGAATATCACGGTCGGTGCGTTGCTGATACTGATCGTAATCGGGCCAGGCTGCGGTCATCGTCTTCCACAGCTCGGGTTTCTCCTCGGCCGTCGCGGTCCGAGCATGCGCCTTGAAGCGATCGCCTTTGATCTGGACCTCCACCTCGGGATTGGCGGAGAGGTTCAGGTACCAGGCAGGTGGTTGCGGCGCTCCGCCCTTCGATCCCACCACGAGGTACTCATCACCGTGGCGGCCGAAGATGAGCGCGTTGCTGCGGGAATGCCCGGACTTGCGCCCCGTGGTGGTGAGAATCAGGATCTCGGTGCCGTTGCGCCACGCAAAGCCTTCCTCCCCATCCGTCGCGACGTAACGATCGACGTGCTCTTGACCGAACAGCATCAGCGCATCTCCGCAAGTGGACCTGTCCCCGGCGCCGTGCGACGGGCTTTCGAGTGTAATTTACCCGTGCGTTTCCAAGATCTGCCGGCCTCTCGGTTCCCTCTGACACGGGGCGCATGAGCGTGGCGTCGAGAGCGGGCGGCCTGATCGGACGCATGGGGCCGCTGGCCGTGGCCATCGCCGCGGCGATGTGGGCGACGGACCCGTACTTCCGTCCGGAGCTGACCAAGCAGCTCACCGCGAGCCAGATCGTCTTCGTCGAGTCGCTGCTGATCGCGCTCTGCTTTCTGCCGATGGCCGGTCGCATTCGCCGTGAGCTGCGCAACCTGCCGATCCGGCAATGGATCGCCATGGGGATCATCGCGCTCGGCGCTCAGGCGTTCGCCACGGTGCTCTTCACCCAGGCGCTGAGCTACGCGTTCCCGGCGCATGGGGCGCCTGACTTCAACGTGGAGAACGAGGTGTACCTGCTGTACATGCTGCAACCGGTGTTCGGCATCGCGATGGCGCGCATCTTCCTGAAGGAACGTCGCAAGCCGTACTTCTGGCCACTCGCGGCGTGCGCGATCGTCGGCGTCTATCTCATCGTCTTTCCGCAGAATCCGCTGGCTCCGTTCTCCTCGGTGCAGCACGATCAATTCCTTGCGGCAGTGCTGATTCTCGCTGCCGTCATCCTCTGGGCATCGGGGACGGTCTTCGGGCGCTACAGCCTCTCGAATGTGTCCTTTGTCACCACAGCGGCGATGCGCTTCACGCTCGCTCTTCCGGTGCTGCTGATCCTCATGCTCGTCAATGTCGGTGGTGGCCACCTCGGCACATTCTCGGTGCACCAGATTCCGAGCTTCATCGGGATCGCACTCGTTCCCGGCCTGCTCGCGATGCTCCTGTACTACCGGGCACTCGCGAGCACACCTGCCTCGCTCGCGTCGATTGCCGAGCTCGGGTATCCGTGCACGCTCTTCCTGGTCTTCTCGCTTCCGGCCCCGGTCGGGCTCGGCCTCCCGCTCTACGGGATCGAGATCGTCGGCGCCCTGTTGCTCATCGCCGTCGTCACGACGCTCAACCTCCTCAAGGAGCGCGACGTCGTGGAGGCGCCGCAACGAGCAGACGTGCCGGTGCCCGCTGAAGTCGGGACCTAGCAGCTCGATGCCGCCCTCCTTCTGGATCGTGGTGCTGATCAAGGACTTCACCACCGCGAAGAGCAGGCTCGCCTCGGTGCTCGAGCCGCAGGCGCGCCGGAGACTCGCGGAGATGACCGCGGCTCGTGCTCTGGACGCAGCTCTCGGGCTCGCGCCCACGCTGGCGGTCTGCGGCTCGATTGAGGCGGCGGACCTCGCTCGCACGCGCGGCGCCGCACTGGTCGTCGAGCCGTCACCGGGCGGTCAGAATCCCGCTGCGATGCGCGGCCTGACGGAGGTCGCGGAGCGCGGCGCGTCGGCTGCGCTGCTGCTCAGCTCGGACCTTCCCCTCGTTGATGAAGCCGCGCTGCGCAGGCTCCTGGCAGTGACGGCGACGCCCGGGGATCTCGTCGTCGCCGCGCCGGCCGACGGCCGTCAGGGCACCAATGCCCTGTATCTGCGACCTCCCGGCGACTTCTCGCTGCACTTCGGCGAGGCGTCCTTGCCGAAGTTCGCGGAAGAGGCCCGCGTCCGGGGTCGCCGGTTCATCGTCCACGAGGATCCGAGCCTTGCCCTGGACCTCGACGAGCCGGCCGATCTCACCGCCTGGCGGCGGCTCGAGCCCACGGGGTGAACCTCGAGTTGCGGGCCGTCGAGGGCCTCCCCGAGATCCACCCCGGCGACGACCTTGCCGCGCTGATCGTCGAGCACTCGGGAAGCGCTTCGCGACGGCGATGTGCTGGTGGTGGCGCAGAAGGTCGTGTCCAAGGCGGAGGGACGGATTCGCAGCCTGACCGAGGTGACACCGTCGGAGCGAGCCGTGACGATGGCTGCGGAGCTCGATGCGGATGCACGGATGGTCCAGGTCGTGCTCGACGAGACGGCGCGCGTGGTCCGGTCGGATCGGGTCCTCATCGTCGAGACGCATCAGGGATTCGTGTGCGCCAATGCCGGTGTCGATCGCTCCAATGTCGATGGCACGGACGACGTCTGCCTGCTTCCGGTGGACTGCGACGCGAGCGCGCGCCGTCTCCGCGATCGAGTCGAGGCGCTCACCGGTGCGCACGTCGGGATGATCGTCAGCGACACCTTTGGCCGCGCGTGGCGGATGGGGCTCGTGAACGTGGCGCTCGGCGTTGCCGGAATCCCGTCACAGCTCGACTACCGAGGCCGTCCGGATGACTTCGGCATGCCGCTGCAGGCAACCGTGGTCGCCATCGCTGACGAGCTCGCCGCGGCCGCCGAGCTCGTGATGGGCAAGACGCGGCGCGTGCCGGTGGTTGTCGTCCAGGGACTCGACAACCTCGATGCACCGCCCGGATCCGGGCAGGAGCTGGTGCGGCCCTCGGAGCTGGATCTCTTCCGGTGAAAGTGGCGCTCCTCTCCGGAGGAACCGGCGGCGCACGGCTGGCGGCAGGACTGGCTGAGGAGATGGAGCCGGAGGACCTCTCCATCGTCGCCAACACCGCGGATGACGACGAGTTCTGGGGACTGCTGGTCTCACCCGATGTCGATGCGATCCTCTACCGGCTCGCGGGCGTCTTCAACGAGGCGACCGGGTTCGGCGTTCGCGACGACACCTTTCACGCGCAGGCGATGCTGGGGAGCCTCGGTGAGCAGACGTGGTTCCAGCTCGGCGACCGGGACATCGGCGTCCATCTGCTCCGGGCGATGCTGCTCCGTCAGGGGCTGCGCCTGAGCGAAGCGGTGGCGCATCTCGCCCGGAGCTTCGGCATCCGCGTGAGCGTCATCCCGATGAGCGACGACCCGGTGCGCACGCGAATCCGCACGGACTCCGGCGAAATGAGCATGCAGGAGTGGTTCGTCGGGGAGCGGTGCACGCCGGCAGTGCGAGGCATCCGCCTGGCCGGCATCGAATCCGCTGCCGCCTCGCCCGAGGCCCGGGCTGCTGTCCGCAACGCGGACGCCGTGATCATCGGACCGTCGAACCCGCTGCTCAGCGTCGACCCGATCCTGGCGGTGCTTGGCGACGACCTCGATCGCGAACAGGTCACCGTTGTCTCCCCCGTGGTCGGTGGCCGCTCGTTGAAAGGGCCAACCGTTGCGATGCTCGAACAGATGGGCGAGGAGGCGACCGCCCTCGGCGTGGCGCGACGCTACGCCGGCATCGCCGCCACCATCGTGATCGACACGGTCGATGTCGCCCTGCTCGACCCGATCCGATCACTTGGGATGCATGCGCTTGTCGAAGACACCGTCATGGACGGCTCGCAGGGCGAGCGGCGTTTTGCGGCCGCGCTCCTCCACGCCATAGAGTTGCTCGATGGCTCATGAGTTGGTGCTCGACTTCGTGCGCGCGAATCCGCGCGGTGTCCTTGCCACATATCGCCGTGATGGGCAGGCCCAACTCTCACCGGTGACTGCCGGCGTCGATGCCGAGGGTCGCGTTGTGATCAGCACGCGCGAAGGAGCGATGAAGACGCTCAATCTCACTCGCAACCCGCGCGCCGGTCTCTGCGTGTTCAGCGAGCGGTTCTTCGGCGAGTGGCACAACCTCGAGGGCAACGTCGAGATCGTCCACCTCCCGGACGCGATGGAGCCGCTCGTCGACTATTACCGTCGCGTCAGCGGCGAGCATCCGGACTGGGAGGAGTACCGCGCCGCGATGGTGCGCGACCGCCGCGTGCTGGTACGCATCACCGTGGATCGCAGCGGCCCGATCACCCAGGGGTAGATCGCTCAGCCGGCGTTCCCGGCAGGGTCGATGGCGCGCAGACGCGGGAGCACCTCACGCGAGTACAGGTCCAGGAATCGGCGCTGGTCGGTACCGGGCGCGTGGAAGATGAGATGGGTGAAGCCGAGGTCGAGATACGGACGGATGCGTTCCACGTGCTCATCGGGATCCGAGGAGACGATCCACCGGCTGGCCGCGCGCTCGGTGGGAAGCGCGTCGGCGAGGCGTTCCATCTCCATCGCGTCCTCGACGCCGGTCTTCTCCTCGGGCGACAGCGCGAGCGCCGACCAGTGGCGCGTGTCCTCCCGAGCCCGCACGAGATCACTGTCGAACGACACCTTCATCTCGATCGTCAACTCCACGTCGTCCGGAGCCCGTCCGGCCGCACGAGCGCCCTCCGCAACGGCCGGTAGCAGCGTGTCCGCATAGAGCTCCATGCCCTTGCCACTGGTGCAGATCATTCCGTCGGCCACCCTGCCGGCGAGCCGCGCGGCCGACGCCCCGGCCGCTGCGATGTAGATGGGGATCGGTTGTTCGGGACGGTCGTAGATCGTTGCGTTGCGCGTCCTGTAGTACGTGCCGTCGTAGGTGACCCTGTCGGTCGTCAGCAGCGTCTGGATGATCGTCACCGCCTCCTTGAGGCGCGCGAATCGCTCCTTCGTATCCGGCCACTCGGTCCCGAGCGGCGCCTCGTTCATCGACTCGCCGGTTCCAACTCCGAGCCAGAAGCGGCCGGGAAACATGCTGCCGAGCGTCCCCATCGCCTGGGCGACGATCGCCGGGTGGTAGCGGAAGGTGGGCGTGAGCACGCTGGTCCCGAGCGCGATGCGGCTCGTTGCCTGACCGGCCGCGCCAAGCCACGCCAGCGAAAACGGCGCGTGCCCTCCGGTATGCCGCCATGGCTGAAAGTGATCGCTGATGGCGGCGGTGTCGAAACCGCACTGCTCGGCGGCGACGGTGAACTCGAGCAGCGCCGACGGGCTGAACTGCTCGGCCGACACCTTGTAGCCGAAGCGAAGATGACGAGGCACGGCACCCATCTTCCCACGGGATCCGGGACGGCCCGGTGCCTGATCAGCCCGCTGCGGCAACGACCGGGGTGTCGGCGCCCGAAGCAACCACCGCCGGCGCGACGGCAGCGACCATCCGCCTGGCCGATTCGATCTTCGCGATCAGCGCCTCGGGCGCAAACGGCTTGCCGAGGTATTCGCACGACAGGTCGTACGCGCGATTGAGGACGTCAGCGCTGTCGAGCAGCCCGGTCATCACCACCATCGGCATGAGCGCGTGCATCGCACTTGCGCGCACGTGTGTGATGAGGTCCCATCCGTCGCCGTCCGGCAATCCGATGTCCACGAGCATCACGTCGGTTGGCTGGGACAGTTCCGCCATCGCCTCGCGGATGCTGGGAACGTGCACCGTCCGCATGCCATGGCGCTCGAGGATCCGGCAGGCGGTCGCTCCCACGAACTCATCATCGTCGACGACGAGCACGCGCCCCGCCCGCTCGCGTGGGGGCGTCGCTTCACTTGCAAGGTTCACCGGGAACACCGCGCGACCGCCATCCCCGTCCCGTGCGGCGGCAAGCGACCGCTCGATCCCGGCGGCATCCATCGGCCGTGCGTAGAAGTATCCCTGCGCGAGGTCATAGCCGGAGACGCGCAGGTGCTCGGCTTGATCCGCACGTTCGACCCCTTCGATGATCGTGCGCAGCTGGAGTGCTCTGACGATGCCGATGACAGCGTCGAGCAGCGCACCCGCAACATGCCCGTCCGGGACGTGATCGACGAGCGACTTGTCGATCTTCACGACCGCGACGGGGAGGCGGCGCAGCCGCGCCAGCGACGATGCGCCGACACCGAAGTCGTCGATCGCCAGCGCGACGCCCCGCGCCTTGAGGCGGCCGAGAATCCGGATCGCGTTGTCCATGTCGTCCATGACGGCGGTCTCCGTCACCTCCAGGATGAGGCTCTTCGGCTGGATCCCCGCGCTGCGTATTGCTTCTTCGACAATTGCCTCGAGGTCTCCCGAGTACAGCTGTCGCGGCGACACGTTGACGCTCATCGTCATATCGGCTGACGGCCCGTACTCCTGCTGCCAGTTCGCGAGCTGCTGGCACGCCTCATTGAGAATGCGCGCGCCGATCGGGATGATGAGCCCCGTCCGTTCCGCAATCGGGATGAACACGTCCGGCGGGATCATGTCGCCGTCAGGGTGCTTCCAGCGCGCAAGCGCCTCGACGGACACCATCCGGCCGGTGGCGAGGTCGACGATCGGCTGGTAGTGGACCATCAGATCGCCGGTGAGCCACGCGGTTCGCAGCCCTGTCTCCACGCGAACGCGCTCCGCCACGGCCGTGTGCATGTACGGCTCGAAGAGCGCGAACCCATTGCCTCCCTTGGCCTTTGCCGCGTACATGGCCAGGTCTGCGTTGCGCAGCAGGTCGTCCGCCGTTTCGTCTCTCCCGGCAGATGCGATGCCGACGCTCGCCGCAACGGTGACCGTGCTCGACCGCAGTATCAGTGGGAGCTCGAGCGCGGTGATGACGCGCCGGGCGACGATGGTGACCTCATCCGCCGGCCCGGGCTTGAGCACAACGGCAAACTCGTCGCCGCCGAGCCGCGCGACGGCGTCGCCCTCCCGAACGGTGGCGACCACACGGTGCGCAACCTGCACCAGCACCTGGTCTCCCGTGCTGTGACCGTAGGTGTCGTTGACCTCCTTGAAACCATCGAGGTCGAGCATGAGCAGGGTCACGCTCTGCTCGGGGGACTCGAGCGCGGTCAGCTCGCGCTCGAGCCGCCGGCGCAGGAGCGTGCGATTCGGGAGACCCGTCAAGGAGTCGTGTGATGCCTGGTGCGCGAGCTCTCTGCCGAGGCCGAGATTCATGTACAGGGCCAGATACATCCGGGTCAGCGTCAGACCGACGAGCGCGAGCAGCACCCACAACAACACGTCCTCGAGCTCGGTCTCGTGCGCGCGAAGCGCAACAGCGAAGATGCACGCGAGCGCCACTGGCAATATCGGCACCCACAGGCCGGTCCTCGTCGTCATCGAGTTGGCGGCTGCCGCCTCCGACTGGCGCCGGAAGCAGAGCGCATAGAGGGCTGCGATACCAAGACAGAGCAGGCCGGCGATCCAGCCGTTGGCGTAGACCGATCCGGGCGCACTGATCCCCAGGCCGATCTGGTGCGTGAGCTCGATGTCGGCGACGCCGATGCCGAGGATCGCCGCCCCGATAAGCGCGCCGATTGGTTTGGTCCTGCGCCCCGTCCGGTTGACAACCGTGACGACGAGCGTGAGGACGACCAGGTCCGCAACGGGCTGCGCGAGATTCAGCGCGTTCACGAAGGGCGCGTTCGGACCGTTGAGGATGCGCAGATAGCCGCTCGCCAGACCGATCAGCAGCAGACCGCCGCCCATCAGCATGCCGTCGCAGAAGGCGACGGTGACGGCGACCCTCGACGACACCACGCGCATGAAGATGAGCGCCCCCAGGAGTCCCAGCGGCAGCTGCGCGAGAAACGCGAGGTTGCCGACGGTCAGAAGCGTGCCGTCGTGGTGCGCGGCGAGCACGTTCCAGTCGCTGAACGCCTCGAGGATTCCATAGGCGGACCAGCACAGCCACGACAGACGGCGGCGGCCTCGAGACCGCACTGCGGCGATGAGGGCGAGGGCGCCGGCGACGAGTCCCGCGCCCACCTCGGCGAGGTTGTGGATTCGATCCTCGAACACACTGCCGCCGAGCCCGAGGAGCGACGCGCCCACAAAGACGACGATCAAAACCGAGGTGAGGGCCGTGACGGCGATGAAGAGCCGGCGGGAAAGCACCAACGCGTCAGGTCCGGCGAGTCTGCGACCGTGCGCTACGGAGGGTCACGGTCAAAGTCTCCTTTGCTCGGTGCGACCTGCTCGCCCGATCCGGTGCTACGAGTTACCCCGCGCCCTGCGGCGATCACAGTCAGGTGGGCTGAGGTGGCCAATCTGGCGGAGCCTCAGATGCGCGTCTGTTCGACAGCGTACGCATCGGGAGCGCAGATCGACGCTCGTTCAACACTGTCACAAGCGTCACCCACCCGTCCGCGTTCAAGGGTGTGCGCGCGTCCCTTCGTGTCAACGGCGTGTCCGATCACGTTCGGCCCCGTTGCTAGACTGCGGGTCATGGCGAAATGGGTTGTCCTCCACCTGGCTGCCGATGAGGCTTCGACCTACATCAACGTGGACGCGGTGACCCAGGTGCGTCAGGTCTCCGCCGGAGCGACTCGCATCTCCTTCTTCGACGGCACGGATGTCTCGGTCCGCGAGGACGCGCCCATCGTCATCGCAGCCTTCCGTCGCGATTCCATCTAGGGACTGAGCCCGCCCCGCACCCTGCCGGAGCGGTCCTCCAGGCATCACGGAGGCCGCGGTCCGTGTGGCAGCATGGATCGCTCATGACAACGTCGCCGCTGCTCATGATCCCCGGGCCGACCCCTGTTGCCCCGGACGTCCTGGCCGCACTGGCCGAGCCGGTGCGCAGCCACACCGGCCCCGAGAACGCGGCCACCATGCTTCGGATTCAGGCGGGGATACGCGAGCTCGTCGGGGCGCCGGGCGCGCGGGTCCACTGTTTCGCCGGCTCGGGCACGCTGGCCATGGAGGCCGCGCTCGTCAACCACGCGGCTCAGGGCGATCGCGTGGTCGTGATCAGTCACGGGTACTTCGGCGATCGCTTCACCGAGGTCGCCGGCGCGCTGGGGATGCGCGCCGACGTGCTGCAAATCGAGTGGGGTGAGCATGCAGACAGGGAGGCGCTTCGAGCGCTGATCCTCGGCGGCGACCAGCCGGCGCTGGTCTGCATGACGCACGTCGATACCAGCAGCGGCGTGCTCGCGGATTGCGCGTCCCTGGCGGCGACCATTCGTGGGGTGGCGCCGGACGCCGTCATCGTCGTCGATGGGGTCTGCGCGACCGGCGCCCTCGACGAGGCGATGGATGCCTGGGATGTCGATGTCCTGCTCACCGGTGCGCAAAAGGCACTGAGCGTTCCGCCCGGGCTCGCCATCCTGGCGCTCTCCGAACGCGCTCGCGGCCGGCGCGAGTTGCTCGGCGACATCCATGCCTATTACGCAGATCTGCGCCGGTGGGATGCGTCGGTTGATGACCCCCGCAAATATTTCTCGACACATGCGGTGTCCTTGCTTCGCGCGCTCGAGGTGTCGCTTGACGGCATCCTGAACGAGGGTTTGCCCGCGCGCTACGAACGGCACCGTCGTGTCGCCGCTATGGTTCGCGACGGCATGGGCGAGCTCGGATTCGCGCCCCTGACCAACCATGCGTTTCTCGCGCCGACACTGAGCGTGCTCGCCCTTCCGGACGGTGTTGACGACGCGGCACTGCGGGCAGGGATGAACGAGCGCGGTGTCGTGATCGCGGGCTGCCTCGGACCGTGGGCGGGACGCGGTATCCGCATCGGGCACATGGGAACCGTCACCGAGGCGGATGCGGCGCGCACGATCGACGCCGCCGCGGCGGCGATGGCGGCACATGCTTGACGCCGGACTCCTCGAACGTCTGCGTGCGGCGGTTGGTGACGACGGTCTGATCACCGCCCCCGCGGCAGTGCAGACGTACGCGTGCGACGGCCTGACAGGACGTCGCGTCTCTCCTGCTGCCGTGGTGCTGCCGACCAGCACTGCAGCGGTCGCACAGGTGGTACGAGCGTGCGCGGAGTGCGATGTGCCGTTCGTGGCCCGCGGTGCCGGTACCGGCCTGTCCGGCGGTGCCCTCCCGGTGGCCGACGGCGTGGTCATCGGGCTCAGCCGGATGCGCGCAATCCTCGACATCGACCTCGAGAATCAGCAGGTCACCGTACAGCCTGGCGTCACCAATCTCGACGTCAGCAAAGCGGTGCGGCCGCTCGGATACTTCTACGCACCCGACCCGTCGTCGCAGCAGGTGTGCACGATCGGCGGGAACGTCGCGGAGAACTCGGGCGGTGCGCACTGCCTGAAGTACGGGTTCACCACGCATCACGTGCTCGCCGCAACCTTTGTGACTGCGCGAGGTGACATAGCGCACCTCGGCGGACGGGTGCGCGATGCGCCGGGCTACGACCTGCTCGGTGTTGTCATCGGCAGTGAGGGCACCCTCGGCATCGTGACCGAGGGCGTGCTGCGCATCGTTCGCGTTCCCGAGTCGACGGAGACGGTGCTCGCAGCGTTCTCGACGATGGGTGACGCGGGAGAGGCGGTGTCCCGCATCATCGCCGCAGGTATCACGCCTGCCGCCATCGAGATGATGGATCGTCTCGCCATCCAGGCGTGCGAGCAGATCGTCCACGCCGGGTATCCGGACTGCGGCGCCGCGCTGATCGTCGAGCTCGACGGACCGGCCGTCGAGTTCGAGCGCGTTTCTTCGCCAGGTGCTCGACATCTGCACAGCGAGCGGCGCGACCGAGACACGGGTTGCGGCGAGCGAGGCGGAACGTGCCCTGATCTGGAAGGCGCGCAAGGCCGCCTTCGCGTCGATGGGGCGCATCAGCCCGAACTACTACGTGCAGGACGGGGTGATCCCGCGCACGCGTCTGCGCGAGGTGCTCGAGGAAATCGGTGCGCTCTCAACGAAGTACGGACTGCGCGTCGCCAACGTCTTCCACGCGGGGGACGGCAACCTCCATCCCCTCGTCCTGTATGACAGCACGGAGCCGGGAGCATCGGATCGCGCGCTCGAGCTCGCCGGATTGATCCTCGAGTTCCTGCATCGCAGCCGGGGGTTCCATCACCGGGGAGCATGGCGTCGGATCCGACAAAGCCTGCTACATGCCGAAGATGTTCAGCCCGGGATCGATCGCCGTGATGGGGCGCGTTCGCGATGCCTTCGACCCGCGTGACATCTGCAATCCCGGCAAAGCCCTGCCCACCCCGCGAACTCTGTGGCGAAGTCCCCGGCATGTACCGGCCGCACGCGATCGAGACAGCCGGGCTGGCGGAGCGGCTGTGACGGTCTCCACCGCGCAGGGACTGAGCCTGTTCAGCGAGCTGGTCGGCGCGGCGTATGTGCGCACCGGCGATCCCGGCGACGCTGTTGGCGGCGTCACCCCGAGCCTCGTCGTCTCGCCCGGCGACGAGTCGGAGGTGGCATCGGTCCTCTCCGCCGCGACAGCGCGAGGCCTTGCGGTCGTCGCGCGTGGTGGGGGCACGAAGATGGACTGGGGCTCCCCGCCGGAGCGGTGCGACATCGTGCTCGCGACGTCGCGCATCACGGGAATCGTCGACCACGAGCCCGCCGATCTCGTCTGTGTCGTGCGGGCGGGAACACCGCTCGGACTCCTCCAGGAAACGCTCGCGGCCACACCAGGTTTCCGGCAGCGTCTCATGCTCGATCCGCCGCAGGGCGGAGCCGCAACGGTCGGCGGTGTGGTCGCCACCGGCGCGAGCGGACCCTTGCGCACGCGCTTCGGCACGGCGCGCGACCTGGTCATCGGCGCCAGCTTCGTGCTCGCCGATGGGACGAGAGGTCGCAGTGGCGGCAAGGTCGTCAAGAACGTGGCGGGATTCGACGTCGCCAAGCTCCTGACCGGATCGCTGGGGACGCTCGCCGTTGTCACCGAGGTGGCCTTCCGCCTGCACCCGTTGCCCGAGGCGTCGCGGACCGTCGTCCTCGAGGCGCGGTCGGTGACCGACCTCTGCAGATTCGCCTCACGCGTCGGCAGGCTTCAGGTCACGCCGAGCCTCGTCGACATCCTCTGGCCCGAGGGTGCTGCGGTGGTGCGCTTTGACAGCACAGAGGCCGGTGCCACCGTCCAGGCCGAGCGAGTGGTGCACGACGCCGGTGGCCGGATCCTGTCCGAGGAGGAGGCGACGGCGCTGCACGCGTCGATCGAGGGATCGCCCTGGAACGCGGCCGGCACGGTATGTGGTGTCGCGGTGCTGCCGTCCCGAGTGGTTGAGTTGCTGTCAACGCTGTCTGCTACATGCGACGCCATCGCGATGCGCCCCCTCCTCGGCACAGGCGAGATGCGCTTCGCACCCGAAGCACTCGAGACAGTGCGTACTGCCGTCCGCGCCGCCGGCGGTCACATGGTGGTCAGGCGCGGCGACACGCACTCGGCCGGAAGCCAGGACGACGAGGTGGCGCTCGGGCTCATGCGCTCCGTGAAGCTGCAGCTCGATCCGGCGCGGACACTCAGCCCAGGCCGCCAGGTCGGTGGCATCTGACGTGGCCGCGGTGAGCGCCGGGCCGCCGCGCGTACAGGGACACCCACGTGCGGACGCCACGACCACCGCGTTCGACGATCATCATTCCCCGGATCCTGCGCTGATCGCGGACTGCGTCCACTGCGGTTTCTGCCTTCCCGCATGTCCGACCTACCTGCTCTGGGGCGAGGAGATGGACTCGCCCCGCGGACGCATCCTGCTCATGGATCTCGCATCCCGTGGCGAAGTCGGCATGAGCAAGGAGGTGGTGCAGCACTGGGATGCCTGTCTCGGCTGCATGGCGTGCGTCGACGCCTGCCCGTCCGGCGTCCAGTACAACCGGCTCATCGAACAGGTGCGGCCGCAGATCGAACGGCGCTTCGCTCGCTCCTGGCGGGCGAGGGCATCGCGCGGCGCACTGTTCTCAGTGCTTCCCAACCCTCGACGGATGCGCACGCTCGCGTCCGCTGTTGCTCTGACGCAGGCGATCGGACTGCGAACCGCTCTGCATGTCAAGCCGTTGCAGCGGCTCATGCCGAAGACGCTGCGGCGCCTTGACAGCATGGCTCCCTCATTGCGCCTCGAGGAGCTCAGGATCCGCGGCCCCCGGCGCATGATCCCAAAAGGGCGGCAGCTCAAGCGGGTCGCACTGCTCACCGGTTGCGTCCAGGATGCGTTCTTCGCCCATGTCAACCGCGCAACGGCGCGCGTCCTCGCCGCACACGGTTGCGAGGTGCTGGTTCCCCCGCTGCAGAGCTGCTGTGGGGCGCTCGAGATCCATGCCGGCCGGGAACGTGCCCGCGCTGCAGCGGATGCGTCGCGTGATTGCGCAGATGGAGGCCCTCGACATCGATCACATCGTGGTGAACAGCGCCGGCTGTGGATCGGCGATGAAGGAGTACGGAGCGCTCCTCGCGGACGATCCCTTCTGGGCGGCACGTGCAGCCGGCTTCTCGGCCAAGGTGCGCGACGTCATGGAGATCCTTGCGGACCTCGAGGTGCAGCTCCCTGCGCGACTCCACTCGCTGCCGGCACGGGTCGCGTATCACGACGCGTGTCACCTGGCACACGCGCAGGGCATCCGCGCACAACCGCGAGCGGTGCTCCAACGGATTCCCGGTCTCGAGCTGGTCACTCTGCAGGAGTCCGATGTCTGCTGCGGCAGCGCCGGCATCTACAACCTCGTTGCGCCGCAGGCGGCGGATGACCTCGGCGCTCGCAAGGCGGCGAACGTCATCGCGAGCGGCGCCGAGCTCCTCACCGCCGGCAACGGCGGCTGCCTCCTCCAGATCCAGGCTGCACTCGGGCGCGCACGGCATTCGATACCCGCCGTGCATCCGGTGGAGCTGGTCGACGCATCGCTTCGCGGCCTCCCGGTCGCGCTGCTCATGGGCGCGTCGCCCATCCGGTAGTGGTGCACCCACCGCCGCCTGTCATAACCAACGGTGCCAGAAGTGCGCGCGTTGTTGTCGTCGGCGCCGGCGCGATCGGACTCGCGGTTGCGCTGCAGCTTCGCAGGGCCGGTGTCGACGATGTCCTCGTCGTCGATCGCAACGGGTCCCCGGGGATGGGCTCGACGAGCCGCGCCAACGGTGGCGTCCGTGCGCAGTTCACCACCCCGATCAACATCGCGTTCTCGCTGTTCACGATCGCGAAGCTCCGCGAGTTGCACGCGCTCTCTGATGGCACCGTCGGCTTCCGCGCGGTGGGCTACCTCTTCCTGACCGGGACCGACGCGGGCGCGATCGCGCTGCGCCGTGCCTGGGAACTGCAGCGATCACTCGGCGTCGATGTCGAGTGGCTCTCCGCGGCTGAGGTGATCGAGAAGACGCCCTTCGTCAACGCCGACGGACTCTCCGGCGCGACGTTCTCCGCTGGTGACGGCGTGATCGACCCGCACGGCGTTGTGAGCGCGTTGTGGGCCGAGTGCCGCCGTCTCGAGACAACGTTCGTCCTCGATACAGAAGTGCTCGACGTCGATGCGCCGGGCCGCCTGCACACCACGTCGGGTGACATCGACACCGAATTCGTCGTCAACGCGGCCGGACCGTATGCGCGCCACCTTGCGTCAATGGCAGGTGTCGACCTGCCGGTGATCTCGCGCCGCAGAAACCTCGCGTGTACCGAGCCCGTTACCGGCATCCCACCCGCAATTCCGATGTGCGTCGACAACGACACCGGCGTGCTCATCCGCCGCGAGGGCGCCGGGTTCCTCATCGGCTTCTCGGACCCCGCCGATCCACCGAGCATGGACACGGGCTTTGATCCCGCATTTCTCGATGCCATCGCTGCGCGCATCGGCAATCGCTTTCCGTTCCTCGAGGATGTGCCGATCAGCCCGCGCAAGTGCTGGGCGGGCCTGTATCCCGAGACCCCCGATCACCACGCCATCATCGATGTCGCACCGGAGGCTCCATGGTTCATCCAGTGCGCCGGCTTCGGCGGGCACGGGATCATGCATTCGCTTGCAGCGGGGCAGGCCGTGACGGAACTGATCACCAACGGTGCGTCGACCACCTTTGATCTGCGTCCGTTGCGGCTCGGCCGTTTCGCCGAGACCGGAGCGATCGTGGAGACCGCCGTCCTCTAGGCGGCAATCGCCGCGGCGATCTCCCCCGCGGGATCCTCGACGATCGCTGCGAGCGCCCGCCGCTGCTCGTCATCGAGCGTGAGGAGCGGCGATCGGACCGCATCGTCGATCGCGACTCCTCGCCGTTGCAGGATGCATTTCAAAGCCGACTGAAACGGGAATGGTTCGATCGAGGTGCGCACGCGCGCGGCGCGCGCGCTGGCCTCGGCGGTCCCGGTGCGGACGGCATCGATGGTGAGCTCGGGAAGGGCCGACGCGAGTCCGGAGACAGCGCCGGCGGCACCGGCCTGCATGCCCTGACTGATGAGGCCCTCGGCACCGATGAACACGTCGAGGCCCGGAATCAGGTACGGCGCGACAGCGTCGAACGGGGAGTCCGAGACCTTGAGGCCGGCCAGGTTGGGTGCGCTGGCTTGCAGGCGCCGGATCACGTCGATGGGTACCGCGTAGCCGCTTCGAGCAGCGAACTCATAGATGTAGAACGGCAGTGGCGCGCACGCGTGCGCAGCGGCATCGAAGTGCCGCCAGATCGCCTCTGCGTTGAGCGCGAAGTACGGCGGCGGGATCACCGCGACGCCGTCCGCACCGTGAGCTCCTGCGTGTTCCGCGAGAGCGACGGTGTCGCGTGTCGTCTGCGCTCCGCAGTGCACCACCACGGCGAGGCGGTGATGCGCCGCGGTCACGAACTCATCCGCAGCAGACCGCCGCTCCTCGGTCGAGAACAGGATGCCTTCTCCCGTCGTTCCAAGCGCGAGGACACCGTCGAGGCCAGATCGAACGTAGAACTCGACAACGGCGGCGATGCCGTCAGCGTCGATGGATCCATCCACGCCGGTGAGCGGTGTCACCGCAGCCGCGAGGGTTCCATGCACAACGCTCTCTGCTCCCATGATCGGTCCAGTCTAGGGCAGGGCCGCCGGAGGCTCGGCTGCAACGGCAGCGCCGATGCTCCGGATAGGATCGACCTTCCATCAGCAGCCCCATCGAGAGACACGATGTCAGATCCGGCCAAGGTATTCCTCGGCAATCCCGACTACGACGGGCAGCTCGTCAGGACGTTGACCGCAGCGCTCGCAGATGCGGCGGACCTTGGTGAGGCGCTCGCCACGGCGCGACGGATCGACAAGCTCGACGGCGCATCCTGGTACGACGCGTGGTCGCGAACCGCTGCCACCGCCAAGGCAGCAGGAGATGCGGCGCAGACAGCGGGGAGCCGCGTCACGGCTCGCCATGCCTTCCTGCGTGCGAGCGAGTACTTCCGCCAGGCGTACTACTTCATCCGCTCCGACCTCGACGACCCCCGCCTCCAGGCGGCATATCGCGGCCATGTCGAGGCGTTCGCGGCTGCCACGGCGCTGATGAACCACCCCGCTGAGCACGTCCGGATTCCCTATGCGGGCACGACGATTTCGGCCTATCTCTTCGCACCGGACCGCAGCGGGGAGGCGCGGCCGACGCTGCTCTTTCCCTGCGGGTACGACTCCACCGCCGAAGCCGGTTGGGTCAACGTCCCTCCCGCACTCCAGCGTGGCTACAACGTCCTGGTGTTCGAAGGCCCGGGGCAGGGTGAGGCGCTCTTCACGCAGCGCCTGTATTTCCGTTCCGACTTCGAGGCCGTCCTGACGCCGGTGATGGACTGGGTGCAGGGACGGCCCGAGATCGACGCAGCGCGCGTCGCGCTGGTCGGACGATCGTTCGCCGGATATCTCGCGCCGCGCGGTGCGGCGTTCGAGCACCGCATCGCAGCGCTGGTGTGCGATCCGGCGCAACCCGATATGGGAGCGCACGTGCCCGACGGATTCGCCGGCAAGGTTGCGGTGCCGGTCGTCGAGATGCAGGTGCGATTGAGCGGCGCGCGGGCGGAGTTCTTCGGCTCACGGATGGCGGCGCATGGCGTCGACTCCATCGAGGCGTATCTGATGGTGTTGCGCAGCTTCACCATGCTCGCCGACGCGGCACACATCACGTGCCCCACGCTGCTCATCGAGTGCGAGAACGACTTCGCCGGCGGTGGCGCGCAGACTCTGCACGACGCGATGTCGGTTCCCGCCGAGATCATCCACCTGAGCGCCGCACAAGGTGCTGACGGTCACTGCGGCGGTCCGGGCGCGGAGATCTGGGCGGAAGCGGCGTACGACTGGCTGGACAGGACCGTCGGAGACCGGCGCCCGGCTTCAGCCGCTCAGGGTCACTGACCCGGCGGTTGCTGCACCGTCGCACCAGGAGTGGGGAGCGAGGCGATGTCATAGCGCGCTCGGGACGGGGTACGGCGGAGGAGCAGATCGGCGACGAGCCCTGTCCATCCGGTCTGGTGCGACGCGCCGAGTCCCTTCCCGGTCTCGGCATGAAAGTACTCGTGGAACGGGATCGCGTCTGTGAGATCCGGACGCGCGTACAGCTTGCTGCCTGCAACCACCGGACGAACCCCGTCCTCACCGCGGAGAAAGATCGATGCGAGACGCGCCGCGATGTCGTCCGCAACCTCGCCGAGGTTCGCCTGGCGTCCGGAACCGCGCGGGTACTCCACCGTCCACGTGTCGCCGAGAAATCGGTGGTACGAGCGCAGCGCTTCGATGATCAGATGATTGACCGGGAACCAGACGGGGCCGCGCCAGTTGGAGTTGCCGCCATACAGCCGTGACGTCGACTCCGCGGGCTCGTAGTCGAGGCGCGCCACAGCGCCGCCGAGGTCGATGTCGAGGGGATGCTCAGCGTGATAGCGCGAGAGCGCGCGCAGGCCGTGGTCACTGAGAAACTCTGCTTCGTCGAGGACGTAGTCGAGGATCCGTCGCAGCCGTGTGGCATCGACGATCGCGAGCAGGCGGCTCTCGCGCTCCGTGTCCTCGAGGTCGAGCGACACGGCGGCTGCGTATCTCGGCTTGAGCTTGATGAACAACCGGAGTCGCGCAGCGAAATCGGGCAGACGGCTCAGCGTGTCGTGACCGAGCGTTGTTGCCGCACACAGCGGGATGAGGCCGACGATCGAACGCGCACGAATCGGCATCCGCGTGCCGTCGGCGAGGTTCCAGCAGTCGTAGTAGAAGCCGGCGTCCTCATCCCAGAGCCCCTGCTCGTTCATCGCCGTGGCGATGGCCGCGAAGTGTTCGAAGAACTTGGTTGCCACGTCCTCGTAGGCGCGGTCGAAGGTCGCGAGGATCAGCGCCATCTCGAGCATGTTCAGCGAGTACATCGCCATCCACGCGGTGCCGTCCGACTGCTCGAGATGGCCGCCCGCAGGGCAGCAGCATCGAGCGGTTGAAGGGCCCGATGTTGTCGAGCCCCAGGAACCCGCCCTCGAAGATGTTGTTCCCCTCGGCATCCTCGCGATTCACCCACCAGGTGAAGTTGATGAGCAACTTGTGGAAGACACGCGCGAGGAACTGGTAGTCCCGGGTCCCGTCGATCTCGAAGACTCGCAGCGCCGCCCACGCGTGCACCGGTGGGTTGACGTCATCGAACGACCACTCATACGCGGGGAGCTGTCCGTTGGCGTGCATGTACCACTCGCGGCACAGCAGGATGAGCTGATCCTTGGCGAACTCGGGATCGACGTGCGCCAGCGCGACGCACTGAAATCCCAGATCCCAGGCCGCAAACCACGGGTACTCCCACTTGTCCGGCATCGACACGACATCGGCGGTGTCGACATGCCGCCATCCAGCGTTGCGCCCGAGCAGGCGCGACGGCGGCGGTGGCGGTTCGGCCGGATCGCCGTCGAGCCAGCGCGTCACGTTGTAGTGGTAGAACTGCTTGCCCCACAGCATGCCGCTCAGCGCCTGCCGCGCAACCAGGCGCTCGTCCGGGCTGAGCCGGTTGCCGATGACGCCCGCATAGAAGGCGTCAGCCTCTCGACGGCGCAGGTCCAGCGCAGCCGTGACGCCGTCAACGGCGTCGGTCTCGCGGCGACCAAAGCGGAGCCGGATGGTTGCGGTCGCTCCTGCCTCAACGCTGAGCTGATAGTGCAGCGACGCCTTGGTCCCGGTCAGCGCGGGGTTGACCGTGTTCGCGCCACTGACGACGTGGTCGTTGATGCCGTCCTTGGGATAGCTGGTGCGGGGTGGTGATCCCCAGAGGCGCTCCGCGTTCGACTTGTTGTCGCAGACAAGTGGTGTGTACTCGCCGTCGCCGGTGAGGAACATCCGGCCCACCACGGTGTGGTCGGCCACGATGCGCCCGTTTTCCGCATGCAGCGATGGAACGGTGTCGGTGATGCCCCACACCCATGTGTTGCGAAACCACAACGTCGGCAGGACATGCAGGACCTGCTTGGCGGTCCCGGTGTTCCGCGCTCGGAGCTCGATGACCAGGTCCTCCGGCGTCTCCTTCGCGTAGTCCACGGTGATATCCCAGAAGCCGTTGTCCAGCACGCCGGTATCCTCGAGCTCGTACTCGGGCTGGAGCTGGTTGCGTCGCTGGTTCTCGTCGAGCAGGTCGGTGTACGGGAACGCGACCTGGGGATAGAGATACCGCCAGCGCATCCACGAATGCGTGGGCGTTGCATCGACGTACCACCAGTATTCCTTGGCGTCCTCACCGTGATTGCCCTGCGGTCCGGTCAGTCCGTAGATCCGCTCCTTGAGGATTGGATCGACGCCGTTCCAGAACGCGAACGAGAGACAGAGCAACTGGTGCTCATCGCAGATCGCGCCAAGTCCGTCCTCGCTCCAGCGGAAGGCGCGCGAGCGTGCCTGCTCGTGCGGAACATAGCCCCACGCGTCGCCGTCGGCGCTGTAGTCCTCGCGCACCGTCCCCCAGGCGCGCTCGCTGACGTACGGTCCCCAGCGCCGCCAGCCGGCTGGATCATCGCGGAGTCGCGTGCTCTCGGCGTCGTCACTCACAGGAGATCGACCGCAGGGGCGTCAGCCGCTAACCCGCGACGGCGCGGTCGGCGATCGCGAGTGCTTGATCGATCACCTCGAACCCGTGTGCGAGCTCGTCCTCGCTGATGCAGAGCGGCGGGTTGGTGTGGATCGAATTGTTGGAGATCATCGTGTAGACGCCGTGCTCTCGAAGGTATTTGCCGATGGCGACCATCTCCTCGCTGGAAGCGTTGAACGCGGTCATCGGTGTGTACGGATCGTGACTGCGGACGAGGTCGAGGATGCCGAACAATCCGATGCTCCGGTGCGTCCCGACGCTGGGATGCCTGGCAGCGAGTCGCTCGTGGTGGGCACGCATCACCGGACCCATCGCCGCCGCACGCTCGATGAGGTGATCCTCCTCATAGACGGCAAGCGTGGCGAGCGAGGCGGCCAGTGACACCGGATGGCTCGAGTACGTGAGGCCGCCGTAATACATCATCGATTCGAACTTCTCGGCAACGTGGCGACGGATGGCCACCGCGCCAAGCGGCAGATACGAGGACGTCAAGCCTTTGGCCATGGTCATCAGGTCGGGGACCGTGTCCCAGTGCTCGACGGCGAACCACTTGCCGGTGCGTCCGAAACCGGCCATCACCTCGTCCGCGACCATCAGGATGCCGTGGCGATCACACAGCTCGCGCACACCCTGGATGTAGCCGTCGGGTGGGATGAGGATGCCGTTGGTGCCGACGATGGTCTCGAGGAAGATCGCCGCGATCGTGTGCGCTCCCTCGTAGCGGATCACGTCCTCGAGGCCTTGCAGGCTCTCCTCCACCGGCCTCGGTTCGCGCTCGCCCCAGCGGTGCGTATCCGGATACCGCACGACACCGACCAGCCCCGGCTCCGTCGCCCAGCGACGCGGGTCTCCGGTGAGCGTCATGGCGCCCATGGTCGCGCCGTGATACGCGCGGTACCGGGCGAGGATCTTGTAGCGGCCGGTGTACTGGCGGGCGATCTTGATCGCGTTCTCGATCGCCTCGGCCCCACCGAGCGTGAAGAACACCTTGTCGAGATCGCCCGGCAGGAGCGACGTCAGCTTCTCGCCGAGTTGCGCGCGAATCTCGGTGACGAATGCCGGCTGGACGAATTGCAGCCTCGTGGCCTGCTCGACAATCGCGTTCACGACGCGCTGGTCGCCGTGCCCGATGTTCACGGACATCAGCTGGCTGTTGAAGTCGAGGATGCGCCTGCCTTCCGGGGTGTACAGCCAGACGCCCTCGGCATGATCGATCGCGATGGGATCGACAGCACCCTGCACCGACCACGAGAAGAACGTGTGCTCCTTCGACAACCTCGCGATCTCTTCGCTGGTCATTCGACTCTGCGCGACCTGAACCGTCATGACGTCCGAGACTCCTCTTTGATTGCTGACGGCTGCGCCGCCGCTCTGACTACGAACGCAGGTGACCGGCGAGCACCTCGATCGCGCGGTCGACATCCGCCTCGCTCGTCGAGACGTGAAACGACAGGCGAAGCCTTCCGGCTCGGGTGACGCCAACGATTCCCGCGGCGCGCATCAGCGCGGGAACCTCGTCGTCGGCGATGGCGGAAACGATTGCCGAACCCGCGTGCGGCAGGTCCACGCCTGCGCAGAAGCGCTGTGCGAGATGGACCGCGTGCGCGTGGAGCGCGGCAGTGCCTACCTCGGTCAGGAGCTCCAGCGACGGCACGGCCCCGACCCAGGGAAGCCACGCGGGCGAGACGTCGAACCGGCGTGCGTCGGCCGCGAGCCGGAGCGGCGCGCCGTAGATGCTGCTCCAGCGTTCTGCGCCGGCGTACCAGCCCGCGTTGTGCGCCATCACGTCGTCGATCAGCTCGCGCTGGATCGTGAGAAACGCGGTGCCGCGCGGTGACAGCTGCCACTTGTACCCGCCGCTCACCGTGTACGCGAACCGGCTCGCGTCAACCGGAAGCCAGCCGATCGCCTGGGTGGTGTCAAGCAGGATCTTCGTCCCTGTGGAGCGGCACGCCGACGTCAGCGCATCGATGTCCACGAGGCGCCCGTCGGCCGACTGCACAGCGGACACGGAGACGAGCGTCGTGCTGTTCGTGACCGCGTCGGCGATCTGCTCCAGCGGGACCTCGCGCACCGACACGTCGCGCGCCGCCTGCACATGGAACGGAAACAGGATGCTCGTGAAGTCACCCGCAGCGGTGAGCACCTCGCTCCCAGGCGGCAGCGAAGCGGCGATCAGGCCCGCGAACACCGACACCTGGCTGCCGACCGAGACCATGGACGGGTCGACGCCGACGAGACCCGCGTAGAGCCTCCGTGCCTCAGCGACCGCGAGGTCGTATCCGGGCGCCTCGGCTCGTCCCGACGTCCACTCCGCGAGCGACGCCTCGAGCGCATCGATGGTGCGCCTCGGCGGAAGGCCCATCGTCGCCGAGTTGAGAAAGATCACATCGGCGGAGAACTCGCGGCGCGCAGCCTCGAGCGCCCTCCGCTGCTCCTCGGTCACCTGGATCTCACGTGTGATCAACGTGGCACAGTATGACCGTGCCAGGAGCCCGGGACCTCGCAGGCTGGACGCGTGCATTCGAGCGGTTCGAGCACGCAGGGAGCGGCGCGTGAGTCTCGTCGTCGGCGTCGTGGAGGGCGATCCACCGAGCCGCGATGTCCTCGAATCACGCCCGGGAGTGCAGTACGTCTTCATCGAGCCCGACGCGCCGCCACCCGCGGAAGCGATCGACGCCGATGCGCTGCTCATCTGGAATGTCCGCGGTGGCTACCTGCGCCGGCACTGGAGCGAGTTCACGCGGCTCCGCTGGATCCAGGTCGGCAGTGCCGGTGTGGATCGCGTGCTGTTTCCCGAGCTCATCGCGAGCGATGTCACGCTCACCAACGCGCGCCACATCTTCGATGACGCCCTGGCCGAGTACACGATCGCGCTGATGCTCGCCCTCAGCAAGGACCTGCAGACGACCTTCCGGCACCAGCTCGAGCACCGCTGGATCTCGCGTCTCAGCGACACCCTCTCGGGAAAGAATGTGGTCCTGGTGGGTGTCGGGCCGATTGCACGGAGGACTGCGCAACTGGCGAAGGCGCTCGGCATGTCGGTCCGCGGCATCGGCCGGAGCGCTCGCGACGGCGACCCCGACTTCGGCGACATCACCGGACCCGACGGCGTGCCCGCGCTGTTTGCCGGCGCGGACTACGTCGTGCTGATCCTTCCGAGCACGCCGGAGACGGTCGGCATGATCGACGCCAAGGCGCTGAGCGCCCTCAAGCCGACCGCCCGTCTCGTCAACGTCGGCAGGGGCGTGACCCTCGACCAGGAGGCGCTCGTGGCAGCGCTCCGCGAGGGCCGGCTTGCAGGCGCGGCGCTCGACGTCATGACGCCCGAGCCGCTCCCGGAGGACTCACCGCTCTGGGATCTGCCGAACGTGATCATCTCGCCACATATGTCCGGCGATCGTCCTGACTGGCAGGAGGACATCGCGCGCCTCTTCCTCACCAACCTCGACCGCTTCCAGCGTGGTGAGCCGCTGCTCAACGTCATCGACAAGCAGCTCGGCTATGGGCGGTCGGAGGGTGAGGCCGGAGCCGGCGGCTGATGGCTGACGGCGGCGTGCGCCGGATCACCGCAGACGAATTCGGGCCCGGACCGTCGACGCCGGGGATGCGCCGCAGCGAGGCTGTTGCCACAGAGCAGGTCTGGTCTGGTGTGGTGCACACCGAGCCGGGCGCCGTGTCCGGCTGGCACCACCACGGCGACCATGAGTTGGTCATCTACGTGGCGAGTGGCGCGCTCCGCATGGAGTCCGGCATCGATGGACGCGACGTGTTTGACGCTCAGCCCGGCGACTTCGTCTACGTCCCGCCGCACGCGATCCATCGCGAGGGCAACACCACCGACGCCGTCGCGATGCTCGTGGTCACTCGTTCAGGCAGTGGGGTATCGGTCGTCAACGTCGAGGGACCAGAGCAGTGAATTGGGTAAGGTTGCGCCGTCATGGCCGAAGCTGACGATCCCGCCCACGAGTTCGCCACCGTGGCCGAACTCGAGCCGCTGGCGCTCATGGAAGGGCTGCGCGTCCGCCCGGTGAGCGGTGAGCGCATCACCCTGGCAGTGTTCGAGCTCGACCCCGGGATCAGCATGCCCGAGCACCGGCACCCGAACGAGCAGGTGGGCATCGTCCTGCGTGGCGAGTTCACGTTCACCGTCGGCGGTGAGACGCGGCTGCGCAAGCCTGGCGACATGTGGGTGATCCCTCCGGGAGTGCCGCACATGGTCGAGCGCGCCGGCGCGGCCGGATGCACGATCGTCGAGAGCTTCTCCCCGCCTCGCGACGACTGGGCGGACAAGCCACGCATGGACGCCTCACCCGACATCTGGCCGCCGCTCTGATCCCCGGCTGATCAGGCCCCGTTCGGCTCCTCACTCGCGAACCGGAGGCCGTGCATGTCCTCCACCATCCGATCCGCCAGCCTCAGCAGGCGGCGAGCTCGCCACGCCTGGTCCGGCTCACCCGTTGCGAGCACCGGCACCGCGGCCTCCTTGATGGCAAGTAGCAGCGTCTCGAGCTCACGCATCAATCGCAGGACGCGCGTCCACGCGTCTTCTTCGACGTCCATTGGCCAGTCCCCCTTCCGCCATGCCGACCGGCACCGCCTGAACATCATCGCACATCGGTTGATGCGTTCGGCGCGTTCGAACGTGTTCGCGTCCCTTCCAGGCGCGGGTGCGGACGCTCAGTGGCTCAGAGGTTGCCTCGCGCAGCCTGCTCGCGCTCGATCGACTCGAACAGCGCCTTGAAGTTGCCCTTGCCGAAGCCCTTGCACCCCTTGCGCTGGATCACCTCGAAGAACAGCGTGGGACGATCGCCCACTGGTCGCGTGAAGATCTGGAGTAGGTAGCCGTCGTCATCGCGGTCGATGAGGATGTTGAGCGAGCGGAGGCGGTCGAGGTCCTCGTCGATGCCGGCCGCGCGATCACCGAGCGCGTCGTAGTAGGCGCCCGGGGCGGTGAGGAACTCCACGCCGCGATCGCGCATCTCCGAGACCGTCGCCACAACGTCATCCGTGTGCACCGCGATGTGCTGGATGCCGCTGCCGCGGTAGTAGTCGAGGTACTCCTGGATCTGCGATTTCTTGAGCCCCACGTGCGGCTCGTTGATCGGCATCGTGATCTGCGTCTTCGGGTCGCGAGCGACCTTCGAGCGCAGCGCGCTGTATTGCGTTGCGATGTCCTTCTCGTCGAACTCCTGGAAGACGGTGAACCCGAAGACCTCCGAGTAGAAGGAGATCCAGTCGTCCATCTTGCCGGTGTCGACATTGCCGACCGTGTGGTCGATGAAGCGAAGTCCGACACCGCCGCCGCTGCGGTTGTCCTCGCGGTAACCGGGCCAGAACACACCCGAATACTCGTCGCGCTCGACGAAGGTGTGAATCGTGTCGCCGAAGGTGGCGATCGAGGCCGAGGTCACGATGCCGTGCTCGTCCTCGGCCCTGCTCGGCTCAGCGACACTCCGCGCCCCGCGAGACGTGGCGGCCTCATAGGCAGCGGTGGCGTCCGCGACCCGAAGCGCGATGCTGCGCACGCCGTCGCCATGCAGGCGGAGATGATCAGCGAGCTCGCCCTCGGGCTGCAGCGGGGCGGTGAGCACCAGGCGAACCTTGCCCTGCTGGAGGACGTAGCTGGCACGATCGCGGATGCCGGTCTCGGGGCCGGCGTACGCGATGACGTCGAAGCCGAAGGCCTTGCGGTAGTGGTATGCGGCCTGGCGCGCGTTGCCAACCCACAACTCCACGTGGTCGGTGCCCTCGAGCACCGGCACGGCAACCTCGGCGACCTGAACCATGTGGTTCTATTGTAGGAGCATGAGTTCACTCGGCCAGATCGAACAGGGTGGGGCGCCGGGAGCCGAGGTGTCGCCGGGCAACGCCGATGACGCTCGCGAGATCGAATTCCAGGCGCTCATCGACTCGGATCAGCGGATCGAGCCGCGCGACTGGATGCCCGACGCCTACCGGAAATCTCTGATCCGCCAGATCGCCCAGCATGCTCACTCCGAGATCATCGGCATGCAGCCCGAGGGCAACTGGATCACGCGGGCGCCGTCGCTCCGGCGCAAGGCGATCCTCATGGCCAAGGTCCAGGACGAGGCCGGCCACGGCCTGTACCTCTACTGCGCGGCCGAGACCCTCGGCGTCGACCGTGCCGAGTTGATCGACCTGCTCGACCAGGGCCGTCAGAAGTACTCGAGCATCTTCAACTACCCGACACTCACCTGGGCCGACGTGGGCGCGATCGGCTGGCTCGTCGACGGTGCGGCGATCACCAACCAGATCCCGCTCTGCCGCTGCTCGTTCGGCCCGTACGCGCGAGCGATGGTGCGCGTCTGCAAGGAGGAGTCCTTTCACCAGCGGCAGGGCTTCGAGTCGCTGTACGCGCTGTCGCACGGATCTCCCGAGCAGCACGCCATGGCGCAGGACGCCGTCAACCGCTGGTGGTGGCCATCGATCGAGATGCTCGGGCCTCCCGACACCGAGTCCACGCACAGCGCGCAATCGATGGCGTGGGGGATCAAGCGTTTCTCCAATGACGAGCTGCGCCAGCGATTCGTCGACATGGTCGCGCCGCAGGCCGTGGTGCTCGGGCTGACGCCGCCTGATCCCGAACTGCGCTGGAATGAGGAGCGCGGACACTACGACTTCGGGCAGCCGGACTTCGAGGAGCTCCGTCGTGTCGTGGGCGGCGATGGACCATGCAACCGGCAGCGCGCCGAGCATCACCGCAGGGCGAGCGAGGAAGGCGCCTGGGTGCGCGAGGCTGCGGCTGCGTATGCGGCGAAGCACGCGACGGCCACCGCCGCTGCATGAGCGAGGAAACGCCCGCGCCGCTGTGGGAGGTCTTCATCCGCAGCAAGAGGGGGCTCTCCCACAACCACGTCGGCAGCCTGCACGCTCCCGACGCGGAGATGGCACTCCGCAACGCGCGTGATGTGTACACGCGGCGGCTGGAGGGAGTCAGCATCTGGGTGGTGCCGTCGGCGCTGATCACCGCATCGTCGCCTGACGAGAAGGACTCGTTCTTCGACCCCGCGGCCGACAAGCCGTACCGGCATCCCACCTTCTACTCGATACCGAAGGAAGTGCAGCAGCTGTGACCCTCGTGGTCGCCGGCGCGGCGGCCGTCTCGACGCTGCGCATCGCGGACGACTGTCTGGTGCTGTCGCACCGGCTTGCGCAATGGTCGTCGCTGGCGCCGGCGCTGGAGGACGACATCGCGCTGACCAACATCGCGCTGGACCTGCTCGGTCAGGCGCGCGCCATGTACGAGCGCACCGCGGAGCTCGACGGGACCGGCCGCTCCGAGGACGACTACGCATTCATGCGTGACGAGCGCGAGTTCGTGAACTGCCTGCTGGTGGAGCAGGAGAACGGCGACTACGCGAAGACGATCGTGCGGCAGCTCCTCTGCTCGACATATCAGCTCGCGCAGTGGCAGGCGCTGACGACGTCGACGGATGCGCAGGTCGCGGCGATCGCTGCACGCGCTGTGAAGGAAGTGTCGTACCACCGCGACCACGCCACCGACTGGACACTTCGCCTCGGCGACGGCACCGAGGAGAGCCACGCACGTATGGAACGTGCGCTCGCCGACCTCTGGCCGTACACCCACGAACTGTTCGAGAGCGACGACGTTGCCCGCGACGCTGCCGCCACCGGATATGGACCGGACCCGGCGATCCTTCATGCCGAGTGGGAGCCCTATGTCCGCCGCGTGCTCACGGACGCGACATTGGCCGTTCCGGAGAGCACCTGGCATCCGACTGGTGGGAGACAAGGACTGCACACCGAGGCGTTTGGGTACATGGTCGCTGAGATGCAGCACCTTCATCGATCGTTCCCGGGGGTCACCTGGTGAGCGCTGTCGACGAGATCCGTCGGGTCGCCGGCGCACTGCCGGACCCGGAGATGCCGGCGCTCACCATCGCCGATCTCGGCATCCTGCGCGACGTTCGCGTCGACGGCAGCGGTCACGTCGATATCGACATCACCCCGACGTACTCGGGTTGCCCCGCGCTCGACACCATCCGCGAGGACGTCGAGCGCTGCATACGAGACCAGGGATACGACGACGTGACCGTTCGTGTGGTGCTCTCACCGGCATGGACGACGGAGTGGATGTCGGACGCCGGCAGGATCAAGCTCCGGGAGTACGGCATCGCGCCGCCGCGCCACCAGGTCTTCGATCTCCAGGCGTTGAAGATCGCCGTCGAGTGCCCGCAGTGCAGTCGTCGCGAACGCACGAGGTGGCGCACTTCGGATCCACGCAGTGCCAGGCGCTGCGCACGTGCGACGCGTGCGGTGAGACGTTCCCGCATTTCAAGGAGCACTGAGGGTTTGACCGTCACGCCGGTTGCGGACGCATCCGTTGGACATCGGCGCGCCACACTCCATCCGCTTCGCGTCATGGCGGTCGAGCCGCTCACCGACGACGCGGTGGTCATCGAGTTCGAGATCCCACCCGAGCTCGCAGCGCGAGTATGCGTTCACCCACGGCCAGCACGTGTCGCTTCGTTGCGAGGCGGCCGGGGATGACGTGCGCCGGAGCTACTCCATCTGCAGCGCCGCGGGCAGCGGACGGCTGCGAGTCGCGGTAAAACGTTTACCGGGCGGGGTCTTCTCGCAGTACGCGTTCGAGCAGCTCAAACCCGGCGAAACGATGGAGGTCGTGACGCCGATCGGCCACTTCAACACACCGCTCGACCCGAGCCGCGCGACGTCGTACGTGATGATCGCGGCCGGCAGCGGGATCACACCGATCCTCTCGATCCTCAGCACGATCCTCGCCGTCGAGCCCCTGAGCTCCGTGACGCTCATCTACGGGAACAGGACGGTCAAGGACATCATGTTTCTCGAGGAGCTCGAGGACCTCAAGAACGAGCATCCACAACGGTTCGCCCTCTACAACGTGCTCTCACGTGAGGAGCAGGATGTCCAGCTCTTCCACGGGCACATCGACGAAGCGCGGATCAACGACTTCCTCGATCAACTGGTGCCCGTGGAGGGCGTCGACGAGTGGTTCCTGTGCGGACCGCGCGATATGATCAACGCCGCCCGAGCCGTGCTGCTCGAGCGGGGGGTTGCCGGGGAGCATCTGCACGCCGAGCTCTTCCATGCGGACGACGCGCCGCGCCCCGTCCGCGATCCAGCTGCGTCGTCAAGCACATCGGCGGGAGCCGAGGTCACGATCATCCTCGACGGCCGCAGCTCGACGTTTCCCGTTGCTCCGGACGGGGAAAGGATTCTCGACGCGGCGTTGCGCGTGCGCGCCGATGCGCCGTACGCGTGCAAGGGAGGCGTGTGCGGCACGTGTCGCGCGAAGCTGATCAGCGGCAGCGTCGAGATGGACCAGCACTTCGCCCTGGAACAGCGCGAGATCGATGCGGGCTTCGTGCTCGCGTGCCAGTCGCATCCCACCACACCGAAGGTCGTCCTCGACTTCGACCAGTGAGCGCCGTTACACCTCGACGGCGCCGCCCATCATTCGCAAATGTTCGCGAAATGTGAGCGACGGGTTCTTGTCTCGCGCTGCAAGATAACTGTCGAACTGAAATTGCAGGCGCAACGGCTCGCCATTCCTTGCGCGATCCGCCTGGCGTTGCTCGGTGTCGCGGATCGTCTCGGCGAGAGTCAGAACATCGGCGACCTGGGATTCCGGCACGAAGAGCACACCGTCTTCATCCCCGAACACCACGTCGTCGTGTCCGACCGTCCAATCACCGATCTCAGCCGATTGCAAGGCGTCCGCATCCCTGGCTTCAAGACGCTGCGGGCCGGTTGGCGTCGTCCCCATGGCGAAGACCGGCAACGCGATGGCTCGTATCTCGGCCGCATCGCGATGCAATCCCCAGATCACGACTCCCGCCATCCCCGCGGCGTGAGCTTCGAGCGCGATGAGATCGCCGATGCACGCTTCGTCCAAGCGGCCACCGTTGTCGATCACCAGGACATCGCCGGGTGTGGCGAGGTTGATCGCCTCGAGGAACACATCGACGCTGCCGTAGTGCCGCACGGGAAACACGCGGCCGGCGATGTGGCTCCCAGGGACAAGCGCCTGCAGCGAAGACGGAGCGCAGCGCACCTGGACACGGGCACGGATACACGCATCCGCCACATGGGCGGTGGTCAACGCGGCGAAACGCGAGCGAAGCTCATCGTTGAGCGCGGAGAAGGTTTCCTCCGGCATCAGACGATCGGCGTGAGCCAGCTCGCGTAACGGTCGTCCTCGCCTTTGCACGCGGCGAAATAGAGATCCTGGAGCTTGCGCGTCACGGCGCCGGGCTCACCCGTGCCGATGACGCGATTGTCGATCTCGATGACGGCTGACACCTCGGCGCCGGTGCCGCACAGCAACACTTCATCGGCGACGTACAGCTCGCTGCGGTCGATCGCGCGCTCGACGACATCGACACCGAGCTCCTCGCGGGCGAACTGCATCAGCACCGAGCGCGTGATGCCTTCCACGATGTTCTCGGATACTGGTGGCGTGATCAGCTCACCACGCCGGAGGATGAAGAGGTTCTCGGCGCTGCCTTCACAGACATGACCATCCTGGGTCATGAGGATCGCTTCGTCGAAGCCGTTGAGGAACGCCTCCGTCTTGGCGAGCGCGCTGCTGATGTAGATGCCACTCGCTTTCGAGCGTGCGGGAGCGACGTTGTCGTCGATGCGCCGCCAGCTCGAGACCTGGCAGCGGATGCCGCCCGTCGTGTCGACGTAGGCGCCGAACGGCACCGGCACGATCATGAACCCATCGCGCAGGTTGTGAAAGCGAATGCCGATCTCCTCATTCGCCTTGAACACCAGCGGCCGGATGTAGACGTCCGTGCGAAAGTCGTTGCGCCGCATCAATTCCACGGTGATGTCGCAGAGCTCCTCGACGCTGTGTGGGAGCTGCATGTGGAGCATCCGCGCGTTCCCCGTCATGCGCGCGAAGTGATCCGCCAGGCGGAAGACGTTGATGCGGTGCTGGCGCTCGCTCCAGTAGGCGCGAATCCCCTCGAAGCATCCGGTTCCGTAGTGGAGCGCGTGGGTGAGCAGGCCGAGGTGCGCATCACCGTAACGGCAGAGCTCGCCGTCGAAATACACCCAGGTGTCCGCTTGCGCGCGGCGCAAGTCGGCCTGGGTGACTGGCGCTTTGGTTGGGGTTTCAGTCATCTGCCATGGCCTCGTCAGGTGTTTCGATGAGATTCGCGAGATGCCGGATGAAGCCGCCGGCGACGCCACCGTCCGCGACACGATGGTCGAACACGAGCGACAGCTCGACGATCGACCGGGGCACCACCTCGTCGTCGATGACCCACGGCCGCGTCGCGATCCGCCCGACCCCGAGGATGGCTGCCTCGGGCGGATTGATGATCGCTGTGCCGCCGTCGACGCCGAAGGCGCCGAAGTTGGACACCGTGAAGGTGCTGCCGCGAAGTTCCGCGGCGTCGATGGAGCCGTCTCGCGCCGCGCCGGCGAGCCGCTGCAGCTCGTCCGCGATCTGTCGCAACGACTTGCGGTGCGCATCGCGAATCACCGCGACGACCAGCCCACGATCCGTCTGCACCGCAACCCCGAGGTGGATGGGCGTGAAACGCACGATCTCATTGGTCTCGGTGTCGAAATGCGCGTTGAGCCGGGGGAACTTCCGGAGGGCAACCGCGCAGAGCCGCAGGATGATGGCGAACGGCGTCACCGAAGCGTCCGTCTCCCCAACGGGGAGCTCCGCACGCAGCTCCATGAGGCGAGTCGCATCGGCACTCAGCCACGCGGACGCGCTGGGCGCCTCACGGTGGGATCGGGTGAGCCGTTCGGCGGCGATCCGATCCACCCCGATAAGCGCGGTGCGGGTGGTGCCATCGGCTGCTGGCGCCTGGCCCGCTGTTGCAGTTGCTCCGTCCCGCGATTGCGCGTGCTCGAGGTCGGCCTTGGTCACCATGCCCCCGGGACCGCTGCCGGCGACCGTGCTGAGATCGATGCCCATCTCCGCTGCAAGCCGGCGCACCAGCGGCGAGGCAGGCGGTGATGCCGATGCTTGCGAGGCGCTCGCCGCTGCTCGCCGGCGCCGGGGTGAGGCTGCGGCGCGATCTCGGCGCCGACTCGCTCGTTCCGTAGCCGACCAGCACGTTTCCCGAGGCACCCTCCGACGGCGCTGCCGCGACCTCGATGCTGATGAGCGGCGTGCCCACCGCGATGCTCTGCCCCTCGGTGCCATGCAGCGCGGCGACCCGTCCGGCGAACGGTGTCGGCACCTCGACCACGGCCTTTTCGGTGGTGATCTCCGCAACCGGCTGGTCGACCACGACGACGTCGCCCTCGGCGACGAGCCAGCGGTTGATCTCTCCCTCGGTCAGCCCCTCGCCGAGATCGGGCATGAGGAAGTCGCGAACCGTCAGCATCCGGTCAGTACTCGAGGAGCCGCGCGACGGCATCCAGGATGCGGTCGGCATCGGGAAGGAAGTGGCGTTCGATCTTGGCGGACGGGTATGGGACGTCCCAGCCGCTGACCCGCAGCACCGGAGCCGCGAGGTAGCCAAAGGCCCGCTCGTTCAGTTCGGCGGCGATCTCGGCGCCATATCCGGCGAAACGCGCGGCTTCATGGACGACCACCACGCGGCCCGTCTTGGTGGCGCTGGTCACGAGCGTCTCCACATCGAGCGGCGACAGCGTCCTGACATCGATGACCTCGAGGTCGAGCCCGCTCTCATCCGCGGCTCGCGTCGCCGCCTCCATCGCCGTCGTCACCATCGGCCCGTAGGCGATCACCGTTGCCGTTGTGCCGGGGCGACGAACGATCGCCTTGCCGATCGGCGGGGCGGTCACCGGGAAGTCGAGGTCTTCCTTCAGCCAGTAGCGGCGCTTGGGCTCGAGGAAGACGACGGGATCCTCAAAGGCGATGGATGCGCGGAGCAGCGCATAGGCGTCGGCCGGTGTCCCGGGCGACACCACGGTGAGACCGGCGGTATGGGCGTAGTACGCCTCGGGGCTCTCGGAGTGATGCTCCACCGCGCCGATCCCACCCCCGTATGGGATGCGAATCACGAGCGGCAGGCCCACCCGGCCGCGCGTCCGGCTCCGGTACTTCGCGACGTGGCTGATGACCTGGTTCAGCGCCGGGTAGGAGAACCCGTCGAACTGCATCTCGACGACAGGCCGCATCCCGTACAGGGCCATGCCGATGGCCGTCCCGACGATGCCCGACTCGGCGACCGGGGTGTCGAAGCACCGATCGGCGCCCATCTCCGTCTGCAGGCCGTCGGTGATCCGGAAGACCCCGCCGAGGCGTCCGACGTCCTCGCCGTACACCACCACGGAGTTGTCCTCGCGCATCGAGTCGCGCAACGCGGCGTTCAGCGCGCCGGCCATCGTGACCTCCATCAGGACGTCTCCTCGGCAGCGCTCAACTCCTGCTGGAGCATCGCGCGCTCCGCCTCGAGCAGTGGCGTCGGCGTGGCGTAGACGTGGTCGAACATCTCGCGCGGGTCGCCCGCCGGAGCGCCGAACAGGAAGTCACGCATCCGCGCGGCGATCGTCTCGCCTTCGGCATCGATCTCCGCAAGAAACGCGTCATCCACGATGCCGCCATCGCGGAGCACGCCGAGAAAGCGAGTCACCGGGTCGCGCGTTCGCCACTCCGTGGCCTCGTCGTCGCTGCGGTACCTGGTGGTGTCGTCGGCGGTGGTGTGCGCCTCGAGGCGATACGTGACCGCTTCGACGAGTGTCGGTCCATCGCCGCGGCGCGCGCGCTCCACAGCAGTGCGCACCGCTCCGTAGACGGAGATGACGTCGTTGCCGTCGACCCGGATGCCGGGCATCCCGACACCTGCGGCGCGGAGCGCGATCGACGACGCCTTGGTCTGGAGGTGATACGGGACGCTGATGGCGTAGCCGTTGTTCTGGACGACGAACACAACCGGCGCCGAGTACACCGCTGCCATGTTCATCGCCTCGTGGGCGTCTCCCTCGCTGGCGGCCCCATCCCCGAAGAAGGTGAGCGCGACGATCGGGTCATGCTTGATCTTTGCCGCCATCGCGAGCCCCACCGCGTGCAGCGCCTGCGTGGCAAGCGGGGTCGTCAGCGGCGCCACGCGGTACTGGTACGGGTCGAAGCCGCAGTGCCAGCTGCCCGAGAACAGCGCCAGCAACTCGACGACATCGACACCCCGCGCGAACGTGCCCACGGTCTCGCGATAGGTCGGAAAGAGCCAGTCGTCGGCCTCGAGGGCGAAGACCGATCCCACCTGGGCGGCCTCCTGGCCATGGCTCGAGGCAAAGACTTCCAGCGCTCCCTGGCGGGTCAGGTTGATCGCCTGGCGGTCGACGCGGCGGCTCAATGCCATGAGGCGGTAGAGGCTCCGGAGCTGGTCGGGGGTCAGCTCGACGTCGTGCGGGAGCGCTTCGCCGAGGGATCCCTCAGCCGCGACGTCCTGCCAGGCGGCCTTCGACGGCCCCGAAAATGAGGACGGCCCGCTGGTCGCCGACGACACCTCCACACTCACGTCTCTCGATCCTACCCCTGCGGACCGTGGCCGCCGAAGTCGGGAGCCCGTCTGGCCCGTCTCGCGGCCACGCCCTCGGTGACATCCGGACCGGTGAAGCCGAGGAATTCAAGGGCGAGCGAGCTGTCGAAGATCGGTCCGGCCGCCCGGAGCCAGTTGTTCAGCGCGTACTTCGTCCAGCTGATCGCGGTGGGCGATCCGGCCGCGAGCTTCCTCGCCACCTCGAGAGCCCTGACATGCACATCGTCGTCGGGAACGCTCAGCGAGACCAGACCGATCCGCTCCGCCTCCTCGCCGCTGACCGGCTCGCAGAGCAGGAGGTGGTATTTCGCCTTGGCGATGCCGCAGAGGAGCGGCCAGATGATCGCCGCGTGGTCGCCCGCGGCGACGCCGATCCGCGTGTGGCCGTCGATGAGGCGCGCCGAGCGTCCGGCGATCGAGATGTCGGCGAGCAGGCCGACGACGAGCCCCGCGCCCACGGCCACCCCATCCATCGCGGAGACGATCGGCTTGCTGCAGTTGATGATGTTGTAGACGAGGTCTCGCGCCTCGCGAAGCACGCGGGCACGAGCAGCGAAGTCCGCGACCATCTCCTCGATGAGGTCGAAGTCGCCGCCCGATGAGAAGGTGCCGCCGGCGCCGCGGATGATCACGGCGCGGGTGTCTGCGTCGGTGTCCACGGCGCGCCAGACATTCGCGAGGTCGCGATGCATCGCGGCGTCCGCTGCGTTGAGACGGCCCTCGGCCTGCATCGTGATCACCAGGATCCCGTCCTCAGGACGTTCGAAGATGAGGCTGGGAAACGATGCGGCGAGGTCGCTCATGCGCAGCCTCAGTTGCCCGTGAAGGACGGTTTGCGCTTTTCCTGGAATGCCGAGATGCCGTCCTGGTAGTCGTGCGTCCGCGATGCGCGGCCCTGCGCCGCCGCCTCGGCGGCAAGCACGTCGGCGAAGGCCACGGCGCCGTCTGCGATGCTCCGCACCAGCCGTTTCGACTCGAGGAATGCGGACGTCGGACCGCGTGCGATCGCAGCGGCCATCTCGCGCGTGCGACGCACGAGGTCCGCGCCCGCGACGCTGCGATTGACGAGACCCCACTCCGCAGCCTCCCGGCCCGAGAGCAGGCGGCCCGTGTAGATGAGCTCGAGCGCGCGGTGCGCACCGACCCTCGACACGAACGCCGCGTGCGCGCCGCTGTCGAGGACCGCACCGATTCGCGCGAACGGTGACCCGAGACGAGCGTCGTCGGCTGCGTAGACGATGTCGCACGCCAGCGCCAGGCCGAGTCCCGTGCCGAGAGCAGCGCCCTGCACCGCGGCAATGGTGGGAACGCCGATCCCCGCCATCCGCTCGAGCATCGGGTTGAACACGTCTCGCAGGACTGCCTCGCCGTCCTCGTGGAGCGGATCCGCGTCCGCCAGGTCGCGGCCGCTGCAGAATGCACGCCCTTCGCCGCGAACCAGCAGCGCCCGCGCTCCGGCCTGCTCGGCGGCGTCGAGGCTCTCGATGATGCCGTCCACCATCGCACGGTTCATCGCATTCATCTTGTCCGGGCGGTTGAGCACCAGCTCTGCGACTCCGCCATCGATCGTCAGCAGCACGGCGCCGCCGTCAGATTCCGGCATACGGGGCGCGCTCCTTGGCGGTGAGGATCTTGAGCTGACTCGCGCACACGGTGACGCCGTTCTGGTTGAGGATGTCCCAGCGGTACGTGACCAGTCCGGCCTTCGCATCCTTCTCCGACTTCTCGAGCACCTCGATGTCGAGAGAGATGGTGTCGTTGATCCAGGTCGGTGCGGTGTATCGGAGACGGTCGGTGCCGTAGTTGGCCAGGATGGTGGTGGCATCGGCTGGGACACCGAGGCCGGTGCCGAGCGCAAAGACCATGATCCCTGGCGCCACGCGCTGCCCGAACATCGATCGCTCCGCGGCCACCTTGTCGATGTGGGGATAGAACCAGTCGCCCGTGAGCGCGCACCAGTTGACGATGTCGCCTTCGGTGATGGTCCGTCCCCGGGTGCGCTGAGTCTGGCCGACCTCCAACTCGTCGAAGGTCCGATACAGGAGAAAGCGATCCACGCCGAGATACCTCCCGTGACCCGCCTTGCCTGGACGATCGGCGGGGGCTGGCGCAGTCTACGACCGCCGGTCGATCACTCGCTGGAGCTTGCCGGAGGAGCGCTCGAGCGTCTCCGGGTCGACCACGTCGACGAGGACGCTCACCCCGACGCGATCCTTGACCGCGCGTGCCAGCTCGGTCGCGGCCGTCGTGCGGCGCTCGGCCTCGGAGTCGGGGCGCGCCTCGACGCGAACCGTGAGCGTGTCGAGCCGGCCCGCACGTCCGAGGATCACCTGGAAGTGCGGCGACAACCCGCTCGTCCCGACAATGAGTTCCTCGAGCTGAGTCGGGAAGACGTTGACGCCACGCAGGATGATCATGTCGTCGCTGCGTCCCGTCACCTTCTCCATGCGCCGGAACGCCGGCCGCGCAGTGCCGGGGAGCAGCCGGGTGAGGTCTCGCGTCCGGTAGCGGACGATGGGCAGCGCCTGCTTGGTCAAGGACGTGAACACGAGCTCACCCATCTCGCCGTCCGGGAGCACCTCGCCGCTCACGGGATCGATCACCTCCGGATAGAAGTGGTCCTCCCAGATGTGCAGGCCGTCCTTGGTCTCGACGCACTCCTGGGACACGCCCGGCCCCATCACCTCGGACAGCCCGTAGATGTCCACCGCGTGCATGTCCACTCGTTGTTCGATCTCCGCGCGCATCGCCTCCGTCCAGGGCTCGGCGCCGAAGATGCCGATGCGCAGCGATGAGGACCGCGGGTCCACGCCCTGACGCTCGAACTCGTCGATGAGCGCGAGCATGTACGACGGCGTGACCATGATGATCGCCGGCTCGAAATCGCGAATCAGCTGCACCTGCCGGGGCGTCATGCCGCCGGACACGGGAACGACGGTGCATCCGAGGCGCTCGGCGCCGTAGTGCGCACCGAGACCACCGGTGAACAATCCGTAGCCGTACGCCACGTGCACGATGTCGCCGGGACGGCCACCTGCTGCCCGGATCGACCTCGCGACGAGGTCTGCCCACGTGTCGAGGTCGTCCTGCGTATACCCCACCACCGTCGGCCGTCCGGTTGTGCCGCTTGACGCGTGCACGCGGCGCACCTCCGACTGCGGCACCGCGAACATGCCGAACGGGTAGTTGTCGCGGAGATCGAGCTTGGTGGTGAAGGGAAATCGCGCGATGTCGGCGAGCGTCTCGCAGTCGTCCGGCGTCACTCCCGCGGAGTCGAACGCGCGCCGGTAGTGGGGCACGTTCGTGTACGCGTGCTGCAGCGACCAGCGCAGCCGCTCGAGCTGGACATCCAGCAACGCATCGCGGCTCAGACGCTCGCCGGTGTCAAGCAGCGCCGGTGGCGGCGGTGCACCAAAGGTGGTCATGCGTGATCCTTCCCGATCGTCCGGCTCGTTCCTCGGAATTCGGCGATGACGTCGTCGCCGCGGCGCACCGTCACGTCGTAGATACCGGAGCGCCCGAATCGCGTGCGCTCCACGGCTCGTGCCTCGAGCACGTCGCCCGCACGCGATGGCGCGACAAAGGTGATGTCGACCGATGCGGCGACGGTGAGCGGCCCGTGGCTGTTGCACGCGCAGGCGAACGCCGTGTCAGCCACCGCGAAGACGAATGCCCCATGCGTGATGCCGTGACCATTCACCATGTCTGCACGGATCGTCATCGTCGTGGTCGCTGCTCCGACGCTCACGTCCAGCACCTCGATGCCCAGCGATCGCGACGCAGCGTCATCGGCCATCATCCGGGTCACCGACTCCGTCACGAGCTCTCCCCTGCGTGCGCTGGGCGTCCCTGGCGACGCCTCAGACCCGTAGTTTGGTGCGCTCGACCGTGGCGATGGCGTTGGGAGCGCCACTCAGGGTCACGCGCGCCGTGGCCCGCCGGCCGCTCATGTAGAGGACGAGCTCCGTCGCCGGTCCGGTGAGCGTTGCCATCTCCCCCGATCCGAAGCGCTTCTTCGCGCCGTCCGGACGAACGAGTTCGAGCCCATACGGGCGAATGCGGCGCGCGATCCGCTTCGCGCTGTATCCCGTCATGCGCCACGACAACGCTTCAAGGTCGGCCATCTCCGGGCGTGGCTCGCGACCGTTGGCGCGCCGCACGTCCTCGTGGTGGATGAAGTATTCCAACCCGTTGAGGACGTTGCGGAGCCGCGGGATCCGCCAGGGGAATGCCGGTGCGCCGGCGCGCAGACGCGCGACGATCACGGGAAACCCCTTTGCCTTCTCTGCGGCGAGCTTCGTAGCCGGCCAGCGATGGAAGTGCTCGCGAAGCACGAGGTGTGCGGCGAGATCGGCCGTCGTCCATCCCTCACACAGAGTCGGCGCGTCCGGCCCGAGCTCGACGAACAGGTCGCAGATGCCGCTGCGCTCGCGGACATCGATCGGCTCGGTCATGGTGTCCTCCGTGGCGGTTGCACGTGCTCCGCAAAGAAGGCAAGCGTCCGTTGCCAGGCGTCTGTCGCAGCGTCGGCGTCGTACGCCTTGCCGGCGTCATTGAAGAACGAGTGGCGCGCGCCCGGGTAGATCTTGATGTCGCGCGCAACGCCAAGGGCAGCAAGGCGCGTGTCGAGCTTCCGGCCGGAGCGCGCGGTGAAGTCCTTGCCCGGGTAGCTGCCGACCACCGGACACATGCGGCGCACCGCCTCGAGCGGGCGCGGATTGGTGCCGTAGAAAGGCGCAATCGCGCGCAGCCGGCGGTCACGGCGACCCCACGCGATTGCGAATCCGCCTCCCATGCAGAACCCGATCGCACCAACTCGGTCGGGATCCACGTCGGGGAGCGCGACGAGGTAGTCCATCGACGCACTGAGATCGGCAATCGACGAAGGCTCGCGACCGGTGAGCATGGAACCCATGAGTTGCGCCATGCAGACGGCCCGGCTGTGACCGGTGAACAAATCGACGGCAAGCGCTGCGTACCCCTCGCTCGCGAAGCGCCCGGCGATGTCGCGGATGTTGTCGTTGAGACCGAACGCCTCGTGAATCACCACCACGCCCGGATGCGGTCCGTCACCGTCGGGGAGCACCAGGTGGGCGCTGGAACGTTGAGCCTCGCGACGGGAACTGGACGTCTCGCGTTGTGAGTGTCGTCGTCACTGCTCCAGTGAGATACGTGGCCGGGATACCCAGCAGCGTACAGAGTGGGGCGCCGGGCCCGGCTGCGCAATGACGCCGCGTAGCCCTCGGTCCCCGCCGCCGTTATACGCGATGTATGTGGCACTCACGATCCGACAACCGTCCGGCGATCATCGCCGTCACCGTCTGCGCGCTCGCCGCAGTGGCGTGCGGGAGCGCGACACCCACCTCAACCACGTCGCCCGCAGGAGGTTCGACGCTCGCACCGACGTCGTCAGCCGCCGCGGCGCCGGTCGCCACGCCGCCTGGGTCGACACCCTGGCCATTTCCCGGCCAACCGGAGAACTGCGGTCCGATCACGATCGCTCAGGACGGCAATGTCACACCGGCGCTGTGTCCGGATGGACGCCCCAACGTCGCCGCAATCACCTTCTTCGCCAAGGTTCCGTCGCAGTTGCTCGCGCTTGGACCTGGTGCCACCGCCGCAGACGTGATGGCTGCGGCCTGCGCTGACCTCAACGCACCCGCGCCAAATGCCGGGACGATTCCCCTGGTGACGACCGAGGCCACGCTGGCCTTTGCTGAGAACAACTGGGATTTCGGCGCCGTCACGTCGCCTGGGCAGATCAATCAGCAGATGGTCGCGGGCGCATGCAGTGCAGCAACCCCGGTCAGCTGAGGCAGAGCGCTAGCGACCGAGTTGCGACCACGTCGACTTGGCGGTCAGCACCCAGACGTCCACCGGCGGAGCTTGCGCGTCTGATGCCGACCTGGGCGCACCAAAGAGCAGCAACTCGGCGCCGTCGCTGATCTCCATCCCGGTGGCCACAGGCGGTGGGTGCGTCGAAAACGGCGCCCAGGCTGTCCCAGTCCATACCCAGAACTGTGGCGCCGAGGCCGTTGACAGACCACACGCGCACAGCAGTAGGTGCTTGCCGGCCGGGTCGAGCTCCAAGGACGAACCGTTGGTGGGAGCCACGCCCGGCGTTGGCAGCAGCGCCCACGTTGCACCCGTCCACCGCCAGGTTGTGCTCACCGCGCCCGTTGCCGGCGGCGGGCCGACGCAGCAGCCCACTGCCAGCAGCGATTTGCTCACCGGATCGAAGGACATGGGGCTGTAATCCGCGCCTGCGGGAAGGACGGCACCTGCCGGATGGATCCAGTGGGTGCCGGCCCAGACCCAGGTGTCGGCAGGGTTGGAGATGACTCCGGAACTGGTGATGAGCACCATCTGACTCGTCGCCTCGTCCCAGGCCATGTCTGAGCCCTCGCCGGGTGGCGGGCCGCCCGCGCCGCTGTCGAGATCCGTCCAGGTGATGCCGTTCCACGCCCACGTGTCGTGCACCGGCGTTCCCGCCTCCAGGCGACCCCCGAACAGGACGACGGTCTTCGTCTCGGGGTCGTACGCGGCCGAGGCGCCGAACCGTCCCTGGGGGCTCGTCGCCGGATGTGCCAGCGTCCACGCGGATCCGTTCCAGAGCCACGTGTTCGGATAGTCGCCCACCCCGCCGAAGAGCACCACCTGATGCGTTGCAAGGTCCGCAGCGACGCTGAAGCCTGCGCCCGACTGCGGCGAATCCGGCATCGGCGTGGGCGAGATCGGCAGTGGACCGAGCTGCGTCGGCGCAGGGCGTGCGACAGGCGCGGCCGTGTGCTGCCCGAGCGAGAGCACGATGCCGATTGCCCCCGCGACGGCGATCGCGCACAGCAACGCGATCACGGATCGCGTGTTCAGACGGCGTCGGCCCCTCTCACCGGGCTCGTTCTCTCGTCGGCCTTCCATTGGCTGCACGAGACAATGTGACACGCCGGATGGCCGGTCAGCAGGAGGCGGCCGGGATCGCGGTACGGGATATTCGCCGACCTTCCCGGGCGCGGCGACCCAGCCGCCATAACCAGCTCACAACCGGGAGAATCGGCCGCCGCGGCTACGATGGCCGTGGTGACCACACAGATCCCAGCCACCGGCACCATCGACCTGGATGCGCTCATCACCACGTGGCGGGCGGCCAACTACCTGACTGTCGCGCAGATCTACCTGCAGGCGAATCCTCTCCTGCGCGAGCCGCTCGCAGTCGAGCACATCAAGCCGAGACTGCTCGGTCACTGGGGCACGTCGCCGGCGCAGAGCCTCATCTACATCCAGCTCGATCGACTCATCCAGCAGCGCGACTGCGACGTCATCTACATCGCCGGCCCGGGGCATGGCGGTCCGGCCGTGGTCGCGAACGTCTATCTCGAAGGGACGTACTCGGAGATCTACCCGCAGGTGTCACTCGACGAACCCGGCCTGCTCCGCCTCGTGCGTCAGTTCTCCACGCCGGGCGGCATCCCGAGTCATGTGAGCGTGCCGACTCCGGGTTCCATCCACGAGGGCGGCGAGCTCGGGTACGCGCTCGTGCACGCCTTCGGCGCAGTATTTGACAATCCTGACTTGATCGCTGCCTGCGTCGTCGGCGACGGCGAGGCCGAGACGGGCCCGCTCGAGGGATCCTGGAAGGGCATCACCTATCTCGACCCACGCCGCGATGGAGCCGTGCTCCCGATCCTGCAGCTCAACGGCTACAAGATCAGCGGCCCAACGGTCCTGGGACGCGCTCGCGAACGCGATGTCTGTGGACTGCTCGAGGCGCACGGCTACGACGTCCACGTGGTCAGCGGAGACGACCCGCGCGCAGTGCACGAGGAGTTCGCACAAACGCTGGACGGCTGCTACGAGCGGATTCGCGAGATCCAGTCTGCAGCGCGACGCGGCGCGAGCCAGGGCAGGCCCGTGTGGCCCGCGATCGTCCTGCGAACTCCAAAAGGCTGGACCGGGCCGAAGTTCGTCGACGGTCTCCCGGTGGAAGGGACGTTCCGCGCGCATCAGGTACCGCTCGACAACGTGCGCACCAACCCCGAGCACCTTGCGCAACTCGAGGAGTGGATGCGCAGCTACAAGCCGCAGGAGCTCTTCGACGATGGCGGTGTGCCGGTCAGCGCGGTGACCGCGGTCATGCCCCACGGCGACAAGCGCATGGGCTCTTCCGCGTATGCCAACGGTGGACGGATGCTCCGTCCCCTGCAGCTCCCGGTGTTCACCGATTACGCGATGCCCGTCGAATCCGGCGTCACGGTTGCCGAGTCGACACGGCGCCTCGGCGAGTGGCTCCGCGACATCTATCGCGACAACCCCGCACAACTTCCGGCTCTTCTGCCCCGACGAGACGAACAGCAACCGCCTCGGCGCGGTCTTCGAGATCGAGGACCGTTGCTTCGAGGAGGAGATCATCCCGATCGACGACCACGTGAGTGCCGGCGGCCGCGTGATGGAGGTGCTGTCGGAACACCTCTGTGAGGGCTGGCTCGAGGGCTATCTGCTCACCGGGCGGCATGGGCTGTTCGCGACCTATGAGGCCTTCGCGATGGTCTCCGCATCGATGACGGTCCAGCACGCGAAGTGGCTCGAGGCCGCGCGCGATCTTCGCTGGCGTGAACCGGTGGCGGCACTCAACGTCCTGTTGACCTCAACGTGCTGGCGCAACGACCACAACGGCTTCAGCCATCAGGGTCCCGGCCTGATCGACACCGTGATGGCGATGAGCGGCGACGTCGCCCGCGTGTATCTGCCACCGGACGCCAACTGCCTGCTCTCCGTCGCCAACCACTGCTTCACCAGCCGCAACTACGTCAACCTGATCGTCATCGACAAGCAGCCGGAGCTCCAGTACCTGTCGATGGACGACGCGATCGAACACTGCACGCGCGGCGCGTCGGTGTGGGACTGGGCGTCGAACCCGGGTGACGGCGATCCGGACGTCGTCCTCGGATGCGCAGGCGATATTCCGACGCTGGAGACCCTTGCCGCAGCAGCCCTCCTGCGAGAGCGCGTGCCCGATCTGCGTTTCCGGCTCGTCAACGTTGTCGACCTGCTTGCGATGAGCCCGGCGCCCTTCCATCCACATGCGCTGAGCGAAGAGACGTTCACCGCGCTCTTCACGGATGACATCGACGTCGTGATGGCGTTTCACGGCTATGCGAGGGCGTTTCACCAGGTGGTCCACGGGCGCCCCAACGCCGGGCGCTTCCATGTCCGCGGATACAACGAACACGGCACCACCACCACGCCGTTCGACATGGTGGTGCTCAACGAGATGAGCCGCTACCACCTCGTGATGGAGGCCCTCCATCGGTCGCGGCGTGTGCCTGCCGGGGCCGACGACCTGATCCGGTTCTGCCACGACCAGTTGGAGCGCCACCACGGCTACGTTCGCGAGTTCTTCGAGGACATGCCAGAGATTCGCACCTGGCGCTGGCCCGGACCCGCAGTCACCCACTGATCGATGCGCATTCTCGCGGTCAATGCGGGCTCGAGCAGCCTGAAGCTGAGCATCGTCGGCGAGGAGGATCGAGTCGAGGACGCCCAGGACGCCGATGGTGACGCGAACCCTGTCAAGACTCTGGAGGCATTCGTCGCACGAGCGGGGAACGTGGATGCCGTCGCACACCGGCTCGTGCATGGAGGCGCGTCCGTACGGCACGCCACAGTCGTGGACGACCACGTCCGCGAACAGCTCGAAGCGGCGGTGGAGCTGGCACCGCTCCACCTCCCGCCGGCGCTTGCGCTCCTCGACGCCGCACGCGCAACCATCGACCGGCCGCAGGTCGTGTGCGTCGACACGGAGTTCCACGCGACAATCCCGAGCTACGCCACCACCTACGCGGTGCCCGCGCATTGGCGCGAATGGGGAGTCCGCCGTTATGGGTTTCACGGCCTTTCGTACGCGTGGGCGACCCGTCGAACCGCGGCGTTGCTCGGCCGTCCGACGACGTCACTGCAGATCGTGATCGCGCATATCGGCTCGGGTGTTTCGGCATGCGCCGTTCGCGACGGACGGAGCGTCGACACCAGCATGGGATTCACGCCGCTCGAGGGAGCGGTGATGGCGACGCGAAGCGGGACGGTGGATCCTGGCGCGCTCCTCTGGCTGCAGGAACGGCATGGTGTCTCGGTCGGCGCGATGACCCGCTCGCTGGAACACGGCGGCGGCCTGGTCGGGCTCTGCGGCCTCTCCGACATGCGCGAGGTCGAACGTGAGGCAGCGGCCGGCAACGCAGCGTGTGCCGCTGCGCTGGACGTCTACGTCCACGTGCTGAGCCGGGTGATCGGCGGACTCGCGACGTCGCTCGATCGTCTTGACGCGCTGGTGTTCACGGGCGGTGTCGGTGAGCATTCGGCGTTGATCCGCGGCCGCGTGTGCTCGCGACTCGCGCTGCTCGGCGTGCCGGCAACGCTGCTCGAGGCCGATGGCGACGCTGTGATCGCGGCACCGGATCGCGCGCCGGCCGTGGTGGTGGTGACGGCCCAGGAGGATGTGGAGATGGCGCGAGAAACGCGCCGGGTGCTCGCCGGCTAAACGGCGATGCGGGCGTCCGCTGCAGGCTCCTCGACGCGCACGGATGATTCCGCTGCAGCCCGTGGCCTGTGGCTGATCAGCGTGCACGCCAGGCCGGAGAGCAGCGCCGTGGCCGCCGCATACCACCAGAGGTGATGGAAGGCTGTCAGCGCGGCCGGCAGCGTCAGCGGCGTCCCCAGGATGACCACCAGCAGCGCGACACCGAATGCGCCGCCGATCTGGCGAGCCGTCTGGTTGACGGCGCTTCCGACGGCGAATCGATTTGGGTGCAGGCTGGAGACCGCTGCAGCGCTGAGGACCGGGAACGTGAGCCCGATGCCGAGTCCGATGATGAGCGTGCCCGGCAGCCACACCGTGAGGTAGTCGTGCTGCAGACCGACACGGGTTGCGAACCACGCCAGACCAAGGAAGAAGACGGTGAATCCGACGAGCAGCACCTTACGGAAGCCCACACGCGACGCCACGCGGCCCGCCGGACCGGACACCACCGCGACAACGAGTGGACCCGGCGTCACGGCGAGACCCGCTTCAAGGATCGGGTAGTGCCAGACGCTCGTGAGAAAGAGGATGTTCCCGAGGAGCATCGCGAAGAAGCCCATCGCGTAGAGAAACGTTGCTGCGTTGGCGACGCTGAATGAGCGAGCGCGGAAGAGCGTGAGGTCGAGGACCGGCTCGGGATGCCGAGCCGACCGGAACAGAAACACCGAGCCGACGATCAGCGCGCCCACGAAGCATGCGATCACCGCCGTCGAATCCCATCCCCACGTCGGCCCTTCGGTGATGCCGAGCACCAGTGCCGAAAGCGTGACGGCAATGAGCGCCGCACCAAGATAGTCCGGCGCTGCTGTCGCAGCTGCAGCGCGCGAATTGACGAGCACACGTCTGCCCGCGAACCACGCAACGATGCCGATCGGAACATTGACGAAGAAGGCGGATCGCCACCCTCCCACGGTGATCAGCGCAGCACCGAGCGATGGTCCGGTGGCGACGGCGAGCGCGCCGACTCCGCCCCAGAGTGCGACGACCTGCGAACGCCGTTCAACAGGGAATGCACCGAGCAGCAGGCTCAACGAGGCAGGCAACAGTGCCGCGGCCCCGAATCCCTGGATGACCCGCCCCGCGACGAGCAACGCGACCGAAGGCGCGAGTCCGCACAATGCCGAGCCGATCGTGAAGACGGTGAGCCCCGCGACGAACACCCGCCTGCTCCCGAGACGGTCGGCGGTGCGACCCGCGATCACGAGCAGCGAGCCGAACACGATGCCGTAGCTGGTGATCACCCACGCGAGCGTCGCGCGCGGATCGCTCGGGAAGGAACGCTCCAGCGCCGGGAACGCGACGTTCACGATCGAGAGATCCAGCGATGCCATGAATGCCCCGAGCGCCGTGACAACGAAGACGATGCGCCGGCGAATCACCGGGGGAACGGCGGCGGGCGTTGTCGGGTCGGAGGCACTCGGCTGGGTCATCGGCACCACTCTAAGCACTTGCGTTCTATTATGCAACTCACTATGCTGAAGCCATGGATCGCAAGAGCTTCTCCGGGATGGACTGCTCGGTCGCACAGTGCCTCGAGGTCGTCGGCGAATGGTGGAGCATGCTCGTCGTCCGGGACGCATTTCTCGGCGTCACACGCTTTGACGACTTCCAGCGCCGCCTCGGCATCTCCCGGAACATCCTGAACGACCGGCTGAACACGCTCGTGGACGCAGGCGTGCTGGTTCGCGTGCCGTACTCCGAGCATCCGCCCCGGCACGACTACCGTCTGACCGACAAGGGCCGCGACCTCTGGCCGGTCCTGACGGCGATGCGGCAGTGGGGCGACAAATATGCGGCGCCTGCCGGTCCCCCACTGCGCGTCACGCACAAGGCCTGCGGCGCTGTCACCGAGGCCGTGCTGGTCTGCTCGTCGTGCGGCGAGCGCCTCGGACCGCGCGACGTCGAGGCGGTGCAAAGTCACGGCCACGAGCTCGCGGGTCTGGTGCCGCTTCGCGCATAACGCACGTCGGGCAGTCAGTGACGCAGGGTCAGTAAGCTCCCGCGTCATGGCTGATTGGGTGACCATCTCTTCGCTGGCGACTGCGGGCGGCACGCTCATCCTCGCGGTGGCGACGTTCTCCTCGGTCCGCTCCGCGAACCGTGCCGCACGTGCCGCTGAGCGATCGCTGCTGGCAGGGTTGCGGCCGGTCCTCATGCCGTCGCGCCTCGAGGATCCGCCGCAGAAGGTCTCGTTCGCCGATCAGCACTGGGTGACGATCGGCGGTGGGCACGCCGCGTTCGAAGTCGGTCCGGACGCGGTCTACCTCGTCATCGGACTGCGCAATGCCGGATCAGGCATCGCGGTGCTCCACGGCTGGTGCTTCTATCCAGAACGCGTGCTGACGGATCCGCTCAAGCCGGAAGCCTTTCGCCGCCTCACCCGCGACATCTACGTTCCCGCCGGCGATACCGGCTTCTGGCAAGGCGCCTTTCGTGATCCCAACGAGCCGCTCTACGCGGTCGCCCGCAACGCTGCGACGGCTCACCAGCCGGTGACGATCGACCTGCTGTACGGCGACCACGAGGGTGGCCAACGGATGATCAGCAGGTTCTCGCTGACCGCGACGCCGAACGGCAGCTGGCTCGCGGTCGTCGGCCGGCACTGGAACATCGACCGGCCGAACCCTCGCTGACGAGGGATCAGGCAGCCGGGACCGTGACGGTTGCCGTCTGACGCTGCGCCGATCCTTCGCGATATGAGCGCATCACGACGATGATCCCCGCGAGTTCCACCAGCTTCGTGCCGACACCCACGATGTCAGCTCCCTCCCATCCCGCAACCAGGTAGAGGGCATACGCAAGGATATTCGCGACCAGCAGCGCGATAGCGGGAGCGCGCCAGCGGGGAGTGGCGAATGCGGCGAGCGCGACCGCGGTGAGCGCGATCCCATCGAGCAGGAACAGCACACCCGTGATGGGCTGCTCGACGAGATGCACCGGGACGAGCGTGAGATGAATGTCGGCTGTCGCCAGGAGGAGCAGCGAGCCGAGACGTGTCATCGGGCTCGCCATCTCGATCCGCGACCAGAGCCCGGCCGCAATCGGTGACCGCCCGGCCAGGAGTTGCAGCGCGAGCAGGACGGGGATCACCGCGACGGGGAGAAACAGCACTCCCATCAGCGCTATGGCGTGGTCGCCGGACATGTCCATGTTCTGCAGATACGCCGCGGGAGCCCCGGACGGATCAACGCCGCTCGTGCACGACCACTGATCCACTGCTGGTACCGGCCGCGTAGCACCCGACAGACGTACCTGGCAACCGCGGTCGAGCGACCGCATCACGAGGGCTCCTCATGTCCATTCCAAAGACGACGGCCGGCATCTTCGGTGCCGTCTATCTGCTCGTCGGCATCGTCGGGTTCATACCTGTTCTCGGAGGCGCGGACGGAACCGCCGCGCACAACCTCCTGGGACTCTTCCCCGTGAACGCGGTGCACAACGTCGTGCACATGGCTGTCGGCCTCCTGGGCCTCCTTGCGTACTCGCGTGGAACGAGCGCGTCGCGCCTGTTCGCACGCGGCATCGGGGCCGTCTACCTCGTGCTCGCCGTGCTCGGAGCGATCTTCAACACGGGCAACTTCCTCGGCATCGTGCCGATCGGCGGCCTGGACATCGCGCTGCATGCCGCCTCCGCGTTGGTGCTGCTTGCTGTTGGCTTCGCTCCTGCGGCCAACGCATCGCGGATGGCCGGCACAGCGGCGTAGCGCTCCACTCACATAGCGCGCCGCGCCGTGCGGCGCGCTATTGCCGAGGGTCGGTCTCGGCGTCCACGTTCTGACCACGAGTCAGGAACAGCGCGACCGCTAACACCAGGATGACGCCTGCGTTCGTCCCGAGCTCGAACAACGACTGCGTGACCGAGGGCGATCCCGACGGCGCTGGACCGGCTGAGAACGTCAATCGTGTCGATACAGCAAGGATGTCCCGAACGGCCGCGATGATCCCGATCACCAGGAACGGTCGAAACGGAAAGCCCCATCCCTCGAGGTGGGTGAGGACGGTCCGCATGATGTCGATGAGGATGATCACCACGAGCACACCGTCCACGGCGCTGATCAGGGCGGTGGTGTAGTTGGAGAGCGACGTCACGAAGGCGACAAAGCTCTTGACCAGCACAACGGCGGCGAGCACGAGCAATACGATCGCGACGCCGTATTGAACAATGTCGATCAGCGCCCTGAGTGGGGTGCCCCGGCGTACTTCGGCCCACGAAAACACGCCGCTGGCACTCGCTCGTGGCGCGGGTGTTTGCATGCCACTGATTGGGTCAGGCGCATCAGGCATGAGTGCGACGCAGTTTAGTGGCCTCGCAGCGCTGTCGCTCGCCGACCCGGTGACAAGGACCCTTTCCCATGGCATGGAAAGAGACGCGCCCCGGCGATCGGGACGCGTCTCTTTCAGCAGAGCCGGGGCAGATGCCCCGTGTGTCAGTAGTAGTGGCGCCGGCCGCCCAGCGCATGGCCGGCCATTCCCATGAGCTCGAGCACGAGCCCGATGACGATCAACACCACACCGATGGTGACCAGGATCGGAATTGCAGCCAGCAATCCGATGATCAGAAGGATGATCCCCAGAATGATCACGCCTCGCCTCCTTGTCTTGTGAAGTTCATGTTGCTTTCAGTGCTGGTAGCGAGAGCGCCGATCAGCTGATCGGGCGGTTGTCGATCGGCGGGGAGTTGACGGGCGTCCCGTCACGGCGAAAGGCGGCAGGGCCTCCCCACGACGACCAGAAGATGAGCGACAGCACGATGCCGAATGCACCGGCGGCCATCAGGATGATCCCGACCGTGTGCAAGTCGATGCCGGTGGTGGCAACGTGGACCGCAAACGTCAGCACCGCGCCGACGGCGACCAGGAAGATGCCTACTCCGATACCCATTTGATGTACCTCCACATGTCTCGCTGGTGGTGTCCAGAGAGCCTGTCACTCAGGCTATATCTGAACCGTACAGTGAGACTATCACATATGGACCAGGATGGGGGCGGCAGACGGGCTGGGCGGAGCACGGGAGGCGTGGCGCTGAACTCGCGCTGAATTGCCGCCGAGCGTGCTCCGGGTTTGGCCGGGACCCTGTTTGATACCGTAACCGGAGCTAAATCTGCTAGTTGAACTAGTAGATAAGGTACCGCGCTCGGGTGCGCGATCTCAGAGGGACCGACGCCGCATGATCCTCGAGAGTGTCATCTTCTTTGCACTCCTCCTTGCAGCAACGCTGATCGTCGCGATGCTGCCGCCGGCCATGACGGCGCGTGTCTGGCTCGGGATTCCCTTCTGCGCGCTGGCCCTCGCCGGCGCCGGAGCCGTCTTCCTCACGATCGAGCAGGACGAGCCGGGTATGACCGCGCTCGGGATTGTCGCCATCGTCCTGATCGTCGTCATGCGCCTCATCCAGCCCCGGTGGAGCTGGGTCGGAGCACAGCTCTTCGTCGCGGTCACCGCTGCCGCCACCTGCTACCTGACGTACGCCACGGTGCAGACCTTCTTCGACCGTCTCCCGGTCGGGGCACTGCTTGCGTCGATCGGCCTGCTGATCCTCGAAATCCTTGCCCTGGCCCTCTCCGTGTCGTTCACCTTCGAGATCTGCGACGTCCTCGCGCGACGCTCGCGCCGCCGCGTCCCGCCGCCGCTCACCCGCGAACCGTGGGTGGCGCTGCAGGTCCCCACCTACAACGAGCCGGTCGAGGTGGTCCGCCCCACACTCGAAACGCTGGCCCAGATCGACTACCCGAATCTGATCGTCCAGGTCGTCGACAACAACACCACCGACCCCGCTCTCTGGCGGCCGATCGAGCAGCTCTGCGCGGAGCTCGGGCCACGGTTCACCTTCGTACACCTCGAGAACTGGCCCGGATTCAAAGCCGGAGCGCTGAACGAAGCCACGCCGCGCCTCCCCGCGGAGGTCGAGATCCTCGGCATCGTGGACGCTGATTACCAGGTGCATCCACAGTGGCTGCGCAACACGATCGGGTACTTCGACGATCCGACAGTCGCGTTCATGCAGACGTCGCAGCATTACCGCGACTGGCAGGACAACCCGTATCTGCGCGGCCTCTTCTACAGCTTCCGCTATTTCTTCGACATCACGATGATCGCGCGCAGCCACCGCAACGCGATCATCTTCTGCGGCACGATGGGGCTCATCCGGCGCTCGGCTTTTGCCGAGATCGGCGGCTGGAACGAAAACTGCATCACCGAGGACGCCGAGGCATCGTTGCGCATGCTCGGCGCCGGATATCGCGGCGTCTACGACCCTGCCGCGTACGGGGAGGGGTTGATGCCGCTCGACTTCGACGGCCTCAAGAAGCAGCGGTATCGCTGGGCGCTCGGCGGCATTCAGATCCTCAAGTTCCACTGGCGCGAGATGCTGCCGTTCGCGCAACACCGGATGCGCCTCACGATCGCTCAGCGCATCCATTACCTGCTCGGCAGTGTGCAGTGGTTTGCCGAGGTGCTCACGGCCACGTTCACCGTGTTGCTGCTCGCGACTGCGCTCGCGGCGTCCCTGCACGAACGGCTTCCTGTGCGTCAGCTCACCGGTGCCGTTCTCGTGGTACCGCTGGCGTTCGCCAGCACCGGCATGCTCCGTGCGGTGTGGGCGTTGCGACGAGCCTGCCACGCTCGCACGCGCGATGCCGTCAATGCGCTGCGCGTGTGGTTCGCACTGTCATGGGTCGTGACGCTCGCCTGCGTTCGCGGACTCCTGCAGCAGCACGCTGAGTTTCTTCGCACCGCGAAGAGCAAGGACGGACGCTCACTGCTGAGCGCGATCCGGTCGTCCCGCGTGGAAACGCTGCTCATGGTTGCCGGGATCGCCGGTGCGGTCGCGATGTTGGTCCGCTCACCAAGCGTTGCAACGGGCGTGCTCGCGCTGCTGCTCCTCTTCGAGGCCTTCGTGTACTCGAACGCGCCGTGGGCGAGTCTCGCTGCCGAGGGGATCATCCTCACCCCGGAGCGTCGCGCGTACGCCCGCTCTCCGCAGAACACGGGCGACCGGCCGGAGCGGAGCCGGCCGATCGCCGTGCCGCTTGCAGTCACCGGATTCGCCGCTGCAGCCGTGGTTGCGGCGCTCGTCATCGCCGCGCCGAGCACCAATGCGCCGTTCGGCGGTCCGCAGACGGACCTCCCTCGCATCGGTACCATCGCTCCGGGCCTCAAGGTCGGTCCTCTGCCGAACGTGACACCGTCGCCGTCCGCAAGCACGACCCCGAGTGCACAGCCGTCACCAACGGCGTCGCCGACCGCGTCTGCGCAGCCGTCGCCAACTCCGTCCACGTCCCCTGTCGCATCGCCCACTCCCTCGCCGACAGCGAGCGCGGTCCCAACACCAACACCAGCACCGACCCCGACCCCGATTCCGACTCCGGTCTGAGGATCTTCTAGGGGAGCCGGACCGCCCCGGTGAGATACGCGTCGCAGGCGCGCGCGGCCGCACGGCCGTCCGCAATCGCCCAGACGATCAGCGACGCGCCGCGCACCGCATCACCCGCTGCGAAGACCCCGGGTGACGCGCAGGCGAACGTGTCGTCCACCGCGAGATTGCTCCCGTCAAACGTCACCGAGAGCTCATCCAGCAGGCTGGATCGCTGTGCGCCGTCGTAGCCGATTGCGATGAGCACGAGGTCGGCGTCGAGAGACACATCCTCTTCGGGGAGCGCGACGAAACTGCGCCGCCCGTTCTCGCGATGCGCCTCGACCCGCGCCGCACGGACGCGTTGCACGCCACCGTGCTCACCTTCAAAGCTCGTCACCATCAGGCCGTACTCGCGCGAGCCGCCCTCGTCATGTGCGGGATACGTCCTGAGGATCAACGGCCACTGCGGCCAGGGGTTGTCGTCCGAGCGCGTCTGTGGGGGTTGCGCGTAGATGTAGAGCTGCTGCACGTCGCTGCACTGCTCACGGAGCACATTGCCGAGGCAGTCCGCGCCCGTGTCACCACCGCCGATGATCACCACGTTCTTGCCTCGTGCGGAGATCTCAGGAACGGCATTGACGCGCTCGCCCGCAACTCTGCGATTCTGCTGCACCAGGTAGTCCATCGCAAAGTGCACTCCCGACAGCGAGCGACCGGGGACGGCCACATCGCGGGGCCGGTCGGCGCCGACGGCAAGCACGATCGCCTCGAAACGCTCGCGCAATTGCGTCGCGGTGATATCGATCCCGATGTCGTAGCCGGTCTCGAACGTGATGCCCTCGGCCTCGAGCAGGTCGACGCGCCGATCGAGCACCCACTTCTCCATCTTGAAATCCGGGATGCCGTAGCGAAGGAGCCCACCGATCCGGTCCGAACGCTCGAAGACGGTCACACGATGTCCTGCGCGGTTGAGCTGTTGCGCTGCTGCAAGCCCGGCGGGACCGGAGCCGACCACTGCGACGCGCCGGCCGGTGCGATGCGCCGGAGGCTCAGCCCGAATCCATCCCTCGTCGAACGCGCGGTCGATGATCGACTGCTCGATCTGCTTGATCGCCACCGGGTCGTCGTTGATCGCGAGCACGCAGGCCGGCTCGCACGGCGCCGGGCAGAGCCGTCCCGTGAACTCCGGAAAGTTGTTGGTGGCGTGGAGCCGTTCGACTGCGCCCCTCCAGTCATCACGACGCACGAGCTCATTCCATTCCGGGATGAGATTGCCGAGCGGGCATCCGCTGTGACAGAAGGCGACGCCGCAGTCCATGCAGCGTGCTCCCTGGTCACGCAGGATCTGCACCGGCAGCGGGAGATACACCTCACGGTAGTCGGCGATCCGATCCGACACCGGACGCTTGTGCGCGGTGTGCCGCGTGTGCTCGAGGAACCCCGTGCGCGCTCCCATCAGCCCACCAGCTCGAGCTGCGCGCGGAGCGCGCGCCGGTACTCCTCAGGCATCACCTTGACGAAACGCTCGCGTTCCTGCGGCCATGTCCGGAGGAGGCGTTTCGCAACCGCACTGCCCGTGAGGGTCGCGTGTCGCTCGAGCAGCCCGCGGACCAGCTCGAGGTCGCCGGCGCCGAGCGTTTCGAGCGCAACCGATGCACGGTTGCATCGCGCCGCAAAGGTGCGTTCCTCATCCAGCACGTATGCGACACCGCCACTCATGCCTGCGGCGAAGTTCCGCCCGGTCGGCCCGAGCACCACCACAGCGCCTCCGGTCATGTACTCGCAGCCGTGGTCGCCCACACCCTCGACGACGGCAACGGCCCCGGAGTTGCGGACACCGAATCGCTCACCGGCGACGCCCCGAATGAACGCCTCCCCGGCAGTCGCGCCATACAACGCGACGTTGCCGATGATGATGTTGTCCTCGGCTCGGCGCGTGGCACGCTCCGGCGGCACGATCACCAACCGGCCACCGGACAGTCCCTTGCCCACGTAGTCGTTGGCCTCGCCTCGCAGCGTCAACGTCACGCCGTTCGCGAGCCACGCGCCGAACGATTGACCGGCAGCGCCGTCAAGCTCCACGGCAACGGTGTCGTCGGGCAGACCGGACGCCCCGTGGCGGCGAGCGATCTCACCGCTCAGCATCGCGCCGATACAGCGATGCACGTTGCGCACGGCGAGTCGCATGCGAATCGGCTCGGCTGTGTCGAGCGAGTCGCCGCAGCGTGCGATGAGCTCGTTGTCGAGCATCTCGCCAAGGTCGGCCATCTGATGCGTGCTGTGCCGGCGGTCCTCGGGAGCATCCACCTTCGGCACCATGAGCAGCGGCTGCAGATCGAGCCCGCGTGCTTTCCAGTGCTCGACTGCGGGATTCGTGCCGATCAGATCGACGCGGCCGATCATGTCCTCGAAACGCCGGAATCCGAGTCGCGCCATCCAGCGGCGAACGTCCTCGGCGAGGAACAGCATGAACGCGACGACGTGCTCGGGTCGCCCCGCAAACCTGGATCGCAGCACGGGATCCTGCGTCGCGATCCCGACCGGGCAGGTGTTGAGATGGCAGACACGCATCATCACGCAGCCCGCGGCGATCAGCGGCGCCGTCGCGAATGCGAACTCGTCAGCGCCGAGCAGCGCGCCGACCACGACGTCGCGACCGGTCTTCATCTGCCCGTCGGCAAGGAGCGTGACCCGGCTGCGCAACCGCTGGCTGGTGAGCACCTGCTGGGCCTCGGCGAGTCCCAGTTCCCACGGCACACCGGCGTGCTTGATCGCGGTGAGCGGCGATGCTCCGGTGCCGCCCTCATATCCCGCGATCACGATGTGATCCGCGCGCGCCTTGGCAACGCCCGCCGCGACGGTCCCGACGCCGGCCTCAGCAACGAGCTTGACGCTGATCCGCGCATCGGGATTGACGCAGCGCAGATCCCAGATGAGCTGGGCCAGATCCTCGATCGAATAGATGTCGTGATGCGGTGGCGGCGAGATGAGCCCCACACCCGGAGTCGAGTGGCGGAGCCGTGCAATGGCCTCATCGACCTTCGGGCCGGGCAGCTGCCCTCCCTCGCCCGGCTTGGCGCCTTGAGCGATCTTGATCTGCAGCTCATCCGCGTTGACCAGGTAGTGCGCAGTGACGCCGAAACGCGCGGATGCAACCTGCTTGATCGCGCTCCTCCGCCAGTCACCATTGGCGTCCGGCTCGAAACGCACAGAGTCCTCGCCACCCTCACCAGTGTTGGATCGCGCGCCGATGCGATTCATCGCGATCGCGAGGAGCTCGTGCACCTCCTTGCTCAGCGAGCCGTGGGACATGCCGCCGGTCGAGAAGCGTCGAACGATATCGAGGGCGGGTTCCACCTCATCCAGCGGCACCGGCTCCGGCGCCTCCTGGAGCACGAAGAGACCGCGAAGATTCTTGAGCGTGCGTGACTTGTCGTCGGCGAGCGCGACGTACTGACGGAACGCCACCTCGTCGTTGGCCTTGACGGCGTGCTGTAGTGCGCCGATGACCTCGGGATTCCACTGGTGCAGCTCGCCTTCCCGGCGCCACCGATACTCGCCGCGGTCTTCCAGCGTCGGCGGCATGATCCGCACGTCCGGAAAGGCGCGCTGATGACGCGCGATCGCCTCAGCGGCGATCACATCCATCCCGATGCCCCCGATGCGCGACGGCGTGTTCGGAAAGTATCGGTCAATCACGGCACGATCAATGCCGAGACACTCGAAGATCTGTGCGCTGCAATATGACTGGATCGTCGAGATGCCCATGCGAGCGATCGTCTTGCGAAGCCCCTTGACGAGTGCCTGCACGTACAGGTCCTCGGCGCGCGCCGCGTCGACGGTCGGTGGCATCAGCTCGCGGCGCGCGATGTCGGCGATGGTCTCGAACGCGAGGTATGGATTCACCGCCTCGGCGCCGTAGCCGATGAGGAGCGCGAGATGCATCACCTCGCGTGCCTCGCCCGTTTCGATGACGAGACCAACCCCGGTGCGCGTCTGCTCGCGAACCAGATGGTGGTGCACGGCAGCGGTCGCGAGCAGCGATGGGATCGGCACGTGCGACGCGTCGATGTGCCGGTCGCTGAGGATCAGCACCGTCGCGCCCGCCTCGATCTGCTGCGATGCGAGCCGGCAGATGCGCTCGATGCCCGCCACCAGACCGGCCGCGCCGGCATCGCGGTGGAACACCATCGAGATCGTCTCGGCGGGGAACTGGCGCTGGGTGACGTGACGCAGCTTTTCCAGGTCGTGATTGGTGAGGACGGGGTGCGGCATCTCGAGCCGCTTTGCCTGTGACGGGCCCTGCTCGAGGAGGTTGCCCCCGGCACCGAGCGTCGTCACCAGTGACATCACCGCCTGCTCACGGATCGGATCGATCGGCGGATTGGTCACCTGCGCGAACAGCTGCTTGAAGTAGTTGAAGAGCGGGAGTGGCCGGTCGCTCAACACCGCGAGTGGCGTGTCGTTGCCCATCGAGCCGACCGCTTCCTCACCGGTCTCGCCCATCGGCTCGAGCAGGATCTCGACGTCCTCGATGCTGTAGCCGAATGCCTGCTGGCGCACCAGCAACGTGCCCGGATCCGGCGCCGGCACGTGATCCGGAGGATCGAGCTCATCGAGATGCACCGTGCCCTCGCGGATCCACTCGCTGTACGGCTGTGCCGAGCTGAGGCCCTTCTTGACGGCGGCGTCGTCGAGGATCCGTCCCGCGGCTGTGTCGACCAGCAGCAGTCGCCCCGGCTCGAGGCGCCATTTGCGTGCGATCTGCTCTTCCGGCAGGTCGAGCACGCCCGCCTCGGACGCCATCACGACGAGGCCGTCCTCCGTGACGAGGTATCTCGCCGGGCGCAGGCCGTTGCGATCAAGCGTCGCGCCGATCACGCGGCCGTCGGTGAACGCGATGGCTGCCGGCCCATCCCACGGCTCGAGCAGCGAGCTGTGGAACTCGTAGAACGCGCGCCGCTCGTCATCCATCAGCGGGTTCTGATGCCACGCCTCCGGGATCATCATCATCACCGCGTGCTCGATCGACCGGCCGGTCATCGCGAGCAGCTCGAGCGCGTTGTCGAACTGCGAGGAGTCCGAGCCGCTCTCATCGAGCACCGGCATGAGCTTGGCGATGTCGTCGCCGAAATGCGGGCTGCGGAAACGCGACTGACGTGCGCGCATCCAGTTGACATTGCCGCGCAGCGTGTTGATCTCGCCGTTGTGCGCGGACAGCCGGAACGGTTGCGCGAGGTCCCAGCGCGGCAGCACATTCGTGGAAAAGCGTGCGTGCACGAGCGCAAGTGCCGAGGTCACGCGCTCGTCGACCAGGTCCGGGTAGAACCCGGCGAGCTGCGCCGCAGTCAGCATCCCCTTGTAGACGACGGTGCGGCTCGAGAAGCTCGCCCAGTGGAATCGATCGCGCCCGATTCCCTCAGCCAGCGCGTCGCGCTCGATGACACGGCGCAGCACGAGGAGGCGGCCCTCGAGCGCCGCCCCGTCGAGACCGATCGCGGCGACGAAGAGCTGGCGGAGTGACGGCAGCGCGCGGCGCGCCGAGCGGCCCACGGCATCGGCGACGACGGGCACATCGCGCCAGCCGAGGAGGCGCAGCCCCTCCGCCCGGCACGCCTGGAGCGTGATCGCCTCGCACCGCGCGCGCTCATCCGGATCCTGCGGCAGCATGGCCATGCCGACGCCATAGGTGCCCGGCGCCGGGAGCGAGAGCCCGGCCGTGTCACGCAGGAACGCGTCTGGAACCTGGAGCAGGATCCCGGCGCCGTCACCACTGTCGGGCTCGGCCCCGGACGCACCGCGATGACCGAGGTTGACGAGCGCCTGGATCCCCTGCTCGACCACCGAATGAGCCGGGCCGCCGGCGATCCGGGCAACGAATGCGACGCCGCAGGCGTCATGTTCGACGGCAGGGTCAGACAAACCTCGATTCGGGGGCTGTCCGCTCAACTCTTCGCCGATACGCGTATAGCCTACAGATTCCGGCGATTCGATCAAGTTCGCGGATTCGGCGACCCCGGTGCTGTGCTAGGGTTGAGGGGAAATGGCGACAACTGCGCGTCGATACTTTGGCCCGCCAGCCGTAAGGCTGCCGGGGGTCTTCTAACCCGACCGCGCAGTCGTTACCAGGGCTGGTTCATCAGAGATGGGTCAGCCCCGGATCCCGTGTGGTGGCCCATCACCACACGGAGGTGCCATACAGTGACCATCGAGCCGCTGCTGCTCAGCGCGACCCGAAGACACGACACACATCTGGTGCGCATCGGCGCCGTCGCAGTCGGCGGTGACACGGTGCCGATCATCGCGGGCCCATGCGCCGTCGAGGACGGGTATGTAGGGCACGCAATTGCCGCGCAACGGGCCGGGGCTTCCGTCCTTCGCGGATGCGTCCTCAAGCCCCGCACCAGGCCGGGCTCGTTCCAGGGACTCGGCATCGCCGGTCTGCCATTGCTCGACGAAGCGCGGCGCGTGACGGGATTGCCGGTCATCGCCGAGCCGCTGCAGGCGGATGACATCGCGCTCCTCCGCGACCACGTCGATGCGCTGATGATCGGAGCGCGCTCGATGCACAACACGCCGTTGCTGCGCGCGGCTGGACAGAGCGGCATGCCGGTCATCCTCAAGCGCGGGATGTCGGCCACCTATGACGAATGGCTGGCAGCGGCGGACTACATCACCACTGAGGGCAACCGCCAGGTCGTGCTCTGCGAGCGCGGTATCCGCACCTTCGAGACCGCAACGCGGAACACGCTCGACGTGAGCGCGATCGCCGTGCTCCGCGACATGACCGATCTTCCGATTGCCGTGGATCCGAGCCACGCGGCAGGCAACGCGCGGTGGGTGCCATCACTTGCGGTGGCCGCGCTCGCAGCAGGCGCGGACGCGCTCCTCATCGAGTGTCACCCGGATCCTGCAGCGTCCCTGTGTGACGCGGCCCAGGCGATCACGCCTGCCGTTCTCAGCCGGATCGTCCAGACGGCGCGGTCGCTCTGCGTCATGACACGGCCGGCCGTGGCCGGGTCCGTGGAGGAATGCCGGGACATGATCGACACGATCGACGACGCGGTGTTCCGTCTCATCGAGTGCCGCGCCGCGATGGTCGAGGCTGTGCAGCAGCGCAAGGTGGCAGCGTTGCTGCCGGAACGAGATGTGGTGCGCGAGCACGAGATCGTGGAACGGCTGTCGCGCCGGGCGCCGCGGCTCGGTGAGCAGCGGGTGGACCGTCTCGTTCACGCCATCATCGACGAGTGCCTCGACGCCGTCCCTTCGTCGGCTGCCGTCGCATGAACAGATGATCGCCACAGCCCTGAGCGCTTGCGCACAGCGCCGCTTCGGCTAACGGCGCTCGAGGATGCCGCGAATGAACGACGCCTGCCCGGTGTGTGTCACGTCGTCATTGATGACGCTCACCAACCGGACCCCGAGGGTGACCGGTGGATCCCAGCGCTCGTCAACGACGCGATCGAGGTCCGCGTCGGTCAGACCGGCGATGTACTCGAGCGTGGCTGCGTGGACGGCGTCGTAATAGGCGCGGAGATCCTCGGCATCGACGACAACTGACGCAACCTGACCCGGCGTGTGCCCGAAGCCGTGGTCCATGCGTTCGAGCGGTAGCGCGAATCGTTCGACCCACCCTCCCGACGTCCACACCTGCTCGGTTCCGGCAACGCCTGCGACGTGGTCGTCCTGGATGCGGGTCAGGTGCCAGATCAGCCAGCCGATGGAGTTCGCCTCGCTGTCGAGCCGCGCGGCGAGCTGTTCGCGGTCGAGGCCGTCGGTGACGTGATGGACGACGACGCGGATGCGCTCGAAGGCGTCCGCGAGCAACTCAGCACTGGTCATCGAGTGTCTCCTTGCGTGTGACTCGGTCGCCAGGCTGCACTGACCCTGGACCCTTCGTCCATCATGAAGGCATGACTGACCACCCCGAAGATCTTCCCTCGAACGACTCCCCCGCCGACTCCGATGCACCGCTCGGGAGCGCGGAACCCGACCCTGCCGAAGTGACTGGCGATGAGGACGACCCGGCTCTCGAGGACGCCTCGCTGCAGGGCCGTCTGCACGACGTCGACGAGTATCGGCGCGACACGCTCGATGAGCGTCTCAGTGAAGAGGAACCCGATCGGGCAGCCGGCGCCGAGGAACCCGAAGCGGGCGGGCTGCAGGCACCGGAGTCCGGCGACGACGACATCGAGCTCCTCCGTGGCGAATCCGACGAGTTCGATTCCGAGGAGCCGGATGACGACGCCGAGGAAACGGCGATCCACCTGATACCCAACGGTCAGGTCTAAGACGCGGCTGCCGCGCAAGGCCGAGATCGATGGCGACGCTCAGCCCTGACCAGGGGAAGAAACCCGCACCCGGGACCCAGCGCACCAACCTGCCCGGCTACAACCCGATGGGCTGGCGGCGTTTCTGGCTGGTCCTGTTTGTGCTGCTGGTCCTCAACCTCATCATCACCAGCATCATCGAAGCGGCGTCGACACCCGCCTCGGTGACCATCCCCTACAACGTCTTCTATTCCCAGGTCGAAGCGGGCAACGTCATCAACATCACGGCGACCGGCGACTCGATCACGGGGACCACGCGGAAGGCGGTGAGCGCGGGGTCCGGACAGCCGAGCGCCACGACGTTCTCGACGGAACGTCCGACGTTCGCGAATGACGGCCTTGAAGCTGAGCTCGTCAAGGAGAAGGTGAGCATTCTTGCGGAGCCGCCCAACCCGCCAACGCCGTTATGGGAGACGCTGTTGCTGGGCTTTGGCCCGGCCCTGATCATCGTGTTCGGGATCATCTACCTGATGCGCCGGAGCGCCTCGCTCATGGGCGGCGGTGCGGGAGGCGTGCTCGGGAGGTTCGGCCAGAGCGGCGCGCGGCTGTATGACCCGGAGCGTCCCGAGACGACCTTCGCGGATGTCGCCGGGATCGATGAGGTCAAGGCCGAGCTCGTCGAGGTCGTCGACTTTCTCAAGAAACCCGAGAAATACCAACGTCTCGGCGGCACGGTGCCGAAAGGCGTCCTGCTCATCGGCGCGCCGGGAACCGGCAAGACGCTGCTCGCTCGAGCGGTCGCCGGCGAGGCCGGAGTGCCCTTCTTCTCCATCTCCGCCTCGGAGTTCATCGAGGCGATCGTCGGCGTCGGCGCGGCCCGCGTGCGCGACCTCTTCAAGAAGGCACGCGCCGCGGCTCCGGCCATCGTCTTCATCGACGAGCTCGACGCCATCGGCCGCTCGCGATCGACGGGCGCGCGGTTCGGCGGCAATGAGGAGCAGGAGCAGACCCTCAACCAGATCCTCACCGAGATGGACGGCTTCGACCCGCACGAGGGTGTGATCGTGCTTGCCGCGACCAACCGCGCCGACGTGCTCGACGCGGCGCTGCTGCGGCCCGGGCGATTCGACCGGCGCATCACGGTGCCGTTCCCCGATCGACGAGGCCGTCTCGAGATCCTCCGCATCCACACGCGCCACATCCCACTTGGACCCGACGTCGATCTCGGCATCATCGCGTCGCTGACAGCCGGCATGGTGGGGGCGGATCTGCGCAACCTGGCGAATGAGGCAGCGCTTGCGGCGGCTCGCCGTGACGCATCGATCGTCGAACAGATCGACTTCACCGACGCCCTGGAGAAGGTGGAGCTGGGATCCGAACGCAAGCTCTCGCTCAGTGCAGCCGACCGGGAGCGGATCGCGTATCACGAGTCCGGACACGCGCTGCTCGGACTCCTGCAGCCGGGTGCCGACCCCGTGCGCAGGGTGTCGATCATCCCGCGCGGGCAGTCGCTCGGCGTCACCGTCCAGAGCCCTGTGGACGACCGGTTCAACTACGGCGAGGACTACCTTCGTGGCCGCATCACGGGAGCGCTCGGGGGAAGAGCCGCCGAGGAGCTGGTGTACGGCATCGTCACGACCGGCGCCGAGAGCGACCTCCGCTCGGTGACCAATATCGCGCGACAGATGGTGGTGCGCTTCGGCATGAGCCCAAAGGTGGGCGTGCTCAGCCTCACGGACGACGCCGATAACCCAGGTCAGTCAGCGAGCTTCGTGCGCCCATACAGCGAGGAGACAGCTGCGCTCATCGACGAGGAGATCCGGCGTATCTGCGAGGAGTGCCTGCGTCAGGCGGTCTCACTGCTCACCAGCAATCGCGACAAGCTCGATGCGCTCGTGCACGCGTTGCTGGAGCACGACACGCTCGGCGAGGATGAGATCCTGAAGGTCACCGGCCTTGCAGCGCCGGCGACCAGCGCACCAGCGGTCAGCTAGGGCGCTACGACCACTCGCTGTTGTCGCGGTTCTTGCTGTTGCGCCGTGCCATGAACGCGGCAGCTTCCGCGCGGCGCGAAAGCCCCAGCTTCAACAGGATGTTCGACACATAGTTCTTCACGGTCTTCTCCGCGAGAAAGACTTTCTCGGCGATCTGCCGGTTGGTCATGCCCTCGGCAACCAGGTCCAGGATCTTTCGTTCCTGCGGGGTGAGGTCGGCGATACCGTCGTTCGCCGGTGCGCCCTCGCCTCGGAGTCGCGCGAGCACGCGCGCGGTGACGCTGGGATCCAGCAGTGATTCGCCGCGTGCAACCTGACGGATGGCTCCGACGAGATCGCCGCCGCGCACCTGCTTGAGGACGAACCCCGCCGCACCCGCCATGATCGAGCTGAAGAGTGCTTCATCGTCGGAATGAGCCGTGAGGATGAGCACCTTGGTGTCGGGAAACGCGGATCGGATCTCCCGGCACGCCTCGATCCCCGAACGGCCCGGCAGGCGGACATCCATGATCACGACGTCCGGATGGCTGGCCTCGACAGCCTTGAGCGCGGCATCAGCGTCGCCTGCCTCAGCAACCACATCGATGCCGTCGGCGCCCTCGAGGATGCTGCTCAGTCCGCGGCGGACCAGCTCGTGGTCATCGCACAACATCACCCTGATCGCAGGTTCAACAGACACGTCTGCACTCTAGCAGCGTGCCGTTTCGATTGAATCTGCCGATCGTCCCGAGGTCTTGGTGACCTTCTCCTCTGGATTGGAAGGGTGCCTGAGGTCAGCATGAGATCAACGGATGCCCAGATGAACACCATGCTTCTCCACGACTTTGCTTACGTCCACGTCTCGGCCAAACGCGTCTGCGATCGGGTGCTCGCCGAAGACAATGGATGGCTCGCACCCCTCTCCGCCGCCGCAATGGACGAGGGCGAGGCTCTGCGAATGCGTGTCGGGCCGACGGGCGACCTCCCGATGCTGAGCAAGGCCGTTCGGTGCGAGGTTGGGCAGGCGCTCACGAGAGGTGATGTCACGGTCGTGCCGCTCACCTGGAGAGCGACGTCAACACCGGGCCTCTTTCCGGTGCTGAGCGCCGATCTCGAGGTCGCTCCTCTTGACCCGGAGCTGACGCAACTCACGATCCACGGCCGCTATGAGCCTCCACTCGGAGCAATCGGACGGCGCCTCGACCGGTTGCTCATGCATCGCATCGCCGAGGCGACCGTCAGGGCCTTTCTCGATCGGCTGGTTTCGACGCTCGCCACCGGCTGAGGGTGTCGCAATCCCGCGGGACTATGATCCGGCGGGATGGCAATGAGCAGCGGACGCGCCGACCGTCTGCTCGAGACAGGCCTTGCGCTGGCAGCAGAACTCTCGCTGCCGGCTTTGCTGCAGCGCATCGTCGATCTGGCGGTGGAGTTGACCGAGGCGCGATACGGCGCCGTTGGCGTGCTCGCAGCGAATGGGACCGACCTCGCTGACTTCATCACAAGCGGGATGAGCCCGCAGGATCGGAACGAAATCGGAGAGCTTCCGCGCGGGCGCGGCATTCTCGGCGTTCTGATCCGCGAGCCTGCGGTGCTCCGGCTGCACGACATCGCGGATGACCCGCGCTCCGTCGGATTCCCGCCACACCACCCGCCGATGGGTTCGTTCCTCGGCGCGCCAATTCGTGCACATGGCCGCGTCTTCGGCAACATCTACCTCACCGACAAACAGGGGGCATCGGAGTTCTCGGAGGAGGACGAGGCAGCAGTTGTGGTGCTTGCGACGCAGGCCGGCGTTGCGATCGCCAATGCGCAGCTCTACGCAGAGTTGCACCTTCGCGAACGCTGGTTGGACTCCGTACGCGAAGTCGCAACCACGCTGCTCGCAGGCGATACCGCCCGCACCGCGCTCCAGCTCGTGGCCAAGCATGCCCGCGAACTGGGCGACGCCGACATGGCCACCATCAGCATCCCGGAAGGTGACGGCCTGCGCATCATCGTCGCCGACGGCGCCGGCGCGCACGACTTGCGCAATGTCGAAGTGCCACTCGCCGGCTCACTGTCCGCTGAAGTGATCCGCACCGAGCAGACGATGGTCGTGACGGATGCAAGCCGGTCGACACTGACGCAGCCGATGGTGAGCATTGCCGGCGTTGGCCCGATGATCCTTGTGCCGCTGGCGCTGAGGACCAGCGCTGCCGGTGTCCTGGCAATCGGTCGCCTCATCGGAAGACCTGACTTTGGATCGGCCGACATTCCGCTGCTCGAGAGCTTCGCGGCGCAGGCAAGCCTGGCGCTCGAGTATGCACGCGCCATCTCGGAGGTCACGCGTCTCGGGATGATCGAGGATCGCGAACGGATCGCCCGTGACCTGCATGACGGCGTCATCCAGTCCCTGTTCGCGGTGGGCATCGGTCTCCAGGGAACGGCGGCGGTGGTTGGTGATGCCCGGGTGGCAGACCGCATCCAGCAGTTCGTCACGGAGATCGACCAGGTCATCGGTGATCTGCGGAGCTACATCTTCGGTCTCCGCCCGAGCGTGCTCAGCGCCGGCAATCTCACCAACACGCTCGAGCAGATCGCGCACGAGACCGAGGAACGCACCGGCGTGACCGTCGTCGTCGACGTTGACGTCACCCTGGAGCCCGCACTTGCAGGCGGTGCGGCACATATCGTGCACATCGTCCGAGAGGCGCTGTCGAACGTCGGACGTCACGCTGCGGCGACGACGTGCCGGGTGTCCGTACGGCGCGATGGCACGTCGGCCGTCATCGAGGTGGATGACGACGGTCGCGGGTTCGACCGCGAGGCAACGTCGGGCGGACTCGGGATGGGCAACCTGGCGGAACGCGCTGCGGCTATCGGCGGGACGCTGGCCGTTGATTCCGCGTTGGGCCAGGGCACGACCGTGCGAGTGACGATCCCACTTTGAATCGCCCACTTTGAATCGCCCACTTTGAATCGCCCACTCTGAATCGCCCACTCTGAATCGCGGCAGGACTGCCTGCGGTTTGGCACGGTGAGCGCCATACGTCCCAACAATCGGGTCGTTTGGCTCTAGCGCGCATGGCGCCATTCGTTGAGGCTTGTGCAATGGCCCTCGATCGAATATCCACGGTCCTGCATGTGAGCGAGCCGGTCGCGCCCGGCTACCCGGCTGCATGGGCCATGGACGCCGTGCTGGCGGATGGCGGCACCGTGCACATCCGGCCCATCCGCCCCGACGATGCAGCGGCGCATCGCGCGTTCTTTTCGCGGCAGTCCGCTCAGAGCGTGTATTTCCGCTTCTTCGGTCCGAGGACAGAGCTGACCGATCGTGAGGTCACGCGCTTCACGACTGTCGACTACCACGACCGCATGGCATTCGTCGCATTTCTCCGAGACGAGATGATTGCGGTGGGCCGCTATGAGCGGCTTGCGAGCGGCGACGAGGCCGAGGTTGCATTCGCCGTCGCCGACAGCCATCAGAGCCGCGGGCTGGCAACGCTGCTCCTGGAGTACCTCGCGAGCTACGCCGCCGACAACGGCATCACCCGCTTCGCCGCAGACACGTTGATCGACAACCGGTCAATGCTCGAGGTATTCCAGTCTGCCGGCTTCCGGCAAGAGAGCCGAGCCATCGAATACGGCGTCGTACATCTCTCGTTCGATATCGAGCCGACCGGCGCATCGCTCGCCGCGAGCGAGCAGCGCGCATGGACGGCCGGGGTCCACAGCATCGCGAGAGTGCTCAGGCCGCAATCGATCGCGGTCATCGGCGCGGGGAGAAACACCGCCGGAATCGGCCACGCAGTCGTTCGCAATCTCATCGACGGCGGCTTCAAGGGAGCGGTGTACCCGGTGAACCCCAACGTCGAGACGCTGC
>CAWHWM010000006.1:0-550616 GCA_963833055.1 Candidatus Dormiibacterota bacterium | reverse complement strand
CGTCTCAGCGCCTGACGTCTACGCCCCCGCGACGGAGGCGCAGCGCGCCGCGCTTGCCGACCTCGGCGCTCCCGAACCGGGTGAGCACGCAACCCGCCTTGAGGCCGCCCTGGCGATCGACCGCTGGTCCGAGCAGGCTCCGGGCACGGGGCTGGACCGGTGGCTGCGCGAGACCGACGCCGCCGAGCACCGGCTCGACCAACTCGTCAGCGACGAGGGCGGCGTGCGTCCCGGTACTGCGCCGAGTTGCTGCCGCCATCACGAGGCATCAACCCAGGTGACTTCCAGGCTGCGAAGGTGCTGCTCGACCCGTACAACGCGCTTCTCCACAGAGAGGCGCTCGCGCCGAAATCGGCCCGGGGCTCACGCCGTGACGCGCACGACCAACAGCACCGCCAGCCGCATCGCGGCGCTCACCAAATGGGCGGCACAGCTCGACGTCGGGCTTGCGTCCGTCGCCGGAGAGGTCGCCGAGCTACGGACCCGGCTGGACGACCCTCAGCACGCCGCGGACTCCCCGGCTTCTACAAGCAGCGGCATCGCCGATACGCGCAGCCCAGCGAGGACTTCTTGTCGCTCCTGGGCTGGGTCAACTGGATGGCGCGGGCATTCGCTCTCTCGGAACGCTTCCCCAGCTGCTGGTACAAGCACGAGGGCGCGGTGGTGGCACTCCGCGCGCTTCGCCACTGGCACGCCGAGCTGCAACCCGGCGGCTCGAGCGACCCTCCTCGACCATCCTTGGGTCGATGCCGTCTTTCGAATCAGTGACCGATTGCTGCGCCCAATCGCGCAGGGCTGTTTGTCGAACACCGAGACCCGCCCGACGTTGACGGCCCGACTGAGGGCGAGCTCGAACTGCTGAACCGTTCATGGTCGAGCCGGCGCCCGTGACGACGCTGGTTGTCGAGCGTCTAACCGGACGTCGATCTTGTCCTCACCGGCCTCAGCCGTGTCAGCACGGCGCCCGATGTGGCCGAAAACTGTAGGCGCTCTGTGAGCAAAATCCTGGGATGCTCAGGGTATGCCTGCCAGCGACATGTCGCCGAATGCCGGCTCCCCGGGAACCTGCTGATGCAAAACCCAGACCAGGTGCAGCTTCCTTGGGGCCACCCTGATACGCCCTCGCCCGAGGCACAGCAACGGACCATGCCCAGCTCAGCGAGCAATCCGAGCGCCCGATGGGTGTTGCGCCCGCGCCTCTTCCCCTGCCGGTGTGCCCGCGGGTGGACGACAGGCTAGGGGTGCCGGCCGCCGACCGCGGCCCGATGCTGCTGACCGTCCGCGACGTGGAGGCGGAGCTGCAACTGGGTCGCACGCGGACCTACGAGCTTCTACGCTCGGGGTCACTCCCTGTGATCCGGGTCGGGCGAGCCGTGCGGGTACCCCGGGACGCCCTGCGACGCTGGGTCGAAGAACACACCGCCTGACCGGACCCCTGAGCGATCGCTCGACCCCGGCAAGCCGCAAAAGCTCGCCCTCCGGCACGTCCGCTCCGGGCCGCGAATCCCCCGAGATTGAGAGGTTTGTGCCAAGATCTGCTCCAACTGTCGCCAGTTTGGCGGCCGCGGCGGCGACGCTTGTCGTCCCGTCCCACCGTGCGGTGTCAGGATCCGCGCCGGATCCGTACTTAGAATGGGTGGGCCACAACACCTCAGCTCGAGCCTCGGGGTGGTACGTATCGTGGAGCGAGGCAAGTCGCGCCGCCTACAACGTACTGCGGTGCTGCACGCACATGAAGCGGCTGAACGACTTAAGCGTTATCGAACTGTTACGGTTTGCTGCGTTGCAGGCCACGACCGTGCGTTAGATTTGCACCGTGGAAGTGGGCGGTCGACGATTCGGAGAAAGGGCTCGGACCGAGATCATGTCAACCGACGTGGTTTCGTGAGGCGCGCCCTCGGGCCCCGGCGGGTCATTGGCTTACTCGGCACTCTCGCAGTCCTTGTCTCTACGGGAATCGTTAGCGCCGCGCCGGCCTCCGCGAGTTGCCAGCCGGGTCGCGCGAATAACGGCGTGGATTACCACGATGGGTGGGTCCGTGCAGCCACTGGCATCGGTGGCGTGTATTCGACCATATTGAACTACGTGCCATGGGTGCAGCCGGGCAGCGAAGTGTCGGCTTGGACCATGCTCAACAACACAACGGCCAACTGGGCTCAGGTTGGTTGGTGGGAGTACTCGGGCGGCACGCGTCACACCTTCGTCCAATGGAGCATATCCCCTGGCGTCGAGCGGACTAAGTGGTTCACGCCAGAGCCAGACGGTACGTACACAACATACACGACGCTATACGGCAATACGGCGGGCGACTTTACATTCGAGTTCGGGTCGACAAAGGATCTCGAGACTGCGTCCTTCACGCCCAATGACGCCCAGAACGAAGGCGAAGTCGGCACGCTTGCCGACCAAATGCCCGGTGGGTACGACACATCCGAGGTTTTCAAGGGCACCGAAGCGTATATCGGTGGTTGGCAAGCCTTCTCGGGCACCGTCGTCAATCAGGACAGCATCGATTTCGGTAACACCACGGCATCGTCTACGGAAACAATAATCTGGGACTGGGCATGCGCAAATTGAGACTTGGCTGGCTAGCTATTGCCACAGCGGCTGCCGTGGCGGCTCTTCTCGCTTTCGCGGTGCTCGGGCCTGGCGCTCGGGCCAACACGCCTGGACCGACTCTGAACTCGGTGAGTTCCGCTGCCCTGGCTCAGGAAGGAATAGTCCTCGAAACAGCCACGCAGACGGCGACAGTGTCGCAAGCTGATGCTCAGGTAGATGCCTTGGCTCAGTTCCCAGGGGGCACAGTGAGCCAAGCGATCCTCGTGGACTTCACCGATACACATGTGGTTCCCTCAATCGACGATCGACTCGCGTGGGCCGTGTCCCTCAATATGGGCAGTTCCTTTCGCGGTCCGTCATACGGCCCCGTGGGAGCCGCGGCGCCGGCACCAGTTTCGTTCTTCGTCCTCTTCATCGACGCGCAGACGGGCGCGTTGATTGAAGGGACATCAGGGACGTGAGGGCCGGGCTCCAATCAGCATGACGCGACGTTCGTGGCTGCCTGTACTGGTCGCAGGCGTGGTCACGGGAGCCGTCACGGCATGCGCAGGGATGTCTGCGCCGACGGCACGGGTAACCCCGACGTCGCCAGCATCGATGCAGCTGACAGTCTTCAACGATAGCCCAGACACGATCGTTGTCACCCCGTGGAAGGGCGGGCGCGCCCTTTCCATAGGCTGCGCCGCTTCGGTTCCGTTGCTTCCAACGGATTCACCTCAGCCGCCATGGGAAGTCACCATCCGTGACGCGACGACGCGCACGGTCTTGTTCCAACAGTTGATAAATGTTGGCCCGGCCCGCGAAATACTGGTGACGTCGCAGGGCGTCGCCGTTAACGCCGGACCGCCGGCGCAAGGACCGGGTCCCAACTGTTGAGATACGGCCGCGACCTACACCGTCTCACCCAGCGCCGCTCCTCTTGGGCGCGACGCTCGCCAGTCCGTAGGATTGTCCCTGCTAGTTGACACGGGCTGGCAAGGGTTCACAGGACGCTTCACTTGTTGCCCATTTGTTGCCCAACGAACTGATGCCAGGCGGGACGGGGCGACCCTGAGCGACCGTGATAGGACCCGCGTCGAATTCACTTCAGCCTTTGGCGCAACACCCTGACACCCCGCGACAGCCGTCCGAGGGCACTTTCAAGGTGGTAACCGGGGTTCGACTCCCCGTGCGGGTATGCGGTCACCGGTGAAGGACGACGCCAGGGGCGTCACCCATAGACTCGCCTTCATGACGGTCATCGACGATCACGGACGTCCGGAGCCCCCGGTTGCGGCGGACGAGGCCGAGACCCTCGTGGGGTTCCTCGAATACCAGCGGGCCACCTTCGCATGGAAGTGCCGCGGACTGGACGCCACTGGTCTGAACACCACTGTCGGCGTCTCGACGATGACCCTCGGCGGGATGCTCAAGCATTTGGCCCTCGTCGAGGATTCGAAGTTCTCGCAGTGGCTGCACGGGCGCGAGCCTGACGCCCTCTGGGCCGGCGTTGACTGGGATGCAGATCCCGACTGGGAGTGGCATTCAGCCGTCGACAACACGCCTGACGAGCTGCTCGCGATCTGGCAGGAGAGCGTGGTGCGGGCGCGTGCCGGGCTCGCAGAGGCGCTCGCCGGTGCCGGGCTTGCCGGCCTGGCCAAGCGTCCCTGGCCCGACGGCAGGGCGCCGAGCCTTCGTTGGATCCTCTGCCACATGATCGAGGAGTACGCGCGCCACAACGGGCACGCGGACCTCATCCGCGAATCGGTGGACGGCGAGACCGGGGAGTAGCTGCGTCCGCACGCGTTTCGTAAGAGTTGCTACGGAGCGATTCTCCCCGCGGTGTCTTACTCCGCGGCAGCGGCTGCCGGCTGGAAGTCCCCGCTGGATGACGGACGCTGTCCCGGAAGCGGGTGATTGCGGATCGTGGCAGCTGCGAGCAGACCGCCCGCGGCGCAGACGATTGCGGCGATGAACGCTGCGTGCTGAAACCCGGTCTCGAAGACTGGAGGGTGCAGGTAGCTGTCGCCCGTGATCCCCGCCGCTGCGGGCAGGAGCGCCACGGCGAGCAGGCTCCCGGTGCGAGCGACGGTGTTGTTCACCGCCGACGCGAGTCCGCTGCGCTCTGGTGGCGCCGACGACATCGCCGTCGACGTCAGCGGCGCAACCGTGATGGCCAACCCGAAGCCAAACGCGAGCACCGCCGGGAGCACCTCCAGCAAGTAGTTGCCGTCGGCGTTGACGCGCGCGAACAGGGCCAGTCCGGCGGCGACGATCAGCGGCCCCGCAGTCATCTGCAGGCGCGGGCCGATACGCGCAGACAGTGCCCCCGAACGTGACGAGAGGGCGAACATCAGCGCGGTCACGGGCAGTACCGACGCGCCTGCCTCGGTAGGGCTGTAGTGCGCGACCTGCTGGAGCTCGATGGGGAGGAGGAAGAACAGTCCGCCCAGCATTCCGTAGATCAACAGTGTGACTGCGTTCGTCGCGCTGAATTGCCGGGATTTGAAGATGTCCAGCGGAACGATCGGTGCGCGAATGCGCAGCTCGACAACGATGAACGCAATCAGCGCGGCGGCCCCGACGATCAGCGCCCCGATGACCGCCGGCGATGTCCAGTGCCCGCTTGACCCCTGGATGAGTCCGTATGAGATGCCGATCAGGAAGATGATGGTCAACGCGCTGCCGGCGATGTCGATGTATCCCGTCTCCTCGAGGTCGCGCGACTCCGGGACCTGTCGCGCGGAGATGAACAGGATCGCAACGGCGATCGGCGCATTGATCAGAAAGATCAAGCGCCACGAGATCGCAGTGATCAGGAATCCACCGACGAAGGGTCCCAATGCGGTTGCGACGCCACCAAGCCCGGACCATGCACCGATCACGCGTCCGCGCTCTTCCGGAGCGAACGACGCCTGGAGAATCGCGAGACTGCCGGGCGTGAGGAGCGCGCCGCCAACGCCCTGCAGCATTCGCGCCGCGATCAGCAGCCCGATGTTGGGCGCGATCGCGCAGATGAGCGATGCGACGGCAAACCATGCAACGCCGATGACGAAGATGAGCCGCCGGCCGAAGCGATCGCACAGCGCGCCGGCCAGGAGAATGAGACCCGCGACGGTGAGCAGGTAGCCTGCCGACACCCATTGCAGCCCCGCGATGGTGGCGTGGAAGTCCTTGCCGATCGCGGGCTGCGCAATGCCGACAACGGTGGCGTCGAGCTGTGCCATCGCGCTGCCCAGCACCGTCGCCGTGAGCACCCACCGCCCGCGGGCAGTGCCGAGACGCAGTCCGCCTGCATCGCCTCCCGTGCTCGCCCCGCCCGAGGATCCTGAGTCAGTCACCCCACTCGACGTCGCCGTAGTAGCCCGCAGGCTTGGGGTGGCGCTGATACGCGGCAACGCCGGTCCGGCTCGCAGCGATCGTCGTCGTGGTGCCGTGTCCCGGGAGCACGATCGTTTCTTCCGGTAATGGCAGCAACTTGGCGGTGATGCTTGCCATGATCGTCTCGAGGTCGCCGCGGGCACTCGTCTTCCCTGGGTCCGCCATAAAACAGCGTGTCGCCGGTGATCACGGCCCGGCCGACGCGCAGCGAGATGCTGCCGGGCGTGTGGCCGGGTGTATGGATGATGCCGATGCGCGCGCTGCCGACTTGGACTTCGGCGCCGTCATCCAGGCGTCCGTCGATGCGCTCCTTGGGGATCTTCACCTCGCTGCTGCCGACGAGCACCGGCGCACCGGTTGCGGCGCGAACGGCGTCGTACGTCATCCAGTGGTCCGGATGCCAATGCGTGGCGATGATCGTCTGGACACCGCCCTCCGCTGCGATCGCCTCGAGCAGTGGTGTCTCATCGAGGGGCATATCGACGAGCACCGCAGCGGCCGCCGCGACGTCGCGCACCACGTACGCGTTGTTGCCGTATGGCCCCATCGGGCCGATCTTGACGATGCGGACGCCGCCGTCCTCGAAGACGGTGACCTCAGCTGCGGGCACGTGCCACCGCCTTGGCCGGCCGCTTCCTTGACGGCGCGGCCTTCTTGGTGTCCCCCTTTGCTGCTGCCTCGGCGCGCATCGCGGCCTTGAACGCGCGCTTCTGCGTCTGGTACGCCTCGCGCTCCGCAACGGTCCGGACGTCGGCAAGCGTCGGCCAGTCCGGCGCCACGCTCTCCCATCCATCGGGCCGGATGCCAAGGTGCTTGCCCACCACGCCGACCATCACTCTTGCCTTGGCTGCGCCGAAGCCGGGAAGAGCGGCGAACCGCTTTTGCAGATCCTTGGCATCCGTGGCTTCCGTCCAGATCCTGGTGGTGTCACCGCCGTAGTCGTCGGCGATCGCCTTGCAGAGGCCGTAGACGCGCTGCGCCATGCTCACCGGGAAGCGGTGCAGCGCCGGCGGCGTCTGAAATGCCTGTTCGACCTTTGCCAGGTCCATGTGCGCAACCGCCGTGGGGTCGATCGTTCCAAGACGCTCGCGCATGTGCAGCGGACCTTGGAACGCCCACTCGATCGGAATCTGCTGATCGAGGCAGAAGCCGATCAGGAGTGCCGCCGGATCCTCACTGACGAGCCGGTCGGCCGCCGGCTCGCCGGTCCATTCGAGATACAGGGCGGTCGCAGCGCGCTTTGCCACGCGTGTACGGTACCAGCGCGGCGACCCGAAACTGAGGCTGGCGGCCGCGACTGCGTACACTCGGCGCATGTCGTGGCTCGGGCGTCTTTTCGGGTCGAAGCCACCGGCTGCGCCGCTGAACAGCGTGGTCGTCGCAAGCGATCTCGTCCAGCCGCTGACCGCGGGCGGCGCCGAGCTTGCGACAGCAGTCGACGGCGCGCTCCGCGCCTACCTCGACGCGCAGGCGAAAGCGCTGGCCGCAGGTGAGCCCGAGCGGATTCCCTTCTGGCTCCGGCGCGATGTCGACCACGCGGGCGACCTCGAGGATGAGCTCCGCGACCGGGTCATCCAGCGTCGTGCCGCCGAGGACGAGGCGGCACGCTGATCGCCGCCACCAGCGGGGGCCATTGATGCGGGCGCTGGTGTTCCAGGACGTCGGCGTGGTGGAGCTCGTCGATGTGCCGAAGCCCGGCGTCGAGGAGCCAGGCGACGCGCTGGTTCGAGTCACCAGGACCGCGATCTGCGGCAGCGACCTGCATGTCCTCCACGGCCGCATCCCCGGCATGAGTCCCGGGGGCGTGATGGGCCACGAGTTCGTCGGTGTTGTCGAGGCGGTGGACGGCGGCGTGCGCCGGTTCGGCGAAGGCGATCGTGTCGTCGGTTCGTTCACGATTCCGTGCGGCCTCTGCTGGTACTGCGAGCGCCGGTACTTCAGCAGGTGCCCGGACCAGCGCATCTTCGGGTACGGGTCGTTCTTCGGCGATGTCGCCGGAGCGCAGGCGGAGTACGTGCGCGTGCCCAACGCCGACCTCGTGCTGCACGCCATCGACGCATCGATGACCGACGAGCAGGCACTGTTCGTGGGCGACATCTTCACCACCGGATACGACTGCGCGACCGAAGCCCGGATCGAGAAGGGGGACGTTGTCACCGTGGTTGGCTGCGGGCCGGTCGGCCTGATGGCGATCCTCGGCGCGCGCGGTTTCCAGCCCTCGGCGATCTACGCGGTGGACACGGTGTCGCAACGCCTCGAGATGGCCCAGCAGCTCGGAGCCATCGCCGTGGATGCGCGGGAGGTGCATGCGCCGAGCTTCGTGCAGGATCGGACCGGCGGCCGAGGCGCCGATGCCGTGCTCGAGTGCGTCGGCCTCGTCCCCGCACTGCTGGATTCCATCGATATGGCGCGTGCGGGTGGGCGGATCAGCGTGATCGGTGTGCACAGCGAGCAGGAGTTGGAGCTGCCGCTCAACACCACGTTTGTCAAGGCGATCGACCTCAAGTTCTGCGGCACCGCGAACATCATCGGCCGCTGGGATGACGCGCTGGCGATGGTGTCCGGTGGCGTGGCCCACCCCGACGCGATCATCTCGCACCGCCTGAGCCTGGACGAGGCAGTGCGTGGCTACGAGCTGTTCGACCGGCGTGAGGCCCTGAAGGTCGTGCTCACGCCGTAAGGCGACTGCCCGGCCTGGGGGACAGGACGTCACGCCGTGACGCGCCCTCCGGTGAGGTCGATGGTGATCCCGGTCACCCAGGCCGACATGCCTGTCGCGAGATACAGGGCTGTGCCGGCCACATCGTCCACCGTACCGAGACGGCGGAGCGGAAACGACTGCCCGAGCTGTTCACGTGCCGCTGCAGGCATGAGGGAAAGAAGCCGCTCCGTCTCGATCGCGGACGGCGCGATGCAATTGATGCGGACTCCGTGGGGAGCCAGGTCGTTGGCGAGATGCCGGGTGAGCATCACGACGCCGGCCTTCGCGGCGGCGTATGCGACCGAAGCACCGCCCGGCTGCCTGCCCGCGGTGGACGACATCGTGACGATGGATCCGCGCTTCCGCTCGGTCATCCCGAGTGCGAAGGTTCGGACGGTGATGTATGTGGCGGTGAGGTTGCTGTCGATGACCGAGCGCCAGCGGGTCGCGTCGAGATGGTCGAGTGGCTCGGGGCGGCCGTCGCCACCCGCGAACGCCAGCAGGATGGTCGCCGGCCCGAATGCCGATTCCGTTCCAGCGAGCAGCGCGTCGACATCGCCCTGGTCTGTGCACTCGGCGGTGATGCCGACGGCACGGCCACCGGACGCCGTGATCGCCGCCACGACAGCGTCGAGTGCTCCCCGGTCCCGTCCCGAGACGACGACTCGCGCGCCAAGGGCAGCGAAAGCGGCGCGCCGAGCCGGCGCCGATGCCGCGCGATCCGCCGGTGACGACGACGACCTCGTCGCTGAGGTCCAGTGTCGAAGTGGTGTCAGGATCCATCGCAAATGACTGTACACTAAGTACAGTGAAAGTTGCGCGATGAGTTCGCGGCCGTACGAGCTGAAGCGCCGCGCCGCGGCGATGGGCGAGCGCCGCGAGCGGATCGTCGCCGCCGCGCGTGAGGAGCTGATCAGCGGCCACCGCTTCACGCTGGAGGCGGTTGCCAAGCGCGCCCGGGTCTCGCGGGTCACCGTCTACGCGCAGTTCGGCGATCGCGACGCGTTGCTCGAAGCGGTCTACGACGACCTGGCGGCAAGCGGCGGCCTGCAGCGCATTCCTGATGCCTTCGCCACTGAGGATCCCCGCGAGGCATTCGAGGTGCTGGTGACCATCTTCTGCCACTTCTATTCGGTGCACCGCGATGTGCTCCGGAGCCTCGGTGCTCTGGCGGTGCTGAGCGATGGCGATCGATCCACGCACGCACATCGCAACGCCCGGCGCCGGCAGATCATCAGCGTCCTGCTCGGGCGCGCCGGACGCGACGATTCACGCCTGACCGACACGCTCCAGGCGTTGACCAGCTTTGCTTTTGTCGACGAGCTTGCCGGTCCCGACCGGACGCCGGACGGCGTCGCCGGCGAGGTTGCCGCGCTCGTCGCGCGGGCCATCGACGCCGTGTTCTGAACGCAAGTATCTGCGCGGAAATCGGCGTACAGTTGGAGGCACAGTTGGAGGTGATCCGCCATGAGTGAGCAGGGCAATCTCAGTCCGCTGACACCAGGGAGCCGCCTGGATCCCGTGGCCCAATCGCGGGGATATACCGGCGGCGGAGTCTTCCCGGCTGGTCCGGCAGTGCCTGATGTCTCCTCCGAGGGCTACTGGAAGGCCGGGTCCAACAGCGCCGCCAAGGCAGGCGTGGTCTGCGGTGTGATCGCCGTCCCGCTTGGATGGATCCAGGTCATCGGCTTCCTCTTCGCGCTCGGATTCGGCGGCGTCGCCATCGTCCTTGGCGCAGTCGGTCTGCTCCGAGCCGGCCGCCTTCCTGGCAGCGGGGGCAGGTATTTCGCGGTCCTTGCGCTCGTCATCGGGGTCGCCGTGGTTGTCTGGAAGATCATCGAAGGCGTCGGCCCCTCACCCTTGATGACCGGCGCGTAAGTCTCCTGAGCCAAGTTGGCTCAGATTGGCTTGACATGGCACCACAGGTGATGCCATAGTGGCGCTATGGATCTCAACCCGTTCGTCGACAGCATCCACCGGCAGCTCGCCGATGCCGCCGAAACCGGAGGCGAGGACGCCCGCGCCCTTGCCGAACGCCTCGCCGCACCGCTGGATGCGGCCATTCGTCTCGCCCTGCAGGACGCGCTGAGCGCCGCAGCAGACGAGATCACCCGCGAGCTCGCGCCTGGGTCTGTGGAGCTCCGCATTCGCGGCAGGAACCCCGAGTTCGTCGTCAGCCTGCCGCCGGCCGAGCCCGCAGCGGATGCACCCGCCGAGCCCTCGTACGGGTTCACAGACACGGATGAGGGCGGCACCTCGCGGATCAACCTGCGGCTGCCCGACCAGCTGAAGGTCCGGGTGGAGCAGGCCGCGCTCAGCGAGGGGTTGTCGGCCAATACCTGGCTCGTCCGCGCGGCGAGCGCTGCACTTGATCGCGGTCAACCAGGCAGCCGTCGCGAGGGCCGTGTCTCCCCCGGCGCCGGCCGTTTCACCGGCTGGGTCCGCTGACCGGCCACCACCACAAGAGGAGAAAACCAATGCCAACGTTCGATACGCCCCGTCCGATCATCGTCAACCTGGAACTCGGAGTTGGTGATGTCCGCATCACCGCCGGCGACCGGACCGACACGACTGTCGATGTCCGGCCGACCGACCCCACAAAGCAATCCGACGTCGACGCCGCCGAGCAGACTCGCGTCGAGTATTCCGATGGGCGGCTTCTGATCAAGGCGCCAAAGAGCTGGCGGCGCTACACGATCCACGGTGGCGGCGAGTCCATCGATGTGCAGATCGAAGTCCCCGCCGGCTCGCAAGTCCGCGGAGACGCCGGCATCGCCGCACTGCATGCCACCGGACGGCTCGGTGAGTGCGAATACAAGACCGGTGTCGGCGACATCGAGGTGGAGCAGGGCGGGCCGCTGCATCTTTCCTCTGGCGTGGGCGACATCGCTGTGCAGCGCGTGTCCGGGCACGCCGAGATCAGCACCGGGTCTGGATCGGTGCGTCTTGCCACCGTCGACGGCACCGCCTCGGTGAAGGGCGCCAACGGCGACACCTGGATCGGCACCATCTCCGGAGACCTGCGCGTGGGATCCGCCAATGGCTCGATCCTCGTCGACCACTCGAACGACAAGGTCGAGGTGAAGACCGCCAACGGGGATGTCCGGCTCGGCGATATCGGCGGCGGCAGCATCGTTGCGCGCACTGCCCTCGGCAAGGTCGACCTCGGCATCCGCCAGGGCGTTACTGCCTGGCTTGACCTCAACACGACCTTCGGCAAGGTGCACAACAACCTTGACGCCACGGATCGCCCTGTCGACGGCGCGACCTCCGCCGACGTGCACGCTCGCAGCTCCTTCGGCGATATCACGGTGCGTCGCTCGGTCGCGAGCGCGCCCGTCGCCGCAGGCGTGTGATGGTCGCGGCCACCTCCGTCGCGGTGAGCGTCGCGGGGCTGCGCAAGTCCTTCGGCGACAAGCTCGTCCTGGACGGCATCGATCTCGAGATTGCCGAGGGGACAGTGTTCGCACTGCTCGGACCGAACGGCGCAGGGAAGACGACCACAGTGCAGATCCTCTCGACGCTCATCCGCGCCGATGCAGGGGACATCAGGGTTGCCGGCTTCGACGTGAACCGCGAACCGGACCGCGTGCGCGACAGCATCGGGGTCACCGGGCAGTTCTCGTCGGTGGACTACCTGCTCTCCGGCAGAGAGAACCTGCGGCTCATGGCGGATCTCGAACACCTGGATCGCGTCGCAGGCCGCCGTCGTGTCGAGGAACTGCTCGAGCGCTTCGACCTGGTGGATGCCGCAGGCCAGATGGTCATGAAGTATTCGGGCGGCATGCGGCGGCGGCTCGACCTGGCGATGACACTGATCAGTGAGCCCCGGATCATCTTTCTCGACGAGCCCACGACCGGTCTCGACCCGCGCAGCCGCCACACGATGTGGCAGATCACGCGCGAGCTTGTCGCCGGCGGAGTCACCGTTCTGCTCACCACGCAGAACCTCGATGAGGCAGACGAGCTCGCCAGTCGCATCGCGGTGCTCGACCAGGGCCGTCTCGTTGCCGAGGGCACACCGGACGAGCTCAAGCGCCGTGTTCCGGGCGGACGCGTGCGCTTGCACTTCCGCGAACGGAACGAGCTGAGCCTTGCCGCGCGAGTCCTCGGTCAGGACGCGGTCGATGACGAGGCGCTGGTCATCGACGTCCCAACCGACGGATCCCCGGAGTCGCTCCGGCACCTGCTCAACCGGCTCGATGACGAAGCGCTTCGCGTCGAGAACGTCACCGTGCAAACGGCTGACCTCGACGACGTGTTCTTCGCGCTCACAGGCGCCGAACACCACGCGACGGCAATGCAATCATGAGCGCGGCGGCATACGCGCTCCGCGACTCCGGGACGATGCTGCGGCGCGACTTCCGGCATGCCTTTCGCTATCCGATGCTGTCGATCACCGGCATCCTCGTTCCCGTCTTCCTGCTGCTGCTCTTTGTCGGTGTCTTCGGTAACACGCTGCGCGCGGGGCTCGGCGCTGCGGCGCCGGCCGGCGGTCACTACATCGATTACCTCGCTCCCGGGCATCCTCATCATGACCGCCGGTGCCGCGGCCGCCGGGACCGCCATCAACGTGTGCATCGACATGAATGAAGGCATCATCGCGCGCTTTCGAACGATGGCGATCACACGAACATCGGTGCTCACCGGCCAGGTGCTCGGCAGCCTTACGCGCACGCTCATCAGCGGTGTCCTGGTTGTCGCCGTTGCACTTGCACTCGGCTTCCGTCCCACCGCCACTCCGCTCGAGTGGCTTGCGGTAGCAGGGATCTTCGCGATGGTGACCGTGGCGTTGACGTGGCTCACGATTGCGTTCGGCCTTCAGGCCAAGACGCCGGCCGGCGCTAACAGCCTGTCATTGATTCCGCAGTTTCTGCCCTTCATCAGCAGCGCGTTTGTTCCGACGGCATCGATGCCGGCCGGTGTTCGCTGGTTCGCACAGAACCAGCCCTTCACGCCGATGATCAACACGCTGCGCGGCCTGCTCACCGGGACACCGATTGGCAACTCGGCGATCCTCGCAGTGGTGTGGTGCGTGATCCTCGCGACGATCGGATACGTGTGGTCGCGTGCGAGGTACAACCGCTACGTGACCCGATAACGGGCGTCGGCGGGCCTCGGACGGCACCGGGCAACGTACGCTCGTCACCGTCCAGCTGCGAGGTAAGCTGCTCTCAGTTGGAGCAGCACCCGCATGGTGCCGCCGCGTGACCCCAAAGGTCGAGGGGCCCGACGGCAAGACGCCATCCGCAGGGGAGGAAAAGAAAGCCGCCCCCGCGTGGGTGAAGCGAACGCTGACGATCGTCCCCATCCTGGTTGGCCTGCTGCTCCTCGTCCTGCTGATCGTGGCTGTGGTCACCTCGCAATCCACGACGTGAGCGAGCGTTGGTGCATGCGCGGACTAAGCAGAAACGATCTGCCGCTCGCCGCGGCACCTTGAGCCCTAGCCGGTGTCCTCGCGAACTTCGGTCGAGCCATTCTCGTCCGGCTCGTCGGGGCGGGCGTGACGACCCTGACCGAGCGACTTGCGGATACGGTGAAGTTGGGCTAATCAAGATCGCCCGCACGGACCTGAGCGACCGACACGCGACCACGATCGCCTCAGCGCTAACCGTTCACTCTTTGGCGGTGCAAGGCCTCGATGCACCAGTGCTGCGCAAGCGCGCTCGTGCCCCGCTAGGTTCGTTGAGTTCATAACCTACGGCGCCCGTCATGCAGCCATCACCCGAGACGGGTCGTGCCGCGATAGCGGCGTGGTTAGCGGTAGGGATCGGGTATAGTCAACTCGTCGCCGCTCAAGACGGCTGAATTGAGAGACTTCGAACGGACCCGGCGCGTTCTCTCCATTCCTGGGTTCATCGATATCGGCGTAGTGTTCGGGAACCGTTAAACCGTGCAGCTCGTCGGATGATCGCGTTCGAACAAGTCCGCCCGACCGCTATGACAATACCTCCACTCCGAACCCCCGGCGGACGTACTACCTTGAGGTGCTCGGCACCCTCGATCGCGCCGCCGGTTCAGGCAGCGTAGTCGCTCGAGAAACGCGTCATCGAGCAGTCCGCGAATCCGAAGCGCTTAGTTGCCTAAGCTCGCGTGACGCGTGCGCGGCCGCGCTTCGTACTTTCCGGCCTGATACGCGAGTGGGACCATCGCGATTCCAATACCGCAGAACGTTGCAGTGACGAGAAGGACTATGACGAAGGCCTGTCCGGTCGACGAGACAGATATGAGTGCGATCAGGAAAAGAACCTCGATCCCGAATGCGGGGAGGAAATACGAAGGGAGGCGCTCGACAATGTCCCGGAGTATCTGGCCTGCCCAGCCGGGGCTAGTGGGTGTGCTTGGAGGATCTGTAGTCGAGGCGGACATTTAAGGCCCGATACGCGACCAGCATGGCCGACAAAAGAGTGGCGCCGCAGGCCACGATCGCAGTCCCTAGGGCAATAGGAAATCCATCCCGTGTTCCGGCTGTGAGTGCTGCAATGCCGCCCAGCAGCAAGAATGCCCCTAGCATCACGCCAACACCAATCCAGCCCGCACCGCTGACCAGTGATTCCGTATCGTTGTGCCGCCTCGAACTCCGAGCCAGTGGTAATCAAAATCATGGGGCTATCAACCCACCGCATAGGCTCGTCGCCGCGCCACGAGAGCACCTCCGGTTCGGACCAGCGGCGCGGATGCCCGGGCCGATGCGCATGCGTGTCCAGACCGCGATACTCGATCGTTCCGAGAACGCAACGTGGCGAGACCCGTCTTGATCCACGGGCACGCGGGATGGAGCTATGTCAGCCAATGACGGTTAGCTCCGCGTCCGACGCGTTCAACACGGTGGCGCCGGACTCCTCTAGCGATTTACGCAATGCAGTCTCCTTCCTCTTCGCTCGCTCGAGCAACTTCTCAAGGTATTTTACATCGAGGCTGTCCATGCTGACGTCGAAAGGCTCTCGATCCCGGCCGTGATGGAAATCAATCCGCAGCGTATGCACGACCATCATGGCCTCTGGAGGCTCCGACGGGTCCTTGCCGAAAGGGGGCGAACGTCGCTGACGATTCTCGCGCCGCAGAACGTGTACGGGCACTCGGTAGCTAGAGATTGCGCCTTGATCGTCAGCCTCACGGTCGCCAACCCAAATAAATTGGCTAGCCGGCTCCGAAGGATCGCGGCGCTCATCGAGATCGCGGGAGATCCCCGAAGCGCGTTGCATCGACTGTTTCAGCATAACTCCACCGCGCGCGCGTTGCAATGGCGCCCACCGAGAGGACTGAACGAAGGATGGACGAGACGACCTTCGCGTCAGTCTCAGGAGCACGAGCAGCCGTTCGGGACGCGAGGTGGCTTGGAGCTGTAGCGGGAGCCGTCTTTGCCACGGCCTCCGAGAGCGACGCGAACTCGCCATCAGACAGACCCGCAGGAGCTTGAAGCCATCCCGGTAGCCTTGCGGAATATTGAGTGGTTCCAGCGCGACGGGGTGGATCATACGACCGGCATGGCCGTAGTCAGATGTCATGGGCGTTTCGTCGCGGGACGGCCAACATAGGTCGATTCGCCCGCGGACTGCTGGTGCCGGTAGAGCGCGTCCCCCTGGCCGCGGTCGCCCGATCCATCATGCGCGGGGTAGGTACCCGTAGGGACCGATCGTGACCAAGACGCTCGGTATCCGAGTAGCTGACTACCTCAAGCATTTGCGCGCCCCGGCGCCTCATGCGGGTAGTTCGCCGCACAGTGGAAAGGTCGCCCATTGCTTGCAAACCACGTTTCATAACGCCCCGGTCTTCAGGGCCAGGTCCGTGACTGTCCTGCCCTCGCCGATGAGCGCGAAGACCGCCTTGTATCGTAGCTCCGCCACGCTCAGTTCCCTCATGCGAGGGAGTGTCAAGAGTCAGCCGGAACCGGTGTCAAGCATCAACCGAAACCGGTGTCAAGCATCAACCGGATCCGTGCATGAGCGTGGTCCCAGGGGATGGAGTCGAACCATCGGTACACGGTTTTACAGACCGCTGCCTTGACCACTTGGCTACCCTGGGATGAGCGGGACCCTTGCCGCCGGCGCCGCCGCGTGCCCCAGGGTTGTCCCCCGAGATTCCCGAGTCGCGTTCTCCGGCGCCTGGCAATAGTAGCCAGGACAACCTGTGCCAACGCGGCCGATGTGTCTCGATGGGTCGATCGCCGTCAGGTCGCTCGACCTGACGTGGCGTGATCAGCAGGTAACTGATTGGCCGGCAAGCCTCAGCCGTGATGACCGCCCTTGCCCGATCCAGAGCCGTATCCGCCCGGTCCGCCGCCGTGCGGTCCGCCCCCGTCACACATGGGATCGACCTGGACGGATGTGGCGTCGAGCTCCGTCGCGGAGACCTTGGTACCGACGACGGTGATCCTCTCGCCCGCGGTCACCTTGGAGAGGCTGACGACCGCTGATCCGTCCTTCAGGACTGTCTTCGAGGTCACGACGACGTCCTCAACCTGGCTCCGGCACATGACCTGCACCACCACGATGTCGCCGTGCACTGACTGGACCGTCCCGTCGACGGTTTCCGTCGTTCCCTTCGGCTTGGTCGCCGGCGCGGCGGTCAGGACGACCTTCCTGGGCGCAACCGTGAGGTGCACGGGTGCCGGGTGGACGTCGAGGGTGGCGCCGATGGCGCCGGCGCCGGTGAACGGTCGGGCCGTGACCAGTGTTTCCGTTCTCACATGGCTCGAGGCCGGGTGATTGGATGCGAGAACGACGGGACCGACGAAGGCGGCGCTGAGTCCAAGCGCGGTGACAACCGCACCTGAACCGACGAGCAGTTTCAGGGGTGGTTTTCTCATGCGCCGTACCTTAGGCAGACGTACCAAATACGTCAAATGGCGAAAATGTGGTGACGGCCGCCGACCCTAGCGGCGCGTGATCGGGAGCGTTGCCTGGAGATCCGGATCCTTCAGGTATCTGCTCACCACCGCGAGTGCCTCCTCGGGGCCGCCCGCGAGCGAGTCGGCGAACCACCCGCCGTCGTACGGAGCGTTGACTGCCAGGAGGAGGTCTCGCGCCGGCTGATGGCGTGGCGGGGGGATGTCCGGCACGAGCTTGTACGCCAGGATCGTTCGGTTGCCCGCTTTGGCGATGCCCACCTCCTCGATCACGTCCCACCGGGTGAGGCTGCTGTACGGGTACTGCCGCTGGACCAGGCCGTCCCGCGTCAGCTCGAGCGCCGGGCGGAGCACCACCGCCGTGGTGAACAGCCCGATCAGGGGCGCCGCGATGATGAACCAGCCGATCGTGGCGCCGACGAGCACGCAGATGATGCCGGCGATCTCGGTGACCGCGAACAGCGGGAGCACCAGCGCAACGGGCCGGCGAGCTCGGAACACGATCCGGCCGCGGCGAACCGTCAGCGATTCGGGAAGCTCGGCGGGATCCGGCAATTCGGCCATCGGATCGATCCTAGCCGTGCCTGCCATCCTTCCCGGGTGCTCCTCGACATCGGATCGGTTTTGGGCGGCGCCGGGCTTGCTGTCCTGGCGTTCGTGGTCGTGATCGCCGTCTGCGTGATCATCCTGCGGCTCCTTGCCGTGATCCTGCCGCCGTACCAGGGTCCCTACGCGGAGCATGCGGAGGGCGATGAAGCCGCCAACGCCGTGGAGCCGGCGGACGCGGCGGACGCATCTGTCGCGGATGCACCTGCGGAGGAACCGGAGGTCGAGAAGTCCCTGGCGGCCGATCCCGCGGCGGCGGAACCGGCCGGCGATCCCGAGGGCTGAACCTCGCCACTTGCGCTCGGGCGCATGGTGGATCTAACATTCATAAGCGATCCTTTATGAAAGATTCCTTTATGGGTTCTGACGCCCCGTCGCGGCCCCCGCGGCGGGCACTCCCGGGCAGCATCGCCATCGGCGCGAGCGACCTCTCCGTCCACTTCGAAGGGCTCGCCAACCCGACCCGGCTGTTGATCGTCGAGCGTCTTGCGAGCACTCCGGAGATGAACGTCTCCGAGCTCGCGGACTACTGCCAGGTCAGCCAGCCACGCATGAGCTGGCACCTCCGCATCCTCAGGAAGGCGGAGGTCATTCGAACCCGGCGCGAGGGTCGAGAGGTGTTCTGCCGCCTCGATCGTGACGCCATCGCCAGTCACTTCAAGAGCTTCTCTCGGCTGATCTCCTCAGCAGGGGTTCCGACCGAGATCACATCAACAACACCGGTACACGAGGGCGCGTCGTGAGCAACAAAGTCAGAGTCGCGATCATCGGCGTGGGCAACTGCGCCTCGTCGTTCATCCAGGAACTCGAGTACTACAAGAACGCAGATCCGAACGACACGGTGCCCGGGCTCATGCACGTGAACCTCGGCGGCTACCACATCTCCGATATCGAGATCTCCGCTGCGTTCGACATCGACAAGGAGAAGGTCGGCAAGGACCTCTCGGAGGCGATCTTCAGCGGATTGAACAACACGGTGAAGTTCAGCGACGTTCCAAAGCTGAATGTTCCGGTGCAGCGCGGCATGACTCACGACGGACTCGGCAAGTACCTGTCCGAGGTGATCACCAAGGCGCCGGGATCCACCGTCGACATCGCCCAGGTGCTCAAGGACACCGGCACCGACGTGGTGGTCAACTACCTGCCGGTCGGCAGCGAGGCCGCAACCCGTTGGTACACCGAGCAGATCCTCGAGGCGCCGTGCGCGATGGTGAACTGCATGCCCGTGTTCATCGCGCGCGAGGACTACTGGCAGGCGCGATTCCGCAAGGCCGGCGTGCCGATCATCGGCGACGACATCAAGTCGCAGGTGGGCGCCACGATCGTCCATCGCGTGCTGACGCATCTGTTCCGTGAGCGTGGTGTCGAGCTCGAGCACACATACCAGCTCAACTTCGGTGGCAACACCGACTTCCTCAACATGCTCGAGCGCGAGCGCCTGATGAGCAAGAAGATCAGCAAGACCAACAGCGTGCAGTCGCAGCTTGCAACGCCGATGGCGAAGGAGGACATCCACATCGGACCGTCCGACTACGTGCCGTGGCTCAACGACCGCAAGTGGGCGTTCATCCGCCTCGAGGGCAAGTCCTTCGGCGATGTGCCGCTCAACGTCGAGTTGAAGCTCGAGGTGCACGACTCGCCCAACAGCGCCGGCATCGTCATCGACGCGGTGCGCTGCTGCAAGCTCGGGCTCGATCGCGGCATGAGCGGCACGCTCGAAGGCCCGGCGTCGTACTTCATGAAGTCACCGCCCAAGCAGGTGTCGGATGACGACGCGCACCGGGCGACCGAGGAGTTCATCGCGGGCGTCGAGACCGGCGGAGGCCGGCGGAACGGTCGCGCCGCCGATATGCTGCCCGAAGCTGCGGAGGCGGAACCCGCCACACCCGCGACGAATTAATCCGCCGAACACCCGGGGGCCGACAGCGTTGATGCAGGCCGGCGACATGGCGGTGAAGGCGCACGCCAATGTGGGCGTCGCGCGGGATCCGATGCTGCCGTACTACGCCTATCGCGGTGCGGAGGCGCTCGTCAACGCGCTCCCGCAGCGGGTCTCGTACTGGCTCGGCGATCGCGCTGCCGACGCGATGCTCGCTGTCGTGCCGGGGAATTTCGACGGCCTTCGCGACAACCTGCGTCACGTCATTCCCACCATCAGCGACCGCTCGATGAAACATCTGGTGCGCCGCAACGTCCGCAACCTCACGCACTGCTGGGTGGACGTCATGGAGATGTCCTCGCGGCGGACCAACCTGCCGTCGCGGATCGACATCAAGGATCTGTATCACTTCGAGGACGCGATCGCGCGGGGCAACGGCGTGGTCGTCGCGTCGATGCACTTCGGCTCCTGGGAGGTCGGCCTCGCGGGCTGGAACAAGATGGGCGGCAAGATGGCGCTGCTTGCGGAGGTCCTCCGGCCGAAGCAGCTCTTTGACCGTGTGGTGGGAGCGCGGCGCGCCCAGGGCGTCCACATCATTCCCATCGACACCCAGGCGATGCGCGAGGGCGATCCGCAGGTCGCCCGCCGGCTCGGCGCCGCCTCGATGCGCGAGGTGTTCAAGGTGCTCCGCTCCGGCGGTGTTGTCGCGATGGCGCTCGACCGCGACCTGATCGGCAACGGTGAGCCGCTGGAGTTCTTCGGCCAGCCGGCGCCGATCCCGATCGGATCGGTGGAGATCGCGATCCGGGCCGGAGCCGCGATCGTGCCGATCCTGCTGTTCCGCGACCGCTATCGGGTCAATGCGGTGGTGCATCCCGAGATCCGGTACTCGACGGATGCGCCGAGGGATGCCGAGGTGCGCAAGACTGCACAGATGCTGCTGCGCATCTTCGAAGGGGCGATCCGCGAGCATCCCGAGCAATGGCACGTCCTCGACCCGATCTGGCCGGCTGCCGGGACGCCATGAAGATCTGTCTCGTCTCCCCATACGACTTCATGCATCCGGGAGGCGTGACCGAGCATGTCCGCCACCTCTCGGCCAAGCTGCGGGCACGCGGCCACGACGTCACCGTGCTCGCCCCGTCGAGCCGGGTCGGCGACGACCACGGCATTCCCGGATATGTGCGCATCGGCCGCAGCGTGCCGGTGCGAACCAACGGCTCAGTGGCTCGTATCGCGCTGTCCTTCCACCTGGTGCGGCGGGTCCGGGCACTGCTCGACGAGAACCATTTCGACGTCGTCCACTATCACGAGCCGCTCGTGCCGTCATTACCGATCACGGTGCTGCGCTTCCACAGCGGCGCGAACGTCGGCACCTTCCATGCGATGGCGCGGCGCAACCTCGGCTATTACTACGGCAGGCCGTTCCTCAAGCGCTACTTCAACCGGCTCCACGTGCATGTCGCGGTGAGCGCGCCGGCGCGCGACTTCATCGCGCGGTATTTCGAGGGCGAGTATCGCGTGGTCCCGAACGGCATCGACTGCTCCCGCTTCAAGCCCGACCATCCAAAGCTCGATGAGCTGCGGACACCCGGCAAGGCCACGATCCTCTTCGTCGGCCGGCTCGAGTCGCGCAAGGGGCTGCCCACGTTGCTCGAGGCATACGGCCAGCTGCGCCGCGTTCGCAGCGACGCGCGGCTTGTGGTGGTGGGTGACGGACCGATGCGCTGGGGGTACGAGAGTCAGGTCGCCGCGATGGGTATTCCCGACGTCGAGTTCGCGGGCCGGGTGACATCGGAATTGCTCCCCCGGTACTACGCCTCGGCCGACATCTTCTGCGCTCCGGCGACAGGCGGTGAGAGCTTCGGGATCGTGCTGCTCGAGGCGATGGCGAGCGGGGTGCCGGTGATCGCATCGTCGATCCCCGGCTTCAGCAGCGTCATCACGGACGGAGTGGACGGCGTGCTCGTGCCGCCGCGCCATCCCAAGGAGTGGGCGGCCGCGCTCGGTGCGCTCCTCGATGACCCTGAGCGCGCGAAGGCGATGAGCGAGCGGGGGCTCGCCACAGCGCAGTTGTATGACTGGGAGCACGTCGTCGATGAGGTGCTCGATGTGTATCGCGTGGCGCGCGAGCGCGCCGGTGCGAGCACGGTGGTTTCCGGTGTTCACGTCCAGGCTCCAGGACTGGGTTAGGTCCGGCGCGCGTCGCGTCGTACCTGCGCTCCGCGCCCTGCACCTGACACCGAACATCCTGACCATGCTCGGCCTCGCCATCTGCGCCGGCTCTGCGGTCCTGATCGCATTCGGATTCCTGCTCCCGGGTGGTCTGATCCTGCTCATCGCAAGTGGGTTCGACATCCTCGACGGCGCGCTCGCGCGCGTCAGCGGTCGCGAGCAGCGGTATGGAGCCTTCCTTGACTCCACTGTTGATCGCTACGCCGAGGCGATGACGTCCATCGCATTGCTCGCGTACTTCATCTTCCACGGCCATCACACGCTCGAGCCGATGCTCGTCGTCTTCGCGCTGACGGGATCGCTGCTCGTCTCCTACGTGCGAGCTCGTGCGCAGTCGCTCGGTTTCAACGGCGACGGCGGCCTGCTCGCTCGTCCGGAGCGCGTCGTCATCACGGTCATCGGACTCGTGATCGCACCGCTGCTGATCTGGGCGCTCTGGATCCTCGCGATCCTGACAAACGTCACGGCGGTACAACGCATTTGGGTTGTGTGGCAGCAGGCGCGACACCTTGCCGCGGAGAGCCGTCCCGCCACGGGTGTCCCCACGGCGTAACCGGCTCACGGGAGCGCCAGATCCAGACGAGGGTCCTCGGGGACGCCGTCTCGCCGTATCTCGAAATGCAGGTGGGGTCCGGTCGCGTTGCCGGTGGATCCCACCGTGCCGATCACCTGACCTGCAGTGACGTAATCGCCGCTCACCACGACGATGGTGTTGAGGTGGCCGTACAGGCTGCTCAACCCGCCGCCGTGATTGATGATGACGTGCAGGCCGTACCCGGTCGCTGACACGAAGACGGTCGCGATGCCGGGAAGCGTCGCCATCACCGGCGTCCCGCGTGCGGCGGCGAGGTCGATGCCCGAGTGCCAGTGGCCCCCGGGACACGCCAGGTCGATCGGTTCGAACGCGAAGCTCGTGCAACCGAACCCCTGCGATATCCATGAGTGGGTCAGGGGTTTGACGAAGGTCGCACCCGCCGGGTCATTGACCGCTGTGCCGCTCGCAATTGCCGTGCCGCCGCACAGGGCGAGCGCGATGAGCGCGGTCACCGCCGCGAAGGCGCGGATCACAGCGCCGTCCGATGACGCACGACGTGGTGTGCCGGCATGAGCGCTTTGTGCATCGACCGCCGGGCGTGACGAACCGCGGTGTGTGCGCCAGTCTCGACGTGCGTTGCGGCGTGGAGCGTGCCGGGAACCTTGAGGACGATCCAGAGGATCGCAAGTGCGAACAGGCTCTCCGCGATGCCGCTGCCTGTGCCGAAGCCAACCGCCATCGCGACCCGCAGGATGATCAGCTGGACGGCCTGCATGAAGACAGCGACCATGAAGAGCCGGAGCCAGGTCGATGCGTATCGCCGCGTTTCGGGAAGCACTGAGCAGAGCGCGGCAAGTGGTGCCAGCACAACGAGGATGTCGAGCATCGCCGTGCGGACGACATAGGAGAGGACGAGGATCACCACCGCAACCACGACGCCGATCGCAAAGAGCGCGTGGAAGAGATCCTGCGACCCCTGGATGATCGACACCGTCGCATTGCTCATCGACCCTGACCAGGGCAGCGTGTCGATGGTCAGCGGACCGCCGAGCGACTGCACCACGCCACCCATGGCGTTGTTGAGGTCCACAGCCATCTGGATGAAGTAGGTCGATCCGTGGACCATCACGAGTGCCGCCATGACCCGCGGGACGACGACGTGCAGCGCGTAGCGCGCCTCGCTCGAGCGCTCGAAGATGCTCCGGAGCGATGCGTACAGCAGGACGGCGCCGACGAGCACGTCGGCGACCAGCGCCAGTGATCCGTTGAGGCGCGCGATCGCCGGGTTCGCTGTCAGCGGGCGGATCCCGGCTGCCGTCGGATCGACGGTCGTGAAGAGATAGCGGCTCAACTCCGAGTCGAGGTCGGTGCGTGCCATCGCGATGAAGTGCGAGAGCACGCCGGTCAGCAATTGCAGGATCGACCCGAGGGGATCGCGGATCCCCTGGATGATCCCCGGGAGCGACGACAGCACCGGCGGGCTCAGTGAATCGATGCTGGAACGCTGGCGATGAGCGCGTGCGTCAACGTGCCCGCCACCTCGACACCGATGGTGCCGAACACGATCCGGCCGATCCACTTCTTCGCCTGCGCAACGCTCGAGGGATCGACGGCCACGATCTTGTACATGAAGGCGATGAGGAATGCGAGCGCGCCGACACTCGCAAGCAGGCCTTGTGCGATGAGGATCCAGTTGTCGATGAGCGCCTTGAGTTGATCCACGATGGGCGACCTCCGATACGTGTCAATCGATGGTCGGTCGCCCCTCCGGCCGTCCCGGGTGAGCACCCGGACAGTCAGCAGACTATACGGATTTGTGTATGTGTGTCAAGTGTCGCAGCGCTGCGAGAGCTGCTCGTATTCGCTGTCATCGCAGGGCTGCAATGAGGTCTTTGGCGATCGCGATGTCCGCCGAGAAGTCGCCGGAGAGAATGGCTCCTGCCGGACCGGTGACCTGGATCACATTGGTGCCGGACAGCGCATAGAGACCAGCCGAGTAGCTGAATGCCGCGTCACCGACGCCGGGAACGGCCGTGGTTGGCGCCAGAGTTTGCTGAATTGACCCGAAAGTCGCCGCAGAACCGTCTTTGACGTCCAGGCTGACCTCGACCGGATACGGATGCGGGCCGTCGGCCGGTGGCGAGTAGCCGCACGTACTGATGTACGCGATCGTTGAAGGGGTTCCAGAGGTCGTGACGGATGCCACATCGAGTATCGCCGCAACCTGTGCCGCCGTCAGGACAGTGCACACATCCGGCGCGGCAGCAACCTGATCACTGGAGGGTGGGGTCGAACTCGTCCTGCCGGATGCTGTCGGCGTCGCGCCCGACGCTCCAACTGCTGTCGGTGTTGTGCCTCCGGTCTGGCCGCCGCTTCCGCATGCTGCGAGTAGCAGCGAACCCACGACGGCGACTGCAGCAGTGGTTGTCTTGAACCCGAGCATGACGCGCCTCCCAAGTCGAAGCCGATTGCGAATAGAGAGGACGCTATGCAGAGGCGATCGCAGGTCGATCGCAGACTCGGTCGTGCTGTGCGCTGGTTCACGCGGGTCCGAAGAGGTCGGCGACGGCAGCAGCGCAGGAGCGGCATCGCCGACGAGTAGACGGTGGACGCGATCAGGCTCGGTGCGCGGCTCGGCGTGATGGTCACCGACCCCGTGTGTGAGGGCCAAGCCCCGCAGTCGGCGACCGCTTGTACTAATCTCATCAATCAGCGACAAACACTGACGAGGAGATGGCCATGGCCAGTGAGAAGAGCCGGGGAGCCCCCAAACGCAACGCCAAGAAGCCGAAAGCTGCCGCGATCGCCAAGGCGGCGAAGAAGGCCGCCGCACAGACCGCAGCGCAGTCACCGGCCAACCAGAGCTGACCCGTCTCCGAGGTAACTCGGCCGTTCTAGCTGGCTTCGGCCGCCATTGAGCGCTTGCGGAGCTTGTTGCGCTCGTCCGCGTTGAGCACTCGCTTGCGCATCCGGATGCCGACCGGCGTGACCTCCACCAACTCGTCGTCGATGATGAAGTCGAGGCACTCCTCGAGCGACATCTTCCGCGGCGGGACGAGGCGGATCGTCATGTCCTCGGTGGACGACCGGATGTTGGTCTTCTGCTTCTGCTTGGTCACGTTGAGGTGGATGTCGCCGGGCCGGCGGTTGAGGCCGACGATCATGCCCTCGTACACGGGCGTTCCCGGCGCGATCAGCGGCTGACCCCGCTCCTGCAGGGTCACGAGGCCGTACGCGACAGCGGTTCCCGGTTGACTCGCGGTCAGGACGCCGCTGCGCGTCGTCGTCGGCAGTGCCCACGTGTGCTCCCAGCCGAGCAGTCGGGTCGCCATCACGCCGGTGCCGCGCGTCAGCGTGAGGATCTGGCTGCGCAACCCGATCAGCGCACGAGTGGGTGCGTGGTATGTGAGTCGCACCCCGCCACCGGCATCGGTGCGCATCGCAGTCATCTTCGCGCCGCGCGTGCCGAGGGCATCGGTGATCGCGCCGACGACATCGGCGGAACAGTCGATGACGCAGTCCTCCACCGGCTCGACGCGCTCGCCATCGATCTCCTTGGTGATGACGGCGGGTCGCGACACCTCGAACTCGTAACCCTCGCGCCGCATCGTCTCGATGAGGATCGCAAGGTGCAGCTCGCCACGCCCGCTCACATCGAAGATGTCCGCCGTCGGCCCATCCTCGACGCGCAGTGCCACGTTGGTGAGCAACTCGCGCTCGAGGCGGGCGCGCAGCTGTCGCGACGTGCTGCTCACCGTCGCCTCGCGGCCGGCGAGCGGCGACTGGTTGACGCAGAACTGCATGCGCAGTGTGGGCTCGCCAATCTCCAGGCGCGGGAGCGCTTCAGGGTGCTCGGCATCGGCGATGGTGTCGCCGATCGCAACCGCGGCCATCCCCGAGAGATAGACGATCTCGCCGGCAGAGGCGGACTCGACGGACATCCGCTGCAGTGCCTCCACCGTCAGCACCGTCGCGATCCGTTCGGTCTTCCCGGCACCCGTTGCCGTGCAGCAGACGACGCTCTGGCCCGGGTGCACGGTGCCCCGCTGGATCTTGCCCAGCGCGAGCCGGCCACTCCAGTTGTCGTGGTCGAGGTTGCTCACCAGCATCTGCAACGGGCCGTCGTCGGCGCGCGGCGGTGGGACGTGCTCGATGATCGCGTCGAGGAGCGGTTCCAGCGTCAGCCCAGGGTGCGTGATATCGGCAGTGGCCGTGCCCTCACGGGCATTGGTGTACAGGACTGGCGCGTCGAGCTGCCAGGACTCCTTGGCCAGTTCGAGGAGCAGGTCGTGTGTGGCCTCGACGGTCTCGGCCGGCTGGGCGTTGGTGCGGTCGATCTTGTTGACGACGATGATCGGCTGCAGCCCGAGCGCCATCGCCTGACGCAGCACGACCCGCGTCTGGGGCATCGGGCCTTCGGCAGCGTCGACCAGGAGCAGGCAACCATCCGCCATCCCCAGGACGCGCTCGACCTCGCCACCGAAGTCGGCGTGGCCGGGCGTATCGATGATGTTGAGCTTGACCCCGTTGTATCGGACCGACGTGGTCTTGGCGAGGATGGTGATCCCCTTCTCGCGCTCGAGGTCGTTGGAATCCATGATCAGCTCGCCCACCTGCTCGTGGGCCGCGAAGACGCGCGATTGCTTCAGCAGGGCATCCACGAGGGTTGTCTTGCCGTGGTCGACGTGCGCGATGATCGCGACGTTGCGGAGGTCTGCCCGGCGCTGTTCGCCGGGGACGAGAGGAGGTGGCACCTCTCGATTCTGACCGGGATGCGTTCATCGTCCGCCCGTGACCCAGTGCAGGAACTGCTGAATGCGGCCTGCCAGAGCGGTTTCGAGGTCCTGAATCAGCGAGTACTGACCTGTCGCCGTCGCCGCGGTGTTGGTGTTCAGCTGCTTGAACAGTCCCGAGAGCGAGCCCGTCAAACCGCCGAGAGGTCCGGAATCGACTGCGGGTGCCGCGCTCGCCACTGGCAGTGCCGGACCCGCGCCGGGTGTCGCCGTCTCAGTGGCCGGGGCCGCCCAGCTGATGTACTTGCCGGGCGAGGGCGCCTGCGCGCCGGCATGGATGGCGAAGGCCACCACCCCGACGGCTGCGGCCGCACCGATCAGCAGGCGCACGCGATGACTGCCGAACATGGGCTACCTCCAAAGATCCAGCTTTGACGGTCGCCCCACCGGCCGCGCCGGGCGGACCCGGCTCGGCAGAGTATATACGGATTTGTGTATCGCAGGTTCCCTGAACGCCAGCCCGGTGAACGGCTTCGCGGGCTACCCGGACGCCTATATTCATCGTGTGAATGTGGCGAGGACCCGCATGCTGTACGCCTTTGGCGCACTCGTCGGCATCCTTCTCGGCCTCGCGACGGCGCAGGTCAGCGACTCCTGCGGCGGATCGTGCACGAAGCCCCACTTCCCGTACTGGGAAAGCGGCCTGATCGGGCTCGCGTGCGGGGTCGTGGTGCTCGTGGCGTGCGCGCTGCTCGACGAGGAATTCATCCCGGTCACCCGCCAGTGGTTTCGAGCGCTGAGGCGCCGCCTGTTCGGAGACGGGCGCAAGCGACAGGCGAGTTGAGCGGGATCGGCGGTCCCGCGGCCTACACTCGGCGCCGATGAGAAGGGTCGCTCGCAAGCTCGCGCTGCTCCAGGTGGCGGCACTCGTGTTCCTCGGGGTGAGCCTCGCATCGTGCGGATACCCGACCGCACCCGAATGTGGCCAGCCCAACGCCGCGCACACCGCACCGATCTCGGCTGATCCGGCGGTCGCCTGCTTCCTGAACGCGGCGAAGCACTGCAAGAAGATGGAGCTCGACGTGCCCGGCGACGGCTACGAGAACTCGGTCGACGAGCATTTCATCATCACGCCGAGTGACCACTGCCGGATCGACGACTACGTGGTCTACGACTACAACAGCGTCCAGACCACGGCGCTGGACTGGCAGTGCACCAGCTTCGCCCAGTTACCCGACTGGGGACTTGTCCTGACCGGCTGCACGCCGCCGGTCGGCTGCTACTCGGACCTGGGCGCGCCGGTCATCGACCCTCCGGCAGTCCCGCCGTCGCTGCCGCCCGATGCGACACCCACGCCGGTGCCGTCGGGGATCCCCGCCACACCGGCGCCGGCCGGATCGCCGGCGATCAACGGCCGCCCACACTGCTAAATCGGCGAAGGTGAGACGATTCAAGAGTGGCTGACCCTGTTTCGCTGACCCTCCCGGCAATGGGTGAGTCCGTTTCGGAGGGAATCGTCTCCCGCTGGCTCAAGGCTGTCGGCGACAGCGTTGACGAGGGCGAGCCACTCGTCGAGGTCACCACCGACAAGGTCGACGTCGAGGTCCCCGCACCCACAAGCGGTCAGCTGACCGAGATCGTGGCTGCCGAGGGGGAGACGGTCGCAGTCGGGGCAACCCTTGCTGTCATCGCTCCCGGCCCGCCGGCTGCTGCCGTGTCAGCACCGGCCGCCGAGCCACCGGCTTCGGAAGCGGTGGCGACGGAGCCCGAACCACCGGCAGTGGATGGTGCAGCGGCTGCGCAACCGCCGGCCGCGGAAGGTGAGGTGCCACTCGCCTCCGCCGGTCGAGTCAGCCGAGGTTTCCGGCACTGCGTCGGAGATCGCCGCGTCATCAGACGAAACGACCCCGTCGCCAAGCGCAGCAGAGCCCGCCGCCGTCGCAAGTCCGAGCGGCCTCACAGACGGGTCCGATGTCGACGCTGCGCCACTTGCCCGCCGGGCTGCGGCAAGCAACGGCGTCGATCTGCACGCGGTCCATGGCTCCGGCCCGGGAGGCATCGTCACCAAGGGCGATGTGCTGGTCGCGAAGTCCGGCGGCGGACCGCGACCCGACACCAGCGTTCGCGTTGGCGACGGCGAGCACGCCGATCCCATCAAGGGCCCGGCAGCGGTGCTTGTCGACTATATGGAGCGCAGCCGCGACATCCCGACCGCGACGTCCTTCCGCACCATCGGCGTCGGCGTCCTCGACAGCCGCCGCCGGCAGTTGAATCAAGCGCTCGCAGCTTCGGGCGACGGGATCAAGGTGTCGTTCACGCACCTGATTGGCTACGCCATCGCGCGTGCCGCCGACGCCGGCTCGATGACGACTCACTTCGCGCGCACCGATGACGGCAAGCCGGCTCGAGTTCCCGGGACCCGCACACCTCGGCATCGCGGTGGACACCGTTCGAAAGGACGGCTCGCGCGGGCTGATCGTCCCCGTGATTCGCGATGCCGCGGCACTGCCGTTCAAGGAGTTTCGCGAGGAGTACGAGCGGCTGATCGAGCGCGCTCGCAGCAACACGCTCACCGCGGATGAGCTGCAGGGCGCGACGCTGACGCTGACCAACCCCGGCGGCCTCGGCACCGTCGCCTCGGTGCCACGTCTCATGCCGGGCCAGGGCACGATCGTCGCGGTGGGCGCGATCGGGTATCCCGCCGAGTGGCGCGGAGTTCCCGAGACGAGCATCCGAGACCTCGGTGTCGGCAAGGTGATGACCATGACCAGCACCTATGACCACCGCGTGATCCAGGGCGCGGAGTTGGGTGAGTTCCTGGGGAAGGTCGAATCCCTGATCGATGGCGCCGACGGATTCTACGAGCAGGTTTTCGCCAGCCTTGGCGTGATCCTGCCTGCGCTCGAGGTGGCGCCGGAACAGGCGGCATGGCAGGCTCCCGCGGCCTTCGCGCCGCTGCCGATCGCCGAGGGAGCACCCGACCGTGTGCTGCTCGGGGCCATGCAGGCCGCAACGTCACTGGTCAAAGCGCATCGCACCCATGGGCATCTCGGTGCCCACCTGGATCCACTCGGTTCACCACCGATCGGTGATCCGGCGATGGACCCATCGACCTACGGCCTGACCCAGGAGTTGATGGAGCAGATCCCGGCGGACCTGCTGCGCGTCTACGTGCCAGGCCGCAACCTCGCCGAGGTGCTCCCCAATCTGCGGGCGACGTACTGCAGCACCATCGCGTTCGAGATCGAGCACATCTCGAGCCACGAGCAGCGCGTCTGGTTGCGCGAGCACATCGAGTCCGGCAAGTACCGGCCCACGCTGACCACCGAGGACCGGCTCCGTCTCCTGGAGCGGCTCACCAAGGTGGACGCGATGGAGCGGTACCAGCGCGCCGCGTTCCTCGGACAGAAAACCTTTTCGCTGGAAGGCCTCGACGCGCTCGTGCCGATGCTCGAGACGTTGATGAGCAGGGTCGCCGACGATGGCATCGGTGAGGTGGTGATGGGGATGTCCCACCGCGGACGGCTCGCCGTCGTGGCGCATGTCGCCAACCACTCGTACAAGTCGATCCTCAACGCCTTTGAGCTGGCGTCCGCGCGCAGGGCGATCGGTGGTTTCGAATCGACGGGCGATGTGAAATATCACATTGGAGCAACGGGGACCTATCACACCGAATCCGGCAAGGTGATTCTCGTTCGACTGCTCCCGAACCCGAGTTCATCTGGAGGCAATCGACCCAGTCGTGGAAGGATGGTGCCGCGCCGCGCAAACGCAGCGCCGCGCGACGACACTGCATCTCGATCCGATGGCGGCGCTCCCCGTGCTGATCCACGGCGACGCGGCCTTCGCGGGGCAGGGCGTTGTGCAAGAGGTGCTCAACTTCCAGTCGCTCCCCGGCTACACCACCGGCGGCACCGTGCATTTCATCGCCGACAACCAGGTCGGTTTCACCACGGATCCGCAGGATGGACGATCCACCCGCTACGCGTCCGACCTCGCCAAGGGGTTCGACATTCCCATCGTGCACGTCAACGCGGACGACGTCGAGGCGTGCCTGGCGGCAATCACGTTCGCATACGACTACCGGCGCGCATACCGGCGCGACGTGATGGTGCACCTGATCGGCTACCGGCGCTTCGGCCACAACGAGGCCGACGAGCCGGCGTACACACAGCCGCTCATGTACATGAAGATCCGCCAGCACCCCACAGTGCGCGAGCTGTTCGCCGCGCAGCTGGTCGCCGACGGCCTGATCCGGCCGGACGAGGTCGAGGCGCAGGCCAAGGCGATGTACGGCCGCATCGCCGATGCGCACAAGCAGGTCAAGGAGAATCTCGCCGCCGAGCTCGACGACCTCACCCACGAAGCCGTCGTCGAAGAACCCGACGACGCGACCATGCGCACCGCCGTTTCGGGGCGTCACCTGGCTGAGCTCAACGACCAGCTGCTCACGTTCCCGAAGCACTTCACACCGAACACCAAGCTGCTCCGTCAGATGGAGCGGCGCAAATCGGCGATCCTCGAGGGCGCCATCGACTGGGGCACCGCCGAGGCACTTGCCTTCGCGTCGCTGATCACGCAGGGACATCCCATCCGGCTCACCGGGCAGGACACCGTGCGCGGCACGTTCAGCCATCGCCACCTCGCGTTTCACGATGAGCGCAACGGCGAGGTGTTCATCCCGATGCAGCACCTCACCGACGCGCAGGCGACATTCGAGGTCCTCAACAGCCCGTTGAGCGAAGTTGGATGTCTGGGCTTCGAGTACGGCTACAGCGCCGCGGACCCGGAGACACTGGTCATCTGGGAGGCGCAGTACGGCGACTTCTTCAACAACGCCGAGATGATCGTCGACCAGTTCGTGTCGTCGGCGCGGGCGAAGTGGGGTCAGCACTCGCGCTTGACGATGCTCCTGCCCCACGGCTACGAGGGCAGCGGTCCCGAGCACTCGAGCGCACGGATCGAGCGCTTCCTGCAGCTCTGCGCAAACGACAACATGCGCCTCGCGAACTGCACGACTCCCGCGCAGTACTTCCATCTGCTGCGCAGTCAGGGTCTGCTCAACGACCCCCGGCCGCTGATCGTCTTCACGCCGAAAAGCCTGCTGCGCCTGAAGGAATCGACCTCCAAGCTCTCGGAGCTCAGCACCGGGAGGTTCCAGCCGGTGGTCGACGATCCAACCGGTCAGCAGCGTCGCGAGGAGGTCCGATCGCTGCTCCTCTGCTCGGGCAGGATCTATTACGAGCTCAGCCTTTCGCCCCAACGCGCGGAGGCCACTGACATCGCAATTGCGCGCATCGAGCAGCTGTATCCGCTCCCCATCGAGTCGATCCTCGCGCTGGTGGACTCGTATCCGAATCTCGAGCGGCTGTACTGGGTGCAGGAAGAGCCGCAGAACATGGGCGCGTGGGGCAGTCTCGAGCGCGCAGTCGGTCTGGCACGTCCGTCCACCATCCAGTGGGGGTACATCGGCAGGTCGCGCCGCGCCAGTCCTTCTGAGGGATACGCCGGCTCGCATCAGCTCGAAGAGGAGCGCATCGTCTCCGAGGCGTTCGCCACGTCACGACGCGGCCGCAATGGCGCCGTCGGGACCGTCCCCGTCACGACGCCGACGACAGCATGAGCCAGCGCGTCGTGGTGCTCGGCGGCGGGCCCGCCGGCGATGTTGCTGCGCTTCGCGCCGCGCAGTTGGGAGCGGACGTCACCATGATCGAGCGCGCCGAGCTCGGCGGTACGTGCCTCAACTGGGGATGCATTCCCACCAAGTCGTTGCTCGCAGGCGCGGACCTGCTGCGCAAGATCCGCGACGCAGCGTCGTTCGGCATTCGCATCCCAGAGCCCGAGGTCGACTTCCCCCGGATGATGGAGCGCAAGGAGGAGATCGTCCTCGCGATGCGCAAAGGTGTCGAGGCAGCGTGCAAACGCAAGGGCGTGAAAGTCGTTCGCGCGCAGGGCGTCGTCGACGGCGACGCAGTGGTGACCGGCGATGAGCGCCACGAGTTCGACCACCTGATCGTCTGCGTCGGCACCGAACCCGCGGGGTTGCCGGGCATCGACATGGATCATCCCCGCGTGGTGACCTCCAACGGCATCCTCCGGCTGGAACGAGTCCCCGAGCACATGCTCGTGATCGGCGGCGGCGTGGTGGGATGCGAATTCGCCAGCCTTTTCGCCGCTCTCGGCTCGCGCATCACCGTCGTTGAGGTCCTCCCCCAAGTGCTCGCCGGCGTTGACCCGCGTGTCGTACAGCAATGGCGCCGCATCGTCGAGAAGCAGGGAATCACCTTCCTCCCAGGCCGCCGCGTCGAAAAGGTCGACTACGCCCATGAAGGCGTCAAAGCCCACCTCGATGACGGCACCGCCGTCGAGGCAGACCTCCTCCTCGTCTCCGTCGGCCGCCGTGCCCAAACGCGCGGCATCGGTCTCGAGGAAGCGGGCGTCGTGATCAACGACCGCGACCACATCGAGGTCGATCCGTACCTGCGAACCGCCAACCCGAACATCTGGGCCGTGGGCGATTGCATCGGCGGCCTCCAACTCGCCCACCTCGCCAGCGCCGAAGGCGGCCGAGCAGTCGAAAACGCTCTCGGTCACAACGTGATGCCGATGGACCGAACCGTGGTCCCCTCCTGCATCTACACCCACCCAGAAATTGCCATGGTCGGCCTGAACCCCGAAGCCGCCAAGGCAGCGGGCATCGAGCTAAAAATCGGTCAAGCCCGCTACCTCGGCAACGGCAAGGCCCTTGGGCGAAGGCGAACCCGACGGCCTCAACCAGCTCTACGCAGACGCCACCACCGATCGCCTCGTCGGCGCCACGGTCATGGGCGTCCACGCCGTAGAAATCATCCACGAAGTCGGCGTCGCCATCAGCGACGGCCTCACGATGGACGACCTTGGCTCAATAATCCACGCCCACCCAACAGTGAGCGAACTGATGATGGATGCGGCCGAACAAGGCGAAGGGGTGGCTCCTTATCTGAGCTGATCGCGCTCTGCTCCGCGGGAGCGCGGCTGCGGGGGGCGACCCGTGCCACTGCTCAGCTTTCAGCTTGTCAGCGCCTGCGTTCGCGCAAGCAGATTGTCGCGCTCACTCCGGCGCTGCCAAATTCGCGGTGGCACGGGTCGCCCCCCGCAACCGCCCTCCCGGGCTGGCTCTATCTCAGTAACTCGCTTTAGCGAGACGACTTGTCAGGTAAAGGAGGAGCCGCTGCGCGAAAGCGATCCGGCGGGGCGAGCGGCCCGCCTAGCTGCGTCCTAGGCTGAGAACGATCTGGGCGTGGGAGGGGGGACCCGCACCACAGCGAATTTGGCAGCGCCGGAGTGAGCGCGACAATATGCTTGCGCGAACGCAGGCGCTGACAAGCTGAAAGCTGAGCGGTGGCGCGGGTCCCCCCTCCCGCGCCGCGGCGCAAGACACAGCAACACCTAGGACGCGGCCGTCTTGCGGAGCCGCTCGTCCCGCCGGCGCCGGCTGCGCATCCGCACGGCGACGAGGAGTACGCGGCCTTCGAACCACGTTGCCCAGGCTGTGGCGAGGGCGACGGCGAGGAGGATTGCTCCGAGCCAGCGGGGGCCGAGCACGACGATCGTGAGGCCGCTGACGAGGAAGACGGCGGTGGCCGAAAGGAAGGTTGCGGTCAGGAGGGCGCGCCAGGTCAGGAGGATTGATGTCTTGACCGCCATGACCGCGGCCTGCGCGTCGATGCGGGCTTTGGGGGTGGCGCCGGGCACTGCCTGACCGCCGGCCTGCGCGGTTCTCCGGCGGGTTGCCATGCGCCAGAAAAAGAGGCTCGCCGCGAGCCTGGCGAGGAGCCTGATCGCGATGGCCCACGGCATGTACCCATGCTACAGTCGCCGAGCGTTTCAACCGTGGGAGCAACGAGATGATTCGTGCATACGTGCTCGTGACAGCGAGCGCCGGCAGGGCACAACACGTGGCTGACGCCCTGAGAGGCAGTGACGGCATCGTCCTGGTCGATGCGATCACCGGCGAGTACGACGTCATTGCGCAGGTCGAGGCGGCCGACGTTCCGGGCATCGGGCGTCTGATCCTCGACCGGATCCAGTCCGCGGACGGCGTGGTCAAGACGATCACGTGCCTCGCGGTCTGATCGCGGCGTCGCAACAGCCGTCAGGAGACCTCGGCTGGGAGGACTAGCCGGCCTCTACGGCACGGCGCTGGCGCGCCTTCGCGGCAGCGCGCACTTACGTCGATCGCTGCTGTTCTGGACGGTGCTCGGGCTCGTGCTCGGCGAAGCGGTCACGGCGGATGTCGCGCTCGTGCATGGGCACGGCACGATCACGCTTGCGGTCATCGCCACCGCTGTGTGGTGGGTGGCGGTCACCATCGGTGTGATCGGCGGAGCGGCGCTGCTGCGGACACCGGATGGCACGGCGGTCGACCGCTATGGCGTCCCCAATGGACTGACCGCACTCCGGGGATATGCGTGCATCCCCGTCCTCTTCATCGGCACCTTCACCTTGCCGGGACGCCTCGGGCTCGCGCTCTGGGGCGCGATCGGCGGCTCGGTGGGACTGCTCGACGCGGTGGACGGGTTCATCGCTCGCCGGTGGGGTCCCGTCACCGTCCTGGGCAAGGCGATGGACCCGTTCGGTGACGCGCTGTACTTCGTCGTCGGAGCGATCGGATCGTGTGCGCTCGGGGTCGTTCCGCTCTGGCTGGCGATCCTGATCGTCGTCCGCTACGCGGGGCCGGTGCTGTTGACGCCGATCGTGCTCCTCACCGGGCGGCGGCCGGAGCTCGTGTACACGGTGTGGGGGCGGCGCAACACGCTGTTCACCGGCATCGTGATCTTTGCGCTGTACTGGGTCCGCCTCTTCTCCGGACCGGTGGAGATCGTCGCGCTGATCATTGCCCTGCCGACACTCGTGCCCACGGCGCTGCTGCACTTCGTCGCCCTCTTCCGAAGGGTCGCCGAATCGCCGCGGGCACGGTGACGGACGAGGTCAGTTACCCGTGGCGAGCAGCACGTCGCGGGTGTGGGTGAGCCAGCCGGAAGGCGTCACGCCACTTGCATCGGGCACGTAGTTGCAGTCGAAGCCCTCGGCGAGGACGCGGGTGAGGCCGGCGTCATCGAACCCGGCTCCAACCAGGCGGTCGATGTCGGCAGCCGCCGCCTTGACCGTCTCGGGCGACGAGTTGGTGGCGAAGGCGTGCAGCGCGGCATCCGGGGTGGCGTGATCCTGGCGCCAGTCCTGGTGGTAGTAGCCGGCCAGCAGCTGCGAAAGCGCTGGATAGTCGGTGTCGGCGTTGTCGATTGCGGTGTCGATGTCGATGGTGCTGTTCATTGTCAACGCTCCTGATGTCTCTTGTCCCGGCGTGGGGAACGGGTGGGATAGGCGGTCACGACGGTGAACCCGCCCGGCAGCTCGTCGTTGCGGCGCAGAACCAGTCGCACCGCGGTCACCTGTGTCGGGACGACGACTCCGCGGCTGACCTCCGCGAAGGTGAGCATCTGACCCACCACCTCACCCATGTCCTCGACAAAGGTGAACGGTGCTCGCTTGTCCCTGCCGCTGAGCCACGAGGCGATCTCTCGCGCTGCGCCGGGTGACTGCGATGTCCACGCAGCGCTGCGCAGTGGCGCGGCTCACGAAGCGTCCTGCCGCGGCCACTCCTTCGTGGAGGATCCGGCGCATCTCGTCGCCGGGGCGGGTGTCGACGTGCCGCCGCAGGGTGTGCCCGCCGCGACTCTCGTAGACGCTGAGGTCCTCGACCGGTATCCGGCGAGGGCGGGGCCCTGGAACCGGCCGGTCAATGCCATCGAGCATGCGTGTGTCCTCCCTCGCCTGTGACTGAGCGGCAGGTGATCTGCGCTGTGCGCCGAAGTCTCTCCGGGCTCGGCGGACACCGCGCAGACGTTTGACCGGAGGGATCGCAAACGCATAATCACGGCGCCGTGCTCGCAATCCTGAAACCGACCGCTGCGCCCGGATTCGTGGTCGGGGACGTCCCCATGCCCGTCCCCGAGGCCGGTCAGGTGCTCCTCCGAGTTGCCGCGACATCGGTGTGCGGCACCGACGTGCACCTCTATGACTGGAATCCCTGGGCTGCAGCGCGCGTGCATCCGCCCCGCGTGGTCGGCCACGAGGTGTGCGGCGAGGTGGTCGCCTGGGGTGACGGCGTCGAGGGTCCGCCGATCGGGACGCGTGTGGCTGTGGAGTCACACATCGTCTGCGGCCATTGCGACGAGTGCCGTCGCGGTGACTTCCACGTCTGCGAGAACACGCGCATTCTCGGCGTGGACGTCGACGGAGCCTTCGCGACTCACCTGGCCGTCCCGGCCGCGAACGTCTGGCCCGTCGGTGATGCGGTGGCTCCCGACATCGCCGCCGCCATGGAGCCCTTCGGCAACGCGGTGCACGCCTGCTCGTACGGCGACCTCGAAGGGCGCACCGTGGTGGTCTTCGGCTGCGGCCCGATCGGCTGCGCGGCGATCGCGGTCGCGCAGGTTCGTGGCGCAGCGCGGGTGATCGGCGTGGATCGCAACACGTACCGGCTCGGCCTCGCCGAGCGTATGGGAGCCGACGCGGTCATCCAGGCCACCGATGCGCCGGTCGACGCAGCTGTTCGCCGCGTGGCCGGCGATGCTGTCGACTGCGTTCTCGAGATGAGCGGCTCGCCTGTCGCGGTTGCTTCGGCGACTCGGCTCGTGCGACCGGGCGGCTGGATCAGCCTTCTGGGTATCGGCGACGGCCCGGATGTCGTGGATCTCTCCACCGATGTGGTGATGAAGGGATTGAGCCTGTACGGCATCGCCGGCCGGCGCATCCCGGAGACCTGGGAACAGGTGACCGCATACGTGCAGGACGGCGTCATCGACGTGCGAACGCTGATCACGCACCGCTTCGCGCTGCGCGACATCGATGGCGCGATCGAGCTGATGAAGTCGGGTCAGTGCGGCAAGGTGACGCTCCTGCCCGAGTAGCGCCGGGCGGGGTATCGTTGATCGATGGCCATGAGCACAGGCACGTCGAAAGCAGTCCAGGCACTCGATGCGTCACTGAACGAAGATCTCGAGGCGCTTCGGCGCGACGGATTGTTCCGTCCGTTGCGCGTGCTCGAGTTGGCACAGGGACCGGAGGTGGACATTGCCGGCAGGGCCGTGATCAGCCTTTCCAGCAACAACTATCTCGGTCTCAACACGCATCCGCGACTTGTCGAGGCCGCATCGCGCGCAGCACTGGAATGGGGCGCCGGAACCGGTGCTGTGCGCACGATCGCGGGCACGCAGACCCTGCACGAGGAATTGGAGCGACGCCTCGCGACCTTCAAGCGCACCGAAGCCTCACTCACCTTCCAGAGCGGATACGCCGTGAACGTCGGTGTCATCGGCTCGATGCTCGACCAGGGCGATTGCGTTGTCAGCGACAAGCTGAACCACGCCAGCATCATCGACGGCATCCGGCTGACAAAGGCCGATCGGATTCTCTACGAACACGCTGATCCCGATGACGCCGAACGTGCGCTCAGCGAGGCCCGTGGCAAGGGATATCGCCGCATCCTGCTGGTCACCGACGGGGTCTTCAGCATGGACGGCGACATCGCGCCGCTCCCCGACCTGGTGGACCGCGCCGAGCAGTACGGGGCGGCGGTGATGGTGGACGACGCGCACGCCACTGGTGTGCTGGGTGATCACGGGCGCGGCACCACCGACCACTTCGGCCTGCATGGACGCGTCGCACTGAACATCGGGACGCTGAGCAAGGCGATCGGTGTGGCGGGCGGCTACGTGGCGTCGACACAGGTGGTGCGCGATCACCTCATCCACAAGTCACGGCCGTTTCTGTTCTCGTCGTCGCATCCACCCGCCGTCGTTGCCGCGTGCATCGCGGCTGTCGACGTGCTCGAACAGGAGCCGCAGCTCATGGAGCAGCTGTGGAGCAACACGCGACACTTCAAGAGCGGGCTTCGCGAGCTCGGCTTCGACATCGGCCAGAGCGAGACGCCGATCACACCGGTGATGTGCGGTGAGGCGCCTGTGGCGATGGAGCTCTCCGACATGCTCCTCGAGCGTGGGATCTTCGCGCAGGGCATCGGTTTTCCGACCGTCGCCCGGGGCCGGGCGAGGGTGCGGACCATCGTCTGCGCGACCCACACCCACGAGCAGCTCGACCGTGCGCTCCTCGCGTTCGAAGAGGTGGGCACGCGTCTCGGACTGATCGGTGGACGCCGGCAGACGTAACGCGATGGCACCAGCACGCTTCTGCGGGTTGCGTCCTTCGCGGCACAGGCAGCAGTAGCAATGGCACATCGCACTGCTGTCGAGCTCGAGGAGGAGCGGCTGGAGATCCTGGCCGCGCAGCGCGATCGAGCGGCGTTCGCACCGCTCTACGAGCGCTACGTCGACCAGATCCACGCCTACGTCTACACACTCACCCGCGACATGGAGCAGGCCGACGACGTGACCGCAGCAACCTTTGCCAAGGCGATGGAGGAGCTTCCTCGCTTCGAGTGGCGTGGCGTTCCGTACTCGGCGTGGCTCTACCGGGTCGCGGGCAACCTGGTTTCCCGTGAGCGCCGCCGTCCGGGATGGATCGAGCTCGAACCGCGGATGCTCCCGGATTCAGCAGCAGACCCGGCGGCCCAGGCCGAGGAGAACGATCGTGCCGACATGGTGCGAGCGGCGGTTGCAGGGCTCCCGCACGATCAGCGCCAGGCGATCCTGCTCCGCTTCGGTGGAGACCTCCGCAATCGTGAGATCGCCGAGATCATGGGCAGGAGCGAAGGGGCCGTGAAGCTGCTCACCTTCCGAGCGCTCACAGCACTCCGTCGGCATCTCGGCGCGCCGATGCCCGCCGAGCGGCTCTCGAGATCCGGCTCATGAACGTTGAGGACAGGCTCGACGCTGCGATCGGGGGCGACATGGTCGCGTTCGCCGCGCCCGAGGTCTCTGGTCTCGTCGACACCGGCGACGAGGTTGCGGGCGCGATGGCCACCTGGACACTCGATCCTGGCAAGCGAGCGCAGATCTATGCCGCCGCTCTCGCGATCGCGGACGCGTCCGGCTTCGGCGTACGCGTCCGCACCCTCGGGCTGGACCGCCGCGTGCAGGCGATCGCGGGCGGCGCGGTGGTCACGCTGGCCGCAGCCGCGGCCGTGAGCCTCGCCATCGCACGGGGCCGGCGGCACGATCCTGCCGTTCTAGGCGCCTGACCGCGCCCGTGGATTCCGAGCCGCAGATCCCGGACGCCGAGCGGGAGCGCATCCGCCAGCGCGATCGCAAACGCGAGCAGCGCATGGTCGTCGACAACGCGGGGATCAAGCGCGTGCTGCCGGCGGTTGCCGAGAAGAAGCGGAAGGCCGCTGAGTCCCGGGGCGGAGACTAGCCGAGCTGCCCGCTCAGCACTTCGGTGTCGGACGGGACGGCACTCCCGCCGGCCGGCTCCACGGTGGCTGCGATGCTCTTGTATGCGGCCATGTTGCCGTTCATGACGGCCGTCCACGGTGCGCCGTTCGGGCCGGCGCTGAGGAACGCGACCCCTTTCGGTGAGCCCTGCGGCGGGATCAGCCACACCTCGTAGACCTCGGTGGCGGGAAGAGGATTGAGGCCCTTCACGGTCAGCACCCCCTGCGTCTTGGTGCTGTTGACGTCGAGCGTTCCGGTCGCTGCCGTACCGGAAACCGTGTATTGGAGAAAGGCGACGGGCGTCTGCTGGTTGCTCCTTCCGGTGGCGCCCCAGATCCCGAAGACGATGGCTGCCACGACGGCGGCGGCTCCGACGACGGTGAACGCCCGATTCGCCGGGATCGCGGCGACGAGGCGCCGCCACCACGGCATCGGCGCCGGCCCGCTCGCCTCGGCATAGACCTGAGCCATGAGGTTGCGGCGAAGACGAGCAGGCGGCGGCACGATCTCGAGGGCCGTCGGCAGCATCGCCGCAACGTCGACGTATTGGGCAGCAACCTGCCGGCAGCTCTCGCAGGTGCTGAGGTGCCGCTCCATGGCGTCACGCTCGGATGCCTCGAGGACACCCACGGCGTCGAGCGCGAGCAGGTCGGCGATCTCGTCGTGGCTCATTGGGTCTGCCACGGCGTCTCCATTCGATCTGCGAGGGCGGCGCGCAACTTGTCGAGGCCGATCCGGACTCGTCCTTTCACCGTGCCGAGCGGCACCTCCATCTTGGTGGCGATCTCGGACTGCGAGTAGCCGCCGTAGTAGGCGAGCTCGATGGTCTGGCGCTGTTCGATCGGGAGCTCCGAGAGCGCTTTCCGGACCTCCTCGCCGCTCAGCTCGAGCGCGACGGCCGCCCAGGGGTCGCTGACCGCCGGTTCGATCGACTCGCCCTCCATCGGCGTGTCGAGGCGGGTCCGGTGCTGGTCGCCGCGAAGGCGATCGATCGCCCGGTTGCGGACGATCGTGCACACCCACGAGCGCAGGGACCCGCGGCCCGACTGGAACGTGGACCCGCGCCGCCATACGGCGAGGAACGCCTCCTGGACGACGTCCTCGGCGGCGCCCCGGTCGCTGAGGATGCGCAGAGCGACCGTGTGAGCGAGGCCACCGTATCGGTCGTACAAGGCTTCGATCCCCTCGGGCGAGTGGGCAGAGATCGAGCGAACAATGTCGTCGTCACTAAGGTGCACTCTCATGCTCCGACAAACGCTCGGGGGTTGCGCGTCTGTTGGTACGGTCGCGAACCATCGCTCGGATCAGTGCGGCACGCGCCGGTGCGACGCGTAGCCACCTGAGGCGAGGCCTTACGAGACTTTGACGCGACCGCCGCGAACCCGAGCCGCGGTCGACTGGAGCAGCACCGGCTCGTCGGGGTTGTGCGCCACGGCCACTGCGGCAGCGGGGCGGAGGCTCGTCGCCGCGGGGCCTTCGAAGACGACCTTGACCGCTCCCGCAGCAGTGCCCGCCTGGGCGATCGCAAGGGCGGCGGTGTATTCGTCAAGCGGGAAGCGATGGGTGACGACGCCGTCCACCGGAAAGCTCGAGTCGCTGAGCCACTCACGGATGGTGCCGAAGGTCCGCTTGCCATCCGGCTCCCGCCCGTAGGTCGCGGCTCCGCGCACGGTGAGCTCACGGGCCCAGATGAGCGACCACTCGATCTCGTGACGGCCGGAACGGCCGCAGAGCACCAGGGTGCCTCCGGCTCGGAGCAGGCGGACGGCGAGATCGATGCTGAGCGCAGACGCGCGGCAGTCGAAGACGACGTCCACGCCACCATCGAGCACCGGCAGCCCACCTCCGGCGGGTCGCATGATGCGGGCTTCCATGTGCTCGGCGGTCTTCTGGAGCATCTGCTCCGAGGATCCGTGCCAGACGCGATTGGCGCCGATCGACCGGATCGCCATGAAGGAGGCATTGGGGTCGCCGTTGAGCGGCGCGCTTTCGCGGTGGCGGCGGCCGAGGCGCGGCCGGGTGGTGCTCCGCGCGTCGTGGAGCACGATGATGTCGAGGTCCGGGTGCATGCGACGGAGCGTCGCCACGATCAGCCTGCTCAGGGCCCCCGAGCCGATCACCACCGCTGTGTCGCCGCGCCGGGTCCAGCGCAGGACCGCGTGGAGCGCCGTGGCCGCGGGCTCCGCGAGGACGCCGCGCTGATCGGAGATGCCGTCTGCGGGAACGAGCATGTCCTCGTGGACGAGGAAGCCCTCGCTCCAGCCGCCACCGGCCTTCTCGCTCGATCCGACGGAACGGCCCGAGCACAAAGCGCCCCCGCGGTCCGCGTTCTCACAGAGGTGGGTATCGCCGGCACGGCAGCGGCGGCATTCGGCGAGCCCCTTGTGGGCGCAGCGGAGGGTGGGCTCGACCAGAACCCGGTCACCTTCGCGAGCCCACCGGGTCGACGACGCCCGCTCGACGACGCCGACAACCTCGTGCCCGGGGATGAACGTCCCGGCACCGGCATAGGCGGTGAGGACATTCGGGACCGGGTCGCGTTGCACGAGCGCGAGGTCGGTCCCGCAGATGCCGGCCAGGGCGGGGCGGATCAGGACCCATCCGGGACCTGGCGGAACCGGGGTACGAACGTCGCGAACCTCGACCGGAAGCGAGGAGCTCTGGGGCGCACGACGACGCCGTCCACGCCCCCGGCGACCGGACCCGGGGTCCATGAGGGTCGGATCGACGACTAGCGCCCGCATCGGGCGTGCCAAAGGGTGGAATGGCCGCGAACAAGCGCGGCAGGGAACTCTCTCATCGCCTCAACTTGTGAGGATACCGTTGCTCACCCGTGCAGTGCAGCATTGACAATGGGTCTGATGACCGATCAGCCGCCGCCCGGACCCCCTCCCGCCGATCTGGGCGCCCCGCCACCGGCATGGGGTTCACCGCCCGCCGGCTGGGGCTCGCCACCGCCGGGATGGGGCTCGCAGCCCCCGGGTTGGGGGTCGCAACCTCCGGGATGGGGGTCGCCGCCGCCCGGCTGGGGTGGCGCGCCACCCGGTTGGGGCACGCCGCCGGGCTGGGGCTCGCAACCGGGATGGAACCCCGGCCACATCCCGGCACAGGTGGGGTCCGGACGCTTTCGGTCGATGTCGGTGGGCGAGTGGCTCGACGCCACCTTCACCATCTACCGGCGCAACTTCGTCTTGATCGCATCGATCAGCGCCGTGGTGCAGATCCCGTACGCGGTGCTGACCTGGCTGCTCTTTGAGATCACCGGCGTCGCCACGTTCGTACGCTCCCCCTTCTCTTCGCTGAACACCACCCAGACGATCACGCCTGCGCAAGCGCAGCAGATCCTCAACACCGCTCTCGGCGTCTTCGCCGTCTCCGGCGCACTCCTGCTGGTGAGCCTGCTGATCGTCGTGCCGCTCGGTGAGGCCGCGACGACGCGTGCGGTCAGCGATCGCTACCTCGACCGCCCGAGCTCGTTGCTGGCGGCGTACCGAGCCGCATGGGGACGGCTCGGCGCGCTGATCACGATGATCCTGGTGCTGATCGGTGCTTACCTCGGCTCGATCGTGGTCGTGGTCCTGCTGATCGTGTTGCTCAGCCTCGCGGGCGCAGGTGCGCTCGGCGCGCTGCTGGCCGTCCTCGCCGCGATCGCGCTGATTCCCGCGCTCCTCTTCTTCTATATCCGCACGGCTGTCGCCGTTCCCGCCATCGTGCTCGAGCGCGTGTCCGGCTGGCAGGGGCTGCGCCGAAGCTGGAACCTGATCAACGGGCGTTTCTGGGCGACCTTCGGCCGGATGGCACTCTTGTGGATCATCGCCGCGATCATCTCGTCCGTCGTCGCCGCCATCTTTGAAATCCCTGGATCGGCGTTCGATCCCAACAACTCGTTCGTGTTCGACCAGGTTGCAAGTGCTATCGCAGCAGTCTTCGTCGGCCCGATCACCTACATCGGCGTGACGCTGCTGTACTACGACATCCGCATCCGCAAAGAAGGCTTCGACATCGAGATGCTCGCGCGGTCGCTGTGAGGCGCCTGCTCGCCGCGTTCGCTGTCAGTGCCGCGCTGACATCCGGGGTGCTGCTGGCCTTGCCGGTGCAGGCTGCGGGACCATGCGTGACGCTCGAGTACCTCATGCTCCTCGGCCGAGCTGACAACGCCCTGACCGCCGCGCCTGCGCAGCCTGCCGCGGCACTGACGGCTGTCACCCAGGCCGAGGATCTCGCTCCGTCGTCGAGCGCCGATCTCTCGCCGATCATCGCTGCGCTCAGCGCGTCACCGGCTGATGTCGCTTTAGGCAAACAGCGCCTCGATCTGATCGTGCAGACGCTTGCGCTGCCGTCCGGATCGGTGTGTCAGGTCGATTCGCAGGCTGCGGAGAACGACCTCCATCACGTCTACGCATCGTCCGTTTTTGCTGATCTCGACCAGAACCAACCGCCGTCGTTGTTCGCGCGCATCGGCGCGGCGATCAACTGGATCCTGATGCACCTGTTCGACCTCCTCGGCAGTGGCGGCTCCATCGCTCTCGGCGTGGTGGTGCTCGGTGGCCTCCTTGCGCTCGTGATCTACCGCTTCCGCGGTGTCGTTGGCGGGAGGCGCGCGATGATCACGGATGAGCCGCAGACTGCGGGCAGCGATCCCGACCGGGAGTGGCAGCTCGCGCTGTCCGCCGCGGAGCGTGGTGAGTATCGCGAGGCGATTCGCCGCGCATTCCGCTCTGCGCTGCTCGACATCGCCGACCACCGGACCTATCTGGATCGGGCATGGACCACTCGGGAGATGCTCGCGACGCTGTCGATGGATGCGGATCTGCTTGCGGTCGTCGCACCGGCCGCCGCTTCGTTCGACAAGGCATGGTATGGCGGAGGATCGGTCGATGCCGCCGACTGGGAGCTCGCGCGTTCGCGATGCGATGCGGTGCGCCGGGTGGCGCGTCACGCGGCGGCGAAGCGCCAATGAGCCGCCCGCCGCTGTCGGCAGTGCTCACGCTGATCGCTGCGCTCTGCATCCTCGCGGTCATCGCGATCAGCAGCGCGATCCCTCCGAATGACCAGGCGGACCCGTCGTCACGATCGGCGGGAACACTCGGGACGCTCGCGCTGTACACGTGGTTCTCGGACCTTGGTCTCAATGTCAGCCGGATCACGAGCACCTTCGATCTCGCCGGCAGTGACGTGGTCTTCTGCTACGACCCGACGGTTGCGTTCAGCACCTCGGACGTCAACACCGCGATGCGGTTCCTGCGAGCCGGAGGAGATCTCGTTCTTGTCGTCACTCCCACGAGCCTCGCCGACGCCGCACCGTTGCTCAGCGAGCTCGAGGTGAGCCCGTCCGCCACGATCGGCGGTGGCGTCGCGACGGTGGCGCAACCGTTTGACAGCACGGATCGCGTCCAGTCCGTCCAGGTGGGAAGCGGACTCACCTTTTCCGACGCCGCGCCGCTCGTCCCGATGCTCCTCGAGCAGCACGATGTGGTGGCCGGCATGGTTCGAGTGGGCACGGGTGGCCGCGCATATGTTCTCGGCACGACCGAGCCGCTCTCCAATGACGGCCTCCGGCGCGGCGACTCGTCCTTCCTGGCGCTCAGCCTGCTGCAGCGAGCACGCGGCGGCCGGATCAGCTTCGATGAATATCACCACGGCGAAGGGTCCAGCGCCACGGGCGCGAGCGTGATCTTCGACGGGCCTGTCGGGTTGGCGACGTTGATGATCGGGCTCGTCGTGCTCCTGGCGATCGCGTTGAACGGCCGGCGCCTCGGCAAACCGTCGCCCGAAGGCGGCGACGTGGTCGTGCCGAGCGCGACGTCATACGTCACGGCGATGGGACAGCTCTTCGCGCGCAGCCGTCAGCGCGGTCCCATCGCCGGGCATTACGCCGACGAGCTCAAACGAAGGATCGGCACTGCCACGGGAGTCGACTGGCATCTCGACGATGCGAGCTTCTGCGCTGCCATTGCCGTTGCCAATTCGGCATCGGCGCCGGCACTTGCCGCACTCCTCGCCCATGCCCGTCAGCTGGCCGCCGGAACGCCCGATGAGGCGCAATTGCTCCGTCTCGCGCGCGATGTCGACGCCTGCGAGCGTGTGTGGACCGGTGCGCCGGTTGGATGATCACGTGAGCGAGCAGGGCACAATGCGTCCGGTGGCACCACACAACGACGCGGCCGGATTGCGCGCCGCTCTGCACGACACCATGGGCAGGGCGGTGGTCGGCCAGTTGCAGGTCATCGACGGCCTGTACATCGCCGTCCTCTGCGGCGGCCACGTCCTCCTCGAAGGCGTCCCGGGAACTGCCAAGACGCTGATGGCACGGACCCTGGCCGCAGCCCTCGATGCCCGCTTCACGCGGATCCAGTTCACGCCGGACCTGCTCCCGTCGGACATCGTCGGGACCAGCGTCTACCGGCCCGATTCCGGCACGTTCGAATTCCGCGAAGGCCCGATCTTCACGGACACGCTGCTCGCCGATGAGATCAACCGGGCACCGGCGAAGACGCAGTCAGCGCTTCTCGAGGCGATGGAGGAACGTCAGGTCACGTCCGACGGCGAGAGCCGTCCGCTCGGTGATCGCTTCCTCGTGGTGGCAACCCAGAACCCCGTCGAGTACGAGGGAACCTATCCACTGCCCGAGGCGCAGCTCGACCGCTTCTTCTTCAAGCTCGAGGTGAACGTTCCCGAGCCCGCCACGGAGATCGTGATGCTGCGCCGGGTCGACAGCGGGTTCAATGCGCACGACCTGGTCACCGCCGGCGTGACCTCGATCATCGACGCTGCGGCGCTGGCGCAGGTTCGCGCCGAGGTGTCCGCAGTGCGCGTCTCCGACGAGGTGCTCGGCTACATCTCCGCGATCGTCACGGCCACACGAACGAGCCCGGACCTGTCACTCGGCGCGAGCCCTCGTGGCTCGATCGCGCTGCTGCTCGCGGGCAAGGCGATGGCCGCAATCCAGGGACGCGACTACGTCGTTCCTGATGACGTCAAGGATGTCTGTATCCCGGCGCTCCGTCACCGCATGATCCGCCGTCCGGAGGCCGAGATTCAGGGCGTGTCGGAGGTGGCGGCGGTGCAGCGCGCGGTGGGCAGAGTACCGGTCCCCAGGTGACGTCACCGCGATGACGTGGCGTGGCGCCGGACTGCTGGCCGTCTGCACCGCGATCGTCGCCATCGGAGCCGCGGTACCGGCGTTTCTGATCGTCGAACTCGTGCTGGTCGGGCTCGGCATCGTCGCGGTGGTGACCAACTCACGGCGTGCGCCGGGCCGGGCGGTGTTGCGTGTCGACCGCGTCTGCAATGACCTGCTCTCGGTGGGTGTCGCCAACCGCGTGACGCTCCGGATCACAGCCCGCGCGGGCAGATCCGCCGCCATCGTCCACGAGCGCGTGTCGCCCGGGTTGCACCCGTCGCAGACACGGTGGAACGTGCACCTTCCGGCTGCAATCGAGTACACCGTGACGCCGGTCGCACGCGGGGACGTCACGCTTGGTCCGGCAGCGGTGCGTGTCACCGGGCCGTGGGGTCTCGGCTGGCGCCAGACGACAGTGGACTCGCAGCGTCAGGTTCGCGTCGATCCGAACCTCGCCGCGATCGATGTCTACGAGGCACTCGCGCGTCGCGGCCAGCTCGCCGAGATCGGCTTGCGCACCATGCGGCTCCGTACCGAGGGAAGCGAGTTCGAGCGAGTCCGCGAGGCGTTTCCCGACGACCCGCTGCGTGCCATCAACTGGCGCGCCACGGCCCGGACGGGACGGCTGATGGCGAGCGAGCTGATCCCCGAGCGTGCTCAGCCACTGGTGATCTGTCTCGACCACGGCCGTCTGATGGGGATCGGCGCGGGCGAGCTCACCAAGCTCGACCACGCCATCAACGCAGCGTTGCTCCTGGTCCATGTCGCGCTACGCAGCGGCGACCGTGCCGGCATGCTCGCGTTCTCGGACACGGTCACCGACACGCTCCCGCCACGCGCCGGCACGGCGCAGTTGCGCCGCTTCCTGGACGCGACGCGACCGATCCTGCCGGGCGAGACCGAGGCCGACTACGACGACGCGCTCGGGTTCTTCAGCAGGTGGCAGACGCGTCGATCCCTGGTGGTCATCTTCACCGACGTGCTCGATCCCGACCAGGGAAAGGCGCTGATCCGGCAGTGCGTTCGCCTGCGCCGGCGGCACCTCCCGCTCGTCGTCACGGTTCGCGATCCGGCTCTCGATGACGCGGCGAACACAGTGCCTCGCACCGGTGACGATGCATATGCGCGCGCGGTCGCAGGCGGGCTCATCGCAGACCGCGACGACACGCTGCGTCTCCTGCGCAGCTCGGGCGTCGAAACCATCGACGCCGACGCGCGCACGCTCTCGCCGCGGCTCGTCAACCGATACCTCGACCTCAAGCGGCGAGCGCGCCTGTAACGGGGCGCGCTCGCCGGGAAAGGCTAGGTGGCCTTGCCCGCGAAGTTACGACGCGTTGCCGGGTCGAGCAGCATCGCGTACAGGACGAGCACCTGCAGCACGAGGTACACGATCAGGACGATGTCACCGGTACTCGTGTTGACACGGGCGAAATCGCTGAGGGCGATCAGGATGCTGATGATGTCGAGCACGACGATGATCCATCGCGCGACGTTCGACGGCCGTCCGACGATGATGCCGAGGATCAGGTCGACGATCCCGATGATCAGCGGCACGATCGCGATGACGAAGAACACCGCGCCCGCCGCGTTGACGAAGTTGTTGCCGAACTGGTTCGCGTAGTTGTCGTATCCCGGGATGTTGTGGAGCGCGGCGTGTCCGGCAGCAAGGATGTAGACACCGATCGCGACCGATGCGGCGGCGAGCAGGATGACCAGGATCGCCTTGACGATGATGATGATCTGCGCGATCGTCAGCCAGAACGTCCGCTTGTGCACCTTGACGACAACCGGCTGCGGCATCGCCTGCGGCGCATAGGGCATCTGCCCTGAGTACGCGTTACCGGGGGAATACGGACCCTGCGGCGGCGGTGCGTAGGCAGGCGGGCCACCGGGTGGCATGACTCCGGGCGGCTCTGGCGGCGGGTTTCCTGGTGGCTGGGGCGGCAGTGCTGCCACGATTGCTCTCCTCCTCGTTGCTGCCGGCTCGTCGGGGCAAGTCGGTGGCCGGATTCTAGACTTTGCGGACCACGAACGTGCTCGCGATCTTGTCGTGCCAGCCCTGCTTGCGCGGGTCGAAGGCCGCCCAGATCAGGCCGATGTAGAGAGCGAACGCGCTGATCAGATAACCGACGAAACGTCCGGCCGCTCGTCCGAGGCCGATGTTCTGCCCTGTGGCGGCGTCAACGACGTGCAGGCCGAGCATCCGCTGCCCGAGGGTGCCGCCGAACTGCGACCAGAGGATGACGAGATACAGGAACTGGATACCGAGCCCGCCCAGCTCGAAGTAGGCGAAGTTGCCGGCGAACGGGCTGATGCAGTTGTTGATCGTCCCGGACGCGGCATTGGCGTTCACGCAGTTGACGTACGAGCTGAATGCCGACCCCTCGAGCACGACGATGAGAACGAAGGAGGGAATGCCGATGATCAACCCGTCGATGATCGTTGCCAGAAAACGGATCCAGAATCCCGCATACCCGATACCCGGCGCGGGCCCCGGATAGAGGTTTTGATACGGCGCGCCAGCCGTGTACACGGGATAGGTCGGAGGTGGAGGCGGCATGTACTGCTGGCCTCCGTCCCACGGACCGGGCGCCTGCGGCGGGGGAAGCGGCGGCCCTCCTGCGGTCATCGAACTCGGGACACTAGCAGGCTTCTCGGGTTTGTGACCTTTGCAGCCGAAACGTGACCTAAGCGCTTTCCGGCATCGCCTCCACGGCGGCGATCACAGCGCGAGTGATCTGCGTCGGTGTTGAAGCGCCCGACGTGACGCCGACCCGATGCACGCCGTGAAACCACGCGGGATCGAGGTCGGCAGCCGTGTCCACGAGATACGCAGGCCGGTGGCCCTTCTCACGAACCACCTGCACGAGCCGCTGGCTGTTGCTGCTGCGCGCGCTGCCGACCACGACGACGCAGTCGACATCATCCGCGGCGAGGACGGCGGCCTCCTGCCGCTCCTGCGTCGCCCGGCAGATCTCGTTGTGGACCTCGATGGTCGGAAACCGCTCCACGAGACGTTCGATGATCGCCTGCGTGTCCCACATGCTCAATGTCGTCTGGCAGGTGACGGCGAGGGGCCGGTCCTCGGGCACCTCGAGTGCATCCGCCTCGTCGATGCTCTCGATCAACGTGGTGTGCTCCGGCGCGATGCCGAGCACGCCCGCCGGCTCGGGGTGACCGCGCTTGCCGATGTAGACCACGTGATGGCCGCTTGCAACAAGCTCACGGACCAGGTCGTGCGTGCGCGTGACGTCACTGCAGGTGGCGTCGACCAGGTTGAGCCCGCGAGCCCGGGCGGCTTCGACGACCGCAGGCGAGATGCCATGCGCGGTGAAGATCACGGTCCCCTCGGTGACCTGCTCGAGGGCCTTCATGCGATCGGGTTCCGCAACCAGCGCGACGCCCAACTCCTCGAGCTCACGGGTCACATGCTCGTTGTGCACCAGGTAGCCGAGCATCGTGACCGGCTCGCTACCGGCTCGAGCCGCGCCCTCTCGCTTGGCGATCCGTATGGCTTCCACCACGCCGTGGCAGTAGCCACGCGGCGTGATCCGGACAACGTCCATCGACTCCAGTCTACGCGGGGGTTTCCGCCGGACGGTCGAAGGTGAGCGCGCGCCGTCGCCGCGGACTTCGACCAGCAAGCAGCAGCCACGAGTAGAGCAGCACGCCGACCGTGGCCCCGACCGCGAGCTTCACCCCGTCGGGAAGCGAGCTTGGCGACACGAATGCCTCGAGTGTCCCAGCGATGATCAGCAGGCTCGCGGCGCCCAGTGCGAGCAGCACCGCTCGGACCGCCACGCGTGCAAGCGAGTCGGCTCTTCGCAGCTGACCGGGACGCAGGATCGCGTCCCCGAGCATCAACCCGGTCCCGCCGCTGATCACGATCACGCTGAGCTCGAGGATGCCGTGGGGCACGATCAGGGACCAGAACTGGTAGTCGTAGCCACCCAGGCGCACGGCCGCTGCCACCGTCCCGAGCATCCAGCCGTTGGTGAGCAGCACCAGCGCTGTCGGGATCCCGAGCAACATCCCGCCTGCAAAACAGATCAGGGCGACCCGGATGTTGTTCTGAATGATGAACGCGGCCGCGAACGGCGCGTCCTGCACACCGGTGCCGATCTGCCCGCGCGCCATCTCATCGAACAAAGACTGAGGAACGAGCGATGAGCGCAGGTCTGGACGGAGGTCGACAGCCACCCAGCCGGCGATGAAACCGATGACCAGCAGTGCGAGGCTGGCCACGATGTACGGCCACGCCGCCCGAAACGACCTGGGCAATGCAGTGGCGAAGAACGGGCCGATGGCGCCGATGCGCCACGGTCTGCCGCGGTACAGCAGTGGATGCGCTCTCGCGCAGAGCGTGTTCAGGTATTCGGTGATCGGCGCGTCGGGATGATCACGGCGGGCGATCGCCAGGTCGCTCGAGGTCTGCCGGAGCAAGAGGCCGAAACGCTCGATGTCACCTGCGGACTGGCTCCGAAGCCGCCCGCGCTTCGCCGTCTTGATCGCCGCCTCCAACGCAGCCCACCGCGGGCTGCGTTCGGCGATGAAGGTGTCGAGGCTCACGGATACCGCTGCTCGAGCTGCAGGTAGATGCGCTCGATGAACAGCTCCGGAGGCCAGAGGCGCTCCGGCGCTCCCGGCGGCAGCCCGAGGCGATCGAAGAGTCGCTTCGCGATGTCACCCGCCAGGTCGGCGCGAAGCTTCGGGCTCAGCCCCGGGCGGGAGAGGAACACCCGAAGCGCGTCGCGCTCGAAGCTCCCGATGCGATCGAGACCGTCGATCGCCGGCCCCGCGTCCGGGGTTCGCAGGATGATCGGTGGCGGCGCTGCGGCTGCCGCGAGCGTGACCATCGCGCGGTCGCGGACCACGATCGTCCCCGCCGCGAGGTCGCCGAGACGGCGCGTCTGCGGCTGAAAGAACATGACCACGATGCCGATCAGGACGACGGCGACATCGACGACTCGGACGATGTTGCGCACGGCGATGGCACCGAAGTCCGCGGCGGAGCCGTCCAGCCGGATGACGCGAAGCCCCATGGCGCTCTTGCCAGGGGTCTTGCCACCGGTCACCGCCTCCGAGACGAAGAAGTACCCGAAGTACACGAACCCGGCGAAGAAGCCTGCACCGACATTCGCGAAGTCAGCACCTTCGGCGCTCGTCACGAAGACGCTTGCCACGGCCCCATAGAGCAGCACCGCGATGACGGTGATCGGGATCGCGAGCAGGTTGTCCAGGATCTGGGCCACCAGCCTGCTGCCGAGACCCGCGACGCTGTAGCCCAGCGTGATGTTGTCGGAGGTCTTGACGCTGATTGTGTCGAGCTGGCTCGAATCCACCAAATCATCGTCGCACGGCCGCCGCCGCTCGCCACGCTCGTCGCGAGACGGTGACCGGGGCTCAGTCGACGATGGCGACCGTCTGGCCCTCCTGGACCACCTCGCCCTCGGCGACGAGGATCTTGGTGACCGTGCCCGACGCCGGCGAGGTGATCGGGATCTCCATCTTCATCGACTCGAGGATCATCAGCGTGTCGTCCTCCTCGACGGTCTGCCCAACCTCGACGACGATCTTCCAGAGATTGCCGACCAGTTCAGCCTTCACCTCGGTCACGATGCCCTCCTCATACCGGTGGCACGCCGTGCTTGCGCCAGGCACGCCGCTGCCGTTTTGTTTCAGCGCCTTCGAGTGCGTCGATGATCACGCGTCGTGTGTCGGCCGGGTCGATGATGTCGTCCACCATCGCCCATGACGCGGCGATGAAGGGGTCGATCGTCTGACGGACGGCCGCTGCGTACTCCGCCCGAGCGGCGGCTGGATCCTCGGCGGCGGCGATCTGCTTCGTGAAGATGATGTCCACGGCGCCCTCCGGACCCATCACCGAGATCTCAGCCGTCGGCCAGGCGACCAGCGTGTCGGGCTCGTACCCGCGACCGCACATGACGTAGTACCCGGCGCCATATGCCTTGCGCAGCACGACGGTGACCTTCGGAACAGTCGCCTCGCTGACCGCGAACAGCATCTTCGCGCCGTGCCGGATGATGCCCTGCTTCTCGACCTCGGTGCCGACGATGAACCCCGGCACGTCCTGCAGGAACACGAGCGGGATGTTGAAGGCGTCGCACAGCCAGATGAAGCGCGCGGCCTTGTCCGCCGCGTCGATGTCCAGCGCGCCGCCCTTGATCATCGGTTGATTCGCAACCACGCCCGCGCTCTGGCCATTCAGACGCACCAGCGCGGTGATGATGTTGCGCGCGAATGTCGGCTTGATCTCGAACACGTTTCCGTCGTCAGCGAGGCGCTGCACCACCTTGCGCATGTCATATGCAGCGCGCGGATTCGTGGGCACGAGCTTGCTGAAGTCTTCGATTCGCCGGTCACGTGGATCAGCGGTCGGACGGCGCGGCGGAGTGTCGCGATTGTTGGACGGCATGAAGGAGAGGAAGTCTCGGACTGCGGCGATGCAGGACTGATCGTCGTCCACCTCGAGGTCGCCGACTCCGCTGATGTAGCAGTGGATCTGGCTGCCACCCATCTCGTGATCGGTCGTCTCCTCGCCGGTTGCGGCTTTGACCAGCCGCGCGCCCCCGAGCGACATGCTGCTCGTCTCCTTGACCATGGGCACGAAATCCGCGAGCCCCGGGATATAGGCGGTGCCGGCGGCGCACGGCCCGAGCATCGCCGCCACCTGCGGCACGACTCCGCTCATCTGGACCTGTTCGAAGAAGAGCGCGCCGCTGCCGGCAAACGTGCTCCCGGCGGCCTCCTGGATGCGGGCGCCGGCAGAGTCGAGCAACCAGATCATCGGGAGCCGGTTGAGCATCGATTTCCTGCGCAGGCGGGCGACCTTCTGCTCGCCGATCATGCCCATCGACCCTGCCATCACCGTGAAGTCATAGGCGGCGCAATACACGCGCCGGCCGTCGATGAGCCCTTCGCCTGTCACGACGCCGTCGGCGGGTGTCCGATCCGGCTCGGTGGCCGCTCCGGTCATCGAGTGCTGGTGGGCGAGCAGGCCGAACTCGACGAACGTACCCGCGTCGAAGAGCAGGGCGATCCGCTCCCGCGCGGTGAGCTTGTCCTTCGCGTGCTGGCGATCGACGCGCTCGGTCCCTCCCATCGCGAGGGAGTGCGCACGCCGCTCCCCGAGCGCGGCGGCGAGCTCGTCGAGGCTCGGTGTGTCCCGAGCCTCGGTCACCCGTCGTCCGAGCCGGTGCTCATCGAGGGTCGAAGGTCAGGCGGCGACGCCGATGATCCGGCCGTCGATCCAGCCCGTCCATCCGTTCGAGCAGATCACTCGTGCCCATGCCCCGCGCACCTCGGCGACCTGAATCGGCAGGCCGGGTGCGAGGTTGGCGACGACCGGACCCGAAGGATCAGGAGCGCCCCACGCGCGCAGTCCCTGAGGCGGCACGGAATGACTCGGGGTCCATCCACCCGCCGCGGGCTGCGGCACCGGCTGGGCAACGGGTTGCGCCTGCACGGGCTGCGCCTGGTACGGCTGCTGCACCGGCTGCGGGGTGTAGGCGGGTTGCACGGGCTGCGCCTGGACCGGCTGGGCCGGTTGCGGCGTGAAGCTCGGCGTCGGGAGTGGCTGAGCCACCGGGACGGCAGCGGGAACCACGGCCGGCTGGGGCGACGGCTGCTGGAACGTCGACTCGGCGGGAGCGGGCGTTGCCACAACCGGCGCGGGTGTCGGCGCGAAGGTGTCGACGGCGGTCGAATCGGGCTCCGGATCCGCGTCGACATCGTCGGAGGCAACGGTGGCAGCCTCCTCGTCGACCTCTGACGCCGTCTCAACCCCGCCGATGGCGTCGAGCAGCGTGCTCGTCCGGGCAAGCTCCGCGACCGCCTGGACGAAGGTGTGCTTGCTCAATCCGTCGAGGTAGACGTAGGTCTGCGCGACGATCGTGGTGTCGGCACCCGAGCGCTCGACCGCGGCGGTCACCGACCCGGGCCGCGAGCTCACGAGTGCGTTGGCCGCATCGACGTCATCGCCGGTCAGCGTCACGCTCCGACGGATGGTGACGCGATCCGCGCCGTCAGCCTTGAGCACCACCAGGTCGACTGGCGCGGTGCTCAGCGTTCCCGCCTTCAGGCCGAACGAGAAGTCGGTGCCTGGCTCGAATCGATCCGCGCCGATCTCCAGGTCGTCGTCGGACGAGCACCAGCCGGTGATGCTCTGCTTGACCTCATCAGGTGTCATAGGTGTCTCTCCTCTCCGCGTCCTCGAAGGCTGCGGCGACTATACGGTGTTCAGGATGCGTGGGCCGGATGCGCCGCGGCTTCGCCCATCGCGAGCAGGCCGTCCAGCACGTCACCAATCTTATTCAGCGCAAGGGAAAGGTGCCCTTCGTTCGGCAGGAGGTGCGACTCGGCTCCCGGGATGTGCGTCGCGAGCCAGGCGCCGTGCGCCAGCGGCACCATCCGGTCCTGGGCTCCCTGCCAGACGGCGACCGGCGTCGAGATCGAGGGCAGGTCGAAACCCCACGGCGTGACGAACGCGATGTCGTCATCCCGCCACCCGGCGATCCCGGTGGACACGGCGCGGCTCAGACCGACCGCCATGTAATTCGGCGTATCCGCCGGAAAGCGCTGCCTTGTCCACATCGCTGACGAGGTCGCCGAACGCCGCGGCAACATCGGCAGGTTTGACGGCGCGCATGGTGTCCGCCTCCGGTTCAGGTAGGCCTCGAGCGCATCGTGCCCCTTCATGCTCGCCCCGAACTCGTCGAGGTTCTCCTGACCCATGCCATTGAGCCAGTCCAGCCCGTCGGCCGGCCATGGCGCCACCCCTGCGAGCGTGGCCGTCGCGATGACCCGGTCAGGAAGGAGGGCCGCGCACGCCAGGGCGTGCGGTCCGCCACCCGACTGGCCGGCGCAGAAGAATCGCCCGATCTTCAAGGCGTCGAGGATCGCCTGGACGTCGGTCGCCACATCGCCCACCGCCCGCCCGGCCATTGCCGACGACGCTGCGTACCCGGGACGGGAGAACGTCACCAGGCGCAGGTTGCGCTTGGTCAGCTCCGCGACGAGCGGGGGATAGGCTCCCGCGGCAGACGGCGTTCCACTGTGAAAGAGGTAGCAGCGGCCGTCCTCAGGTCCGGCGGTGACAACTTCGAGCTGCCGCCCGTCTGGCGCCTGCACCGTCAGCGTGTGTGGATCTGAACTCATCGGCTCATGGTACCGAGCCGGGTCGAGATGGACCGAGGTGACGCGATTTACTGCTCCAGGTCATACGCGGTCTGGTGCGACGGCTGATAGAGACCGGCGGTTCCGCCACCGGGGATGCGCATTCGCGTGAGGCGCCCGAAGCGTGTGGTGCTGACCGGTTCGGTGAACTCAGCACCTTTGGCAGTGAGCTCCGCGACCGTGCTGTCGATGTCGTCGCACATCAGGAACAGTTCGTGATGCCCGCCGGGTGATCCTTCGCCCGAGGGATGGATGCCGAGCTCCGCGGCCGGCAGCTTGAAGATGAGCCAGCCGCCGTGGATGTCGACATTCGGCATCCCCAGCACGTCGCGGAAGAACGCCCGTGCCTGTTCCGGATCGTCCGCATAGATGATCGCGTGCGCTGCGGTGATCATCGCGGATCCCGGCCTGTGATTCCGAGCAGCCTGTCGAGCAAGGGCGCGTCATCCGGAACCGGGACCGCCGGCGGAAAGACGCCGATCTCTCGCCAGGCATCCGCATTGGGGCTGAGCTCGTCCCACAGACCCTGGACCAGGTCGGCGGACAGATCCGGCTCGACGCCGATCACCTTGGCGATGTCCCAGGCGCGCAACCCCCGAAATCCGTTGATCTGCCAGAGGTACTCGCGCGCTGGGTAGTCGCCGAAGGAGCAATGCACCGTGCGATCGAGGTCGTCGAGCTCGGTGGCAGCGGCGCACGCCTTGTCGACGATCGCCGTGAACGCGGCCCTGGGTTCGTCACCGAGCAGGTCGCCGTCGAACTTGTCCTTGCCGGCCTCATCGATGGTGCGGCCGGCAAGCATGTCGGGGACCCATGCATCGTCGAACGCGTGGTAATTGATGACCTCGCGAAGGGACTGGGTGCTGCCGTCCCGGCGCGCAAAGCTCGCGGGCATGGCCATCTCCCACTGATCGTCTCCAATCTGCTGCACGACGTGATCGAGCGCGAGATCGGCGAGGACGAAGACATCCTTCTCGTTCATTGCAATCTCCTCTGTGTGGACGATGCAAGTGTCGCAGTCACGCACCCGGCCACGGCGCACGGGGATGGGGATCCGAGCGATCGCACTGTGACGGGCTGATAACGCGTCGGGCATCCGCGACAGCACCGGATAGGCTGCCGGAGGTGAGCGGATCTCTCAGGCCTGCCCGGCTGATCATCGCGATCGCCGCGGCGCTGCTCGTTGCCTATGCGGTGATCTGGACGCAGGTCAGCACCTTTGACGTGGGCCGGAGTGACTTCACGGCGTTCTACGTGGGTGGCACCCTGCTCCGCGAGGGTCACACCGGCGACCTCTACAGCCAGGCGTTGCAACAGCCGCTGCACAGCGCACTGATCGCACCGGACCGTGAGGCAAACCTCCCGTTTGTGAACACCCCGGTCGCGGCGGCGCTCGTGCTGCCGGCAACGTTTCTGCCACTCGATGCGGCGTACCGCGTGTGGTCCCTGCTCGAGCTTGCGGTGCTCATCCTTGCTGTCGTGCTCGCAGTGCGGAGCGTCGACTGGCCGGCTGAGATGCCGCGGATCTGGCGCGTTGCAGCGGGCGCCGCGGCGCTTGCCGGGATGGGGACATGGACCATGTTCGTCCAGGCGCAATGGACGCCGCTGCTCGCGCTGGGCATCGTGCTCGCGTACCGATCATGGAAGCGCGGTCACCTCGCAACGGGTGCTGCGCTGCTGGTCGTCTCGGCCGGGATTGCCAAGCCACACCTCGCACTTGGGCTCCTGGCCTTCCTTGCCGGCTGGCGGGAACGGAGGGTGATCATGGGCGCGCTGCTTGGTGTCGCCGGACTTGCGGTGGCGTCACTGCTGCTCGTCGGTCCTGCCGGCGTCGAGGGATTCGTGAGCATCCTCGCGTCGTCAACCACTCGCTGGGAGCTCGCAACCATGGTGAGCTTCATCGGAGTGGTGGGATCCCTGTTCGGCAACGGGCTCACGGCACATCTGATCGGGCTCTTCGCGACGCTCCTGGCGTGTGCGGCGGCGGTGTGGCTCGGTATGCGTGTCCGCCGCGATCCGAAGCCGGTTGGATACGGCGCTCGCCGGCGCGGTGGTGCTGTCGCTGGTCGCGTCCCCGCACGCCTATCCGGACGACCTGGTGATGCTGGCGCCGGCATTCGTGATCGGTCTCGCCGCGGCAGCGCGGCGCATGGGTGCCACCGCTCCACTGACACTCCGTTCGCCCGTCGCCTACGCCTACGCGGCGTGGGTGCTCATCACAGTCGCCGCGTGCGTCGATCTGATCGACGCGGCGACGTTCCCGCCCGGGCAGCTCGCCGGGTGGGCGCTCGTCGTTGCCTCGGTGCTCGCGTGCTTCGCAACGGGCAGTGGAGGCGAGGCCGCCGGTGTTCAGAGGCTGCGCATCTCCCCATACGGTCAGGCCCGGATTCGTAGCTAGTCGGTAACGTCCGCCGCGCCGATCGCCTGCCCGGGTTAGCGTCCACGCGCAGATGCCCATTCCAGGACTCCGGGCGCCCCGCCCCACAGTTCATCCCGAGATCGGCCCGAGATCGCCGCGAACTCGTCGCAATCGCAACTGTCACCGGGTCCGCCGCGATGGCGCTCGCCGCCACTCGGTACGCCGCTGTGTACCCCCAGAGCACCGACTTTGCGGGGGTCGTGGCGACCCATCAGGCACAGGCGGCAGGCCTCGGATGCATCTACTCGAGATCGGTACAGCTGGCCGGCGCCCATCTGGTCCCAGGTTTGGTCCCGCCGCCGGTCGCCGGCGACCTCATCTGGCACTTCAACGAACCGCCGGTGATGACGCTTCTGGCCGCGCCCTTTGCGGGCCTGCACCTCTCCACCGCCGTGAACCTCTGGGAGCTGGTGATATGGGCTGCGCTCGCCGCATGCGCGTACCTGCTCTGGAGAGAGCGTGGAGGTCTCTCGCACTGGGCGATGGCGGCCGTGGCAGCCGCACTCCTGCTGAACCTGATAGCGAGCACCGAGTTCGGCCTGGCGCAGAACGATGCGTTACTCCTGATCGTCGCGCTTTTGGCGCTCGACCTCCTGCGCAAGCATCAGGACCTCGCCGCCGGTGTGCTGCTGGGCGTTGTCGCGGTGAAACCGCAGCTGATCTTCCTCGCGGTCATCGCACTGGTCATCCATCAACGGTGGCGGGTGCTGGCGGGATGTGCCGCGTCCGTTGCGGTGATCGGCTCGGTGAGCGTGCTCATGGTTGGGAGCTCCTGCGCAGTGCAGTGGCTTGGCAGCGCGACGAAGCTCGAAGAATTCCAGATCAGCATGGGCCTGCCGGGGACGCTCGCGCGCTGGATGGGGAGCACCGGCGCCGCGGAGATCGCATTCATCGTGCTCGCAGCGGTTGCGGTGGTCGTGCTGATCCGGATTCGCCATCGCGTTGACACGCCGCTGTTCGTCTCCATCGCGATAGCGCTGGCCGTCATCATCGGGCTGCACACACTTGCCTACGACGTTCTGTTCCTGGCGCCGCTCGGGATCGCGGTGGCGAGGTTGCGGCCGTGGTGGGTGGTGGGTGCCGGGTGGGCGTTCACAGTCGCGCAGCTCATCTACCCGGTGGGGACCGCACCGGTGCTCGCCACCGAGGTCGTGCCGTTCGTCGCCGTCGTGCTCGCGTGTCGTCTTCCTTGTCCAGAACAGCACGACGTCACCTGAGAATCAACACCGGATCACGACGAGCAACCAGCAGCTCGTGGCGGCCGGCTAGATGGAACGCCCGATGCAATTCGAGCACGACGTTGTGATTGTGGGAGGGTGCGGTCACGTGGGTCTGCCGCTGGGGCTCGCATTTGCCGAAAGCGGCCTCGACGTCGTCCTCGTCGACACGAACGCCACGGTGGTGGACATCGTCAACGGCGGGTCGATGCCTTTTGCGGAGGAACGAGCGCCCGAGCTGCTCACGAGCGTGCTCGCCACCGGGCGGCTGCGTGCGACCACCGACGCAGATGCGATCGAACATGGCGAGCACATCGTCGTGGTCGTCGGCACCCCGGTTGACCGCTACCTCAGCCCCGATGTCGAAGCAGTGGCGCGCGTGATCGCGCCACTCACAGACCACCTCGTCAACGGACATCACATCGTCCTGAGAAGCACCGTGTATCCAGGCGTGACCAAGCGCGTCGGCCGGCTGATCGACAAGCTCGAACGTGACATCGATGTCAGCTTCTGTCCGGAGCGAATCGCCGAGGGGTATGCGCTCACCGAGCTGCACACGCTGCCGCAGATCGTTTCCGGCACCACGCCGCGTGCGGTCGAACGGGCGCGCGCCCTGTTCCAGTGCCTCACCCAGGAGATCGTCGAGCTCGATCCTGAGGAGGCGGAGCTCGCCAAGCTGTTCACCAACAGCTGGCGCTACCTCAAATTCGCGGTCGCCAACCAGCTGTACATGATCGCCAACGACAACGGGCTTGACTACGAACGGATCCGCAGCGCGATGCGCTTCAACTATCCGCGAGCCGCGGATCTTCCCGGCGCCGGCCTCACCGCCGGCCCCTGCCTGCTCAAGGACACGATGCAGATCACAGCATTTGCGGAGAACCGATTCTCCATCGGTCACGCCGCGGTCATGATCAACGAAGGCCTGCCGCTGTACATCCTCGGCAAGCTCGAGCAGCGATTCGACCTGACCACCATGACAGTGGGTGTGCTGGGCATGGCGTTCAAGGCGGAGTCGGATGACCCTCGCTCCAGCCTGAGCTACAAGATGAAGCGCGTTCTGGCCGGGAGGGCAGCGCGGGTGCTCTGCACGGACCCGTACGTTGCCGGTGATCCCGACCTCGTGCCCCTCGAGACCGTCGTCGCCGAGGCCGACCTGCTGATCATCGCGGCGCCGCACCGCAACTATCGTGACCTGCGCACGGATGTCCCCGTTGTCGACGTCACCAATCTGCGCGGCAATGGAGTCCGCGTATGAAGCCGCGGGTCAGCGTCGTGATCCCCGCATACAACGAGGGTGCTGCCGTCGTCCCCTTTCTCGACCGCATCTTTGAGGCCATCACGCTTCCCGCGGAGGTGCTGGTCGTCTATGACACGGTGGGCGACACCACAGTCCCATTTCTCGAGACATACGCTGCGCGCGAACCCCGTCTGCGGCCTGTGCTCAACACGATCGGGCGCGGGCCCGCAAACGCTCTGCGCTGCGGTATCGCGCAGGCTATTGCGGATGTCGTCGTCGTGACCATGGCCGATGGCAGTGACGATCCGATGCAGATCGATCAGCTCACCCGCCTGGTCGAGCGCGGCGTTGTGGTGGCGTGCGCATCCCGGTACATGCGCGGAGGCCAGCAGGTCGGGGGCCCGTGGGTGAAAGGACGCATCTCGCGCCTCGCGGGTGTCTCGCTGAACTTCGTCGGGCACGTCGGGACCCACGACGCCACCAACTCATTCAAGGCGTATTCACGAGCCTTCGTCGAACGTGTCGGGATCGACTCCGACGCCGGCTTCGAGCTCGGCATCGAGCTCGTCGCCAAGGCACGCCGTCTCGGCCTCCCGGTGGCGGAGCTCCCGACGATCTGGCTCGATCGCGCGGACGGAACATCGAACTTCAAGGTCAAGGCGTGGATTCCGAGGTATCTGCACTGGTATCTCTACGCGCTCGGTCTCACCGGGAAGGACGCGTCCGTAACGAGCGTGCATCCGGACGCGGGACTGTGACGCGCGTCCTGGTGACCGGGTCTGCGGGCTTCATCGGCGGTTACGTCGTGGAGGAGCTGCTCACTCGCGGATACGAGGTCGTGGGTGTCGACAACGAGTCGAAGTACGGTCACGTTGCGCGGTCATTCGACAGCAATCCTGCGTACCGCCTCATGCTCGGCGATGCGCGCGATCCGGACCTGATGCGCGAGGCGCTCGCGGGGTGTGAGCACATGGTCGCGGGGGCGGCGATGATCGGAGGGATCTCCTATTTCCATACCTATGCCTACGATCTGCTGGCAACCAATGAGCGGATCCTCGCTGCCACGTGCGACGCGGCCATTCGCGCGCATCGCGACGGAACGCTGAGCAAGGTCACGTATCTCAGCTCCTCGATGGTGTTCGAGTCCGCGACCTCGTGGCCTTCAGCGGAGGGACAGGAGCGCGAGGTCCCGCCGCCGAAATCGTCGTACGGCTTTCAGAAGCTCGCGGTGGAGTACTTCGCTCGCGCCGCGTACAGTCAGCACGCACTGCCATACACGATCGTTCGACCCTTCAACTGCGTCGGAGTCGGCGAGGGTCGCGCGCTTGGTGACGTCGAGATTGCGAGTGGCAACGTCACGCTCGCGATGAGTCATGTCGTCCCGGATCTCGTGCAAAAGGTGGTCAAGGGGCAGGACCCGCTGCATATCCTCGGGAGCGGAAACCAGGTCCGCCACTACACATATGCCGGCGATCTCGCCCGGGGGATCGTCACGGCGATGGAGAGCCCCGAGGCGCTCAACGACGATTTCAACCTTTCCACCAGCGAGTCGACGACAGTCCTCGCGCTCGCGGAACGGATCTGGCACAGGATCAATGGGGACCGCCCGTTTCGATACGTGAGCGATGACCCGTTCGAGCACGATGTGCAGCGGCGAATTCCCTCGGTGGAGAAGGCGCGACGCGTGCTCGGATTTGAGGCCACCACCACGCTGGACGCGATGCTGGACATCGTCATCCCCTGGATCGAGCAGGCAATCGCGGCGGGAGCCATCTAAGAAGCCCGTTCGACGGTGCGCCGACGCACTTGCTGCAGGCACACTTGTCAGGCCGTGGCGGACATCGAGATCACCGTACTGGACTCGTCGTTGGACTCATGGCCCGAAACACGAGCAATGCTCTCCGAGATCCTCATCGAGGTCGTCGCGGCAGGGGGCTCGGTGAGCTTCATGCATCCGGTCTCCCCCGAAGCGGCATGCGACTACTGGGATGGAGCACTCGCTTCGGCCGCCCGCGACGAGCGGATCGTTCTGGGGGCGTGGGACGGCGATCTCCTGGTCGGCACAGGAAGCCTTCTGCTCGCGTTCCCGGTGAATCAGCCGCACCGGGCGGAGGTTGCAAAGGTGATGACACGCCCGAGCCACCGCGGACGCGGTATCGCGACCGGACTGATGTCTTCACTCGAGAGGTACGCCGTCGAGCGGCGGAAAACCCTGTTGGTGCTCGACACCGCGGTGATCGGCGGTGCAGCGTCTCTCTACGAGCGCCTGGGCTTCACGCTCACCGGCGAGATTCCTGACTTCGCATTCAAGCCACATGGTGGCCTGACAGGGACGCTCATCTACTGGAAGCGAATCGGCTCGAGTGAAGTGGTAGCCCCGGCAGGAATTGAACCTGCGCGCACGGTTTAGGAAACCGCCGCTCTATCCACTGAGCTACGGGGCCGCAGACGTTAATGCTATCTGGTCCATGTCATGCGCACCTACCGGCTTTTTCGATGAGGTTGCACGTGCAATGCGCCCGAGGTGTGGTGCTGGCGACGTTGCTGATGGCCGTCTCGTGCGGATCACCGGCTGCACCGACACTCGGGACGAACGGCAGGCCCACCGCAGCGTCCACGCCTTCGGAGGCGGCGACGCCCACGTCCCTCCCCGCCACGACCGCCGCGGCGACTGTTGATGAGCTGAGTGCCGTTGCGATGATGATGTATCCGGCTTGCACGCCGGCAAACTGCGCGGGCGATGCGACATACACGACGTGCGATGCGAGCTCGCCGGGACCGGATCTCTTCGCACCGTGTCCGCTCACCACGAAGCTGGAGACGCAGTTGAAGTTCGATGTTGACGGCGTCGCCAGCGCGCCCGATCCGATTGGGGGTGGACAGGATCCGGAGTGGCTGACGGAGTCCATGACGGCGACCCCTTCTGCAACAGGCGGAATCGTGCACGTCATCCTGGGATTTGGCACCGGAACGACGCCCGAGAAGTACGACCTCGTGGAGGTGGTCCAGGGCAGCCAGTTGCTGGTCAACGACATCTTCTGCACAGGCTCGGATCCCGCTGACTCCGATGTCTTTGCACCAGGCTGGCTCGACCGCTCAGCGTGCACCGCATGAGCGGCATGCTCGCGATCGCACTGGTGCGGAGCCGTCGGGAAGGGGAGATTCGAACTCCCGACCTCTCGGTCCCGAACCGAGCACTCTAACCTGGCTGAGCTACTTCCCGTCGCCGGCCCGGATGATACCACCCGCCTCCGCGGACCCCGGAAACGCTCTCGCACAGCCCTGGCCGGAATCGCATACTGAGGTATCGCGCGGTGCCGCCGCGCCCAGGAGTCCAGGTATGGGTCGCATCACCATCGACATGACCATCAACGCGCCTGTGGCGACAGTCTTCGCGTATGTCGACGACTACCGCAACACCACCAAGTACATGAAGGACCTGGTGAAGTGGCAGCCGACAGGAAAGGTCACGCACGGCAAGGGCGCACGGTTCGACGTCGGCATGAAGGCAGGCCCGACGACACTGACGTCCGTGGTCGACATCACCACGTGGTTGGAGAACAAGGCGATCGGCTGGGATTCCAATGAAGGTTTCAAGCAGATCGGCATGTGGGCCTTCAAACCAAAGGGCGACAGGACACAGGTCACCTTCGATATGGAGTACGAGTTCGGCGGCGGCATCGCCGGGAAGCTCCTCGGTCGCGCGGCCGAACCGATCGTGCGGGGCAACCTCCAGCGGTCCGTCGAAACATTGAAGTTGCACACCGAGAAGATCGTCGCTGCGAAACCGGGCGCGAAAGCCAGTGCAGCACCCGCGACCAGGAGCACGCCGCGGTCTGCCGCGGCCACCACAAAACCTGCAACAAAGACACCTGCAGCGCGCGCGAAAAGCACCACAAAATCTGCAACAAAGCCAGCTACCAAAACAGGAACCAGCGCAAAGCGCTCGTCGAGGAATGCGTAGAATGAGCTCATTCCCGGCGCAGCAGACGGGATGAGGAGCGAGAAGATGAGCGACAAAGTAGCGGCCAACGGACACGAGCACCATACAGGCGGCGTGCGCGTCAAGCGCGGCCTTGCAGAGATGCTGAAAGGCGGCGTCATCATGGATGTCGTCACGGCGGAGCAGGCGAAGATCGCCGAGGACGCCGGCGCGGTCGCAGTCATGGCGCTCGAGCGTGTGCCGTCAGACATCCGTCGCGACGGCGGCGTCGCTCGCATGAGCGACGTCAGCCTCATCAAGGACATCATCGCTGCGGTGACGATTCCGGTCATGGCGAAGGCCCGCATCGGACATTTCGTCGAGGCGCAGGTCCTCCAGTCGCTCGGTGTCGACTACATCGATGAGTCAGAAGTGCTGACGCCTGCGGACGAGGAGCACCACATCGACAAGTGGCAGTTCGATGTCCCGTTCGTCTGCGGTGCCCGCGACCTGGGTGAGGCGCTGCGTCGCATCGGAGAAGGCGCCGCCATGATCCGCACCAAAGGCGAGGCCGGGACCGGCAATGTCGTGGAGGCGGTACGCCACATGCGCGCGGTGCAAGGCGGCATCCGGCATATCGCGTCGATGCGGCCGGAGGAGTTGATGGCTGAGGCGAAGCGCCTCGGTGCTCCCTTCGACCTCATCCAGGAAATCCACAGGACGGGGAAGCTTCCGGTCGTCAACTTCTCTGCCGGCGGCATCGCGACACCTGCGGACGCAGCGCTGATGATGCAGCTCGGCTGCGACGGCAACTTCGTCGGCAGTGGCATCTTCAAGAGCACCAATCCAGAGGCATATGCCAAAGCCATCGTCGCCGCGACGACGTACTACGACAAGCCCGAGGTCATCGCCGAGGTGAGTGCGGGGCTGGGCAAGGCAATGCCAGGGCTCGACGTCGCTTCCATGCCGGCCGGGGAATTGCTCGCAACCCGGGGTTGGTAGCCTGCCGATCCGGCGCGGGCGGCGTACACTAGATGGTGTGCGAATGACGCGAAGCCTGCCCCGCCAGGGACGGAGCGCTCGCGTCCGCTGAGAGGGAATTGACCATCCTGCGGGTCGGCGTTCTCGCCCTCCAGGGCGACGTCCGGGAACACCTGATGGCGCTCCGCGGTTGCGGCGCGGAGGCATCCACGGTGCGCACGCCCGCGGAGCTCGAGACCGTCGACGCGCTCGTTCTCCCCGGCGGTGAGTTCGACCACGATGAGCCGCCTGCTGCAGGTCTTCGAGCTGGAGATGCCACTTCGCGAGCGACTCGATGCCGGAATGCCCACACTCTCGACCTGCGCCGGCCTGATCCTGATGAGTCGCGAGGTCATGGACGGCCGTCCCGACCAGATCGCGCTGGGCGTGCTCGACGTCGGCGTTCGCCGCAACGGCTACGGCCGCCAGGTGGAGTTGTTCGAGGCGGACATCCCGGTTTCCCTGCTCGGCGTCGCGCCGTTCCGGGCCGTCTTCATCCGCGCACCGCTGATCGAGAGCGCCGGAGACGACGTGGAAGTTATCGCCACATTCGACGGTAACCCGGTCGCCGTCGCGCAGGGGCCGCACCTTGGTCTCTGCTTTCATCCTGAGATGACCGACGACTCCCGCCTGCACGCCGCGTTCCTCGAACGCGCGACAGCGGCACTCGAGGTGAGCGCGGCGTGATCATCCGCTCCGCATCGTTCCGCGACCTCGCGCGGATCGAGCAGCTCTATCGGGAGGCGACCGAGGACGAGCGTCACGGCGCGCAGATGACCCCCGACAGTCCGGTTCCTCAGGCAACCCTGCTGCGTCTGTGGCAGGCGCTGACCAAGTCACTCTCCTCCCTCGTCCCGATCACCGACGTGGCCGAGGAGATGCTCGTTGCGGAGGATGCGAAGGAAGGCGTCGTCGGCTTCGTGCAGGTCCAGTCCCTTTCTGTCCGCCCGCGCTCGTGGCAGATCCTCAACCTGTGCACATCGACGACGGCACACGGGCATTTCGCGCGGGCAGAGCTGCTCGACGGCGTGCGCAACCGTGGTCTGGAGCACGGTGTCCAGCGCGTCCACGTGCGCCTGCCGCTGGATCATCCGCTGCTGCCGGTCTTTCTCGAGCATGGATTCACGCAGTTCGCCACCGAGCAGATCCTCTATCGCGACCAGGCCGCCGCTGAACCCGAACAGTCGGTGCGATCCACGCTCATCCGTCCCGCTCGCCGTGACGACATCGGCGCCATCTACCTGCTGTACCTGCGCACAACGCCGTCGCAGGTCGCGGCGGTCGAGGGCCCGTCACTCAAGACATGGCAGGCCGGGTACGCGCAGGGGTTGATCGCCTCGCTCGCACGTGACAACGTGCGCCACCTGGTGGTCGAGCGTCCGGGGATCGTGGCGTGGGCGGCGATCCGTCCGCCCACAGCTGCGCAGCCTGCGAGCCTCAGCATGATGTGCGAGGGACATGATCCCGCGTTGCGCGACGCGATCATCGATGCAGTGCTCGCGGAACTGCCGTCAGGACCTGCATCCTGCGTGCTCCGTCACTACGACTCCGAGCTGATCCGGGCGCTGCAACTGCGCGGGTTCGCCGTTTACGGCACGCAGCTCCTGCTCATCAGCGAGCTCGGCGAGAAAGTCCGAATCAATGCGCCGTCGCGGCGCAAGAAGCCCGTCCTGGTGCATGCCGGCGTCGCCCGGAGCGTCCCCTCGCCGTCACCGTCTGTGCCACTCCGTGTCCTGTCAACGACCACAACGAGGAGAGTGAGATCGTCGCCCAGATGATGCCCTACGGATCCTCATGGGAAGAGGAGCTCAACCTGCTGTTCGCGGCACTCCCGCCTCGCATCGCCGCGGCTGCGCAGCGTCTCTCGCAGGGACGCGGCGATCTGCTCGAGATCGTGCTCGACCTCGGCCGCGAGCCCGAGGCGCGGTTCACCGACGGTGAGGCGATTCTCGACTCCGCCAACGTGGGCAACGCCGAGATCGACTACGTGACCGAGCATGTCGGTCTGTTCGGCGACGACAACCGCGCGGGGATCGAGCGCACGCTCCACAGGATCAGCGCGATCCGCAACCGCAAGGGCACCATCGTCGGCCTCACCTGCAGGGTCGGGCGCGCGGTCACCGGAACGATCGACATCATCAAGGACATGGTCATCAGCGGACAGTCGATCCTGCTGCTCGGCCCGCCCGGGATCGGCAAGACGACGATGCTGCGCGAGTGCGCCCGCGTGCTCAGCGATGAGTGCGGCAAGCGCGTCGTGATTGTCGACACGTCGAACGAGATCGCGGGCGACGGCGACATCCCGCATCCGGGCATCGGCCGGTCGCGACGGATGCAGGTCCGGACGCCGGCCCTCCAGCATGCCGTGATGATCGAGGCGGTGGAAAACCATATGCCGCAGTGCATCGTCATCGACGAGATCGGTACGGAGCTGGAGGCGGTTGCCGCACGAACCATCGCGGAGCGCGGTGTGCAGCTGGTCGGCACCGCACACGGTTCCAACATCGACTCGCTGCTTGTGAACCCGACGCTCAACGACCTGCTCGGCGGGATCCAGACGGTGACGCTGTCCGACGAGGAGGCTCGTCGCCGCGGGACGCAGAAGTCCGTGCTGGAGCGCAAGTCGCCACCAACGTTCGACGTGCTGATCGAGATTCAGGAGCGTGATCGCGTCGTCGTCCACGCGCCGCTCGCGGAGACCGTCGACGAAGCGCTGCGCGGCAGGGTCCGCCCGCCGCAACTGCGCACGCGCGACGAAGCCGGAGAGATTGTCAGCCGCGTCGACACCAGTGCTGCGGCGACCAGACCGTCGCCATTCGAGCCGGCCCCGTTCCAGGGCGGAGCACGAGGCGGCCGGCGCACTCGCGAGCGCCGGCGCCGCTTCGACGTGGATGAGTACATCGCCGGACAGCAGCGGCGAGAGCGTGAGTGGGAGCCGCCGGCTCCGGCGGTTCGTCCGGGCCCGCCACTGTCGATCTTTCCCTACGGCGTCTCACGCAGTTACCTCGAGCAGTCGTTGCGCGAGATGCGTTTGCCCGTGCGCATCCAGCACCACGTCGACGATGCCGACCTGGTGCTCACGTTGAAGAACTACTACCGGCGTCATGACTCCCCGGTACGGGCGGCAGAGTTGTCGGGCATCCCGATTCACGTGCTGCGCAGCAACACCGTCGCCCAGATCAAGAGCGCGCTCGCCCGCGTCTATGGTGTCGACCCGCCGCCGGAAACGCCTGATGACACCGAGCCCGCGATGCAGGACGTGATCGAGGGCATCGAGCAAATGCAACGAACCGGTAACGACGTCGAGCTCACGCCGCAGAACGCGTACGTGCGCAGGCTCCAGCATCAACTCGTCGAGCAGCACGCGCTCACAGCACGCAGCACCGGTGACGAACCCAACCGTCGACTCGTCATACTGCGACCCTCGGAATAGGCCGTTTGGGTGAGGGGCCCAACGGCGGGGGAATAGTGATCGGCATGAGCGCATGGCGCGGCTTTTTCATCTCGTTCGAAGGGCTCGACGGTGCAGGCAAGAGCACCCAGGTCGCGTCCCTGGCCGGCGCGTTGCGTCAGCAGGGACATGACGTCGTCACGGTGCGGCCGGACGAGACGCCACTCGGAGAGATCCTGCACAGCTTTGTCCTGCAGCACCAGCGCGGCCCGGCGCTCGAGGCGTGGGCTGAAGCGTTGCTCTTCACCGCCGAGCGCGTGCAGCTCCTGCACGAGACCATCCTTCCCGCACTCCGGAAAGGGAGCGTGGTCATCGCGGACCGCTACGCGGACTCCACCATCGCGTACCAGGGCGGAGGCAGGGGCATCCCCCCCGGCGACCTGCTCCGGCTGCACGCAGCCGCGTGCGGCGATGTCTGGCCGGATCTGACCCTGTACCTCGCAATACCGGCGTCCACGGCCGCGCAGCGGCAACGCGCGCAGCAGCTGCCGCTGGATCGCTTCGAGGTCGCTCCCGAGACATTCCATGCTGCGGTTGAAGCCGCGTTCGAGCAGCTGGCAGCCCAACATCCGCGCCGGTTCGTGCGTATCGACGCCACCCGGCCGGCGATCCTCGTGTCGCGCGACGTCGAGAAGGTCATCGTGCAGCGCCTTCCCGCGCCGGCGCCCACCGCGCCGCCGGTCCGCTCAAGCGGGGGCTACGAGTTCAGGAACCTACGGGAGCGCTCCGGTCGCCTGATCCGTCGAGAGCTTGACCGGGTTGCCGAAGCTCGGCGACAGCAGGTAGGTCGCCCCGCCCAGGAACGACGGCGACACGACAAGTCGATCGTCCGCCAGCCATTGCGTCGGGGTGTCGCCGGAAACGCTTGACACCGTTGCGCCGTTGCTCAGGTCGACAACGGTTGTGACGTAGTGACCGCTTCCGGAGGTGCCGATGTAGGCACCATACGCAAGATAGCGAGCGTCATCGGAAACGACGACGGAACCGAAGGATGTGGCGCCTGCGACTTGCATGGTCACCATCACCTGTTCGGATCCGATGTCCACGGTCAGATTCGGATCGGTCGGGACGGACTCGCACACCTGGACCGGCGCTGACGCCTCGGCGGGCTGCGGGTTCGTCGGCAGGCAGTCTCCCTGTACGGAGGTCAGCACGTGCGTTGCCGGATCGAATAACGCCGCGTCGAAGTCGGTGTAGCTGAGGAATGGCCCTGCGCCACCGAGTCCGGTCGTCGACAGGTTTGACACCAGAATCCCCGCGGAGCCCCACCACCTGGGTTGAACCACCTGATCGTCACCGTTGGTGTCGTCGTACACCATCGTGGCCTCGGCAGCGGTGCCGCCCACCGGCTCGGTCCACAGCTGTGAGTGGTCACTCGTCGCGCCGTGATCACCCTGGATGGCAAGCGGAATGCCGAAGATGAAGGTCGAGTCGTCGGGCGACACGGCGAACGCCGTGAACGACTGGAGATCGTCCGCATCCACGGTTGTGTTCACCGGAGGGACGACGCCTGCGTCCGTGACCGTTCCATCGGGGCCGAGCGCTTTCACCGCCGTCCCGTCGATGAAATACACATCGCCGGAGCCGATCGCATAGGCATCGCCGTCGACCCCGCCGGGATCAAGAAACGTCCCCGCGACAGTCCCGTCCTCGCCGACGAGTGACAGTTGCACCTGCGTCCATGGGCTGATCGGCGGTCCGACGTCACGAACGGTCACAACCAGTGGCGGGAGCGGCGCCGCCGTCGCCGTTGGGGTTGGTGCTGATGCGGTAGGTGATGGCGTAGGCGTCGTCGTCGTTGCCGGGGTGACGGCACCGCACGCCCCGAGCAGTCCGATCGCCGCGATGCCGGCCAGGCTGATACGGAGGGCGCGGCCCCACATGCTGCTACTCCCCGTCCGTGCTGAGCACCACATCAGTTGCGGCGACAACACGTTCCACCCTGCTGCCTGCGAGATGCACGCGGACCCCGGGGATTCCCGGGCGCACCTGGATCCCACCCGAGCGCGTGGAGCTCTCGCGCCTCGCCCCAGGTCTTCGCCTGCCGCTGCTGGCGCCCGTCGGTGAAGGTCATGGTCCCGGGCCGCGTCGCGAAACCGAAACCAACGGCGCCGCCGCTGCTGAGAAACGCGTGTACAGCAGTCAGCGCGGTCGCGGGCTCGAAGAGTTCCTCAGTTGCAGCCAGCCCAACGGCGAGGCTCGGCATGCCACCGGACTGTGCAGCCTCGCGGACTCCCGCTCGATGCGCGACCTGCTGCGCGCGTTCCCGCCGCCGACGTTCGGTGGCAAGCTCGTTTGCGCGGGTCCGGATCTCGCGAAGATGCTGCTCGTACGGCGCCATGGCCGCAATCGTGGCGCGCTCGGTCGCCTGCAATTCGGGCGCCGAGCGCATCGAGTTCGTCGTCCGGCAGCGCACGAAGCGCCTCGGGGTCGACCGGGTCTCCGAGCGGGGGAAGCTCCACCCTTGCGCACTCTACTCGCAGCCCGGACCCGGATCGCGGCGCGTCCGCGTCCGTTTGCTGTATGACGCATGCAATCCGTCAGCGCACCGAGGGAGGCACAGCTCGTGGGTCAGGTTCTCCATGACGCCATCCGCGTTGATCGCGAAGGTGCGGTCGTCACGCTCACCATCGATCACCCCCCCGCGAATGCGGTCAACGGCGACGTGGTCAACGGCCTCGCTGAAGGGCTCGCCGCCGCTGAGGCGGACGAGACGTGCCGCGCTGTGGTCATCACCGGCAACGGACCCAAGTTCTTCTCCGCAGGCGCCGATATCAAGGGCTTCGGAGCCGGCGCCGATGCGGTGGGAAAGGCGACGCATCTCACGCTCGAGATCGAGGCGTCGCGTCTTCCCGTGATCGCCGCCGTCAACGGCATCGCGTTTGGTGGCGGGTGCGAGTTGACCCTGGCGTGCGACATCCGCATCGCCTCGAGCACGGCGCGTTTCGGTCAACCGGAGATCAAGCTGGGAATCATCCCGGGTTGGGGTGGGACGCAGCGGCTGCCGAGGCTCATCGGGTCCGCCCGGGCGACCGAGTTGCTGCTGACCGGCGATCCGATCGATGCCCAGCGAGCGCTCGCGCTCGGCCTCGTCGCCGAGGTCGTCGAGCCTGATGACCTGCCGGCCGCGGCGCGGCGGTGGGCAGAGCTGCTCGCATCGCGAGCGCCGCTTGCGCTTGCCGCGACCAAGCGGGCGATGCACGCCGGCGCCACGCTCCCTGTCGAGGCCGCGCTCGAGGTCGAGCGACGCGAGTTCGTCGCGCTGTTCGGCACCGATGACGCCGCTGAAGGCATCGCAGCCTTTGTCCAGAAGCGCGAGCCGGAGTGGAAGGGGCGGTAGTGTCCGCGTCCGTGACCGCGATCATCAGCCCGATAGCGCTGGTGCTCCTTGCCGGCGCATCGCTGACCGCGAGCGCGTTGCGCTGGCGAAAGCTGCTCGGCGCGATGCGGCGCACCACGCGGCATGACAGCCGTCTGGATCATCCGGGCTCGCGCATCCGCGCATTCTTCGTGTACGTCGTCGCACAGGGGCGGTTGTTGCGATGGCCACTCGCCGGGGTGCTCCATGCCTTCATCTTCTGGGGCTTCCTGGTCCTGCTCACCGCAATCGCACAGGGAATCGTCGAAGCGCTCTGGCAGGGATTCCAATTCCAGCTGCTTCCGGGGAGCGGGGCGATCGCGTTCCTGCAGGACCTCTTCTTCTTCGTCGTGCTCTGCGGGATCGTCATGGCGCTGTTCAACCGCCTGGTGATCAACCCAACGCGTTTCCGAGGCAGCCATCGCGGCGACGCGATCCTCATCCTCGCCTGGATCGGCGTGTTGCTGATCTGCATGGAGCTCAACTACGCGACGCGCATCGCCGAAGGCGCACCCGAAGCGCTTGGTCAGTGGCGGCCGATCGCGTCTGCGCTTGCCGGCATCTTCCGGCCGCTCGGCTCGGGCAGCGAGGCGCTGATCGTCCTCCACGGGATCTTCTTCTGGGCGCATCTGACCCTGGTGTTCGGCTTCCTCGTCTACCTCGGATACAGCAAGCACCTCCACATCATCACCTCGGTACCGAACGTCTTCTTCAAGAACGAGCAGCCCAAGGGAGCGCTGCGCACCGTCGATATCGACGCCGTGATGAACGCCGAGAACGAGGCCGACCAGCACTTCGGCGCCGGCGCGCTCGAGCACTTCTCGTGGAAGGACACGCTCGACCTCTACACGTGCACCGAATGCGGGCGGTGTCAAACGCACTGCCCCGCGTACAACACCGGCAAGCCGCTCTCGCCCAAGACATTGATCACCGATCTGCGAGATCTCGCGTACGAGAACCTCGCGGGTGGATACGCCGCAACCAGGCACGACGCGCACGTCGCTCCGCTGGGCGGTGCGAGCGAAGGTGCCGGCAGCGCGGTGATGTGGGCGAGTGGCGACCATCACCCTGAACTCGGTGCACGATCTGCCGGGTCATTTCCAGCCGTCGTGGCTTTCCCCGGAGGCAGTCGCCGCCGCGGTGTCGCCCGACGGGACGCGCCCGCTGATGAGCGGCACGATCCTCGAGGAGACGCTCTGGTCGTGCACCACCTGCGGCGCATGCATGGATCAGTGCCCGGTGCTCATCGAGCACGTGCCCAAGATCATGGACATGCGGCGACACCTGGTCCTCGACGAGTCGCGCATGCCCAAGCAGGCGGAGTCGGCGCTGCGCAACATCGAGAATGTGGCCAACCCATATGGTCTTTCCCACCAGTCACGCGCGGACTGGGCGAAGGATCTCGGCGTGTCGTTCATCGCCGACAAGCCCGATGCGGAGTACCTGTACTGGGTCGGGTGCGCGGCGTCATTCGACGAGCGCGCACGCACGATCGCCGCTGCGCTGTCGAAGATTCTGCAGGCTGCGGGTGTCGATTTCGCGATTCTCGGCACCGAGGAGAAGTGCACCGGCGACCCGGCGCGGCGGATCGGCAACGAGTACCTCTTCCAGGAGCGCGCCAGGGACAACGTGGAGGTGCTGAAGAAGTACAGCGTGCGCAAGGTGATCGCGTCGTGTCCGCACTGCTTCAACACGTTTGCCAATGAGTACAAGGACTTCGGCGGTGACTACGAGGTCATCCATCACACGCAGTTGATCGACCGGCTGCTCAAGGAGGGGCGGATCACCCTCGACACCGCGAAGGCGCAGGAGGAGACGATCACGTACCACGACTCCTGCTATCTGGGGCGGTGGAACGACATCTTCGCGCCGCCGCGGGACATCCTCGAGCGCATCCCGGGGCTGAAGGTCGTGGAGATGGCACGCAGCAAGAGCGAGGGGATGTGCTGCGGCGCCGGCGGCGGCAGGATGTGGATGGAAGAGGATCAGCCTCGCGTCAATCACCGCCGGGTCGACCAGGCTGTGGACACCCACGCCACCAAGGTCGCGACGGCATGTCCCTTCTGCCTCGCGATGTTCGATGAGGGCATCTCCGCCAAGCAGATCGGCGACACGCTCGCGGTCGACGACGTGGCGGTGTACGTCGCCCGCGCGCTCAAGGACCCGGCCCCCGGCTGATCGCTCAGCCGCGGCAGCTCAGATGGGCCGGGGCAGGCGCTGGTTGTGGAGCGTCTGAAAGCGGGCACCGCAATCGGCGCACTTGAAGCCGGGCTGGTCGTATCCGGTCTGGCGATCGCCGAACGTCAGCGGGATGAGTCGCGTTCCATCGCAACGCGCGCACGGAGGATCCAACGGAATGCGCACAGCCTGGGCCATGACCAAGGATGGCACGTTCCAGGCGGTGGCGCATTGACCGCCGGGCAGGGCACACTTGGCTGCCCGGCCGCGCCGGGCGGACACGTCCTAGGAGGCAGAGCAATGGCAGACACCGACGCCGTCGACGCGTACAGCCCCGAATGGGCCGACGCATTCAAGACGGAGATCAACAAGTCGTCCGTGTACAAGCAGGCGGCGGCCGGTTGGGAGGGCACAGTCGGGCTGGTCGTCCTTGCCGAGCCCGACAAGAACTTTCCAGATGACAAAGGGGTCTTCCTCGACCTCTGGCACGGTGAGGCACGCGACGTGCGGGTCGGCACGCGTGAGGATGCGCAGCAGGCCAAGTTCGTGATCACCGGCGCCTACTCGCGGTGGAAGCAGGTGGCTCAGAAGGAGCTCGACGCGACCAAGGGGATCATGCTCGGGCGGCTGAAGCTCAAGGGCGACTTCCCCACGATCGTCCGATACACGAAGGCATCGCAGGAGCTCACCAACTGCACGACGCGCGTCCCGGTCAGGTGGCCGGACGAGGCCTGACCGGATGACTCCGTCGGAGAGCGCAGGGGCGGCCGAGGGACGCCTCCTCGTCGTCGGCGCGGGCACCATGGGTGCGCAGATCGCGCAGCAGGCGGCGCTCCACGGCATCGATGTCTCACTGGTGGACGTCGATGCGGAGCACCTGCAACGAGCCATGGCGTCGAATCGTCAGTGGCTCGATCGCCGCGTCGAGAAAGGCAGGATGGAACGCGCGGACGCCGACGCTCGCTGCCAGGCGGGTGACGGCAACGAGCGACCTCGCCCAGGCGGCATCGAAGGCTGCATGGGCCATCGAGGCGGTGGTTGAGCTCCCGTCGGTCAAGCGCGAGATCTTCGCGGAGCTCGACGCTCACCTCCCCGCACGCGCGGGCATCGCCACCAACTCGAGCAACATCGTGGTGTCGCGGCTCGCCGATGCGACTGCTCGCCCGCAACTGTGCTGCAACATGCACTTCTTCCATCCCGTGCTGGTGATGGACCTGTGCGAGGTCGTGCGCGGCCCGGAGACCTCGGATGAGACGTGCGCACGCGCAGTGGCCTGGTCGCAGCGCATGGGGCGCACAGCGATCGTGGTCGAGAAGGAGATCGACGGCTTCATCGTCAACCGCATCCTTGGGGCGGCTTCGCGAGAGGCGTTCTCCTTGCTCAAGGGCGGGGTTGCCTCGGCGGAAGACATCGACATCGCCGTTCGCAAGGGGCTCAACTGGCCGATGGGCCCGTTCCAGCTCGCCGACTTCTCAGGGCTCGACACCGTGCTCACCATCCGCCGGGACCGCATGGAACGCGATCACGCCCCGGGGGACGTCGCAACAGTGGCGATCCTCGAGCGCATGGTCGCCGCCGGCCGGCTGGGCCGTAAGAGCGGCCGCGGCTTCTACGACTACGCGGTCGACCCGCCGGAGCCGCTCCCGCCCCCGGACTGAGCCAGCGCAACGCGCGCCGGGGTCCCCGCCCTGGTGCGTGATGTCGGGATCACCAGGGCGGCAACACCGATGCCGATCAACGCCAGCGGCACGAGCCGACCTGGCGGGGCAGGCGCGGCGTTGCCCGTGTCGACCAGCGTGAGAACGGCCAGCGCGGCCCAGGCCGCGATCACGCGGATGGTCACGAGCCCCGGCCACGGTGCCGGGTCGGCTGCCGCTGCGCGGGCGGCACACCAGGCGAAGACGGGCGCGAGGATGACGAGATCGTGCGGCAGCAGATGCGGCGACGCCACGAGCGAGAGCGCTGCTGCCCCGGCGAGCGATGTCTCGAGCGCACCCGGGATACCGCGCGACCTCGCCCCGAGCAGCCCGCATCCGGCGAGGGCGAGGAGCGACCCGGCGATCCCGATGACCACTGCGGTGCCCCCGCCTCCAAGCCACGAGGCGACGAGCCCGGGGATGCCGAGCGTGCTCGCGCCCGGGGTGTTCCCGGCGGCGAATCCGAGGGCGGAGACGAATCCGCCGAGCCCGGCTGGTCCAACCAGGATCAGCGACACCGCGGTGACCACCGCGCAACCGGCCACAGCGCCGCCGAGCGCCCGCCAGTCCCGGCGAGCGACGAGCCAGATGCCGAGCCCGATCGCCAGATGCGGCTTGGTCGCGGCAAACGCGAGCGCCATCCAGAATCCGGCGGCGGCCGGGCGATCGTTTCGCCACGCCGCATAGGCGGCCGCGAGCCCGAGTGCCGTGAGGCCGTCGATCTGACCGAGAACGAGAAAGGCGTAGGTGCCGCCGGCGGCGAGCGCCATCAGCATCGTCGCCACGCGGGGCGCGCGTCCCGACGACGACGGCCACGGACCCGCGCGGATCGCGATCCACACGGCGAGCGCCAGGAGCAGCAGCTCGATCACCGACCACACGCGAAACGCGGTCCCGGGATCCAGCACGGTGAGCGGGAGCGCCAGCAGTGCCGTGGTCGGCGGGGTGATGAACGGCAGATCGATCACGGTGCCTGCCGGGAGCAGGCTCAGGTGCTCGGAGTGTTCCAGCGACTGGCTGTACAGCTGGGCGCCGTCGCCATCCCGAAGCAGCAGCGCGGCCACGTAGGAGGCCGAAAAGTCGGTGCCGCGCTCGCGGAGCGGGGTCACCTGGGCCCAGGAGATCGCGTAATACGCGAGAAGGAGGGTGCTGACGGCGGCCGCGATAACGACCGCGCGACTGGTTCTCACGGCGTCTGGACGCTAGCATCGAGTTCACCGGAGCGAACGCGGCGTTGCCGTATTGCTTCCTATACTCGGCCGACGATGGCGAGTGCATTCACCGGGATCGACCACGTGGGAATCGCCGTCGCCGACCTCGACATCGCCGTTGCCGCATACGAGCGACTCACGGGTTCGGCCCCGGCCCATCGCCAGGTGGTCGCCTCCGACGGCATCGAGGCGGTGATGTTCGAGGTGGGGGACTCTCGTATCGAGCTGCTGGGCAGCACCGGCCCGGAGTCCAAGATCGCCGGATTCCTCGCCCGTCGCGGCGGGGGGCTCCACCATGTTGCCTACGCGGTCGACGATGTCCAGGCGAGCCTCGACCACTTCGCCGAGATCGGCCTGCAACTGCTCGACACCTGCCCGCGTCAGGGCGCCGCCGGGCGGCTTGTGGCATTCCTCCACCCGTCGGCGGGGGCGGGCGTGCTCACCGAGCTCTGCCAGCCGGACCAGGAGAGCACCGGGTCGCACGGATGAACGACCACCCTGGCGTCGAGACGGAGTCCGGTCTCCCGCTCGAGCCCTTCTACGTCGAGCATCCAGGCGGACCGCCGCCGCCCGGCGAGTATCCCTACACGAGGGGAATCCGCGCCGAAGGCTATCGCTCGCGGCTCTGGACCATGCGTCAGTACGCCGGATTCGGGAGCGCCGAGCAGACCAACGAGCGGTTCCATTACCTGCTTCGTGCAGGCCAGAGCGGTCTCTCCGTGGCCTTCGACCTCCCGACGCAGATGGGCTATGACAGCGACGATCCTGTGGCGCACGGCGAGGTTGGCAAGGTTGGCGTGGCGATCGACTTCGCTCGATGACATGGAGCTGCTGATGCACGGCATCCCGCAGGACCAGGTCACGACGTCGATGACGATCAACGCCCCCGCCGCCGTCCTGCTGCTGCTCTACGAGCTCGCAGCCGAGCGCAAGGGCATCGACACCGCGGACTCTCGGTGGAACGATCCAGAACGACATCCTCAAGGAATACGCCGCGCGGGGGACGTACATCTTTCCGCCACGTCCTTCGATGCGCCTGATCACTGACACCTTCGCGTACTGCGCGGAGCGGCTGCCCCGCTGGAACACCATCAGCATCAGCGGGTATCACATACGCGAGGCGGGCGCCACCGCACCGCAGGAGATCGCGTTCACGCTCAGCAATGGGATCGCGTATGTGCAGGCGGCGATCGACGCCGGCCTTGACGTGGAGAACTTCGCGCCGCGGCTGAGCTTCTTCTTCAATGTCAGCAACGACTTCTTCGAGGAGGTTGCCAAGTTCCGCGCCGCCCGTGCACTGTGGGCGGAGATCATGCGCGAGCGTTTCGGCGCACGCGGCGATCGCAGCCTGCAATTGCGCTTTCATGCACAGACGAGCGGCGCGACGCTCACAGCGCAGCAGCCGCTCAACAACGTGGTGCGCGTGTCCTTGCAGGCGCTCGCCGCGGTGTGCGGCGGCGCGCAATCACTGCACACCAACAGCTATGACGAGGCCCTCGCGTTGCCGTCGGAGCAGGCAGCCGAGATCGCGCTGCGCACACAGCAGGTGATCGGTCATGAGACCGGCGCCTCCAATGTCACGGATCCGCTCGGCGGATCGCACCTCGTCGAGGCACTCACCCATGAGCTCATCGAGGAGTCGCGCACGCTGATGCGCCGCGTCGATGAGCTGGGTGGCGCCGTGCCGGCGATCGAGGCGGGCTTCTATCAGCAGCAGATCCAGGAGTCCGCGTATCGGCATCAACGCCTCGTCGAAGCCGGTGAGCGGATCATCGTCGGCGTGAACCAGTTCACCGAGACGTCGCAGCCCCAGGTCCCGATCCTGCGCATCGATGCGGACCTGGAGGACGGCACAGATCGAGCGGCTCGCCCGCATGCGTGGCGCCCGGTCGTCGGCAGCCGTGCAGCAAGCCCTCGACGCGCTGCGGGCCGGCGCGGAGGGGACGGACAACCTGCTGCCGCTGCTCCGCACGGCGCTGGATGCGAACGCGACAGTGGGCGAGGTATGCGGTGTGCTTCGCGAGATTTTCGGCGTCTACCATCCGGCGGTGACGGTGTGACATCGAATCGCCCTGGTAGCCTGACGGCGTGAGCAGACAGGTGCGCAAGGGCGTTCCCCCCGTCGGCGCGAGCGATGCGATGACGCCTGCTCCCGCGCTTGCCCCGGCCGAAGCCGATGCCGACATCGGCGAACGGCTCGAGTGGAGGAACGGACAAGAAGATCAACATGCTGCGCAAGCGCCGGTACGACGCGGTGCATCGTGGTGGCGCGGCGGAGCGTTCCCAGCATGCCAAGGGCAAGCTCACAGCCCGCGAGCGCATCGACCGGCTGCTGGACCCCGGATCGTTCACGGAGCTCGACATGTTCGCGCTCCACCGAACCACCAACTTCGACATGGGCGACCGCAGGATCCGCGGCGACGGTGTGATCACCGGCTGGGGAACGATCGGTGGCCGCCAGGTGTTCGTGTTCAGCCACGACGCGTCGGTGTTCGGTGGCTCGCTCGGCGAGGTCTTTGCCGAGAAGGTCACCAAGATCATGGATCTCGCACTCCGGACCGGATGTCCGTGCATCGGCATCAACGACTCCGGCGGCGCGCGCATCCAGGAGGGCGTCGTCTCCCTGGCTGGATATGCGGAGATCTTCTACCGCAACGTCGAGGCAAGCGGCGTCGTCCCGCAGCTCTCGCTGATCGTTGGGCCGTGCACCGGCGGTGCTGTGTACTCGCCGGCCATGACCGACTTCATCTTCATGGTGCGCAAGGTCGGATACATGTTCATCACCGGTCCGGACGTCATCAAGGTGACGACCGGTGAAGAGGTGACCTTCGAGGAGCTTGGCGGCTCGGATGTGCACAACCAGCGCAGCGGCGTCGCCCATTTCATCGCCGACACCGAGGACGAAGCCTTCGCGCAGATGCGTGAGCTTCTCGCGTACCTGCCGCCGAACAACCGCGAACAGCCCCCGTACCGGCCGACGCTCGACGATCCGCATCGCGAGGATCCGGAGCTGCAGACCATCATCCCCGACAACCCGAACCAGCCCTACGACATGCGTGCGGTGGTGACGCGCATCGTCGATGACGGGCAGTTCCTCGAGGTGATGGCGTACCACGCCGAGAACATCATCTGCGGCTTCGCACGGCTCGACGGGCACAGCGTCGGCGTCATCGGCAACCAGCCGCGTGTGCTGGCGGGTGCGCTCGACATCTCCGCCTCGATCAAGGCCGCGCGCTTCGTCCGCTTCTGCGACTTGTTCAACGTGCCACTCGTGACGTTCGTGGACGTCCCGGGCTTTCTCCCCGGCACCGACCAGGAGTACGGCGGCATCATCCGCCACGGCGCGAAGCTGCTCTATGCGTACTGCGAGGCGACCGTGCCCAAGCTCACGGTGATCACGCGCAAGGCGTACGGCGGTGCGTACGACGTCATGTGCTCAAAGCACATCCGCGCCGACTACAACGTTGCATGGCCCACAGCGGAGATCGCTGTCATGGGCCCGCAGGGGGCGGTGAGCGTCATCTACAAGCGCGAGATCTCAAAGGCGGCAAACCCGAAGCAGCGCGCCGACCAGCTCATCGACGAGTATCGCGAGCAGTTCGCCAACCCGTACTACGCGGCGGAGCGCGGCTACGTCGACGACGTCATCGAGCCCCGTCAGACGCGCGCGGCGCTGATCGGTGCTCTGCGGATGGCGCGCGACAAGCAGGTGCGGCGGCCGCAGCGCAAGCACGGCAACATCCCGCTCTGACCGTCAGCGCGGATTGACGCGCCGCCCGCCCGTTCGTGGCGCCGATTTCTTGAGGTGCTCCGACAGCGGGACGTAAGCCTTCGAGTACGCCAGGTCGGTTCGACCCTGCGCGTGGTGGATCGCCGGCACAGCCGCACGCACCAGGAGCACCTGCAGGGCCGCGGCAACGGGAACAGCGAGGATCGCGCCGATCAATCCCTGGATGGCGCCGCCCACAAGCAAGCGCGAGCACGACACCGAGCGCCGGCAGTGACACGACGCGGTTCATGACCATCGGCACGACCGTGTTGGCGTCGACCAGCTGGATGACCATCAGGACGATGAGCACGAGGATCGGATATTCCGGGCTCACCGTGAAGCCGAGCAACACCGCGGGGATCACGCCGATGATCCCGCCCACCATAGGAATCGCGGCGGTGAGGCCGGCGAAGATGCCGAGGATCACCGGATCGGGGAGGCGCAGCAGCCAGCACACCACGCCGACAACGAGGCCGAGGGCGAGGCTGTTGATGGCGACGGCGCGGAGGAAACCGCCCATGCGGAATCCCATCTCGCGAAAGATGTCGATCACGAGCTCGTGATGCGCCTCGGGAAAGAGGTCCACGGTGAATGCCTTGAGCCGGTCGCTGCTCACCAGCCAGAGAAAGCCGACCACGAGCACGAGAACGAAGTCGACGATGATGCTGAAGATCGTCCCGCCGATCGCGAACAGGATGTTCCGGGTCGCATCGATGACCGTGCTGACCTGCTTGGCGACATCGACGTTGAAGTGAAACTGCTTCTCCACCCCGGTGAACCAGTTGAGGAAATCCTTCTGGTACGTGGGGAAGTTCGTGGCGAGCGATGACGCCTCACTGACGATTGGCTGCACGAGCAGCAGCACCATGATCGCGATGAACGCAAGGACCGCGACATACACCGCGAGAATGCCGACCGGTCGCGGGACCTTGCGCCGTTGCAACTCGGCAACGAGCGGCCGGATCCCCTCGGCGAAGACGATCGCCACCAGCACGACGAGGACGATGCTGATGATCGTCGCGAGGAACGCGACCAGCGCAACGATGCCGAGCACGATGAGCGCTGACGTGACCAGCGTGCGGATCGAGATGACATTGACGGCGTCACGGCGCGACGTCCTCTGCGGGTCAGCCGCGACGCGGTCGGCAGCATCCCCAACTCGAGGTGCAGCCGGCTCCGGCGCCGGCTCTTTGTCTGATGGAGTCCCGACGACGCGTCTTGCCAACACGGCCAGCCTAACAGCCTCCGGCGGCTGTGGAGAGACGAGGTTTGCGTACCCTGTCCGGATGAGCGATCTCGAGACTCGTCCGGCCGGCGGAGGGGTGCTCCAGGCAACCGTCGTCGGCATCGGTTGCAACAATTTCGGCCGCCGGCTCGATGCCGAGGCCACAGCACGCGTTGTCCTGACGGCGCTCGAGGAGGGGATCACCTTTTTCGACACCGCTGACACGTACGGAAACGGACAGAGCGAGGAGATGCTCGGCGCGGCGCTCAAGGGCCGGCGCGAAGAGGCGGTCATCGCGAGCAAGTTCGGTCATCCCTCGGGCGGCGAGGGTCACAGCGGCGCTTCGCGACGGTGGATCCGCATCGCCGTCGAAGCGAGCCTGCGCCGCCTCGGCACGGACTGGATCGACCTGTATCAGATGCACATGCCTGATCCGGCGACGCCGATCGAGGAGACGCTCGAAACCCTCACCGAGCTGGTGAGCGAGGGCAAGGTCCGCTGCGTGGGCTCCTCCAACCTCGACGGCTGGCAGATCGCAGATGCCGATTGGATCAGCCGGACACGGGGGCTCACGCGGTTCATCACGGTGCAGAACGAGTACAGCCTGCTCAACAGATCGGTCGAGGAAGAGGTCATCGGTGCGTGCGCCCACTTCGACGTCGCCATGATTCCGTACAGCCCGCTTGGCAACGGCATGCTGACGGGCAAACACCACCGCGGGCAGGGAGCCGCGCCCGGATCGCGCCTCGCCTCGGGGCCTGGGGCCAACGCATCACGATGGCTGAGCGACCGAAACTTCGATATCGTCGAGGCGCTCGAAGCCTTCGCAGCGGAGCGCGGTGTCACCGTGCTGGATGTCGCGATCGGCGGTCTGGCAGCGCAGCCGCAGGTGCTTTCGGTGATTGCCGGAGCCTCAACGCCGGAGCAGGTGCGCGCGAACGCTCGTGCCGGGAAGTGGCGTCCCACCGCAGCCGACCTCGAGGAGCTCGACCGGATCGCTCCCCGGCGATGAGGTCCGGTCCGTTTCTCTAGACTGGCCAGCCGATGAAGCTGCTCGAGTACCAGGCGAAACAGCGATTCGCCGCCGCCGGCATCACTGTCCCTGACGGACGCCTGGCGCGTACACCGGAAGAGGCTGCCGCGGCCGCGCGCGAGCTGGGCCGGGTGGCCGTCAAGGCGCAGGTGCCGATCGGCGGGCGCGGCAAGGCAGGTGGGATCGCGGTGGTGGACACCCCCGAGGAAGCGCACCGCGAAGCTGCGCGCATCCTGGCAATGGACATCCGCGGTTACCCGGTGCGGAGCGTCTGGTGCGAGACCGGCCTGTCGATCAGCGCGGAGCTGTACCTCGGCATCACGCTCGACCGTGATCGCCGCCGCCTGGTGATCATCTTCTCGGCCGCGGGCGGGATGGAGATCGAGCAGGTGGCCGTCGAGGCGCCGGAGCGCATCGCCAAGCTGTGGCCGGATCCCTTCGCCGGCCCGCAGCCATACGAGATCCGCCAGCTCGCCTTTGCAGGACTGGCCCACGCCCCCGAGCTGCACGATCGCGTGCCGAAACTCGTGAGCAGTCTCGTCTCCCTTACGACTCGCCTCTACGGCGTCGCGACATCGCTCGATGCGCTGACCTGCGAGATCAACCCACTCGTGCTCACACCGGAAGGCGCGCTCGTCGCGGCCGACGGCAAGCTCGAGATCGACGAGAACGCCGACTACCGGCACAAGGACATCGCCGAAGAACTTGCGCAGGATGAGACCGGCGAGGACGGTCGCAGCGGCGACGATCCCTACGAGGTCGAGGCGCGCCGCCGCGGTCTCACCTACGTGCACCTTGGACGGCAACATCGGATGCATCGGGAACGGCGCCGGCTTGACCATGAACACGCTCGACCTCGTCAAGCAACATGGCGGTGAGCCCGCCGACTTCCTCGATATCGGCGGCGGCGCCAACGCCGAGCGCGTCCGCAATGCGCTCGAGATGGTGCTCCTCGATCCCAAGGTGCGCGGCGTCTTCATCAACATCTTCGGGGGCATCACCCGAGGTGACGAGGTCGCCCGCGGAATCATCGCCGCCCGCGACCAGCTGCACATCACCAAACCCTTGGTCGTCCGGATGACCGGCACGATGGAAGAAGAAGGGCGAAAGCTTCTGCAGGAGGCCGGGATCACTCCCGGAGTGAGCGCCACCGACGCGGCCGACAGCCATCGTTCGCGCTCACCACGGGAGGGAGCGACATGACCTGCACCGCGCAGGTGGGGAGGGCATGAGCGGAGCGGGGCCGTCGTCGGAGCCGGCGCCGTCCCGCCCCTCGCGCGAGAGCGAGGGGCGGGACGGCGAAGGCGTCACGACCCCGTCCGCCCCGCGCAGCTCGTGCCCTCGCCACGCGCACCGGGTGACGTCTCGTGAGCGTACTGGTCGACCGCACCAGTCGAGTCCTCATTCAGGGCATCACGGGGCGGGAGGGAAGCTTTCACACCGGACAGATGCGGGCCTTTGGCACGAACATCGTTGCCGGGGTTTCGCCCGGCAAAGGCGGGACGGATCAGGACGGGGTGCCGATCTTTGACACCGTCGCCGATGCTGTTGCCGCTACTGGCGCGGATGTCTCGGGGATCTTTGTCCCGCCTGCTTTTGCGGCGGACGCGATCATGGAGTCGGCGGCTGCGGGCATTGAGTTGACCGTCTGCATCACTGAGTTGATCCCTGTGCACGACATGATTCGGGCGCGGGACTTTGTGATCCGGACGGGGCATCAGTTGCTTGGTGCGAACTGTCCCGGGATCGTGACGCCGGAGCAGTGCAAGGTCGGGATCATTCCGAACCACATCAACACGCCTGGGCCGGTGGGGATCGTTGGGCGGAGCGGGACGCTCACCTATGAGGTCATACAGGGGCTTGGGCAGGGTGGGATGGGGCAGACGACGTCTGTTGGCATCGGCGGGGATCCCGTGATGGGCCTGAGCTTTCCCGATGTGCTGCGCGCGATTTGCCGATGATCCTGAGACCCGGGCGGTCGTGCTGATCGGGGAGATCGGTGGATCGGACGAGGAGAACGCTGCCGCCTGGATCCGGGAGACGGGATTCGACAAGCCGGTGGTGGCGTTCATCTCCGGGCGGACGGCGCCGCCGGGCAAGCGGATGGGCCACGCGGGCGCGATCATCAGCGGGAACACGGGGAGCGCGCAGAGCAAGCTCGATGCGCTGACGGCCGCCGGTGCGGAGATCGCCGACACCATCGAGGACGTGGTTCGCCTGACGGCGGCAAGGCTGGATGCGCACGCTCGCTGAGCGAGCGTGTCTGTGCCTCTCGCCCATCCCGCCGCGCTACCGTTAGGTTCGAGTGAACTTCGATCTCAGCGACGAGCAACGGCAGATTCGGGAAGCGGTGCGCGACTTCGCACAGACCGAGATCGTCCCGCGTGCCGCCCACTACGACGAGACGGGCGAATTCCCCTACGACATCGTCGCCGGCATGGCGAGCCTTGGGCTCTTCGCGCTGCCGTTCTCCGAAGAGGTCGGTGGGGCGGGCGGCGACTTCATCTCGTACTGCCTGGCCATGGAGGAGATCGCTCGAGCTGACGCGAGCTGCGCCATCACCCTTGGAGGCGGCGGTGTCGCTTGGGATTTCCCCTCTTGTGAAGTTCGGCACGCGTGAGCAGCAGGAACGCTGGCTCGGGCCGCTGCTGGCCGGCGAGCGTCTCTGGGCGTTCGGGCTCACCGAGCCGGACGCAGGGTCCGACGCGGCGGGAACGCTGACCAAGGCGGTGCGCGACGGGGATGAGTGGGTGATCAACGGTCGCAAGGCGTTCATCACCAATGCCGGTACCGATATCAGCGCAGGGGTGACCATCACGGCCGTCACCGGACGGCACAACGGCCACAAGCAGATCACCACCATCGCGGTGGAGCAGGGAACGCCGGGCTATACGCAGGCGCCGAAGTACCGCAAGCTCGGCTGGCACGCATCCGACACCCGCGAGTTGCTGTTCGACGACTGCAGGGTCCCGTTCGGCAACGTCGTCGGTGAGATCGGCGGGGGGTTGAACCAGTTCCTGCAGATACTCGAGGGTGGTCGCGTGGCCATCGCCGCGCTCTCGGTCGGGGTGGCGCAGGCCTGCCTCGACGCATCGCTCGCGTACTCGTCGGCTCGACGCCAGTTCGGCGTTCCGATCGCAACCTTCCAGGCCACGCAGTTCAAGCTCGCCGACATGGGGACGCAGATCGAGCTCGCGCGATTGATGACGTGGAGAGCCGCGGCCGCGATTGATGCGGGCAAAAGCGCGGCACCCTATGCATCGATGGCCAAGCTGCACGCATCCGAGGTCGCCACCGCCTGCGCGAACCAGGCGGTGCAAATCCACGGCGGGATGGGATTCATGGAGGAGTCGCCGGTGGCTCGCATGTACCGCGACGTCAAGGTCAACGAGATCGGCGAGGGCACGAGCGAGGTGCAGCGCATCCTGATCGCGCGCCACCTGCTCCGGCCGTTCGAGGTGCTGGAGGGCGAAGGTGGCAACTGAGGCGGTCATCGTCGCGGCAGCTCGCACGCCGTTCGGCAAGCTGGGCGGTGGCCTCGCGTCGCTGCCGGCGGTCGAGCTCGGAGCGCGCGTCATCCGCGAGGTGCTGGAACGGACTCGCACCGATCCCGGCAGCGTCGATCAATTGATCATGGGGACGGTGCTCGCCGCAGGGCAGGGGCAGGTGCCGTCCCGTCAGGCTGGATTGCGCGCCGGACTGCCGCCGACCGTCTCGTCGTTCACCGTCAACAAGGTGTGCGCGAGCGCGTTGAAGGCCGTGAACCTGGGCGCATTGCTCATCCGTGCCGGCGAGGCGGAGGTTGTCGTCGCGGGCGGCATGGAATCGATGTCTCGGTCGCCGTACCTGCTCGAGGATCAGCGCTTCGGCAGCCGTTTCGGCGACCGTGTCGTGGTCGACAGCATGATGCGAGACGGGCTCTGCTGCCCGGTCGACGGCGTGCTCATGGGCGTGCACGGGAGCGATGTCGCGTCCGAGCTCGGGGTGAGCCGTGAAGAGCAGGATGCCTGGGCCTTCCGTTCGCAGATGCGATACCAGGAGGCACTTGCCGCCGGACGCTTTGCGGAGGAGATCGTGCCGGTGAGCGTCAACGGCACAGTGGTCGCGCGGGATGAGCAGCCACGAGCGGACACGACCATCGAGAAGCTCGCCTCACTTCGCGGCGCGTTTGGCGACGGGACGACGATCACTGCCGGGAACGCCCCCGGGATGAATGACGGGGCGAGCGCGATCCTGCTGATGAGTGCGGAACGAGCGCGTGCCGAAGGGCTGACGCCGCTCGGCACCTGGCTGACGTACGGCGAATCGGCTGCGGAGCATCCGTATCTCGCCACGGTGCCCGCGCTGGCGGTGGAGGCTGCTCTTGCGAAGACGCGCGGCACGGTGGACGCAGGCAAGCTGGAATTGATCGAGATCAACGAGGCCTTTGCGGCGGTCGCCATCACCAGCACACGCATGCTCGAGGTGGATCCTGACCGCGTCAACGTCAACGGTGGAGCCATCGCCGTGGGCCATCCGATCGGTGCGAGCGGCGCGCGGATTCTGATGACGCTGCTGTACGAGCTCGGCCGCCGGGGCGGCGGATATGGCGCTGCCGGGATCTGCAGCGGGATCGCGCAGGGCGAGGCAACCCTCGTCCGTGTCGACTGAGATCGCCCGCCCGGATACCGCCGGCCGCGTCGCGGCATTCGTCGACGATGTCATCGCACCGGTTGCGCCGGCGATGGCTCGTGGTGACGGGCCTTCGCCGAAGCGGATCGTCGAGGCCGCGGGCGAGGCCGGCCTCGCGGGGATCCTGACTCCCGAGGAGTTCGGCGGCGCGGGAGGGAGCCACGGCGATTTCATCCAGTTCATCGAAGCGGTGGCGCGCGCCGATGCGAGCTGCGCCGTGATCCTTGACGTGCATCTCTCGGTGGGAACCGAGCCGCTGCTTGTTTTCGGCAATGATGACCAAAAGTCACGGTACCTGCCACGGCTCGCCGGCGGCGCATGGCTTGGCGCCTTCGCGCTGACCGAGGCGGCCGGCGGCAGTGACGCAGCAGCGTTGCAGACACGCGCTGTGCGAGACGGCGACAGCTATGTGCTCGAAGGGGCGAAAGCCTTCATCACCGGGGCAGGGGATGCCGATCTCTACATCGTCATGGCGAGAACCGGCGAGGGTGCCCGTGGGGTGAGCGCGTTTCTCGTCGAGTCCGCGTGGCCCGGTGTCAGCGCCGGCACGCCACTCAACAAGATGGGGCTGCACGGTTCGTGGACCGGGGAGCTCATCCTCGACGGCGTGCGCGTGCCTGCGTCGAACCGGCTCGGCGATGAGGGCGTCGGTTTCACGGTTGCCATGTCGGCACTCGACAGTGGGAGGGTCGGCATCTCGGCACAGGCAGTCGGCATCGCCCAGGGAGCGCTCGACGCAGCGCTTGCCGCCTCGCGGCGCCACCGCGACGCTGGGATTGACATCGACACGACCGCACTGGCGGACATGGAGACTCGCACCGCGGCGTCGCGCCAGCTGACTCGACATGCGGCCGCGCTCGTGGACGCGGGCCAGCGCGTCACGCTCGACGCGGCGATCGCGAAGCTTTACTCCACCGACACCTGCGTGGCCGTGGCGCAAGCCGCTGTGGACATCTGCGCCCCGGAGTCGGCTGCGGAAGATCACCCTGCCGCGGTGCGATTTCGCGATGCCAAGGCGTGTCAGATCTACGAAGGAACCAACCAGATACAACGCGTTGTCATCGCCCGGCATCTCCTCCATGGCTGACCCGCCACCCGCTGACGACGTGCCCTGGACGGCTTGGTAGCATCAGCCGCATGGACATCCGTCTCAACGACGAGCAGACCATGATTCGCGACACGGTGCGCGACATCGCCCGCGAGCGAATCGCTCCGCGCGCCGCCGATATCGACCGAAGCGGCGAATTCCCGTGGGACATCGTCGATCTCTTCCGCAAACACGATCTCTTCGCGCTGCCGTTTCCGCCTGAGTACGGCGGCCTCTCCGGCAGCGCGCTCACGCTGAACGTCGCCATCGAGGAGGTGGCCAAGGTCTGCGCGACGAGCGCACTGATCCTCACCGTGCAGGGGCTCGGTGGGTACCCACTGATGATTGCCGGCTCGGACGAGCAGAAGGCGCGGCTGCTCCCCGACCTGGCGAGTGGCGCGAAGCTCAGCGCGTATGCGTTGAGCGAGCCTGGCGCCGGCAGCGACCCCGCTGGGATGGAGACGCGCGCGGAGCGACACGGGGATGAGTACGTCATCACCGGCAGCAAGATCTGGATCACCGCGGGTGGTGTCGCCGACACCATCACGGTCTTTGCCAAGACAGATCCCAACGAGCGGGCCAAGGGTGTGAGCGCGTTCGTGCTCGAGGATGCGCAGCACCTCAAGGGATTCACCGCGACAACGATCCACGGGAAGCTCGGCATTCGCGGCAGCAATACCGCCGAGTTGCATTTCGACGAGGTGGTCATCCCAGCGGCGAACCGGCTTGGCGAGGAAGGCGACGGCTTTCGCATCGCCATGCAGGTGCTCGATCGCTCCCGGCCGGGCGTGGCGGCTCAGGCGCTGGGCATCGCCCAGGGCGCGCTCGACTACGCGGTGGGGTACGCCAAGGAACGCCGGCAGTTCGGCAAGCCGATTGCCGACTTCCAGGGAATCCAGTTCATGGTCGCGGACATGGAGGCGCAAACCGCCGCCGCACGGGCGATGGTGTACTGGGCGTCGCAGCTCATCGACGACAAGAGTCCGGAGGTGGGCCATTTCGCGGCGATCGCGAAGTTGCTCGCCGCCGATACCGCGATGAAGGTCACCACCGACGCGGTGCAGATCCTCGGCGGATACGGCTATGTGAACGAGTATCCGGTCGAGCGCATGATGCGCGACGCCAAGATCACGCAGATCTACGAGGGCACGAGCCAGATCCAGCGCGTCGTGATCGCGCGCGACCTGCTCCGCGCGTCGCGCCTCCGCCGATCCAGCCGGCGATGGCCGGCTCACTCTGGCCACCAGGCGATCCAGGGTCTCAGGTCGCCTCAGAAGCGGTGCCGACGCACGACGTCGGTGTGAGCCAGCTTGTCGTGCAAGCCCTGCTTATATGTGTCGATGCCGGCCCAGATGAGTCCGAGGCAGAGCACCCAGATGCTGAGCAGGTAGCCGAAGAACCGAACGATGCTCTGACGCAAGGAGATCCGGTCCCCCGTTGTCTGGTCGCAAACACGGAGGCCGAGCAGACGCTGGCCGAGGGTGCCACCGACCAGCCACCAGGTGAGCACGAAGTAGAGCCCGGTGACCAGGAAATCCGGCAACGTGGTGGCGGCCAGCACGTAGACGGTCGTACTCGAGACACACGTGCCCGACACGAATTGCGTGCAGGCCGTGGTGCTCAAGAATCCCTGCCGCGGGAAGAGGATCGAGAGCGGGAGGCCGACGGCGAACCCCACCACGAAGGAATCGATGAACCAGGCGCAGAAGCGTATCCAGAATCCAGCGTACGTCTCGACCCCCGACGGCGAAGCCGGCCACTCAGCCGGTCTCCGGCGGAAGCGCCGAGATGGTGCCGACCCCAGCGAGGACAGCGGCGGGACGCTCACCGCCGGAGTATGCGCGCCGGTGTCGGAATCTTCTACATCGTCAGGACGACTTTGCCCCGCGCCTGGCGCTGACCGAGGAGATTGAGCGCCGCCTTGGCCTCCTCGAGTGGATAGGTCGCGCCAACAATTGGGGAAACCGTTCCGGCCTCGATCATCGCGGAGAGCGCGTCCTGGGTCTCCGTAAAGAGCCTCGGCTCGACGGCGAGAAAGGCGCCCCATGCCGCGCCGACCACGTCGATGTTGCGGAGCAGGACTCGATTCACCTGAATGCTTGGAATCCGCCCCTCGGTGAAGCCGACCACGATGAGGCGGCCCTGCGGCGCCAGGCAGCGAACGCTCTGGTCGAATCGCTCCCCGCCAACCGGGTCGAGGATGGCGTCGACGCCGAGGCCGTCGTTCTGCGCGCGTAGCGCGGCGACCCAATCCCCCTCAGCGTCGAGGACCCGGTGCGCGCCGGCCTTTTCGGCGATATGCATCTTGTCCGGGTCCGGCGGCGATGGCGATCACCTCGGCGCCCAGCCCGCGGGCCACCTGCACCGCGGCGGTGCCGACGCCGCCGGCTGCTCCGTGGATCGCGATTCGCTCCCCGGGGCGGATGCGTCCGCGGCGGGCGAGCGCGAAGTGCGCGGTGTGGTAGTTCATGACGAATCCCGACGCCGCCTCCAGGCTCAGGCCGTCCGGGATCGCCAGCGTGAGCGCCGGCTCGGCAAGGGCGACATCGGCAAAGCCGCCGAGCATGGTGAACGCCATCACCCGGTCGCCCGCCTTGAAGCCGGAGCCCTCTGGCGCCGAGCGGACCCGTCCCGCTACCTCGACCCCCGGCACAAACGGCAGCGGGGGCTTCATCTGATATTCGCCGCGCGTGAGGAGGAGATCGGGAAAGCTCACGCCGGCCGCGGCGACATCGATGGCGATTCGGGCATCGTCCCGGGGTTCCTCGACGTCCACCAGGTGAAGGCCCGAAGGCCCTTCGAGACCCTGAACCTGCTGCGCGCGCACCTCACTCCTCCGTCCCGGTTGTGGCCGCTGATGATGCCACTCTCGGCTCCGGACCAGCCGACCGTGGGGTAGGCTTGTCGTTCCCGGCGGGTAACTTGCTGGTGTTTTTCAGCGTTTCCCAGACAGGAAGCCCACCGTGGCGCGCCGGCCCCGCACGAGTTCGCGGCGGTCAGACCACCGTTCGGAGAGTCGAGAGTACCCCCCTCAACCATGGCAACCATCAGCAAATCCACGGCCCGCCGCCGTCGCCGGTCGCGGTACAACCTCATGCCGGGATGGATCACGCGGAAGCGAGCGATCCTCTCCGTGGTGGTCATGTTCTCGCTGCTACTCGTGGCGGGCGGCGTCTACGGTGTCCGGCTCTCGCTCGCCCTTGCCAAGACCTTCCACACGAATCCGATCAGCGCCGTGGTCGGTGCGCTGGGAGGCGGGAACGGCTCGGCGATCGACCAGGACCGGCAGCGCTACGAGCGGATCAACGTCGTCCTCTTCGGGTACGGCGGCGATCAGCACTCCGGCGGATACCTCAGCGACTCGATCATGGTGATCTCGATCCTTCCGGTCCAGGGCCACCCGCCCCAGATCGCCGAGATCTCGATCCCGCGTGACTGGTACGTGACCATCCCGCTCAAGAACGGCAAGTCGACGCAGCAGCGCATCAACTTCGCGTACGCGGCAGGAATGCTCGGTGAGGGGCCGGTGCCCGCGAGCGCTGTGGACGCCGGCGCAGCGGTTGCCGATCCGCTCCTCTCGCACATTCTCGGCATCGGCATCAACTACTTCGTCGGCGTTGACTTCGACGCATTCAAACAGGCCGTCGACGCAGTGGGTGGCATCACGATCGATGTGCCAACCGGTTTCACCGACAACCAGTATCCAGCCGGTGAATGCGACCTCGGCAACTGCGCATACGAGACCGTGCATTTCAACGCCGGGGTGCAGCACATGAACGGCGCGACGGCGCTCATCTACGCGCGGTCACGCCACGGCAACAACGGCCAGGGATCCGACTTCGCGCGGAGTCGCCGCCAGCAGCAGATCATCGTGGCGCTCAAGGATCAGATCGAGAGCATCGGCGGATTCGGCAAGCTGCCGGACGTCATCAACGCGCTCGGCGACAACGTCCTCACCAACCTGACGATCCCGGACGCCGAATCGTTGTACGGGATCGTGAATGGTGTCGACCCGTCCACGATCGAGCACATCAGCATCGACGACACCAACTTCCTCTACGACTGCGGGTATCCCACACACTGCGGCAGCTACTACCTGTTCACGAACGACAAGAGCTATCAGTCCATCTCGCATTACGTCGAGAACGTCTTTCCGACGCCGGCCGCGCTTGCGGACGACGCCCACGTCACCTTCATCAACGCCAGCGGACGCAATGACAGCGCGAGCGCGCGCTGGGCTTCGCTGATGAGCATGCTCGGCTTCACGACATCGGTCGGCCTCAAGACGCCGACGCAAGTGGCCACGCAGGTGATCGACAACAGCGGCGGCGCGGACGCAGCGGCGGCCAAATGGCTGGCCACGTACTTCGGCGTCAGCGTGACCACCGAACCCGCGCCGACGGCTGCAGCGACGACTCCGCCCGCCACTCCCGCCGCCGCCCCGGCGGGCGGTGTCACCGTCATACTCGGCAGCGCCGAGGAGCAAGCGTTCCTTGGTGACCCGGGAGTCGGCGACTAGCTCCGCAGAAAGGTAGGCAAGAGTGGGACAGAGGATTGCCGTCCTGACGGGCGGCGGTGATGCACCAGGCCTCAACGCGGCGATCCGTGCCATCGGGCGGCGCGCGCTCATGGCCGGAGACACGCTGTTCGGCGTTCGCAACGGATGGGCCGGGCTGATCGGTGAGGGCGATGTCATGACCCTCGAGCGGTCCAGGCTCTCCGGCATTCTGCCGCTCGGCGGCACCATGCTCGGGAGCTCGCGTGTCAATCCGATGAAGCTGGACCACGGGGTCGAGCAGGTGCTGAAGAACCTCGAGCGCTTCGAGCTCGATGCGCTCGTCGCGATCGGCGGGGACGACACGCTGAGCGTCGCCGCGCGGCTCGCCGAACATCACGCTCGTGTCGTCGGGGTGCCGAAGACGATGGACAACGACCTGAGCGTCACCGATTACTGCATCGGTTTCGACAGCGCGGTGAGCGTCGTCACCGAAGCGCTCGACCGGCTGCACACAACGGCTGCCTCGCATCACCGCGTCATGGTCTGCGAGGTGATGGGGCGCGACACCGGATGGGTTGCGGTGATGGGCGGGCTTGCCGGCGGCGCGGACATGATCATCATCCCGGAGTTCAGCGTCACGCTCGATGAGGTCGTCGCCCGGCTCGAGGTGCGCCGCCAGGGCGGCAGCGACTTCAGCATCATCGTCGTCGCCGAGGGCGTCGAGATGGATGGCCTGCAGTCCAAAGACGAGGCCGAGGGCGCGCGCGATGCGTTCGGGCACGTCCAGCTCTCGCGTCGTGGTGTCGGCGAGAGCCTCGGCCGGATCATCGAGGAACGGACCGGGCATGAGACGCGCGCAACGGTCCTCGGACATGTGCAGCGCGGCGGCTCGCCCACCGCGTATGACCGGATCTGGGCCACACGGGTCGGGGCGCGGGCCTATGACCTGGTCGTCGAGGGCCTCTTCGGCAACATGCCCGTCGTCACGAACGGCACTGTTGAGGTTGCGAGCATCGCCGATGTCGTGGCGGAGCAACGCAAGGTGCCGCGTGAGCTCTACGAGCTCGCGCAGGTCTTCTACTAGTCGCTGAGGCCGGTCTGATCGCGCGGCCTAGCGCGACATCACGGGCACGGTGCTGAGCGGCGACCAGCTCGGAGGCGACGTTGCGTCGAAGTCCAGGTTGGTGGTCACCTGCAGCGGTGGTGCCGGCGCAGCGCCGAGCGCTCCCGCGATCCACCAGAGCTCGAAGTGTCCCGTCGCATCGGCAGTGTTGTAGTAGACGAGTCCACTCCCGTCCGGCGCCCACTCAGGATCAGCGCACAGGCAGTCGTTGACGAGTGTCACCGGCGTGCCCAGCTTGCCGTTCGTCAACGGCGCCACCTCGAGTTGGGAGCTCTGCAACCCCGTGCTGCCGATGCAGATCATCGCGACCTTGGTGCCGTCAGGGGACGGCGCCGGCTGGCCGCAATCCTCTGCCGGCGTGGTGAGCAGGTTCGGCTTGCCCTGCGGCTTTGTCTGGATCGCGATCTGGGAGTACGCGTTGCCGCTGCCGATTGCGAACTTCGAGTAGATGACCGCGCCGTTGGCCATCGGCGATGGATCGACGTCACCACCCGTGAACGAGTTACCAACGCTGACCTGGGTCGCAGCGAGCTTTCCCGCCAGGGTGCCCGTCCACACCGAGAAGTCAACCGCGTACGTGGCCGAATCCTTCGGCTGGTCATAGCTGAAATAGATCGTGTCGGTGCCCGGGACCATGTGCGGATAGAACATCCAGTGATTGCGAAACACCTGGTTGGTCTGGGTCCACGCGTTGTTGCTGAGCTGCTTGACGATCTGCCCCAGGTTGTTCAACTCGTAGAGGTTGGAGTACTCCGCGGCGCGAACCACGGCAACGATGTCCTGCGAATTCGGCACGTATGCGGGTTGCATCCACATGCCCATCGAGGCCGGCAGATGCAGGTCGGTGAAGAACCCGTCGCTGAGGCGATAGATGTCCCCGTTCTGTGCGAGATAGAGCGTCCCCGGCAGGACGATCTTCGGCCGTGTCGCGGTGGGGATGAAGACGCTCGACTCGCCCGGGATCGTGTGCTTCTTCGATGCGATGAAACGATTGACACCAAACCCGAACCCGGCCATGAGCGCGAGCACCAGGGTGACCGTGAGGGCGCGTCTCATCGTGTCCCCGTCAAACCGCTGGGAAGTACTTGTGCGTCTCGGGAAGGATGTAGTTCCAGTTCGGAAGGAGCACGTCCTCGTTGTCGAGCACGCCGGTCGACGTGTATGGAGACGCGAGGATCACCTGCTTGACGTTCTGCAGCTGGATGTTGCTCGCGATCGGGAGCAGCGACGCGATCTCGCTGATGCTCATGTCGGTGGCGAAGTCATTGCCCATCGCCGTCGCGATGTCAGGAAGGTTCGCGATGCCGAGCAACTTCGCCTTGGCGCGCAACGCGAGGAGCACCTGTTGCTGCCGCTGCGACCTGCCGAAGTCGCTGCGCAGGTCGCCGTGCCGCGAGCGCACGTACATCAGCGCTTCCATCCCGTCCATGTGCTGCGGGCCCGGGAGGACTGCGACTCGCTCATACGCGTAGGGATCCTTGCCTGACAGGTCGGCGGGATAGAAGTCGTCCATGACCGGGTTGGTCGCCACCACGTCGATGCCCCCGACCTGGTTGATGAGGTTCACCAGACCGAGCAGGCCGATCCAGGCGTAGTGGTCGATGTGGATGTGGAAGTCCTCCTCGACGGTCGCCACCGCCGCGCTCGCTCCACCGTGCAGGTACGCGGCGTCGATCTTCGCGCTCCCGCCGGTCGAGAGCGGCACCCACATGTCACGTGGGATCGACTCCATGACGACCTGTTTGGTGGTCGGGTTCACCCGCGCCAGGATCATCGACTGGGTGAGGACGGTGCCCCCGAATTTGGCGTCGTTGTCCGAGCCGAGGAGCAGCACGGTGAAGGGCGCGCCCGGCGGAGCTTCCACCGGCTGCGTCGACGGGCTCGCCGTGGGCGACGCGCCTGGCGAGGCGCTCGCTGAAGCCTGGGCGGTCGGAATGTTTCGGTCGATCGTGTGCCCGGTGTCCTGAAAGGCCGTGACGATCGCCGGCATGAAGTAGGCCAATGCGCCGATCGCACCGGACAGCACAAAGCCGAACGCAATCAAGACCCCAAGAACGATGCGGGTACGCTGCACGTGATGGCGCCGCCCCGAGGCGCGTTGTCGTCTCACCTGGGCTTTATAACGAACTCGGCTGACGACAGGGTTACGGAGGGCAGGCCGCACTCGGGCCGCCGGTAGACTGCGAGCGATGTCCGACACTGCGCTCGCCGAACGCCTGATGGCAGGAGAAACGCGTGCCCTTGCGCGCGCAATCCGCATGGTCGAGGATCGCGATCCAGGCATTGCGGATCTCCTGCGCCAGGTGCGCGAGCGTGCCGGGCAAGGCTCGCGTGGTGGGTGTCACCGGCCCACCGGGGAGCGGCAAGAGCACCCTCTGCGACCAGATCATCGAACGCTGGAGGGCCGGCGGCCATCTCGTGGGGGTCCTCGCAGTGGATCCCTCGAGCCCCTTCACAGGTGGCGCGATCCTGGGTGATCGCGTCCGGATGGTCCGGCACACCCTCGACTCCGGGGTGTTCATCAGGAGCATGGCCGCGCGCGGGCACCTGGGTGGCCTCGCGGCGGCCGCTCGCGAGGCGATCCGCCTCTTCGACGCCGCGGGACGCGACCGCTGCCTGCTCGAGACGGTCGGGGTCGGGCAGTCCGAGCTGGAGGTGATGGAAACCGCCGACACCACCATCGTGGTCACGACGCCGTCCTCGGGCGACGCCGTTCAGATCATCAAGGCGGGCATCCTCGAGATCGCCGACATCTTCGTCGTGAACAAGGCCGACCTCCCGGGCGCATCCAAGGTGGTGCGCGATCTGAAGGAGCTCGTCCGCCACGGGGCGTTGCGCACCGACTGGGCGCCGCCCGTGCTCACGACCGTTGCCGAGACCGGCGAAGGCGTCGATGAGCTCGTGGCCGCCATCGATCACCACGGCGATACGATCAGCGCTTCGGGGGAGCTCGAGCGCCGCAGGATCGCGCGCCTGCGCGCCGAGGTGGAGGCAATCGTCGTCGAGCGTTCAGCGGAGCGGGCGCGCCGAGCGCTCCATGAGGGCACAATGAGTCGAGAGCTCGAAGGCGATCTGAGCCGGGTGGACCCGTACGCCCTGGCCGAACGCATCCTCAACGGGCACAGCAGGGAACCACTGGAACCATGACCCAGACGATTGACCGGGCGGGAGCGCCTCCCGGCGGCTCCGGCGAGCCGGTCGAACACGCAGCACCGCCCATCCCTCCGGACACACTCGGAGGGCTGCCGCTCGCGACCTGGTACGGCCCCGAGACGTCGCCGATCGACGTCGACCGCGACCTCGGCGAACCGGGCTCCTTCCCGTACACCCGTGGCGTGCACCGGACGATGTACCGCGACAAGGTCTGGACGATGCGGCAATTCGCCGGGTTCGGCAGTGCGCGCGACACCAACGAGCGGTACCGGTTCCTGCTCGACCAGGGGCAGATGGGCCTCTCGGTCGCCTTCGACATGCCGACGCTGATGGGTCACGACTCGGATTCGCCGCAGTCGCTCGGCGAGGTGGGCCGTTGTGGCGTCGCCGTCGACTCGGTGGAGGACATGCTCACGCTGTTCAGCGGCATCGATGTCGGCGCCGTGACGACGTCGATGACGATCAACTCACCGGCGCCCATCCTCTTCGCGATGTATCTCGCGGCCGCCGATGAGCAGCACATTCCCTACGCCAAGCTGGGCGGCACGCTGCAGAACGACATCCTCAAGGAGTACATCGCTCAGAAGGAGTTCATCTTCCCGATCCGCCAGTCGATGCAACTCGTCACCGATGTCGTCGAGTTCTGCACGCGCAACGTCCCGAAGTGGAACCCGATCTCCATCAGCGGGTATCACATCCGCGAGGCCGGCAGCACCGCCGCACAGGAGCTGGCGTTCACGCTCGCCGACGGATTCGCATATGTGGAAGCGGGCATCGAGCGCGGCCTCGACGTCGACGAGTTCGCGCCGCGGCTGTCGTTCTTCTTCAATGCGCACATCGACTTCTTCGAGGAGATCGCGAAGTACCGAGCCGCGCGCCGCATCTGGGCGCGACACATGCGCGATCAGTACGGCGCCAAGGACGAGCGTTCGCTGAAGCTTCGGTTCCACACGCAGACGGCCGGATGCTCGCTCACTGCGCAGCAGATCGAGAACAACGTCGCCCGCACCGCATTCGAGGCGCTGGCGGCGGTGCTCGGCGGGACGAACTCCCTGCACACCAACTCAATGGATGAGGTGCTTGCGCTCCCCACCGAGAAGGCGGCGCAGATCGCTCTGCGGACGCAGCAGATCCTCGCCTATGAGACGGGCGTTCCCTCGGTGGTCGACCCGCTTGCGGGATCGTGGTTCATCGAGGATCTCACCGACCGGATGGAGCAGGCGGCCGAGGACTATTTCGCCGCCATCGCCGAGCGCGGCGGCATGCTCGACGCGGTCGCCGAAGGGTTCCCGCAACGAGAGATCGCCGATGCTGCGTTCCGCTATCAGAGCCAGCTCGAGACCGGAGAAAGAGTCATTGTTGGCGTGAACGTGTTCGAGCACAGCGTCGACACCGTGCAACCGCCGACACTGGTCATCGATCCGGATGTCGAGGTTGAGCAGGCGGCCCGCCTGAAGACGCTGCGCGAACGGCGCGACAACACCAGCGTTGCGACTCGAACTCGATGCGCTCCAGGAGGTCGCTCGCGGCACTGACAACCTGATGCCCGCGATCATCGACTGCGTGCGAGCCCGGGCGACCGAAGGCGAGATCGTCGAGGCGTTGCGAAGCGTGTTCGGCACGTACCGGGAGACGCCCGTCTTTTGACGCTTTCTTAACCCCTCCATAAGAGGGAGGTGGCTAGGCTCAAACGATATCGTGGGAGCCAAGCACATCCTGGTGGTCGAGGACGAGGAGATCATCCGCGAGACCCTCCGCTTCAACCTCGTTCGAGAGGGATATCAGGTCAGCCAGGCCGGCAACGGTATCGAGGCGCTCGAGAAGGCCCGCGACCTGCGTCCGGACCTGATCATCCTCGACCTGATGCTTCCCGAGCTCGGCGGGCTCGAGGTCTGCCGCATCCTCCGCCAGGAGACGACGACGCCGGTGCTCGTCCTGAGTGCGCGGGACAGCGAGCTGGACAAGATCGTCGGTCTCCGAGTTGGCGCGGACGACTACATGACCAAGCCGTTCTCGCTAGCCGAGCTCACCGCTCGCGTGATGGCGCTGTTGCGCCGGGCGCAGCCTCCCGCCGAGGAGCGGGGCGTTGTCGAGGTGGAGGAGCTCGGCGATTTCCGATTCGACCGCGGCGCGCGCTCGGTGCTCGTCGGCAAGGAGGCGCTGCGTCTCTCACCGAAGGAGTTCGACCTCCTCTCGTTCCTGCTCGCCAACCCCGGCCGGGTGCATTCGCGCGAGCAGTTGATCCGGCGTGTCTGGGGGCCGAAGTTCTTTGGCGAACGCAAGACCGTCGATGTGCACGTGCGCTGGCTCCGCGAGAAGTTCGAGCCTTTCGAGGCACTCCCCTTCAGGATCACGACGGTCTACGGCGTCGGCTACCGGCTCGACCGCATCCAGGGTCAGCGCGATCCAGCCGAGTCGGACGTCGCGGTTGCCGGCCGGCAATGACTGCCGAGGAGTAACCCCTGCCTATACTTGCCGCTCCCGCCCGAGTCCGGACCAGGGAGATGGTCGCCGTAGAATCGCCGCTCGCCGTCATCGACATCGGGTCCAACTCGGCTCGAATCGCAGTGTTGCGGCTGGACGATTCCGGTCAGCTCGACATCATCGCAGACGCTCGGACGTCGCTCCAGCTCGCGCGCCGGGTGGACTCGCGAGGACGGATCGAGGCGAGCGCGATCACCGAGGCGGTCGCCGCGGTGCGCGACTTCCGTGCAGTCGCAGCCGCTGCCGGCGCCAGCCGCACCGTGGCTGTCGCGACAGCAGCGATGCGCACCGCGACAAACCGCGACAGCGTGCTGGCCCGGCTCGAAGCGGACACCGGGCTGTCGGTCAAGGTCATCGATGGCGAGGAGGAAGCGCGATACGCGTTTCTGGGTGCTGTCCACGGACTGCCCATCGACACCGGATACCTCGTCGATGTCGGCGGCGGCAGCCTGGAGCTGGCGTACTTCGAACGCCGGCGTGCGCTCCGGTGGTGGACCTTCGAGCTGGGCGCGCTGGTCGCGACGGACCAGTTCCTCGGCAGCGATCCCCCGCGCGCATCAGAGATCGCCGATCTGCGCAACCACGTGATCCAGACGCTCCACGATGCAGGCGTCCCGCCGCTTCCGGACGACGGCGGCATGGTCGGCACCGGAGGGACCGTGCGGAACCTCGCCAAGATCCACATGCGATCTGTCGGCCACCCCATCGCCAGGGTCGACGGCTACGTCCTGCAGCGACGCGAGGTCCGCGATCTCACATCGCGGCTCACCACTCGGAATCGCGCTTCCCTGCGCACAGTGCCGGGTCTCTCGACCGACCGAGCGGACTCGATTGCGGGCGGAGTCCTGGTGGTGATGGCGGCCATGGACGCGCTGGGGGCAAAGAGCCTCATGGTCTCGGGGCACGGGCTGCGGGAAGGCATCGCGCTTGCCGAGTTGAACCTGCCGCTCCCCGAGGTCCACCAGGTGCGGCGCGGGTCCGTGGCCGCGCTGGCTTCGCGCTTTTCCACCTGGGACGCGCGCCGGGCCGCGCGCCGCCTCGAGATGGCCCGCGCGATCCTCGGAGTCGCGGATCCGACCATGACCGCCGAGATGCGCGAGGTCCTCGACCACGCGACGACCCTGCTCGATGTCGGGCAGAGCATCAACTACTACGACCGCTGGAGCCACGCTGCCGGCATCACGGCATCCGCGGATCTCCAGGGCTTCACGCATCGCGAGGTGGCGCTCATCGCCACCACGCTTGCCCGTCTCGGCAAGGCGCGCAGCAATCTCCCCCGCTACGCGCGGCTCTGCAGCCGTGACGACATCAAGCGGATCGACCGGCTCGCCGTGGTCCTCGAGCTGGCGGACGAGCTCGACCGCCGGGTCAATGGCGGCGGCCCGCCGTCCTTCCGCTTCGACGAGCGCCGCAACCGGGTGGTCGTGCTGACCGGCCTGCCGTATACGTGGGAGCCGGAGGACCTGAGCCGCCGGTTCCGCACCCGCCTCGGCCGGACCCTCAGCCTGCGTCCAGCAGAGACGGCCGGGGATCGAGTGAAGGCCGCCGAGACACCAAATGGTCGGACGACTGCAAATGGTCGATCGACTGGTAGAGGTCCTCGACGAGCGTGATCAGGATCGGCGGCGCGTCGCAGGCGAACATCAGCGCCTCGATGGTGGCGACCTGCCGGCGCAGGCCATCGACCGTGTCTGCCCGGTCCCAGGGCGCCGATGCGACGTGCTGCACGACTTCGAGTATGCGGTGACCCCCAGGCGCAAAGCGATTGTGAAATCGCTATGGAGCGGGGCGCATGTGGTGGTGGCCCCCGGGGGACACTAGAGTCCTCAGAAGATGAGCGAACCATTGCTGCACCCCAGCCATCCCCTGCTCAGCGAGGAGCTGACCCATCTGCGCCGCATCGTCGCGGACATGGGCGAGCTCGTCGACACCGCGATCACCCAGGCCACGAGCGGTCTGGCGGAGCGCGACGTGAGCATGTGCGCCCGGGTCATCGCCGATGACGCGCTGGTCAACGATCGCCAGCGCGAGCTTCGCGAGCTCTCGTTCTCGCTCATCGCGCAGCAGAGCCCGGAGGCGGCCGAGCTTCGCGAGATCATCGGCCTCCTCAACATGTCGTCCGAGCTGGAGCGCATGGGCGACCACTGCGTCAGCATCGCGAAGCTCGCACGCAACCTCGCCGACCTGCCGGCGCTCGAGACCTACGTGGACGTCCCCAAGATGGCGGCGTATTGCAGCGACCAGGTTCGCGGGATCCTCGCGGCGATGGTCTCGCGCGACGTCCTCCAGGCGCGCCGCATCGCGGCCGGGGACGATCGTGTCGATCGCATCTACCACAGGCTGTTCGACGACCTGATCCAGATGATGACCGAGGACAACACCACGGTCTTCCGTGCCACCAACCTGGTCTTCATCGCCCATCATCTCGAGCGCATCGCCGACCGGGTGACCAATATCGCCGAGGATCTCGTCTTTCTCGACTCCGGCGCCATCGAGGAGCTTGGCTGATGGCGATCTCCGAGCCCGCGGAGGCACCCGACGAGGCCCCGTCGCCCCGTCCCGGCAAGGGACGGGAACATGCCGTCGCGCTCGGCAAACGGCACCGCTACATCAACCGCCACCTCAGCTGGCTCGACTTCGACACCCGGGTCCTCGAGCTCGCGGAGGACACGTCGCGCGTGCTCCTCGAGCGCGCGAAGTTCCTGGCCATCTCGAGCAGCAATCTCGACGAGTTCTTCCAGGTCCGTGTCGGCGGCCTGATCGAGCAGCGCCGGGCAGGTGTGGCCGCGCTCAGCCCCGACGGCATGACCGTGGACGAGCAGCTTTCGGAGATCCAGCGTCGCGCCATCGACCTCACCGCGCGCCAGATGCGCGCGTTCAGGGCGATCGTCGAGGGACTCGGCGAGGTGGGGCTGCGCTTCTCCAACTACGACTCGCTTGATCGCGGGGATCGTCAGCACGTCGACGGTGTCTTCGAGGAGCGGATCTTCCCGGTCCTCACACCGCTGGCGGTCGACCCTGCTCACCCGTTCCCGTACATCAGCGACCTGTCGCTGAACCTGGCCGTCGTGGTCGGCGCGCCGCGGGGCAGCGAGCAGCGGATCGCGCGCGTCAAGGTGCCGCCGCTGCTGCCCCGGTTCGTCGTGATGCCTGACGGCGAGCGGTTTGTTCCCGTCGAACAGGTCATCGCCGCTCACCTCGACCGGTTGTTCCCCGGCATGCGCGTCGTGGGCCAGTACCCGTTCCGGGTGACGCGCAACGCCGACCCTGCGCTCGAGGAGGAGGAGGCCGAGGACCTTCGCACGGCCGTCCAGGAGTACCTGCGCCGCCGCCGCCGTTCCCCCCAGGTGGTGCGCCTCGAGATCGACGACAGCATGTCGGAGGAGGTCAAGGAGCTCCTCATGCGCGAGCTCGAGCTCTCCGGCGAGGACGTGTACACCGTCGCCGGGCCGCTCGATCTCAGCGGTCTCTGGGGTCTCTACGACCTGAGCAGGCCCGACCTCAAGGAACGCCTCCCCGCCCCGGTGATCCCTCCGGCGCTCGCCAAGCCACCCACCGATGAGGGCGAGGTGGACATCTTTCGAGCCATCGACGAGGGCGACATCCTCGTGCAGCACCCGTACGAGTCGTTCGCGAGCAGTGTCGAGGCGTTCATCGACCAGGCGGTCAGCGATCCCGACGTTCTCGCCATCAAGCAGACCCTCTATCGCACCTCGGGACCGGACAGCCCGATCGTCCGCTCGCTCATCCGTGCCGCGGAATCGGGCAAGCAGGTGGTCGCGCTCGTCGAGCTGACGGCGCGCTTCGACGAGGAGGCCAACATCACGTGGGCGGCCGAGCTCGAGAAGGCGGGAGTCCATGTCGTCTACGGGGTCGTCGGGCTCAAGACGCACGCCAAGGCGACGCTTGTCGTGCGCCGCACCGGCACCGGGATCCGCCGCTATTGCCATATGGGCACCGGGAACTACAACTCGAAGACGGCGCGTCTCTACGAGGACATCGGGCTCCTGTCGTCGGACCCGGAGCTCGGTGAGGACCTGACCGACCTCTTCAACTACCTCACCGGCTACAGCCGCCAGCGGCAGTACCGGCGCCTGCTCGTCGCTCCCGTCACCCTGCGGAGCGGCATCGTCGAGCTGATCCGGACGCAGACGCACAGCGAGGGCCGGATCATCATCAAGTGCAACCACCTGATCGATCCGGAGGTGATCGAGGCGCTCTACGCGGCCTCGTGCGCGGGTGCTCGCATCGACCTCATCGTGCGGAGCTCGTGCGGCGTGCGGCCTGGGATCGCAGGCATGTCGGAGAACATCTGGGTGCGCTCGCTCGTCGGCCGTTATCTCGAGCACTCCCGCATCTATCACTTCGGTGAGGACCGCTGGTACATCGGATCGGCGGACCTGATGGGGCGCAACCTCGACGGACGGATCGAGACGGTCGTGCCGGTGATCGACCCTCGCCTCCAGGCACGGCTCGCCGAAGTGGTCGAGGTGCTGCTCGCCGACGACATGCTCGCGTCAGAGCTCCAGGCCGACGGAAGCTGGCGCAAGGTGCCCACCGTGCGCGGACTTGACGCCCAGGAGGAGCTGCACAAGCTCGCGGTCGAGCGCGTCTCGCGGTGACCGCCCCGTTCCAGACCCAGGACGGACATGCGGTCCGCCTCGAGGTCCCGATCACCTTCTCGCCGGGATCGCTCGACGGCATCGACGGATTCCATGCCGCTGTCTCGGAGCCCATTGAGAAGCACCGGACCACGCACTGGGACACCTCGGAGCTGCGCCTCGCACGCTGGGGCGTCGCGCTCGAGTACTCGGCCGACGCCGGCTGGGTGCTGCGCCTTCCGGCAACGAGCGAAGGCATGGCCGCGCCCGACGGCGCCGAGCTCCATTTCGATGGCGGCTCGGAGCGCCCCCCGGGCCAGGCGCTCGACCTGGTTCGCGCCTATGCGCGTCACGAGCACGTCGAGCTCGTCGCCCGCCTCGTCACCGCGACCGAGCAGACGTCCTTGCTCGACGCCGACGGCCTCGCGGTCGCCCGCCTGGTGGACGACACCGTGTCGGTGTTTTCCGGACCGCGCATCACCCAGCGCTTTCGCGAGATTGCCGTGCTCAGCGACAACGGCGCGCTGCTCGATGCGATAGCGACGCAATTCGAGGCGGCTGGAGCGCAGCACGCACGCCCCCGCGCACTGGTTGCGCGCGCCCTCGGGCTCGGTGGCACGCCCCCTCCGGAGATCGGGTCGGTCACGCTCGGCGGCGCAGCGACTGCAGGCGATGTCGTCCGGCGTGCGTTGAGCTCGTCCGTCATCCGCCTGCTGCGGCACGATCCCGGCGTCCGCTTGGGGATCGACGCCGAGGACGTGCATCAGGCCCGCGTTGCCACACGCCGCCTGCGCAGCGACCTGCGCACCTTCAGGCCGCTCCTCGACGAGGCGTGGGCCGAAGCCCTGCGCGACGATGTTCGCTGGCTCGGCGGCGAGCTCGGCCGGGTCCGGGATGCCGAGGTCCTGCGCGACCGGCTCCGGGCTGCTGCCGGGTCCTTGCCGGCGCCCGATCGCCGTGCGGCCGCCTCCATCGTCGCGCCGCTGGTCAGTCAGGTGCGCGCCGCCCGTCGCCATCTGCTCACCGCTGTCGACACCGACCGCTATCTCGACGTCATCGACCACCTGGTCGCTGCGACGCGAGCGCCGGTGCTGACGGAGATGGCTGCCGAGCCCGCTCGTGACGTGCTGCCGGGACTGGTCCGCAAGCCCTGGCGCTCGCTCAAGGCCGGAGCGATCGCCGCCCGCGGCGATGTGCCGGACGAGCAGCTGCATGATCTCCGCATCCGGGCCAAGCGCTGCCGGTACGCGGCCGAGGCTGCCGCCGCGGCCACCGGCAAGAACGCCGCGAGGTTTGCGCGGGAGGTCGCCGGGCTGCAGGAAGTGCTCGGTGAGCTCCACGATGCGGTGGTCGCCGAGGCATGGCTGCGCGAGCGTTCGGCGGCACCGCGCGTCCACGAGACGGCACTCTTCGCGGCGGGTGAGCTGGTGGCACTGCAGCGCGATGCGGCTGAACGGGCCCGCCTCGGCTGGCCCGAAGCATGGAAACGCGCCGAGGAGCGCTGGTCCAGTGCCTGGCGCTGATGCCACGAGCTACCTCGTTCGCCACGCCAAGGCGGGGTCACGAGAGCGCTGGACCGCGCCGGATAACGAGAGACCGCTGAGCCCGCCGGGGCTCCGGCAGGCGATCGCGCTCGCCGGCGTGCTCGGTCCAGGGACACGCAGCATCAAGTCCAGTCCTTACCTCCGCTGCATGCAAACCGTCGTCCCGCTGGCCGAATCGCTCGGGATCGCGGTCGAACCCGAGGATCGCCTCGCGGAAGGCGCGGACCCAGGGTGGGCGCTCGCCGAGCTGGCGTCAGTCCCGGGAACAGTCCTCTGCACGCACGGCGACATCATGGGATCCGTCGTGCTGAGCCTTGGCAGTGCTCAGGTGCCCATGGTGGGCGGGATGCAGTGGGCCAAGGCCTGCGTGTGGGCGTTCGACATCCGCGATGGGCAGATTGTCGGAGGCCTCTACCTGCCGCCTCCGGACTGAGGCGCCCAGGCGACTCCATCGCGGTCGCCGGCCACACGGAGGAGCACAGCCGTCCAGGTTCGAAACGGCCGCCAGCCCTCGGCGATGGCCGCGAGCTCATCCGGGGTCACCGGCCGAGCACGTCCGTAGAAATGACCGGCGTATGCAGCGAGCCGAGGCTCGCCGAGCGTCAGGATGTCGGTCGCACCCGTGGAGCGCAGCAGGATCAGCGTTGCGTACATCGGCCCGATGCCGGGCAGCTCCTGGAGCGCAGCCATCGCGGCCTCCGGCGCCATGTCGAGCAGCCTGCGGGGTTCGAGCACACCGTCCAGCGCCGCCTTGGCAATCACGTGCAGGCGATCGATGCGCTGCGGCTCGAGACTCGGAAACGAGTTCGACGGCGAGCAGATCAGCCGGCGTTGGAAAGGCTTCAACGTCGCCTCCCGGGAGGCTGAACGTGCGGCCGTGGGCTTGCGAAAGGCGTTTCCGGACTGCGGTGGCCTGGGTTCGGTGCCGCCGCTGGCTGAGGACCGACCAGGCGGCAGCCTCGTATGGAGAGTGGAACAGGACCGGACGGAGCCCGGGAAGCTCAGCCTGCAGCCGTCCGACACGGGATCGCGCTCGCCGACCGCCGCCCATGCCAGGCCTGACTGATCGAGGGAGAGCACACGCCGCACCTGGTTGAGGACGAGGTCGGGCTCCGCCTCCCCGAACAGCCGGCAGTGGAGCACGCCGTCGGGATCCTGGGTCAGCCATGCGGCGGCGTGGTGCACGAGGTCGTCTGCGACGAAGGCAAGCGACATCGTGTCGCCGTCGGGCCGCGGACGGCCGGTGTTGGGTCCGAAGCCGAAGCCGGCGGCGGCGGCGAGCGAGAACGCCCCGTCGGGCGTGACCGTCAGGTCGGTTGGCACCCCGGCCCTTACTGGCGGAGGCGGACGATGAGGTTGATCACCACCGTGAGGACAACGCTCACGACGATGCAGAACGCCACCGGGAAGAAGAACGAGAAGCTCCCGTTGCTGATCGAGATGCTCCCCGGCAGCTGTGTGAGGCCGATGCGGGTGAGCAGCAGCAGCACGCCACCGATCACAACGATGACCGCGCCGACGATCAGGAGCAGCTTCCCAACGTCACCGAGTGCCATGACAACACTCTAAGGTAGAGTCCGCGAAACGCATCCACTTCAAGCAGGTCCGGAGAGGCCGGCAAGGGATCGCGGCGCCGCTGCGCGGCCGCCCTTGCCCGAACCCGCCCGGGCTGGAGGCAGGCTCCATGACGGCAACGACTGCGGAACACCGGATGCTCGGCCACGTCATCACCGCCGAGCAGTTCGATCGCTCGTTGCTCGATCACCTCTTCCGGCGTGCCACCGCGCTTGCCGGCGTGCGCGACGACCGGCTGGCGCATCGGATCATGGCGACGCTCTTCTACGAGCCGAGCACGCGGACCCGCCTGAGCTTTGAATCGGCGATGCTGCGGCTCGGAGGGTCGGTGATCGGAACCGAGGCCGCGCGCACGTTCTCGAGCGCCATCAAGGGCGAGACGCTCGAGGACACGGTCCGCATGGTCTCGACCTACGCCGATCTGATCGTGCTGCGTCACGACGAGGCTGGATCCGCGGCTCGCGCCGCGAGCGTTGCCTCAGTCCCTGTCGTCAACGCGGGGGATGGACCGGGCGAGCACCCCACGCAGGCGCTGCTCGACCTGTACACCATCGAGCGCGAGATCGGCCACGTGGAAGGAGTGCGCGTCGCGTTTTGCGGCGACCTCCGCTTCGGCCGCACCGCACGCTCCCTTGCGCTGCTGCTTGCCCTCTACCCAGGTGTGCGGCTCACCTTCGTCGCACCGCCGGTGATCCAGGTGGGCGGCGACATCCTCGCCCGGCTGGAAGCGCGCGGTGTGCCGTGCACGCTTGCCGAACAGCTCACCGACGTGCTCGACGACGTCGACGTCGTGTACCAGACGCGGGTCCAGAAGGAGCGCTTCACCGATCCGCTCGAATACGAGCAGGCGAGGACCGCGATCCGCATCGACGGCGCGATCATGCGGCAGCTCCCGGCCGCTGCGATCGTCATGCATCCTCTGCCTCGGGTCGATGAGATCGCACCCGAGGTCGACGCCGACCCGCGCGCCGCCTATTTCCGCCAGGCCGCAAACGGCGTGGCCATCCGGATGGCCGTCGTCGAGATGCTGCTCGCATGAGGCAGGGCGTCATGACCGGTCTCGCCCAGCCGCTCGACGACAGTCCGCATCTGCTCGACGCAAGCGCGATACAGCGCATCACGGTCCGGCTCGCGCACGAGATCGCCGAGCGTCATCCGCAGCTCGACAACGTCGTGCTGGTCGGCATTCCGACACGCGGTGTGCCGCTCGCTCGTGCGGTTGCGCAACAGCTCGCGAGCCTTGGGCACATCGCACCGCCGGTCGCCGCCCTCGATCCGAGCGGGCATCGCGATGATCGCCCGCGGCCAGCCATCCCACATCCGGCTCTGTACGACCTCGATGGTGGGCCGGTGCCGCGCATCGATGGCTCCGTCGTGATCGTCGTGGACGACGTCCTCTTCACCGGCAGGACGATTCGCGCTGCTCTTGACGCACTCGTCGACTGCGGACGGCCGGCCACCGTCGAGGTGCTGACGCTCATCGACCGCGGTCATCGCGACCTTCCGCTCCGCGCGACGTATGTCGGCAAGAACGTGCCGACGGCGATCGGTGATCGGGTCTTCGTACGCCTTCGCGAGGTGGACGGCGTTGACGGCGCGTGGCTGCGCCAGGGTGCCATGCAATGAATGCGATCCTGCGCGGGGTTCGCGTCATCGATCCGCTCGGCCGTCTGGACGCCGGAGGACAGGACGTCTGGATCGACGGCGGCAAGATCCTGGCCATCTATCACCACATCGACGCCGCAGGTGTGCCGATCGTCGATCTGACGCCGGCTTATGGCAGCGATCCATGTGTGCTCTGTCCGGGATTCATCGACCTGCACGTGCATCTGCGCCAGCCCGGCGACGACGATGCGGAGACGCTCGAGAGCGGCGCCGCTGCAGCTGCGGCAGGCGGATTCACATCGATGGTCGCGATGGCGAACACCTCGCCGCCGATCGACAGCGCCGAACGAGTGTCGGAAGCCCTGCTCGCGGGGAGCAATCTGCCGGTGAGCATCCTGCAGGTGGCTGCGCTCACGCGAGGACTCGACGGCAAGGATCTGGTCGACATTCGCAAGTGTCTCGAAGCGGGAGCGATCGCGCTCGGCGACGACGGCCGCAACGCAGTGTCTCCGCGACAACTCGCGATCGCGCTCGCCGAGACGGCACATCATTCCCGCGCGGTGTTCGTGCATCCCGAGGATGAGGAGATGATCGCCCAGGCCAATGGGACTCAGGGCTCGGTGACGCGCAGCCCGATCAGGCCGGTGGAGACAGAGACACGCGCGGTGAATCTCGCCATCCGCGCGCTGACGCATGCACGCGCCGGACATCTGCATCTGCAGCACCTCTCCGCCGAAGGATCGGTGGCATCACTGGTGCGTGCGCGGCATCAGGGTCTCGCGGTGAGCGCCGAGGTGACGCCCCACCACCTTGCGATGTGGCTGCCCGTCGCGGAGGAGCCCGAGCCGCAATCGTTGCGCAAGGTCAACCCGCCGCTGCGCGCGGAGCGCGATCGCAATGCGCTCATCCAGGCGCTTCGTGAGGGTGTCATCGAAGCCGTGGCCACAGACCACGCCCCTCATCGTGCCGCGGAGAAGTCGGTCGGGTATGACGACGCGGCTCCGGGGATGATCGGACTCGAAACTGCGCTTGCAACCTGCATCACCATCGGCGGGATGGGAGGGGAGTGGCTCGCGACGCTCGTCGAGCGACTCACCGTTGGGCCACATCGGATTCTCGGTCCTACATCCGGTGTCCCGGAGCCACGATTGCGAATCGGCGAGTTGGCGACGTGCACGCTCTTCGATCCGAACACCGAGTGGACGGTGGGCGAGACGCCGCTCCACTCGCGGTCGCGCAACACGCCACTGCTGGGCGCAACGCTGCGCGGCACCGTGCTGCTCACCCTCGCGGGTGGGCATGTCATCCATCAGGATCCGGTTCGCATACCGGTCAACTCGGAGCGTGTCACCAATGGCTGAAGTGAGGGGGCGTCTTGCGCTCGAATCCGGCGCAACGTATGAAGGAGTGCTGTTCGGTGCGCCGCTGGAGCACGCACACAACGGCGAGGTGGTGTTCAACACCTGCATGAGCGGGTACCAGGAGGTCATCACCGATCCGTCCTACGCCGGACAGGTCGTCGTGATGACGTACCCGCTCATCGGCAACTACGGATGCCGCGATGACACCGCTGAATCCAGTCGTGTCCAGTGCCGCGCGCTCGTCGTGCGCGAGCTCTCTGCGGACATCGGCCATGCACGCGGAGAGCGCACCCTCGAGGAGGAGTTGCAGCGCAACGGGATTCCCGGGTTGCGGAGCGTGGACACACGCGCGCTGACGCGCCATCTGCGCGACCACGGGACTCTGCGCGGTGTGATCGCCGCGTGCTCGGATGTGTCTGCCGCCGAGCAGGTGGAGATGGCCCGGTCAGCCCCGTTCGTGAGTGATGAGGACCTGGTCGGCATGGTCTCGATCGAGGAGCCGTGGCGCGCCTTTACCGAGCAGCTCGATGCGACGCTGCACCGCGGCGTCGAGCTCTCGGGGAGTGAGCACACCGGGCGCGGCCTCCGTGTCGCGGTGGTGGACTACGGCGTGAAGCTGAACCAGGTGCGTGCGTTGCGAAGCCGCGGTGCGGAGGTCATCCTCGTCCGTCAGGACGCGGGCATCGAGGACGTGCTGCGTCATGCTCCGGACGGAGTTGTCCTGTCCAATGGACCGGGCGATCCGTCGCGACTCCCGCACGCCGTGCAGCTGTGTCGCGATCTCCTGGATCGTCGGGTTCCGTTGCTCGGTATCTGCCTGGGACATCAGATCCTCGGTCAGGCGGCTGGTGCGTCCACATCCCGGCTGGGGTTCGGGCACCACGGTGGCAACCATCCGGTTCGTGACACCGAGCTTGGGACCGTATACGTCACCTCCCAGAACCACGAGTTCCAGGTCGACGCCGCATCGTTGCCCGAGGACTCCGGTTGGTACGTCAGCGAGCGCAACCTGAACGACGGAAGTCGTCGAAGGACTGCGACATCGAGAGCTTCCCGCGTTCTCTGTGCAGTACCACCCTGAAGGGGCTCCCGGCCCGCAGGATCGGGCTGGTGTCTTCGACGAGTTTCTGCGGCTGTGCGCGCTCGGACGGGAGGGGGGGACACACCGCCTTGCTCAGACAACGCTACGCGGTTCGCCCTCGCGCAACGAGCGAGCATCGCGCTCGGTCGAACCGCTCCGCGAACTCGCCACCGATGTGTCCCCCCCTCCCGTCTTACACCTCTTGCCCGAATCCATCGAGGGCACCAGCCCGATTGGCGTGCCGGAAGCGGCTTCAGCGAGTTACTCCCTAACGCGGGATCTCTCGGCGGGAAAACTGGAACGGCCGAGATGCGTTCTTGTCATTGGTTCGGGGCCGGTGATCATTGGGCAGGCGGCGGAGTTCGACTATGCAGGGACGCAGGCGTGCCGCGCGTTGCGTGAGGAAGGGATTCGCGTTGTCCTCGTGAACAGCAATCCGGCGACGATCATGACGGACGACTTGTCGGCGGATGCGGTGTACGTCGAGCCGTTGACGGTTGAGGTGCTCGAGCGCGTGATCATCGCTGAGCGGCCGGATGGGTTGCTTGCGACGCTCGGTGGGCAGACGGGGTTGAATCTGGCCGTTGCGCTTGATGATGCGGGGGTGCTCGAGCGGCATTCGGTGCGCGTGCTTGGGACCGGGCTGCATGCGATCAGGACGGCTGAGGATCGCGAGAAGTTCAAGGAGTTGCTGACGTCGATCGGTGAGCCGACGCCTGATTCTGCGACGGTGGCTTCGCTTGCGGAGGCGCGGGCGTTGCGCGAGCAGATGGGACTGCCGCTGGTGGTCCGGCCGGCGTTCACGCTTGGCGGAACCGGTGGCGGGCTGTGCGAGACCGAGGAGCGTTATGCGGAGACGGTGCTCACCGGTCTTGCCGCGTCGCCGATCAGCCAGGTGCTGGTCGAGCGTTCGGTGGCAGGGTGGAGGGAGATCGAGTACGAGGTCATCCGCGATGCGGCCGGGACGTGCATCACCGTCTGCAACATGGAGAACCTCGACCCCATGGGGGTGCACACGGGCGATTCGATGGTTGTTGCGCCCGCGCAAACCCTCACGGATCGCGAGCACCAGCAGTTGCGCAGCGCGGCGTTGCGCATCATCAACGCCCTCGATATCCGGGGCGGCTGCAACGTCCAGTTCGCGCTTGCGCCCGGATCGCATGAGTACTACGTGATCGAGGTGAATCCTCGGGTGTCTCGCTCGTCGGCGCTCGCGTCGAAGGCGACCGGATATCCGATCGCGCGCGTTGCCGCAAAGATTGCGGCCGGCAGGCGTCTTGACGAGATCCCCAATGCGGTGACGGGCAAGACGTGCGCCGCCTTCGAGCCGGCGCTCGACTACTGCGTGGTCAAGATTCCGCGCTGGCCGTTCGACAAGTTTCCCGAGGCCGACAGGCGCCTGGGGACGCAGATGAAGTCCACCGGTGAGGTGATGGCCATCGAGCGCTCCTTCGAGGCGGCTTTCAGCAAGGCCTTGCGATCGCTCGAGCAGCCACAACCGGATCCCGCTGTGCTGCACGAACCGGTGCTGATCGATGTCGCCAATGACCGGCGCGCCGCTGCGCTGCTCGAGGCGCTGCGCGGTGGGGCGACACCGGAGGATCTGACGCGGCGCAGCGGCATCTCCACGTGGTTCCTGCGTCGCCTCGGCACCATCGTTGCGTGCGAGGAACGGCTGCGCTGGAACGGCCTCGACGACGAGGCGCTACGCGACGCCAAACGCGCCGGGCTGACCGACGGTCGAATTGCGGCGCTCACAGGGATGACGCCGGAGGATGTTCACACCCGCCGCCGTGAGGCCGGGTTGCATCCCGTCTTCAAGTGCGTCGACACGTGTGCGGCGGAGTTCGAGGCTGCGACGCCCTACTACTACTCGACATACGAGACCGAGGACGAAGGGCCGGCCGCGACAGCGCCGGCGCCCAACACCGTCGTGGTCCTCGGCAGTGGTCCGATCCGCATCGGGCAGGGCATCGAATTCGACTACTGCAGCGTGCATGCGGCGATGGCGCTTCGTGCGCAGGGCGTGGACGCGGTGATGGTCAACAGCAATCCGGAGACCGTGAGCACCGACTTCGACTGCAGCACACGCCTGTACTTCGAGCCGCTCGATGAGGAGGCGGTCACCGCGATCATCCGCGAGGAGCAGGCGTCCGGCGTCGTGGTGCAGTTCGGCGGTCAGACCGCGATCAACCTCGCCGAGCCACTGGATCGCGCCGGTATCGCGATTCTCGGCAGCAGCCTCGCGAGCATCGACCTTGCCGAGGATCGGCGTGCGTTCGAGGGCTTGATGCGCTCGCTGTCGATCGCGCAGCCGCAGGGCGCTGCGACGACCGATCTCGACGAGGCGCTCGCCATCGCTGATGACATCGGCTTTCCGGTCCTCGTGCGTCCGTCATACGTCCTGGGCGGCCGTGCGATGGAGATCGTGCACAGCCGCAGCCAGCTGCAGCGATATCTCGAAGCGGCCATGGCGGCACTCCCCGCAGAGGGCGGGCGCCGTCGCGGAGCGGTGCTCATCGACCGCTACCTGTTCGGCACCGAGGTGGACGTGGATGCGATCAGTGACGGCGAGACAGTCGTCATTCCCGGCCTCATGGAGCACGTCGAGCGCGCCGGCGTTCACAGCGGCGATTCGATGGCCGCATACCCCGCGCGTTTTCTCGGCGAGGACGTACGCGGGCTCATCGTCGACGCGACGATCCGGATCACCCGCGCGCTCGACGTGCGCGGCCTCTGCAACATCCAGTTCGCTGTGCACCGCGGCATTCCCCACGTGCTCGAGGTCAATCCGCGTGCGTCACGCACCGTCCCCTTCCTGAGCAAGGTCACCGGCGTTCCGATGGTCGAGCTCGCAACCCGCGTGATGCGCGGTGCATCGCTCGCAGAGCTCGGATGGACGACCGGGCTCGTCGCACAGCGCCCGCTCGTTGCCGTCAAGGCGCCGGTGTTCTCAACGGTCAAGCTGATCGATGTCGACACGGCGCTCGGCCCGGAGATGAAATCGACGGGCGAGGTGATGGGCATCGACACGGACCTTGGTGCGGCGCTCGAGAAGGCCTTCGTTGCGGCGCTCGGTGGGATGCCCGCCACCGGGGGTGCGCTGTGCAGCGTGGCCGATGTCGACAAGGCGGAGGCGCTGCCGATCATCGCCCAGCTCAGCTCGCTCGGCTTCACCATCTACGCCACGGCCGGAACCGCCACGGCCCTCGCGAGCGCGGGGATCTCGGCGGTGTCGGTCGGGAAGATCGGCCACGGCCGCCCCAACGTGATCGACGTGATCCAGGACGGCCGCGTCTCGATCGTGATCAACACGGTCTCGAACTTCGGAACCGACGAGCTCGACTTCCGCGCCGACGGTGGGGCTGCTGCGGCGGTCGGACGCACGGTCAAGGACGGCTACCGGATCCGTCTCGCTGCCGAACAGCGGCGCATCCCCTGCTGCACGTCACTCGACACCGCGTCAGCGCTGGTCGATGCGATCAGCCGTCACACGTCGGGAAAGAGCGTCCGGGTGGCGACCGTCCGCGAGTATCGCGAGGGCGTGGTGCAGGCAGTGTCGTGACCGCGGATCTCAGCAGGGCGGCGCTGGAGACCGGCGAGGTCCTGGTCGTGGAACGCCTCGGAGGCGGACTTCTGGAGCTGGTGGCGCGACTGCCGCATCTGGCCGCAACCGCGATGCCCGGTACCTTCGCCCAGCTCCGCTGCGGCAAGGGGACCACGCCGCTGCTGCGACGGCCGTTCAGCGTCGCGTGGACACAGGACGACACGTGCGGATTCATCTTTGAGGCGGTCGGCGCGGGCACTCGTTTGCTGTCCGAGCTGCAGCCGGGCGACGAGCTCGATTCGCTCGGACCGCTCGGACATGGATTCACCGTGGTCGACACGGGACCGGTGGTCTGCGTCTCAGGCGGGCTCGGATGCGCGCCCTTCCCGCTGCTCATCAATGAGCTCCGCCGTCGCGGTGTTGACGACATTCTTGTCTTGAACGGAGCGCGCACCGCCACACGCCTCTACCCTGCCGAGCGGTTCGCGCGTCCCGCGGTTCCAGTGGTCGCGGAGGCAACCGATGACGGGACGCGGGGACACCACGGCCCGGTCACGGAGCTGCTCCGTGAGGTGCTCAGCACCAATCCGTCTGCCGTCTACGCATGCGGGCCGAACCCGATGCTGGGTGCGGTGATGCGGACGCTCATCGAATCGGGCTCTGAGCTCCCATCCACCCTCGAGGCGTCACTGGAAGCGCCGATGGGGTGTGGTTTCGGGACCTGCCTCGGATGCGCGCTCCCGGCGCGCGGTGCGGAAGGATCCACGGTCTGGCGGCTCTGCTGCACCGACGGCCCGGTGATGCCGATGCGCGATGTGGATTGGGACGGCGTGCTCGCGCTCCCCGGCGCCGACGTCGCATGAGCGAAGCGCACAACGATCGGGTCGATCTCGGCCGCGGACTTGTCCTGCCGAACCGGTGGATCTGGCGAGCGGTACCGCCGGATATGGGTTCGAGCTCGAGCAATTGATCGACATCAATCGCCTCGGCGCGCTGTACACGAAAGGAACGACTGTGCAGCCGCGTGAAGGGAACCCGCCCCCGCGAGTTGCCGAGACGGGGGGCGGCATGCTCAACAGCATCGGTCTGCAGAACCCGGGTGTGGATGCCGTCGCACGCGACTACGCACCGCGCTGGCGAGGCTGGACGATCCCCATCATCGTCAACGTCGCAGGCGGTTCGGTGGAAGACTATGTGCACTGCACGTCGGTGCTCGAACCGATCCCCGAGGTGGCCGGCATCGAGCTCAACATCTCGTGCCCGAACATCGCCCAGGGATTGGACTTCGGCCGTGATCCTGCCGCCGCGGCGCGCCTGGTCGCGGCGGTGCGCGCTGTCACGGAGCGCTGTCTCATCGTCAAGCTCAGCCCGAATGTCACCGACATCGCTGCTGTTGCGCGAGCCGTCGAGGATGCAGGCGCCGACGCGGTGTCGGCGGTGAACACCTACATCGGCAGGAAGATCCACCGCGCAAGTGGGCGATCCGTGCTGCCACTCGGTACCGGCGGTCTGAGCGGGCCGGCCATCCAACCGCTCGCTCTTGCGGCAGTTGCCGCCGTGTGCGACGCCGTCCATATCCCGGTGATCGGGGTGGGCGGCATCATCGATGCCGCGTCGGCGCGCGACTTCCTTATCGTCGGCGCTGTCGCGGTCCAGGTTGGGACTGCGACGTTTGTCAACCCGGAAACCGCCTTGCAGGTGCTCGACGGTCTCCGGGATTGACAACGACTGACTGAGGCGGCGTCAGACCGGCGAGCCGGCCTCCACCGGCGTCGGGCTCACGTGGCCGTTCAGCGACATGACCGGTTCGGGCGGGTCCATGTCGATCGCCACTTCCCCGTGCAGCAGCTGATCACCAACCTCGAGCTCCTGGTCCGTCATGCGCAGCGGCACGATGAGACCGACGAGCTTGATCACGATGAAGGTGGCCACCGCGTCGTACACGATGATGAAGCCGAGTGCGAGCGCCTGGAGTGCCAGTTGCTTCGCGTTGCCGTAGACGAGCCCGGTCACGGCGACAGATGCCGTGCCGGCCGTGCCCACGTACACGATCATGTTCGGTGATGCGAACACGCCGGTCATGAGTCCACCGAATGCTCCGGCGACACCGTGCGTATGGAACACCCCGAGCGTGTCATCCACGCGCCCGGTGAAGAGCTTGGTCTTGCCAAGCACGTTCATGGACAGCCAGGGCAGCACACCGGCGCCGACACCGATCGCGAATGCCGCATAGGCGTTGATGTAACCGGCTCCAGGCGTGATCGCGACCAGGCCGGCGATCATGCCGCTGATCATCCCGATGATCGTCGGCCGCTTCAGGAAGAAGATGTCCATGATCATCCAGGTCAACAGCGCTGTGGCCGTGCACAGATGCGTGTTGAGCACCGCGGCGGATGCATCCGCGTTGGCGAAGTACGGATCACCACCGTTGAACCCGCTCCATCCGAGCCAGAGGAGTCCGCCGCCGGCGACGGCCATCATGATGTTGCTCGGCGTGTTGTTCAGGCGATCCTTGAGCATCCGCGGACCGATCACTGCGGCTGCAACAAATGCTGACACTGCGGCGGCGACGTGAATGACGTAGCCACCGCTGTAGTCCACTGCGCCGAGCGCGCCGAGCCATCCACCGCCCCAGAGGCTGAACGCTCCCACCGAGTACACCAACGTGATCCAGAGCGGCACGAACAGGGCCCACGCCTTGAAGCTGATGCGCCCGAGCAGTGCGCCTCCAAGGATGATCACGGTAATCGTTGCGAACACGAACTGGAAATACACGAGCGACGACATCGGGAAGCGCAGCGCCGGGATCAGCCCCGTGAGGAGTGGGATGCTCGCCTGCTGCTCGAGGTCATTCGCCCCGCCGACGGGATGCGGTATTCCGACGAATGTCGTCGCTGCTCCACCGATGTGCAGCGGGGTGCCGAAGCTCATGTCGTACGCGAAGAACATCCAGATGACCAGCGTCATCGCGAATGCGTAGATCACCATCAACGCGGAGTTGACGGCGAATTTGCGCTTCATCAACCCTGCGTAGAGGATCGCGAGGCCGGGGATGCTCATGATCCCCACCAGCGTCGCCGACGTGAGTTGCCACGCGGTGTCGCCGGAGTTCAGCCAGCTTGGATCCGGGTTCAGGGTCGACAACATTGCGATACCTCACCTCTAACTCTGCTGATGTGCGTGTGTACGGCGGTACGCCTTGCCACGGAACTCTGTCAGAGCACCGCTCGGCGTTCTTCGGCCGCGACGCACAGATCCAGGCCCTGCGGTCTGTACGCCGCGCACGAGTCACGTTCGTTGCCGCACACATGCAGGCGCCGCGCACGCGGCGCAGGGTCAGACGGCGGTGCGCAGGTGGATGCGGACGGGAGCCGCGGCGTCCGTCGGTGCGACGTTGAAGTTCGGCACCATCGCGCCTGCCCGGAACTCATCGGCGGGGACGGGCCTGCCGGTGAAATAGCCCTGCGCACGGTCGCAGCCGAGCAGCGAGAGTATCTCCAGCGTTGCGAGCGTTTCGATGCCCTCCGCGACGACCACCAACCCAAGTGCGTGGCCGAGCTCGATGGTCGCCCGGATCAGCTTGAGGTCCTGCTCACGAGCACTCGCGCTCAGGCCCTCACCGATAAACGTCCGGTCGAGCTTCAGCTCGGTGATCGGCAGGCTGCCGAGATACGCGAGCGATGTGAACCCGGAGCCGAAGTCGTCGATCGACACTCCAAGCCCGAGGCTGCGCAGCTCTTCGATGACGCTCTGACACGCTGCGAAGTCGCGGATGATCGTCGTCTCGGTCATCTCCAGGATGAGACCCGACGCCGGAACGCGGTGGCGACGCAGCGCCGCGGTGACGACCTCGACGAATCCGGGGTCGAGCAGGTTGGACGTCGAGACATTCACCGACATGGCCACGCGGCTGCCGGCGGCGCGCCATTCAGCGCATTGCGCGATTGCCTGGTCGAGCACCAGCTCGGTGAGTGGCCCCATGAGGCCTGCTTCCTCGGCGAGGGGAAGGAACTCGAGCGGCGGTATCAGACCGAGACGCGGATGCGGCCAGCGCACGAGTGCCTCGGCGGCGACGATCTCGCCGTTGCGCAGGTCCACCTGCGGCTGATAGTGCAGGACCAGGCCATTGCCCTCAACCGCTGAGCGCAGCTCCTCGACCAGCGCGAGCCGGTTGCCGCCGTCATCGATCGACGCCGTGTAGACCTCGAATGGCTGATGCGTCAGCTTCGCCCGATACATGGCTACGTCGGCACAGCGCATCAGCCCGACGCTGTCGTTCGCATCGCCGGGTGCCGACGCGATGCCGATGCTCGCACTGATCCGGACGCTGACGCCGTTGAGAACGAAGGGCTGCTCCAGCAGTCCCGTCAGGCGCCGCGCAAGGCCGGCGGCATAGGACGGGTCACTGTCGAGGAGCACAGCCCCAAGCTCGTCGCCACCGATCCGGACCAGGACGTCCGTGTCGCGCAGCGAGCTGGTGAGACGGGGGCCGAGCTGACGGAGCAGCTCATCGCCGGCGGAGTGGCCGAAGGAGTCGTTGATCTCCTTGAAATGATCGAGATCCACGAAGAGGAAGGCCAGCGTGCGAGCCGGTGTGGCCGGATCGGCGTCGTCCTCGAAGTAGGCATCGAGCAGGCCCATGAGCTGCCGGCGGTTGCCAAGGCCGGTGAGCTCGTCGGTGACGGCTTGCCGGTGGCGCTCCTCCGTCAGCGACCGAAGCCCCCGCACGGAGAGCGCCAGGCGGAGTCCGACAACGACGAGCGTCGCCGTGGCGAGGCCGACAGCAACCTGCACCACGGCATGCTGGAGCGCGCCCACCAGGAGGATGACGAGACCCGCCACGGCGCCGGCACCGGGAAGCAGGAAGCCGGGGAGCTTGCCGGCATCGAGCAGCTCGCGCCGGCCGGGTGGCACCCACACCGAGATCGATATCAGGGTGATCGCGACCGGCCAGGCGATCCCGTTGAGGACCACGCCGACGTGCGTGTCGGAACCGATGAGGTTGAAGGTGTCGCCGATCGCGTTCACCGCGCACGCCGCGGCGAAGAGCAGCCAGGGCAGGCGGCGCCCTTGCAGGACTGCCGTGCCGCCCACCACGAGTGCGAGGAGGAGCGCATCGCCGATCGGGTAGATCAGGAGCACGGCCACCCCAAGAGGCGTGTTCCCGGACCCGGCGAGGGACACCAGCACCGCATGGAACGCGAAGGCCGCGATGACGGCCGCGGCGCCGAGGCCGGCAATCGCGCCGTCGAGCCAGGTGGCTGGAAGCAGTCGCTTGAGCTCCTTGCGGAGCATCAGCACGATCGCCGCGTAGGCGAGGGGGTAGAAGCTCACGTAAAAGACGTCCGCGAGTGAGGGCACAGGAGCGGCGGCGCCTGTCCAGGTTTCCCACGTGAGCACGACGTCGCCGAGCGCCCAAGCCAGCACAGCGCTCCCGAGCACGATCGCGACCGCCCGGCCGGGCTGCTTGCTGAACGCTCGAGCGAAGAGCATGCCGACAACGATCAACTCGTAAATGCAGACGCCCCAGCCGTCCACCCACGGCCACTGATCGCTGGGCGACCGGATGACCAGGGACGCGATGTACGCAATCAGCAGAGCGCACATGACGGCGTAAGCCACCCAGAGGGCCGTCGGCGCCGACCTGGACGACCTCATGAAGGTCGGGAGTGCCCGCCTTTTGGGAGGGGCCGCGGAACTCACCCGAGCAGCTTTGCCGATCTCGTGTTGAATTCCGGTTGCGACTGTGGAACGACAATGACCTCTGGCGGCAAAAGACGCACACGGCGATGCCGCATCCGGAGGCACCAGGAGGCGGCACATGACCCGAATCGGTCGAGTGGAGATCGGCATCGTCGACAACGAGGCATCGCTCGGGCGGCTCCTGCCGCTGATGCGGGGCTATTGCGACTTCTACAACGTCCAGCCCTCGGATGCTTCACTCCTCGCCATGGCTCGGGCCTTGATGCGGGACCCGGTCCACGAGGGCGTGCAACTGCTGGCGACCGCAGACGGCGCGGACGCCGGCTTCGCCACCATCTTCTGGAGTTGGGAGACGTCCACCGCGCGCCGGATCGGCGTCATGAACGATCTCTTCGTGACCCCAGCATCTCGTGGCGGCGGGGTCAGCTCGGCGCTCATCAAGGCGTGTCTGGAACGCTGCCGGGAGCACGGGGCGATCCGGATGACATGGCAGACAGCGGTCGACAACCTGACAGCCCAGGCCGTCTACGACCATGTCGGCGCCACTCGCGAAACCTGGGTCGACTACTGGCTCGAGACCGGGGCTCCCGCGCCCAATCACCCGTAGGCCGGCGCACCCCGACTACTTCTTCGCTGCCTCGTAGTACGGGTTCGCGCCCTGGGCGTGATCGGTGGTGTCGCGTACCTCGGTGATCTCCGGGAAACGCTCGAGGATCGCCACACGAACTCCCTGCCCGAGTGTCACCTCGGCCATGCCGCATCCCTGGCAGCCCCCGCCCATGTGGATGAAGGCGACGCCGTCTGTGACGTCGAGCAGATCGATGTATCCGCCATGGGTGGCCACCGACGGATTGATCTCGTCGTCGAGGAGCTGCTGCACGCTGCGTGCAAGGTCGTCGAGCCAGAGCGGATTCGGGTTGTCGACGGTCAGCGCACCACGCGCACGATCGGCATCGATCGTGATCCCGTCGAGATACGGCGCTGATGCCAGCGGCATCGTGAAGCGCACGCCGGAGGGTCCGGTGACCACGATATCGCCGTCGCGCTCGCCGCCCGGGTTGACCAGGGACAGGTCGTAGCTGAACGCACCGTCGTGCCTGCCGGTGATGGCGATCCGGACACCAGCATCAGGCTGCTTGCGGTTGGCACGCACCTGCTCGATGCGGGTCAATGCATAGTCGGTGAGGGAGATTCTCGGTTCCTTCATGGCCTCACGGTCATGGTACGTCGGTGCGATTCGCCGGCGTAGGCTGATCGCATGCTGAGGGTGATGCTCATCCTGCCCACCGAGACATATCGCGCGACGGCGTTTCTGCACGCCGCAGCGGAGCTCGGCCTGGATGTCGTCGTCGCCTCGAATGAGGCTCCGACCCTTGCGGCGCTGATGGAAGGCCATGTGTTGACCCTGGATCTGCAGCATCCGAGCGAGTCCGCCGAACGCGCTGCCACCTTTGCCACGAAGTGGCCGGTCGACGCGGTGGTCGGCGTCGACGAAGGGAGCGTGGTCACTGCTGCAACGATCGCCGAAAGGCTGGACACACCGCGGCGAAATCCGGTGACAGCGGTGGAAGCAACGCGCGACAAGCGATTGCTGCGCCAGCGGCTGACCGCAGCGGAGCTTGCGCAACCCAGGTACAAGGAGATCGACGTCGATGCCGGTGTCGAAGCAATCGATGCGGCGGTTGCTGTGACCGGGTTCCCCTGCGTCGTCAAGCCGGTGGATCTCGCTGCGAGTCGCGGGGTGATCCGTGCAGACGATCGTGCCGGCGTCCATGCGGCGGTGCAACGCACGGGCGCGTTGATTCGCGAGATCTGCGCTCCCGGATCCGCTCCGCCACTGCTCGTCGAGAGCTACATCGACGGCGTCGAGATCGCGCTCGAAGGCCTTGTGCGAGAAGGGATTCTCGAGGTCATCGCCGTGTTCGACAAACCCGATCCACTGGTCGGTCCGTTCTTCGAGGAGACGCTCTACGTGACGCCGTCGCGGCTTGACGCCGCGACACAACACGCAGTGATCGATGCGGTGCGCACCGCTGTCGCTGCACTTGGACTCCGCCACGGACCGGTCCACGCAGAGGTTCGCGTGGCGGATGGTGTTCCAGTTGTCGTCGAGGTTGCCGCGCGCTCCATCGGCGGCCTGTGCTCACAGGCGATCCGCGTTGCCTGCGACGACGCACCCGGTGAGGTGCGTTCACTCGAGAACGTCATCCTTCGCGACGCCTGCGGATTGCCGTTGGGGCGCATGCGCATCGTCGATGGCGCATCCGGTGTCTTCATGCTGCCGATACGACGTGCCGGCGTCCTGAAGGAGGTGCGCGGCGCCGAGAGCGCCGCCGCGGTGCCGGGCGTCAACAGCGTTGCGATATCCATCCCAGCCGGTCATGTGCTGCGACCGCTGCCCGAGGGCGACCGGTACCTCGGATTCATCTTCGCTCGCGGCGAGACGCCTGAAGCTGTGGAGGCCTCGCTGCGCACGGCCGAAGCGCTGATCGACGTCGATGTGTCCGCGGTCGCTCCGGCAACGCGGGGCGAGATGCATGCAGCCACCGCCACGAGGTAGCCATGACCATCCACCTTCCCGACCCACGACTGAGCCTCGTCTACCGGCTTGACGCGACCGTCGGCACGCCGCTCGACGTCGGGGACGTCGCACAGGGCCGCAGACGCATCGTCCCCTTGACGGGCGGAAGCTTCACGGGTCCGACGATCAACGGGACGCTCGTCCCGGGCGTGAGCGCCGACTGGCAGATCATGCAGCCGGATGGGACAGCCCTCGGCGATGTCCGATACGCGCTTCGAACCGATACCGGTGCCCTGCTCTACGTCCAGTCGCGAGGCGTGCGACACGGCAGCGCCGAGGTGCTGGCGCAACTCGGCCGGGGTGAGGACGTCGACCCGGCGGAATACACGTTTCGCACCTCGACACAGATCGAGACCGGCGCACCCGGCCTCGGCTGGCTCAACCTCGGCATCTTCATCAGCGTTGCCGCGCGCAGCGCAGGCGGCGTGATCTACGAGACGTATCTCGTCGCGTGAGCCACTGAGGCGAGCCGTGCCCCCTGGAGGAATCGAACCTCCCTCAACCGGTTAAAAGCCGGCTGCTCTACCGATGAGCTAAGGGGGCGGGAGCCAGGATTGTATTGCCGCCCATGCGGGACGCCCTACCATCGGCAATCGTGACCGCAGAGATCCCCGGGTTTCCCGAGCACTTCCCTGTCCGTGATGACGGTGTCAGAAGCTGGCGCTATCGCGCTGTCTCGCTCATCTGCAGGACGTCCCTCCGAGGATTCTTCGGCCGGGGCCTCGAGATCGACCCGGTGTCCGCGTTTCCGCCCGAGGGGCCGCTGCTGGTCGTGTCCAACCATCTCAGCAACATCGATCCGTGGATCTTCGGCGGCTTCGGGCCGGGGATTCTGTACTGCATGTCGAAACGGGAGCTGTTCAACAACCCGGTCATCGCCTGGATCCTCGCCGGTTGCAACTGCTTCCCCGTCGACCGCGGCACCGCGGACCGCCGCGCGCTGCGAATCGCCCTCGACGTGCTCGCCCGGCGCGGCCGTCTCCTCATCTTCCTGGAAGGCACGCGTTCGGCGACCCCCGGGATGCGGCGCGCCGAGGCCGGCGTCGGGTTCCTCGCCCGTCGCTCGGGTGCATCGATCCTGCCCGTGGCCGTCTCCGGCACTGAAGCGGCGCTCGCACGGGGTCACAAATTCCCGCGACGGGTGCCCATCCGTGTGCGGTTTGGCCCGGTCTTCCAGCTTCCAGAGCGAGTCCCCGGGGAGCGGCGTGACGACCAGGCGGTGGCCGATCTCATCGGATCGCGGATTGCCGAACTCCTGCCGCCCCAGTACCGCGGGGTCTACGCATCGGTCGGGGAAGCCGAACCGGCACAGCGGCTCGGCTAGCCAGAGGAGCGGATCAGCGTCCTCGCCGGGCGACCGCGGCGGCTGACTTTGCGGGCGACTTCTTCGCTGCGGGTGCGCCGGCTTTCGCCGGGCTCTTGGCAGCGCTCTTGGCTGGAGCCTTCACGGAGCTCTTGGCCGGACTCTTTGATCGGACTCTTCGTGGGACTCTTTGCCGGACTCTTGGCTGGACTCTTGGCCGGACTTTTGGCGACCGGTTTCGAGATGGGCTTCGCGACCGGTTTCGACGCCGGTTTGGCGGCCGAGGTTCGTGCGGCCGACTTGGATGTCGTCGATGCCTTCGGCGCCGTTGCCGGCTTGGTGGGGCCGGGAGGCTTCACCTTCGCATCGGGCTTGGCGGTGGCCGCAGGCTTGGTCTTGACGGTGGGCTTGGGCTTTGCCGCCGGCGCTGCTTTGGCAGCGGCTGGGGCCTTCGAGGCCGGCGCTGTCTTCGGAGCGGGCTTGGATTTGGTGGGAGGCGCAGCAGCCACCGTCTTGACGCTTCTCACGGCAGCGGCGGCGTCCGGCTTGCTCGCCACCGGGCGCTGCGAGGCAGGCGCCGGAGCAGCGGGCCGCGTCTCGGGGCGTTTGGCGGGCGCCGGGGGAGCGACGGCAGCAGGTTCCGGCACCGCTTCGGCGGCCGGAGGAGCGCCGGAGCCGTTCGCGGCAGGCCGCGGTCCGCGGTCGCCGACACGGACGGGTTCCACCATCAGCAGCGTCAACTCCGCGTGGCGCTCGGGCGTCTCGGCGGTCTCAAGGCAGGTGAAGGCGACGACCTCCTTGGTGTCCCGATGCCGGTCGAAGCGGACGATCGCCGTCTGGCTCAGCACCGTCTCGACGATCCCAGTCGAGCCGACCGGGTAGTCGCCGATCGACGTCCCAGTCCGGGGCCTCGTGTTCGAGGTGAGGATCACGTGCTCGCCGACGCCAAATGGTGGCGGAGGCTCCTCACGCGCTCCGGGTGGCCGCCCTGGTGTGGGCGACGGTCGTGGAGCGGGCGCAACCACCACCGGCGCCGCAACCGCGACGACCTCCTCCTCGTCATCGTCGTCCTCGTCGTCGTCATCAACCTCGACGACAACGCCGATCTCGATTTCGATCTCGTCGGTGTCGTCCAGTTCGACGGCGTCACCCTCGAGCACCTCGGCGGCGGGGGTCTCGGGCTCTTCCTGGTCGGCGTCGACGGGGGGGTCTACTGGTTTTTGGGGCATTCAGGCTCGTATGTGACGGATCGGTAGACTGGGGTGCAGATGATCGCGCGATCCAGGGCGATCCCGCTGTCGCAACATACCCAACAGCGGCTCCTCGAAATCCTCCCGGGCGCACTCACGTGGTTCGCACTGCTCGTCCCGGTGGTTGCCGCGTTCGCGATCAGGCTCAATGACCCTGGGATGCTCTGGATCCTTGGTGTCGGCGCCGTGCTCCTCGACGCGTACTGGCTGGTCCGGACAACGATCACCGTCCGGGGGGTTCGCAGGACCCTGAAGGAGCTCAAGGCGGCTGAGGTCATCGACTGGTGGCAGCGATGCCAGGAGTTCGAGGCGGCCCTGCCGGCAGGCGCGCCGGCGCCATCGGACGTCGTCCAGTGCGTGCTCATCCCGACGTACACCGAGTTGTATGACGTGCTCCGCGCCACGGTTGCGGCACTGGCTGAGCAGAACTATCCGGAGCACCTCCGGGTCTGCGCGATCATCACTCGCGAGACCGACCTCGGCGGCATCGAGAACGTCGCGCGTTTGCGCGACGAGTTCGCCGGCTCGTTCCGTTTGTTCCTGCATATCAGGGACCCGTTGCTGCCCGGAATCGTCGTCGGCAAGTCAGCGGCCATGGCATATGGAGGCCCGGTGCTGAAGGCCGCATGCGATGAGCTGGGGCTGGATCCCTCGCGCACGCTGATCACCGACCTCGACTCCGATTTCCGACTCCATCCGCAGTATTTCGCGTACATCACGCTGCAGTTCTGCTCCGTGCCCGACCGGCTCGTTTCGATCTGGCAGCCGGTGCCGGTGTTTCTCAACAACATCTGGCGCGTGCCCACGGCGGTTCGCGTGATGGCGACTGCCGCAACCCAGTGGCAGATGTTTCTGCACCAGAACCCGCACCGCCTGGTCATGTTCTCGTCGTACACGATGTCCTTCAACTTGCTGACGGACGTCGGCTACTGGGATTCGGATGTGATCCCCGAGGACTCGCGGTTCTTCTGGAAGGCGTTCTTCCACTGCGGCGGGAAGCTCAACACTCGGCCAGCCTTTCTGCCTGTGTACGGTGACGCACCGCGTGCCCGTGGCTATGCGGCGACGCACGCCTCGCAGTACAACCAGATCAAGCGGTGGGCGTGGGGAGCGACCGATATCCCTTATGTGACAGCACGAATGCTCGCGCACCCGGAGATCCCGTGGCGCATGCGCGCACGGCGCTATGCAAACCTGATCTTCAATCACCTCACCTGGGCGACGCTCCCGCTGCTCCTGTTCTTCGGCGGTGCATTGCCGGCGTTCATCGACCTCGACTACAGCCTCTCATCGACGTCCGCCCTGCTCGGAAGCCTGAGCGCGAGCATTCTCACGATCACCCTCCTGAACACGCTCCTGCTCGTGCAGGTGGACTACCGCATCTGTCCCAAGCCCGCGGACTGGCCGTGGTGGCGAAGGCGGTGGGCGGAGCTGCAGCTGTTCACGTATCCGGTTGTAGGCCTCGCGCTCAGCGTGATCCCCGCGCTCGAGGCGCAGACCCGGCTGATGTTCGGCGCATACCTCGAGTACCACGTGACCGAAAAGGAGTAGCGGGAGCGCCTATCTCCCCAGGACGTTGCGGTACAGATCGTAGGTCTGCGCCGCGGCACGTTGCCAGGTGAAGGTGCTCGACCACGCAATGCCGTTCGCGCTGCGTGAGGAGTATTCCGCACGGTCGTCGAGCAGCCTGGTGATCGCCGCCGCCATGGCTGCGGTGTCGGCGTCACGAACGACGGCGGCTGCGCCGCCGCTCACCTCGGCGATCGACGAGTTGTCGAACACCACGGCAGGCGTGCCACAGGCCATCGCCTCCAGCGGCGGCAGCCCAAAACCCTCATACGCCGATGTGAAGACGAAGACCTCGGCGCCGGTGTACAGCGCGACGAGGTCGGCGTCGGTGACGTGGCCGATGATGCGTGCGTGCTGCGTGAGCCCGGCGCGAGCCAGCTCCGCGGTGACGGTCTCGATGAACGTTCCCTGATCGCCGGCGATGACGAGGACGACGTCGTGGTCTTTGCGGACGCGTCGCACCACGTCGGCGAGCAGTGCGATGCGCTTTCGTGGGTCGAAGGTACCGACGGAGAGCAGGAAGGGGCGGTCGATGCCCAACTTCGCGCGCAACGCCGCCACGGAATCCGCTGTCGCCGGATGGAATGCCGGTCCGACTCCCTCCGGGATCACGCTGATCCTTGCGGGGCTCGTTCGCGTGAAACGGAGGATGTCGCGACGGGTCGCATCCGAAACGGCGATGACCGCATCGGCCCGCCGGAGCAGCCGCAGGCCTGGCACACGTGCCCGCCGGACCCACGGGTAATCACGAGGCATCACAAATGGAATCAGGTCGTGCACCGTGACCACGACCGGGATGCGGGCCCGTACCGGCTGTCCGAATTCGATCGCGTGGTACAGGTCGAAATCCAAGCCGCGCAGCGCGTTCGCCACGAAGAGCGTGTCGGCGATGGGCTGCAACGTCGGATGAACGACCGGGATGCGGCGCGCCGATGGGAGGACGGCGCTGGAGACCTCTGCCGGTGGTTCAGCATGCGAGGAGAGCAGGAGCCGGACCTGTGGCGGCTCGGCGAGTCCGGCAAATCCCCGGAGCAATCCACGCTCGTAGCTCCCGATTCCTCGCACGGAGGACGCGCCCTGCAGCGGCCGACCGTCCATGACGACCCTCATCGCAGACTGCTCGATCGGGAGGGCACGGTCACAGAGTGTGTCGGATAGACTGGCCCCGGTGACGATTCAAGAGCGGGACGTGGTGGATCGCCTGCGCTCGTTGATCCGCGATGTCCCGGACTTTCCCCGTCCCGGCGTCATCTTCAAGGACATCACGCTCCTGCTCGGCGATGCGGCCGCGTTCACCGCGGCGATCACGGCGCTGGCTGCGCCGTATCTCGACGCTCATGTGGACATCGTCGCCGGGATCGAGTTGCGCGGGTTCATCCTCGGGGGAGCGGTCGCGGATCGGCTCGGAGCGGGCTTTGCCCTCGTCCGGAAGGAGGGCCGGCTGCCCTCGGCTCGCATCTCCCAGGCGTACACGCTGGAATACGGCGAGGCGATCATCGAGATGCACTCGGACGCGATCCAACCGGGGCAGCGCGTCTTGATCGTCGACGACCTGCTGGCGACCGGCGGGACAGCTGGAGCCGCAGCCGCGCTCGTCGACCGCCTGGGAGGCAATATCCTGGGATTCGCGTTCTTGATCGAATTGACCGCACTCGGGGGATCGGCCGCGCTCGCCGGGCGCCCGTACACGGCGCTTTTGCGCACGAAGACAGATGGAGGAATCGAGTGACCAACGTGCTGAAGATGGCGGAGTCCGACGTCGCCGACCCGAGCCTTGCCGGGGAGGGACAACGGCTTATCGACTGGGCAGCCCGCGAGATGCCCGTGCTCCGGATCATCCGTGAGCGTTTCGCGAGGGAGCGTCCGCTCGAGGGTTTGCGCCTCGGCGCCTGCCTCCATGTCACCAGTGAGACCGCAAATCTCGCGATCACGCTGAAAGCGGGCGGCGCCCAGGTGAGTCTCTGCGCCAGCAACCCGCTGTCAACGCAGGACGCGGTTGCCGCGGCGCTCGCGCGCCAGCACGGGATTCCGACCTACGCCGTCAAGGGAGAGGACTCCGCTCGGTACTACTCGCACATCCAGGCGGTGCTCGACGCCAGGCCCCAGGTCACGATGGACGACGGCGCCGACCTCGTTGCCGAGCTGCACAAGGGACGCCGCGAGCTGCTCGACGATGTGATCGCGGGTACCGAGGAGACGACCACCGGCGTCATCCGGCTGCGCGCGATGGCGCGCGACGGCGCGCTCCGGTTTCCGATCATCGCTGTCAACGAGGCGCTCACGAAGCACCTCTTCGACAACCGGTACGGCACCGGCCAGAGCACCATCGACGGGCTGATCCGTGCCACCAACGTCCTGCTCGCGGGCAAGACATTCGTCGTCTGCGGGTACGGCTGGTGCGGTCGCGGGCTGGCGAGCCGGGCGACCGGGCTTGGCGCGCACGTGATCGTCACCGAGGTCGATCCAACCCGGGCCCTCGAGGCCGTGATGGACGGCTACAGGGTCATGCCGCTCGCCGAAGCGGCGTCGAGCGCTGACATCGTCATCACGGTCACCGGCGACATCAACGTGATCGACCGCGGCTCGCTCGAGCGTTTCAAGGACGGCGCCATCATCGCCAACAGCGGGCACTTCAACGACGAGATCAACCTCGCCGCGATCGACGACATGTCGGTCGAGGTCACAGCGCCGCGCACCTTCGTGCAGTCCCACCGGCTGCAGGACGGCCGCACGCTCCATGTGCTCGCCGAAGGGCGGTTGCTCAACCTCGCCGCCGCGGAAGGACATCCGGCAGCGGTCATGGACATGAGCTTCGCCAATCAGGCGCTCTGCGCGGAGCACATCGCCAAGCACCACAAGGAACTTGCGCTCGCCGTCCACGATGTGCCGCAGGACATCGACCGCGAGGTCGCCCGCCTCAAGCTCCAGGCGATGGGCGTGAGCATCGACACGCTCACCGACGAACAGCAGAAATATCTCGCGTCCTGGGAATCGGGGACCTCTTAAGCATGGCGATCAACGCTCCGTACAGACCCGAGCTCAGCAAGCTTGCCAACGGAGTGACGTTGCTCAACGCCCCGTCGAGCAGCAGGAACTCCGGTGTGTTCCTCATCGTTCGCGCAGGCTCGCGCGACGAAACCGCTGACACCTCAGGGCTCGCGCACTACCTCGAGCACATGTTCTTCAAAGGCACCGAGCGCCGGCCCACCACCAAGATCATCTCGCGCGAGATCGATCGGCTCGGCGCGAACACCAACGCGTACACGGACACCGAGGAGGTCGCGTACTTCGCCGAGGGACCGGCCACAGCGATGTTGGAGCTCGCAGACGTCATCTGCGACATGCTGAGCCGGCCGCTCTTCGCGGCTGAGGAGATCGAGCGCGAGCGCAACGTGGTGCTGCAGGAGCTCTCGATGCGGCTGGCCGACCCAGACGGATGGATCTGGGACCGGCTCGGGACCGTGGCGTTCGGCGGCGACCAGCCGATGTCCTGGTCCGCGGCGGGGTTTCCGGCGGTCATCGAGAAGGCGACGCGCGAGCAGCTCACTGCATATCACCGCGCCTTCTACGCACCGGCCTCGATGTGTCTCGTCATCGCCGGTGGCGCGACGCTGACGCAGGACCAGGCGCTCGAGCTGCTCGCGGACGTCCCGAACGGGAAGCCGCGCGCACGCAAGAAGGCCAAGTGGGGCCTGGGTGATCGGTACACCGCGAATGTCCGGCCCGTCACCGCGCAGGAAGAGCCACAGGTGCACATGGTGTTCGCCGTTCCGGGAATCCCGGCGAGTGATCCGCGGCGCACGCAGCTGTCGGTCATGACCCACGTGCTGGGTGGCGGCATGTCGTCGCGGCTGTTCCAGACCGTGCGCGAACGCAACGGACTCTGCTACAGCATCTACGCGCACCACGCGGGCTTCGACGACACGGGGCTCTTCGCGATTGCCACGGCGACGCGCCCGAAGGACGCGCGCAAGGCAACGTCGCTCGCGTTCAAGGAATTCCGCAAGATGGCGAGCAAGCGCGTCGCCGCGGATGAGCTTGCGGCAGCGAAGTCGGCGATGATCGGCCGCCTGCTGCGCTCGACAGAGACCGCAATCGCAAGCGCCCGCTTCTACGGCAGCCGCTGGCGCGCGGGACTCCCGCTCGAGACACCGGACGAACGCGCGGAGGCGATCATGAAAGTGACCGCCGCCGAAGTGCAGTCGATTGCCGAGGAGATCGCTTCCGGTATCGACGATGTCCGCATGGCGCTGGTGGGACCGTCGGACCAGGGCGAAGAGCTGCTCTCGGCAATCGAGTCGACGGCGCCCGACTGACGCGGCGCTTGCGTCAGGAGGCTTCGAGCGCGCGGCCGAGACGCCCGGCCACGCGTTCGATGTCACTCGTGCTGAGCCCGGGATGGACCGGCAGCGAGAGGCAGCGCGTCGTGGCGTCGCGCGCGACCGGGGTGTCGTCACGGCGCACATTGGGGTGGTCCCGGTATGCGCTGTGCTCCCAGACGAGGCCCGGGTAGTACACACCGGTATCGATGCCGGCCGAGGACATGGCGGCCGCGACGGAGTCGCGGTCGACGCCAGGCTCGAGCAGCACCGTGTACTGATGCCAGACATGACCTCGGCCATCCGGAACGTGGGGCGTCATGACCGCCGGGTTGCCTTTGAGCAGTGAGGTCAGCATGCCGGCGTTGCGCCGCCGAGCGTCAATGATCGCGTCGAGGCGCTGCATCTGAGGAATGGCGATCGCCGCCGCGATGTCGGTCATCCTCCAGTTCTGGCCGATCATGGCATAATCATATCGAGCGCGCATGCCCTGGTTGCGGATCACCCTGAGGCGTTCTGCGAGCATCGCATCGTCGGTCGTCACGCAGCCGCCCTCGCCGCTCGTCACGTTCTTGGTGGCGTAGAAGGAGAAGCACCCGACGCCGAAACCTCCCGCCCGACGGCCGTCGACATCCGCTCCGTGCGCCTGCGCAGCGTCCTCCACCACGGCCAGACCGTGCGTTGCCGCGAGCGACATCAATGGCGACATGTCGCAGGGAAGACCGTAGAGGTGCACGGGGACGATCGCGGTGGTCGCCGGTCCGATCAATGCCGCAACCGATTCGGGATCGATGGTGAAGTCGTCGCGAATATCAGCGAAGCGCACAGTCGCGCCACTGCGCAGGATTGCGTTGATGGTGGCGGCGAAGGTGAAGGGAGTGGTGATCACCTCCTGGCCGGGCCCGATATCCAGGACGGCGAGCGCGGCGTCGAGCGCCACTGTCCCGTTGCCGACCGCAACCGCGTGCGACGTGCCGGCCATCGTGGCGCAGAGCGCCTCGAATCGCTCGACCATCGGCCCCTGAGCGAGGTGGCCGCTCCGCAGCACGGCAAGGACCAACGCCTCGACCTCGGGTCCGAGCTGGGGAGCCGAGATCCGGATGCGCGCCTCCACAGGCGTCTGGATGGCGGTCACGATGCCGGCACCTCACCGGCCTGGCGAAGTGGTCGCTGCTCGTCCGCGAGGCGGCGGCGCAGGGAGAGCAGTCCCGCGGCCATCGCAACCGAGTCGCGCAGCGGCGAGACGGTCGACCGGCCCGACGCCGTGTAGACCACCGGCACCTCCACGGGTGTGACCCCGTGGTGCACAGCCCAGAGATTGATCTCGGCACCGATCAGGAAGTCGCCGGCTCGCAGCCGCGGCAGCAGTGCCTGCGCAAGCGCCCGCTCGATGAGCACCGATCCCTGGGTGTCGATGTCGAGACCGATGAGCGTCGCTCGCAGGGTGCCGAAGCCGGCCGACATTGCACGGCGCAGCATCGGCGTCTCGATCTGCGACTCGCGATGGGACTTCGATCCCATCACGAGCCGGGGTCGCGGCACCAGTCCGAGGTAGCCGTCGAGATCCGTGAAGCCGAAGGGGAGATCGGCAGCCGTCAGCACAAACGTGTCGCCGCGGGCCATGGCCATCCCGCGGCGCCAGGCGAAGCCGAGGCCCTTGGCGGAGGTGGTGACCCGGACGGCGACCTCCTCGCTGTTCAGTGAGGCAGCCAGCGAGAGGCAGAGTGGTCCGGAGCCGTCGGTCGATCCGTTCTCGACGAGGATGATCTCCGACCCCGGCAGGTGCCCGAGACGCGCGACGAGCAGCCGCACGGTCTTCCGAAGCTCGGCGATCTGGTTGTGGACCGGGATGACGTAGCTGACGCTCGGATCGCTCATGAGCACTCCTCGATGGCCGCGGCGACCTCGTGAGCCGGAAGGATCGAGTTGCGTTCGGTGCAGGCATCGGCACGCCCCGCGATGAGATCGAGGAAGTGCGCGAACTGCAGCGCGAGTGGCTCGCCCGTATGCCGGACGAAGGGGATGTCGATCACGGTCTCGGCGCGGTATCCGGCCGCCTGCCCCGCGCCGACCCCCTGGGCGTGGGCGCGATGCCGGTACACGGTCAGGTCCTGCCGGAGCAGGTCGACGTCATAGAGGGCGGTCGCTGTGGACAACGAGCTGGGAGCGCACCTTGCGCTGGCTCGCACGGCTCGCGGACAGGGTCGCGACGGCGCCGCCCGGGAACTGGAGGATGCAGTCGGCAACCTCCATGATCGGATCGCGCCCCGCGGTGCTGGTGGCTCCGCACACCCGCGATGGACGCGCGCCGCCCATGTAGCAGAGGGCGAGGTCGATCTCGTGGATCAGCAGGTCGAAGACCACGCTCAGCGTGCTGCGTGGGGTCTCCGGCGAGTGCCGGAGGCCGACGATGTGCACCGGTTCGCCGTCGAGGAGGCTGCGCATCGTCGCGACGACCGGGTTGAAGCGCTCGACGAACCCGCACATCAGCGGCACGCCGCGGTGCTCGGCGCAGGCAACAAGGGCACGGCTGGTCGCCAGGTCCGGTGTGACCGGCTTCTCAACGAGAATCGGCTTCCCGAGCTCGAGCAATGCACGCGCTGCGCCGGCGTGAAACGCCGTCGGCGTCGCGATCACCGCTGCGTCGCAATCCTCTGCGGCGTCGAGATCCTCGGCAAACGCGCAGCCAAGCCGCTCGGCGAGCGGTTGCACCCGCTGGCGATCGGTGTCGATGATGACGGCGAGGTCGGCGCCTTCGGACTCCGCGATGACTCGCGCGTGGTTGGCCCCCATGGCGCCGGCTCCGACCAGCGCGATTCGGGCACGAGCACCCATGGGCGCAGTCTCAGCCCGCCGGACCCCCCAGATCGGAAATCAGCAGCTCCGTTTCGAGATCGCCGCGCGCCCGCAACAGCGGGAGCAGCAGGGCAGCCATGACGACCGCCGACGCCACCGCGCCGCAGAGGAGCCCGAGCTCCACGCGCAGGAACAGCGAGGAGCCGGCCGCGGTGACCGCGAAGAACACCACCGCCCCACACGTCCAGCCGAGCGCGACCCGCCGGTACCCGGAGAGCGAGATCAGGACGTAGCCGAAGATCTGCGTGAAGATGAAGCCGATGCAGCTGGCGGAGAGGAGTGCGAAGTCGAGGTCCGTGAGCTCGAACCCGTGTCCGAAGAGGATCCGCGTCACGGTGGGACCGAGGAACGTGAAGCCGGCGATCGCCACCACGCCGATTCCCGCCATGAGCAGGAGCAGACGCGTCAGCAGCGCTTGAAATTCCTGGTTCTTCCCACTGGTGGCGAGGGTTGAGAGCTTGGGCAGGAGCGCTGACTGGACGGCCTGGAACAGGAAGATGGGGACGTAGGCGACGATCCGGCTGAGCTGGAAGCGTCCGGCCGCGGTTTCCTGCGCCGGGGTCGCGAGCAACTGGACGGCAACGGCGCCGACGCTGAGCAGCAGCTGTGTGAACACCGATGCGATCAGCAGAAAGCCGAGCGCGTGCGTGATCTCCCCCCACGGAGCGGGAGGGCCGGGCTTGAGCAGGTTGCGCCGGCCGATCGTGGCCATCCCGATCGCGACGAACGAGGCGACGATCAGCGAGATCCCGTACGGGCCTGCGGTCTTGACGCCGATGACGGCGAGGATCGCTGCGAACACCACCCGGAGCGCGCCCTCGCCGCCGAGGAGGATGCCGTAGGCACCGAAGCGCGCATTGCCCGCCAGCGCACCCCGCGCCAGGAATTCGCAGAGGTATGCGGCGAACCCGCCGATCAGTCCCGCGAGCAGCGCCGGATCTCCCTTGAACACGTGCTGGTCGATCGGGCTCGCCGCCAGCAGCGTGGCGATGATGAGCACCACGGCGAGGATCCCGCCGAGGAGCGCCGCACGCATGAACACCGGACGGCCGCCCTCACCACGGACGCGCCTCGCAGCGATCGCACGCCCGGTCTCCTGCTCGAGCGGCAGGAAGAATCCTGGACCGCAGACGAAGAGCAGGGCCCAGAACACGGAGAGCGGCGCGAACTTGGCCGTGCCGAGCGCCCGCGCGGCAACCACGAGGAAGCCGTACTGCATGAGTCCGGCAAGGCCGAGCCCGACCGCGACCGGTATCGTCCCCGCCGGCACGGGCAGGGCGCGCAGCCGATCGAAGACCTTCATGACCAGCCCGGGGGTGGGGGCGCCCCTACGGGTAGATGCCTCGCACCGCAGTCGCGTCGGCGACGCGCTTGACCGCCACCAGATACGCGCCGAGGCGGAGCGACACGTGATGCCGGTCGGCCTGGTCGCACATCTGCCCGAATGCCTTCTGGAGGATCTTCTTGAGGCGGACGTTGATCTCGTCCTCCTCCCAGAAGAGGGATTGCAGGTCCTGGACCCACTCGAAGTACGAGACCGTGACGCCACCGGAGTTGGCGAGGATGTCCGGGACCACCGTGATCCCGCGCCGCTCCAGGATGCTGTCGGCATCCGGAGTTGTCGGCCCGTTGGCGCCTTCGACGATGAGCTTTGCCTGGATCCGTCCGGCGTTACGAGCGGTGATCTGGTTCTCCATCGCAGCCGGCACGAGCACGTCGACCTCGAGCTCCAGCAGCTCGCTGTTGGTGACCGGCTCGGTGCCCGGGAATCCGTGGACGCCACCATGCTCCTGGCGCCAGGCAAGCAGCGCCGGGATGTCGAGGCCGTCTCGCGAGTACACGCCACCGGTGACGTCGGCCACGGCACAGATGGTGAACCCGGACTCGTGCATCAGCTGGGAGGCCCAGCTCCCCACGTTGCCGAATCCCTGCACGGCGACTGTGGTCTGCGACGGCTCCATGCCGAGGCGCTTGCAGGCCTCGATCGCGATGATGTTCACGCCGCGCCCGGTTGCACTTGGGCGTCCCTCGCTGCCACCGATCTCCAGCGGCTTGCCGGTGACCGATGCGGGGACCGAGTAGCCGGCTTGCATCGAGAGCGTGTCCATGATCCAGGCCATGATCTCGGCTGTCGTGTTGACATCCGGCGCCGGGATATCCGACTCCGGCCCCACGAGCACGCTGATCTCTGCGGCGAACCGCCTGGTGAGCCGCTCGAGCTCGCGATGGCTGAGGGTCGACGGGTCGACGGCAACGCCTCCCTTGGCGCCGCCGTAAGGGAGGTTCGCGAGCGCGCACTTCCAGGTCATCCACATCGCGAGCGCCTTGACCTCGTCGATGTCCGTGGCGGGATGGAAGCGGAGGCCCCCTTTGGCGGGTCCGCGCGTCACGTTGTGCTGGACCCGGTACCCCTCGAACATGCGGACGCTGCCGTCGTCCATCTTCACCGGGAAGCGGACGACCAGCTCCCTCCGAACCTCACGCAGGACCGCGCGCAAACCGGATGAGAGATTCAGGATCTCGGCGGCGTTGTCGAACTGGCGCTGTGCGTTGAGCCAGGGGGAGTCCACCTCCGCCGGCGCGGCAACCGTGCTCACGGGCACGAGCCTAGCAGGCTGGCCAGCGCTTGGACGCGTGTGGTGCAGATCATCCCCACCTCTATACTGCCGCCGATGTCAGAGAGCTCCGAGGTCACACCTGCGGCCGCGAATGAAGCCGTCGGCAACGGCGCGATGCTCATCGATGTGCGCGAGCAGTGGGAGTACGACGAGCTCCACATCCCCGGCGCCGTCCTCATCCCGCTTGGCGAGCTGCCCAACCGGGTGTCGGAGATTCCGGTCGATCGCGACGTGTACGTCCACTGCCGGATGGGCGGTCGCAGCGCCCGTGCTGTCGACTATCTCCGGACATTCGGCCACCCGAGGTCATACAACGTCACCGGTGGGATCGAGGCCTGGAATGAGGCAGGCCTGCCGGTGGAGCGCTGAGCGGACCGCACCTCAGCGGACGGCGAAGCTCGTGGATCCGAGGAGCGCGCCTCGGTAGGTGATGGTCACCGAGTAGTTGCCCGGCGCGAATGACGAACCGGGCGGTGAAAGCGGGATGACCGTGTCCCCGGATTGGGAGAGGACGTACTCGTTCTTGCTGATCGTGTGTGCCGGCTCGCCGAGGGAGACGGCGATCTCAACCGGCTCCTGACCGGCCGTCCCTCCGGAGTTCACCTCGATGTTCACCACCGGCGTCTTTGCCGGGAAGGAGACCTGCGTGACGGGGACGGCACCGGCTTGCGCGGCCGCCGTGGCGACAGGCCGCACGCCGGTGAGCGAGATCTGCTCCGTTGCGTGCGGGGGCGCCTGGACCGCGGCACCACCGCTGAACAGACGGATGGCGACACCGATGACCAGGAGGATGCCGAGCAGGCTCGATCCGATGATCACCAGTGGCGCTCGAGATGCATGGTGCTCCGGATATGGCGGCGGCTCGGGTGGCCGGAGCGAACTCGTCGAGCGGATCGTGTCGACGCGCGCGGCGACGGGATCAGGGATCGGCTCCATTGCGGCTTCGAGCGTCCAGGCCCTGCCGACCGACTCGAGCGGCGGAGGCGGTGGGGTCGGCGCTGTGGCGTGAGTTGCCGGTGGCCCGAGATGCTGCGCGACGTCAGCGACGTCGTCGATGGCGTTGGCAAGGCGGCCGCGGAGCAACGACCTCTGATCAGGCACTGCTCGCACCTGCGGCGGAACGCCGCGGAAGGCGCAGTGCCAGGTCGGTCGGTCCGGGATGCGTCGCCCGCCACACAACGGCGATCAGCCCGGCGAGCAGGACCAGCGCCACAGCGCTTTCGTTGAGCGGCACCAGTGGATTGAACAGTGAGGCGCCGGTGTATGCCGCCGCGAGCAGGAGCGCGAGCACCGGTGCCCGCGGCGCCAGGACTGCGACGGGGATCGCGAGGAGCATCAGGCTGTAATCACCGAGGTGGGGCGAGAGGACGATGGACAGCCCGATGCCGATCGCGACGGCCGGGACCAGGTTGCGGCGAAGGAGGTCACGCCAGACGACCATGGCGGCCACGGCGACCACCGCCAGCGTCAGGGCCGCCGCCCAGGCTGCCGGGTTGCTCGCGAGGGGCCGTGCCAGGAGCGCGGGGATGGAGTTGCTCTGGAGATCGAGGTGCGCATACGTGGGAGCGGTCACGAGTCCGAAGGCGTCGAGCAGATGGCCCGGCCCGGCCACGGCGACCGATCCGAGCAGAACCACGACGGCGCCTGCCGCGAGTGCCACGAGCATCCGCCACTGGCGGACGACGATCAGGACGGGTGGCACCAGCCAGAGCAATTGCGGCTTGAGGAGCAGCGGTACGAGCAACAGGCCGGCGATCACGGGACGGCGGCGGTCGAGCGCCTCGATGGCGAGGGTCGCCGCAAGCAGCATCAGCCCATCCGACTGGCCGAGCAGGATCCCCGTCCCGGCTTCAAGCGAGAACACGGCGATGACCACGAGGCTGGCGGCAAGCGGGCCGCCAAGGCGCGGTGTCGCCCGGCGGGTCAGGATCGCCGCCGACAGGGCCATCGCCAGGACATTCAGCGCGACGAAGACGTCGGTCCCCGTCTGCAAGGGCAGGACCGCCAGCGGCTGGATGAGCCAGGCGAGGAGCGCCGGGTTGACGAACGGCACTGGAAACGTGGCGCTGCTCGCCGGCATGTATCCGAGCAACTGCGCCTGGGCCGCCCCGAGCGAGGACACGCAATAGACGCACGAGGATCCCCCGTGGACGATCCGCCCGGCGGATGCGATCGCGAGGTAGTCGACGGCGGAGCCGCCGCCGAAAACGGTGTGCAGGTCGGCGATGGATCTGACCACCAGGTACACGGCGCACAGGCCCGCCGCGCCGATGACCCATCGCCACCTCGAGGGTGCGCTGACCATCCGCGACCCAAACTAGCAGAGGGAAATCGAATTGGAACCGGATGTGCGAAACCGTCACCCGAGGGATATCCACGCGTTCGAGCCGGTGCTAGCATGCGCCGGGGTGAGGACCGCATCGGATACCGCCGACGATGACTCGACGCCGGCCGGGATCGAGGTGCCGGTTCCCCGTGAGGGCACCGTTGCGAGTGACTATGGCGCCGGCTACTACAGCCACTACGCCGTTGCCGGCATCAGTTACGAGCGCAGCCCCTTCTGGATCGACTTCTTCGGCAAGGTGGCCGACCGGCTGATCGAGGATTTCCACCCGAAGACGGCCCTGGACGCCGGTTGCGCGATCGGGCTGCTCGTCGAGGCGCTGCGCGACCGTGGCGTCGAGGCCGAGGGGATCGACTTCAGCGATTTCGCGGTGGGCAGCGCGCCCGCGCGGCTCAGGCCCTTCCTGACCGTCGGTTCGATCACCGAGCCGCTCGCGAAGCACTACGACCTGATCACGTGTTTCGAGGTTGTCGAGCACATGCCCCCGCTCGAGGCGGATCGCGCCATCGCGAATCTCTGCGCCTTCACGGACGAGGTGATCCTCACGTCGACGCCGATGCACTATCGCGATCCCACGCACACCAACATCCATCCGCAGGAGTACTGGACCGAGAGGTTCGCGCGGCACGGGTTCATCCGCGACGTTGAGTACGACGGCACGTACATCGCGCCGTGGGCCGCCCGCTACCGGCGATCGAATGCGCCGATCCACCGCGTCGTCGCGGACTACGACCGGGCGTACTCGCGGATGCTCCACGAGCTGCAGGAGCGCAATGCGGTGGTCGTCGACCAGATGCGCGAGATCAGCGAGCTGCAGGCTCGCCTCGATGCCCTCCGGGGCACGATGGCGTGGAGCGAGCGCCGCTCCGTGCAGCTCGCCATGAAGATGGACGGTGCCGTCAGCAAGGCCGCACCCGACGGCAGCTGGAGGCGGCGCCTGCTGGCAGAAGGCGACTCGGACGGTCGACCGGCTCACGGGACGCAAACCCGCGGACTGACCCGCCGCCGGCTCGGTGGGGGACCACCACAACCGTAGGATCGGGCGGTGCCCGACACAACGTCGCTCCCTTCGCTCGCCCCGATCGCCACAGTCGTGGTGCTCATCGAGGTCGCAGCCGGGACGACGGTCGCCGCATACGCGGTGGACCTCGTCGGCAAGGTCGGGCGCGGATTCGTCGGCAGCACCTCGCTCATCTGCTCAGGCCTGATGGCGTTGGACGTCCTCATCGAAGCGCTCCTGCCGTCCGGAACCTCGTTGCTGGGTGCGTCGCTGAGCGTGGGGGCGCAGGCATCGCTCTTCCACTGGACGATCGCGTTCACGGTGGCGCTGCTCGCCTATGCCTTCTTCTGTTCGGTGATGACCGACATCGCCCGCCGGGTGGTGGGGATCGCGACGATCGGCTTCGGTGCGATGGCGATCGCGAAGTGCGCCGCTGCCTTCGGCCCATCGCTCGGCGGCGTCGGGACGGCGGTGGTGGCATTCGTCCCGGCGGCGCTCGTCTCCGGGAGCGCCCTGGCCGGCATGCTGCTCGGCCACTGGTACCTGGTCGCCCCCAACCTCTCGTTCCGCCCGCTGCGCCGCGCGATTGACATCGTGTTCCTTGCGGTGGCGGTACAGGCGGCGGTGATCGTGGTGGTCCTGCTCACGTCGGCATCCGCCGTGCGGCACGAGCTGCTCTGGTCGGGCGACGCGATCCCGTTCTGGTTGCTGGTGGTGGGATCCGGCATCGTGTTCACCACGGGTGTCGCTCTGTTGACACGGCACTTCGCTCGGATCCGTGCCAACCAGCCGGCGACGGCGATGCTCTACGTGCTCATCATCAGCGTGGTCATGGGCGTCGTCCCCGCGCACCTGCTGTTCTTCGTCACAGGCGCGCCCATCTGACTCACGACGTCTGTGCTTCGGCTCCGGTGAAGACATCCCCAGGCTCGAGCGATCCGCTCAGGCCGGTATACACCTCCAGCCCGCCGCCCGAGACCAACGTGTACTTGATCGACTTCGCGGCGCACGCCTTCACAAAGGCTGCGATGTTCGGATCCCCGGCGACGAACACCCAGCTCGGATCGAGCGCGGTTTCCACCTGTTGCTGGCGGCTGATGAAGCCCAGGTAGCCTCCGTACTCGCCAACCGCCAGCGTGTCATCGCTGTAGTAGGAGAGCAGGCGCGAGAGCGAGTAGTCGGCCCACAGCGGGCCGGTGTGATGCTGCCGGATGAGCGCGATTCCCGGATCCAGGTTTGTCGGGATCGGTGTGCCGGAGGTCGTCAGCGGTTGCGAATCCTGGAGTGTCCCGGTTGCAGTGACGGCGCTGACCACCAGCCAGAGCGCGAAGACGGCCGCTGCGATCATTCGCCAGCGCGTGCGCTCGACGAGCATCGAAGCAGTGCCGAGTCCGAGCGGGATTGCGATCGGCAGCAGGCTCTGCGCGGTGCACTCGCTGCCGTTGAGGTCGCCGAGCACGACAAGCGCGACGGTCACCGGAATCACGAGCAGTACCAGGTCGATCTGAGAGATCCCGGTCCAGTGCCCGGTGACGAGGTACTCCAACGTGCGGCGTCTGCTCCAGAGCAATGCGAGGAGGAGCGCCACGACCGCGACGTCGGCGGCGATGGCCGGGATCACCGTATGACCGCAACTGGCAACGGCGCCGACGAGAATCGGCACCTGCTCGTGCACCAGGTGGGTCACACGTGCGCTCAGGCTCGCAGTCTCGCGCGGAGCGGACCGCAGGCTGAAGAGCCCGTTCGGCACGTTGGCGATGAGCCACGGCAGCATGCCGACGATGCCCCCCGCGATTGCGCTTGCGGCGCCTCCGATCACGGCACCCCAGCCGATGCGCGGGGCGCGCAGGAGCAGCGCGAGGGCAATCGCGACGATGACGCAGACGAAGAGCAGGTCGGACCAGAGCGCGATCCCCGCCACGAAGCCGAGCAGCACCCACCAGCGTTTCTGGCGCGCCCGGCCCCAGCCGATCAGTGCTGCAATCGACACACACACGACCTCGAACAGCAGCAGCTCCGCGGAGCCGGGATAGAGGCGGGTCGACCAGTACACGCCGAACAGCGGGAAGACCGCGACCACGAGCGCGCCGGCCACCGCATGCTCGCGTCTACGAAACGCGATGCGCCCGAACCACCACGCGCCGAGGACGGTGAGCGCTCCGACGCATGCGAGCGCGACGCGTATCGCCGCGAGGCTCGCGCCGAAGATCGCGACAAAGGGTGCGACCAGGTATGCGTCCGTCGCACCCTGATACTGACCGTCGGGATCCATCACCACGAACTGCCCGTGCAGGATGTGCACCGCGCTCAGTCCGAGCGTCGCCTCACTTGCGTCGAGCGGCGTGCGCAACCCCAGCACCAAGCGCACAAGGAATCCGAGCACGAGCGCGAGCGGAACTCCGAGGATGGACCACAGGCTGCGCCCGCGCGTGGTCGTCGCGCGGCCGGTGCCGACCAGTGCCGTGCCTACCCGGCGGTCTGGCGGACGGCCGGGGTGGGCACGTCCCGTTCCTGTTCCACGAGCCAGCGGCCCTGCATCTCGAGCATGCCGACATGCCCACCCATGTTGTTGATGTGAAAGGTCGCGCCGGGGTCCGCCTGGTCGTAGGTCTGCGAGCCCGTGAGGTCATGCGCTGACACTTGAACGATGTAGCCGCCCGCGAGCAGCGGCAACGACTCGATGGTGTAGCGAACCGAGACTGCGTCACCGGGATGGCCGGACACGGTCACGTGGTCGAGGACCGTGTTCGTGCCGGCGAGCATCAGCCCGTCCGCGCGGCGGATGGCCACGCCGCACACGAAGTCACCGACATCGCGATGCACGAGGAGCGTCATGTCGAGTGTCATCGAATCACCGGTGTCGAACCGCCGGTTGTTCTGTCCACTCGCGTCGAGCAGGGTCACGGAGGAGAACTCGACCGCGCGTGAGCCCCACTTGCTCGGGTCGCCGCGCGAGAACTGACTTGGGAGGTCGCGCTCGGCCTCGACCGCGTGGTCGGCGATCATCCGGTGATAGGTCCCGGTGACCTCCTTGGCCGGCCCGTCCGCAATGATCTCGCCGTGATTGAGGAGCAGCACGCGATCGCAGTACTCCTCGAGCGAATCGAGGTTGTGACTCACGAGGACGATCGTCTTTCCCTCACGCTTGTACCGGTTGAACGTGTCGAAGCACTTCTCCTGGAAGCTCGCGTCACCCACGGCGAGCACCTCGTCCATGACCAGCAGATCGGTCTCGGCGAGAATGGCAACGCTGAATGCGAGGCGAACCTGCATGCCGGACGAGAAGTTCTTGAGCTTCTGCTCCGCGAAGTCCTCGAGCTCGGCAAACGCGAACACCTCGTCGATCTTGTCTCGCAACTGCGCGCGGGTCAGGCCCAGCATCGCACCGCCGAGAAAGACGTTCTCGCGAGCGGTGAGCTCGGGGTTGAAGCCGACTCCCGAGCTCGAGGAATGCCGAGAAGTCCCCGTTGACGCGCGCGTATCCCGCGTCCGCTTTGTAGATGCGGCAGAGGATCTTCAGCAGCGTGCTCTTGCCGCAGCCGTTCGGGCCGGCGATGCCGAGGAACTGACCTTGCGGGATGTCGAATGAGACGTCGCGCAGCGCGACAAGGTCTCGATACCGCGACGAGCTGCGCCAGTGCGTGACTCGATATTTGAGCGTCGTGCTCTTGTCGAGCGGCAGACGAAATCGCTTGCGGAGATGGGACACCTCGACGACAGCGCTCACAGGGACTCCGCGAATTTTGGTGTGAGCTTGTGGAAGACGGTGAATCCGAGAATGAACACGGCGATGCTGATCCCGATCGGCACGTAGGCGAGTGGTCCGATCAGCGATGCCATCGACGCGATCTTGTCCGGCTGGATGAGCACATGCCTGAGGTCGGTGATGATCTGCGCGACGGGATTCATGCCGGCGAGCCCGGCGAGCTTCTTGGCATGCACCTGGATGAGCTCGAATGGGAACACCACGGCAGACGCGTAGAAGAGGACCAGCGACAGGATCTCCCAGATGTGTCCCAGGTCGCGGAAGAAGACGAACAGCGATGAAAGGAGAAGGGCCAGTCCGAGGACGAGCACAACCAGCTCCAGGTAGTACAGCGGTGCGAGAAGGCTGAGCCACGTCAGGTCGAGATGACCGAGCGCGAACGTGATGATGACGACGAGCACGGTGTTGATGGCGAACGTCAGCAATGCGCTCGTCGTGGACGCGACGACAAGGATCCAGCGCGGGAAGTACGCCTTCCGGATGAGGTCGCCGTTGCCCGCGACGGCATTCATGGCCGTCGACGTGGCCTCGGTGAAGAATGTCCAGGCAACGATGGCGACAAGGAGTTGGACGGGGAAGTCGAACGAGCCCGCGCCCGCCTTCAGCAGGATGCTGAAGACCAGGTACATGATCCCGAAGTACATCAGCGGCTTCGCAAGCGACCACACATAGCCCAGCGCGGAGCCCGTGTACTTCAGCTTGAAGCTGGTGATCGAGAGCTCACGGATGAGGTTGACGTTCCTCTGGAAGTCGCTCCTCGGCCGCTGGATCGCCTCGAGAGCGCCGCTCCCCTCGGCGACGACGGTCATGTCGGAATCTCCAATAGGAATCGCACGTGGCTGGCGTCCCGCTCGAGTTCGAGCATACTAGCGGCGGCGGATCGTGCGCGCCACGCATACCATCTGCGTCTCATGCACACGAAGACGGGTCTTGCGATTGCCAGGTGCTGCGCCCGGTGACAGCGCCCCGCGACGAGATCGAGCGGCTTGCCGATGAGCTGCGCGCGGCCCGGCGACACATCACCGAGCTGGAAGCCGAGCTCCAGGCGATGCGGGCCCAGCTTGCCGACGCCACCGGGAGCGCCTCCGCCCGGATTGCCGTCGCCGTCGTCCGCAAGGCCCGGCGGGTGGTGCCGCCCGAATCGCGGCGGCAGCAGACCCTCCACAAGGCTGCATCCCGGACGCTGACCCTGGTCGACCACGGCCCCTCCGCCCTCGCCGGGCTCATCCGGCGTGATCGAGACCTCCGGCGGGCGATCGGCGTTGCGGACACGGCGGCAGCCCGCCGCCGCCAGTACCGCCGCTGGCTCGCGCTGCACACCCCGGGAGAGGCGGAGCTCGAGGCGATGCGTCGTGCTTCGGCAGCGGAGACCGGCGCCACCGTGATCAGCCTCGTCATGCCGGTGCACAACCCTGAACGATCCTGGCTCGAGGCTGCGATCCGGTCAGTGCTCGAGCAGACCTATCCGCATCTCGAGCTGTGCATCGCGGATGACGCCTCGACTCTCCCGCACGTCCGCCGCGTGCTCGACACTGCTCGCGGCCGATCCTCGCGTGCGTGTCGTGTACCGCGATCAGCAGGGTGGCATCGCCGCGGCTTCGAATTCCGCACTTGCCCTTGCGACCGGCGCATTCGTGGGGTTCATCGACAACGACGATGTGTTGCGCCCGCACGCGCTGTTCGCGATGGCCGCGTACCTCCGCGAACACCCCGATGCGGACGTCGTGTACTCCGACGAGGACAAGCTCCTTGCTGATGGAACGCTTGGCGCGCCGACATTCAAACCGGACTTCTCGCCGGACCGCCTGCTCGCGGAGAACTACATCAACCACTTCACCGTTGTGCGGCGCACGCGGGTCACCGCTGTCGGCGGGTTCCGTGAAGGCTTCGACGGCAGTCAGGATCACGATCTCATGCTTCGCGTCACCGAGAACGCGGCGCATGTCGGACATGTGCCGGACGTTCTCTACGCGTGGCGGATGGTGCCTGGTTCGACAGCGGTGTCAGCGGGGTTCAAACCCCTTGCGCAGGACGCGGGACGGCGGGCCGTCGCGGACGCGCTGGGACGGCGCGGCATCGAGGGGCGTGTCGACCTCGGTCCGAGTCCCGGGCTCTACATTCCTCGCTACGCGATCGCCGGTTCGCCGTCGGTTGACGTGGTGGTGGTCGCACGCACGCACGGTGCAGACGCGACGGATTGCATCGCGGAGCTTGGAGCGGGTCTCCACGTATACGGACCGGTGGATCACGCGCTGTCATCGCCGGCAACAACACGCCGGCCGCGATCAACGCCGCCGTCCGTGCACTGCATGGCGATCATGTCGTGCTGCTCGACGCGTCGACACGCGTGATCACACCAACGTGGCTCGAAACGATGCTGGAGGTGAGCCAGCATGCGGGCATCGGCGCCGTGGGCATGCGTCTGCGCTATCCGGACGGGACCGTGGCGCACGAGGGGATGGTATGCGGACGTCTCGGACTCGCCGCCAGCGTCGATCAGCACCTGCATGTCATCAAGGAGATGCGTGCCGTCTCCGGCGCGTGCCTGATGACGAGACGCGATGTGTTCGATGCAGCCGGCGGCGTCGACGAGGCGTTCACGCACGCGCTCTGGGATGTGGATTACTGCCTGCGCGTGCAGGCCCTCGGGCATCGAGTGCTCTGCACCCCGCTCGCCGAGATGACCTGGGGTGAGGCCGCTCGCATCGGAGGCGCCGGCCTGGGAGGGAAGGACGCACGGACCTTCGCAGATCGCTGGGGCGGCGTCGACGAGATCGACGATCCATATCTCAACGTCAACGTTCTCTGGCCCGCTCCGCTGAGCCTTCGCCTCGACTAACCGACACAGTTCTTCCGAAGTTTCAGTCGGATCGAGGCCACGGGCGTAGACTCACCCACGGAGGGGACAGCGACCCGGGATGGAGGTGTAGTCGCGTGATCGTTGGACCCCGACTGACTAGCTGGCTTTTCTGTGCGTGCATCGTCATGGCGCTGCCCGTGGTCGGATCCACGAACGTCGCGGCAGCGAGTGGCGCCTCCACATCGCATACGGCGGCTCCGAGCTCCCATGGTGCGGCTTTGCACGCCGCGCCGATCCTTCCCTTGACCGCAAAGGAGCGCGCTGCCGCCAGATCCCGAACGATGCATCGCGGGGGGACCAGGTCCGCCACAAGCCTCGCTCTCGGCTCGGCGGCTCGTGGTGACGAAACGCCGTCGACCACGTCGGGAGCGACGACGAGCGCAGCGCCACTGACGGCATCAACGCCGCCCGATGATCTTGCGGACTTCGCAGGGACCGCCCAGGCCACTGCAATCCACGACTTCGGGTCCGATCAGGAGATCACACCTCCCAACGAGGACGTCGCGGCCGGGCCTGCCGACATTGTCGAGGTGGTCAATTCGACGATCTTCATCTTCAGCAGGACCGGCGCCATCCTGGGATCCGCGGATCTCAACACCTTCATGGACGTGGCCGACGGCTATTACAGCAGCGATCCACGGGTGATCTATGACGCCAGCGGGGGACGATTCTGGGTGACCATCACAGAGGTCCCCGATGAGTACCAGTCGCCGAGTGACTGTCCTGAATCAGCGCCGGTGCTCATCGCGGTTTCCGGGTCGTCCAATCCACTGCCGTTCTCAGGATGGACCGTGTACGGACTGCCGATGGAGACATTCGGCGGGAGCACTGGACAGCCGCTGACGGAGTTCGGCGATCAACCGGGACTCGGGATCTCGAGCAACACCGTGACCGTCACGTTCGACGACTACACGTGCGACAGACGAGTTCAACGGCAGCGAAATTGACATCCTGCAGAAGACCGACTTCGAGACGGACTCGGGCACCAACGCACTGGACTACTACTATGACGGGCCATTCGCGCCACAGCCGGTGCAGGGGCTGGGTTCGATGAGCCTGACGTACATCGTGAGCAACCAATCCGACTGCCTCGGGAATGGATGCATGAACGGCAGTCCCGGATGTGCTTGTGCAGGCGTTCACGGGGACGCCTGAGGGCTGCCGGCGGGGTGACGAACCAACCGTTCGTCTACATCCCGATGTCACCAACTGCGGTCGATGACTCCACGGGCTTCCTTCCTCCTGCAGACCAACCGGGCGGGGGTCCGCAGCTGCAAACCAACGACGACCGATTTCTCAACGCGGTCTTCAAGAACGGCGAGATCTGGACCGCAGACGGAACGAGTTGTGAGCCGTCCGGGGACACCATGCAGAGGGACTGCCTTGACTATGTGGAGATCGCGGCAAGCGCAACCTCGCCCAGCCCGACTCCGACGCTCACCAATCAGATCGACAACGTCGGCATCAACAGTGATGACCTCTTCTATCCGGCCGTGAGCCTCGACAGCGCCGGCGACCTGATCACAGTGTTCGACGAGTTGTCGACGAGCATCTATCCGAGCATCGAGGATGCATCGATCGCCTCGACAGGGACGACTCTGAGCGCGTTCCAGACACTGCACACGAGCTCGACGTATTACGACGGCAACGACCTGTTCAACGGCGCCTGCGACAGTAATGGATGTCGCTGGGGCGACTACTCCGGCGCCGCTGAGGATCCGTCGAACCCGAAGGACGTATGGGTCGTCTCGGGATCCGCGGACGGGAGCACATCGGTGGTGTGCACAACGATTCACGCGTGCTGGAACACGCACATCGACGACCTCACGGTGTCCGGACCGACCATCACGGCGCTGACGCCTTCCCTGGGACCGATTGTCGGCGGCCAGACGGTGACCGTTACCGGGCTCGACTTCGGCACTGACACGACAGCCACATTCGGTGGTGCTTCGATCGCGATCAGCAACCTGACAGCGACGTCCTTCACGTTCGTGACCCCGCCCGGCTCGGGAACCGACCTGGTGGTGGCGACGGATCGCTCTCGGAATCGACGGCAGCCACTGACGTACACGTACATCGGTCTCGCCAACTACACGCCGCTCAGCCCCTACCGAATTCTTGACACGCGGAACACCGGCGGCCCACTCGGACCGGGAGCGATCCGAGCGTTGCAGGTCACGGGATCGGGCGCTTCCCAGATTCCGGCCAGACGCGACCGCTGCCGTCCTCAACGTGACCGAGGTGAGCGGATCGGCGTCGAGCCTGCTCACCGTGTATCCGTATGGGACGTCGCGACCGAATGCCTCGAATCTCAACTTCGCGGCGCACACGGTGATCGCGAACCTGGTGACGGTCACGCTCGGCGCCAACGCCGGCGCAGGTTGGATCAACATCTACAACGCGCTCGGGAGCGTCAATGTGCTCGTCGACGTCGAGGGGTACTTCGCAGCGCCGGCGGTCGTGGGGCAGGTCGCAGGGACTCTTCCATCCGATCGCGCCGATTCGCGTCTGCGATACGAGGAGCCCCTCGCCAACACCGGTCTGCAGCGAGCATGGGGAGCTCGGTCCGGAGACGTCGATGGAGATCAACTTCACGACGGCGGGCGGGCTGCCGAGTGACGGGACTGCAGAAGCGGCGGTGGTGAACCTCACCGGTGTCGCCGGCAGCGCGTCCACCTATCTGAGCCTGTTCCCGACGAACAGCAGCGGCGCATGCCCATACGGCCCCGGCCATTCGCCGAGTTCTCGACGATCAACCTCGCGGCGAAAGCGGTGGAGGCGAACCGAGTGATGGTCGGCCTCGGTCCCTCGACGACGGGCGGCCCGGACGACGCAATCTGCGTCTACAACGCGGCCGGGGACATCAACGTGCTGGTTGATGCGAATGGGTGGTACGGAAGCACGACGCGCACCGATGACTCCTGCCGGGTATCAGTTCCAGGCGCTGCCACCAACCCGGATCTGCGACACGCGCATATCGACCACCTTCTGCAGCGAGGGTGCGATCGGCCCAGCGGTGAGCCGCCTGATCGCAGTCGCCGGAGACAGCGACATCCCGTCGAAGACCAGCGCGACCACGGTGGTGGCGGTCGTTGCCAACCTGACCGCTGTGGCGCCGACGGCGACGACCTTCCTGACGGCCTACCCCGGGAACCTCCACGGACGCCCGCAAGCGTCGGACCTCAACCTCAACGCCGGCGTTGTTCTGCCGAACCTGGTGGTGGTGCAGCTCGACACCACCGGCGACGGCAATGATGGTGAGGTATACCTGTATAACAGCGCCGGCAGCGTCAACGCGATCATCGATATCGAGGGGTGGTTCCAGTAGTGAAGTCAATGCCGCCCGGCGTGCTCCGCGTTGTCCTCTGTCTCTCGTTGCGTGACGGCCCTTCCGGTCCTCGGGCAGACCACAGCCCAGGCTGGGGCGCGGGCGGCCGCGATTGTGCAATCGACGAGTCCAGGCGCACCGGCATCCCGCGCAATGCCACTGATGTCTGAGAGCCCGGCGCTGCGGGCCACGCGGAGCACGACAGCTGTGCACAAGCATCACAGCGTTGCTCCCAATGTTCGCGGCCGGTCGGATGCGATTGCCTCCGCCAACGCTGCCTCCGGTAGCGAATCGGCGAGCGTCGCGTCTCCGATGACAGCGCCAACGACCCCACTCCCGACGACTTGCTTGGGTTCGCCGGGACCGCTCAGGCGAGCAACATCCACTCGTTCGGTGCGGATCAGGAAGTGACGCCACCCAGTGACGACATCGCGGTAGGGCCGAACGACCTCGTCGAGGCGGTGAACTCCTCGATCGTCGTCCTCACCAGGACGGGGACGATTCTCGGCTCAGACGACCTCAACGCGCTGATGGACGTCGATCCCGGGTATTACAGCAGCGATCCCCGCGTGATCTTCGACGTGGAGACAGGACGGTTCTGGGTGACTGTCACCGAAGTCCCCGAACTCCGGGTGCAAAGCCGCGCCGGTGCTGATCGCTGTCTCCGGCTCCTCGAACCCCCTGCCGCTCGGGAGTTGGACTGTCTACTCGCTCCCGATCTTCACGGCGGGCACGACGTTTGGTGATCGAGCCAGGACTGGGCTCGGACAAGAGCACGATCGTCGTGACCTTCGACGACTTCAACTGCAGCCTTGACTTCCTGGGAAGCGAGACAGACATCCTGCAGTAGACCGATCTCGCCAATGACACCATCACGGTCGAACACCGATGACCCCTTCACCAGTGACGAGTTCGCCCCGCAAGCCGGTCGAGTGCGTTGCTCGAGTTCCTGATGACTACGTCCTCACCAATGAATCCGACTGCGGAGCTGTGGCATGCGCCAACCCGGAGGCGCAGGTGGACTGGTATCACGGGAACCCCTGAGGGTGGCGGCATGTTCGTCCAGACGTCGTTCATCCCGATGTCGCCGACAGCGGTCAACAACACAACCGGATTCCTTCCGCCCGCGCGACCAGCCCAGCCCCGGGCCGAAGTTGCAGACCAACGACGACCGGTTCCTCAACGCCGTCGAAACGTCGGGGGGCGCTATCTGGACGGCAGACGGCACCACCTGCTTTCCTCCGGGCGACAGTGTGCAGCGCGCATGCCTGGACTACCTCGAGCTCAACTCGACAACGTCCGGCCACCATAGCCCCGGATTCATGCAGCAGATGAATAACGTGGGGGTCGACGGCGCCGACCTCTACTATCCGGCGGTAGCGATGGACAGCGGCGGCAACATCATGACCGTGTTCGACGAGTCGTCGACGATCGATGGATCCATCCATCATGGATGCCTACATCCCGCAGGGTGGCACGACGCTGAGCAGCTTCCAGACTCTGCACACCAGTTCCACCTACTTCGACGGCAACGATCTGTTCTCCGGCGCCTGCGTCAGCGACGTGTGCCGCTGGGGCGATTACTCCGGTGCGGCAGAAGATCAGGCTGAGAACGAGAATGATGTCTGGGTTGTGTCCGGCTCGGAGGACAACACCATCGAAGGCCCATGCGTCGCGCACGCTTGCTGGAACACGCGGATCAACCAACTCACCCTGGGTGGACCGTTGCTGAATTCGATCAACCCCGGAGTCGTCCCGCTCGCGGGTGGGCAGCACCGAGACCGCGACCGGTCACGACATCGCTGCCGACACGACGGCAACCGTCACGGACGATCAGACGGACCGTGCCGCTGACGGTTCAGCATCCTCACACCGGAGTCGTTCACCTTCGTCAGCCGCCGGCGACCCTCCCGACATCGCCCACGCGGTGGCTACGTCACCCTTGTCGCGACGAACTCGCTCGGGGCGAACTCAGGGCGGCTTCTATCTACGTCGGTCTCTCGAACTACGTCCCTGTCAGGCCGTTCCGCGTCCTCGACACGCGCTCCCGAGGCGGAGGTGCGCTCGGGCCGGGAAGTGTCGACAGGTTCAGGTGTTGGCGTCGACCGACGTGCCGCAGGCGACCGCCATGGTCGTCAACATCACCGAGGTGAACGGCACAGCCGCGAGCCTGCTGACGGTGTACAGCAGCCAGGGAGCCGAGGCCGACTGCCTCGAACCTGAACTTTGCGGCTCACACCGTCATCGCCAACCTCGTCACCGTCACCACGGCCGGCTCCGGCTCCATCGACATCTACAACGCGCTCGGCACGTCAATGTCCTTGTCGATCTCGAGGGATACTTCGAGCCCGAAGCCTCCACGGATGACGACGGGCTCTTCCATCCAATCGCGCCATACCGCGTCTGCGACACGCGCCACCCATCACCGACCCCGTTCTGCAGCACACACGGGGCGATGGGTCCGGAGACGTCGATGGCCGTCAACGTCACGGGCGCGAGCCAGATCCCGAGCGACGGAACCGCCGGATCGGTGGTGGTGAACCTCACTGGTGTTGCCGGCAGTGCTTCGACCTACTTGAGCCTCTTTCCGACCAACTCGAGCGGCGGTTGTCCAGTACATCGGGATCGCATGCACCGAGCTTCTCGACGATCAACCTCCCGGCGGGAGCGGTTCAGGCCAATCGGGTGATGGTTCAGCTCGGTCCCGCGACGACCGGTGGACCGGACACGTCGCTCTGCGTGTACAACTCCGCCGGGAAGATCAACGTGCTCATCGACGCCAACGGCTGGTATGGCAGCTCGACGGCGACGGCGAGCCCTGCCGGGATATCAGTACCAGGCGATCGAGCCGACCCGGATCTGCGACACGCGGATCTCGACGACCTTCTGCACCGTCGGCCCGATCGGCGCAGCGGCGAGCCGCCGGATCCCGGTGGCCGGCGACAGCTACATCCCCGCGTCCACGAGTGGCACGACCGTGGTCGGCGATCATTGCCAACCTGACCGCAGTCGCTCCCACCGCGACCACCTTCCTCACGCTCTACCCGGCGAACCTGACCGGCCGGCCGCAGGCGTCGGATCTCAACCTCAACGCCGGTGTGGTCCTCCCCAACCTGGCTGTGGTGCAACTCGATACCACGGGGGACGCCAACGACGGCGACGTCGACCTGTATAACAGTGCCGGCAGCGTCAACGCGATCATCGATATCGAGGGCTGGTTCCAGTAGCTGTGGCATGGATGGCAGTGCTCCCCGAGATGGACGGGGTGCTGAACGCAATGGCCGGGCGCCCATACGCCGAGCGTCTCGGCACGATCGATGGCGTCATGGTCAAGACGTTCAAGAAGTGGGCCGATCAGCGTGGCTTCTTCATCGAGCAACTCAAGCGGGGCGACCTGGATGACCAGGGCCGGCTGTTCATTCCGGACCAGCCCTTCGCTCAGATGTCGAGGAGCCTCGCATACGCGCGTGGCGGCAACCCGCCCGAGCTGATCAAGGCCTTCCACTGGCACAAGCGTCAATGGGATTACTGGGACATCGTGCAGGGCGATGCCCGCGTCGTGCTCGTCGATCTGCGCCACGATTCCCCGACCGCGGGCCGCATTCAGTCCGTGATGCTCGGCGAGAACGCGCCGCGCATGGTGGCGATACCGCCGCTCGTCGCGCATGGCTATCAGTGCGTGTCGCAGCGCGACGTGATCCTCAACTACTACGTCACAGAGCCATACAACGCCGAAGATCCCGACGAGGGCCGCATCGCCTGGAACGATCCACGCATCGGCTTCGACTGGACCATCGAGAACATCTGACGTGCGCCTGCTGGTGACCGGGGGTGCGGGCTTCATCGGCAGCGAGTTCGTTCGCATGACGCTGCGAGACCATCCCGAGGATTCCGTCGTCGTCCTTGACAAGCTCACCTACGCGGGGAACGAGCGCAACCTGGACAGCGTTCGGGCCGACGAGCGCTTCCGTTTCGTTCGCGGCGACATCTGCGATGCCACAACGGTTCGTGAGCTCGCGTCCGGATCCGACGTCATCGTGAACTTCGCCGCCGAGTCGCACGTCGATCGCTCCCTGGAAGCTCCGGGACAGTTCATCCTCACCGACGTCTACGGGATCTTCGTGTTGATGGACGCCGCGCGGGAGCATGGCCATCAGCGCTTTCTGCAGGTGAGCACCGACGAGGTGTACGGCGATGTCAGCGTGGGGATGAGCGTCGAGAGCGACCCGCTCCGGCCCCGAAGCCCGTACAGCGCGAGCAAAGCGGGAGGCGAGCTCCAGGTCCAGGCGTACCGCAGCTCGTACGGATTCCCCGCGATTGTCACTCGCGGCTCGAACACGTACGGACCCTTTCAGTACCCGGAGAAGATCATCCCGCTGTTCATCACCAACGCCATCGATGACCGCCCATTGCCGATCTACGGCGACGGCGGCGCGGTCCGCGACTACCTCTACGTCGAGGACCACGTCCGCGGCATCGACCGTGCACTCCGGCACGGCGAGCCGGGGCTCGATTACAACGTCGGCGCGGGAGGCGAGACCGACGGGATCACTGTCGCGGACACCGTCTTGCGACTGCTCGGCAAACCGAGTTCCCTCAAGCAGTTCGTCCGCGACAGGCTCGGACACGATCGCCGTTATGCAGTCGACTCGACGCGGCTCTCAGAGCTCGGATGGCACCCGACTCTCAGCTTCGAGGCCGGCATGGAACGGACCGTGGCCTGGTTCGTGGAGCACGAGGAGTGGTGGCGGCCGCTCAAGTCAGGCGAGTTCTGGGAGTTCTACCAGCGGAATTACAAGCCGGCGGCGGAGACTCACGTCTCAGCCTCGTAGCCGCGCCTCCAGCATCCGCATCGCAGCGAGCGCCTTCGCCGCGTCACTCGTCTCGAACAACGGAAACGCTCGGCCAATGACACAGAGCCCGCGGGTTCGGTTTGAGGTGGCGTATCAATGCGATATGATCCATCTCTGAAAGAGGTCAAACGCGCCAACACCGCGTTGGTGCTGGCCGCAAGGGATGGACGGAGTTGCCAGACACGGCTCAGAAGCAACGCGTGGGCATCACCACCGGCCGGGGTTCGATCAAGGCATTGCGAACCGTAGTTGTCATGCCCGCGTACAACGCGGCCAAGACGCTCGAGACGACACTCGCCAGGATCCCTCCGGGCGTCGTTGACACGATCATCCTCGTCGACGACGGAAGCCGGGACGGCACGGCCGCGCTCGCGGTGTCTCTCGATCTCGTCGTCATCTCGCATCCGCACAACGCCGGATACGGCGCCAACCAGAAGACCTGTTACATCGAGGCGCTCCGCGACGGGGCCGACGTCATCGTCATGCTCCACCCGGACGGCCAGTACGACCCGGCCATCCTCGACGACATGGTCGAGGTCATCAGGAGCGGAAAGGCGGACGTCGTCCTCGGCTCACGCTTCCTCAATCCCGGCGGTGCTCGCGCGGGCGGCATGCCGTGGTGGAAGCGTCTCGCCAACCGCTTTCTCACCCGCTACGAGAATGGCGTGCTGGGGCTTGGACTGACCGAGTATCACACCGGCTATCGGGCGTACAGCCGCAAGTTCCTCACCACGGTGCCGTTTCTGCGCAACTCGAATGACTTCGTGTTCGACACGCAGATCCTCACGCAGGCCGCCTCATTCAAATTCAAGGTCGCCGAGGTCCCCGTCACCACGAAATACTTCGACGACGCGTCGTCGGTGAACTTCCGGGTGTCGCTGATCTACGGCCTGAAAACCGTGTGGACGGTCAACCGGTTCGTCCTGCACCGGATGGGTCTGCGTTCGCGCCGCTACTCGCGCTGAGCGGGTCCCGGACCGCGTACACGGCGATCGTCGCGCTGCGTCGCGACGCAGCCGCCAGCGGCGCCACGACCATGGCGGCCGCGGTGAGCGGGACCGCGAGGCCGAGCGCCACGCCGGCGGCAATCCGACCGCTCTGCTGGCGCCGGAGCCGCGCCTCAGGACGTCGCAGTACGTCGTAGAGGAGGTTCGGAGGCAGGCCGAGCCGGTTCTCCACTGTCTGCACGAAGCTGAAGAGGTCGTATTCCGGGACGAGATAGGTCACCTTGACCGGGCGGAGCCCGGCGGCCGCCAGCATCGCCCTGAGCGTCGCCGGGGTGAAGTGGACGAGGTGTCTCGGGACGTCGAGGTGGAACCAGCCGGCCCGGCCGATCCGCGCCTCGGGCGACCCGAAGTTCGGCACCGCGACCAGCAGTACCCCGCCGGGGCGGAGCAGCCGGGCAATCCCTCGCAAGGTCTCCTCCGGGGCGTGGAGATGCTCGGCCACGTGCCAGAGCACCACCGCGTCGTAGGTGGTGCCCTCCGCCACGAGGTCATCGACGCTCGCTGCGCTGACGTCGAGGCCGAACACCTCCCGTGCCTGCTCCGCTGCTGAGGCGGACCGCTCCGTTCCTCGCACTCGCCAGCCTCGCGCACGCATGTGATTGATGAGCACGCCTGGCCCGCATCCGATGTCCACGACGTTCCCGGCGCCACCGAGCAGGCGCTCGATGGTCCGGATCCGGCTTTCGTGGAACATCGAGAGCACACGGTCCATACCCGCGCGGTACCGCTTGGTGGTGCTGTGGTACCCCTTCGGGTAGTAGCCATCGAGCTCCGAGTCGGAGGGCGCCGGGTCGGTGCGCGCCAGCTCACAACGGCGGCAGCGGACGATCGTGAAGGCGTCGCCCGTCGCGGGATCCTTTGCGCCGAAGAGCGTGTCCGCCTCGTCAGCGGGATGGCCACACGCGGTCGCAGACGGTCATTGCGCGATCGCGAGGTTGCCCGGTTGGTCAGAACGCGCTCCTGGCTCGACGAGCGCCAGCGCGAGCCCGGCGAGGATCAGCACGCCGCCGAGCACTGTGGCAAGCGACGGCACGGACGCGAGGATGAGCAGGGCGAGCACGGCGGCGAGTGGCGGCTCTCCGAGGAACGAGACTGAGACGAGGAGGACGGGAACATGACGGAGAGCCCAGTTGTACACGGTGTGCCCACCGATCGTGCAGACCACCGCCAATCCGAGGCACGCGAGAGCGACCCGTGGCGATGGAAAGTGCGCAACGCCACCGGCGACTGCCGTCAGCTGCCGCGATGACGCACACCACCGCGTAGACGATCGCGGAGTAGCCGGCAACACCCAGATTCGCGCGAACACGGCGCCCGATGAGCAGGTATCCGGCCAGGCACAGGCCGCCGGCGATGGCGAGGAGATCGCCGCCGAATGCGCTGCTGTCGACACGGAAGTCACCGGCGCACGTCACAAGCGTGCCGATGATCGCGAGCCCGACGCCCTGCGAGCATCTGGCGAGAAACACGTTCTCCCAGCAGGCGTTTCCCCAGGGGCGTCACGATGATCGGATGGAGCGACACGAGCAGGACGCTCGCGGCAACCGACGTGTACTGCAGTGAAGCCGTCCAGAGGAGGAAGTGCCCTGCGAGGAAGACTCCACTGACGAGCACGAGAGCAACCTGCTTGCGTCCCCTCGGCAGCACGCCGCGGCGTGCGTCGCGAACCACCCACGGCGCGAGCAGCACAGTGGCCATTCCCATGCGGAGCCAGACGATCGTCGCCGCGTCGTCGTTCGCTTCCTTGATGAGAATCGCCGAGAAGGACACGGCCACGGTGGCCACCACCAGCGCCCAGCCTGCCGAAGGCGTGCGTTGGCGCGCCACCGCACGGCTCACTTGTGTCGCTCGCGATCCCGCGCCCTGAGCAGCGCCGTGTAGCCGCCGAGCACTTCACGGATGCCGCCATCCTCGATCGCCCATGTTCGCGTCGCGACGGCATCGATGAGCGCACGGTCGTGCGTCACCAGCACGATCGCGCCGGGATACTTCACGAGCGCGCCCTCGAGCACCTCCTGGGCTGGGATATCGAGGTGATTGGTCGGCTCGTCGAGCAGCAGGAGGTTGGTCTCCTCGATCGCCAGCTTGCCCATCATCAATCGGGCTCGCTCCCCGCCGCTCAGGTCGCCGACGAGCTTGAGCGAGTCATCACCGCTGAACAGCAACGAGCCGAGCAGCGTGCGCGCACGCTCTTCCCCGACCGGGTGCGTGGCCAGGAGATCCGCGAGCACCGTACGGTCGTCCTGACCCGCAGGAACGTCCGCGTCACCGTGTTCGATCGATTGGCCGAGGTCCTGGCGATACAGCCGCCGGACGCTGCGGGGACCGAGGGTGAGCGTTCCTTCCAGCGGAGGGAGATCGCCCGCGAGCGTGTGCAACAGCGTGGACTTGCCGCTGCCGTTCGCGCCGATCACCGCGATGCGCTCACCCGGGACAACCGTCAACGGCGGTACGAGCAGCAGCGGTGCGTCTCTGCCGATGATGAGGTTGACGCCCTTCAACGTGACCCGCGACGCGGGCGCGCTGCTGAAGCGCAGCCGGGGCTTTCTGTCCACCGTCGGTGGGGCGACTCGCTCGAGGCGGTTGAGCCGCGTCTGCCGGCCTCGCGCCTCGCGCGCACGCTGCCCCGCTTTGTACTTGCGGATGAACTCTTCCTGATGGTCGATGTACGCCTTCTGCGCGGCGAACTCTCGCCGCCGGCGCTCACGCCGTTCGACGCGCAGCTTCGTGTATTGCGTGTAATTGCCCGGATATTCCTCGATGGTGCCACCCGCGACTTCGATGACCTGCGTGCACACGTTGTCGAGAAAACGCCGGTCGTGCGACACGAGCACGAACGCCGTCGACACACCGCGCATGAAATCTTCGAGCCATTCGATCGCGGCGAGGTCGAGATGGTTGGTCGGCTCGTCGATGAGAAGCAGATCCGCGTCCTGCACGAGGAGCTTGGCCAGCTCGAGGCGGCGCTTCTGGCCGCCGCTGAGCTGCGAGGGATGGCGTTGCTGTGTCTCGGTATCGAGGCCGAGCCCGCCGAGCGCTTCGCGCGCAGTCGCCTCGAGCTCGTAACCGCCCTGGTCGATGTAGCGGTGCTGGACATCCCCATAGCGCAGCAGCAGTTTCTGTGCGTCCGGGCGCGCGCTGTCAGCGAGGAGCGGCTCCAGCGTGGTCATCTCGTGGTGCATGGCGGCGAGGTCTTCGCGTGACGCCATCACCTCGTCGAGGATCGTCTCCGCGACCGGCTCGGGAGCGTCCTGCGGGAGATATCCGATTCGCAGCCCGCGCTGCCACTCGACCTCCCCCTGTGTCGGCTCGAGTGCGCCGTTGATCAGCGAGAGCAGCGTGGTCTTGCCGGCGCCGTTGGCACCCACGACCGCGATGCGCTGGCGTGTTTCGACGCGGAACGTGACACCTTCGAGGATGGTCGTTGCACCGAAGGCGACACCGACGTCGCGGAGGCTCACCAGGGACAAGCGGCTACTGCCCTGCCGCGCCCTCGCGGGCGACGATGCGCCGCACGATGGCGACCGACGACGCGTAGGTCGAGTCCATCCCGAAATACGAGAGGCCGCGCGCGCCGAGCGTGCGCGCCTGCGTGTATGGCGTATCGGATGCGTAGTGGATGACGCCGAAATCGATGGGCAGCTTGGAGAAGCTCACCGGCTCGCCGGTGGGGTATCGGACTGGTTGGGTCATCTCGTACACGGCATTGCAGTATGGCCCAGCCTCCATCTCCACCACGGTGAACGCCTCGCGATAGTAGAAGTCGAGGTAGCCGCGATTCTGCAGAAACGTCCCTTTCACGCTGACGGCGCGCTGGTTGTCCAGACCGCTTCCGAAACGCAGGTACGGCGCGATATCCGAGACGGAGAATGCGTTGTCGAGCCAGTACGTCGAGCGGCTGTGCTCGTCGTGGACGACGCTGCTGATCATGACGTCGCCCACATCGGCATTGAGGGTTGCGGCCTTGCCGAGGATGTACACGCCACGAAGGTCCACTGTCTCGGCGACCTCGCGAAGGATGTTGTAGGCGGCGAGCCCAAGCGGGTAATCGATGTTCACGATCACCGCCCGGCTTGCGGTCAGCGCTGCAGGATCGATTGGGAGCACCCGATCGTCGCAGTGCTCCGGTGTGAGCCGGTCGAGCGGGATCACCTGCGCAGCGACGTCCAGGGCGGTGCGGCTCGTGACACTCAGGGCACCGGCCTCGCGCTCCTCGCGGCGGAGCGCCGCGCGCTCGGATTCAGGCAGGAGGCGAAGACGCTCGCGCGCCGCGTAGTACAGGAAGTTGTTCCAGTTGCCCTGCGCCGTCCCGTCCCGGAAGCGCTGCAGCTCGTCGCGCAGCTCACCCCCGCCCTCGCGATCCACTGCGGCGGCGAGCTCGTCCGCGTGCCGCGGCGCCACCCCGGTGAGGAGATTCGCGATCGCGTGTGAATTGCTGCTCACGAAGTACACGGGGCGGTCGAGGAGCGACTCCGAGCGCATCAGGCCGGTCACCTGCTGCCACCATCGCCGCGTCACCCGCGCATATCCGACCTGGGTGCCTCCAAGCATCCGCACCCGAAGCGCCATGCCGTGTTCCGCGATGCGCACGAGCCGGGCACCGAACCCGTCGCGCCAGATCTCCCAGAGCTGCAGCCAGTCGTCCTCCTCGCCACCGCACGCCGTGGCGAGCTCTCCGGGTGTGGCGTTCTCGACGTTCTCGATCCCCGTCCCACGGAGCGCCACAGCCAGCTTGTTCACCTCGATCTGGAGCGCCACCATCGTCGGGATCAGGTCATCCACGTCCGATGCGCTGGCGATGAGGACGGCAAGCGTTCCGTCCCCATCGTCGTACCACCGCCGTCGCCGGCCCGGCGCGCTCACCTCGGTCCACTCGCTGAACGGCCGGAATCCCCGCTGGGAGAAGACCTCGGCCGATTGCCCCATCACCACGAGGCGCGCCCGCAGGATCGCGTCCGGCAGCCGCCGGACGGCGTAGAGCAGGGCGCCGAGGTCGAGCTCCAGCGATGCGGCCAGCGGGTGGAGGCTCGAACCCATCGCCCGGTGGGAATGCTCGAACACCCGCAGCTGCGTCTCGCCGCTGCTGCGCAGGATGGTCGTGTAGGTCCGGTGGTACACCTCCACCGCATCGACGAGCGCGGTCTCCTCAGCCGCAGGCTCTCCCCGGGACAGGCTGGAGAAGGGAGCCTGCGGGGCAGGCCCGCGTCCCAGTTCATGCAGCGCCATCCACCCCATTGTCGCCGCTGGCTGTACGGCGGGCACGCCGGGGTGGCTATCCTGCCCCGGCTGTGGGAAGAATCGCGGTGACCGGATCGGTGGCCTTCGACACGATCATGGAGTTCGGCGGACGCTTCGGCGACCACATCCTTCCCGAGAAGACCAACGAGCTCAACGTCGCGTTTCTCGTGGACCGGCTCGAGAAGCGCCGAGGCGGCACCGCCACGAATATCTGCTTCTCGATGGCGCTCCTCGGCGAGCAACCGCTGCTCTGCGCCGCCGTCGGCGGGCGGCGACTTCGTCGAATATGCCGCGGCGCTGGAGTTCGAGGGTGTGGACACCTCCGCGGTGCTCACATGCGACGACGTCGGCACCGCGACTGCGTTCATCACGACCGATCGGGATGGCAATCAGATCACCGCGTTCTACCCAGGGGCGATGGCGAAAGCAGCGGGCGTCGACCTGAGCGTCCTGACCGACATCTCCGAGGTGATCGTCGGCGCGGATGACGCGTCGGCGATGGCCTTGCACGTCGAGCAGGCGCGAGCGCTCGGCGCCCGCCTGATCTTCGTACCGGCGCAGCAGATCCCTGCGATGCACGATGACGATCTGCGGCGCGGACTCGACCAGGCATGGCTGGTCGGAGGCAACGACTACGAGTTCGAGATGATCCGCGAGCGAACCGGCCTGTCGATCGAGTCCCTCAGCGCATCGCGTTTGGTGGCGGTGACCCGCGGGGCCGCGGGGAGCGAGCTCCACAGCCGCGACGGTGTCGAGATGATTCCTGCGGCACCGGTGGGCGCGGTGGTCGATCCGACCGGCGCGGGCGATGCCTATATCGCAGGCCTGGTAACGGGTTTCCGGGCCGGTGCGTCTCTGGACGTGGCCGGGCGGATGGGGTCACTCGCCGCCGCGTATGTCGTGGAGCAGCACGGGCCGCAGCGCCACCGCTTCGATGTGGCGGGGTTCCGCGAGCGATACGCATCGGCGTTCGGCGTCGAGCCTCAACCTGCCGTCCAAACCTGCGGCGTAAAGTGGCCGGAGTGGAAGAAGCCGTCATCGTCAGCGCCGTGCGGACGCCGGTCGGCACCTTCGGTGGGGTCTTCACCGATGTGCCGGCGACGAAACTTGGCGCCATCGCGGTCGAGGAGGCGCTGCGTCGCGCGGGCATCGACTCGGTCGATGAAGTGCTGATGGGCAACGTCCTGCAGGCCGGCCTCGGTCAGAACACCGCGCGCCAGTCGGCGATCGGCGCCGGTCTTGCGGAGAGTGTCCCGTCCACCACCATCAACAAGGTCTGCGGCAGCGGGCTCAAGACCGTGGCGCTTGCTGCGCAGGCGATTCGCGCCGGTGACGCCGAATGCCTTGTTGCAGGCGGTATGGAGAACATGTCCCGCGCGCCCTACCTCATGGAGAGCGGCAGGTACGGCTACCGGCTCGGCAACGGCCAGCTCGTGGACGAGATGATCCGCGATGGCCTCTGGTGTGCATTCGACGACTGCCATATGGGCAGCACTGCCGAGAACATCGCTCGCGAGTTCGAGGTCAGCCGCGAGGATCAGGACGCGTTTGCGGCGGCGTCGCAGCAGAAGGCCGAGGCGGCGATCAACGCGGGCCGCTTCAAGGACGAGATCGTCCCCGTGCCCGTGCAGCGCAAGAAGGAAACGGTGCTGGTCGAAACCGACGAGCACCCGCGTCCTGGGACGACCGCTGAAACCCTCGCGGTGCTTCGAGCCGCGTTCGCCAAGGACGGCACCGTCACCGCAGGTAACGCGAGCGGCATCAACGACGGCGCTGCAGCGGTCGTTGTCATGAGCGCATCACGCGCACGAGCGGAGAATCGTGTCCCTCTCGCTCGGATTCGCGGCTACTCGAGCGCCGGTGTCGCACCTCGCATCATGGGGATGGGCCCCGTTCCCGCGGTGCGTGCGGCGCTGCAGAAGGCGGGTGTCGAGCTGCGAGACATCGACCTGTTCGAGCTCAACGAAGCCTTTGCGGCGCAAGCGGTTGCCGTTGGTCGCGAGCTGGCAGTCCCCGAGGAGCGTCTCAACGTCAACGGCGGCGCAATCGCGATCGGGCATCCCATCGGCGCAAGCGGGACGCGCATCCTCGTCACCCTGCTCTTCGAGATGGCAAAGCGCGATGTCACCCTCGGCGTCGCTGCGCTGTGCATCGGCGGCGGACAAGGGATCGCGATGGTGGTCGAGCGAGGCTAGGGTCCCGCGGTGGCTGAATTCGTTCGCGCCGATCTGACGGATTCCCGGTTCCAGCGTGTCGATCTTGTCCGCGCGAAGTTCCGGACCGTTGATCTGACCGACGCAGAGTTCCGCGATGTCCTCATGAGCGGTGTCAGCATGCGGGGCGTCGAGTTGCAGAACGTCACCATCAGCGGCGATATCGAGAACGTGACGATCAACGGCGTCGACATCGGGCCACTCGTCGACGCCGAGCTCAACAAGCGCTATCCCCTGCGGTCGAAGATGCGCCCGACGGATCCGGCCGGCTTCCGCGCTGCGTGGGACATCGTCGAACAGCTGTGGGACGAAACCGTCGACCACGCTCGCCGCCTGCCACCCGAGCTGTTGCACGAGTCCGTGAATGACGAGTGGTCGTTCATCGAAACACTGCGCCACCTTGCATTTGCGACCGACTGCTGGATCAGACGAGCGATCCTCGGTGATCCGGCACCGTGGGACCCGCTCGAGCTGCCGTGGGACGAGATGCCCGACACTCCAGGTGTGCCGCGCGACCGCGAGGCGCGTCCATCGCTTGACACAGCGCTCGCATTGCGCCGCAGCCGGATGGACACCGTGCGTGAGGTCGTCGAAGGTCTGACGGATACGGTGCTGGACAGCAACACAGATCCGGTCGAGGGACCAGGATGGCCGGAGTCTCGGAGCTACCCCGTGCGCCAGTGCCTGCTCGTCGTGCTCAACGAAGAATGGGTGCACCGGCTCTTCGCCGAGCGGGACCTCGACATCCTGGAAGCGCGCCAACCGTAGCCGCTTGGGTCTGGTCTGCACACTTCGGCAGAGGCGGGCCGCGGGAGGGGCCATTGGGCACTTCGCGTTGTAGGAGCGCATCATCGAGGCGATGGGAGACCATCTCTTTCGAGGGCGAGCCACCGTTCTCGCGCTCGTTGTCGCCGTTGCCTGCACCGGGCTGGTTGGCTACGTGGTCTCACGTCCACCGGCACCGCCGCAAACCAAACACTCGCCGCGGCCGTCGATTGCGCCGGTGATTGTGGGGCCGTCACCGACCGCACAGGCGATTGCCGTCGGGTACACGGTGGCGGACGACCCGGTGACCGATCAGATCGTCGTTTACGGTGGCAGCTCAGGGAGTGGGAGCGATACCTGGGTATGGAAGGGCAATTGGACGCTCGTGTCTCCCTCCATGCAACCGCCGCCGCTGACATCCGCAACTGCTGCCTTCGACCCGGCGCTTGGCATGGTCCTGCTCACCGGCGGTGAGCCGTTCGACGTGGCCGAGAACAACGGCACCTGGGGATGGGACGGCACCAACTGGCGCGAGTTGAATGCGGATATCAGTCAACCGCCCATCGGTGGCGGGACGATGGCGTGGGATCCGGCATTGCGACAGATGGTGATGGTCACCGGTGCGTCGGTGCAACCTTCATCGGTCAGCCAGACGTGGATATGGAGTGGCAACACCTGGGTGTCCAGAGAAGCGCGCGCGCCATTTCAATCCGCCGGCGTTGTGCTGGGATTCGACCAGTCCCTGAACGCACTCATGGCGGTGAGTTGTTGCGTGGCGACGCCGACATCTCCGAGCACTGCCAAGGATCAGACCTGGCGGTGGGATGGTTCATCGTGGCATCTCTTCGCCACCACACTGGTCTCATCCCTGCAGGCGTTCGTCGGCATGGGGTGGGACTCGATCACCAACTCATTCGTCCTCTGCGGACAGCAATTCACCGGGCCCCTGACCTCAGTGGTGATGCCTGTCATCGCGTGGCGACTTGTGGGAGACAAATGGGTTGCTCTCAAGACAACGCCGTCGCCTGATGTCTCGAGCGCGAGCCTCATCGAGACCGAGGATGGTCTCCGTCTCGCTGTCGCCAACTCGATGGTCGGTAGCGACCAATCGCCATACGCCATCTGGGCGAGGACAGGGACCGGCTGGAAACAACTCAGCTGACCCCAAAACCAGAGGGAGCCGGTGGGACTGCTTCTCCAGCGAATCCGGGCGCGAGCGAGGGAGCGCGACAATCTGCTTGCGCGAGTGAGCGAACGACCCGCTCTGAGCATGAGAGGCAGTCCCACCGCTCCCTCTGCCGTTGTGTGCGGAACCAGCCGAGGATATGGAACCTTCAGCCGGTCGCTCGTCGGAGACGCTCCAAGGCCTCGTCCGCCAACGGTTCGGGGTCGTCATGACGCATCACGAAGTTGTCCTTGGTATCGAAGGCTCGCACCCAGAGTCCTGCGGCCCACGCAACCCGGAGCTCGTCAGGTGTGAATGCACGACGGCGCGCGTGTTGATACGCATCGAGAAAGTGCTCGCTCTCGGTGATGGTTGAAGAACTCTCAACGTCCGTTCTCGTGAAGACTGCAGACGCAGCGCCGGCCACGGTTGCTTCCGGGCGGCACGCAGCGCTGTCCCAGTCGTGCACGACCAGCGGCCGGGCATTTTCCCAGCGCATGTTCTGACACTCCCAGTCGACGTGACCAACAACAGGTGACGAGGGAAAAGCGTTGAGGATGGTGCGAGTTCTTTCGCCAATCTCATCCAGCCAGCGGGGTCCGGGATGCGCGTTGAGATCCGTCACGCCGTCATCGGCAAGCGGCCATATCCCGCGCCGGTTGTGATCCCAGGCCACCCACGGCGGCGGTGGATCCAAACGGTCAGCGACGTCGACGAGCGAGCATCGATCCATGAGCTCCCAGAGCAACTCCGCGAATCTGCTCGGTGCCTCTGCATCACGCTCGAGCATGGTGCCGCCCGGCACGTACTCCTCGGCAGTTGCCGTGCTGTCCTCGAACACCGCGGGACCGGCGACCGGCATTGGACAGGGAAAGCCTGATTCCCAGAGGTGGCGCTGCACCTCGACGCATCCGCCGATCCTGGGGCTGTCGGGCCTCACCTTGACGACGACTTCGCGACCATCGGCAAGGCGAAGTCCAACCACTTTCGAGAGGTGGCCGCTCGCGAAGATGACGTCAATGGGTTTCGATGACAGCCACCGCTCGCACCAGCGATCAAGGGCAGCCCTTCGCGTCACCCAGAGATCCACGTGTGCTGTCAGCCGCAGGAAGGGCTAGTTCGCTTCGACGCCCGCGAACAGGTCCGTCTCGGGCAACACGGCGGGCTTGCGCGAGATCACGAGCTGGAAGTGCTCGTCGGCGAACTGCCGCAGCACCTCGTCCGGCAGCGTCAACTGGGGCCAGTCGTCCGAGATCTGACTGTGGTGCGCGCGGAGTGCATCACGTTTGCGCGCGATCACGTCGACAGTGTTGACGGTCGTGGTCACGTACTCGTCCGGGGTGAGGAACTCCATCTCGTCGGCGGTCGCTTCGCCGAAGGGTGGGTCCATCCCGGCAGCCTTGGCAGACTCGACCATGCGCTCGAACTCGGACCGCGGAAATGCCGTGTAGTAGAGCTTCTGGACAGTCCAGGGCTCACCGGCATCCTTGAACATCGGAGTGAGACGGGCGGCCTCAACGGCAAGCAGCGTTGCGCGATGCGTCTGGATGTGATCGGGGTGACCGTAGCCACCGTTGCCGTCATAGGTGACAACAACGTGGGGGCGGAAGCGGCGGATCTGCGCAACGATCCTCCCCGTCGCCTCGTCGATCGGTGTCATCCAGAACGCATCGGGGAGGAAGTTGGTGGGTGTCCCCGCCATTCCGGAGTCCCCGTACCCGAGAAACTCGACCTCATCGACCTTGAGAATGCCAAGCGCTTCGCGCAACTCGCCCTGGCGTATCTCGGCGAGCCGCGGGCGTGTGGTTTCCTCGGGCATGTCGGCGGCAACGATGGTCGCGAGCTTGCCGTCAGTGCAGCACACGACGCAGGTCTGGACACCGCGATCGGCGTAGGTGGCGAGCGTGCCGCCCATCGTGATCGTCTCGTCATCGGCGTGCGCGTGCACGGCCATCAGACGCAACTGGGAATCTGCCATCACTCCTCGGTGATCGTCACCGACCGCATCACGTCGTCCTTGCGGATCGCGCCGACGACATCCATGCCTTTGGTGACCTGTCCGAAGAGGTTGTAGGACTTGGTCAGCTTGTGGCGGTCGTCCACGGTGCAGATGAAGAACTGCGAGCCGTTGGTGTGCGGTCCGGAGTTCGCCATGGCGACTGCTCCCGCCTCGTACTCACCCTGGACAGGCTCATCCTCGAAGCGATATCCGGGGCCACCGCGACCGGTGCCTTCGGGGCACCCGCCCTGGATGACGAAGTCATCGACAACACGGTGGAAGGTGAGGCCGTCATAGAAACCGTCGCGGGCGAGGAACACGAAGTTGTTCACCGACTTTGGCGCGCGCGCCGGGTCCAGCGCGATGACGATGTCGCCGCGATCGGTCGTGATGGTCGCGTTGTAGCGCTTCGCAGGATCGATGACCTGCTCAGCGGCGGTGTAGTTCTTGGGCATCGAGGCAGTCTACCCGGGGTGGCCGGATAGACTGCCGGACCGCCGTCGGATCAGAGTGTCGAGCTCGATCCGGTAACGGCAGCGGGGGAGCCCGTCGACGTGGGGGGCGTCGATGCGGAGGGGGTCTTCGCGAAGCCGCCGAAGCGGACTCGCACGTAGGTGCTGAGGTTGAGGTTCATCAGTTTGCTGACGCCGGTCGTCGCTTCCGACTTGAGCGCTGTGGCCTGTGTCTGCGTGATCTTGCCGGCGGTCACCGCCTTGCTGAGGCGCGTCGTGACCTTGGCCATCACAGCACTCTCCACTGCCTGGGTCTTGGATCCGTCAATCTGCGCCAGCGTCTCGCCGTTGAGCAGGTCTTTCAGGACGGTGGTCCGGGAAAGCCCGGTTTCCTTGACCGATTCCCGGAAGAGCGCGAGCGCGATGTGCCGCGTCGCCACGGCCTTGGCGAGCGGGTGGCCGCGTCTTGGTGGCGCCGGGCGCCGGCGTGGCAGCCAGCGTCGTGGCGCTGCGGCCGCCGATGCCCGCCGCCAGCGCGGGGACGATCGAGACGGTCGCGATGCCGGCCACGGCGACAACCGCAAATGCGACCGCGCTCAACGCGACCCGCTTGGTGAAGATCTTTCCGAACATCGCCGTGCTCCTCAGGTTTCGAGTGTTTTATGGTGGGTGGTGTCCTCATTCTCACTGGCGGTTGCGCGCGTTCCCTGAGCCAGTCCTGAGACGTGGGGTGCGCTTCCCGATCCGCCCGCAACACGGAGGCATCACGTGGACGGTGCCGCGCCGCGGCCGGTGATCGGCCTCTTCGGGGCGTTCGATACGGGCGAGCTCGGTGAGGTCGCCCTCCGCCGGGTCATCGAGACCGAAATCGCTCGCAGACGCCCGGACATCGACCTCGTCGCCATTGCCCCGTTCGGAGCCGAGCGTCCACTCCCCAGCGACGACGGACGTCCCGCGCAGCCGCTTGGCTCCGATGCCGCGGGTTCCTTGCGTTCGCTCGACGCCCTGATCATCGCCGGCGACGTGCTCGGCGACGATGCGCAGTGGGCCGGCCGCTACCCGGCCCCGGTGGAGGAGATGTCCACTCGCGGGGTGGGCCTCCTGGTGCTCTCCGGGAAGCGCGACGGCGTCGTGAGCGTGCCTGTCACCTGGTTCGCCGCCGGACCGGTGGGGAGCGAACCGGATGTCACCCGCCTCGAGGGCAAGGACGTCTGGGCGAGAGACCTGGCCACACAGCAACAGCTCGGGGGCACAGCGGTGCAGTCGGGCGACCCGATCCTCCTGGCAGGACGCGTCTTCGCGCCGGAGGTCCTTCGCCGCCGGACCGACCTGCTCCGCCTGTGTGGGGCCATTCCAGCCGGTCGCCGCCTCGTGATCGAAGTGGGGTCGAGCGGTGATGCGTCGAGCGCTCGCGACGATCTCGAGAGCGCGCTCGCCGCAGCGCTGCGCAGCGATCCGAAGCTCTCGGTGGTCGTGATGACCCTTGACCCGACACGGCCATCAGCCCTGCATGCGCTCCGCGTTCCCGGACTGATCGCGGAGCGGGTGCATCGCCTGCCGGAGTGGGTGGGACTCGACGACATCGCTGCCGTCATCACCAGCGCTGCCGCTGTGGTCGCCGGCCACGCCCGCCGGCGCTCACCTTGCGGCGGGGCTGGGGGTTCCGGTCGCGGCGATGGACACCGGGGAGGACGGCCGCCTTGATCCGGCGATCCCCGTGCTCGCCGGCGATGTCACGCCGGCCATTGCCGCACTGCTCGCCGGCAAACAGATGGTGAACATCGACGCCGCTGTCCAGACACTGGACGGAGCCTTTGCAGAGCTCGCAGAACGATTGCCCCGAAAAGCTGGATCACCGCACAGAGCCGTGGCGGCCGGTGAACAGTCATCACTCGCGATCCTCCAGCAGCGCCTCGTGGACGAACGTGCTGCATTGCAGGCCGAGCTGTCGCGGATGCAGGCCGAGCTCGACCACCTTCGCGCCTCGCCGGAGCACCGCATCGCGCGTCCGATCCGCGAGGGATACCGGCGGTGGCAGCGGCGCCGCACGTGATCCGGTTTCCTGAGGTCGCCCGCCCGGAGGTGACCGTGGTGATGCTCACGTACAACCGGTGGGATCTCACCAAGGAGTCGCTCCGGTTGCTCGCCGAGGTGACCGAGCCGCGGTACGAGGTGGTGATCGTCGACAACGCGTCCACGGACGGGACCGTGGCGGAGCTCGACCGCATCAGCGGCGCCCGGATCCTTCGCAATCCACGCAACCTCGGCTTCGGACCCGCCAACAACCAGGGGGCGGCGATGGCGCGAGCGCGGTACCTCCTGCTTCTCAACAGCGATGCCTGGGTGAGGCCGGGGTGGCTGCAACCGCTGCTCGACGTTGCCGATGCGGATCCACGTGTCGCTGCCGTGGCCCCCAAACTCCTCTACCCGGACGGCCGGCTCCAGGAAGCGGGGTCCATCGTCTGGCGTGATGGACGGGTCCGGCAGTACGGCGACGGCGACCGTCCGAACCGGCCCGAGTACAACTTCCGCCGGACAGTCGACTACGCGTCGGCGGCCTGCCTGCTGGTGCGGCGATCGGCGTTCACGTCAGTCGGCGGCTTCGACCCGCGGTTTGCGCCCGTCTACTACGAGGATGTCGACCTCTGCCTCGCGCTCGGGGCCGGGCCGGACCGCGTGGTGTACCAGCCTCGATCGGTCGTCGAGCACGTGCGTGGCGCGTCGAGCGCAGGTGGCGTCCAGGCCGCGCGCGTCGAACGCAACCGGCGTCTGCTTCGCGCCCGGTGGCAGTCGGTCCTCGATCGCCGTCCTCCGGAGAGCTGGCGGGTCGAACCGAGTGGGATCACCGGAGGCCGCGACGCGCTGACCTGCGAGCGGATCCTCGTTCTGACGGGGCCGCGGCCGGACGCCACGGGCACTCCCGATCAACGCCGCCTCCACGCCATGATCCTAGCCGCCGCCCGACGCTGGCCCGATGCTCGCTGGACGATCGCATCGCTCGACGGCGCCGCGGTGACCGGCCCGGATGACCTGGGCGATGCCGGGATCGAGGCGGTCACGGGCGCGTCGTCCTGGGAGCAATGGCTCGAGGGCAGGCGCTACCACTACGGCGTGATTGCTGTGGCCGATCAGCGCTGGACCGAGGGCGATCTGGGCACTCTTGTGGAGGCCTCGCAGCCCCAGGCGGTGCGCGTTCCGGTCGCCGATCCGATGGATCTCGGGGCGGTCGCCGCCACACTCGGGCGCCCCGATCCGGGCATTCCGGCGTAGGTGCGTTAGAGTTTCGATCCCGAGGCGACAAACACGGAGGCACTCATGAAGGTCGTCGTCTGCGTCAAGCAGATCCCCGACCCCAACACGACCGGACAGCTCGACCCGACCACGCATCTGCTCAAGCGCGAGGGGGTTGAGGCCGTTCTCGATCCCGGCGATGAGTTCGGAGTCGAGGCGGGCCTGCAGCTTGTCGAAGCCCAGGGTGGCGAGGTCACCGTGGTCTCGATGGGTCCGGAACGTGGCATGGATGCGGTCCGGAAAGCCCTCGCGATGGGTGCTTCGAAGGGCATCCTGATCTCGGATGACGGGCTGCGAGGCTCGGATGCGCTGACGACGGCACGGGTTCTGGCCGCGGCCATCAAGCGCGAGGGCTTCGACCTCGTGATCACCGCCACCGAGTCCACCGACGGGTATTCCGGGGTGGTGCCGCAGATGATCGCGGAGCTCCTGGACATCCCCGCAGTGACCTTCGCGAAGACGCTCGAGGTCGATGGCACCACGCTCAAGGTCAAGCGGCAGACCGAGGCCGGGTATGACCTGGTCGAGGCGGGCCTGCCCGCAGTGGTGAGCGTGACCGCGGGTGTCAACGAGCCCAGGTACCCGTCGCTGAAGGGAATCATGGGCGCCAAATCCAAGCCGCTCGACCGCCTCACCACCGGGGACCTCGGTCTCGACGGCGCCGGCGGCGGGACGGCCGGCCAGAGCATGACGGGCGTCGAACCCGCGCCACAGCGCGCCGCCGGCTCGATCGTCAAGGACGACGGCGAGGGCTACAAGCGCATCGCCGACTTCCTTGCCGAGAAGAAGGTGATCTGAGCGATGGCTCTGGGAAAAATCTGGGTGTTCGCCGAGATCGCGGGCGGCAAGCCTGCGCCGGTCGCACTCGAGCTCCTGACCAAGGCCCGCTCGCTCGGCGGAACTGTCGAGGCAGTCGCCTTTGCCCCGGACGCTGCCGGCGCCGCGGCCGACCTCGGCGAATACGGCGCGACGACGCTCTTCGCGGGAACCGACCCGCTCTGGGGTGAGCTGCTGCTCGGCGGCCCCGCCGCCGCGGCGATGGCCACCCTGATCGAGGAGCACAAGCCCGACCTCGTGCTCTTCGGGATGACCTACACCTCGCGAGACGTTGCGGGCCGTCTGGCCGCGAGGCTGGGTGTCCCGGTGATCGCCAACGGCCTCGACGTGACCGACAGCGATGGCATCACCGTCCATTCCTCGGTCTTCGGCGCCACCCTCAACGTCGCAACCCGATTCGAGGGCAGCGCCCCGGCGATCGCGATCATCCGGCCGAAATCCTTCACCGCCGAGCCGGGCGGGGGTGGCGCTGCGGCCGTGACCGAGGTCACCTCGGTGATCGACGAGAAGTACAAGACGGCGAGGGTCACCGATCGCGTCGCGGACGTGGCCGCCGGCCCGAAGCTGGAAGAGGCGCCGATCGTCATCAGCGGCGGCCGCGGCCTCGGCGATCCCAAGAACTTCGAACTCCTCGACCAGCTCGCTGCCGTCCTCGGCAATGCGGCGGTCGGTGCGAGCCGCGCCGTGGTGGATGCGGGCTGGGTGCCGTATGCAATGCAGGTCGGCCAGACCGGCAAGACAGTCAAGCCCGCGGTCTATCTCGCCTTCGGCATCAGCGGCGCGATGCAGCACACAGTCGGCATGAAGGGCGCGAAAGCAATTGTTGCGGTCAATAGAGACGAGAACGCGCCAATCTTCAAACTCGCGGACCTCGGGGTCGTGGGGGATGCCCTGAAAGTGCTCCCGGCGCTCGTCGAGGAGTTGCAAAAGCGACGGTCATGAGCACTGCACTGGATCGATTGCAATTGCCCGACAGTCCGCTGGCGCCGAAATTCGCAGGTATACTCGGCTCTGCGATGGACGACAAGGTCATTGTCGACCTTCTGGGCCAGGTCGGAAATCTTTTTACGTCGAGTTTGGAGCTGAAGGAGACGATCGACTTCATGCTCAAGGCCGCGGCCGACCTCGTCGACTGCGATGCTGCCACGGTCTTCCTGCTCGAGGAGGACGGCCGTGCCCTGTCCGCCATTGCGACGTACCCATTCACCGACAACCTCGGTCAGGTGGCGCGTTTCGAGCTCGGTGAAGGCATCGTCGGATGGGCGGCGCAACGCCGCAAGCTCGTCTCCGTCGCGGATGCAACCAAGGACCGGCGGTTCAAAACCCTCGGTCTCGCATATGCACCGCGCTCGTGCCTGGTCATGCCGCTCGAATCACCGCAGCGTCTCGTCGGCGCGCTGACCCTCGCCCGCCGCGAGGTGCAGCCGTTCACGAGCATCGAGCAGGCGCTGATGCGGATCATCGCGAGCCAGGCGGCGATCAGCATCGACAACGCACGGCTGTATACCGCGCAGCGCGCGCAGCTCGGCGAGATCGCGACACAGAAGCGCGAGGTCGAGGTGGCCAATGCGCAGATCGCCGAGATCTCCCGCCTGAAGAGCGAATTCCTGGCGAACATGAGCCACGAGCTGCGCACGCCGCTCAACGCAATCCTGGGATTCAGCGAGATCCTCAAGGACAACCTGGTCGACCTCACGCCCCAGCAGCGTCAGGAGTGCCTCCAGAACATTCACGCCTCGGGCAAGCATCTGCTCGAGCTGGTCAACGACGTGCTCGACCTGAGCAAGATCGAGGCCGGCCGGATGGAGCTCGCCTACGATCGCTTCGGCGTCCAGGATGCGGTCAAAGAGGTCCATAACGTCATTCGCTCGCTGAGTGAGCGGCGCGACATCGACCTGAGCATTGACGTGGTGCCGGCCAACCTGGAGATCCGAGCGGACAAGAGCAAGTTCAAGCAGGTGCTCTACAACCTGCTGAGCAACGCGATCAAGTTCACCCCGCAGGGCGGCAAGGTCTGGGTGTCCGCGCGGGCCGACACCGAGGACCTGATCGTCGACGTCGGCGACACGGGAGTCGGCATTCCCGCCGAACATCACAAGCGCATCTTCGACGAGTTCTATCAGCTCGACCACGCGACCACGCGTCAGGTCGAGGGCACGGGTCTCGGGCTGTCGCTCACGCGCCGGCTCGTCGAGCTGCACGGCGGCAGCATCTCGCTCGAGAGCGATCCCGGTCGCGGCTCCGTGTTCACGTTCCGGCTACCTCTGACAGGAATTGAGGTGCTGAACGGTCACCGCCACAACCGGATCCTGCTCGTGGAGGACAACGCGAGCAACCGTGACCTCGCGAAGATGGTGCTCCTCGGCAGCGGCTTCGACGTCGACATCGCGGTGGATGGCGAGGAGGGCCTCCACAAGGTGAGGTCCAAGGTCTACGATCTCGTGCTCATGGACGTGGAGTTGCCTGGCATGGACGGGCTGACTCTCACCCGTATGCTCAAGGCGGACCCAAAGACGGCGGGCGTTCCCGTGGTCGCGCTGACCGCGAACGCGATGAAGGGCAATGAACAGGAAGCACTCGCGGCCGGTTGCTCCGGCTACATCACCAAACCAATTGAGGTAGCCAACTTCGTGAAGCGCATCTCCACATTTATCGAGGTGCCTGTCTGATGAGCGGGGCCGGAAAGACCATCCTGATCGTCGAGGACGATCCCCCGAGCCGCGAGGTCGTTCGTCTGGCGACCAGCGCTCAGAACCACACGCTCATCGAGGCAGCTACGGGCGTCGAGGGTCTCAACCTCGCACGCGAACAGAACCCCGACCTGATCATCCTCGACGTCAACCTGCCCGGAATGAGCGGGCTCGACGTCTGCCGGCGCCTCCGCGCCGAGGGTGCGCGGGTCCCGATCATCATGCTCACCGCGAAGAGCGACACCATCGACGTGGTGGTCGGTCTCGAACTCGGTGCTGACGACTACGTCACCAAGCCCTTCGAAGTCCGCGAGCTCATGGCGCGCATCGGGGCGCACCTCCGGCGCAGTGAGATCTCGGCGCAGGAGCAGCCACGCGACCGCTTCGAGTTCCCCGGCCTCACCATCGACCTCGGACGCCGCCAGGTCTTCCGCGACGGCGAGGAAGTGATGCTCACGCTGACCGAGTTCAACCTCCTTGCCCTGCTCGCGTCACGGCCCGGTCAGGTCATGAGCCGAGGTGAGCTCCTCCGTCGCGTCTGGGGATACGAAGTCGAGATCGAGACCCGGACTGTCGACGCCCACGTCTACCGGCTCCGCCGGAAGATCGAGCCGGACGCGGAGAAGCCCACCTACATCCACTCCGTGCCGGGGATCGGGTACCGCTTCTCAGGGTAGACGCTCCGCAGCCGCATCGCCACGCTTCATGTTCTCCGCGGCGCTGGGAGTGGGCCGCAGGTCACGGTGCTCGGGTCGGAGGTTTGGCCGCTCTCAGTAACTGAAGCGCTGGAGGAAGGGTTTGACAGTCGATGAAAGGCGCGCATCGAAGGTACATGGCCGTAGCGGGTTCGCTCTCTGTTGCGCTGGCTCTTGCCGGGTGCGCAGCGGGGGCCGCCGCGGTAAGCAGTTCGACGAGCGTTTCGCCCGGTTCGAGTGTCAGTGCTAGCGCCAGTGGCAGTGCGAGTGCCAGCGCCAGTGGTGGTGCGAACTCGGGGCCCGGCACGCTGACCGTGCAGCTCGTGACCGCGCATATTCTGCAGTCGAATCCGCAGGGCGAGACTTATAAGGCGAGCGGACACTGGTTGTATCCGAACGACTTGAATGACACGATCGTGTACGACGGCAAGGTCGTCGTGCATGGGCACCCGGGCTCCGCGGCGCTGAGTCACAACGGCTTGCACTACGCGTACACCCTCGCCGGTAGCTTGTCGGTTTATGTCGACGGCCGTGTGGTCGCAACCGGCACGTACATCCCGGATGTGTTTGACGTTTCCGACGACGGCAGCACCGTCTTGTACAGCGACTCCCATGCCGGGGGCACGTCGGGTGTCATCTACCGAAACGGCATCGCCGTGTTCCACGCTCCGTACAGCATCGGCGAGGCCGTCGGCAGTGCTGATGCCATGCACTACACCGCGGTGGTCAACGGCTTCCCCGCCAGGCTCGTCCATGACGGAACGACGGTTGCGTCAGACGGGATCACTGGATTCTCGTTTCCAATGATCAGTCCTGACGGCACCAACTATGGGGCGTACTCGCCGGCGGAGGGTGCAGGGACAAGCGTCGATGGCATTACCACGCTGCCCGCCACTGAATGGGGCACCAACGGAGAGGTGACCGACCAGGATCATTGGGCCATCATTGACATCCCTCGAGGAGACCTTCCGCTGGTCGACGGCGTCGTGGCGGGCGCAGCAGCCAATCAAGTCGTGATCAGCGACGACGGTAGAGAAGTCGCCACGGACACCGACTCCGGCGACGTGCTCGTCAACGGCGTCAAAGTCGCGAACGTCCCGATCCAAACGGCCTGGCTGGAAATCGAAGGCACCACGCTCTACGTCTACAGCGTCGTCGTGTAACCGCCCTCCCCGAGGAGATAGCAGTCCCAATTACGCGCGATGTGCCTCTACCACGACGCACCGCGAGTCACACCATCGGCTATCAGCGTTCGGTCTACTGCCCCGTCGCGTGCCTGGTCGGCGCAGTGAGGGATTCAGCAAAGAGGGATGGGCACACCGCTTGTAAGGCGACAGGGGGAGGGCGGCACCCAGCGAATTTGGCAGCTCCCGAGTGAGCGCGACAATAGGTTGGTGCGAAGGAGGGAGCTGACAATCTGAGCATGGTGCCGCCCTCCCCCTGGCGCCACCCCACTGCCCGTGCCCTATGCCCTCAGTAGATGAACCCCACAATAGAAGGGTCAGAAGAAGAGATGGTGCGGTAGTCGACGCGTCCCCATCCTCCGCCGCCGGCGTGGTAGTTCATCTCGGAGATCTGGAAGGTCCCGTTGAGGTTCACGTGCTCCACGTAGGCGACGTGACCGACCCAACCGATGTTGAAGACGACGATCGCGCCCTCCACGGGGACATGGCCCTCGGGTCGCTTGCCGCGGGCGGCCGCCCACCAGTTGATGGCGTTTCCGCTCCAGTTGACGGCCCGGCGGGTCGCCACGTAGTAGGTGCACTGCCCGTAGGGGAATCCGTCGTGCAGCGGGGCCTGCGGCGGCACTGCGGGCACGCCGTTCTGCGCATCGACGAAGTACGAGGAGATGAGCGCTCCCGCCGGGGCACGGGAGAGCGGGACCTGGAGATATGAGCCGGCGAGCATCGGGGAGTTGCTGCTGAGGGCGTTGTAGTCGAGGATCACGGCCGGGTCGAGATGGAGGCGGGCGGCGAACGCGATCGGGGTCTCGTCGGGACGCACTGCCACCAGCGCTCCCGGTCCGGGTGGAATCAGCAGGGTCGAGCCTGGTTTCGGCACCACGTACGGCGTCATCTGGTTGCCCCACTGGATCGTGGAGGTGGAGACGTGGTACGTCGTCGCGAGTGATGCCAGGGTCTGACCCGGCTGGACGACGACCGTCTTGACGGGCTCGACCGCCAGCGCCGTCACCGTCGAAGCGTTCTCCACGACGGCATTGATCTGTATTGCCGAGAGATTGCGGAGCATGGGCGCGGCCGGAACGACGGCTGGCCGCGCGACGAGCACCACAAGAACCGCCGCAGTGGCGATTACCCAGAAGTGCCGTACAAACCGATGAACGTGGGTCGCGATCGCTGCTCCCCTCGCTAGTGCAGTGATACGGACGGTGCCCGGGGTGTATGCCCTCTTCCCCGGAGGTCGCGGGCGACCGTACCAAAACGGCGTCGGCGGCGTCAAAGTGGTCCGCGTGAACGCAGCAATACCGCCAGTGCTGGCGACCGTCTGGCGGGGAACGGTCGTCGAGGCCCGCATCCGTGGCCATGTCGCGGTGGTCGACAGCTCCGGGAACCTCGTGAGCTGGACGGGCTCGCCCGACGCGGAGACCACGCTGCGGAGCTGCGTCAAGCCGATTCAGGCACTCCCATTCCTTCGATTCGCGGCCGATCGCATCGATGCGGAGGTTGCGGAGATCGCCGTCGCCTGCGCCTCCCACCAGGGCGAGGACGAGCACGTGGCAACGGTGCGGCGCCTGCTGGCACGAGCAGGCGTGCCCGGAGGAGGCGCTCGGGTGCGGACCGCAGCTGCCGTCGGACGAGCCCACCGCTCGACGCCTGCTTGCGTCAGGTGGCGTGCCGCTGCCGGTGCACAACAACTGCTCGGGGAAGCACGCCGCGATGCTCGCGACGTGCGCCGTGATGGGCTGGCCGCTCAACGGCTACATGGAGCCCGTCGCACCCGTGCCAGCAGGCGGTCACGGGGGCACTCGAGGAGATGCTGGGAATCGATCTGGCCGCCGCTCCGCGCGGCATCGATGGGTGCGGCCTCACCACGTATGGCACTCCTCTGTCAGCCATCGCGCGCGGCTTCGCTGTGGCGAGCGAGGACCCGAGATTTCAGCGGGCTCAGGATGCGATGGCCGAGTTCCCCTTCCTCGTCGCCGGCACAGGGCGGTTCGACACGGCGCTGCTCGAGGTCTCAGGCTCGCGGCTCACCGCGAAGATCGGCGGCGCGGCAGTCTGGGCTGCGGTCGTTCGCCCGGATGGTCCGGGGATCGCGATCAAGCTCGAGGCGGGAGGCGGAGACGCGATGCCGGCCGTGGCGCTGGCCGTCCTCCAGCATCTCGCGGTGCTCCCGGCCGACCTTCCGGAGCGGCTGCGCCCGTACTCGAAGGTCCAGCTCCACAACTGGGCGGGCCGCGATGTTGGTGAGATCCGCGCGGAGACGCTCGAGATGGTGTCCGAGGCGCAGCCGCACGCCGTCAGCGGCTTTTGACGGAGGTCTGGACCCGGTGTATCGTTCGGCTCGGGAATAGTTGATACGGATGTCAATTTCTGTACGTACGGTGCGTCCGCCGCGTTGGACCCGCCGAGGAGAGTAGGGACCGGTGCCTGATCAGACCCATGTCGGACGCCGTTACTCGGCACCCGGTCAAGTTGTGTCGCCGGAAGCCGCTCAGGCCATGGCGCAAGCGATCGCCGGCTCTGCTGCCATCGCGGAACCCGGCGTGGTGCCGCCGACCTTCGCAGCCGTGTACTGCCTCGAGCCGATCCTCGCACAGCTCTTCGGCGATCCGGAGGTGGGGATCGACCTCGCCGGTCTGATCCACGGCGACCAGTCCTTCGAGTGGCCGGCGCCGGTGCAACCGGGCGATGTCGTCGATGCAACCGCGGAGATCACCAGCGTCGACACCAGGCGCGGCATGACCATGATTCGTCTCGCCATGGAAGCCGTCCGGCCCGCGGACCAGGTGGTTGTCTGCCGGGCGACGTCGCTGATGATCATGCGGGCCGCGGCATGAGCGCCCCTGCAGCATCCGAGATCGCAGTCGGCGATGAGGTCACGCCGTTCTCGAGGACGGTCACGCAGGAGCAGATCAATGCCTACGCCGATGCGTCGGGTGACCACAATCCCATCCACCTCGACCCCGAGTTCGCTCGATCGGTGGGGCTGCCAGGGACCATCGCCCACGGCATGCTCGAGATGGGCATCCTCGCCGAGGCGATCGCCTCGTGGGCAGGCGGGAGCGCCAACCTCATCGGTCTCTCGTGCCGTTTCAGCAAGCCGTTGCTGCCCGGCGACACGATCATCTGCTCTGGAACCGTGATCAGCGTCGACGATGCGGGAGTTGCCACTCTTTCGGTGGCGGCGGTCTCGGATCGCGGCGACCGAGTCTTGACCAATGGCCGGGCAACCGTCCGGCTCTCACGCTAAGGGACCAAGAACATGGGACTCGACTTCTCGCTCAGCCGCGAACAGGAGGAGATCCGCGCGCTCGCACACGAGTTCGCCGAGAAGGAGATGCGCCCGGTCGCTGAGCGCTACGACGAGAACGAGGAGACCCCGTGGGATGTGATGCGCAAAGCCCACGCACTCGGCCTCGACTCGACGGCCAGCTTTCCCGAGCAGTACGGCGGCGGCGGCATCGACCTCGTGACCAACCTCATCCGGGAGGAGGAGCTGTCCTGGGGTGACGCCGGGATCGCGGTCTCGATCGGGGCGAGTGGGCTCGCCGGAACCGCGATCCTCGCGATGGGCACCGAGGAGCAGAAGCAGAAGTACATCGGGATGCTCACGGCACCGGACCTGAAGATCGCCGCGATGGGGCTCACCGAACCGAACAGTGGCTCCGACTCGCTGGCGCTCGAGACCACGGCGAAGAAGGTCGACGGCGGTTACGTGCTCAACGGCACCAAGCAGTTCTGCACCAACGGCGGCATCGCCGACGTGCAGGTTGCGTTTGCCACCACGGACAAGTCGCTCGGTCCCGTCGGTGTCGCCGGCTTCGTCATCGAGAAGGGCACACCCGGGATGCGTCAGGGACGCAAGGAGCGCAAGCTCGGCGTGCGCGCCTCCCACACGGCGCAGGTCATCTTCGAAGACTGTTTCATCCCCGACAACCAGCGCCTCGGCTACAACGAAAGTGGCGAGGAAACAGGCCCTGGGCGCGTGGGCGCGATGATCATGCTCGAGGCCACACGGCCGATGGTGGCGGCGGGCGCCCTCGGCATCGCGCGTGCGGCGTTCGAGTTCGCGCGCGACTACTCGCTGCAGCGCGTCGCATTCGGGAAGCCGATCGCGAAGCACGAGGCGATCGCCTTCAAGCTCGCTGATATGGCAACCGAGATCGACGCTGCCCGTCTGCTCACATGGCGAGCCGGGTGGATGGTGATGAACGGTGTCCCCCTCGCGCGCGGCGAAGGCTCGATGGCGAAGCTGTTCGCCGGCGACATGGCGATGCGCGTCACCGTCGACGCGGTGCAGATCCTCGGCGGCTACGGCTACATCAAGGACTACCCGGTGGAGCGCTTCATGCGCGACGCGAAGATCTATCAGATCTGGGAAGGCACCGCCGAGATCCAGCGCCTGGTGATCAGCCGTTACGTGCTGGGCGAGCGGACCGCCACCGCCGCGCGACCGAAGGTTGTCAAGGACGCCCCGCCCATGCCGGTCGCAGCCGCGAGCTGACGCTTCGCTCGCGGTCATTTCGGCTTCGCGGGAACGCCGGTCGAACGGATGACTCCGCCTTCGTGTCCGAGCACGAGGTAGGGGATGCCGTCGAGGTCGTCCATGAAGCACGTCTCGTGCAGCCCCCACTGCGTGATGCGCGTGTACGTGCCAGGCGCCAGCGTTGCTCCCCACGTTGAGCGATCCGCCGGCTGAAGGATCGGCGCAGCACCTGGCGCCAGCGTCGTGACGGCCACATAACGCACGGTGCCGCAGCTCAGCGCCCAGCCGTAGGACGGCTCCTGGCGCTCATTGTTGGCTGCGACCGTCCAGTCCCCGTCCTGCGCCTCGTCCACTGAATACGTCACGCGGTGCTGCTCACCCTCGGCGGCCAGTGTCTTGTCCTCGGCCGCCTGAAGCTGACCGAGCGCTGTGGTGAAGGCGCCGGGCGCGAACGGGCTGGTCTGGAGGTGCCACGCCCTGATCCGCCCAGGACTGGTAGTACGCGCCGAGGTCGACGGGAAGCTCGTTGTGTTGCGACGTGGCGAGGTCGTAACCGCCCGGCATCGATTCGGGTGTCGCGTAGACCCACGCCGAACCGTTCCCGAAGGCGTACTCGGTCTCCAGCGAAAGCATCCAGTGCGCAAGCGGTGAGGCCCGCGTGAACACCATGAGCAAGACGTCGGACTGCGAGTGCTGCACCGGGCTCGTGGTCAGCTCGGTCACGAACCATGCCGGGTACGCGCTCTCCTTCGGGACGAAGAGATTGCGCGTGGCGATCGGCCGTGCAGGGCGACCTGTGCAGCCGCATGCGCTGGCGGCAAGCTCGGCGTTGTCGCCGGCGAGTGCGCTCCCGGTCTCGAAGCCGGCAAGGGTGGTCGGGTCGTCGCTGTCGAGGGCCGCCTCGCGGACCGGCCACACGGTGCCGACGATGCGCGCGGCGAGTGCTGGGTCGACGGTCACGCCGCGTGTTGCCGGAGTGGCGCTGAGGACCGCCTGCAGCGTCGCCATGCTGACGACGCCGGGTGATGTGGGCTGCACCGGGGGTGAGGCTGCAGGAAACACCGCGGGGCCGTTTGCCGGGAAGCCGGCAGGGAGCGCGTTCGCGATGGCGCGAGAGATCCCGAGCGACCCGGCGGCCACTGCCAGCATCAGCGTGCAGACGAGCCCGAGCGCCAGCGCAGGGGATCGCCTCCCGACGGGATTCGGTGGCGGCGGAGGCCCGGGCGTCCACGGGACGGGGTGTGCCGGACCAACGACCGGCGGTGGCTCGGGGTCAGGCGCGGAGGTCGGACGGAGCTCTGACGGCAGCACGCTCACGAGGGTAGGGCCGGACGCGTGCCCATCCCGGCGGCGCCACAGCCCTGTCATGAGCCCGTTCTGCAGAGACCGAGCGCTAAGCTCTCCGATCGCCCGCATTCACCAGTCTCGAGGAGCCCTGCATGTTCGATCTCACCGGTAAGGTCGCCGTCGTCACCGGGGGATCACGGGGTCTCGGCAGAGCGGATTGCCTTGCGCTCGCCCGCGCGGGTGCTGATGTCGTCGTCACCGACATCCTGATCGAGTCGGATCCTGCGCTCGAGCAGACTGCGGAGGATGCGCATTCCGCGCTGGCGCAACTGTTCACCTCCCAGCACGTCGTCTACGCGGAGAAGACGAGCGACGAGATCCGTCAGATGGGACGGCGATCAGCCGCGATGAAGATGGACGTGACCAATCGCGAGCAGATCCGCGAGGTGTTCGCCACCATCAAGAAGGACTTCGGCTCGATCGACATCCTCGTGAACAACGCGGGGACGCTCGATCACATTGCGCAGGTCGAGCACCAGAACGATGAGCTCTGGGATCGCGACCTGCGTGTCAACACGTCCGGTGCTTTCAACTGCACGAAAGCTGCGTGGCCCTACATGCGCGAACAGGGGTGGGGCCGTGTCATCTACATGGCGTCGGTCGCGGGCACGCTTGGCGGCTTCGGCCAGGCGTCATACGCTGCGACCAAGGCATCCGTCATCGGACTTGGGAAGTCGATGGCGCTGGAAGGCGCGCGTTTCGGCATCACCGCGAACATCATCGCGCCGGGCATCATCGGGACCGAGGCGTGGAAGATGGGTGACGCGAAGATGAATGATCGGATGGTGCTCCGCACCGCGATGCGCAGCGCCGGTGAGCCCGAGGACATCGCAAACGCGATCGTGTTTCTCGTATCACCGGAAGCGCGGTACATCACGGGCCAGGTGCTCACCGTCGCAGGAGGCATCGACCTCTTCGTCTACTGAAGCCCTCACCCCGAGCCGCACGCGTCAGCCGGTCGACATCGGCGTCACGTACTGGTCGCGCGAAGTTGGTCCGTACATCTGGCACGAGTACGACGCTGCGCGCACGGAGGGCGAGTTGCGCGCAATCAAAAGTGCGGGACATCAGACCGTGCGCACGCACCTGTTGTGGGACGCGTTCATGCCGACGCCGTCGCGCGTAGAGCCCGCGCGGCTCGGCAACCTCGAGCATTTTCTGAGTGTTGCGGAGGAGTTGTCGCTCCAGGTCGTGCCCACGCTGTTCATGCAGACGCTCGGTCAGTGCGTGATGCTGCCGCCGTATGCGATCGACGTCGACGCGCGCCGTCGTGGCGTGCGCGCCGTCACTGACGCGGTCACGCAGCCCGGCGGTGCACGGTACTTCTATACCGATCAGCTGATGCTCGAGGTCTGTGTGCGCTGGATCGACGAGCTGCTGAGCGCGTTTGCCGGGCACCCGGCGATCACGTTGTGGGATCTCGGACACAATCCAGCGGGCGGCGTGCGGCCGCGGAGGATCGACCACGTTCGCAGTTGGGTGGCGCTCATGAGCGAACGAGTCCATGCGCGCGAGCAACGATGCATGCTGACGCTGAGTGCAGACGACATCGTGACAGCGCGTGCTGTTCGTCCGGCAGCGGTGGCGCGGCTCGTCGATTGCGTGGGGCTCGATCTCTCGGGGAGCGCACTCGCGCAGGTCGGCGGTGCGCTCGATCCGGCGGCCGCGACCTTCCTCGTGCAACTGTGTGAGTCGCTGACGCAGTCAGCGACGCTGGTCGCGCACCTGCACGCCGGTTCTGACACCGACGTCGCAGTGGCGGATGACAGCGAGCCGGACAATGACGCGCAGACACAACGATTCGTCGCCGGCGCTGTTGACGCACTGAGTGACTGCGGTTGTGTGGGTGTGATGGCGGCGATGTGGAGCGGTCCCGGTCCGCGCGCCGCCGATGTACCGCCGTTTGACCGAGAGCAGCACCTGCGCGCTGCAGGCGTTGTCGATGCCTCCGGTGTCCCGACAGCGTTCGGCAGTGCCTGGCTTGCGGAAGCGCAACGCGAGCGCGAACGTTCGCTCCCGAGCCCACTGTCCGAGCGCGTCGACGTCGAGGATTACTACGCGAATCTTCCCGAGAGCCTGCACGAACTCCATGCAGCCTGGGAACGCGGCTCAAGTGAATACCCTGCTATGCTGCGATGAGCACCGGAACGGCGGGAAATCGTCATCCTTCGGTGCTTCCATCGCGGTCTTTTGCGGGTTCCCGTTGCTGACAGGGGACAGTCCCATAGTGGTCGTGAACGCGGTGGGCGTCCGTGTCGGCGAGAGTCCTGGAGGACATGCTGTGACCGCTGGAAGAATCAAGAAGATTATTCCCGACCGTGGATTTGGTTTCGTCCGCGCAGACGATGGCAACGAGGTGTTCTTTCATCGCACCGAGCTGACCACTGTCGACTTCGACGCCCTCCAGGAAGGCGAGCAGGTGACGTTCGATATCGTCGACTCGCCCAAGGGCCCGCGCGCGCGCAACCTCCAGAAGGTCTGATCGCAGCGGGGAAACCCGCTTCGATCCTCTAGACGTCGCTGCGCATCGAGCGCAGCCGGGCGACTGCGGCGTCAACACGCGCCGTCTCTCGCCCGCGTAGGCGGATGACGAGCCGCCGGTTCTCGACCTGCGGATAGGAACCCACTGTCACGTCTGGGAATTCCGCCTGCAATGTGAGCATCGGCTCGGACATCTCCAACTCGGGGACGGAGCGGTAGTACAGCTCGCGCACGACCGGCGCCGTCCCGCCACCGAAGTATCCGGGGATCAGTTCCTCCTCCACGATCGTGACGAACTCCCGCGGGATGCCGGGCAGCACGAACAACCATCGGTCTTCGCCGATATCGATCGCCAGTGGTGGAGCCATGCCTCGCCTGTTGATGAGCACCGTCGCGCCCACCGGAACGATTGCGCAGCGCCGGTTCGCCTCTGAGACCACGGGTTTCTCGATCCAGCCCGCGGCATGCATACGCTGCGCCATCGCCTCGATGTTGGCGAACGCGATCGGGTTGAGCTCGAGCGGCAGGCCGAGCGCGTCGCCGACGGCCTGGAAGGTGCGGTCGTCCGGCGTCGGACCGATCCCGCCGCAGACGGCGATGCGAGAGATCTCGGGGTCGTCCACCGCGCGCCGGATCGCGCCGATGATCGCAGCCGGCTGGTCGGCCACAACCTCGATGTGAGCCACCGGACGCCCCGCTGCGAACGCGAGGCGTGCCAAAAAGCTGGAGTTGGTGTCCTGCGTGTGCCCGCTGAGGATCTCGTCGCCAACCGTCACGATGGCGGTCAGGCCAATGGCGCTCGGCACCACTTCAGCATAGGCGTTGCTGCATGGGATGACCGGCCGGGTACAATCTGGCGGCCCTGGGGTGGCGCGGATGACAGCCGCCCGGGCACTCACTCACTGTCCTGAGGAGACCCGAGCGCAATGCCGACCCTTGACCGCGCCATCCTGCTGCCCATCGCGGCGGCGGGCCTCCTGGCGCTCCTCTTCGCCGTCTTCCTGATCTTCTGGGTGCTCCGGCAGCCCGAGGGCAACGACCGGATGAAGGAGATCGCGAAAGCGATCCAGGAAGGCGCGCAGGCGTACCTGAACCGGCAGTACACGATCATCGCCGGGATCGGCGCCGTGATCTTCCTCTTCCTCACGTTCACGCTCGGCTGGAAGACCGGCGTGCTCTTCGTGATCGGCGCGGTGCTGAGCGGCGCAGCCGGTTACGTGGGGATGAACATCTCCGTGCGCTCGAACCTGCGCACCGCCGAGGCGGCCCGCGGTGGGCTCAACCCCGCGTTGCAACTGGCGTTTCGGGGCGGTGCAGTCACAGGGTTCTTCGTCGTCGGCTTCGGGTTGATCGGCGTCGCGCTCGCATACGGGCTCTTCCAGGACTTCAACGCCCTGGTGGGCTTCGCCTTCGGCGCGTCACTCATCTCGGTGTTCGCCCGCCTCGGCGGCGGCATCTACACCAAGGCCGCGGACGTCGGCGCGGACCTGGTGGGCAAGCTCGAGGCCGGGATCCCTGAGGACGACCCGCGCAACCCCGCGGTCATCGCCGACAACGTCGGCGACAACGTCGGCGACTGCGCCGGCATGGCGGCGGACCTCTTCGAGACGTATTCGGTGACCGCAGTTGCAACGATGCTGCTCGGCAGCCTGCTCTACAAGGCCGCAGGCGGCTCACCGAACCTCGTGTTCGTCTTCTTTCCGCTGATGCTCGGCGCGGTGAGCATCGTCGGCTCGATCATCGGCACGTTCTTCGTGCGCATGGGCAAGGGCACCTGGATCATGGGCGCGCTCTATCGCGGCTTGATCGTGTCAGCGATCGTATCGCTTGCGGGCTTCCTGCTCATCACCGTGCTGCTCAACAACGGCGGATATCTCAAGGGCTTCGACCAGGGAGCGGATCCCCACCCGGTCTTCAACCTTTTCTGGTGCGCGGTGATCGGCATCGTCATCACCGTGCTCATCGTCGCCGTGACCGAGTTCTTCACCGGCGCGCAATTCTGGCCGGTCCGCACGATCGCCAGGGCCTCGCAGACCGGGCACGCCACCAACATCATCGCGGGGCTCGCGATCGGCATGGAGGGGACTGCGATTCCCGTCCTCATCATCGCGATCGGCATCCTCGCGTCAGCATCGCTCGGTGGCCTCTACGGCATCGGGATCGCGGCCACGGCGCTGTTGAGCATGACCGGGATCGTGGTGGCGATCGACTTGTACGGACCGATCACCGACAACGCGGGTGGCATCGCCGAGATGGCGGACCTGCCCGAGAGCGTGCGGCAGGTCACCGATCCTCTCGATGCGGTGGGCAACACCACCAAGGCGGTCACGAAGGGATACGCGATCGGCTCCGCGGGGCTCGCCGCGCTGGTGCTCTTCGCGAGCTACACCGACATCCTCAACAACACCCTGCACGGATCCGGGCTGGCCGGCGTCACCTTCGACCTCACGGCGCCGCCTGTCATCGCCGGCCTGCTCCTCGGCGGCATCATGCCGTTCCTCTTCGGCTCGCTTGCGATGCTGGCAGTGGGGCGCGCGGCCGGTGAGGTGGTGATCGAGGTTCGTCGCCAGTTCCGCGAGATCCCCGGGATCATGGAAGGCACCGCCAAACCGGAGTACGGCAAGTGCGTCGCGCTGGTCACTGCCGCGGCGCAGCGGGAGATGATCATCCCGGGCATCCTGCCGGTGATCGCGCCGCTCATCGTCGGGTTTGTGCTCGGTCCACAGGCATTGGGGGCGATGCTGCTCGGCACGATCGTCGTCGGCCTGTTCGTCGCCCTCCAGATGACCACGGGCGGCGGCGCCTGGGACAACGCCAAGAAGTACATCGAGGAAGGCAACTTCGGCGGCAAGGGCTCGGATGCGCACGCCGCGGCGGTGACCGGTGACACGGTCGGCGATCCATACAAGGACACCGCCGGACCCGCGATCAACCCGATGATCAAGGTGATGAACATCATCGCGATCCTCGCCATCCCCACGATCGCGCTCCACCACCTGTTCTTCTAGGACCGCCTCCCGCCGCCGGTTATCCGGACCGCCTGATCCGAAAACGTCGGCATACTTGCTTCCATGGCACAGCGGGTCGCACCGGTTGAAGACGCGTCGGATCCTCACGGTGCAGGGCATTCGCATCACCGTGACCTCCAGGGCGGTGCTGCGCGTGCAGCGGTGTTCGGCATCAGCGACGGCCTGCTCACCAACATCTCGCTGATCCTCGGTGTCGCGGGCGCGAACCCGGTACCGTCAGTCGTCCTGCTCGCCGGGCTCGCAGGCCTGGTCGCCGGCGCCTTCTCCATGGCAGCGGGCGAGTACGTCTCGATGGCGGCGCAATCCGAGCTGCTCCAGCGCGAGCTCGAGATCGAAGCTCGCGAGCTGGAGCGTCATCCCGAAGCCGAGACCAGGGAGCTGGCCGCCGTCTACCGCCTTCGCGGCGTGGCCGCGGCTGATGCTCACCGCATCGCCGAGGCGATCATGAAAGACCCGGTTGTCGCCCTCGAGGTCCACGCCCGTGAGGAGCTCGGCCTGCGGCCGGGCAAGACGGGCAATCCCTGGCAGGCGGCCGGATCGTCCTTTGTGATGTTCTCGATCGGCGCCGTGATCCCCCTCTTCCCGTGGTTCTTCGTCAGCGGGACCACCGCCGCGCTGCTCTCGATCGTGCTGGGAGCGATCTCGGTGCTGGCGGTTGGATGGACGGTGGCGATCTTCACCGGGCGCTCGCGGGTGCGGTCGGCGCTCCGCCAGCTGGCGTTTGCCACAGTCGCCGCCGGCGTCGCCTTCGGGGTTGGGCACCTGGTCGGCAACCTCGTCAACGTGAGAACGGGCTGATCCATTCCTGTCGCATCACACGGGCGAATCGGTAGGCGGGGATAGAGTGATGGTTATGCGAAGAGCGGCTGGAGTTGTGGTCCTGGCATTGGTGGGCGCTGTCGCGCTCCCCATCGTCATGACCCGGCCGGCAGCGGCGTTCACGAGTCCGACGCTGAGTTCCCCTTCCCCGTCATCAGGCGCGCCAACCACTCGGGTGACCTTCGCGTACAACTGGGACACCACCGACTGCGGGGTCTCCGCAGACAGCGTTGAGATCAACCTCTACTGGGACAGTCCGTACCTGCTGATCGGCCAGGCGACAGCAGATGCCGGCACCTGCAACGGCGATGTCACCGGAACGGTCCCGACCAACACGACGCTGGGCAACCACACTCCGAGTGCGTCGCTCGTCGACAACACCACCGGCGACCCCGTGCCCAACAGCGAGGCATTCGCCGCCAGCCCGTTCACCGTTACCCCGACGCCCACCCCGACCCCGACGCCAACACGGACACCGACTCCTCGGCCCACCCCGACCCCCACACACAAACCGTCACCCACCCCGACGCCGGTGCCCACGCCAACGGCGAGCACCGCGCCTCCCACACCCACGCCGACGCCGCTTCCCACGCCGACTCCATTTGTCATCGGTGGCGGCGGTGGCGGATCTGGTGGCGGGACGCCCGAAGGCGGAGCGGACTGCTCCGCGGGCATCGGGCGCAGCCCGACCCAGACTGAGCTCACGGCCGACTCGGCGCTCCTTGCAGGCGCCGGCGCAGATCCAACGGTGGTGGAGATGCGGATTCTCGATACCGACGAGTACTTCCACGACGCCGGCAACACGCCCGTAGGGTTCATCAACCGTCTCTACGACGACGTCTTGCGGCACGATCCAACGCCGATCGAGATGGCCACGGCCCTCGACGTCATCGCCTCAGGGAGTGACGCGGCTCGGGCCCAGCTCGTCCAGAACGTCGTTCTCAGCCCTGAGGCGAGGGCAATCCGCATCGACCAGGCCTTTCACGCCCTCCTGAAGACTTATCCCAACGGTGCCGACCTGGCGCTGTGGGTGAACCGGCTTTCGGGAGTAGGCGCTCCCGGACTGTCCGGCAACTCGATGGTGGAGGAGATCGCGGCGTCAGAGACCTTCTACACGCTTGCGGGCGGGTCGGCCACGGGATTCGTGAGCCACCTCTACGAAGACCTCCTCAACCGGCCACCGACGTCGACTGAGCTGGCGGCCGATGCCGGCCTCATGAAGGAGATCCAGGCAGGCGACGCCGCAGCGAGGCTCACGATCGCCGAGAACGTGGTCTCCGGAGCCGAGTTTCGCGCCGACGAAGTCACGTCATTCTTTGCGAACTACATGCACCCGACCTGCCGCGAGCTCGCCGCGCAGGAATGCACCAGCACGATCGGCACCCCCTCCAACGCGCAGCTGTCAGCCGCCCTGGCCGGATTCTCGGGCGGCCAGACCGAGGAGGACATCATCGCCGGCGTGCTCGGCAGCAGCCAGTTCTACGCAGATCAAGGGAGCACGCAGACGGGGTTGATCAAAGGCGTGTACCAGGATCTTCTCGGACGGCAACCGACCAACGCCGAGGTGTCGGCGGCGCTCAACACGTACACCAACGATCCGATCGGGCATACCAACTTTGCCATGGCAATGGTGACGTCGCTCGCGTATCAAGACCTCGTCGTGTCGCTGGACTACCAGCAGCTCGTGCTGAGGGCGCCGATCGCATCGGAGCTGAACGCCGGCCAGGGGATCCTTTCCGGCGACATCAAGTCGCTCCAGACACCTGACGATGTGCTCCTCGAGGCGATCGCATCGACGCCGGAGTACTACGCGGACACCGGTGGCACCGATTCGCGATTTGTGGTCCACACGATCGCCACGCTGCTGATGCGTGCCGGTGTGCCCACGCAGGAAACGGCGTTCCTCAACCTTCCGCAGCCGCACGATGCGACATGGCAGGCGTCGGTGACGCAGGAGCTCGTCGACAGCAATGAGTACCGGACGGACTTCGTGCTCGGCGTGTACGCGAAGTTCCTCACGTACTCGCTCTGTGCGGTTCCCGCTCCCGCAGTCGACGGTGCTGCCGGGGATACCAGCTTCTTCAAGAGCGTTCCGGGCGGTTGGTTCGGCCTCGGCATCTTCGTCGGCGTGGTGCTGATGGGAGCCGGCGCCGCCTTCTTCTTCGCCATCGAGCGCCGCCGATTCTCGCGTCTCTATCCCGACGAGGTGCCACGCCACCGCCCGGAGTGATCGTGACGTGTGCCCTGTGACACGTCCTCTAAACTCGTCAGAAGGGTGGACGAGTATCAGCTGGAGATCCAGTCGCTGCGCCGGACGCTCGCCCGATTGCGCGAGGAGGAGGCTGATTCAGCGCTGATCGAGGAATACGAGACCGAGTACCGCAATCTCAGCTCGCTCTACAAGGCGGCCACGGACACGTTCGACGCAGACCGGAGCGAGCCGCGGCTTCCGGATGCGCTCGCGTCGCTCGGCTTCGGTGACTGGACGCTGAGCAACGTGTACAGCTTCGTGTACGACGCCTCGATGGAGCTGCCGGTCGACGACGGGCGTGAGCTCGCGCGCCGGATCGACGAGACGGACTACGCGGCCTCGTTGCTGGCCGCGCTCGACGCCGAGGACTGACGCGGCGGGATCTTCTTGCCAGGGTTGAGGACGTCGTGCGGGTCCAGCGCGGTCTTGATGCGTCGCATCAGCTCCACGGTGCCCGGGCCGAGTTGACGCTCGACGTAATCCAGCTTGGCGGCGCCGACGCCGTGCTCACCGGAGAGCGATCCACCCATTGCGAGCACCGTCTCGAAGAGCTCTCCGGCCGCAGCGTCGGCTCGAGCGCGCTCGCCCTCGAGCCGCGGGTCGATCAGGAAGGTGGCGTGGACGTTGCCGTCGCCCAGATGGCCGAAGTTGACGACCGGCAGTTCGTGCTTGAAGCCCAGCTCGCGCGTGTGCGCAACCAGTTCCGCAACGCGGTCGCGGGGGACGACCACGTCCTCGTTCACCTTGCCGATCTGCACCTTGGCGACGGCGGCGCTCACCGCCTTGCGTGCAGCCCAGAGGCGAGCCGCCTGCCCGGGCTCGGTGGCGCGCTGCAGCTGCGAAGCACCGGCGCGAGTGATCGCGGTGCAGGCAGCCTCGGTATCGGCGCCGACGGTGGCAGGATCGCCTTCCAGCTCGACGATGAGCAAAGCCGCACTGTCGCCACCGATGTTGCCGCCGCCCGCCTTGCGGACCGCCTCCAGCGCTCCGGCGTCGAGGAACTCGAGTGCAGCGGGAACGATGCCGGCGGCGGTGATCTCCGCAACCGCATCGGCGGCGCGGTCCATCCCCGTGAAGGTGGCCGCGAGGGTCGAACGCGTCTTCGGGGCGGGGATGAGGCGCAGGAGCACCTCGGTGATCACGCCGAGCGTCCCCTCGGAGCCGACGAGCAGCGACAGCAGCCCGGACGCCGAGGTATCGCCGCCCTCGCCGAGGCGGACGATCCGTCCGTCCGATAGCACCGCGGTGATGCCGGCAACGAAATCCGCCGTGACGCCATAGCGGAGGGTGTGCGGACCCGCCGCGTTGCAGGCGACGTTGCCGCCGATCGTGCAGGTCGACGACGAGCCCGGATCCGGCGGGTAGTACAGGCCCGCCGCGGCCGCGTGGGCATGGATGCCGCCGGTGATGGCGCCCGCCTGGGCATGGATGCGAAGCGCCTCGGACTCGAGGCCGAGGATCCTGTTCAGGCGAGCGAGGCTGAGGATGACCCCGCCGCTCGAGGGCGATGCGCCTGCCGCGTACCCGGTGCCCGCCCCGCGGGGGACGATCGGAACCCGGTGGACGGCGCAGACGCTGACCACGCCCGCCGCCTCCTCGGTGGTTGCGGGGAACACGACCGCATCGGGGAGATGGCGCTCGCCGGACGCGCCCCAGGCGTCATAGGCGTAGGCCGCCAGATCGGCAGGGCGCGTGTACACGTGTGAGGGAGCAACCTGACCCTCGAGATCGCGAATCACGCGCCGATCGAGCATGCCCGCCGCATTGTAGAGAGCGCATCAATTCCGGCGTAGCAGTGTGGCCGGAGAGCCGTCCATGGAACGTCGCGGTGGCGTTGAATAGGCAGGTGAGACGGCCCGTGCTCGCGTCGCTGTTCGCTGCCGGCGCGATCCTTTCCCTCAGCGGCTGCGGATCCACTCCACCGCCGCGGCCCACCCCGACGCCGAGGGTGGCGCCGGTGCGGCTCCTGATCGCGCCGCCGGCGGTGACTGCTCTTGCCGGGGCCTTCGAGGATCAATTCGTCGCCCTCGAGTACGGCGCGCAGTGGAGCGAGCTGGCCCCGCAGGCGCAGGCCATGTGGCCGTCAGAGGAAGCGCGCACGGCAATGCTCGACCGAAAGTTCGCGCGGGCACCCATCCTGCGAGTCAGCCTCGGTGACCCGGATCTCGAGCAGGTCTGGACCGCACCGGAGTCACCATCGGTGCAGGTCGATGACGTCTGGACCTTTCCTGCCGATGTCGTCTTCTCACACCCGTCGGCGCTCCGCCCGCTCGGCGTGGCCGGTCTCTTCTCGATGACGTCGCTGGATATCGAGTTCGATGCGTTGTCCGGTACAGCGTCGATCCTCGGCGAAGGACCGGAGTCGATCGATGCGCCGGTCATCCTGCCCGCCGCCACCCCGAAGGTCAGCGTGGATGTGCCAATCCTGATGTATCACCTGGTCGACAGCATCCCGCCGCGTTCGATCGAACCGTCGAACTGGGGTTGGCGTCTCGAGATCGGCCTCACCACGCTGCCGAGCGCATTCGATGCCCAGATGGCCTACCTCGTGAGCATCAAGGCAACATCGATATCGCTGCAGCACCTTGCGGATGCGCTGCTCTATGGATTGCCGTTGCCACCGCACCCGTTTGTGATCACGTTCGACGACGGCAGGTTGAGCCAGTGGACGAATGCCGTCCCCGTGCTGCGCGCGGACGGATTCACGGCAGTGTTCTTCCCATGTACCGGACTGATCGGCCGCAAGGTCGGACCGCAGACGTACATGACGGCTGCGGAGATTCAGAACCTCGCCGACACCGGATTCTCGATCGAGGATCACACGGTCAACGACGACACCGACTTCTTCTCCGCGGGACCCCATGTCCTGAACGCGCTCACCAACCGCACCAAGACCGATCTCGAGAGCCTGACGGGTGACCCCGTGCAGTTCATCGCCTACACCGGCGTCTGGCCGTGGCCATTGACCACGCAGGGCACGACCCGCGAAGCATCGATGTTCGCCACGCTCGCGAGCTATGGATACGTCGCAGGCGTCCAGGATCTTCGCGTTGACAGCGATGTCGACACGAGCACGGGGCTGTGGCAGTTGCCGAGGGTCCGCGTCGGACTCGGGACCACGCTGCCGTTCTTCGAGCACTGGTTCCGCGATCAGCCCGCCTGAGCTTGGCTTCCAGTGCCCCTGGGTATACTCGGGGTCAGATGAGTGATCCCGGGGCGCTTGACGCCCTCGAGCGTGCGCTCGCCACCGTGATCGACCCCGAGCTGCACAGGCCGATGCTGCAACTCGGCATGCTCCGCGATCTGGCGATCGACGGTGGTGTGGCCTCGATTCGCGTTGTGCTCACGACTCCTGCATGTCCACTGAAGGACCGGATCAAAGACGACATCGATGCGGCGGTCCTCGGAGTTGTTCCAGGCATCACACGCGTGGAGATCCGCTGGGACGCTGACGTCAGCACCACGCGCGGGCTGCCCGGGCGGCAGGAGATCGCCGGAGTGCGCAATGCAATCGCCATCAGCGCAGGCAAGGGCGGCGTGGGCAAGACCACTGTCGCGGTCAATGTCGCGATCGCGCTGCGCCTCGCCGGTGCACGCGTCGGCCTGCTCGATGCGGATGTGTACGGGCCGAACGTCCCGATCATGCTCGGGATTCGTGAGCGCCCGCATGCAGGTCCGGATGGAAAGATGCAGCCGCTCGAGGCGCACGGGCTCAAGGTGGTGTCCTTCGGCACGATCCTGGACCCCGGACAGCCGGTGATCTGGCGCGGCCCCATGCTCGCCAAGGCGTTGCGTGAGTTTCTGTACGAGGTCTCGTGGGGCGACCTCGACTATCTCGTCATCGACCTCCCGCCGGGGACGGGCGACGTGCAGCTGAGTCTCGCGCAGAGCATGCCGATGACCGGTGCGGTCATCTGCACCACGCCGCAGGACGTCTCACTTGCGGACGTCGCGCGAGGCATCGAGATGTTCCGCAAGCTCAATGTCCCGGTGCTCGGCGTGGTGGAGAACATGAGCGGGTTCATCTGCCCGCACTGCAATGAGCGCACCGATATCTTCGGATCCGGTGGCGGGCGCGATCTTGCCGCTCGTTATGAGCTGCCGTTCCTTGGGGCCGTGCCACTCGATCCGCGCATTCGCGGCGCGGATGGCGACGGGCGTCCCATCATGGCCGCGGCGCCGTCGAGCCCGATGGGCGAGGTTTTCCGCGATGTCGCGTCGCACATCGCCGCTCAGGTGAGCCAGGAGAACTTCACCGCCGCCGCCGGTCCCGTGATGCCCTCTGGTCCGCGCCTGCCCGTCGCGGGCTGACGATCAACCGCCGATAACGGCGTTCACCGCGTCGCGCACTGTTTTCAGCGCGGCGACGTCGTCGGTGAACACTCGAATCACCTGGTTGTGCTGTGGCAATCGCGCCACGAGCTCTGTGGCTCGAGCAGCCTCGATGGTGTCGTTGAGCGGATCGTAGATCCGCACCATGCCGTCATCGGTCATGGGGTTCTGCGGTGCGATACGCGCAATGGCAACGTCCACTTCGACACGTGCGTCCAGGTGGGCGGATGCCAGCTGAGCATCGACACGCTGCTGCAATGTGGAAGTGTCGGTCCCCTGGTGGACGACACTCTCGTATGCGAGATGCCACGGCAGATCGCGAGCGGCGATTCGCGACCATGCATCGGCGAGGCGGCGGCGCTCGCTGCCGGGCGCATCGCGTTGCCAGCGTTGCACCGCAACGAGCACAGACCAGTCGTTGAGCAGCTCGTACTCATCGAGATGCTCGAGCGGATTGCCGTGGAGCAGCTGCGCGATGGTGTCAGCGAAGACCTCGCGCATCGACAGGTCGAATCGCCGACCGGTGCGGTGATGGTAGACGTGCAGATACATGTACAGGCGCGACGCGAGGAACATCTCCAGCGCACCCGCTGCGTGCGCGTGCAGCACGATGCTGTCGCCGCTGACAAACGTGTAGTGGATGAGGCGTTGCACCTCGACGGCACCGAGGCTGATGCCGCACATGTACGCGTCGCGCGGGACGTAGTCCAGGTTGTCCACCGTCGCGGGGCCGCAGAGAATCGGCTTCAACGCGTGCAGCCAGGGTGGCGGCGTGTAGCCGGCAATGTCCGCGTCGGCCATCACCCATGCGACCCACATCGGGTCGATCTGCTCGCCGGCCTCGAAACGCGCAGTCGGGCTGGCGCGGAGCGAGCTGATGATGTCCGCGAGCTGATTGTTAACAAGATGGCGACCGATCACCTCGTGGTCGAGGTTCCATTGCGCGAGGACCTCGTGGTCGAAGAAGTGACCGAACGGGCCGTGCCCGACGTCGTGCAGGAGCCCGGCGATGCGGAGGGTCTCCTCGACGAGCCCCGGCGACGGCGCGTCAGGAAAGGCAGCGCGCAGCGATGCATCGACGCGGCGTGAGAAGAGACTTGCCAGATGCATCGCGCCGAGCAGATGCGTGAAACGCGAATGCTCAGCGCTGGGAAACACCCACCACGCGGATTGGAGTTGGTGCACGCGGCGGAGACGCTGCAACCAGACCGTGTCGAGGAGCTGACGCTCGCTCGCCTCACCGGGTTGATCCTTGGTGATCTCTATGTAGCCATAGAGCGGATCCGCGATGAGATTGACCTGGCGGAAGCGCTCCGCCGCGCCGAGGGAGCTACTCGTCCTCGTCCTCTTCCTCGTCACCCTCTTCTTCGTCGTCGTCATCGGCGAGCGAAACGGGCTTCCAGCCGCGTAGGTCGGTCATCGAGGGTCTCCTGAAGTGGGCCATCTGCCGGCTGTCCCGGTGGGGCAATTTTATACGCCATGTCACGGCGGGACGCCCGGACAGTCGTGAGGCGAGCGCCAAGGAGATGTCACGAATCGGTCACCTCTGTCACAGCGGCGTGTCACAAACGCAATCCGCTCCTAGAATCGAGATGGTGCGCCGCTCCTTCATCGTCTCTTCCGCGCTCCTCGCAGCACTCTCGTTAGCGTGGTCGGCATCCCCCGTCTTTGCGAGCGCCTCGCCGCTCAGTGCACGCACGGCACCATCGCGCACCACGCACAGGCAATCGAATGCAACGACGCTCGCAGCCGGCACCGGTACCACACCGACGCAGCTGCAGAGTCAGCCGGGTCTCAGCGAGCAGGCAGCAATCGAGAAAGCGGGAACAGGCAATGCAGCGGTGACGACACCGGCCGATCCGAGCATCGCCGTCGGACCAGGCAATGTCGTCGAGGCAGCGAACAGCGCGCTCGAAATCACGCCACGCACGGGATCACCAGCGGTGGTCATGAACATCAGCGCGATGATCGGGAACACATCCGGATGGGACGTTCGTTATCCACACGTGGTGTATGACCCACTCTCGGGGCTGTTCATCCTGGCCGTCCTGCAGTTCAATCCGACGCTCTCGGCATGTGGAAGCCAGGTGGCGGTCATGGTCTCGCAGTCCAACCCCGCGTTGCCGTGGACCTCGCGCGGAACGATCAACGTCGACCCGGAACTCGGCGGTACGCGTGAGTTCTCTGACGTCGCACTCGGCATCACCGCGAATCTGGTGGTGGAGTCGAGTGACTATGAGAGCTGCACAACGGGTCTCGCGGTTGCGAGTCAGACGACGATCATCCAACGGTCCGATCTCGTCACCGGGACACTCGGCGTGAACAGCAGTGCATTCCTCGCGGGTGGACCCATCGGGGAGATCCCTGCGATGACCGATGATGCGCAAGCCGTTGCATACGAGGTCGCCAACGACGCCAACTGCACCGCCGTGCAATCAGGATCCATCGCAGTCATGGCAATCACGGGGACCCCCGAAGGCAAGAACCTCGCGTATCCGTGCACCGCTGAGGCCGTGGCGACCACCAGCGCGCCACCGCAGGCTGCGCAGAACGGCACTGGAGCGACGCTCACCACTGGCACGGACCGATTTCTCAGTGCAACGTGGGCGGGAAACGCGCTCTGGGTTGCAGGGAACACCGGATGCACGCCGGGTGGCGACACGCAGGTGCGCTCATGCGTGAATGTCGAGTTGATATCGGCAACGTCAGGGGGGACGGTCGGCGCGGTGACGCCTTATCCGGTGCAGGGAGTCAACGGCGCATCGCTCTACGACCCGGCGATCGGCCTGGACAACGCCGGCGATGCGGTCGTCACCTTTGACAAGTCCTCGAGCACGGCGTTCGAGTCGGTGATGGTCGCGGCGATCACCAACGCGGTGTGGAGCAGCATGGTCACGCTGCATACGAGCCTCACGTTCTACAGCCCTGCAGGGTGCTCGAGCTGCACGTGGGGCGATTACTCCGCGGCTGTGCAAGACCCGTCGCATCCAACCGACGTGTGGGTGCTTTCCGAAGAGACGGAGGGCAACACCGGTACCGGCTGCGCCAATGCGAACACCTGCTGGAACACGTTCATCGGCCGGTACACGTTTGCAGGACCCACGATCTCGTCGCTGTCGCCGGCGGCCGGCCCCGCTTCGGGGGGAGAGCTCGTGACGGTGAGCGGCTCCGATTTCGCGCCGGGAACCACACTCAGCTTCAACGGCGCGCCCGTCGCGATCCCCACCGCTTCGTTCACGCCTGACACCTTCACGTTCACGACGCCGTCGACGTCGTCATCCGGGCTGGTCCAGGCGCAGGTGACGGACTCGCTCGGCACGAGTCCCGTCTCGGTCGGCTCGGGCTACATCTATGTCGGCCTCGCGAATTACATACCGGCCCCGAGCCCGTTCCGGATTCTCGACACACGCACCTCGGATTGCATTCAGTGCGGGGCTGATCCGACCTTCGGGCCTGGCACAACCGAGAAGGTGCTGTTGACGAATGTCCCCGGGCTATCGATCGGTACTGATCCCATTCCCACCAATGCCACCGCGGTGGTGCTCAACGTCACCGAGGTTGCCGGTACCGCCAGCAGCCTGCTGACCGTCTATCCGTATGGCACGGGCATGCCGAAGGCGTCCAACCTCAATTTCGCGCCGGGGAAGGTCATCGCCAATCTCGTCACGGTCACGCTCGGCCAGGGCGGTGCAGTCGACATCTACAACGCGCTCGGGACGGTGAATGTCCTGGCTGACGTCGAGGGGTGGTTCACGCCGCAGGCATCGTCCGCTGTCAGCGGCGAGTTCCATCCCATCTCACCCGTCCGCGTGTGTGACACCCGCAGCACGTCGCAGACCCCCACCTGCAAAGCGCACGGACCCATCACCGGAGGCGGAGCGCTGCTGGTCAACGTCACCGGATCCGGCGCTGACGCGATCCCGAGCAACGGGACAGCTGCGGCGGTTGTGGTCAACCTCACCGGCGTCGCGGGATCTGCATCCACGTATCTGAGCCTTTCACCCACCAACTCGAATGGACAGTGTCCGTACAGCGGCACCAATGCCCCGAAGTTCTCGACGATCAACCTCACCGCGGGGCTGGTCGCGGCGAACCGCGTGATGATCGCGCTCGGACCGTCGTCTCCGGGCGGCAGCGATACCTCTCTGTGCGTCTACAACTCCACCGGCAACATCAACGTGCTGATCGACGCCGGGGGATGGTTCGGCAGCGCCACGGCGCCGGCCGGCGCCCAGTACCAGGCGATCCAGCCGACCCGCATCTGCGACACGCGAGTGGGTGGTCACCGCCTGCGCCGCCGGCGCGATCGCCGCCGGCAGTGCGGCGCTCATCAAGGTGGCGGGCCAGGGCTCGGTGCCGGGAGTGACATCGGGCACCACGGCAGTTGCGGTGATCGCCAACCTGACAGCGATCGCGCCGACGTCGGCGACCTATCTGACCATGTACCCGGCGAACGTCACCCACCCGCTCGCCTCGGACATCAACCTGAGCGCAGGGGAGGTGCTGCCCAACCTGACCGTCGTGCAGCTCGACCCGGTCACGGGCGCCGACCAGGGTGACGTCGACCTCTTCAACGCGGCCGGCAGCGTGAACGCGATCGTCGACATCGAGGGCTGGTTCCAGTAGCTCCCGACCGTCATCGGCGGGCGAACTTGATCGTTGCGACCCCGTGACGGCAACGTCAGATGACCTCTGGCAGTCTGGGCCGGCATGCATTCGTCCTTCCATCGACTTGCGCTTGCCGCGCTCCTCGCTGGATCCGCGAGCCTGGCTCCCGCGCTGAGCGCCGGAGCTTCGGCACCCAGCATCGGTCTCGGCGCGACCCCTGTCACCGCCTCCGTGGCGGCGGTGGGCGGACTCGGCGCCATCGGCGCTGTCGTTGCCAGGACCACGCCGGCCTCTGGCACGCCGCTCGGCACACCGCCGCCTCCCGCACCGACCGTCACGCAGGGAATGCTCGGCGCCCTGGTCGCGGGGACCGGCAACTACGGCGCGCCGCTGATCAGCGGGTGCACCTGGGCCACCTGGGTGACCAACTGCCAGAACCTCACTGCATACGGCAATGGAACGTCCTTCAACGACGTGGGCTGCGGCACCCCCTTCGGGTGCGAGTTCGGTCCCGAATTCCAGTGCACGCAGCTGGCGCTTCGCTACGCCTACTACGCGTGGGGCGAGCCGGCGAACTGGGGCGGCGACGCCTACACGATGTACCAGGCCGGCCCGACACTTCCGATCCCGCTCGAGCAGTTCGCCAACGGCGCCGGTGTGGCACCGATGCAGGGCGACCTCATGATCTTCGGCCCGGGATGGCTCGGCAGCTACTGGGACGGATCCGGCCACGTGGCCATCGTCCGTGACGTCGGTCCGGGCTACGTTGATGTCGTCGAGCAGAACGCGACCGCGTCCGGGACTGATCGCTTCGCCCTGAACGGCTCCTACGTGACCGCCAACGGCTACACGCCGATCATCGGGTGGCTTCGCGAGACGGAGCAGGCTCCCGCCGAGCTGACGGCGTCCACCGTTGCGGGGACCCCGCAGAGCGTCTCGGATCAGCCCGGCGACATCGACGTGATCTGGCGTGGCACCGACGCGAAGCTCCACGACATCGCATATCGCAGCGAGGCATGGCAGCCACAGTCGCTCGCATCGATCAGCCCAGCCGATGTCGCGTCGGACCCGGCCGTCGTGTCTCCGACCCCGGGTCAGGTGGACGCCTTCTGGGAGGACACGTCCGGCGACCTCTGGCAGGTGCAGTCGCAGAGCGGCTTCTTCGGATCGGAGACGTGGCAGGCACCCGTGGAGCTGCAGGTGGGCACCCTCGCTGTCGGGTCGGCGCCGACTGCCGTGAGCCAGTCGCCCGGTGACATGGAGGTGATCTGGAAAGCCACCGATGGCGAGCTCTGGGCATCGAGCTATTCGGCGGGCGCATGGTCCGGGGCCACGCCGCTGAACTCCGGCGCGGTGCAGGGCGATCCTGACGCTGTGGCGACCGCCAACGGCACCATCGGGGTGGTATGGCGCGACAGTGCCAACAACCTGTGGACCGACCTTGGAACCGCCTACGGATGGCTTGGCGCCCACGAGGTCGGAACGGGCAGCCTCGCGAGTGATCCGACAGTCGTGACCTCGGGACCGGCGACCGTCGATGCCATCTGGCGCACCCAGGCGGGGTCGATCTGGGCGGCCGGCGTCACCGCGAACGGTGGTCCTGCCCAGGTGGAGATCGACTCAGCGGTGAGCATGGGCCAGCCTGCCGCGGCTGGAACCGCGGCCAGCGCCGTCACCGTGGTCATGGAGCGTGCCAACGGCAGCCTTGCAGCCGCGATCTATGACCCGGGCAGCGGATGGGTCGGCCCCGAGCAGCTCAACCAGGTGACCGCGAGCTCGCAGCTATCGGCAGTGAGCTGGTACGGCAATGCGGTGGCAGCGTTCTGGCAGGGGAGTGGCGGCAGCCTGTGGTGGTCTGCAGCCTGCGATGGCTGCGCTGCGCATCCCGCGCCAGTGTTCAACCCGACCTCCTAGCCGGCCCGGCTCCCACCCGTCGACGTACCCGGGTCGCCGGAGGCGATGATCGGCACGTGACCACGCTCTCCGAGCTGGCGGCTGCCGGCGACGCGATTGCGCAGACCTCTTCCAAGTCGGAAAAGGTGCGGCTGCTGGCCCAGTTTCTCGCCGCGACCTCGGAGGACGAGCTTGCGCAGGCGGCACGGTACTTCGGCGGCAGCGTGTTTCCAACCGGCGATCAGCGAACGCTGCAGGTCGGCGGCGCCGCCTTCTCGACGGTGCTCAGAAACGTGAGCGGCGCGGATGATGCGTCGATCCGTGCCGCGTGGCGGCGCCATGCAGACGCCGGCGATGTGGCCGGAGACCTGCTGTCGCGCGTCGAGGGCCGCGAGACGGCCGGCATCTCGATCCATGACCTCGGCGCGGCCCTCGCGGAGATCGCCGGCGCACGTGTCGCGCGTGAGCGCACGGCGCTGCTCAGCGCACTTGCTTGAACGCGCCACGCCGGACGAGGCGCGGTACATCGCCAAGCTGATCACCGCCGAGCTCCGCATCGGGTTGCGCGAGGGGCTGGTTGAAGAGGCGATCGCTGTTGCGTTCGGAGCCGCTCCGGGGGCGGTCAATCGCGCGGTCATGCTCACGGGAGATCTCGGCGAGGCTGCGCTGCTCGCGCGTGCAAGGCGTCTGGAAGAGGCTGCGCCGCGCTGGTTCGTGCCATTGCGGCCGATGCTCGCATCGCCCGTCGCTGATGCGGCCGAGGCAGTGGCGCGACTCGGCGAGGACGTCTGGGTTGAAGACAAATATGACGGAATCCGATGTCAGCTCCACCGCCGTGCCGGCGAGGTTGCTCTGTACAGCCGTGATCTGAAGAACATCTCGCCGCAGTTCCCGGAGATCACCGATGCCGCGCTCCACCTGCATGCGAATGTGATGCTCGACGGCGAGATCCTCGCGTTTCACGAGGGCCGCGTGATGCCGTTCCACGCGCTCCAGACACGGCTGGGACGCGTGTCGCCGGATGCCACGGTGATGGCCGCGGTGCCCGTCATCTACGTCGCCTGGGACGTGCTGATGATTGACGACGAGGTCCTGATCGATATGCCGCTGCGCGAGCGCCGTGCGCGCCTCGAGGGGCTGATGGTGCCGCATCCGCTCGCGCTCGCCCACCTCGAGCGGGTCCGTGGTGAGGCAGAGATCGACCGCCGGTTCGACGACGCTCGCGCGCGTCTCAACGAAGGGCTGCTGCTCAAGCAGCCGGAATCTGCGTACACGCCTGGGCGTCGCGGGCTGAACTGGCTCAAGCTCAAGCGCCCGCTGGACACGCTCGACGTCGTGGTGGTCGGCGCCGAGTGGGGTCATGGCAAGCGGCGAGGTGTGCTCAGCGACGTGACGTTCGCGGTGCGTGTCGATGACACCGACAATCTCGCCACGATCGGCAAGGCGTACACGGGGCTCACCGATGTCGAGATCGCCGAGATGACGGCATTGCTGCTCGACATCACGACCGCCGATCACGGTCACTACCGGACAGTTGTGCCGCAGATCGTCCTGGAGATCGCGTTCGACGCGGTGCAGGTGTCGGCGCGGCACAAGTCCGGGTTTGCGCTGCGCTTTCCGCGGATCGCGCGATGGCGGCACGACAAGGCGCCAGGCGACATCGACACGCTGTCGAGAGTGCGCGACATCGCGATGGCGGTTGAGCGCGAGCGCGTGCAGCTCGTGGACCAGACCGGCGCCTGATCAGCTCTGCTCGAGGAACGCTCCGAAGAGTTCCGGTGTGTCCATCGCCGGGTCGCCCACCTGGGAGAACGCGTCGAATCGTGCGCGCAGCGCGGCGTACTGCTGCACGAGCGCACGGTCGTCATACGCCTCCATCGGATCCCAGGGGTGGAGGTAGCGCACCTCGCTGATGCCGGCCTGGAGCATCTCCTTGAGACAGCCGAAGCACGGTTGCGTGGTGGTGGTCATCGATGCGCCGAGGGTTTGCTGCCCGAATCGCGCGGCTGTGAGCAGAGCGTTCTGCTCGGCGTGGACGCAGATGCAGATGTCGTACGCGCCACCTCGAAGACCGTCGTCGTCACGCCGCGAGCAGCGGTGGCAGCCGCCGTCGGAGCAGTTCGGCATGCCGAATGGCGTGCCGTTGTATCCGGTGCTCAGGACCCGCGCGTCGCGGGTGATGACGGCGCCGACGCGGCGTCCGAGACAGTCGGCTCGCGTGCGCGCGGCAAGCGCGATCAGGAGGAAGTACTGATCTTTGCTCGGCCGGTGCGGGGCGGGCGTGGTGTTTTCCGTCATCGTTCTATGGTGGCCGAGATCGATGCTTCCATGCTCCGGCCGTTCGCAGGAGCCCTCCTCGATGATGCTCGTCCTGGAAGCAGTTGAGATCGGGTGTGTCACCCTGGGGAGGTGCGGTACAGGGTCGTCGTCCTTGTCGCGTTTGCGGCACTGGTCGCTGTCGAGATCGTCCTCAGCACACATCCCGTCGCTCGCTTTTGGATTTCGCTGGCGGTCCTCCTGATCGGCGGGGCCGCGATTCGGCCAGTCCCGCCGCAAGAGGACGGGTGCGGACGGACTGGAGCCGAAACCGGTCGCGTCGCATCGTCTGGTTCTGCGTCGCCATCGTCGTCGTTGCGCTCGCCGCGTACTACCTCATCCCGTCGCCTGATGATCGTTCGGCGGTCGATGACTCCAGAGCGAATTGACGCTCGATCGTTCACATCTCAGATCGCTCCCGGGCCGTACGGCCTCAGGCGCCCGCTCACAAAGGTCCACCAAACCTTTCCTTGAGGGATAACGCCTGGCTCGGTGTCAATAGGAATATGGCCATGCGGCGCATCAGGTTGCCGTCGCGGAGAATATCGGCGGTCAGGGGATTGTCTGGGCTTCGGCAACCGTGACCTGATCTGGCTTGCTCCGGTACCACCACTGCCTGATTCGCAAGACATGAACTCCCGGTGCACATGGAAGTTCCAGGCGGCCCTTAGGCCGCAATCGGCCGCTCTTGCATGATCCAGGTACACCGTGAAGGTGCCGAACCGCGGATCACCGAACAGTCGCGACTACATTCGACAACGATGCTCCCAGCGGGACTTTCCATCGTGTGAGGGTACGCAACCTCCGCACTGTTGAGCAGTTGCTCGATCGGGTGGAGTGGCGCAGCTAGCGCCTGTTCTCAGTCGCGACGTACCGCAACTTGGCTAGCGCTTCCCTCCCATGGACCTCATATGGCGGCGAGTTGGAAGGGCCATTGCCGGAATCGCCACAGTTGTTGGCGGCCTTCTCTTTGTGTGCCTTCGCCCTTCTGGTCAAGACCGCCATCGTTCGAGCCAACGGTGGCATCACGAGGGTGCGTCCACTGGTTCGTCACGATCGCCTGCTACGGCGGTTTACCGCCAACTGCGGCCTTCCGTTGGTTCTCTCGGCGGAGTGTTCGGCGCCAAGCGCGACGGGAATCGATCCGACCCATTTCCGGAATGACGCACGATCAATCGGGCAGTGTGCGAGTCCCATAGTCGCTTGCGACGGCGGCGGCCGCGGTCGTGCCTCTGCCCGCCCGGGGCTGAGGCTCCACGGTGCCGCTGATACGCTGGGGCCATGTGACTGGCTCCAACAGCCAGGATCAATGAGGTGTCAAACTGGCCATTGGCTCAGCACTCTCGAGGCGATACCCCTTACGCCACAACCCCGGGCGGGTAGCTCAGCCGGTTAGAGCAGGGGGCTCATAACCCCACGGTCCCTGGTTCGAATCCAGGCCCGCCCACTGTGTCCTGTGAAAGTTCGGGTGACGGCGTCCCTGAAGGGGTTCGGCCGAAGTGGCTCTCCAGTGGCATGTGAACCCAACCCCCGTCGGAATCAGCGGTGTTCCGCCGCTTGGTCTGGGATGGTGTCATCGCGGAGGTGCCCTGTACGACAGTCTCGATCTCTGTAAGGGCTGCACCAAGATCGGAAGCTGCCTCAGGTCCGGACTTTGCCAATTCGCCCAACGCCAAGCGTCTGAGTCTCTGCCCATGGCGGTGCAATTGCGTTACTGCCTTAGTTGGCAGTAACATTGGGAGGGACATTCATTGTCCAACGCCTTCGAGCTAACTCCGTGCACCCCTGATGAGATTCGGCGGCCCTCCTGCAACGGTGCCTCATGAACGCCCTGTGACGGCTAGCAGAATTGGCCTCAAGGTGGTACTGCAGTAGCGAAACCACAGCCATGCAGCCTACGGTGGACCCGAACCATGCAAATCGCGGACCATCGACCTAGCTGCCGGATCGAGCGGCGCTAGGAGGGAGACACATCAGAGACCAACGGCCGGCATCCAAGCGTCCCTGGATATGTGTGGTGTTGGGCGATGAAGGGACCGGGACCGGTCGTGGGGTCGGCGCCGAGGCCGGGGTTGGCGGGGGAGTTGGGCTGCCGAGGAGCGAGACGCGTCGATGAAGGCCCCCATCATGCGGCCGACCGAGTAACATCCAATACCTTCAGGAACGTAAGGGCGGGCAACACCACGAAACGACTTCTCATCTGCGTTGGCGTAGCCGCGTTTCCGATGGTGCGGCTTACAAGCGTCACCCTCGCGGCTGCCATGGCCACACCAGGAGAAGCGATCGCGGCCAGGGACACGGCCGATCCCGCTCTTCTAAAAGAGTGCTGCGATGTGCCCCCCCATGTCCCATCACTTCGCTGAGGAGATCGACTTGGCTACTAGGGAGGAACCGACATGGCGAAACGGCTGACACTAGCGCTCCTCGCGGGCGGCTCACTCGTGCTCGTCCCCATCTTGGCAATGAGCGCTTCCGCGCAAGCGGCAGCCGTCTATTACTGGGGGTGCTGCTTCGCCGCGGCCCCGCTCTCACCAACAGTGATGGCCGTGCCCGGTACGGTGACGCAGGTCGCTTCGTCGAACACCACCCAGTACGCGCTTACCTCGACGGGTGCCGTCTACGCATGGGGCACCGGCACCTCCGGCCAACTCGGCGACGGCGGGACGACCAGCTCGTCGACGCCGGTCGAGGTGCAGTTTCCGCTTCCTCCTGGGGTGACTATCGAGAGTTTGCCCACTGACGTGATGCCCAACGGCGGTGCCCTGGCGGTCGACACCAACGGCAACGTCTGGGCGTGGGGAGCCAACGTCAACGGGGTGGATTGCATGACGAGCGCGACGCAATACTTGACTTCCGGTCGAGTTGCCGCCGCCGATTACCAACGTGACCTTGGTTTCTTCCGCGAGCGGCCACTCCCTCTATCTGGCAGGCGGCACGTTGTATGCCTGCGGGGGCAACTCACTCGGCGAGCTTGGCGATGGCAACACCGCGAAGGCCACCGGGCCAGTGCCTGTGACCGGCCTATCCGGTCAGACCGTGACCGGCCTCTACTCCTCGTCGCAGGACGCCTACGCCCTCACTCTGAGCGGCGCCGTCTACGCATGGGGTGGAAACGCCGAGGACGAGCTCTGCGACGGCTCCACAGCGAGCTATGGCGACGTGCCGGCTCAGGTGCCCTTCACCGACTCCTCGCCGGCCATCCAGGTGGCAGCCGGGGGTTCTCTCCCCACCAATGGTTCGCTGTTCGTTGAACTCTCCGACCACACGTTCTGGGCCTGTGGCAGCGACACCTACGGTCAGCTTGGTGATACCGGCTCCACCAACCAGGCCCTGCCGATCGCGGTCACCCCGCCCATGGGCGTGACGTACGACCTCATCGCGATGAGCGGAGCCACCAGCTACGCCGTGGACACGACCGGCAACGTCTGGGCATGGGGCTGGGACAACCAGGGTCAAGTGGGCAATGGGGTGAAGGAGAACGCGGTGCTCAGCCCCTTCCAGGCGCTCACCGGACAGGGAGTGACCCAGATCTCGGGCACCGCCCAGGACGTGGTGGTGCTGACCGGGGCCACATCGCCGCCACCGACCCCGAGCGCTTCACCAACCCCGAGCGCTTCACCAACCCCGTCCCCCACGGCCAGTCCGACCGCATCACCAACACCGTCGTCGTCCCCGACGCCAGCGCCGGGCACACCGACGCTTAGCCAGAACTTCGGCAGCGCCACCGGCACCACCACGGCGACCTCGGTCACTGCCGATTCCACCACGCAGACGTCGGATGGCGATCTGCTAGTGGTTACCGTGCTGGTGCGCAATGTCGATACTCTGACCAAGGTGAGCTCCGTCACTGACAATGCCGGGGACAGCTTTACGCGGCTGACCCAGGTGGTTCGTGGCACCCAGACGGACGAAGAGATTTGGTTAGCAGCGAACTCGCTCGGCGGGGCGTCCACCGTCACGGTGGCGCTGCCCACCGCGTCCTCGCTCTCCATGACCGTGCTCGACATCACAGGTGCCGGAGCGTCTCCGGTGGATGCCGTCTCGACTAGTTCCGGAACATCTACCACGCCCACTACTGGCAACGCGAGCAACACGGAGAGCCCGGAGATCGCAGTCGCGTGTTTAGGCTGGAACAACAAGCCGGCGCTAACCGGGACTACGTCCGGCTACACCTCGCTTCCCGTCCAGAAGTCGTCGGTGACTGGATGGCTCTCAGGCGAACAGACCGCCTATATGTCCCTGAGTGCCGCAGGGCCGCAGCTTTACAGTGGCACCCTGAACCCGTCGACGGTTTGGACCGGGGCGATAGCGACCTTCTCGTGAGCGCCGAGTTGAGCCTTCCCTGGTAGCGCGCCTAGAGCGCTGCCAGCCACGAGCGGTGGTGTCGTTGTATCTCACTCCGGCACGATTACCTCGTAGTCGTCCTTTGCGGCGAGCAGAACCTCGTTGACTCGCAGTGAGTGAGCTCGACTTCCCACGGCTTCGCGCTGCGCCGAGGTCAGCCAAAGCGACGGGTCCCGGTCCGGAGGATGCAGGGCGATCGGCAGCGGCCGACGCTCATTGAAGGGGCGTGCCCTTCGCCGGGGCACGTTTGCGCACCTCGCTATGACAGCTCACACTGCCTTCCATCGGAGTTCGCAGTTCTGCGGACGCTGCAGCAAAAGCGGTCACGGGTTGTACCTCCTCGGGCCGGGTCACGTCGCTAGCGATGGCTCGCAGAACCTCCCGGGGCAACGTGAGTTGAGGCACGTGCAGATCGATGGCCTCGGCGTGAGCGCGGGTCACGTCTTCGACCCCGGTCTTGCGCTCCGTTACGGCAGCGGATGCCCTCGAGGTCGAGCTCGAGATCGCTGGACCCCGCAGGCCGTTGACAAACGGCGGACACAACGCGCATGTTGGGTGCCGATCCTCCGGTATTCGGCCGGGGGCGTAAGGAATGGGGATTACCAACTATGCATTTTCGGTTCGGTCTCATTGGTACGCTGGCGGTTTCCGCGGTGATCGCGAGCTTCTTCGCAGCAACGTCGGTTGCTGCAGCGCCGGCAACGCCGACATCGCCTCTCTGGGTCAACGCCACGGGAGTCGTCGGCACCGACACCAGTTGCGCCAACCCCGGCTTCACCACGATCAGCGCCGCGCTGACCGCTGCCGTGTCAGGGCAGGTGATCAACGTCTGCGCAGGGACGTATGACGAGCAACTCGTCATCACCAAGGCGGTCTCGCTGGTCGCCAACGGATCCGTCACCGTGAACGGGCCGGGCACCGACAGCGGCACATCCACGAGCTGCGATGCCGACGGACCCGGCAACCAGGACGAGGTCGACATCTGCGTGAACGGCGCCGTGAGCATCAGCGGGTTCACGATCAACGGTGGATTCGGTGAGGCGTATTGCAACGACGACTACTACGGGATCGCGGTGCTCGGGGGCGCGACGCTCACGCTGAGTAACTCGATCATCGAAGGGGTCGGCGGTCCGAACCCCGGCGGATGCCAAGGCGGTGTCGGCATCCAGGTTGGCGAGGCGACCGGTCCGACAACCGCGGACGTCGGTCACGCAACGCTGACGAGCGACACCGTCGAGACCTATCAGAAGAATGGAATCACGGTTGACGGCGGTGGATCCACAGCGACCATCACCGACGTCACCGTCGTTGGTGCCGGCATCGCACCTATCGCTCAGAACGGTATCCAGATCAGTGATGGCGCGAAGGCGACGATCACCGGCGCCGACGTCACTGGCAACGAGTGCGATGAGACCGCCGTTCCTGCCTGCGGGCCGAACCCGGACGAGGACACGCAGTCGATCGGCATCCTGCTCTATGACGCTGGCACGACCACGGTCAAGAACTCGACGACCAGCAATAACGACATCGGCATCTACAACTTTGGCGACGACGCGACCTCCTACTACACGCCACCGTCGCCATTCAACATCGTCGAGACATTCACCAACGTGACGATGTCCAACCGTTACGAGAACGCCTGCGCTGACGCCGGCAAGACGGTGGTCAACAACTCGCACATGAGCGGCGGTGAGACCGGGCTGAGCGTGTTCCAGTACAACGGTCAGCCGATCGGCGCCACCTTCACCGGGACCGGCGACACCTTCAACGGAGCCTCGACGGCCGCCGTCAATATCGACTCCGATGGCGCGTCTGGTGACTTCCCGGTCTCGTTCACGCTGACCAAGAGCAACCTCAACTCGACCAACGCGGCGGAGTCCTCAACAACACGAGCGCTGGCGACGATGTCGTCAACGCGACCGACGACTGGTGGTCCAACGCCAGTGGCCCGTCGGTCTGGAGCTTCGGAACGGGATTGAAGATCACGCAGAACGTCAATTTCTTCCCGTGGGCAGTCACCTCGGAGGTGAATTCGTTCAAGAGCTGCACCACTGGCACTAATGAGTCGACCACAGGCAACGACGTGGTGCTCTGCGCGAAGGGCACCGGTGCCGACACACTCACCAACGCCGGCAAGGGGTCGGTACTGCTGATCGGCAACACCGGCGCTGATCACCTGAACGGCAGCGCCACCGGCGTGACGTACATCATCGCCGGGCAGGGAAACAACGTCATCAACGGGCACAACGGTCACGGGTGGATCCAGCTGCGCGGCAACACGCATGACACCGTGACGAACGACGGGGCATACACCGTAGCGCCCTGAACCTTCCCGACTCGGGCCACCTGCCGAAGACCTCCTGTCCCCTCACGGGGGCAGGAGGTTTGACGCCTTCGTGCATGTGCTCCATCCCGATGAGGACTTACTCGCCCACTCACGGACTGGAGATTTGAGGCGTGGCGATGCACGCCGAGCTGCGCACTGCGGCAACGCCCTATCCGCAAGCGCATCGCACGGCTGATGCATCGCACCGCATCGCGAGGCCCGCAAGAGACGCGCGAGCACTTTCGCGTAGTGCGCTTCCCTCAACATCAATATAACACCGTGTGCGGGGCTTGCCGCAAGCCCGGGGGTGTGGTGCAGAGTTTCCTGGCTGGCGCTGGGAAACGAGGAGTGATGTATGCCCGAACATGCGGTGGTGATCGCCGGAAGCGGCCCGACGGGGATGATGCTGGCGGCGGAGCTGACACTGGCGGGGACCGACGTTGTCATCGTCGAGCGACGTGCCAGCTTCAAGCTGGAAAGCGCGCGCGCTCGAGGTCTGCACTCTCGCACCATCGAAGTGCTCGATCAGCGGGGCGTTGCTGATCGGTTTCTCGCCGAGGGACGGACGGCGCAGGTGCAGGCATTCGGTGGAGTCCCGATGGATATCAGCGATTTCCCCACCCGCCACAACTATGGTTTGGCGCTGTTGCAGAGCCATTTCGAGCGCATCATGTCGGGCTGGATCGATGAGCTTGGTGTTCGCATCCTGCGCGAGCGCGAGGTGACGGGTTTCACGCAGGACGGCAGCGGTGTGGATGTCGCGGTGTCCGACGGCACATCGCTGCGAGCGATGTATCTGGTTGGGTGCGACGGGGGCCGCAGCGTTGTGCGCAAAGCGGCGGGCATCGATTTCGCGGGTTGGGATGCGACAACGTTCTGGATCCACGCCGAGGTCGAGATGGAGGAGACGCCAGAGTTCGGACTGCGTGGTGGAGGTGGCATCGGTCCCGCAGAAGAGGGACGCGTGGGCGTCACACTGATCGAACCGGAGGTGACGCGGACCGACGAGCCAACGCTGGACGATCTGAGAGCAGCACTGATCCGCGTCGATGGAACGGACCATGGTGTGCACAGCCCGCGCTTCATCGCTCGCTTCACCGACATGACACGTCAGGCGGTGGCATATCGCAGTAGGCGCGTGCTGATTGCTGGCGACGCGGCACACGTGCACGCCCCGATCGGTGGCCAGGGGCTGAACCTTGGTGTACAGGATGCGGTCAACCTGGGCTGGAAGCTGGCGCAGGTTGTCGGTGGAACCTCACCGGAGAGTCTCCTCGACACGTATCAGTCCGAACGCCATCCCGTTGATGCGCTGGCGCTGCGAACCACCATGGCGCAGCGCGCCCTCGGCGCGACGGACGCCCGATCTGTCGCATTGCGCGACACGGTGGTCGAACTGTTGCGCATGGATGAGCCGCGCAAGCACATCGCCGGAATGATCGCCGGCCTCGACATTGCGTATGACCTTGGTGAAGGCCACCCGCTGTTGGGACGCCGCATGCCCGACCTCGATGTCGCGACCGCTGATGGCACGGTGCGAGTGTTCTCGCTGTTGCATGACGCCAAGCCTGTGCTGCTCAACTTCGGTAACACCGGCAGCCTCGATATCGCAGCGTGGGCCGGCAGGGTGCAGCTCCTTGATGCTTCATACACCGGCACCTGGGAGCTTCCCGTCATCGGCGAGGTTGATGCACCGAGCGCCGTGCTGGTCCGTCCCGATGGACACGTCGCGTGGGTTGGTGATGGCACTGACACGGGGCTTCGTGAGGCACTCACTCGATGGTTCGGCCACGAGGCGCCATAGCGGCCGCGCTTCGCTCGCGCTTGCATTCCATACGACGCGTTCGGTACGATTGGGCGCATGGAAGGGGGAGTGGCCAGCCGTACTGTTGATGTTCGTATCGACGACGGCAGGACCGCGAGAGTCACGAGGTTCATCTCCAGGCAGACGATCCTCGGCTGCGTTCGTGGCCGTGATCGCAGTGGTGTTCCACGTGACCGGAGCCACGGGGCCGACGGCAACTGCCAACCAGTCCGTGCTGGCGCTGGCGGTGCTCATCGGTCAGATCAACGTGCCACGACGGCACTTGCACCGTCTCCTGCGGACGACCTCAGTCGATTCCGTCACACCGCGCTGACACGATCTGTCGCCGCCACCTCCTATGCTGTGCGCAGGACAGGACGCGGCCATGAGAGGCACGGATAGATGGGTTTTCTCGACGACCTGAAAAAGGCTGCGAATGACGCGCAGCAGGCGGTCCAACGCGGGGTCGACAACCTCCAGAAGCCGCCGGCGCCACCCGAGCCACCGCCGCTCGATGGGGCCTCCTCCGGAGCACCGCTGCCGCCGCCCGTGACGTCAGCGCCGCCGCCGGCCTCGAGCGCGACGCCGGAACCCACCGCGTCTGCACCACCCGAGTCGTTGGCGCCACCCGCGGTCGCCGCGTCTGCGCCCCCAGACATGAGCAACGTGGCCCCTGGCGCATGGACACCGGGCTCTACGGACCCGGGGATTCCGAGCATCCCCACCGCGGTGGTGGTTGCGCCGCCGCCAGCCTCGGATGCTGCGGATTCGTCACTGATGCCCCACGCGGTGGACCCCTTCTCGCCGCCGCCAACGACGAACTAGCGCCGCCGACCCGCTTCAGACGGGCTTCGCTGCGGCGTTAGCTCCCAGCCAGAGCCTGGCGTGCCTCCTCACGGACGGATTCCGGCGAACCTGCATCCGCCAGGACGGCATCGAGGAGCGCGCGATACGCGGTGTCCAATGCGTCCGCGGCCGGAACGGCGATGTCCGGGATGACACCGACCCCGTCCCAGTCGCCGCCGGTGACGGGACTGACGGATCGCGCGATGGGCAACCGCAGTTCGATGTTCTCTCCGAGCGAGACGACGGTCGACGGATGCGCGCCGCCACGCGTGACGTCCCCGACGATCGTCGCGCGCTGATGTGCATGCAGGTCGTATGCGACCGCCTCGCCGCCTGAGAAGGTCGTCCCGCTGACGAGGGCATAGACAGGTCGCTCGAGATACCTCGGCGCAGGCAGATACCCCGATGTCCAGAACTGGTGTGTCGGGCCGTTCGGCCCTTCAACGATGTCGGTGAGATGCACATCGCTGTCCGCGAAGAAAAAGCTGCAGAGGTACGCCACACCGTCGGGTGATCCGCCCCGAGCGGGGCGCAGATCGAGGATCAATCCCGATGTGTGCTGCACGAGCTCGAATGCCGCCGCGATGACCCGCCCCGCTGACGCCGCATCAGGGATGACTGTCAACTCGATGATGCCGATGTTGCCCGCCAGGCGCTCGACGCGCTTCACACCGTGGTTCTCGAGCCGGAACATCTCTCGCAGGAGCGCGATCACGTCTTCGTCGCTCTGCGGCGCGGCACCGCTCGCGTCTGCCTCGTACCAGAGGAGGCGGAGGTGCTTGTCGCTGCACGCCTCGAGAAGATCCTCGTTGACGAGCAGCAAAAGTGCTTCGCCGGCCGCTCCTTGCGTACCGGCCTTTCTCCAGCTGGGACCGCAGCAATACCGCAGCAGCCGCGGCTCGATCCGGAAAGATGTATGCCTGGTTCAGGTGGTCGATCACGGACTCGACCAGCGCCGGCGCGTCGAGCGATCCGGTCATTGCGATGTTCTCCTGGTGCTGCTGCATAGACTGACGGCTTCTAGGGTGATCGATCCGATGTCTTGGGAGTGGGCAATGTCCTGCGACTGGCTGTTCGTCGACGGATCCAGCCTCATTTTCCGCGCCTTCTATGGCGTCCCGAAGACGGTCCGGTCGCCGGATGGCAAGCTGATCAACGCCGGCCGCGGGTTCCTCGAAACGCTGACCCGCCTGATCGGCACGAGACAGCCGCTCCACATCGCCGTGGCGAGCGATGCGGACTGGCGGCCCGACTGGCGGGTTGCGCTCATCCCCGGATACAAGGCACAACGGGTCGCGGAGCCGATCCCGCCTGCGCTCATCCCTCAGATGCCCGTGATCGACGCATTCCTCCGCGCCATCGGCATCGATGCCCTGGGCGTGGCCGACTACGAGGCCGAGGACGTGATCGCCACCTGGACGGCCAAGGCGCCTGGCACTGTGGAGATCATCAGCGGTGACCGCGATCTCTTTGCGCTGATCGAGGATCCGCGCGTCATCGTGCTGTATCCGGAGAAAGGCGGGTGGGCGCATATCGATGAGGCCGAGGTGACCCGCCGGTACGGCATCCCGGGGCGCAGTTATGCCGATTTCGCGATGCTCCGCGGCGATCCCTCCGATGGCCTGCCAGGGTTGAAGGGCGTCGGCGCTGTCGCCGCTGCGTCGATGATCCGCGAGCACGGCGGCATTCCGGCACTGCTCGACGCACGGCGACTCAGCGCGGAGAATCAGGACTACTTGACCCGTGCGATGCAGGTCGTGCCGCCGGTCACCGACCTGCCGATCGAGCTGCCGCGGGGGAACAGACCTCGCTACCCCGACGACCCCGAGGCACTCAACGCCCTGATGGCCGAGCATGGTCTGCAGGCTGCGGCAAGCCGCCTGGTCGAGGCGTTGAACGAGCAGGTGCGCGAGGCCTGACGATGACTCGAATCCGCGGTGACCGCGCGCTGCTGGTCGGGATCCTCATCGCGGTGCTGTCGCCGCCGCTGCTGACGCTCGTGCTCGCCCGGTTGCCGGTGAGCGAGTCCCGCGCATATGTCTTTCTCTACCTTGGGATCGTCGTCTCCCTGGGCTTGCTGACCGGTCTCGTTCCCGCGCTGGTCGCCGCGGCCGTTTCATCGGTGCTGGCTGACTACTTCTTCCTGCCACCGTTCGACAGTCTCAGCCTCTCCAACCCAAGTGACGTGCTCTATCTGGTCATCTTCTTTGTGGCGGGCGGGGCCATTGGTGGAGTCGCGGCGCTGCGGCGAAATTCCATCATCGAGGCGCGCGCACTGACGCGAACGCTCGAGAGCACGAACGCCGAGCTCGAGCGTCTGTACCGCGAGCAGGCGGCATCCGCGCGCACCGCGGTGCGCCTTGCGCAGACCCAGCAGCAGGTGTCAGCGCTTCGTGATGCGGACCGAGTCCGTCGCGAGCTCCTCCAGAACGTGAGCCACGAGCTGCGCACGCCGCTGTCGAGCATCCTGACCGGGGCGACGGTGCTGCTCGCCCGGACCGACGTTGCCGTACCGGTGCGCGAGGGCCTCAAGGGCATCGTCACGCAGTCGCGGCGCCTCGACAGGCTGGTTGGCGACATGCTCGATCTGGCGCGCATTGAAGGCCACGCGCTCGAGTTGCGCCTCGAGGCGGCCGACGTCGGCGAGGCGGCCGAGGCGGCCGCTGAGCGCCTCCGGCAGTTGCACCCAACCCGAGTCGTCAAGGTCGAGACCGAGCCGGGATCTCTCGAGGCAGTGGCCGACTGGGATCGCCTGGGTCAGGTGCTCGACAACCTGCTGGTGAACGCCGACCGCTACGCACCGCCGACGAGCCCGATCACGATCCACGTTGCTCCCGGCGCCCGGGGCACGATTGTGACCCGCGTCATCGACCATGGGCCGGGCGTTCCCGCGGACATGCGAGACCGCATCTTCGACCGCTTTGTCCGCGAGGAGCCGGCTGTCGCTGAAGGCACCGGTCTCGGCCTCCCGATCGTCAAGGGAATCGTGGAGGCGCACGCCGGGCGCGTGTGGCTGGACGACCCGGAGAGCGGTGGTGGGGCCGTGTTCGCCTTCACCCTGCCTGCCGAACCTGTGGAGCAGGCCACACAGGCGCAGCCCGCGGCGACCGTTCCTCCTGCTGCGCACTGATCGCGGCGAAGGGCGCGGCGCCGGTCCGCAGAGGCTCAGTGGTTGCTCATGACCGCGCGGGTGCGTCGTGCGGCGTTGCGAGCACGTGGATATCGACGTCGGTCAGCAGCTCGATGAGCCTGCGGAGCGTTCCGCGGCGTCCGCGGCCGCGGGTGACGACGATCTCTGTGGCGAGGATGCGTCTGGCGTAGTGCGCAAGCGCGCTCGCGGGGTCGCGTTCGTACAGCGTCACGAATGTTCCGTCCGCCTGGTGGGTGAGCGCGGCATACGCGCCGAGGAGTTGCATCTCCTCCTCCGACCGTTTGCGATCACGGACCGTGACGGCGGTCATCTTCGCGTCGAGGCGGGCTGCCAGTGCGGCGGTGCCGGCGATGACATCGTCCATACCGGGTCGGGGAGGCACGCAGAGCATGACTCGCGACTTCACCTCCCACGGTGATTCGATGCCCTGGTCTCGCATGTATGCGACGAGTCGCCGGTCCGTGTGCTCCGCGAGCATCCGGAACGCGAGCTCACGGAGTGATGCGAGCACCTCGGGCCGGAATGCAAGCGCGCGAGCTTGCGCTGCCTCATTTGCGGGCACGATCTCGCCGCGTCGCAGACGCTCATCGAGCAGAGCAGGCGTGATGTCGACGATCTCGAGCTCGGTCACCTGGTCGAGGAACTCGTCGTCGACGACGTGTGCAGGTCGCGGTCCGAGCATCGGGCCCATGCCGTCGACGGTGCTCTGCAGGTCCGTGAGATGCAGCGTCGCGATCAGCATCATGCCGGCGCGCATCAGTCGCGGCACCGACTCCGTGATCGGTCGCCCCTCGGTGTCGACGCCGGCGAGGTCATCGAGGCACGCGACCTCGGGGTTGCGCCGCAGCAGGGCGTCGATGTCCACGACGCCGGCCCGGGCCGGCGAGTTGGGACCGCCGAGGATCTCGAGGTCGCCGAGCGCGAGCTCGGAGCGAGGGCGTCCGTCGGTCTTCACCGCGGCGACCACCACATCCGTGCCGCGCTGCCGGCGCCTGTTCGCTTCGTCGAGCATGGCCACAGTCGTGCCGCAGCCTCGGGCGTAGCCGAGGTAGCAACGCAGACCAGAGCGGATCGCGCTCGCATGGAGGGCGCGCAGCAGCATGTCCGAGTCCGGTCGCTCGCCGGTGCCGAATGGAAGATCACGCCCGGTCGAAGCGGGGCGCGCCACCACATGAACGCTCACGTCCGGGAGCTCGGTGATGAGGCGGTCGACAAGACCGCGGTGCAGCCGGCCGCGAACCCCGGGATGTGCCGTCTCGCCGATCACGACATGCTGCACCGCCAGTTCCTGGGCGACGGTCACCACGGTGTCCGTGAGCTTGCCCTCGCGCTCGATGTACCCGCACTGGAGGAGCTCCGCAAGCTGCCTGGACTTGGTTCTGCCGGCTCTCGGTCTCCTCGTCGTGCCGGCCCAGCACAGCGAGCACTGTGCAGAACCCGCCGAATCGCCGCGCAAGCCGGCTCGCACGGCGGATCAGTGTCGCGCTGCTCTGGCGGCCACTGATGGCGACGAGCACGGATTGCGGGGAGGGCAGGATCGCGCCCCGCGCGCGGCCGACTGTCTGGGCGACAAGACGAAGTGCGATCTCGCGAAGCGCCGCAAGGTTGCCGGGGCGGAAGAAGTTGGCAAGTGCGGTGTCGATCTTGTCGGGTGCGTAGATGTTGCCGTGGCGCATCCGCTTGCGCAGCGCTTCAGGAGAGATGTCGATGAACTGGATCTCGTCAGCATTGTCAAGAACACGGTCGGGAAGGGTCTCGCGGACGGGGATGCCGGTGATGTGCTCGGCGAGATCCTTGACCGATTCAAGATGCTGCACGTTGACGGTGGTCACCACGTCGATGCCCGCGTCGAGGATCTCCTCGACGTCCTCGTAGCGTTTGGCATGCCGCAGGCCCGGAACGTTGGTGTGTGCGAGCTCATCCACGAGCACCACCTGCGGATGGCGGGCGAGGACCGTGTCCAGGTCCATCTCCTCCATGACCTTGCCGCGATACTCCACCTCGAGCCGGGGGATGACCTCGAGGCTGCCGATTGCCTGCTCCGTGAGCTTGCGTCCGTGGGTCTCGACGAATCCGACGACAACGTCTTCGCCCTGGGAGCGCCGGTCGTGGGCCTCACGGAGCATGGCGAACGTCTTGCCGCTCCCCGGTGTTGCGCCGAGGAAGACGCGCAGGTGGCCGCGAGGGACTGTGGCTGCCGGAGCCTGCACCGAGCCTGCTGCCATCGCGTTGCTCATACGGCTAATGATGCTCGCGGAATGCGACCGGCAAAACGCGTCAGCCGGCGAGGCTCGACTGATCCGCGTTCAGCGCGAGGTTCAGCTGCAGGACGTTGACCACGGGCTCGCCGAACACCCAGAGGATGCGGCCCTGGACTTCGGACTCCACGAGGTTGTGGAGCTTGGTGGGATCGAGGCCGCGAGCATTGGCCACCATGTTCACCTGGGCGAGCGCCGCAGCCTCGCTGATGTCCGGATCGAAACCGGTGAAGTCGGAGGTGACCAGGTCGATCGGGACGGGAGCGGAGACGCCGGCGGCCTCATAGGCAGCCACCGCGTTCTTGACGTTCTCCTGGAGGAGCGGGTTGGAAGGCCCGAGGTTGCTTCCCGCCGAGTTCGCCGCGTTGCAGGGTTCCAGGGCATCGGTGCTGGCGTTGTACGTGTACGAGAGGCGACCCTGGAAGTACTTGGGGTTGATCGTGATCTTCAGGCTCCCGTCCTTGTTGAGCGTCTCCCCCGGGCAGCTCTGGCCGATGAGTGTCGACCCGACGACCTGGCCGTTCACGGTGACGAGGCTGCCGTTGGCCTGGCTGTTGAATGCCACCTGCGATATGCCTGTGATCACGAAGGTGTACACGAGCGCGAGCGCTGCTGTGAACAGCGTGAGCCGGAGGCCGATCAGAAGTTGCTTTGGGAGATTGCTCATAGTCTTGCTTGCCTAAACCAGGTGCACCGCGTTGATGATCAGGTCGATGACCTTGATGCCGATGAACGGGGCGATGACACCACCGACGCCGTAGATCAGGAGGTTGCGGCGGAGGAGCGCGCTCGCGCCGACAGCCCTGAAGCGCACGCCACGAAGGGCGAGCGGTACCAGCGCGATGATGATCAGCGCGTTGAAGATGACCGCGCTGAGGATGGCGCTGTGCGCCGACTGCAGATGCATGATGTTCAGCACGGAGAGGGGCCGCAGTGCCGCGTACGCGGTGAACATCGCCGGGATGATGGCGAAGTACTTGGCGACGTCGTTGGCGATGCTGAAGGTCGTCAGCGCGCCACGCGTGATGAGCATCTGCTTGCCGGTTTCCACGATCTCGATGAGCTTGGTTGGATCGCTGTCGAGGTCGACCAGGTTGGCCGCCTCCTTTGCCGCCTGGGTACCGCTGTTCATGGCGACACCGACATCCGCCTGAGCAAGTGCCGGTGCATCGTTGGTTCCGTCGCCGGTCATCGCCACGAGCTTGCCGCCCGCCTGCTCCTGGCGGATGAGCTCGAGCTTGTTCTCGGGAGTCGCCTGCGCGAGGAAGTCGTCGACTCCTGCCTCGGTGGCGATGGCTGCTGCCGTGAGCGGGTTGTCGCCGGTGATCATCACCGTGCGCAGTCCCATACGGCGGAGCTCGGCGAACCGCTCGGAGATACCGGGCTTGACGATGTCCTTCAGATGGATGGTGCCCAGGACGACGTGATTCTCCGCGACGAGCAGCGGTGTTCCGCCGCTCCGGGCGATCGTCTCCACCTGCGCGTTGACATCGTTCGAGACGGCATCGCCACCGCACCACGCTGCAACCGAGTCCGCGGCACCTTTGCGGATGCTGTCAGCGCCGCGATCGACGCCGCTCATACGGGTTTCAGCCGTGAATGGCACGAACGTCCACTCGCCACCTTCGGCCTCTTCCGGAGCGCCGAAGCGCCGTGCGAGGGCAACGATCGACCGCCCTTCCGGCGTCTCGTCGGCGCGGCTGGCGAGGTCGGCGGCACGGACCAGCTTCTCCATGGTGATGCCCGGAGCGGGCAGAAACTCTGTTGCCTGACGGTTACCGAGCGTGATCGTCCCCGTCTTGTCGAGGAGCAGCGTGTCGACGTCGCCGGCTGCTTCGACTGCGCGTCCCGACATGGCAAGCACGTTCTTCTGAAGCAGCCTGTCGATGCCCGCGATGCCGATCGCGCTCAGCAAACCACCGATGGTGGTCGGGATGAGACAGACGAGGAGTGCGATGAGTACCGGGACCTCGATGGAAGCCCCTGAGAAGATGGCGTATGGCTGCAGCGTCACCACCGCGATCAGGAAGATCAGCGTCAGGCTGGCGAGCAGGATGTTGAGCGCGATCTCATTGGGGGTCTTCTGACGCGAGGCGCTTTCAACGAGCGAGATCATGCGGTCGAGGAAGGTCTCGCCCGGGTTCTGTGTGATCTCGATGACGATGCGGTCGCTGAGGACTCGGGTGCCGCCGGTGACGGCGCTTCGGTCGCCGCCGGCTTCACGGATGACCGGAGCTGACTCGCCGGTGATCGCCGATTCGTCGACGCTCGCGATTCCCTCGACGATCGTGCCGTCGCTCGGGATGACATCGCCGGCTTCGCAGACGACGATGTCGCCCTTGCGCAGGTCGATCGCCGGTACCTGCGTCTCCTTGCCACCGATGCCGCCGTCGAGCTTGCGGGCGATCGTCTCGGTGCGCGTGCGGCGCAATGCCTGCGCCTGTGCCTTGCCGCGTCCTTCAGCGATCGCCTCCGCGAAGTTCGCGAACAGCACTGTGAACCACAGCCAGAGCGCAATCTGCCCAACGAAGCTGTTCTCGGTGCCGTGCCCGACGAGGCCGGCGATGAACCCGTACGTGGTCATCGCCGCACCGATCTCGACGATGAACATCACGGGGTTGCGCGCCATCGTGCGTGGGTCAAGCTTGACAAAGCTCTGGCCAATCGCCGGGATCAGCAGGTCCGGGTCGGTGACACTGCTGCGCTGACGCTTCGGACGTGCGGTTGCTAGAGCCAAATCAGTGTCCCGCGATGAGCTTGAAGTGCTCGAGTATCGGCCCGAGCGAGACGGCAGGGAAGAACGTGAGCGCGGCCACGATCAGGATCGTGCCGACCAGGAGCGCGACGAACAGGACTCCGTCGGTTGGAAACGTGCCGGCGCTCGCGGGCACGATCTTCTTCTTGACGAGGTTGCCCGCCATGGCCATCACCGGGATGAGGAAGAGGTAGCGACCCATCCACATGGCACCGGCGAGCATGAAGTTGTAGAAGTTGGTATTGCCCGTGAGCCCGGCCATCGCGCTGCCGTTGTTCCCCGTCGCCGACGCGAACGCATAGAGGATCTCCGTCAGGCTGTGCGGCGTTCCCTGGCCCGCTAACGGGCCTGCCTGTCCCCCGGATGTCAGCACTGCGACCGCCGAGAATCCGAGGATGGACGCGGGCAGGATGAGGATGGCGATTGCGGCGAACTTGACGTCGCGTCCCTCGATCTTCTTGCCGAGGTATTCGGGGGTTCGTCCGACCATGAGTTCGGCGATGAAGACGGCGACGATGGCGAAGACGACCATGCCGTACAGGCCCGAGCCGACGTCACCAGGCGTGATCTCGCCGAGCTTGATGAACACGAGCGAGACGAGCCCCCCGATGGGCGTCATGCTGTCCTGTGACGCATCAACGGAACCGGTGCTCGTGCCAGTCGTTGAGGAGTTGTACAGCGCGCTCTGGATCGGACCGAACCTGGCTTCCTTGCCTTCCATGTTGCCGCCTGCCGAATCGACGGTCGACACCTGGCTCGCACCGGTCCCGACCAGCGCGGGGTTGCCCTGCTGCTCCTGCCACGCCATCACGCCGAATCCGCCGACCAGGATGATGCCCATCACCGCTCCGAGAACGATGCCCTGCTTGACGTGCCCGACCCACTTGCCGAAGGTGATCGTCAAACCAAACGGGATCAGCAGGCAGATGAAGATCTCGAGCGAATTGGTGAATCCATTGGGGTTCTCGAATGGATGCGCGGCATTCGCGTTGAAGAATCCACCGCCGTTGGTGCCGAGGTCCTTGATCGCCTCCATCGATGCGACAGGGCCTTGGGCGATCGTCTGCAGGCCATTGGTCAGCGTGTGGACCACCGTGTAGTTGCTGAAGTTCTGGATCGACCCGAAGGCGACCAGCACCAGCGCCAGCACGACGCTGATCGGCAGCAGGATGTACAGGATGCCGCGCACCATGTCGGCCCAGAAATTGCCCAGTGTGCTCATGGTTCGGCGTGCAATGGCGCGGATCACAACGATCGCCACCGCCATCCCCACCGCGGCGCTGAGGAATTGATGGATGACGAGTTCCACGATCTGCGAGAAGTAGCTCATCGTGGTCTCGCCGGAGTAGTTCTGCCAGTTCGTGTTCGTGGCGAAGCTCATCGCCGTGTTGAATGCAAGCGGTGCCGGAACACCCGGGAGGTGCTCGGGGTTCAGGGGCAGATAGTTCTGGAAGCGGAGCACCACGTAGGTGAAGACGATGCTCACGACAGTGACCGCGAGCAATGAGACGAGGTACGACATCCACCCCTGCTCGTGTTCCGAATCGACGCCGATGATCCTGTACGTGGCACGTTCCACCGGTCCGATCACACGGCTGAGCCAGACGCGTTCGCCCTTGTACACCTTGACCATGTAGCCGCCGATGAACCAGGCGCCGACCCCGACGGCGGCATACGTGATCACGGCCGCGATGATGTCGAGCCCCATCAGAAACGCTCCGGAGCGACCAGGGCGATGATCAGATAGATGGCTGCCAGCAACGCGATGATGGCGGAGACGATGTAGCCGGTGAGCTCAGCGCCCACGTCAGATCCTCCGCATCCCGTCGGACAGCACAACGCGGAGATGATCATCCCGATGAAGCAGAGCAGCACCAGCAGGTCGAGTGGCATTGAACGCATCGTCTCAGCGGAGGGATCAACGTCGCGTTAACAAACGAGGCTCGTTGAAGCGCTAGCGTGCGGGTGACAACTTCGGAGGTGTACAGGACGTCGGATGACTGAGGTGCCTGTGTCGACAGAGCCACCGCCCGGATCCCAGAAGGTCGCCATCATCACCGGTGCCTCGCAGGGAATTGGCGCAGGCTTGGTGGTGGCGTACCGCCGGGCCGGGTACGCCGTCGTGGGAACTGCGCGTTCCATGCCTTCCACTGATGCCGGTGACCTGGTCGCCGTTCAGGGCGACATCGCTGACGCTGACACGGCCCAACGCGTTGTGCAGTACGCGCTGGATCGTCACGGGCGGATCGACACCCTGATCAACAATGCCGGCATCTACATTGGCAAGCCCTTCACGGAGTACACCCTCGACGACTACGCCGCCGTGACCGCGGTCAATCTGACCGGGTTCTTTCACATGACGCAGCGCGTCATCCCGCACATGCTCACCCAGGGGAGCGGCCACATCGTCAACATCAGCACGACCCTCGTCGAACACGCCGTGAGCGCAACGCCTGCAGCGCTGGCAGCTCTCACCAAGGGCGGACTCGTCGCCGTGACCCGCTCGCTGGCAATCGAATACGCGTCACGCGGCGTTCGCGTCAACGCGGTGTCGCTTGGAGTCATCAGGACACACCTGCAGGACTCCGCGTCCTATGCACCACTTGCCGCCCTGCAGCCCATGGGCCGCGTGGGTGAGATCAGTGACGTCGTCGACGGGATCCTCTATCTGGAAGCGGCCCCGTTCGTCACCGGCGAGGTCCTCCACATCGACGGCGGCCAGGTCGCGGGACACTAGCCGCGGGCGGCCTCACCGCGCCGCGTCAACTGTGCGCGAGCGAGACGATCGGAACGCCGGCACCCAGTGCCGCTCCCACCTGCTCAGCAAGGGTCACGGCTGTGATCAGTTGATCGCGGCGCACGCGAGTCCCCGCCTCGGCGAGAAGCACGTAGCGGCCGAGCCGCCGGTGGTCATGCTCCACTTCGATCGAGATCTCCTTGCCGGGGAGGCCGAGTGTGTCGACGCCCCACCAGGTTCGCCCCCAGCTGACGTTGCCATCGCGGTCGATGGTCGGACCCGGCCGCTCCGGCCATGTCGTCTCGAACCGGCACTCGCGTAGCCCGAGCACCGCTCGCAACTCTTGAGCAACGGTGTCCACAACGTCGTGCGGTTCGGCACCGGCGGCCATCAACTCGGCGACAGCCTGAATGCGAGCCAGGTCATCACCCTGTTGCACGACCAATCCTCGGTTTCGGCGATTCCGAGCCGACAGCTGACCCACGATGAGCCCCGCAACAAGGAGCAGGACAGCAGTCTCGACGTCCTGGGGGTGCGAGATCGTCAGCGACCCGTACGGCTGCGTGAATCCAACGTCGAAGCAGACGGCGGCGGAGACTGCTGCGACGAGTGCCGTCACGCGCGTTCCAAGTGCCGCGAGCAGCGCCACGAGCACCGCGAGCCCCAGGGCAACACTCGCGTTCGGGATCTGGCTCCGAAACGGGAGGAGTATCGCTGTGAGCGCCGGCGGCCCAACCACGGCCGCGACGAGCTCTGCGACCAGACGGGTCCTGGCGGCTTGCATCATCGCGGGCACTCCTGGATCACCTTGCGTGCCATCGCATCACGATGATCGCAACCGAGCGATCAACGGAGCGTCAACGAGGAGGGCCGAAGCGGTATCCCTGGCGTCCGACTGTGACCACGACCTCGGGGTGTGACGGATCCGCTTCCAGCTTCTGGCGCAGGCGCTGCGCGAACGTCCGAAGGTAGTTGCGCTCGCTGGCATATTGCGGTCCCCAGACACGCTGCAGCAGCGTGCGATGGTCGAGCGTCACGCCGGCATGCCGGGCGAGCTCGGCGAGCAGCAGCCACTCGGTCGGCGAGAGGCGAACTTCGCGTCCGTCGCGCGTGACAACTCGCGCTCCGAGGTCCACGCGCACGCCGCCCTGCGTCACAACTCCTCCTCCGCCGGCTGGTGGCCGGACCCGGCGCAGGACCGCCCGCACCCGGGCGAGCAGTTCCTCCGCTCCGAATGGTTTGGCGAGGTAGTCGTCGGCGCCGAGATCCAGCGCGCGCACCTTGTCGGACTCCTCACCGCGCGCGCTGATGACGATCACCGCCGGGCGCCGCATGGTGTCCATCTGCTCGAGGATCTGCCAGCCGTCAACGAAGGGAAGGCCGATATCGAGCAGGACGATGTCGAAGCTGCCCGGTTCGCGCAGCATCTGCGACGCGGTGATGCCATGCGCGGCAAGCGAGGTTCGATAGCCGGCGGAGTCGAGCGCGCCTGCAAGGATCTCCCGCAGCGCCGTGTCGTCCTCCACCACGAGGATGTGAGCGCGTTGCTCGTCGGTCAACAGGTGGTGGGGCCGACCGAGGTGACACCCGGGGTCACCGTGATCGTCTCCTTGAAGGTCGCGGGCGGGTTGAATGCCTGGTGGCTCGGGGAGACGAGCTCCACCTCGACGGTGTGGCGGCCTGTGGCGAGGTCGACCGGCACGTGCCACACATCGACGGTGGGCGCCTGGACGCCGTCGAGGATGACCGCGAGGTAGTACTGCGAGGAGGTTGCGGGAATCAACCCACCGTGGGTGGGGACGCCGCAAACGGTGAGGACCAGCGGCGCACCCACGGTTGCTCCGGGAGTTGGTGACACGATGCGCACAGCGTACGGTGCAGCCACGAGCAGCGCGGGGCTCAAAATCCAGCTCGCGATCAGCCCTCCGGCGCCGCAGAAGGCCGCGATCGCTCCGGCCAGCCGGTATGCGGTCCTCCGAACGGCGAACACCACGAGCCCGCCGCCGAAGATCAGCAGCGCCAGTCCCCACTGCAGGGGCAATGGGAGGTTGCTGACGATGTGCGCGATCACCGTCGCTCGGTCAGCTCGGTGCGACGGTGAAGAAGATCGTCGGGGTCACGTCCCGCGGACTGAACGGGAAATGATCCTGGGCGACGTACTCGGCATACATCGCGTATTCGAGTCCAGGCTTGACGGTGATCGTCTCCGACAACGCGTACTGCATGTAGATCAACTGATTGTTGAGGTACAGGTGAACGTGGCCCTTGGTGGGCGAGATGATCGAGCTGGTGGTCGGGGTGATGATGCCGCCGACGACAGACACCTTGACGAGCAACGAAGTCCCGTGCACGACCTCGCCGTTTGTCGGCGACAGCAGGGTGAGCTTCACGGGCGATGACGGGCGATGCCCAAGACCGCCCACCGGCGTCGGATAGGGGGTTGGCGCAGGTGTGCCCGTGGGGTCGCCGGCGGACGCGGACGCGCACGCGGTGAGGAGCACCGTGAGCGCGGTCAGGAGGATGAGCAATGGACGTCGCATAGTTCAGATCCCTGCCCACGCCATTATGCGCGGCAGTCCAGTGCCCACCACGACGCCCGGTCGCTCGGGCTCATGCCCGCGAGGCGTTTACCGCAGGCGGTACGTGGCGGGGCGCTCGTCGGTCACGGTGACCTTTGGAGCGTTGCGCTCGAGGATCCGGCGAACCTGCTGCGGAGTGAAGGTGCCACCGAGGCGCTTGCGGATCGCCGCGACGGCGAGAGGCCGCGTCGAGTCCTTGAGCACCGCCAGCACCTTGTCATCGGGCGTGCTGCGAGTGGACTTGCCGTTGGATGCCGCCGCCGGGGCCGGGGCAGCAGCCTTGACGGGCGCTGGAGCCACCTCTTCGGCGACAGGAGCGGCCGCTTCGGCAACGGCCGCGACGGGTGCCTCAGTGCGAGCGGGGAGATCGATCCGGGCTGGCCGTGTCGACCCCTCGCCGTGGAGGCGCGTCCACATCGCGGGAAGGTCGTCGAGCACCTGGCGGACGAATGCAGCCGATCCGCTCACCTCGATCTCGCGGTCACCGTCGCGCAACCGCAGCGAGTGCGACATCGGCGCGGCAGGAACCTCCACCCGGGGCGCCGGACGGAACGGCGGCCGCGAATCGTTGTTGAAGGAGGGCCGGGAGTCGTTGTTGTTGAAGTTAGGTCGCGGGCCCGAGAACTGCCTGGGGCCGGAGAACGAGGGACGGTCCGAAGATGGACGTCCCTGATAGGGGCGGTCGTCAGGCATTGGTCTCCTGGTTTTCGCTGGCTTCGTCGTGGCTGTGGCCATGGTTCCGCCCGGCGTGCGGCGCGGACTCGGCGACCACAGGGGTGCCGACCACATCGGCTGCCGGATCTGGCTCGGCCTTGGCGGACCTGGTCAGGTCCGTGATCTCGACATGGGGATCGTCATCGGGCAGCGTGATCTGCGGCAGATCGTCGTCATCCGATGGCGCGGGTCCGAAGAGGCGCTCCTGGATCTTGGTGCGGAGCGGCGACTGGATGAGTGCGAACACTCCGCCGATCACTGCCGCGCCAATCAGGAGATTGCGCACGCGGTGCGTCTTCTTCTTTGGGCGGACTGCACTGCTGACCTTGTCCGAGACGTCCGCGATCCGCTCGCGAGCGGCATTGCTCGCTGCGCTGACCCTGGGGTCTCCGGCGAGATGCTCGGCTGTGTCTGCCAGCGTGCCGGCGGCACTCTGGAATACCTGGCTCAGTCCTTCCGCGCCGCGTTGCACTGTGGGGAGCGCTGCGCTGCCCGCTCCGCGGGCGAGCGTCACTGCCTGATCTGCAAGATCGCTGATCGTATCGGCCGCGCGGCCACGGTCTAGCACGGCGGCTCTGGAACGTCAACTCCGCATGCTGCAAACACCTCCGTTCTCACCTGCCACCCATGGCGCCAAACAAATGAAAGAGCGCCAATAAGATTGATTCGAAATTGATTCTACGTGGGTTGCACGTTCCATCGCTCCGGACGCGTCGCGTCGCGGCGTGTCAGGCTGCAGACGACAGCGGCGGGGTGATGTCTCGAAGGGTGACCGGGGCGGCCTCCCGCGCAAGGGCTGTGTCGAGCGGTGCATCGAGGAACCAGCGGATCCGCGCTGCCGCGACCGGACCAACCAACCGGGCGAGCTCCGGCTCCGACGCGGTGTAGATGGCTCGCAGAGACGGGAAGGAGCGGATCAGCTTCACGAAGGCGGCGGGCTCGAGCCCATCCACCGCCGCAAGGTGACTGACGCGGCGCCGAGCCAGCGAGCCGGCCTCATCGGCATCGAGCGGGAGCTGGAGCTCGATCGTTCTGATGGGCATGCGTCGAGTCTACCGAACAGATGTTCGACTTGTCAAATCCACGCGATCGTGCGTACGCTTGCGCAAATGCCTCTCTACGAATACCGCTGCAACGACTGCTCGGCCGTCTACGAGCTGCTCCGTCCCATGGCCGATCGGGAAGTCGCCGCCGTCTGTCCGAGCTGCGAGAGCCGGGCCAGCATGCCGTTGATCAGCCGGGTGGCCGTCCATGCCGGCTCGGGATCCGACGAGTCGCCGAGCGTGAGTGGCGGCGGCGGCGGCGGTGGGTGCTGCGGAGGCAGTTGCGGCTGCTCCAACTGACCAAGCGGTCAGGCGGACGCTACCGGAGCAACCTCCTCTCGCTGAACGGCGCTGCCGGTCAGGTCGAGCTCTGTTTGCAGCACTGAGGCCAGGAACACGCGGCGGTGCGCCGGGTGCGGCCCGTACTCCCTGATCGCCGCGCGGTGCTCAGGAGCGCCATACCCCTTGTTGCTCGCCCAGTTGTAATACGGCGCGTCATCGTGCATGCGCGTCATCAGCGCGTCGCGATGCACCTTGGCGATGATCGAGGCGGCCGACACGGCAGGCACTTTGCGGTCGCCTGCAACGAGTGAGTGCAGCGGGCGGGACACCGGAATCCGCAAATTGCCATCGCAGCAATAGCCGTCGGCATCGACTGCGTCCACAAGCCTTCGAAAGATCTCGACGTTCGCCCACCCGAGGCCGCGCGCATTGATGTCTTCCACGCTCACCTCCGCCACCGCCCAGGCAACCGAGCGCTCGCGGATCACCGCTCCGACCAGCTCACGCTGTTTTGCGCTCAACAGCTTGCTGTCGCGCAGCAGTGGATGGCGGAAGCGTTGCGGCAGCACCACCGCTGCGGCGACCAGCGGCCCGGCGTAGGCGCCCCGCCCGACCTCATCCATGCCGCACAGCCGGAAAGCGCGCCAATCGCTGACCGCGAAGGTGGTTCGGATGTAGTCGGGAACGCGGAACCGCGGCATCGGCTGGCCGAGAGTGTAGTCCTCGGGTTTGCTACGGTGACGGGGCAACGTCCACCCCTGGGAGGCATATCGCGTGAACGAGGTGGTCTGGACAGACGTCGCTCCCCGAGATGGGCTCCAGAACATCGCCGACACCATCAGCACCGAAGCGAAGATCCGGCTCGTCCGCGGGCTGCTCGGCGCAGGCGTGCCGCGTGTCGAGGCAACGTCGTTCGTCTCCGCGGCGTGGGTGCCACAACTCGCCGATGCCCCCGCGGTCCTTGCGGGGCTGGAGCCTGACCTTGCGCGCATTCGCGTGCTCATCCCCAACCTCCGCGGTCTCGAGCTTGCCCTTGCGCATGGTGTTCGCAATGTGCTCGTCACCATCGGCGCGACCAACTCATTCAACAAACGAAATGTCAATCGCACTGTGGCCGAGTCGCTGGACGAGATCTCACGCGTCATCGAGCTGGCCGGCGAACGCGGGTGCACTGTTGACATCGCAGTGTCGGTGGCGTTCGGCTGCCCGTTCGAAGGCGTTGTCGCGCCGGCGCGTGTCGTCGATCTCTGCGCCGACCTCGCGAGGCGCGGCGCCGTGGAGGTTGGCGTTGCGGACACGATCGGTGTCGCGACACCTGTTGATGTCGCTGCAATGTGCACGCTCGTTGCAGACGCGGTGCCGATCGAACAGCTGTCGCTGCACGTGCACGACACGCGCGGGCTGGGCGTTGCGAATGTGATCGCAGCCTATGAGGCCGGCGTCAGGCGTTTCGACGGATCTGTCGGTGGTGTCGGCGGTTGCCCGTTTGCGCCGCGCTCCACCGGGAATGTGTGCACCGAGGATGCGTTGCAGGCACTGCATGCGCTGGGTGCGCACACCGGCATCGATCTCGCGGCGTTGGTCACTGTCGCGGAGGCACTTGCGTCTGATCTGCGCCGCGATCTCCCCGGCAAGCTCTACCGTGCCGGGATCTGGGATGGCGCCGCGCAGGAAGTTGCCACGGAGACGAGTGTTGGCTGAGTCGGAGGTGGAGCGCCTGGAGCGCGCACGCGCGGGCGGACCGTTGCGTCATCGTGAAAAGCTCGCGCGTCAGAACAAGATGATGCCGCGCGAGAGGATCGCTCTACTCTTCGACGCCGGCACCGATTTCGTGGAGGACGGGCTGCTTGCCGGCACCGAGGATCCGGAGCTCGCCGCGGAAGGCGTCGTGACCGGGATCGGCGTGATGCACGGCAGGACATGCGCGGTGATGGCGAACGATCCCACGGTCAAGGCGGGATCCTGGGGACCGCGAACCGTCGAGAAGATCATCCGCATCCAGGAGACGGCGGAGCGTCTGCAGATCCCGCTCGTGTACCTCGTGGATTCAGCCGGCGCGCGCATCACCGAGCAGGTTGCGATGTTTCCGGGACGGCGCCACGCCGGCCACATCTTCCATATGCAGGTTCGTCTTTCCGGCCAGGTGCCGCAGGTGTGCGTGCTCTTCGGGCCGAGCGCAGCAGGCGGCGCATACATCCCTGCGTTCTGCGACATCGTGATCATGGTCGAGGGCAACGCGTCGATGTACCTCGGCTCTCCGCGCATGGCCGAGGTGGTTGTGGGCGAGAAGGTGACTCTCGAGGAGATGGGCGGTGCGCGCATGCACTGCACGGTGAGCGGATGCGGCGATGTGCTCGTTCCCGACGAGATCGCCGGCATCGCAGCGGCTCGGAGCTACCTCAGCTATCTGCCGCAGTCATGGCACGACACGCCGCCGGTTGCACCTGCGCTCGGCGTCGCCCAGGGGAGCGAGGACATCACCGATGTGATTCCACCTGAGGCGTCGAAGGGGTACGACGTCATGGCGTTCGTTCGCGGCATCATCGACGACGGCTCATTCTTCGAGATCAAGCGGTTGTTCGCGCGCGAGATCGTCTGCGGTTTCGCTCGTATTGATGGTCACGCCGTGGGCATCCTTGCGTCGCAGCCTCGCTTCAAGGGCGGCGTGCTCTTCGTCGATTCAGCCGACAAGGCGACGCGCTTCATCATGTGCTGCGACGCCTTCAACGTCCCGCTGCTCTTTCTCGCCGACGTCCCCGGCTTCATGATCGGGACTGCAGTCGAGCGGCAGGGAATCATCCGGCACGGCGCCAAGATGATCTCCGCTCTTGCGCAGGCACAGGTGCCGAGAATCTCAGTGATTTTGCGCAAGGCGTACGGCGCCGGACTGTATGCGATGAGCGGCCCGGCGTTCGAGCCCGATTGCACGCTCGCGCTTCCCACGGCACAGATCGCGGTCATGGGACCGGAGGCGGCGATCAACGCCGTCTACTACAACAAGATCCAGGACACCCCCGAAGCCCAGCGCGCAGAGTTCATCAAGAATCTCCAGGATGAATATCGCGATGACATCGACATCTTCCGGCTCGCGTCGGAGCTCATCGTCGATGCGGTGGTGCCACCGGCCGAGTTGCGCGCGGAGCTGGTCCGCCGCTTTGCCGCGTATCGCACTCGACGCCGCGCGGACGTCTCGCGGCACCATCCAGTCTCCCCCGTCTAAGCGGAACCGCGCTGACTTGCGGTGATCAATTCGGGGCTCGACCACTGGCTGTCCACGCTCGGCTACATCGCGGTTGCGCTGTTCGTCGGTATCGAGGGCATCGGGATACCGATTCCGGGCGAGACCATGCTGATCACGGCGGCGGTGTTCGCCGCCGAAGGGCATCTGTCCATCGCGGGTGTGATCGCAGCCGCAGCCGTCGGCGCGATCATCGGCAACACCATCGGCTTCGGCGTCGGCTGGTTTGGCGGCTATCCGCTGCTCCGGCGTTTTGGGAAGTACGTACGGCTCAACGAGCCCCAGCTCAAGGTCGGCCGCTACATCTTCAAGCGCTACGGCAGCAAGGTTGTGTTCTTCGGGCGCTTCGTCTCGATCCTGCGCACGTATCTCGCCTTCCTCGCCGGCGCCAACCGCATGCCCTGGCCGCGATTCCTCCTCGCTGTCACGTCAGGAGCGATCGTCTGGGCTGGGGCCTATGGACTGGCGGCGTACGCGCTCGGGAGCCAGATCTCGCATCTGAGCCTCCCGGTGGAGATCGCCTTCATCGCGCTTGCGGTCGTGCTCATCATCGCCGGGATCATCTTCATCAGATTCCAGGGCAAGAAGCTCGAAGCAAGAGCCGAAGCGGCGTTCCCCGGTCCGCTCGAGGGGTTCCGCGACTAGCGTCGCCTCGGCGAGGCGAGCCGGCTCAGAACGAGGGGTTGGCCACCGACCCACCCGGTGTCGTGGGCGAGCTCGGCGCCGGCGCGGAGATCAGCTCGGCGCGCCAAACGAGGCGGTTGTAGTCCTGCCACCACGGATCGCACGTGATCATGGTCAGCTCGTGGCCGGCCGTCGGGACGAGCTGGGTGACCTTGCTCGGAGCGAGATCCCACCTGTTGGTGACCTTGTAGACAAAGGTCTGGCAGGCGCGGTTCTGGATCGTGATCGTGTCGCCCACGTTCAGCTCATTGATGTACTGGAAGTCCGGCTCGCGGTGGAAGGCGATGATCACGTTCCCGGTCTGTCCGGGATTCGGGGTGCCGTCGTAATGGACCATCGACCGGGAGTTCAGGAGCGCCCAGGTGCCATTGCCGGCGACGGCCGCGTAGTGATATTGCGCCGGAGCCCCGAAGTCCACGAGCGCGTAGTCGGTCACCGAGCTGTCTCCGCATGCCGGTGACGTGGAGGCTGCAGGTGCTGGAGCCACCGCCGGCTTCGAAGGGGCACCCTTCCAGTGCTTGAGCGCCGTCGAGTTGGCGGCACCGCGCTGAAATACCCCGATGATCGGACCGGCGATCAGCGCGCCACCGGCGAGGATCGAGGCGATGCCGAGCGCCAGAAGCACCATCCAGAGGCGAATCGGCCTGCGCGCAGGCCGGCGCGACTGGGTACCGGCGTCAGCAGCGAGATCGGAAGCCATCACTCACAGGATAGCCAGCGTGCCGTGGTCACGCGGTCACGGCAAGGCGACGGGGCATCAGAGCCACCGCCCGATGTGTGACGGCTAGCGGTTGCGCGGGTTCCTCGGCCGTTTCCGGCCGTAGGCCACACCTTCTGCGACCGGGTCGAAGGCTGCCCCCGGCCCAGTGGCCGGGGTGATGCCTTCTCCCTGCACAAACACTTTGCGTGTGCCGACGTCGATCAGGTATGCAAGCGACTGGCCGCCCGACTGGTCGGGGATCATCGAGACATCAGCAACGGTGCCGGTGCGCCGGCTGCCGCCATAAGGGAAGCTGACCCTCGTCCCTACCGCGATTGGGCCGCCTTCACTCACCGCGGCGCGGCGCGGAAGCAGTCGCTGCAGTAAACGGGCTTGTCGCCGCGAGGCTGGAATGGGACGCGCGCAACGCCGCCACACCCGGCACAGGGGACTTCGTACATCTGGCGGGGGCCGTTGCTGCGGTATCCGCCGCCGCCACCGCCGCCACCACTACCGCCGAAGCCGCCGCCGCCACCGCCGCCGCCACTCTGACGACGCGCCGCTCTGCAGCTGGGGCAGCGAGAAGGGGGGTTTGTGAGGCCACGAGAGGCAAAAAAGTCCTGCTCGCCCTCAGTCCAAATGAAGTCGACGCCGCAATCGCGGCAACGTAGAGTTCTGGTCTACCGACACGCGCCTTGTTCCTCCGTCCGGCGCGTTGTGATACGGCGCCCGGGTTGGTGATAGTTACCGGGTAACAGTACACGGTCGAGAGGGTCCTCGCAAACGGACAAATCCGTGACAGCCCAGGCTTTCCACCGCGCTGTTACGATCTTGCGATCCCTGGACAGGAGCAGGCCGGAGGCGCACAGGGCGTCTCGGTGGCTGCCGGTGGGGTGGAGGGTAAGTTCCCATGCCCGCAACGCGCCATCGCCTCTTCACCTCGGAGTCGGTCACCGAGGGGCATCCGGACAAGGTTGCCGATCAGATCAGTGACGCCGTCCTCGACGCTGTCCTGAGCAAGGATCCGCTCGGCCGGGTCGCGTGCGAGACCGCGCTGAGCACCGGCACGGTCCTGGTCTTCGGGGAGATCACCACCGAAGCCTATGTCGACATCGCCGGCCTCGTCCGCCAGACGATCAAGGAGATCGGCTACACCCGTGCCAAGTACGGCATCGACTGGGAGACCTGTGGCGTGCTGGTCGGCATCGACGAGCAGTCGCCCGACATCTCGCAGGGTGTCAATCACGGCGGCGCCGGCGACCAGGGAATGATGTTCGGCTTCGCGTGCGACGAGACGCCCGAGTTGATGCCTGCGCCGATTCAGATGGCCCATCAGCTCGCCCGCCGCCTGGCGGTCCTCCGGCGCGATGGCACGCTGCGCTGGGCTCGCCCGGACGGCAAGACCCAGGTCACCATCGAATACGACAGCGAGGGCCGTCCCCGCCGCGTCGACACCGTCCTCGTGAGCGTGCAACACGGCGAGGAGGTCACCCAGGAGCAGATCTTCGAGGACGTCCAGCACCACGTGGTCGAAAAGGTGATCCCGGCGGAGTGGCTCGATGCGAGCACCAAGAGATACGTCAACCCGACCGGTCGTTTCGTGATCGGCGGCCCCATGGCCGACGCAGGCCTCACCGGCCGCAAGATCATCGTCGACACCTACGGGGGCTACGCGCGCCATGGCGGCGGCGCCTTCAGTGGCAAGGATCCGTCCAAGGTGGACCGCAGCGCGGCGTACGGCGCCAGGTGGGCTGCGAAGAATGTCGTCGCCGCAGGGCTCGCGTCGAAGTGCGAGATCCAGGTCGCCTACGCGATCGGCGTCGCCAAGCCGGTCTCTGTGCTCGTGGAGACCTTCGGTACCGAGAAGGTGCCCACCGACACGATCGCATCGCTCATCGATGAGTACATCGACCTCTCGCCGTTCGGGATCATGAGCGCGCTGGAGCTTCGCCGTCCCATCTACCGGCAGGTCGCCGCCTACGGCCACTTCGGCCGGAGCGATCTCGATCTGCCCTGGGAGCGCACGACGCTTGCCGAGCAGTGGGCCGCGGACGCCGGGACCGAACCGCTCCTCGTCGCGGCCGCCACGGCTTAGTCGCAGCTGAGGCGACACGTCAGCACGTGGGCTTCCATATCCTCGTGTTGGCGGGTGGCAGCGGCACGCGCCTGTGGCCGCTCAGCCGCCGGTCCACGCCGAAGCATCTGCTGCCCCTGGCGCCGGGGGGAGATACCCTGCTGCGCTCCACCCTCGAGCGGGTCACTGGTCTTGGTGACTCGATCCGGGTCGTCACAGCTGCCGACCAGGCGCCCGGCTGCCAGTCGGCCCTGACGGGTCTCGGTATCCCCGGGGACTCCATCATCGAGGAGCCCGAGGCTCGCGGAACCGGGCCCGCGCTCGCTCTCGCTGTGGCGCTGATCGAGCGTGAGGACCCGGATGCGCTCATCGCGAGCGTCCATGCGGATCACCGCGTCAGCGACCGCGACGCGTATCGCGCGGCAGTTGTCGCGTCGGCGGGGTGGGCGGCGGCGACGGACGGGCTGGCCACGGTTGGGCTTGTCCCTACGGCGCCTGTCACCGCGTTTGGGTACATCGAGGTTGCCGCCTCCAGGCAACCCGAGTCGTGGCGTTCCCCCGAAGGCATCCCGTCCGACATTGCGGCGCAGGCGGCGGCGCTGCCGGCGTTCGAGTCAGCCGGGTTCAAGGAGAAGCCATCTGCGGAGGTCGCTCGAAGCTATGTGGACGACGGCCGCCACCTCTGGAACCTCGGGCTCTTCTCATGGACGGCGCGCCGCTTCCGGTCAGAGCTCCTTGCGGCCGACCCGGATCTCTTTGCGGCGATCGATCGCGTGGCGGACGCGCGCCTCAGCGGCGATCATGCCCTCGCCACTCGTCTCTACGCGGCACTGACCCTGCAGGCGGTTGAGCCACTCGTGCTCGAACGCACGGAACGGCTCACGGTGGTCCAGGCCTCGTTCGGCTGGTCTGACCTGGGGTCATGGCTGGACGTGGGTCAATCCCGCGCGGCTGACGGCGACGTGGACCGGAACGGGAACGTGCTCGAAGGCGACGTGCTCGTGGCGCTGGCTCGCAACTGCACGGTGGTCGCCCGATCCGGCCGCATCGTCGCCGTTGCAGGGGTGGACGGCATCGTCGTGATCGACACGCCGGACGCCGTGCTCGTCGTCCCTGCCGACCAGGCGCAGCTCGTGAAGGCGATCGTGGACGAGCTCCGGGCCGCCGACCGCGACGACCTCCTCTAGCTGCGAGACCCGCGCGTCCGTGCGCTTAGAATGGTGCCGATGACGCCGAACCCGATCAGGTTCGGGACCGACGGATGGCGGGCCGTGGTCGCGGATGATTTCACCTACGCGAATGTGCGCGCCGTCGCGCAGGGCGTCGCTGCGTACCTCGGCAACGAGTCACGTCCGGTTGTGGTCGGACACGATTCGCGGTACTGCGCCGAGATGTTCGCTCGCGAGGTCGCCCGCGTTCTCGTCGCGAACGGACTCAATGTCGTGCTGCTCGACCGCGTCACCCCCACGCCCGCAGTGTCGTGGGCAATCACGCAGCAACACGCGGCCGGCGGCGTCGTGGTCACTGCCAGCCACAACTCCGCGGAGTTCAACGGCATCAAGTACAAGCCGGACTTCGGCGGGTCGGCGCCGCCCGAGATCGTTGCCGAGATCGAGCGTCATTCCGCCTCCGCCCTGGAGAACGGCGTCACCGAGATGACCTACGACGAGGCGGTCGCGACGGGGCGGCTGCACACGGTGGATCCGCTGCCGGACTTCTTCCTGCAGCTCGGCAGGATGGTCGACCTCGACGCGCTGCGCGCCCACGGGCTGCGCGTGCTCCATGAGGCCATGTACGGCGCCGGTGCGGGCCTCATCGCGCGTGCGTTGGGCGGCGGCACCACGACGGTGGAGGAGCTGCACGGCGAGCGCAACCCCGGCTTCGGCGGCATGCACCCCGAGCCGATCGATCGCTACATGCCCGAGGCGATGGAGCGCATGAAGTCCGGCGAGTTCGATCTCGGGATCGCCAACGACGGCGACGCGGATCGCGTTGGGATCATCGACGAGACGGGCCGCTATATCAACCAGTTGCAGGTGATGTCGCTGTTCGCCATGTACCTCCTCGAGAAGCGGGGGTGGCGCGGGGACATCGTTCGTTCCGTCACGACCTCGGGGATGCTGGATCTGCTCGGCGAGCGCTTCGGCGTGACGGTGCACGAGATGCCGGTGGGCTTCAAGTACATCGGCACGAAGATGATGGAGACCGATGCAATCCTCGGTGGCGAGGAGTCCGGTGGTTACGCATTCCGCGGCCACATCCCCGAGCGAGACGGCATTCTCTCGGGGCTGATGATGGCCTCGATGATCGTCGACTACGGGATGCCCCTGTCGAGGATCCTGGCGCACCTTGAGGAGCTCGTCGGCCCGCATGCCTACGACCGCCATGACATCCGCTTTCCGCGCGAAGGCTACGAGGAGCGCAAGGAACAGATCTACGCGCGGATGCAGCAGAACGAGCCGGACAACCTGGCAGGGAGCAAGGTGATCCGCAGCCGGACCGATGACGGGTTCAAGTTCTACCTGGATGACGGATCCTGGGTTCTGATGCGCATGAGCGGCACCGAGCCCCTGATGCGCATCTATGCCGAGGCGACCACGATGGAGCGGGTGGAGCAGCTGATCGCTGCGCTGGAGAACCAGAGCGGGGTCAACGCGCGCGTGGCCGTGGGGGCGTCGGAATGACCAGGGTTGCCGCAGTGTCCGAACCGATCAGCCCTGCCGGCGCAGGGCGTGTGGAAAAGCCCTGGGGGTACGAGCTGCGCTGGGCGGTGACGGAGCGCTACGCCGGAAAGCTGATCCACGTTGAGCGCGGCCATCAGCTGAGCCTCCAGTACCACGTGCAGAAGGAGGAGTCGATCCACCTCCTCTCGGGCGTGATGGACCTCCTCCTGGAGAACAACAGCGGCGATGTGGAGACCCACCGCCTCACGGCAGGGATGAGCGCCCACATCCGCCCCGGTCGAACGCACCGATTCGTCGCCGTGGAGGACATCGATCTCCTCGAGGTGTCATCCCCTGAGATCGACGATGTGGTGCGGCTCGAGGACAGCTATGGACGGGCCGGCACCTCGGCTCCCTGAGCCGGGATCTGCCGAGTTCTCCACTGTTTCCACAGGCCGACGTGGATAATCGAACAGGTTTTCGCCGTCGGGGCCACGGGTATCTCGCGGACCAGGCACGATCTGCGCTGGGCATCACCGGCGAGGTCCGGGTGCTCGCCGAGATCCCCTTGCCGATGGTGCACACGGCGTTCGGACTGGCGGTTGCTGCAGCCGAGGTCCTCCTGCGGCCAGAGGCAGTCGGCCTGGGACGCAGTGCAGCTGCAGACGCCGGGCTGGCGCTCTTCACCGGCCTGTTCCTCGTGGCCTATGACTTCCTGATCTACCCATCCGATTCGCGCCCCGGACCGGTCGGAACCGCGCTGCCGATGGCCGCGGTGCTCTCATTCGGGACGCTGCTCGCGATTGCGGTCCTGCCCCTGCCGATCCGGATCGGCGGCGGGGTGATCGCCGCCGTGGTGATCGGCGGGGTGCCGCAACTGGCCGGGCGGCGAGCCCTCGGCCGCGAGGGATGGATCACGCGCTTGATCAGAGACGTCTCGGGCATCGCCGTCCTGGCCCCGGTGCTGCTCGGTGGCGTTTCGCCGACGCTCCCGATTCGACCTCCGGCTCGCGGCCGTCTTCGCAGTGGTGTTCTTCGTGAGCCTCGACGGCCTGCGCACCGAGCGCCTCTCCATCCGCCTGACGATCCTGTTCGCGCTCCTGGTCGCCGCGCTCGTGGACGCAGGAGCCTGGGCCATCGGCTCGAACGACACGCACACGGGCCTGCGCGCGGCGATCCTGCTCGTGCTCTGGTACGGGGCTCGCGGAGTAGCGGGCGCTCTGGGCGTGCCGCGGCGTCAGCGAGGGCTGGTCGCCGAATACGCGGTCTTCGTCATCGCCGCAATCGCCGGGGGAATCTGGATCAACGTCGGCCGCTTCTGAGCGGCAGGATCAGGAGAGGCGGAGGCTGTCCCCGGTCGCGACCCGTGGCGGCGTCGCATCGGCAGAGTGCAGCCGCTCGACCTGTGCCTGCGATTTCTGCACCTGCTCCGACAGATCGCGAACCGTGATCTTCATCGCATCGAGTGCGCGCAGCTTGTACGTGTCGATCTGATCCAGGGCCGCGAACACGTTGTCCCAGGCGCGCTGCAGCGACCCCATGTCGATGCCGGGGCTCGATGCCTGACTTTCCACCGTGGTCGTCTGCTCGCGGAGCGTTGACGACGTGCTCTCGATGAGCGCGCTGGTCGTCTCGTTGACCGCCTTCACCTGCTCGCTGACCGCCTTCTGGTTGGTGAGTGCCTGCGCGACCATCACCGCCGTCCGCAGCGCTGCGACCGTCGTCGTTGTTGCCGTGCGTACCGCACGGACCAGCTCGCGGTTGTTGATCTCCACGACGCGAAGCGCCGCGTATCCCTGCACGGCCACGGCCAGCTGGGTGAGGATCTCCTGGCGCCGGCGGCGGACCGGATAGAGGATGTCCTCCTGGAGGACCTTGGCGCGCTCGGGGTCGCCGATTGCGACGTGGTTGATCTGCGCCTCGAGACCCGTGTCGAGCTTCTCGGCCATGTACGTGTACTGGCGGAGCGTCTCCATCTGGCTCCAGAGCGCCTTCTGCTCCTGCCCGATCGCCGCGTTGTCCTTCTCGAGCTCGGCTCCGCCCTCGCGGAGCGCGCCGACGATCCCCTGGATGTGGCTCTGCGACTTCTCGTACTTGGCGAAGTACGCGCGCACCCGGTCGCCGAACGGGACGACGCCGAGCAGCTTTCGCGGCCCTCCCTGGGTGAGGTCATGTTTCGCAGGATTGAGATCGTCGACGGAACGCCGGAGGTCGAGCAGGCTCTTCGCGATCGGTGCATCGCCCTGACCGAGTCCGCGCATCGCGCGGGCCGGCCGGTCAAGCAGCCGGTTGCTCATATCCGCGGTGGACCTGATCTCGCGGTCGGCGAGGCTATCGATGTCGTCGACCCGGCGGCGGTAGTCGTCGCCATGGACATCGACGGTTCTGAGCCCGCCGAGGAACGCGGTCACCAAGGCGTCGATCCGCTTGGCCGCATCCGGGTCGATGGTCACCTCGCGCTCAGCCTCGGCCGGCCCCACGGTGGTGGCGGCCTCCGGTGCCGAGAGGGAGAGCTCGGGCAGCTCTGTCGTCACTGGCTCACATGCTCCTCGCTGGCGTCCGTCCCGGCGGAGTCCGGGGCGGTGATCGTGACAGGAGTTTGCCGCTTGCGCCGCCCGTTGCGGTCACCGTTTGCATACGCGGTGCCGTTGGCGACACCGTTGAGATGCTGCGGTTCCGGCGGCGACCCCGCCGCCCGCGTGATCGCGGGAAGCAGTGACTGCCGCGCCAGGCCGGTGAGCGCTCCTGCCTGCTGGATGATCTCCGCGAGCGCGCCGGTGACGCCTTGGGCGCCGTTCAGGACGGTGAACTGATCGACGTGCTCGAACGGCGCGGCCGCCGCGGCCACGATCTCCGGGAGCTTCTCGGCGATCTGCTGCGCGATGACTGCCTCCTGGTTCTGGCTCATCGCAGCCGCTCTGCGCTCGATACCTGAGGCCTCCGCCTCCATGCGAGCGCGGATCGCGTCCGCCTCGGCGAGCCCCTTGGCCTTGATGGCATCGGCTTCCGCCTGCCCGGTCAGCCGGGTTGCATCGGCTTGCGCGGCTGCCTGCATCTTGAGTGCCGCCGCCTGAGCCTCCGCCTGCACCTTGGTCTGCGCTGCGACCGCCTCGGCCTTCAGGCGAACTTCCTGAGCCTCAGCTTCCGCCTGGCGGATGCGGACGTCCCGTCCCGCGGCGGCGAGCGTGGTCTGCCGGTATGCCTCGGCATCGGCAGGACGGCGAACGTCGACCTGGAGCTGCTGCTCCTTCTGCTGCGCCTGCAATTCGGCGACGTGGGTCTGCTCGGTGACCACAGCCTGGTGGGCCTTGGCCTCGGAGAGCGGTCCCTGCTGCGCCGCGAGCTGCGTCGCGGTATCGACCTCGGCCTGGTACCCCGCCTTCTTGATGTTCGTGTCGCGCTCCGACTCCGCCATCTGCGCCTGGGCGATCTGCTCCTGGCTCACGGCGGCGCGCTCGGAGTTCGCGCGGGCGATACGAGCGTTCTGCTCGACCTCTGCCTGGTGCGGTGCCGCGAGGTTCTCGATGTAATTGGAAGGGCTCGTGATCGACTGGATCTGGAAGCTGTCGATGACCAGACCGAACGACTCCATCTCCTGCGAGCAGCGATCGCGCACCTGCTGGGCGAACTTGTCCTGGTCGCTGATCATGTCCTCGACCGTCATCGAGCCGGCGATCGCGCGCAGATGGCCCACGAAAACGTTCTGCACCTTGGTCTCGAGCTCGGCAGCGGGGCGGTCGAGAAAACGCCGCGCGGCATTCGCGATCGAGCGGTAGTCGTCGCCCACCTTGTAGACGATCACCCCGCGCAGATCCACCCGGATCTTCTGCTGCGAGACGCACGGCACACCGATCTCGCTCTCGTGTGCCTCGAGCGAGAGGCGGCGCACCCGCGTGATGCCCGGTGCGACCAGGCATCCACGCCCGGTGACGATGCGGAAACCCATGCTCTCGCCAACGCCGTCGGGGCGCTGGCTGGTCCGGAATCCGGAGACGATGAGCGCTTCATCCGGTTCGGCGACACGCCATGCCGCCCGGAACAACAGGACCAGAAGCAAAAGCCCGCCGATGATGATCCCCAGGATCACGTAGGCCAGCTCAGTCATCGCGGCAACCTCATGGTGTCAGTCGGCGCAACCTCTACGGTGCGGCCGCCCAGGCTACCCACCACAAGGACCTGGGAATGTTTGGCGATCGTTGCGTCCTTGTCCGAAGCGCGAGCGAGAAACCGCTCCGTGCCTGCGCGAACCTCGATGAGCACCTCCCCGAGGTGTCCTGGAGTGATGTCGGCAGTCACTCTCGCCAGCTTGCCGACCACGTCGAGGGCCATCGTCCACGCTCCTTACTGAAACGGATGGTACCCGCGGTTTCGAGACGCAAATCCTGACGCCGCCGCCTCTCAGAATCGGCCGGATTGAACGCCCCGCGCGCTATGGATCGAGTTTGCGCCGTTCGGCATAGAGCGCTGCGTCGGCTCTCGCCACGATCGTGTCGCCGGTGTCGCCATCGCCCACGGTGGTCATACCCACGCTCACGGTGTGACCCGTCCTCGCGGCGTACAGCTGCCGGATGTCGGCGAGCGTGCGCTCGGCGTCCTCGGGCGCGACATCGACGAGCGCACAGAGAAACTCATCGCCTCCGTAGCGGATCACGAGGTCGTACGAACGCACCCGCCCGCGGATGGTCGCGACGAGCTCGGTGAGCACGTGATCACCCGCCGCGTGTCCCTGCGTGTCGTTGACCTGCTTGAGACCGTCGACGTCCAGGAAGATCACGGCGATCCCCTTGCCACCGCTGCGCCGGAACCGGTCGATCTCGCGCTGGAGCGCCGCGAGCCCGGCGCTCCGCCTGAGCGCCCCGGTGAGGTCATCGGTGGCCGCGACCTCGACGAGCTGTTGCGTGTACGTGGCCATCGCGCGAAGCCGATCAAGGGCCGTGCGCAGGTGCGCCGCGTCGAGCCCCGCGAGCGCCTCGGGTTTGAGCCCGAGCGCAGTCGCGAGCACCTTGCGTGTCACCTCGGCGGAGAGCTTGCGGCCACTTCGGATCTCCGCCGGCATCGTCCAGCCCACGAAATCACGAGTGGGCAGGGCGTCCGCCGGTGGCGTGGACTGTTCGTGCGGCGCCCGCTCAGTCTCTGACGCCGGCGTTGTCTCGCCGATCGGTGGCATCGCTTCCCTCTGACATCAACCAGGAGTGGTTGGTTTCCCTCCTCCCAGGATTACATACCCAGATAGGCTCGTTGGATATCCGGGGACGCGATGATTTCTTCGGAGGGGCCTGAGAGCACGACGTTTCCGGTCTCGAGCACGTAGGCGCGGCTTGCCGTCTTGAGCGCGAGCAGCGCGTTCTGCTCGATGAGCAGGATGGTCGTTCCCTTCGAGTTGATCTCACGGATGACCTCGAAGATCGCGTCCACCAGGATCGGCGCGAGACCGAGCGATGGTTCATCGAGAAGCAGCGCCTTGGGATCGCACATCAGCGCGCGGCCGATGGCGACCATCTGCTGCTCGCCGCCACTCAGGCTGCCGGCGAGCTGCGAGGACCGCTCGCGCAGACGTGGGAACAACGTGTACACGCGCTCGAGGTCGGCGCGGATGCCTGCCCGGTCGTTGCGCGTGTATGCGCCCATGTCGAGGTTCTCGCGCACGGTCATGCGCGCAAAGAGCCGGCGGCCCTCCGGGGCATGCCCGACGCCGAGCTTTGCGATCTGTGCCGCGCCCACTCCCTTGATGCTTTTATCGAAGAGCAGGACCTCGCCCTTTCTCGGTGAGATCAGGCCGCTGATGGTCCGGAGCGTCGTCGTCTTGCCGGCGCCGTTGCTGCCGATCAGCGCGACGATCTCGCCCTGACGCACCTCGAGCGAGACGTTGCTCAGCGCATTGACGCGCCCATAGAAGACATCGATGCCGCGAAGCTCGATGACGGGCACCGCGCTGTTCGTCTGCGGGGCTGTTGGCGCGAGTGCGTTCTCGGTCATGCGGATCGAGTTTCCTGCGTGGCACCCGTGCCGAGGTAGGCCTCGATGACGCGCGGGTTCTGGCGGACGTCCACGGGACTGCCTTCCGCGATCTTCTCGCCGTGGTCGAGCACCACGATGCGGTCCGAGACTTCCATGACGAGACGCATGTCGTGCTCGATGAGCAGGATCGTCAACCCCTCACTGCGGAGACGGCCGATCAGCTGCATGAGCTCACGCTTTTCCTGCGTGTTGAGCCCGGCGGCAGGCTCGTCGAGCAATAACAATCGTGGTTGTGTCGCCAGTGCTCGAGCAATTTCGAGGCGTCGCTGCAGCCCGTACGGCATCTCGCGTGCATACGAGCCTGCGTAGCGCGAGAGGCCGAGCAGATCGAGCAGATCCAGGGCTCGCTGCTGGACGAGACGCTCCTCGCGGCGCGCCTGCCCGGTGCGCAACGCGCCTTGCCACACGCGCTCCTTCATCCACCAGTGCGCGCCGACCATCACGTTGTCCAGTGCCGTCATGTACGCGAACAGACGGATGTTCTGGAACGTGCGTGCGATGCCCAGCTTGGTGATGCGATGCGGCGGCAGCCCCGCGATCGACACACCATCGAGCGTCACCGCGCCGGAGGTGATTGGAAAGAGCCCGGTGACGCAGTTGAACGCCGTCGTCTTGCCCGCACCGTTCGGACCGATCATCGACAGGATCTCGCCTCTGTCGAGGCTGAAGCTCACGTTCGCGACGGCGAGCAGTCCGCCGAATCGCTTGGTCACGTTGTCCAGCTCGAGCAGTGCCACGTCAGGCCACTCCCTGCACCGCTGCAAGCGACTCACTTTCCTCGGTGCCCTCGAGCTCGATGCGACGGGCCCTGCTCGGCAGCAGCCCCCCGGGTCTCAGCAGCATCATGGCGATGAGCGCAAGGCCGTAGATGATGTAGGTGTACGAGCTGAAGTTGATGCCGGCGAGCGCCGGCACGTGCACGGTCTGACTCAGCGTCGTCGTCCACTCCTGCATGTTCGGGAGCACCCAGAAGATGACGAAGGTGAGGATGAAGGCGCCGAGGATCACGCCGACGACATTGCCGATGCCGCCGAGCACGACGATGCTCAGCACTGCGATGGAGACGGAGAAGCTGAAGTCGTCAGGGGAGACGATGCTGACGATGGATCCGTAGAACGCGCCGGCGAGCCCGCTGACCGACGCGCCGATCGCGAACGCGAGCAGCTTCGTCGTGGTGGTGTTGATCCCCGTTGCCGCAGCCGCAACCTCGTCTTCGCGCAGCGCGACCCATGCCCGTCCGACGCGCGAACGCTCGATGTTCAGCAGCAGCACGATCACCGCGATCGAGACGAGCAGCAGCGACCAGTAGAACCAGCGCGGGCTCGTGCTGAAGTTGAGGAATCCATAGTGCGGTTGATCGATGCCGGAGATACCGTTGGCGCCTGCTGTCAGGTTGAAGACGTTGTTGGTGGCGAGGTCCGGGATGATCTCCCCGAAGCCGAGGGTGACGATGGCGAGATAGTCGCCGCGAAGGCGGAGGGTCGGCGCTCCGAGCACCGCGCCGAACATCGATGCGATCGCGGCACCCAGGAAGATGAGCACCCATAAGGGAAGATGGATCCCGTGGATCGGTGAGGCGAACGATGCGCACGCGTACCCTCCGATCGCGAAGAACGCCGCGTAGCCGAGGTCGAGCAGTCCGGCGAATCCCACGACGACGTTGAGACCGAGCGCGAGGAGCATGTAGATCGCCAGTGACCCGGCAGCCCAGAGCAGGAAGTCCGGGGCCTGATGAAACATCAGTGGCAGGAAGATGCCGAACGGCAGCGCTGCGAGGCCGAATGCGAATGTCTGCCGCGCCACGACCCAGCTGCGCATACCGTACGCAAGCGCCGCCATCGCGTATCCGAACATCTCCAGCCACACGGCGGAGTCGGTGTAGGTGCCGGCGGTGAAGGAACCGAACAACGGCTCCTCCTGAATGACCGAGACGAGAAACCAGACGACAGCCGTCAGACCAAGTCCGATCAGCGCTGCGTAGAGTCGAATCCGGTCTGCTCTGGGACCGAACGTTCTCCCGCGTTTCCCCGCAACCCCTTCGACGATCGGCGAGAGCACGAGGATCAGCATCGTCACGGCCATGATGTAGATGCAGAAGGTGCCGACCCCGGTGGGCGCCGAGACGAGCGCATCCTGCGCGCTGTACCCGACACCAGCTGAGTAATCGTTCACGAACCAGGGCAGCAGCCAGCCCATGAGCAAAAGGACAGACGCCGTCGACGCGATGATCCAGAAGACCGTCGTGCCCTGATTACGGTTGGGCCTCCCGGTGTCCACCCGGAAGACGGACCTCAGCCGGCTAAGCACGCGTGGTCACCTCAACACCGAAGAGGCCGACCGGGCGGAAGGTGAGGATGATCACCAGGGTGGCGAAGATGAGTGACTCGCTCCACTCGCCGCCGAAGATCGATCCGCCGAAGACGTAGATCAGGCCGATGATGAATCCGCCGACACCGGCACCGACGATGTTGCCGATGCCGCCGAGCACGGCTGCGGTGAAGGCGATGATCCCGAGGTGGAAGCCGAGGTTCCACTGAAGGTCACCGTAGTTGATGCTGTAGATCACAGCGGCTGCAGCAGCAAGCGCCGAGCCGATGAAGAATGTCGCAGAGATGGTCCGGTTGATGTTGATGCCGCACAGCAGCGCCGCAGTCCGGTCCTGCGCTGTTGAACGCATCGCCTTTCCCAGCCGGGTACGCCGAACGAATTCGCCCAGCGCGAACATCAGCAGCAGCGCCATACCGACGACAAACAGATCGGTCCATGCGACGGTGACGTTGCCAATCGTGAACGCAGTCCCTGTGATCCAGTCCGCCTGATTCGTGACGACGAAGTTGGGGCCGACGAGGATCAGCATGATTCCCTCGATCAGGAACGACACGCCGATTGCAGTGATGAGCGGCGCAAGTCGCGGCGAGTCGCGCAAACGTCGGTACGCAACGAACTCGATCACCACACCCGTCAGGCCGGCGAGGAGCATCGAGAGCGGGAACACGATGATCAGCGAGAGGAGCAGGCCCCCGAAGCTGCCCGTCGCCAGGTTGTCCAGATGGAAGAGATTCGAGATGGCGACGGCATAAAACCCCGCTGCGGCGAAGACGTCACCGTGAGCGAAGTTGATCAACTCGATGATGCCGTACACCATCGTGTAGCCGATGGCGACGAGCGCATAGATTGCGCCCAGAACCAGCGCGTTGCGAATCTGCTGCCCCATGAGGTCGAAGCCGCCCTGCTTGTACGTGAAGCCGATGGCGAGGACGATCAGGATCACCAGCACCGACGCGAAATATCGAGACGTCAACGCATGAGCGCTGCGCACCAGAGGGCCGACGGTGCGTACCAGACCGCTCTGCTGATGTTCCCGGGCCGAGAGTCCGCTCTGCTCCACGAGCATCGGGACGCCGGGAGCACCGGCCGCGCCACCGGATGGCGCCAGTGGCACCTCCGGTATCCCGCTCTGAATGCTCATCTGGCTGTCTTCCCCTATACGAAAAAGGGGAGAGCGCACCGCGCTCTCCCCTGATCGTCAGATGTCTGTCAGCTCTTCACCGACACGTTGCCGCTGGTGTCGACCGCGTAGGTGTTGACCCCGACCCATGCACCGTTCTCCACCTTGTAGAGGGTGAAACCGGTGTTCGTCGTGTCGCCGTTGGCGTCGAAGGTCGTCACGCCGACTGCGCCGCTGTAGTTGGTGTTGCGGAGCGCTGCGACCACATCACTGCGGAATGTCGTGACGAGGACGGCGGCTGTCCGCCGTTCTGCACGAGCACGTAGTGGATGGCCTGCAGCAGGATGTTCATCGCGTCGTAGCCGTACGGGGTGTAGGGCTCGTTCATCGCGTTGTTGTACGGAGCAGCGACGTTCGAGTACTGCGCAGCGTAAGCGGCGTAGAACGCTGCCGAGCTCGACAGCTTGGTGACGTCAGGAGCGCTGGTTGCGTAGCTCCCTTCAGCCTCGGTCTTCTTGGCACCCGAGTTGGCGTCGGTGATGAACAGGGTGTCCTGGCATCCGTCTCCGCCGAGGATCGGGATGTTGAGGTTGTCGGCGCCCATGTCACGACGGACCAGGCCGCAGCCGTCGCCCGACGTCCCGCCGAAGAAGATGATCTGCGCGCCTTCGCTCTGCGCGAGGCTGATCTGGGTGGTGTAGGTCGTCGTGTTGCTTGGCAGGCTCGCCGAGCCGACGATCGTCCCGCCGTCGGTGGTTGTGAAGGCCTTGGTGAACAGAAGCGCGAGGCCACGGCCGTACGCCTGCTGGTCATCGATCACGTACGCCTTCTTGGCGTTGAGCACGGATGCCGCAACGTAGGCATCGATCTCACCCTGCTGCACGTCGCTCGCGATGACCCGGAAGTAGGTGTGCGCGGCCGGGTAGAGCGCTGTGGTGTCGATCTTGATCGACGGGTCGCTGCAGACGGCAACCACGACGGTCAGGCACGGGTTGGTGTTCGACGGGCTGATGAGCGCCAGGCCGGCCTGCGAGGCGACCGGGATCTCGGCCAGCGCGACCGAGGAGTTGAACGGACCGACAACGCCCATCACGGTTGCGTCCGAGGCGAGCGCGGTGATGTTCGCTGCGCCCTGGGCCGGGGAGTGGCCGTTGGCGAGAACGGTCGAGTCGTTCTTGCTGATGTACTTCAGCGTGCATCCACCCATCAGATGGGCAGCGTTCGCCTGGGTGACTGCGAGCTCAGCAGCCATTTGCACGTACGGTCCGTCGGTAGCGTCGCCGCCGGTCAGTGGCAGATCGGTCGCAACCGTGATCGTGCCCTTGCAGCCGGCAATACCCGTTGCCGTGCTACCCGAACTGGTGGCGGATGAAGCGGTGCCGCAGGCTGCGAGCGCGCCTAACGCGGCAACCGTCGCAATCGACAAAAACCCCTTGGTGGGCTTGACCATGTGTTGGCTTCTCCTCTCTCTCAACGAGACAGTGCTGATGAAGGGACTTGTGTACACGCGAGCATATAGAGTTGTCAATCGCCCATTGGTACGACCTTGATCGGTCTCAAGCCCCAAAAGACCGTCCATTCCCCGGTCCGGAGACGCCCGATCCAAGGACTATCCCAACCTCGCTAGGATCCTCGTTATGGTCTTTGCCGCCCTTGCGAGTGTGCTGAGTGCGGCGTTTGCAGTGGTGGTCTTTCTCCGATTCCGCCGGAGCCGCCGCCCGGCATTCGCTGCATGGACCCTTGGTCTGCTCATCTTCGCCGGCGCAGCAGCGTTTCAGGCAGCCGGCGAGACCGGCGGATGGACGCCGCTGAACTTCCGCGGGTTCTACCTGCTCGGCGGTGTGCTCGGAGTCATCTATCTGGCGCTGGGCACCATCTTTCTCATGGCTCCCCGCCGGGTGGCCTGGGGGTGCGCGATCGTGCTCGCGGCGATCACGATCGTTCTGGCCATCGACGCCGCCGTCATCCCGGTCGACGCGGCAAAGTTGACCACCGCCAAGGGCGTCCTGGGAGACGCGATCCAGCAGGGATCGCTGCTCTTCATCGGGGTGGTGTTCCTCAACATCCTCGGCACCCTCATCCTCGTCGGCGGCTCGGCGTGGTCCGCGTACCGGTATATCCGTGATCGTGCAGGGATCGATCGCGTCATCTGCAACGTGCTGCTCACCGCGGGCGCGCTGATCATCGCCGTCGGGTTCTCCGCAGCCAAGACACTCGGCATCGGCAACCTGGACATCCTCGGCGCCTACGAGGCAGCCGGTATCGCGATCATGTTCGGCGGCTTCCTCGCCCTGGGTCGGGTCGGTGTCCGCCACAAGTCAGCAGCCGGGTCCGCTGCCGCCACGACCGGCTCGTGAGCGGAGCGCTCGCCGCAGACGCGGCGACCTGGAGGGAGAGGGACGCGGAGCTCGTCTCGCCCGCGTACCACCGCTACTCGGACCTCGTGGTCGAGACCGCTGAGGGCGCCCACCTCCATACCGTCGATGGACGCGATGTCCTCGATTTCGGCTGCGGCATCGGGGTGACGAGCCTCGGCCATCGTCACCCGGCAGTCGTCGCAGCGGTGCACAAGCAGGTCGACCGTCTCTGGCACACGTCGGTCACCGCCATGCACCCGGCCATGATCGATGCCGCCGGCGCGCTGGTATCGATCACCCCACCTTCGCTCGACCAGGTCTTTCTCACCAACAGCGGCGCAGAGGCCGTCGAGGGAGCCATGAAGCTCGCACGCCGCGCCACCGGGCGCAGCGAGATCATCGCCTTCATCGGCGGGTTCCACGGGCGTACGTATGGCGCTCTCTCCCTGACGGCGAGCAAGGCGACCTACCGGCGCGGCATGGGGCCGTTGCTCCCCGGCATCCACCACATCCGCTACCCGTATTGCTTCCGCTACTGCACGCATCCGGCCGGCGGCCCGTGCGACCTCGCCGAGCGTGAGCTGGAGTTGCTCTTCTCGACGACAACCGCCCCGGACACGGTGGCGGCGATCGTTGTCGAGCCGGTGCAGGGCGAGGGCGGCTACATCGTGCCGCCCGCATCCTTCATGCCCATGCTGCGGCGTGTGTGCGACGAGCACGGGATCATGCTCGTGGCCGACGAGGTCCAGAGCGGATTCGGGCGTACCGGGCGGATGTTCGCCGTCGATCACTGGGGTGTCGAGCCGGACATCATGACCACCGCCAAAGCGCTGGGCAACGGGATGCCGATTGCGGCGATCATCGCCCGGCACAGCGTCATGCGCGCGTGGCACGAGGGCGAGCACGGCACCACGTATGGCGGCAACGCAGTTGCCTGCGCTGCGGCGATCGCCGTCATCGAGACGCTGATCCGAGACCACATCCCGGAACGGGCGGCCAAGCTCGGCCGTCACGTGATGGAACGCGCGCGGGGCTGGCAGGCCGAAGTCCCGGCGCTTGCCGATGTGCGCGGGCTCGGGCTGATGATCGGTCTCGAGTTCATGCAGGCGGGAAAGCCCGCCCGTGACCTTGTTGATCGGATCGCCAGCAATGCGCTCGCGCGGAATTTGCTCGTGCTCTCCTGCGGTGTCGACGGCAACGTGGTGCGGCTGATCCCACCGCTCACCATCCCCGAGGCCGAGCTTGATGCGGGTCTCGATATCTTCGAAGCCGCCATGCGCGAGGAAGCAGCGCGATGACACCCGTCGCTGAGGCCGTCGAAGCCGGCAACCTGATCGGCGGCTCATTCCGTCCATCGGAGTCCGGGCGCACATTCGAATCGCGCAGCCCCGCGCACAAAGGCGAGGTGGTGGGAGTGTTCCCGCGCAGCACCGCGGCGGATGTTGACGCTGCGGTGGCCGTGGCGCGTTCCGCGTTTGACGGCTGGCGGCGCACTCCGTGGCCTGGACGCGCGGCCATCATTCTCCGAGCCTCCGAACTGCTCGAGGAGCGCAAGGAGGATCTCGCGCGCCTGATGACCCGCGAGATGGGCAAGGTGCTCACCGAAGCTCGCGGCGACGTCCAGGAAGCGATCGACATGGGCAAGTTCATCGCCGGCGCCGGTCGCCGCGCATTTGGGGAGACGGTTCCCAGCGAGTTGCGCGACAAGTGGGCGATGACCATGCGCCAGCCGTTCGGCGTCGTCGGCTGCATCACGCCGTGGAACTTCCCGATCGCGATCCCCTCATGGAAGATCTTCCCGGCGGTCATGGCCGGCAACACCGTGGTCATCAAGCCCGCTGAGGACACCCCGCTCTGCGCGCTGCGCTTTGTCGAGGCGCTCGAGGACGCGGGTCTCCCGGCGGGCGTGGTGAACGTCGTCTTCGGCTTCGGCGAGGAAGCCGGTGCCGCGCTCGTCGAGCATCCAGACGTCGCCGCGATCTACTTCACAGGCAGCGTCGACACCGGGCGGATCGTGTCCGAGACCTGCGGCCGCATGCTCAAGAAGTGCTCGCTGGAGCTCGGTGGCAAGAACGCCATCGTGGTCCTCGATGACGCCGACGTCGAGCTGGCCGTCGACGGCGCGCTCTGGGGTGCCTTCGGCACGTCGGGACAGCGCTGCACCGCCTCATCACGCCTGATCGTGGAACGCGGTGCGCTCGACACCTTCACCGCACGGCTCGTCGAACGCGCCTCCGGACTGCGCCTCGGTGATGGCCTCGACCCCGGCGTGGACGTCGGCCCGGTGATCAACGAGACCCAGCTGACGCGGATTCACTCGTACACGGGCATCGGCCGCGGCGAGGGTGCCTCGCTGCTGCTCGGCGGCGAGATCGCAAGCGATGGGGATCTTGCCAACGGCTGGTTCTACCGTCCCACGGTCTTCGCAGGGGTCGACACCTCGATGCGCATCGCCCAGGAGGAGATCTTCGGGCCGACTGTGGTGATCATCCCGGTGGGCTCGGTCGAGGAAGCCATCACGGCGGCCAACTCAACGTCGTACGGTCTCAGCTTGAGCCTGTACACCAACGACCTGCGCACGGCCTTCCACGCCATCAACGATCTGCACTCCGGAATCGTGTACATCAACGCGCCGACGATCGGCGCCGAGATCCAGCTTCCCTTCGGTGGCACGCGGAACACCGGCAACGGGCATCGCGAAGCCGGCGGCCACGTGCTCGACGAGTTCAGCGAGTGGAAGTCGATCTACATCGATTACAGCGGACGCCTTCAGCGCGCGCAGATCGACACCGAGTGACCTCTCCCGTGAACGGACTCGAAGAGCGGTTCACGAAGCACGAGGGCAGGCGCCTGCGCTATCTGACAGGAGGTTCGGGCCCACCACTGCTCCTCTGTCACGGGTTCATCGGATCGGCTGAGAACTTCAACGACTGGTTCGATGTCCTGCTCACGAGGCGGACGGTGATCGCGCCGGACCTCCCGGGCTTCGGACGTTCCGCGCCGCTCCTCGGTGGGCACACCGTTCCGGCTCTCGCGCGCGCCGCGCTCACCGCTGCGGCCGATGCCGGCGCGGATCATTTCGATGTCGGAGGCCTCTGCCTCGGATCGCCGATCGCCCTCGCGGTCCAGCGTGCGCGTCCGAAGGCCACGGGCCGCCTGATCCTGCACACCCCGCTTGTCGCACCCGCGCTCGTCCGCCGCAGGTTTCACATCCAGGTCGGCTTCATGCTGGCCCCGGGCGTCTATCCCGGCATCGTCTGGCTTGCCCATCAGCGCACGACGAGTGACCTGTACAAGCGCTTCATGGTGGAGGGCAAGGACGTCGATCCGGTTGCGGCGCAGGCGAATTTCGAGAACCAGCTCCTCTCGGACCCGCGCGCCGCTCGCGAATGGCTGCACGACGCGTTGCGCCGGGACGATCTCGCCCAGGTTCGCGGTTCGGGTCATGCGACGTTGATCCTCGTTGCCGAGCACGACCGGATCGTCAATGTCCCGCGTCTGGAGGCGGCGATGGCAGGTGTGCCGGACGTCTCGATGGACGTGATCCGTCAGGCGGGGCACGCATGGAGCCCCGAGCTGTCGCGCCGTCAGCGGGAGCTCATCTCCGCGTTTCTCGACGACCTGCCGCTGCCTGCGGCGAAAGGCGGCGCCGTCGTCGCTGCATAGCGGGCTTACGTGAAGGTGGCCGCGGCGAGCTGAGTCGTCGCCTCGTGGTGATGCCCCTGCGGATCGATCCATCCGACGACGACGCGGTCGCCGCCGTGGTGACGGCCGAGCTGTGCGACGAGATCCGCCACAGATTTCACCGCGACCGAGTTGATGGAGACGATCACGTCGGACGGCGTCATGCCGACGACCTCGGCCGGCGTTCCGGGCTCGACTTCGGTGATCAGCGCACCGGGCGGATTCGTGCTGTCGTTGACGTCGATGCCGAGATAGGCTCCGTGGCCCTGCAGCAGTTCCGGGGTCGGGGGTGTGCGCATCGACCTCACGAACGATCGACATGCACGTGGTCGATGGGAATGGCAAACGCCGTCGGCGGAACCCGCCGGCTCCTGCGCTCCACGGCCGGCGTCACCGGCAACCAGGCCCACCAGCTTTCCGGACGCATCGACGAGCGGTCCGCCGGCGCCGTTGGCGGGCATCGGTGCGTTGAACTCGATGAGCCCGTTGAGCGTCGCGGCGTAGTCCACACCGGTGAGGGACGCGTCCGTGGTCTGCCCGAGTCCCGTGATGTCGCCGGCGCTGTCGATCGCCGTGCCACGACTCACTGACGCGAGACCGATCGCGGTCACGCCGTCACCGACCCCCAGCCCTGTCGGGTCGCCGAGGCTGGCGCTCGGAAGATGCGCGGCGTTGAGCAGTTGGAGCACGGCGATATCTCCCACGGGGTCAAGACCAAAGGTGCTCGCCGCGTAACGCGCCCCACCGTTGACGCGGGCGGCAATGCTCACGGCACCCTCGACGATGCCGTCTGTTGTGACCACCTGTCCTGACGCGGTGAGCACGATTCCGGTGCCGGAGATGGTGGCGCCGCTCGGCAGCGTGGAGGTGAGCCCCACGACCCACTGCCCGGCCTGGTCCACGCCGGCGCCACCGATGCTCGTCACGATGAACCCGGCAGCGGCGCCGGCGATCACGAGCGCGCTGATACCGAGAACCGCCGCGGAAACCCTGCCAGCGCGGCGATCAGCCGGCGGAGACGCGTCCGCCCTGTCCATCGACATCAATCCTGCCACTGGGCGTCGTGCCGCCGCCTGCCCTGGGCACAGCACAATGGACTCGTGTCCCGAATGCCCGAGCCCACCCCGGACGCGGATGCGGATCGCGCGATCATGCGCTTCATCCGTGGCTCGCGGAAGGCGAACGACCTGCCGCGTGTCGGTGCCTTCGCGCTGCTGTTCACCGATGTGACCCCGCTGCGCTATCTCAACTACGGCATCCCCGATGACGGCGCCGACCCGGACGACGCCGCCGTGGCCGCGCTGGTCGCCGCGTTCAGGGCTGCCGATCGCATGCCACGCGTGGAGTTTCTGCCATCTGTGGCACCAGCACTTGAGCCCGCCCTGACGGCGCATGGATGGGTCGTCGAGGATCGCCTGCCGCTGATGACCTGCACCGCGAGCACGGTTCATGCGCTGACGCTGCCGGAAGGCGTCGTCGCGCAGCCACCGTCCGACGACGCGTCGCTCCTCGAGATGGCCCGCCTGCAGCATGCGGTGTTCAACGATCCCGAGCCCGCCGACCATCGCACGGTGGCACGGCTGCGGTCCTCGCTGAACCGCGGCGGCCACGCGCTGATGTGCCTCGACGCGGAGAGTGGACGTGTGGTTGGTGCCGCGCAGTCGGTCGTACCGGCCGGCGGCGCCACCGAGATCGTCGGCGTCGGGGTCGCGCCATCGCATCGACGCCGGGGAATCGCCGCCGCGATGGTGTCACTCCTCGCTCGCCAGGGTTTCGACTCCGGCCTGACCACCGTCTTCCTCGAGGCGGCCCCGGGGGCCGACGGCGCGTACCGCAACGCCGGGTTCGAGCGAACGTCGACCAGCGTGCACATGTCGCTCGGGCATCACACCAACGTCTGAGCCGGTGTCCACGCCGGAGCGACGATGGCCACCGCCGGCGCTCCGCGTCCGGCCGTTCCGGTGGTACTGGGCTGCGCAGTGGCCGACGCTGCTCGGAACCTGGATGCAGGTGGTGGCACTCGGATATCTCGTGTACCAGCGCACCGGGAGCGCGACCGCAGTTGCCGCCGTCGCCGCCGCGGACGGCATTCCGTCGGTGATCCTGTCGCTCGCGGGCGGCGTGCTCGCCGACCGGCTGCCGCGCCGCAAGATCCTGCTGGTCACCCAGTCATTGCTCGGCCTGAGCGCCGGCACGCTTGCGCTGCTGGTGGCGACCAACCACGCCAGCTTCGTCGCGATTCTCGTGGTCGCGATCGTTTTCGGCGCCACCGATGCGGCGGACCTCCCCACCCGTCAGGCGCTCGTCGCGGATCTTGTCGACCGTCATCTCGTGGTCAATGCCGTCGCCCTTGGAGCGGCAGCGATGAGCGCGACGCGCATCGTCGGCCCGTCCGTTGCGGGGCTGCTCATCGGTCTGGCAGGACCGGCGGTGTGCTTCGGCTTTCTCGCTGTGGCATATCTCGCGCCGATCGCCGTCCTGCTCACGGTCATCCCTGACGTCGCGCCACTGCCGCGAACGGCCGGCGCGAGCGCGTGGGGCGAGCTGATCGCCGGGCTGCGCGTCGCGGGTGCCGACCCGCTCATCCGCGGCGTGGTGATCGTCGCCACAGTGCTCGCCTTCTGCGGTGTGTCGTACATGCCGTTCCTGCCGGTTCTGGCTAAAACGCAGCTGCATGTCGGCGCAGAGCCGCTCGGCATCATGTACAGCGTCGGTGGCATCGGCGGGCTCGCCGGCGGTCTGGCGATCGCGTCACTGGGACGCGGCGCCGGGCGCCTCCAGCTCATGCTGGTCGGCGGGGTCGTCTACGCGGCGAGCCTGTTCGCGGTGGCCCACGGCACTGTGCTGTGGATCACGCTGCCGGCGCTCGTGGGTATCAGCTTCGCGTTCGTCGCCGTGAGCACGTCGATGACCACGATGCTCCAGACCGACACGGATCCGGCGCTCCGCGGCCGGCTCCTGGGCATCTACGCGACGATCTTCGCTGGCTTGCAGCCACTCGGCACCGTCGCGTACGGGCTCCTGGCGCGGCCCGTCGGGCTGTTCAATGCCGTCGGCATCGGCGCCCTGCTGGTGGGAGCGACGACGGTCGCCGTCGTGATCACACCATCCTTCAGAGCGCCGAGTGAGCGGGCTGCAACCCCGGCCGAGCCGGACCTGCCACGGCCCCCGATACACTGGGCTGAGGATGTTCCAACCAAGGGGCAGGGTGGCATGCATTGCCGTGTGCGCACTCGCCGTGGTGGCGTGCGGATCGAGCTCGGCGGCGCCGGCCAAACCATCGCCGGTCATCGCGCGGGTGGGGAGCCAGACCATCACGCTGGCGCAGTTCAACATCCGCTACCAGACCACCATCGTCAGCATCGAGCAGGGCGGCGGTCCCCCCACGGACCCGGGGCAGACCACCGCGCTGCGGACGGACATCCTGCGGAGCCTGATCATCGACGCGGTGATCAAGGCTGAGGCGATCAAGGGCGGTCTCGAGGCGACCCCCGCCGAGATCCAGGCGCAGGTCAATACCGACGCGCAGCAGGCGGGCGGCCTTGCAGCCCTCAAGACCGAGCTCGCCGGCGCCGGCGGGTCGATCGCGCAGCTCGAGGACGAGATCAGCTCCGACCTCAATGAGCAGCGAGTCGAGAACCTCTTTGCCGAGCAGCGCGCTGCGATGGTCGAGCAGCTCCTCGCCAAGGGCGCGAACTTCGAGACCACGGCCAAGACGTGGTCGGACGACACCGGGACGAACGCCAAGGGCGGCGACCTCGGCGTGCTCACCTCGGCGAACCTGGCGTCGTATGACGCCGCCTTCAGCGCTGCGGTGAAGGCGCTGAAGGTGGGGCAGTACACGACCACACCCGTGCATGACGCCGGCGGCTACGACATCGTGATGCTCTACGCGAAGTCGGCCAAGGGATGGAGCGTGCGCCACATCCTGATCTCAGCGCCCACGCCGTACTCGGTGATGGACCGCCCCGCCTGGTTCGGCGAGGTGGTGTTCGACGAGATCAACCAGCTGTGCGTCGCGAACGAGATCACCGTCTCGATCTCCAATGCGGGTGGCAATCCATGTGTCGCGCCGACGCCGAGCCCGTCGCCCGCCGCGACGGCCAAGGCAGCCGCAACCCCCAAGCCCAAGACCACGCCAAAGCCTGCGGCCGCCACCGCGAAAGCCGCAGCCGCAACGGCTGCGAAACCAGCGAAGTCCTCAGGTGTCAAGGCGCTCGACACCGGAACGCCCTCAACCGGAGCGGCAAGTGGCTGGACGACGATCGGCGCGCTGCTGCTGATCACGGGTGTGGTTATCGCGGCGGCCGGTCTGCGCCGGCGCCGCATCGACATCTGAGCAATGGGTGCGGTGCTTCCTCGCGGTTCCGCTCGCTGAACCAGGCCTGGCCCCTGCGCAGCGTCTGCTCGCCGGGCTGCGGGAGCGCATCGCTGATGTCCGGTGGGCACGCCCGGAATCGCTCCACCTCACCGTCCATTTCTTCGGTGCGATTGACGAGCAGCGTGCGGCGGATGCGCTCGACGTCGTGACGCCGATCGCGGCTCGCACCGCCGCGTTCGACATCGCGCTGGATCGGCTCGGCATCATTTCCTCCGCGCGGCATCCCACGCGTGCTGTGGCTCGGCCCGGGGCATGCCATACGCTCCACTCACCACGCTGGTGGACGAATGCCGGGTCGCACTCTCGCATGCCGGCTTCGACGTGGAGGACCGTCCATACCACGCGCACTGCACCCTCGGCAGGCCTCGCTCCGCCTGGAGTGACGACGCACCGCGCAACGTGGTCTGCGGCCGCAGCAGCAGGCGTGGACGAGATTCGTTTCAGCGCGTCGCGAATGGTCCTCTACGAATCGCGCACCGCTCCCGGAGGCGCGATGTACATCGAACGAAACTCGTTGGGGTTCGCCGCGAGCTGACGAGCGGTCAGCGGTAGCGGGGGTCGCTGAGCTCGGTGTCGAGCCCGTACTGCTCGATTGCAGCCGCAACCACGTGGCGTGGGATCTGCTCCTGCTGCATGAGCCCGTCGAGCACCGCCACGGAGATCGTTCCCGCGTCGACCTCGAAATGGCGGCGCAACGCGACCCGTGTGTCGCTGCGTCCGTATCCGTCGGTACCGAGCGGGATGAACGGCGCCTTGACGAAACGCCCGATCTGATCGGGGACCGCTTTCATGTAGTCGGTGACGGCGACGACCGGTCCGCCGTCCGGGCCGAGTTGCTCGTCGACGTACGCGACGCGCGGCTCGGCGTCGGGGTGGAGACGGTTCCAGCGCTCGACGTCGAGCGCATCCTGACGCAGCAGCTGGAAGCTCGTTGCGCTCCACACCTCGGCTGCGACATCGTGCTGTTCGAGCAGCATCGCCTGTGCCTCGAGCGCCGCGTTGACGGCGCTGCCGCTCGCCACGATCCGCGCGCGGTGCGTGCGCTTGCCATCCGCGGCCTTGTACAGGTAGAGCCCGCGCAGAATGCCGTCCTCGCACCCTTCGGGCATGGGCGGCATCGGGTAGTTCTCGTTGTACAGCGTGATGTAGTAGAAGATGTCCTCGCCGTCCACGTACATGCGGCGCATGCCGTCACGGATGACGGTCGCCAGCTCGTACGCGAATGCGGGATCGTAGATACGCACGTTGGGGATCGCGCTGAACAGCAGTGGCGAATGACCGTCCTCGTGCTGCAGCCCCTCGCCGTTCAGCGTGGTGCGTCCCGCCGTGCCGCCGAGCATGAAGCCGCGACCACGCGAGTCACCGAACGCCCAGATGAGGTCGCCAACTCGCTGGTACCCGAACATCGAGTAGTAGATGTAGAAGGGGATGACGGCCTGGCCATGCGTTGCGTACGCCGTCCCTGCAGCGGTGAAGCTGCCCATCGCGCCCGCTTCGGTGATGCCTTCCTCGAGGATCTGCCCGTCCACCGCCTCGCGATAGGACAGCACCATGCCGGCGTCCACCGGCTCGTAGCGCTGCCCGAACGGCGCGTAGATCTTCACCTCGCTGAAGAGCGCATCCATGCCGAAGGTACGCGCCTCATCGGGGATGATCGGGACGATCCGGTTGCCGATCACGGGGTCGCGCAACAGGTTGCGCAGCAACCCCGCGAACACCATCGTGGTGGACGCCGCGCGCGTTCCGCTGCCGGTGATGAACTCCGAATACAGCGCGTCACCGGGCATCTCGAGCGGCTTGGACCGCACCAGCCTGCGCGGCAGCATGCCGCCGAGCGCGCGCCTGCGCATGAGCAGGTACTCGACCTCCTCGGACTCGGCGCCTGGGTGGTAGTACGGCGGCTTGGCGTCGGCGAGTCGCTTGTCGCTGATCGGCAGCTCGAGCAGATCGCGGAATGCGCGCAACTCCGCCTCGCCGATCTTCTTGATCTGATGCGTGGAGTTGCGCGCCTCGAAGCCGGTGCCGAGTGTCCAGCCCTTGACCGTGTGCGCGAGGATGACCGTCGGGGCGCCGCGCTGCTCGAGCGCGAGCTTGTACGCGGAGTACACCTTGCGATAGTCGTGACCGCCGCGGCGAAGATGCCGCAGGTCGTCGTCCGACAGGTGTTCCACCATCTTGCGAAGACGCGGATCCGGCCCGAAGAAGTGCTCACGGATGTACGCGCCACTTTCGGTCGCGTACTTCTGGAACTCACCGTCGGGCACCCGGTTCATCTGGTCGACGAGCACGCCGTGCACATCGCGTGCGAGCAACTCGTCCCACTCACGTGCCCAGATGACCTTGATGACATTCCAGCCGGCGCCGCGGAAGATGCCTTCCAGCTCCTGGATGACCTTCCCGTTGCCGCGCACCGGTCCGTCGAGCCGCTGCAGGTTGCAGTTGACGACGAACGTGAGGTTGTCGAGCTGCTCGCGCGCCGCCAGCGAGAGCGCGCCGAGCGTCTCCGGCTCGTCGCATTCGCCGTCACCGAGGAAGCACCACACGTGGCTCTCGCTGGTGTCGGCGATGTGCCGGTTGTAGAGATACCGGTTGAAGCGCGCCTGGTAGATCGAGTTGAGCGGCCCGAGCCCCATCGACACCGTCGGGAACTCCCAGAACTCCGGCATCAGACGCGGATGCGGATACGAGCTCAGCCCGTTGCCGCCCGTCTCCTGACGGAAGTTGTCCATCTGCGCCTCGGTGATGCGGCCTTCGAGGTAGGCATGCGAATACATCCCAGGCGCTGCGTGTCCCTGGTAGTAGATCTGGTCGCCGGAGTTGCCGTCGTCCTTCCCGCGGAAGAAGTGGTTGAAGCCGACCTCATAGAGCGACGCCGCCGAGGCGTAGGTCGAGAGGTGGCCGCCGATGCCGTCGCTCCGCTTGTTGGCTCTCGTGACCATGACCGCCGCGTTCCAGCGAACGATGCGGCGGATGCGCCGCTCCATCTCCTCGTCGCCCGGGAACCAGGGCTCCTCGTCCGGCGGGATGGTGTTGATGTACGGCGTCGAGACCAGCGACGGCACCGGGACCTGCAGCCTGCGGGCGCGCTCCAGGAGCTTGCCGATGACAAAACGGGCCCGGACCGTGCCCTCGGAGGCGACCAGCGAGTTCGAGGGACTCGAGCCACTCGCCGGTCTCTGCGGAGTTGGCGTCGGGGAGCTGATGGAGGAAGGCGTCGAACGTCATTCGAAGCGAGGATATACACCCGGGCGCTCCAAACCGCCTCAATGGCGTAACACGGCGTTTGCACCAACCTGTGGTACTGTCGAAGCAAGTGCTCGCGCATCGGCGAGCCATGCCTCTTGGTGAACCCTCTCTCCGCCGGTAACCGGCGGGTCTCAAGAATCCGGCACACGACACTCCAGCGAGGGGATTCTGGGACGACGGAAAGGATCCGGGTCCCGAGGTAACACGGTGACAACGTTTGAATCCATCGGCGTGCGTCCGCGCACGTCCGCCGCTCTCGGTCAGAGCGGTTTCACAGAGCCGAACACAGTGCAGCAGGAGGCGATTCCGCCGCTGCTCGCACGCCAGGACTGCGTGATCGAGGCGCCCACCGGGTCAGGAAAGACCCTCGCGTACGTCGTTCCCCTGGTGGAGCGGCTCGCCGGTCATCAGGGCCATGGCGCCCGAGCGCTGATCGTGACCCCGACACGCGAGCTCGCCACCCAGGTCAACGCGGTGATCCGCAAGGTGGACCCGGCGCTGCGCACGGTGGTCTGCATCGGCGGCGTCGGATACGGCCCGCAAACCGGCGGTCTTCGCAACGCCCCGGACGTGATCGTTGGATGCCCCGGGCGCCTGCTCGACCTTGCCAGCAACGGCCTCGCACGGCTCCGCGACATCGAGTACCTCGTCCTTGACGAGGCCGACGAGATGCTCGACCAGGGCTTCGCGAAGGATGTCGAGAAGATCATCGCGATGTGTCCCGCATTCAGCAGCAGCGCGCGCCGTCAGACGGTGCTCGCCTCTGCGACGATGCCCGACTGGGTGCAGCGGATGATCACCAAGCACCTGTATGAGCCGGCTCGCGTCAGGGTCGTCAACGAGCAGGTCCCCGCGCTCGAGCACGGTGTCATGAGTGTCGTCAAGTCGCAGAAGATCGATGCGCTCTCACGCCTGCTGCGCCGGCAGAGCTCCGCGGAGCTGAACCAGACGATCGTGTTCCACCGCACCAAGCATGGTGCCAAGAAGCTGGTTCGCGATCTGCTCCGCATGGGGCACACCGCAGGGGAATTGCAGGGCAATCTCTCGCAGAATGCGCGCGATCGGGCCCTTGACTCCTTCCGTGCGAATCGCACCGAGGTGCTCGTCGCCACCAACGTCGCGGCCCGCGGCATCGACGTCGTGAACGTGGGACTGGTCATCAACTTCGAGTTGCCGGAAACGCCGCAATGGCTGACGCACCGCGTCGGTCGCACGGCGAGAAACGGTAACGAGGGTAAGGCGATCACGTTCCTCAGCGAGGAGGACGGCGAGCAGTGGCGCAAGCTGCGCCGGCTCGGTGCGCCGGCATTGCCGGAGATCGACGGCACGCTGTTGCTCACCACCGGCGAGTGGAAGCTCGGCGCGCCGCCGCGCGAGACTACGCCAGTGCCTGCTCCAGGTCGGCCGTCAAGTCATCGACGTCCTCAATACCGACGGACAGGCGCAGCAGCCCGTCGCTGACGCCGACCCTGGTCCGGGTCTCCTCCGGTATTGACGCGTGAGTCATGAGCGCAGGGCTCTCGGCGAGCGATTCCACTGCACCGAGTGACTCGGCCAGCGTGAACACTCGCAGCCGCTCGAGAAACGAACGCGCGGCCGCGCCCGACGACACTTCAAAGGACACGACTCCGCCGAAGTATCCGCCCATCTGACGCTTTGCCAGCGCATGTCCGGGATTGCTCTCGAGCCCCGGGTAGTGCACGCGCACGACGGCGTCCTGACCCTCGAGCCACCGGGCGATGGCAAGGGCGTTCTCGCACTGCCGGATCACACGGAGCTGCAGCGTCTTGAGCCCGCGCAGCAGCAACCAGCAGTCGAACGGCGAGGGGACTGCTCCCACGGCGTTCTGATGAAAACGCAGGCGCTCCGCCAGCGTGTCGTCCGAGGTGAGCACCGCGCCGCCCAGCACGTCGCTGTGTCCACCGAGGAACTTCGTCGAGCTGTGGACCACGAGGTCGGCGCCGAGCTCGAGTGGACGTTGCAGCACCGGGCTCGCGAACGTGCTGTCCACAGCGACGAGCGCGCCGGCACCGTGCACGATCTCGCTCACGGCGTCGATGTCGACCACGCGGAGGAGCGGGTTGGTGGGGGACTCGAGCCAGACCAGTCGCGTGCGATCCGTGATCGCCGCCGCAATCGCGTCGGGATCAGTCGGATCGACTGCTGTGAAGCTCAGGCCGTAGCGCTGGAAGACCTTGTCGAAGAGGCGGAACGTGCCGCCGTAGACGTCCTCGGTGAAGACGACGTGATCACCGGGATCGAGCAGCAGCATCACCGTCGTGGTCGCTGCGAGCCCCGACGAGAACGCGAGCCCGTGCCGTGCTCCCTCGAGCGACGCGAGGCATTCCTCGAGGTTGCCGCGCGTCGGGTTCCCGGAGCGTGAGTACTCGAATCCCTTGTGCCGGCCGGGCGACTCCTGCGCGAAGGTGGTCGCGAGGTGGATCGGGACCACGACAGCACCGGTCGACGGGTCTGGTCCCTGCCCGACGTGCAGGGCGCGCGTCGCCAGGCCGAGCTCTCTGTGCTCCACGCCGGTCAGCTGCGCCCGCGACGGGCGACGAACTCGAGCAGATCGCTCCGGGTGATCACCCCGACAGGCAGATCCCCTTCGACGATCATCAGCGCCGGCTCACCGCCGAGCAGCGCCTCGAAGGCCTCCTCGATCGGGGCGCCTGCGGCGACGCGCGCAAACGGCGGATCCATCGCGGTTGAGACCGACGTCGTGACCACAGCGGGGTCGCGGTAGATCCGGTCGAGCAGCGTGCGCTCCTGGATGCTGCCCACCACGCCGCCTCCGGCGGTGGTCCCGTTCTCGGTGACGAGGAGCTGGGAGATCCCGTACTGCTGCATGAGGTCGATCGCCTCGCCCACGGACTTCCCGGCGCCGACGCTGACAAGCTCGGGCACGCCGTCGGTATGTGCATCGATGACCTCGCGCACCCGAGCGGGGACGAGCCGCTGCAGGTAGCCGTTCTGGCGCATCCACTCGTCGGAGAAGAACTTGCTCAGGTAGTTGCGGCCGGTGTCCGGGAGGAGCACGACGATGACGTCGTCCGGCTTGGAATCCACAGCGACCTGGATCGCCGCATGGAGCGCGAGGCCGGCCGATCCGCCCACCAGGATGCCCTCCTGCCGGGCGAGCTTGCGCGCCGCCACGAAGCACTCGCGGTCGGTGACCTGGATGAACTCGTCGACGACCTCGCGGTCGAACGTGCCCGGCCAGAAGTCCTCGCCCACACCCTCCACCTTGTACGGGGCGATCTCGCCGCTGAAGATCGAGCCCTCGGGATCGGCGCCGATCACGCGGACCGCCGGGTTCTGCTCCTTGAGGTACTTGCCCACCCCGCTGATCGTGCCGCCGGTCCCCACACCGGCCACGAAGGTGGTGATCCGGCCGTCGGTCTGCCGCCAGATCTCCGGCCCGGTGGTGCGGTAGTGCGCTTCGGGGTTGCGCGGGTTGAAGTACTGGTTGGGCTGGAACGCGCCAGGGATCTCGCGTGTGAGGCGTTCCGCCACCGAGTAGTACGACTGGGGTGATTCCCGTTCGACGTTGGTGGGGCAGATGACCACCTCGGCGCCATAGGCGCGCAGGAGGCTGATCTTCTCCGCCGACATCTTGTCGGGCATCACGAAGATCATCTTGTAGCCCTTGATCGCCGCGGCCATGGCGAGCCCGTGGCCCGTGTTGCCGGACGTGGGCTCGACGACCGTCCCGCCCGGACGGAGCAGGCCGCGGCTCTCGGCGTCCTCGAGCATGGACAGGCCGATGCGGTCTTTGACGCTTCCACCCGGGTTGAGCTGCTCGAGCTTGGCCAGGATGAGAGGACGGAGCCCCTCGGTGACCTTGCTCAGCCGGACCAACGGGGTGTTGCCGACCAGGTCGAGGATGCTCTCGACGTACTCCACTGCCCGGCCATTCTAGTGCCCGGTGCAGGAGGACCCATTGATCGTGGCTCCCGTGCGCGAATCCCACTCCACTGCCCTTTTGTGACGGCATACTGGAGATGCATGGACCAGGCTGGCAGCCACGACATCGCCGGGTCGCGGACACATATCCCTGGCTACACGCTGGATCGGGGGATCTCAGTCGACCGAGCCGGCGCGCTCGTCGACGCCCACGACACGGCCACGGGTGCCGAGGTGGTCATCCGGCTCCTGAGCCCGGCGCTGTCCTCCGACGCCGCGTACCGCCGTCAGATCCGCCACGACATGGGCGTGCTCGGCGCGCTGCGCCATCAGCACCTGCTCGCGGTGATCGCCTTCGACGACAAGCACGCGGCCGTTGTCTATGAGTGGGTGGAGGCTGTCACGCTCGGCCATCTGATCGAGGTGTCCGGCCCGCTGGCCGCCGCTGCGGCGTTGGTGGTCTTCGACGATGTGCTCGCCGCGCTCGAGGCGCTCCACGGCGCCGGGATCATCCATCGCGATGTGACGCCGGACGCGGTGCTGATCGACAACGGGGGCACCGGCATCCTGCGTGACGCCGGGATCCCGGCGCCGCCACTGCGGCGCGGCTGGCGCGCCGGAACGCCGCAGTACATGGCCCCGGAGCTCTGGGCGGGACGCCCGCACACGGTGTCGACCGACATCTACGCGGCGACCGGCGTCCTCGTTGACGGGCTCACCGGCCGCCCGCCGTATCTCGGCACGGATCTCACGGGCCTTGGCGTCCAGCACACGCAGGGGGCGCTGCCGAGCGAGGCGGTGCCGCTCCTCGCCCGGGAGCTGGTGATCCGCGGGCTGGCCAAGGATCCGCGCGACCGTCCCGCCAGCGCCGGGATGTTCCGTCGCGACGTCGAGGTCGCGGGAACCGCCTTCCTCGGTGCCGCATGGCGGGACCAGGGGCGCGCGTGGCTCGCGGTGGTGGTCACAGAGCGTCTCGCCGATCCGGTCCCCGCCTCGGCGCCGGTCGAGTTCCTCGATGAGGATGACAACGCGCCGCTCCACGGCCTCGCGATCGACAGTGCGGCGGATGAGACGCGTCCCGGCGGGGTGGGGTGGAAGGTGTGGTCGGTCGCTGCCGCAGCGGTCATCGCGCTCCTCGTGATGATCGTCTTTGCGGTGCAGGCGCTCGGCGGACCCGGTGTTCAGGAGTCGCCGACTGTGCCACCGGCGCCGACGATCGCGGCGTCGACCGGGGCTGCCGTGCCAACCGGCGCCGGCGTGCCGACGAGCATCGATACCGCGGGGGATCAGCCCTCGTCGCCGACGGCTTCACCGACAGCCGGACCCACGCCGACGACGGCGCCGAACACCATGCCGGTCACGATCGCTCCATCGCCGACTTCGACGCCCACGCCGACACCGAGCCCGTCACCGTCGGGGACGACTCACCATCACCCACCCACACCGACCCCTTCCCCGACGATCTGAGCGTGTCTGTCCTCAGCGCGAGGTCGTGAGGTTGTACACGTCTCCGGCGTAGTCGCGCATCATCCGCGCCGCTGAGAAGCGCGGACCGTTGGTGCGCAGCGATGCGCGCATCCGCTCCACCCATCCGCGCGGGATGCCGTTCTCGTCGCGCTGGTAGAAGAGCGGCACGACCTCGTGCTCGATGATGTCGAACAGCGTTGCAGCGTCTCGCGAATCCTGCATCGCGTGGTCGAAGAGGATGTCGCCGGGGATCGCCCATCCGTTGGTGCCGTTGTATGCCTCGGCCCACCATCCGTCGAGCACCGAGAGGTTGAGGCCGCCATTCAGCGCCGACTTCATGCCACTCGTGCCGCTGGCCTCGAGCGGTGGCCTCGGAACGTTGATCCACACGTCGCACCCGGCGACCATGTGATCTGCCGTCGAGAGGCTGTAGTTGTCGAGAAAGGCGATCCGGCTCATCGCGCCGGGCTGACGCTCGAAGGAGAACAGTCCCTGGGCGGCGTGCTTCCCCTCCTCGTCCTGTGGATGCGCCTTGCCCGCGAGCACCATCTGCGCAGGACGATCCTTGTTCTCGAAGACGCTCGATGCTCGTTGTGTATCGAGCGTGAGCAGCTGGATGCGCTTGTAGCCCGCGAGCCGGCGCGCGAAGCCGAACGTCAGCGCGTGCTCGTCGAAGCCGTGCTCCGCCGCTTCGACGTACCAGCGAGGCTCATCGCGAGCAAGCCGGTTGGCGACGCTGCGCTCGCGCACGCCCTGCACGAATTCGGCGCGCATGGCATTGCGAACCGCCCACAGCTCCGCGTCGGGGATGTCATCGACACCGCGCCACGTGTCCGCGTCCGCGGCGCGCGACTCCCATCCCTCACCGAGGTAGCGATCGAGCAGGTCGCGCATGCGGGGTGCCATCCACGTCGGCACATGCACGCCGTTGGTGACGTGACCGATCGGCACGGTATCCGCCGGACGTTCCGGGAACAGTGACTGCCACATCTGGCGCGCCACCTCGCCATGGCGGCGGCTCACGCCGTTGCGCGCGCGGCTCATCTTGATGCCGAGGGGCGTCATGACGAACTGCTCGTGGGGATTGTCCGGCCGCGTGCGACCGAGGTGGAGGAAGCCCTCGAGATCGAGGCCCGCCTGCTCCGGATAATCGCCGAGGACCTCGACGATCTCGCTGACGTCGTACCCCTCATTGCCCGCGCTCACCGGCGTGTGCGTTGTGAAGACGGTCCGCTCCCGGGCGGCGGTGAAGGCCTCATGACGTGAGCGACCGAGCGACATCTCGCGGCGCGCGATCTCCAGCGGGGCAAGCGCGGCATGTCCTTCATTGAGGTGGACGACGCAGGGGTCGAGGCCCATGGCGTCGAGGACGCGCATCGAGCCGATGCCGAGCAGCGCGTACTGGGCGAGGCGTGTGGGTCTGTCGGCCACGTACAGCCGGCTGGTGATCCACTGGTCGATGGCGGAGTTCTCCGGGCGCTGCGCGTCCAGAAGGTACAGCGGCGTGCGGCCGATATCCAAGCGCCACACCTGTACCACCACATCGCGGCCGCGCAGCGGGACCGTGACCGTCAGCGGCACGCCGCCGTTGTAGACAAGAGCGGCAGGAACGCGTTCCGGGTCGACCTGGAGCCAGTACTCGAGTTGATATCCCGACCGATCCATGCGCTGCTGGAAGTACCCCTGGCGGTAGAGGAGTCCGACACCCACCATCGGCAGCGCCATGTCGGACGCCTGCTTGAGGATGTCACCTGCCAGCACGCCGAGACCGCCGGCATAGATCGGCAGGGACCGGTGCACCGCGAACTCGGCACACAGAAAGGCAACCGGGTGTTGCGCGCTCGCCCTGCCTGCCATCGGGGGACGGCTCATCTCGCGATCCAGCGAGGCGAGCAGCTCAGTCAGTCGATGGAGCAGACCGGCATCAGCTGCGGCGCGTTCGAGCGTCGCGGACGACGTCTCGTCGAGGAGACGGATCGGGTTGTGATTGCTCGCCTCCCACCGCACCGGATCGATCATCCGGAACACGTCGTCCCCACCAGGCCACCACGACCATGCGTAGTTGTATGCCAGCCGTGCCAGCGGTGCGAGTTGGGACGGCAACCGGGCCGCGAGATCCGCGGCCGCGCGGTCGATGTCTCCGCTGCCGTCTGCGAGGGCCGGCGTTGCGAGCTCAGTCACGCTCTGCCGCCATCCTCGGTCAGCGCCTGCCGCAGAGCCGCGATCCCGCCGTGGGGACCGCCCTGGTGCCGGAAGACGGCGGTGCCGGCGACGAGGACATTCGCTCCCGCGTCGACGCACGCTTGCGCATTCGTCGCATCGACGCCGCCGTCCACCTCGACCTCGGTGTCCAGGCCCTGGCGCTGCACCTCAGCGCGGATGTGCTCCACCTTGCGCAGCGTGCGGGGAATGAGTGACTGTCCGCCGAATCCCGGATCGATGGTCATCACCAGTGCGAGATCGCACGAGTCGAGGATGTCGTCGAGCATCTGTGCAGGTGTGGCGGGGTTGATCGCGGCCCCGGAGCGGCAGTCGAGTGCGCGGATGGAGGTGAGTGTGCGGTGCAGGTTTGGACACGCCTCGTAATGCACGGTGATGGCGTCTGCGCCCGCACTGGCGAAGGTGCTCAGGTGGGCATCCGGATTGACGATCATGAGGTGCAGCTCCAGCGGCAGCGAGCTCGCGCGGCGGAGCACTCGCACCGTGTCGGTGCCGAAGGTGAAGTTGGGGACGAACACGCCGTCCATGACATCGACGTGAATCCGCTCGGCGCCGCTGTCCTCGAGGTCGTGCGCGGCCTTCGCTATGTGTCCGAAGTCCGCGGCGAGCAAGCTCGGAGCGATCCGGACGGCGTCACGGCAGGGCTTCCACGTCGATCGCGGCATCCCGCGGATTCTGGCAGACGTGGGTCAGCGGACTGCCGGAATTCTCCGAGCCGTCACTCCGCTGCGGCAGCCGCGTCGAGGAACCACACGAGCATCCCATCGGCGGGGCGGATGCGAGAGGCCGGGACCTCGCCACGGGCGGTGGCCGCGAGCGCCTCGTGCTTCCCTGCCCCGGTGACCATGAATCCGACGGCTGCGGCCGCGTTGATCGTCGGGTACGTCAGCGTGATCCGATCAAAGGGGGCGTAATCGGCGAGGCCTCGCGTCGCCCAGCGATCCGTGACCTCGAGCGCCGGCGTCCCTGGAAACAGTGACGCCGTATGTCCGTTCTCACCGAGCCCGAGGAGGACCAGGTCGAGCCGCGGCGCGCCCTCGGCAGACGCCGGCAATGACCTCGCCAGCAGATCGGAATATTCCGCGGCGGCCGCGTCAAGGTCGTCGCGCTCGGCAGGCATGCGGTGCACACGGCCCGGATCGACCGGCACGTGACTGAGGAGGGTCGTCTCAGCGAGCGCGTAGTTGCTCGCCGGATCATCCGGGGGGCACGCGCGCTCATCGGCGAAGTACACGTCCCAGGCGGACCAGTCGATCCGGTCTCGCCATTCGCGGCCGGCGAGCATCTCGTTGAGCAGGCGCGGCGTGCTGCCTCCCGAGAGAGCGATCGAAAAGCTGCCGTGGTCATCGACCGCGTGCCGTGCCTGTGCGGCGATCCAGTTCGCGACCGTGTCGGCGACATCCTGCGCAGTGCGGCTGACCATGCGCTCGCCGACGAGATCACTCAGCGGATCGGTTGTGGCCATGTCAGGGAATATGCCAGGCGCGTCCGTCGCGCGCCATGAATGCCTGTGCCTCCTCCGGACCCCATGTCCCCGCCGCGTAGTTCGGGCTGTGAGTCCTGTCCGGGGGATGCGCCCGCCATCCGTCGAGGATCGCCGTGCAGAATCGCCATGCCTCCTCGACCTCGTCTTCACGTGCAAAGAGTGTCGGGTCGCCGCGCATGCAATCGAGGATGAGACGCTCGTACGCGTCGGGCGATTGCTGCTGGAATGCGGTGCCGTACATGAAGTCCATGTTCACCGACTCGATGCGGAGCGCCTGGCCCGGGATCTTCGCGCCGAAGCGAAGCGTGATGCCTTCATCGGGCTGGATGCGCAGGATGAGCAGGTTGGGATCGATGCCGTCCTCGGGCACGGCACCTGCCGCAAGCGGAACGCTGCCCGCGAACGGCGAGTGCGGAACCCGGCGGAACTGGATGACGATTTCGGTGGAGCGTTTGGGCATCCGCTTCCCGGTGCGCAGGTAGAACGGCGTCCCCGCCCAGCGCCAGTTGTCGATATCGACCTTGATCGCCACGAACGTCTCGCGCAGCGAGTTCGGGTGCGACGCCTTTCTCCTCGCGATAGCCGGGAACGGGCTGGCCGTCGATCGATTCCGGCGGAATACTGGCCGCGCACCGAGTGCGAGAGCGCATCGTCGGGATGGATCGGCCGGACGGCCCGGAGCAACTTCACCTTCTCGTCGCGAACCATCTCCGCCTGGAAGTTGGAAGGCGCCTCCATGCCCATGATCGCGACGAGTTGCATGATGTGGTTCTGCACGATGTCGCGCAGCGCGCCGGCCTCCTCGTAGTACGAACCGCGACCTTCGACGCCGATCTCCTCGGCAACGGTGATCTGCACGTGGTCGATGTACTGGCGATTCCACAACGGCTCGAAGATGCCGTTGGCAAAGCGGAAGACCAGCAGGTTCTGCACGGTTTCCTTGCCGAGGTAATGGTCGATGCGGTAGATCTGCTCTTCGATGAAGGCCGTGTGCAGTCCTGCGTTGAGCTCACGCGCCGTTGCAAGGTCGCGCCCGAACGGCTTCTCGATGATCGCCCGAACGGCGGTGCCCGGCTCCTGCGTGGTGAGACCCGCCTCGTTGAGACGCTTCGCAAGCGGCAGCACGGCGTTCGGCGGCGTGCTGAAGTAGAGGAGACGGTTGCCGGCGGTGCCGCGTTCGCGGTCCGCGGTGGCGAGCGCCTGCTTGAGGGCGTCGAATCCGCCCTCGCGGTCCATGTCGAACTCCACGTATTCCAGTCCCGCGGCGAACTTGTCCCACGTCTCGGTGGTCAGGCGGACGCGCCCGTACTTCTCGACACCGTCGCGCATGTCGGCTCGAAATTCCTCGGAGCTCATGTCGCTGCGGCCGGCGCCGATGACGGTGAATCCATCCGGCAGCGCTCCTTCGGAGGCAAGGGCGTACAGCGCCGGGACCAACTTTCTCTTGGTGAGGTCGCCGCTGGCGCCGAAGATGACCACGCAGAAGGGGACAGGCGTGCGCGGCTCCCGGCGGCGCTCAAGCAGCGGGTGCTCCGCGGTCAGTGTGATGACAGTGTCCCCGCGGTGGCGGGCTCCGCTTTCACGGGATGCCCACCGAACTCGTTGCGCAATGCGGCGATGACCTTGTTGCCGAAACCGTCTGGGAGGCGCGACTGATATCGCGCCATCAACGACATCGCAAGCACCGGCGCCGGCACCGACAGCTGCATCGCCTCCTCGAGCGTCCAGCGACCCTCGCCGGAGTTGTCGACCCAGCCTCGCAGTTGATCCAGCTGCGGATCACGGCCGAACGCGCGCTCAGCGAGCTCGAGCAGCCACGAGCGAACAACGCTTCCCTGGTTCCAGAGGTGCGCGATTGCGTGCAGGTCGAGCTCGCCGAAGTCCTGCTTCGCCTGCATGATCGCGAAGCCTTCCGCATACGCCTGGAGCATCCCGTATTCGATGCCGTTGTGCACCATCTTCACGAAGTGCCCGGCCCCTGGCGGTCCAACATGCAGAAAACCGTCGGGCGGTGCGAGCGTCGTGAAGATCGGGAGCCAGTGATCGATCGTCTCCTTCTCGCCGCCGGCCATCAGGCAATACCCGACCGTGAGACCCCAGACGCCGCCACTGGTTCCGGCGTCGATGAAGTTGATGCCCCGTTCGGCGCTGCTCGCCGCACGCGCGATCGAGTTGTGGTAGTTGCTGTTGCCGCCGTCGATGATGGTGTCGCCCTTCTCGAGCAGTGACTGCAGGGCAGCGACAGTGTCATCGGTCACCTTGCCCGACGGCACCATGATCCATACGCCACGCGGCTTGTCGAGCGCCGCGATCAGCTCGTCGATGCTCCCTGTTGTGGTGGCGCCGAACTGCTCGACGCCGGCGCGCGCATCCGGGTTTGGATCGTAGGCGACGATCGTGTGGTCGGCCTCGCGGAGTTGGTGGACCATGTTGGCGCCCATCCGCCCGAGCCCGACAAAGCCAATTTGCATGGAGGTGAGTCCTTCGATGTGACGGCCGCGCTCAGCGCGCCGCAGTGATTGCGCTGACTGCGTCGGTGAGGCTGGCGAGCCCAGCGTTGAGGTCGCCGGCGATGTGCACACGCACGACACGCCGGCCGTGGGACCGCAGCGATTGCAGGTCGCCGGCCGCTTCCGCGCGCTTGAGCACGGAGAACGTATACGGCGCACCGGGGATGCTGACGTCGGTGCCATCGTCGGCGGTGATCTGGATGAACACGCCGGTGTTCGGGCCACCCTTGTGCAACTGCCCGGTGCTGTGCAGGAATCGGGGGCCGATGCCGAGCGTGGTGGCGAGCTTGCGTGCGTCGCGGATCGCGATCCGCAGGTGCTGCAATGCCTGGTAGTTGCTGTCGTCAGGGGTGACATACGCCATCAGCGCGACGTAGTCGCCGGGGTTCGCGGTATCGAGATGCGCTGCGAGAGCGCCCGACGCGCTGGTGCCCGAGACGTCGCCATACACGCGGAGCGCGCCGTCGGTGACCGCCGCCGCTTCGTCAGGCAACGCGCCGCTCTGCTCGTACTGCTGGAGGACGGCTTTGGTGTTGTCCTTCGATTCCTGAACGTTCGGCTCATCGAACGCATCGATGCCGAGGTGCGCGCCCGCGACGGCGGTGGCGAACTCCCAGCGGAAGAACTCCGCCGCGAGGTCGTACTTGTCGGCAAGATCGAACGTGATCACGGGATGTCCCGCGCTCTTCAACGCTTCGACAGAACGATCGAACGCCGCGTCATCGCCGATGCGCAGAGCGACGAACAGCCGGTCGTCGCTGTACACCGCAGGATCGCCGATGGGCTCGTCACCGATCGGGATGATGCCCTTGCCCTCTTTGCCGGTGCTCTCTGCGATCAACTGCTCCGCCCAGAGCGAGTACGCCCCGATCTCCTTTGGCGCGAGGATCGTCACCTTGTCGCGTCCCTGGTCGTGGAGCGCTCCCATCACGGTGCCCAGCGCCAGACCGCCGTTGAGGTCGCCGGGGACGCCGGCCGCGCAATTCCTGCGCATGTTCGCTGCACGATCCAGAAGCAGGTCGAGGTCGAGACCGATGATTGCCGCGGGGACAAGGCCGAACAGGCTCAGCGCCGAGTACCGGCCCCCGATGTCCGGCGGGTTCTTGTACAGGTGGCGGAAGTTGCGTTCGCGAGCCGTGGTGGCGAGGCTCGTTCCAGGGTCGGTGATGGCGATGAAATGCGAGCCGGTGTCATCACCGACCGCCGTTGTCAACTCCCAGAAATGCGCGAAGTGCGAGAGCGTCTCGATCGTCGTGCCCGACTTGCTCGACACGATGTAGCCGGTGTGCGCGGGGTCGATGGCACCCGTGACGCGCGTGATCGCGAGGGGATCGGTTGTATCGAGCACGTGGAGCGTCGGCTGTCCCTCAGCACTGCCGAAGGTGCTGCGCAGCACTTCGGGGCAGAGGCTCGAGCCGCCCATTCCCAGCAGCACGCAATCGCGCCATCCGGCCTCGCGTACCTCGGCAGCCAGTGCCTTGAGCGCCGGCACCTGCTCGTGCATCGCACCGATGACATCGAGCCAGCCGAGGCGGTTGTGGATCACCAGCGCAGCGTCGGCATCGCCGGGCTTCCAGACGTTCGCGTCGCGGTGCCAGATGCCTGTCGCGATGTCACCCGCCGCAGTCGTGTCGAGCGGCACTGACGTTGCGCCCGTATCGAAGTGCTGACGCTTCGAGTACCCCGAACCCATCGAGTTCGATCTTCTCGGCGATGCCGCGGATCAACTCGTCGTACGAATCAGCGAACGCTTTCACGCCATCATCGAGCAGTTGCTGGGTGACGGCTTCCATGTCGATTCCCGCCTCGGCGAGCTGATCCATCACACGATGGGCGCCGGGATAGTCGGCCTTGACCGTGTCACCCGCCACGACCCCGTGGTCCAGGAACGCTTCGATGGTGGCGGGGGGCATGGTGTCGACGGTGTCGGGGCCGATGAGCGCTTCCGCGTATACGACGTCGCGATAGTTGGGGTTCTTGGCGCTCGTGCTTGCCCACAAGGGTCGCTGCACGTGACCGCCGGCCTCGCGCAGCGGCGCGAAACGGTCGCTGCCGAAACGCTGTTCGAACAGCTCGTACGCAAGCACTGCGTTGGCGATGGCGGCCTTGCCGAGCAAGCCCTCGATCAGCGCGTTGCCCGGATCGGCGGCGAGCTTCTCCTCGAGCAGCTTGTCCACGAGCGTGTCAACGCGGCTCACGAAGAACGACGCAACCGAGTGCACGTCGAGCGACTGGCCGTCGTTGTGCCGGGCCTCGAGCGCCGAGATGTACTGCTCGATGACGCGGTCGTGCATCGCGAGCGCGAAGATGAGCGTCACGTTCACGTTCCTGCCGTCGGCGATGGTGCGGTGAATCGCCGGCATCCCCTCGAGCGTCGCGGGGATCTTGATCATGAGGTTGGGACGGTCGACCCGCTCCCAGAGCGTCCTCGCCGTCGCGATGGTCCCGTCAGTGTCGTGCGACAAAGACGGCGGCACCTCGAGGCTCACATATCCGTCTGCGCCTCCGGTGCGCTCGTGCACTGGGCGGAGAATGTCGGCGGCGTGCTGGATGTCGCTGATCGCGAGCTCGGTGAACACGTCCATGGGATCGTCGATCCCGGAGGAGATCAGCTCACGAATCTGATCGTCGTAGAGGTTTCCTTCGGCAATCGCCTTCTGGAAGATGGTGGGGTTGCTCGTCAACCCGGTCACATTCTCTTCGGCAACGCGGTGTTGCAGCTGCCCGGTGGTGACGAGCTCGCGGCTGATGAAATCGAGCCAGACCGACTGGCCGTGCTCGCCGAGTTGCTGCAGTGGTGTTGTCATGAGCCTGCCTCCACGGGAGCACCGACGAGTGTGTTCACTGCTGCAACGATCGCATCGGCGTCGATCCCGGCGGCAGCCATCAATTCCTCGGGGCTGGCGGACCCGGGGAGACCGCGCACCGCCAGGTGGGTCACGCGCGGTGGGTTCTCCTCCAGCGCGAGCGCTTCCATCACGGCGGCGCCGATGCCACCCTGCGGGTAATGGTCCTCGACGATGACCAGACGTCCGGCCGTCGCGTCGCTGGCGGCGCGCAGCGTCACGACGTCAACGGGTTTCACCGAGTACAGGTCGATAACGCGGCACGCGATGCCGCTTGCCGACAACCGCTCTGCGGCATCGATGCACGCATGCAGCGTGACGCCCGCACCGATGAGCGTCACCACGTCACTCGTGGACTGGCGTACGACCTTGGAGCCGCCGATCGGAAACTCCTCGTCGTTGTCGTAGATGACGGGATAGGCGCCGCGCGTGGTGCGGACGTAGCTGATGCCCTTGAGGTCCGCCATTTGCGCGATGAGCTTTGCAGCGGACACCGCGTCACTCGGATACAGGACTGTTGAGGTGTGCACGGCTCGCAGCGAGGCGATGTCCTCGAGCGCCATCTGCGACGGGCCGTCAGCACCGATCTCGCAGCCGGCGTGCGAGCCGGAAAGGCGAAGGTTCACCTCGGAAACGCCCGCCATCCGGACGAAGTCATACGCGCGTGAGAAGAATGCCGCGAAGGTCGATGCGAATGGCGTGTAACCGCGGACTGACAGGCCGACAGCGCTCGCGACCATCTGCTGCTCCGCGATGAACATCTCGAAGAAGCGGTCCGGATACGCATCCTTGAACTCGTCCGCGTGTGTGGAGTTGCTGACCTCGCCGTCGAGCGCGACGACGTCATGACGCGCGCCGAGTGCACGCAGCGTGTCGCCATACGCCTTGCGGGTCGCGACCTTGTCGCCAAGCTTGTATGTCGGCAGCTCGACTGGTTTGTCGGTCGCGCTTGCCGATGCCGACTCAAGCGGCTCCGGCTTCCGGACGTCGATGCGCAGGTCGCGCTCCCCGCCCAGTTCGGCGATGGCACGCTCCGCCATGTCCGGAGGCAGCGCCTTGCCGTGCCAGCCCTCCTTGTTCTCGATCTCGCTGAATCCCTTGCCTTTGATCGTGCGGGCGATCACGACGCTCGGGCGGTCGCCACCGGAGCGCGCGGAGGCCAGTGCCTCGTCGACCTCCGTCAGGTCATGACCGTCGATCACGATTGCGCGGCAACCGAACGCCTCGACGCGCCGCCGGTACACGTCCAGGTCCCACTCGTATTCGGTCGGCCCGCGCTGGCCGAGCCGGTTCACATCGAAGATGGCCGTGAGGTTGGAGAGGCCGTAGTGACCGGCCTTGTCGAGCGCTTCCCAGATGGATCCCTCGGCGAGCTCGCTGTCGCCGCAGAGGACCCAGACATGGAAGGGCAGCTTGTCCAGGTACTTGCCGGCGAGTGCGACCCCGACGGCGACGGCCAGCCCCTGGCCCAGCGAGCCGGTGGCGACGTCCACCCACGGGATGATCGGCGTGGGATGACCCTCGAGCCGTGAGCCGAATGTCCGGTAGGTCAGCAGCTCTTCGTCCGTGATGGCGCCGACCGCCTTGTACAGCCCATAGAGGAGGGGCGACGCATGGCCCTTGGAGAAGATGAGGTGGTCGTTGTTGGCCAGGTCGGGCTGGTCGAAGTCATACCGAAGGTGCCGGGCGGCGAGGACCGTGATCAGATCGGCCGCGGACATGCTGGAGGTCGGGTGGCCCGACCCCGCTTTGGTGCTCGCGCGGATCCCATCGACGCGGATCTGCTGGGCAACCTCGCCCACGAAGTCGAGCGCAGGAAGCGCTCCTGTGTCGACACTGCCGGTCACCGCCATGGATGCTCCTCCGTTCTGCCTTCTGAACTTGAATCATGCCGCGATCGGCCCCTGTGGCGTGGTGCGGTATTGGTTAAGGTGGTATGGGGTACAGTCACCCCTCTGGCGCGCGCCTATAGCTCAGTCCGGATAGAGCGTCTGACTACGGATCAGAAGGTCGGGGGTTCAAATCCTCCTGGGCGCGCCAGCCCAACTCGACGAGGAGACAGCCTGCCGGCGACGACGGCGCCTCACGGGACGAGCGGCACACCCAAAGGCCCGGGCTCGGAGTGATTCCGGGCCTGCCCGTCGTCTCGGCGTAGGCTCACCACGACGAGGAGTGTCGCGGCCAAGCAGGCCAGTGCTGCCCCGCCGAGAAAGACGGAGAAACCGGCCTCAGTAGTCATGGGATTGATCGCGGTGGCTCCTGGATACACGAGGCTACCGTTGTTGCTGACCTCTGCAAACGGGAATCCCAGGGCGACCACAGAGAGTCCGAGACACGCAAGCGCCGTTAGCGCAGGTCGGATCCTTGCCACGTGCAGCGTCGCCGCGATCGCGAGCAGGAGCAGCGTCGCAATCACGATCCATGCATCGGGAGCCTGTGCCAATTCCCGGCTCAACTGAAGCGTGTACGTCGGCGTGTCAAGACAACCACCACACGGCGTTTGGAGGAAGGGCATGAACGACGCAATGCCCATCACAGCGATGGCGATCGCCGAGGATCTCCTACGAGCATCCAGCGTCTGTATCCCGCACGCAAGTGCATCTTGCGATCGTCGTCCTTGCGGCTGGGCAGAGCGGCGGGACGCGACTGACATGCAACATGCCCGTATCGGCGCCACCCGGAAGGATCTTAGAAGGAAGCCAGCCTACCGGCGACGCCGTCGCCTCACGGGACGAGCGGCACACCCAGACGTCCCGGGCTCAGAGTGATTCCGGGCCTGACGGTCGTCTCGGCGAAGGCTCGCCAGCACGAGCAGTGTCGAGACCAAGCAGGCCAGTGCTGCCCCGGCGAGAAAGACGGAGAAGCCGGCCTCGGTCGTCATGGGATTCACCGCCGTGGCTCCGGGATACACGAGGCTGCCGTTGTTGCTGACCTCTGCAAACGGGAATCCGAGGGCGACCACGGAGAGTACGAGACACGCAAGCGCCGTTAGCGCAGGTCGGATCCTTGCCACGTGCAGCGTCGCCGCGATCGCGAGGAGGAGCAGCGTCGCAAGCACGATCCAGGCATCGGAAGCCTGCACCAGTTCCCGGCTCAACTGAAGCGTGTACGTCGGCGTGTCGAGACAACCACCACACGGCGTTTGGAGGAAGGGCATGAACGACGCAATGCCCATCACAGCGATGGCGATCGCCAGGATTCCCACGAGCATCCAGTGTCTGTGTCCCGCACGCATGTCGCGATGGTCATCCTTGCGTCAGGCGGAGTGGCGGGACGCGACTGACATGCAACATGCCCGTGTCGGCCCTGATCGACAAGACAGTGGCGCCAGTCCAGCGAGGTTCGGGCTGGAGCATTAAAGTCGGGGCTGCGCCCGACCAAGAAGGGATATCGAGGCCCGCTCATGAACCGGTCACCACGCCGCTCCACAACAGGAAGAAAGTGCCCGCGCCGACGCGACCAGAACTAGACGCGATCAACGTTGCCACGATGCGCGGGCTGGAGATCGGGCCGTTGGCGTCCCCCCGTGTGCGCAAGGACGAAGGGCCGGTCCGCTACGTGGACCATGCCAGCGCTGCGGAGCTGAAGGAAAAGTACGCGACCGATGCGGGCATGGAGGGTCGGCTCGACGAAATCGTCGACGTTGACTACGTGCTCGGGAAGTCGACGACGATCTCGGAAGCGACTGCGGAGGACGCGCCCTTTGACTATGTGATCGCGTCACACGTCATCGAGCACATCCCGGACACGATCGGCTGGCTGGATGACTTGACGCATGTGTTGCGGGTCGGGGGCATTCTGTCGCTCGTCATCCCGGACAAGCGGTATTGCTTCGATATCAATCGGTCACCCACCGAAATCAGCGACCTGGTCGATGGCAACCTGCGCCAGCTTCGCCAGCCCAGCTTCCGCCAGGCGTTTGACTTCTACTCGAAGGCGATAGGAGGCACTGTTGATACCGCCGCGGTATGGGCGGGCACCGCCGACTACAGCCTTGCTGTTCGTCAGGATTTCGCCAACCCGGACCTTGCCGCCCTGGAGGCCTGTCGCCGGATGCTCGTCAGCGACGAGTTCGTTGATGTGCACTGCCATGTCTTCACGCCCGAACTCGTTCCTTCAACTCATCGAGAAACTTGCGCGGCTCGACCTCATCGACTACGAGGTGGCGGCCTTCCATCCAACTGAGGTCAACAACTTCGAGTTCTACGTGAGCCTGCGCTTGCTGGACATGTCCAAGGGCCACGACGCCGTCAGGGATTCGCAGCTTGCGTCCGTGACCCGCATCCTCGAAGCTAACTCGACACCGGCGCGTCGACCGAGATTGGTCCGAATGGAGGTGAGCAAGCAGGAAGAGCAGCTCATCGAGATGAAACGTCGCTCCCTCGCCTTCGTTCGGTCGCTGGTCAAGCGCGGAAAGTAATCTCGCAGCCGCCAATAGAGCAGTCGAGCCGGCGACGGATCTCAGTCTGAAGCAAGCCCTGGCGACGTGAAGGTGCTCCGCCGCGAGATGTGCCGGACGATGAGCATCGCCCCTGCGCACGCGATAGCACCCATGAATGGCGCGAGCCACAGAGCGGCGGTCCACCCGGTGCAGACCGTCGGGTGCTCCGGAGCAGACACCCATGCCGCACACGGCCGACGGTGATTGGCTGAGATCGTACGTGCAGCTGCGCACGAGAGTGCCGATGCCGAGCGCCGCGATCGCGCTCACGATGACGAATAACACTGTCGCCAGCGCAATGACCCTCGCGTGCATGGGCGGAAGGTAGCAGGAACTTTCCCCGGAATCCGCAGGAACCTGTAACGACTAGGTGCCTGCGGGCGGAGCTGTAAAGGAAACCGGTGATGGGGTTGAGGTCTGGGGTGCCGGCCCGATCGATCGCTGCCAGCGCACACCGGTCCAGATCCACGTGTCGAAGTCATAGGTGTCCGCGCGCTGGTTGATGCCGCCGTACAGAACGATATGTCCCGCACCGTCGATGCTTTGCATGCTGTCCGTGCGCGCTGAGGGTCCAGCGTCGGATCCAGCAACCTCGCTCCAACGCGAGCCGTTCCACGACCAGAGCGCCTCGTTGTTGTCGCTCAACACCATCGATGCACCCGAAACAGGGCTGAGCTGCACTGACGTCCCATTCGATGCGAGCGCAAGCGCGCTCCCTTCCGGCTCGGATCCTGAGCTGATCTCCTTCCAGTTCGAGCCGGTCCAGCGCCAGGTGCTCGACGTGGGGAGTGCCCGCGCTGCTGTGCTGCCGGCGGCACATGAAGTACCGGCCAACCCGGCGGGCGCGACGGCGGCACGAGCGTGCAGGACGGCAATGACATCTCCGGTCTGCGTTTCGTCGACGACGGTGGCGACGGCTGCAGGGAGCGGGGTCGCGGGCTTTTGCAGCAGCCAGTCGCTTCCGTCAAATGTCCACGTTTCGGCGGAACACGCAATGAAGTGGATCCCTGTTGCCGACGTCACCAGGACCACGCGTCCGGTCGTCGCGTCGTACGCCATCGCACCAGAGACTCCAATCCCACCGAGACCGTTGCTGGTCGGGTCATGTGGTGTGTCGATGCGCTTCCAACCAGTCCCCGTCCAGAGCCATGTTGCGTCGAGATTGGCTTGCTGGGAAACGCTGATCGGTTGGTCGGGACCGCCCCCGAACAGCACCAGACCGTGGAGTTTCGGGTCGTACACCATTGAGGCGCCGGTCCTACTCAGCGGGCTCGGCGACAGCACCTCCTGGGTCCAGTCCGCACCGTTCCAGATCCACGTATCACCCAGGCTGCCGTTGTCGCCGAGGCCGCCGAACATGACCACCTGTCCCGTCAGCGGGTCATAGGCAATCGCGGCATCCGAGCGTGCCGGAGGTGTGCCGACTCCCCCGTGATATGCCGGTGCCGGCGATGCTGACCGTGGCCCCAACACTGCGAATCCGGCAACAATCGCTGCCGCAACAAAGACGGCCACCACTGTTGCAAGCGCAACCATTCGCGCGATCGGGCGCGATGTTGAACGCGGCCATTCGATGCTCGGTACCTGGACTCGACGGTCGCGCCGCTCCAGGTAGCCGTGCACACGATCGCTGAAGTCGTCAGGCATCATCCAGCTCCTTGCGGAGACGCGCCAATCCTCGCGAAAGGTGCTGTCTCACTGTTCCCGGGTGCCTGCCCATCAGCGTCGCGCACTCGTCCAGACTGAAGCCGTGGTGGTAATGGAGGGTGATCACCACACGCTGCGACACACTGAGCTTGGCGAATGCGCGGTCCCAGTCAAGGTCGCGCCGGCCTTCATTCGAGGTGACATCTCCGAGGAGTGGCACCGTTCCGTGGCGAAGCCTCCAGCGTTTCATCCGAAGGCAGCGGCGCACGCAGATGGTGGTCAGCCAGGACCGTCTGCTCCTCTCATCGCGGAGGCTGTCCCACGATCGCCACGCAGCTTCCAGTGTGTCCTGCACGGCATCTTCCACGTCCCGGGAGTCGGTGAGAAACCCGGCGGCAAGACGGGCAAGACGTGGCGCTTCCTGCCCCAGGTAGTCGACCGCTTCGCGTGAGCGGACGGAGGGCTCCGGAGCACCGGCGGCGGCCACGAAGACGATCATGTCTCTTAAGGACCCGACGGAACGGGTCCAGTTGACGTGTCGGAGGGATCAGTGATCCAGTTGAACCAGTGTTCGTTCTGCGGCCGAACTGAGGAAGAGGTGAAGAAGCTCATCGCGGGAGCGGACGCCTTCATCTGTGACCAGTGCGTGGCGGTGTGCAGTGAGATCCTCGTCGCGACGGCGCCACCGCCGCCAGGTGCCGCTCCTCATACCCAGGAAACCGGAAAAGCTGGATGGAGTGGCTACGACCCCGGGCCACCGGACGCGTCCTGACGCGTCATCCGTCTACGGCGGAACCGCGAGGCAGCGCCCCGCGTAGGGAAGGCCGGAAACGTCTCCTGGCGTACCGCGTAACCAACCATTGCGCGGTACGTTTGAACGAGCGCTCCTGCACACGCCCACACACCTCAGCGGAGGGTTCCCCCAGTGACCCGGGTTCTCAAGCTCGCGGCAGCAGCCACAGGCGCCGCAGTCGTCGCAATCGCAGCCTTCCTCCTTCATCCCCGTTCGGGAGCGCGCCGCCGGGCTGCGGCTCGCCGCGCAACCGTCGGCGTCGCGTCCCTGGTCGGGTCGGCCGTCGACAAGCGTCCCCGCCGGTCCAACAGCACGTGGGACGAGACGCTCGCCGACAGGGTCCGTGTGGCTCTCTCGATGGGCTTCGGTGACCTGGCGACTGGACTGGAGATCCGCGCCAATCGGGGCGTGATCACCCTGCGCGGTGAGGTTGACGAGCTGACGGACATCACCCGATTCGAGACCGCCGTCCGCGAGGTCGGTGATGTGGTTGACGTCGACAATCTGCTCCGCCTCCGCATGCGCGATTTGCGCCCGCACGTTCTCTCCGCGTAGCCCGAGTACCCCGCAATCGGCGACACTCCAGTTGTGTCGCTTCCTTTCGAACCACCGCTCGAGCCGATGCTGGCTCGCGCAGCGCCTGAGATTCCCCGAGAGGGCAATTGGCTCTACGAGCCGAAGTGGGATGGATTCAGGGCGATCGTCTTTCGCGAAGGGGATCGCGTCCACATCGCGAGCCGCAACGCGCTGGCCCTGGAGCGATATTTCCCTGAGCTGATCGAGCCACTCAAGGCGGCGCTCCCGGAGCGCGCCATCGTCGATGGTGAGGTCGTCATCGCCACCGACCACGGTCTGGACTTCGACGCCCTGCAGCAGCGCATCCACCCCGCCGCCTCCCGCGTCCGGATGCTCTCGGAGAAGACGCCCGCCTCGGTGGTCCTCTTCGATCTCCTGGCAGTCGACGCGGACGATCTCCGTGACCATCCGATCAAGGAGCGCCGGAGCCGGCTGCTGAGCGCGATCAAGAGCAGCCCCATCGTTGGGGTCACCCCCCAGACGACCGACCCCGACGAGGCGACGACTTGGTTCACCCGCTACGAGGGTGCCGGAACTCGACGGCGTCGTGGCCAAGAACCCCGAAGGCGCATACGAGCCCGGCGAACGGCGCTGGGTGAAGATCAAGCATCTCCGCACCGTCGACTGCGTTGTCGGCGGCTACCGGGTCGCGAAAGACGGCAAGGGCATCGGCTCGCTGCTCCTGGGCCTGTACGACAGCGACGGCGCCCTGCACCACGTCGGTCACACGTCGTCGTTCGATGCCGCTGAACGCCGGGCGATTCTCGAGCAACTCCAGCCACTCGTCGGCGGCGAAAGCTTTGGTCATGGACGCACGCCCGGTGGTCCGAGTCGATGGCAGAGCTCCGCCGACAGCGCGTGGACATCGGTCAGCCCCGAGCTCGTCTGCGAAGTCTCCTTCGACCACCTGCAGAGCGGACGCTTCCGCCACGCGTCGCGCTTTCTCCGCTGGCGTCCCGACAAGGCGCCGAAGTCGTGTGACTTCGATCAGTTGTCGCCGCCGGAGGAATTCTCTCTTGACGACATACTCGTAACGAGATGACCGGTACTGATTACAGCTCGTACCTGCGCATCGATGCGCTCCTCGACCTGCAGCATCCCCTGACCGATGGCGCGCATGACGAGATGCTTTTCGTGGTCATCCATCAGGCGTATGAGCTCTGGTTCAAGCTGATCATCCACGAGCTCGACTTCGCAGCGGCTGAGCTGCAGGCGGGGAGGCCGCAACGAGCGCTTGCTCCGTTGCACCGCACCACTCGCGTCGACGAGTTGCTGATTGCGCAACTGCGCGTGCTCGAGACGCTGACACCTGAGGGCTTTCTCGAGTTTCGGGATCCGCTGAAGCCGGCGTCGGGTTTGCAGTCCGGGCAGTTTCGCGCCATCGAGATACTCGGCGGTATGAGCGGCGCGACGCCGGCGGACAGCTCCCCACTGTCCGAACACGACCAGGAGGAGTTGCGGCGTCGCTCCGAACTCCCGACGCTGTTCACGGCGCTCTGCGCATCGCTTCGGGCAAATGGCTTTGACGCGCCGGATGGTGACAGCCCGGAACTTCGTGAGCGGCGGATCGAGGCGCTCGTGTCCCTGTACCGCGATCACGCCACTGCGGAGCGAGCGGTGCTCCATCGAGTGTGTGAGCTGCTGCTCGATCATGATGAGGCGATATCGCGATGGCGCTTTCATCATGTGCTGATGGCGGCGCGCGAGATCGGGTCGCGTCCGGGGACCGGCGGCGGTGGCGTGGCATATCTCGAGAGAACCGTTGCGAATCGATTCTTTCCCGAGCTCTGGGAGGTGCGGAACCGCCTGTGACCCGATCAAGCTTCCAGACAATATCGACCGTAACTCGTGCATCGAGATGGATGCGCAGGATCCGCTCGCGCGATTTCGCGATCGCTTCCTCGACGATGGAGCCACGATCTATCTCGACGGCAACTCCATGGGCCGCCTGCCCAAGGCGGCGGTGACACGCCTGCACGAGATGGCCGAGCATGAATGGGGGACGATCCTCGTCCGCGGGTGGACGGAGTCGGGATGGATGGACTCACCGTTGCGAGTTGGCGACCGCATCGGCGAGCTCGTCGGGGCTTCACCGGGCGAGGTGCTGGTTGCCGACACCACATCGGTCGGCCTCTTCCGGCTCATGACGGCTGTGCTGCGGGCACGCCCGCAGCGCCGGGTCATCGTCACCGAGCGCAGCAACTTCCCCACAGACCTGTACATCGCCGCCGGCGTCGCGGACCTGGTCGGTGCTGAGGTGCGTGTGGTCGAGCGCGACGGGCTCCGCGAGGCGCTCGACAACGACACAGCCCTTCTGATGCTCACCGAGGTCGACTTCAGGACAGGGGAGCGCCACGACATGGGCGCCCTCACCGCCGCCGCGCACGCCGCCGGCGCACTCGTGCTCTGGGATCTCTCGCACTCGGCAGGAGCCGTGGAGATCACGCTCAACCGGCACCACGTCGACCTCGCTGTCGGATGCGGCTACAAGTACCTGAACGGCGGCCCTGGCTCTCCAGCGTTCCTGTACGTCGCTTCGGCATTGCAGGAAGAGCTGCGCAATCCCATCCAGGGCTGGCTGGGACACGACAACCCCTTCCTCTTCGACTCCGAGTACCGGCGTGCACCGGGGATGCGTGGCTGGATGAGCGGGTCACCGCCGGTTCTCGCAATCGGCGCGCTTGCGGTCGGCATCGAGATCCAGCTCGAAGCCGGTGCTCGCGCAATCGGCGAGAAGGCCGGTGTGCTCACCGAGCTGTTCATCCGATGCGCCGATGCACGTCTCGGTGATCTCGGTTTCGAGGTCGCGACACCGGGCTCACCTGAGCGCCGCGGTGCCCAGGTGTCGCTCCGCCACGCCGACGGTCTTGCCGTGGTACGCGCGGTTGCGGACCGTGGCGTCATCGGCGATTTCCGCCCACCCGACCTGTGCCGCTTCGGACTGGCTCCGCTCTACACGCGGTACGTGGACGTGTGGGATGCCGTGGAGCGCCTTGCGGATGTTGTCGAAAGTGGCATGAACCGCCAGCCGAAGTACCGCGAGGAAGTCGCGATCCCCTAGGTCAGCTCGACTGCGGCCGTGTGTACACCGCGACGGGCTTGTACACGTATGGCGTGGTCGTGCAATCGCCGTTGCTCAGGCACGTGTGGAACCCGAAGACGATCTCGAGATATCCCACACCTCCATGGATCGCCTGGAAGGTGTAGCGCTGCGCTCCGGCGAAGCCGCACAGTGCGGGCAGGCCACATGGTGGATTCGCGATCGGCTCAAGAATGTTTGGATCCTGCGAGACGACCGTCTCCCCCGGACCGGACTGGAGCACGATCTCGATGCCGGTCCCGAGCGCGATCCGCACCTGGTCCGTGGTCTTGGGCTGGAGCACCAGCACGGAGCCGTCCAGGCCCTTCGCATCGGACGCGGAGACGACGTGCGGGCGAGCCACCACCGGCTTCGCGCGAGTGGCGTAGAGCACGATGGTCGCAGCCGCTCCGATGGTGATCGGCAGGAGCACGGCCGCCGCGATCAGCATCCATCGCCGCGCGGCGTTCGGCCGGGCAGTGGCGCTCAGCGCCTCGCTTCGCGGGGTGCTCGCCATGCTGAGAACACCGACCACGCGACGATGAGCACCACCATCGCGACGATGATCCAGAGCGCGTAGTTGCTGATCGTCTGCGCGACGGTGACGGCAGGCTGGCCGATCGCCCAGCCGGCGCCGACGATGAGACCGATGTACGCGAGCGTGCCGATGAGATCGGCAACGATGAAGAGGAGGAAGGGCATCCCCGCCTCACCGGCGGCCATATAGAAGAGAGGCGAGGGCGCCGGCAGGATCGGCGCGAGGACGATCGTCCACACGCCGTATTTCTTGAAGAAACGCTCCCCGCGGGCCGCTCGTTTGCGCCACCTCGGATCTGACTCGCTGAGGTAGTTGATCAGGCTTCGCCCGTATCGCTTGCCGGCCCAGAAGAAGAACGGGTCGGTCAGCATCGAGATGGGGATGGGCGCGATCAACGCCAGGACCAGCGGAACCCTGCCGACTCTCGCGAAGCCGCCGGCGGCGACCATCGAGGCGATGCTTCCCCGCAGCGCACTCAGCAAGACCGGGTTGCGCCCGAGGAGCAGCGGCGTCAGAGGCAGACCGGCGTAGTAATAGATGGTGTTGGCGATGATCGGGCCGACGCAGAGGACGTCCTTGACGCCGATCCGCGGCCGCGGCTGGCGCGGCTCGGCTGCCGGGTCGACGATCACGGTCTCGCTGTCCATCCGGCCATTGTCACCCCTCGTCCGAGGGGACGCCCGTCAGGCGACGTCGCGGACTGGAACCTCGACCGGGACGGGAGCCGCGGTTGTGCGACTCTGGCCGATCAGGAGGAGCACCACCGCACCGACGATGCAGGTGGCGGCGAGGAGGGTGAAGAAGGTGACCTGCTCGCCGAGCACCACCGCCCCGAGGATGACCGCGACGACTGGATTCACAAAGGCGTAGGTGGACGTGGCGGTCACCGAGACGTGGTGGAGCAGCCAGATGTACGCGACGTACCCGACCATCGCGCCGATCAGGACCAGGTAAACGAAGGCTGCGACCGACCCGAACGACATGGAGCCCAGGTGGAGATGAGGGAGCTCGCCGTCCGCAATGCCGGCGATGGTCAGGAGGACGCCGCCGGCGATCATCTCCATCGCCACGGCCGTGAGTGGCTGGCGCGGGGCAGGCGCGCCGCGTGCGTACAGCGAACCAAGCGCCCAGAGGATCGGCGCGAGCAGGACCACGAGCGTCTGCCAGTGACCTGCGCCGTCGCCACCGGGGCGGACGAGCAGCACGATCCCGACCAGTCCGAGTGCGATGCCGGTCGCGGACATCCAGTTGATCCAGCGGCCTCCGAATGCCGGCGCGAAGAGCGCCATCCAGAGGGGCACCGTGGCGATGATCAGCGCGACGAATCCGCTCGGCAGGTACTGCTCGCCCCAGGCGACACCCCCGTTGCCCACCAGCAGCAGGCAGCCGCCGATGATCAGCGCGGACCGCCAGTGCACGAGGGTGAGCCGCTCGCGTGGTTGCCCGGGCCGGTGGGTGAACGCGAGGAGGAGCAGCCCGGCGAACACGAACCGTGCGCCCGACATGAGGAGTGCGGGGATGGTCTCGCTGGCGATGTGGATCGTCAGGTACGTCGAACCCCAGATGACGTAGACCGCCGCGAAGGCGATCACTATCCGAGTGAGAGAGGCCTGGGGGCGGGGGATCGACGAGATGGACACGTTCTGGTTCTTTTGTTATGATACAAAGTGATGAACGTACCGATACGTTATCACATCACCGGACGGCGGGCGTCCGAGATCGCGGAGAGCGTGGAGCGCGGCATCCGCGACGGTGAGCTCACTGCCGGCACGCGCCTGCCCACGGTCCGATCCCTCGCCTCCCACCGCGGTATCAGCACCGCCACCGTCGCCTCCGCATACCGGGAGCTGCGCCGTCGCGGCCTTGTCGCCGGCGCCGGCCGGCTGGGCACCACCATCGCACCGCGCGTTCCGCCCGCTCCACGCGGCAGGCCCATCGTTCCGGCCGGTGTGGTTGACCTCCTCTCCGGCAATCCCGACCCCGCCCTGCTGCCGGATCTCGGCCCGGCCTTCGTCGCGCTGCCGCACGAACCGGTGCTGTACGGCGCTGCCGGATCCGACCCCGAGTTGCTCGAGCTTGCGGCTGCTCGCCTCGAACGCGATGGCGTCCCGAGCGAACACATGACGGTGGTGGGCGGTGCGCTGGATGGCATCCAGCTCGCGCTCCAGGCCCACCTCCGGCCCGGCGATCGCATCGCTGTGGAGGACCCCTGCTATCCCGGCATCATCGACCTCGCGTCCGCGCTCGGTTTGACGGTGCTCCCGGTCGCGATCGACGATCTCGGGCCCACGCCTGAGGGTCTTGCGCGGGCGCTGCGCGCCGGCGCCGTGGCGTGCGCGGTCACGCCCCGCGCCCAGAACCCATTCGGATCCGCGATCGATGCCGATCGTGCCAAGGAGCTCAGGACCATCCTTGCGGGTCATCCGTCGGTGCTGGTGCTCGAGGATGATCATGCCTTCGATATCACAGAACGGCCGTGCCACTCGCTGTGTGAGCCCGGCCGTGCGCGATGGGCGCATCTGCGATCGGTGTCGAAGTCGCTCGGACCCGACCTTCGCCTTGCTGTGATGACCGGCGATGCCACCACCGTCGCGCGCGTCGAAGGCCGCCGCCTGCTCGCCGCGGGCTGGGTCTCGCACCTGCTGCAACGCCTCGTGGTTCGGATGTGGAGCGAGCCGGACGACACGATGCGCCGGGAGAAGGTCGCCGCCGTCTATACGCTCCGCCGCGAGGCGTTGCGCACGGCGCTCACCGAGCGTGGCATCGAGTCCCATGGCCGCGCCGGTGTCAACGTCTGGATCCCGGTTGCGCACGAGGATGCAACGGTTGCCGCGCTCCAGAGTTGCGGCTGGGGTGTGCTCGCCGGGGATCGGTTCCGCATCGCCAGTGCGCGCGGCATTCGGGTGACCACCTCGCGGCTCGATCCTGCAGACGCGATACGGTTTGCTGCAGACGTCGAGACGGCGCTGACACCGCAACCGTCGAGGCTCAGCTGACCCAAGAGCAATGCCAGAGGACCAGTCCGACCGCATGCACGAGAATCGCGCGCGAGCCCTGTCGTTCGGGGCCGTCGCCACGCTGTATGACAGCGCGAGGCCCACGTACCCGGCTGCGCTCATCGACGATCTGATGGCGCTCGAGCCGCACCGCGTCCTCGACGTCGGATGCGGCACCGGCAAAGCGGCGCGCCTCTTCGTGGAGCGTGGCTGCGATCTGCTCGGGATCGAGCCGGACCCATCGATGGCGGCCGTGGCGCGCAGTCACGGGATCCACGTGGAGGAGGCGACCTTCGAGACATGGGACGCTCGGGGGAGGATCTACGACCTGATCGTCTCCGGGCAGGCGTGGCACTGGGTGAACCCGGAGGTCGGCGTGCCGAAGGCAGGCTCGCTGCTCCATCCGGGGGGCCACCTCGGTGTGTTCTGGAACCGCGGACGGCCGGACGAGGATGCGACGCGAGCGCTCGAGGCCGTGTACATGCGGTTTGCCCCGGAGCTCGCCAAGACCAACGTCGCGCTCAACATCACCGCCGAGCCCGCCGATCGATACGAGGAATTCCAGGCGGGCGGGGTGTTCAGCCATGTGGAGGCGCGCACCTACCCGTGGGACACCGTGTACGACAGGGCGGGATGGATCGACCTGCTGGCCACCCACAGCGACCATGTTCGCTTGCCCGAGGCCCAGCGCCAGGCGCTCCTGGAAGGGCTCGGCGATGCCGTCGACTCGCTCGGCGGCCACGTGAGCTACCACTACTCCACGTTGCTGGTGCTGGCCACGCGGTCGGTGTGACCGCCGCCGTACCATCGATCGGATGGCGACGGCGACAGCGCAGCTGCGCTCGGTAAATCCCGCAACAGGCAGGGAAATCGAGGCGTTCGACGTCGCATCGCCGCGCGAGGTCGACGCCGCCCTCGAGGTCGTGGCGCGCCGCGCACCAGCCTGGGCTGCAACGCCGATCGAGGCCCGTGCGCAGCTGCTCCGCGAGCTCGCGACCGTGCTCCGGCGCGACGCCGAAATCCCTCGCGGCGACGTGCACCGCGGAGATGGGCAAGCCGGTAACCGAAGCACGCGCCGAGGTGGAGAAGTGCGCGTCCGCCTGCGAGTACTTCGCGGACAACGCCAGCATGTACCTCGCCGATGAACCGGCGCCAAGCGACTCGCCTGCCAGCTTCATCCGCTTCGAGCCGATCGGCACGGTCCTCGCGTGCATGCCGTGGAACTTCCCGTACTGGCAGGTGATCCGCTGCTTCGCCCCAGCGGTTGCGGCCGGGAATTGTGTCGTCCTCAAGCACGCGAACAACGTCACCCGCTGCGCTTTGCGGTTCGCGGACGCGGTCCGCGAGGCAGGGTTTCCGCAAGGTGTGTTCGCGGTGCTGGTCATCCCTGTGGAGGATGTTGCCGGTGTGATCGCCGACTCGCGAATCAATGCCATCAGCCTCACCGGCAGCACAGCGGCAGGACGGAGCGTGGCGAGCGTCGCCGGTGCGCACCTCAAGAAATGCGTGCTGGAGCTTGGCGGTTCGGATGCCTTCGTCGTGCTCGCCGACGCCGATGTCGCGGCCGCGGCCGCAATGGCCGCGAAGTCTCGATTCCAGAACGCCGGCCAGAGTTGCATCGCGGCGAAGCGATTCATCGTCGATGCTTCGATTGCCGGCGAGTTCGAAGAGCTGCTCGCGGCACACGCGCGCGCTCTCACAGTCGGTGATCCAACCGATCCTGCGACGACGCATGGGACCCATGGCGCGCGGCGATCTCCGTGACGGGATTCAGCGCCAGCTCGACCTGAGCGTTGCCGCAGGAGCCGACGTCATGTCGGGTGGCAACGCCATCGACGGGCCTGGATTCTTCTTTGAACCGACGGTGCTTCGTGGGTGCACCACCGACATGGCTGCCTTCACCGAGGAGACGTTCGGGCCGCTGGCGGCGGTGATGCGCGTTCGCGATGACGACGAGGCGATCGCGGTCGCGAATCACACGACATTCGGTCTGGGTGGCAATGTCTGGACCGGTGACATGGAGCGCGGACTGGCTGTCGCGGCGAGCATGCGAACGGGCGGCGTCTTCATCAATGGGATGACTCACTCCGACCCGCGGCTGCCGTTCGGCGGGCTCGGCGATTCGGGATACGGGCGCGAGCTGCATCGCCTCGGCCTTCGCGAGCTCGTCAACGCGAAGACCGTCTGGCGACCGGTCTGAGCAACGCCCACGTCGTGAGCTGCTGCACATGAGCGATGTCGCCGACGAGGCCAGAGCACTCGGTCTGCGTCTGCTGTCGAGACGGTGGGACGACCCTGCACACACCATCGACACCATGGATGCGGCCATCGCGGAGCTCGCCGCGCTGCGCAAGGCCGCCGTGGATGCAGAGGACGTGGATGCGGTGCAGGAGGTGCTCGCGGAGATGACCGAGATCCGCCGCCAGCTCGAACCGTGAGCGTCACCGACGGCGTCCAGATCGGTGCCGGCGCGCTGATCATCCTGGTGACGGTCTACGACGTGTTCCAGTCGGTCGTCATGCCGCGCCCAGCCGTCGGCAGAGTGCGTCTGAGCTTCACGCTCATCCGCGGCGCGTGGCGTCTGTGGCGAAAGGCCTCGGACGTCCTGAGGAGGCTGCAGACCAGGGAGACGGTGCTGGCCGCCTTCGCGCCGTTGATGCTCGTCACACTGCTCGTGCTCTGGGGCTTCGGGCTCATCCTCGGCTTCGCGTTGATCTTCAACGGACTCCACGCCGGACTGCAGCCACAACCGGACTCCTTCGGCACCACGCTCTACTTCTCGACGGGACGCATGCTCGCCTTCTCAGTCGGCGGCATCGAGGCGACCGGCGTGGCGACGCGAGTCTTCTCGGCCATCGAGGCTGCGAGTGGTTTCGGCCTCTTCGCGCTGGTCATCAGCCTGCTGTTCTCGCTCTTCAGCTCCTTCCAGAAGCGCGAGACCGCTGTGGTGGCGCTGGATGCTCTCGCCGGCGCGCCACCGTCGGGCGTGCAACTGCTCGAGACGTGCGCCAAGGACGCGATGCCGGATCAGCTCAGCGCGACCTTCGACGAATGGCGGCTGTGGACCGTTGACGTCATCGAAAGTCACCTCTCCTATCCGTTGCTCTTCTATTTCCGCTCCAGCCACGACAACGAGGCGTGGGCGAACTCCTTTGGCGCCGTCATGGATGCCGCGACCATGGTGCTGACGACGATTGACGGAGGACCGGTCGGTCATGCGCGCCTCATGCACAAGGTTGGGACGCACTTTGTCGCGGACTTTCGCAACCACTTCCGCTATGAGGGTGAGCCGGTGGCGGGCGTCGAGCGCGAGGAGTTCGTGGCCGCCTGCGAGCGCCTCGAACATGCCGGGTATCAACTCCACAACGTGGACCGAGCATGGGAGTCGTTCAGCGCGATGCGCAGCAAGTACGGCGCGTGGCTCAACCGAACGACGAAGGGACTCGATGTCACGCCCGCCCCGTGGATCGGCGACCGTTCGTATCTGCCGCACCGCGAACGCGGCGTGGGCGGTCAGCGGCGAGTGGCCTGAGGGCTCGACTCCTCGAACCCGTCGCACTGACGCACGGGGAGTGGCGGATAGCGTGGAAAGCGCTGGTCGGTGTCGGCCAGCCCGCACCGCACGAAGGATGAACGCGCACCCGGGATGAGCCGGGCGTGCACGCAGTGTGCGCACAGGCCGGGATCCGGCGGAGGAGCGACAGGCACGCGCCTATCGTGCACGTCCCGGTGAAGCGACCGCTTACCATGCGCGGGCAATGCCAGCCATCACCGTCACCGAACACATCGAGAAAGCCGTTCGCAAGATCGACAAGTCGAAAGCAATCGACCACTGGGACCGCAACCTCGGGCGATACGACGCAGAGGAGCTGATGACCGAGGTGCTCGGCCGGAAGCTGACTCCGGGCCTGCTCGACCGCGTGCTCGATGTGAAGTCGAAGAAGCGGTACGTGGCGATGGTTGCGCGACGCGTCAACGGCGAGCCGATTCCGCGCATCAAGGGCCACTACGCATTTCGCGGGCTCGACCTGCTGGTGCGCGATGGCGTCTTCGTCCCACGTGCATCGAGCGAGCTGCTTGCGGAGGAGGCGATCAAAGCGCTGCGCCGCAGGCGCGGGCAACGCGTTGCGGTCGATGTCGCAACCGGCGCCGGCCCGGTCGCGCTCGCTGTGGCCAGTGAGGTGCGCGGCGCCGAGGTGTGGGGCGTGGACATCTCGATGGAAGCGGCGTTGCTCGGCAAGGACAACGCTCGTCACCTCGGGCTTCGCAATGTCCATTTCCGTGCGGGCGATCTGCTCGACGCACTGCCGAAACGGCTGCGTGGCGAGATCGACGTCTTCACCATCCACCCGCCCTATGTGCTGCGCGGCGATTTGAAGGAGCTGCCGCGCGAGATCCGCGCCTTCGAGCCGCTGCAATCACTCACGGACGGCTCCGACGACGGGCTCGGATTGGTCCGCAGGCTGGCAGCCGAGTCGCACGAGTGGCTCAGGCCAGGCGGTGTCCTGCTCGTCGAGGTGGGGACGTATCTTTCCCGCAGGACGCAGGCGACACTGCGCGCCGCGCGGCTCGTCGACGTCGGGTGGACCAAGGACGACCTGGGCGTGACGCGCGTGGTCTCCGGACGAACGCCGAAGGGAAAGCCTCGACCGGCGTGACGCTCAGTGGTGGAAGCGCTGCCGGTCCGCGTGCGGTTGCGACGGCGCGCTGTGCTTCAGCAGGCTCACCTCGCGCTTGAGGTCGTCGACGAGCAGATCGGACAGGTCACGCGAGAATCCGTTGCGCACGACGACGCGAAGCACGGACTCCTGCTCGAGGTTGGCGCACAACGTGTATGCCGGAACCTGCCAGCCGCGTTTCCGCAGCGCGTCCGACACGTCATAGACGGAGTACCCCGCGTCCGGATCGACCGCGAACGCGAAGACCGGTAGCTCGCTCCCATCGGTGAGCAGACGGAACGGCCCTACTTTGGCGATCTCCGAGGACAGGTGCATCGCTGTGTCCTGACACGCCTGTTGCACACGCCGGTATCCCTCGAACCCGAGCCGTACCAGCTGGTAGTACTGGGCGATGACGTTCGCACCCGATCGCGAGAAGTTGAGCGCGAAGGTTGGCATGCTGCCACCGAGGTAGTTCACATTGAAGATGAGATCCTCCGGCAGCGACTCGCGATCCCGCCAGATCACCCACCCGACACCGGGATACACAAGCCCGTACTTGTGTCCAGACGTGTTGATGGACACGACCCGATCGAGCCGGAAATCCCAGACCAGGTCCGGCTGGATGAACGGCGCGATGAAGCCTCCCGATGCCGCGTCCACGTGCACCGGGACGTCGGGTCCTCCGCCGGTTGCCAGCTGCTGGAGTGCTGCGGCGATCGCTGCCACGGGCTCGTAGCTGCCGTCCTGCGTCGACCCCAGCACGGCGACGACCCCGATGGTGTTCTCGTCGCACAGCGGGATCGCCGTTTCCGCGGTGAGGTGGCGGCGTTCGCCTTCCATCGGCACGTAGCGGGGCTCGACATCCCAGTACCGGCAGAACTTCTCCCAGCACACCTGCACGTTGATGCCCATCACGAGGTTCGGCTTGTCGATGGACAGCCCCGCCGCGCGACGGCGCTGCCGCCACCGCCACTTCAGCGCCAGCCCCGCGAGCATGGCTGCCTCGCTCGATCCAGTGGTGGAGCAACCGACTCCCGCGTGCGCGCCAGGCGCGTGCCAGAGGCCCGCAAGCATGTGCACACACCGGCGCTCGAGCTCTGCAGTCTGCGGATACTCGTCTTTGTCGATGACGTTCTTGTCAACGGACTCGTCCATCAGCCGCTGCGCCTGCGGCTCCATCCACGTAGTGACGAAGGTCGCGAGATTCAGGCGCGCGTTGCCATCGAGCATCAGCTCGTCATGGACGATCTGGTAGGCGAGTTCGGGCGGCAGCTCGCCCTGGGGGAGATGCAGCTTGGGGACCGTGCGCGTCTCGCCCGGCCGTGCGTAGAGGGGATTGATCTCGATGGTTGCGTCGGCCGCGTCGTGGCTGCGGTGATGAAGTGGCACGTCAGTCTCCCAGCGCCACGTCACCGGTCTCCGAAACGACAACATCGAGGACTGGTGCCGGCGAGGGCCTGCCGCTCAACTCCGTCGCGGCAGTCGACGCCGCCCGAACACCGGTCAGCTGCGAGTTGAGGTCGTCGGTGCGCTCCGCGGCGCGCAGCAACTGGTGGCGGAGCAGCTCCATGTCGTGCTCGAGCGCGACCTTCGCGTCGATGACCCGCAGCAACTCGTCGCGCAGGAGTGATGCCTGCCGGGCCGGGTCCGGGTCGGTGGTGATGGAGGCGATGCGCTGCTCCTCCTGTTCACGCCAGCGCATGGCGAGCAACGTCGCGGTGCCTTCCGGCGGACGATACGAGCGAGCGCCTGCCTCGACCACGCGACGGATGATGGCAGGACCGCTCGCCGTGTTGAGGCGCTGGCGGAGGTGCAGCGGATGGCGTGGGGGAGGGTCGTTGAGCCGGAATCTGGGCCAGTACACGCGCACCGCTCCGTCGTAGACCGAGAGCATGCCGAGGCGCTTGGTGAGCCGGTGGGAGTCCTCGACGCGCGGCATGACATACACATGGGCGAGGCCGCAGAGCTCGCGGGCAGTGAGCGCTGGATTGCCGGCATGTGGCGGATAGACACCGTCCTCTTCCTTTATTGCACTGAAGAGCACGACGGGGAGCAGCCGGCCCGGATCGAGGAGACACGACTCCACAAATGAGTTGATCTGCTCGCTGCCGACGATTGCTTCGGCGGTGGCGCGAAGGCGCTGCGTGCCTGCGGTGGCACCGGCGCTGACGAAGTCGTGCAACAACGCGACAAGTGGCGGGACAAGCGGCGACGGCGGCACACGGAGATGACGCATGTCCTGTTCCACTGAGATGCCGACATCCACCGAGTCACCGGTGCGCACTGCGTCGACGGTGGTCAGCCACAGTATCGACGGATCCCATTCGTCGGCCAGCTGCAGCGTCACCCGGCAGAGCGATCGGCTCTCCGAATCGCACCGCAACACCGTGACCGTCCGACCATTGTCGTGGAACTCTCCCTCCGTCAACGGTTGTGTTGCAGTCTTAAGACCGTCGGACGCACCATCGAGTTCGCGTTGCAGTCTTAAGACCAGTGCTTGCCCAACTCCACATTCGCTGAGCCGCAGCTTCGAAAAGCGCAACTCCGGCCACCCCCTTATGGTCGAGGGTGAGTCTCGCCCCGAGGGCGCGGAACATTGCGCGTCATCCTACATCGTCGATAGCGCCTCGTAATGCATCGATGATGCCCTGCACATGGCGCGGTTCCTGACGCAGGTTGCCGAAAGCCACGCGGATCGCAAACGCACCACGCAACTTTGTGTGACTCACGAAGAAGTGGCCACCGGTGTTGATGCGCTCGACGATGCGTTGATTGAGCGTGTCGAGTGTTCCCGGGTCGTCCAGACCGGGCGGATGCGCACGGAGACAGACAACGCTGAGTGGTGCCGGCGCGAGCAGCTCGAAGTCGGGTGCACGCTCCACCCATTGCGCGACCGTCGACGCGTACTCGCAATGGTCGCGAATGCGCTGTGCAAGCGAATCCGTGCCGAAGTGTCTGATGACCATCCACAGCTTCAGCGCGCGCATGCGGCGGCCGAGCGAGGTGCCGTAGTCCATGAGATTCGGGGCGTCCTGATCGGATCCCTCACTGTTGGTGAGGTACTCCGGCACGATCGAGAACGCGTCGCGGAGGACATCCGGTCGCCGAGTTCAGAGCACGCTGCAGTCGATCGGGGTGAACAGCCACTTGTGCGGGTTGACGACGATTGAGTTGGCGAGGTCGGCTCCGTCGAGCACCCAGCGCAGCTCCGGGGCGATTGCGGCGGCGCCCGCCGTACGCCGCATCGACGTGCAACCAGAGCCCGTGCTGCTCGCAGAGCGCTGCGATGGCCGGCACAGGATCGACGCTCGTTGTGGAGGTGGTCCCGGCGGTGGCGACGACCGCGAAGGGCCGGAGCCCCGCGGCAATGTCCTCGAGAATCGCCTGGCGGAGCGCGACCGCGTCCATGCGGAATCGCTCGTCCACCGGGATGCGGCGCAACCCTGCCTTGCCGATGCCGAGCACGATGCCGGCCTTCTCCACGGACGAATGGGCCTCCACCGACGCGTAGTAGCGCAGGCGAGGAAGCTCGGGGCGACCTGCCATGCCCAGCTCGCGGATGCGCAGATCGGTCTGCGCCTCGCGCGCCGCTGCGAGCGCATACAGAGTGCTCGATGACGCGGTGTCGTTGATGACTCCGAAGAGGGGTTGCGGCAGTCCCACCATCTGCCGGAGCCAGTCGAGCGTGATCTGCTCCAGCTCGGTTGCCGCCGGAGCGGTGCGCCAGAGCATCGCGTTGACGTTGAACGTGGCGGCGAGCGTCTCGCCAAGGATGCCCGGGCCAGACCCGCTCGACGCGAAATAGGCCATGAATCCGGGTGACTGCCAGTGTGTGGTCGCCGGCATGAGCAGGTCATCCACGTCGGCGAGGATGGTCTCCACCGATTCGCCCTGCTGCGGTGGCGAGCCCGGAAGCCTGTGGCGGACCGATCCCGGTTCTGCCGGGCTCAGCACCGGATGCTGCTCGACGTCTCGAAGGTAGTCGGCCGTCCAGTCGGCAACCCGGTGGGCCGCCTGCCGGTATGCCTCCGGGTCCATGTCGCCCGTTCTTCCGGTCGCCGCTGGCGATGTCTGTCATCTCTCGCCAGATCGTGACGTTCCGGCGACCCGCCGCGCTGAGCGAGCGGGTGTTCAGCGGCACCGAGAGGCCCAGTGCACAGCGCTAGACTGACGTGGTGACCGTATCTCTGACCGTTGCCGATGTAATGCACAAACCGGCGGTGGTCGTGCCGACCACCATCACCCTCTCCGAAGCCTCGGTGATCCTGGACGGCGCCAACGTGGGCGCGGCCGCAGTGCTCGACGCCCAGGGCAAGCTCAAAGGCATGCTCAGTGAGCGGGATCTGCTCCGTTCGGTGGGCCATGGCATCGACCCCCACACCGCCAAGGTGGAGGAGGTCATGACCAGGGACCCGGTCACCGTCTCGGTGTCCGACACGGTGGAGAAGGGCCTCGAAGTCTTCCGCGAGCGGCGCTTCCGCCATCTCCCGGTCATGGACGGTGATCGAGTGGCAGGCATCCTCTCGATCCGCCACGTCGTCCGCGTCGCGCACATCGAAGAGGTCCAGCCGGCAGGCTCGGCGCCTCCCGGCCTGGCGCCTCGTGGCCTCGAGGGTGTTGCGGTGGCCGAGACGTCGGTCGGCGACGTCCGCGGCGAGGAGGGCTTCTTCCACTACCGCGGCTACAACGCCACCGAGCTCGCGCGCCGGTGTTCCTTTGAACAGGTCTGGCATCTCCTCGTCGAGGGCGAGTTGCCGGACGATGCGCAACTCAAAGCATTCACCAAGCTCGCCGTTGAGGCGCGCTCGGTTCCCGAGCAGATCGCGAAGCTCCTCCCCGAGATCGCGGCCCTCCCCGGGTACACGCCGCTGATGGCGCTCCGCTCCGCCGTCTCGCTCACCGGAGCCGCCCTCGAACAGCAACCGACCCTCGACATCCCTGCGGAAGAGGTCCGCAAGGAATGCCTGAAGATGGCCGCGATCGTGCCCGTGCTGCTGATGCGGTTGCACCGGCACCACCTCGGCCTCGAACCGGTGGAGCCGGACAGCGACCTCGGCTACGTCGGCTCGTACATCCAGATGCTCACGGGCGAGCGCCCGCATGACCGGGCGATCCGCGCCCTGGAGCAGTACCTGATCCTCACGATGGATCACGGATTCAACTCCTCGACGTTCACGGCGCGGGTCATCACCTCAACGGGATCGGACATCGGTTCCGCGCTCACCGGCGCCATCGGCGCGCTGGCCGGCCCGCTTCACGGCGGGGCACCGTCGCGGGCCCTGGCGATGCTCGATGCGATCGGCACCCCCGACAAGGCCGAGGAATATCTTCGCCACGAGATCTCGTCGGGCGAGCGACTGATGGGCTTTGGCCACCGGGTCTACAAGACCGACGATCCGCGCTCCACGCTGCTCCGCGAAGTTGCCATCGAGCTCGGCGGTCCCCAGGCGGAATTCGCCGTGCAGGTTGAGCAGACCGCGCTCCGCGTGCTCAACGAGTTGAAGCCGGGCCGGCGTCTCTACACCAACGTCGAGTTCTACGCCGGTGTCGTGATGAACAGCGTCGGCATCCCGCCCGACATGTTCACGCCCACATTCGCCTCGAGCCGCACCGTCGGTTGGACGGCGGCGATCGCCGAGCAGGCGGCGAACAACCGGCTCATCCGTCCGTCGGCGCTCTACGTCGGACCGCAGCCGCCGCGGCCGCTGCCCGAGGGGTACGGCGCTGCGCTCAAGGGCGCTGAACTCGCCCGCTGATCTCGCGGTAACGTCGGGGTAACGGTCGCCATTTCTTAGGCGAGCACCGAAACAAGCTCGTGACCCAACCACAACGTCTGGCCGCGGCGTGTGACCGATGCTGCAGCACATGATCCCGGCATTCTTCCCAGCGTTGGTTGCCCTGGTGAGGTCGATGACCGTTCCCACCAGCCGGCGGCGCGAGAGCGAACGTGGTCAGGGACTCGTCGAGTACGGGTTGATCATCATCCTGGTCGCGATCTTCGTCATCGTCGTTGTCGGTGTCGTCGGACACCAGACGAACAACGTCTTCTCCAACGTCAGCAACGGCCTGAACGCTTAGGGCGCGTACGACGCTGCGGCAACGCCGGCGTCGCTCCCTCGCCTGAGGTCCGGCGCCGTCGGCGTCTCGTAAGGTTGCGTCCGGTGGAGTTGACGCACATGTCCGAGCGCGACGGAATCCCCGGTGAGCACGCGCCCGCGCGCCCGCTCGCCGGAGTGGTGCTCTGCGGTGGACGCAGCACGCGCATGGGATTCGACAAGGCAACCATCAGCTTTGAAGGGGAGACGCTGCTCTCCCGAGCGCTCGCGCGTCTCGATGAGATCTGCAATCCCGTCATGGTCGCGCCCGGCGATCTGGCGCTCACGCTGCGCGGCAGAACGTCGGTCCTTGACGCTGAGCACGATTCGGGCCCCATCGGAGGGCTCGTCACGGCCCTGCGCACATCGCCGCATCGTCTGCTGGCCGTCGTCGCCGTCGACCTCCCCTGGGTTGATCCTCGGTTGCTCAGCCTGCTCGCGGCCGCAATCGGCGACCACGACGTCGCAGTGTGCGAGACGGCTCGTGGTATCGAGCCCTTGCACGCCGTGTATGCGACGTCAGTTCTTGCGGCCGCGGAGGCGGCACTGCACAGCGATGACCGGTCGCTGCGGCACCTGATCGCGCGGTCCGACGCCGTCTACGTGTCCGAGAACGAGTGGCGCGCTGCGGGGATCTCCGACGCGTTCACCCGCAACGTCAACACACCAGAGGATCTCGACGAGATCAGCCGTCACCCTCGCCGATGAGCGAGCGCACCACTTCGGCGGCTTGATCGAGCGCTGCGGCCTCCGACATCCCAGCCCTCACACAGTGCTGCACGAAGCGTCCGATCAGGTACGCCGCGAGCGGAGCGTTCTGCCGCTCGGTGGCGTGCGCGACGTCGCGAGCGATGCGGAGCAGCCGTGCCCGCGTCGCGAGGTCCACCGGCTCGAGCGCGTGAGAATCGCCACGCGCCGTGCTCAGCCTCCACGCGAGCTCGGTGAGCAGGTCGGTGCCGGCGGGGATGTCAGTCATCGCGCTGTTGATCTTGGCCGATGATCAGGCGGCCGCGTGGCGCCGCCATCCAGCGAACCGGTCGCTATCGTGGTTGGCATGACGGTGCGGCACAGGCGTGTGATGCAGGTTGCGGCCGGGGGCGCGGTGACCTGGCGGAGCGACGACGTCAGCACCGAGGAACCGCTCGAGATCCGCATCGGCGAGGTCTCACTCTCAGTGACGATGCGAACGCCGGGAGACGACTTCGACCTGGTCGCCGGCTTCCTCATCACGGAGGGAATCATCGGCGACGCCACTGAGATCACGGCGATGCGGATGTGTCCGGATGCGGCCGCCGCCACCGGTGAGCTCAACATCGTCGAGGTCACGCTGAGCCCGAGCGCTGCGTCGCGCGCGATCGCGCCGCGGGCTTTCTATATGACCTCGTCATGCGGGATGTGTGGGAAGGCGAGCATCGAGGCGGTGCGCACCAACTCTGCATATGACGTTGCCGATGATCCGCTTCGCGTCACGCCGGAGATGCTCCTGGCGCTCCCCGCGATCCAACGCTCCGCGCAGCGTCAGTTCTCGCGGACCGGCGGACTGCACGCGGCAGCATTGTTCGACGACCACGGAAACCTCCTGTGCCTGCGTGAGGATGTGGGACGCCACAACGCCTTCGACAAGGTGATCGGGTGGGCGGCAACACAGGGGATGCTCCCGCTCCGCTCACACGTCATCCTCGCGTCAGGACGAGCCAGCTTCGAGCTCACGCAGAAGGCGTTGATGGCAGGAATCCCTTTGCTGGCAGCCGTTTCCGCCCCGTCAAGCCTCGCCGTGGAGCTCGCCGCCGACTCGGGGATGACGCTCATCGGTTTCCTCCGCGGTGAGCAGATGAATGTCTACGCGGGTCACGAGCGCATCATTCGCGCATGAATGAGGTGACCACCGAGAAGACCTGGCGTGGCGCGGAGATCACCGTCAGCGATAGCAGGCGTGGTGTCGACTCGGATGACCGCAGTGGCGATGTCATCGTGGCAAGGTTCGCGCTGCTCCCGGCGGATGTCGTCGCCCGCGAGAGCGTCGCCGATGACATCGAGGGCATTCGCACGGTGGTGCGCCGGTGCGTCAAGCTGGCTGACATTCTGATCCTCACCGGCGGCACCGGCCTCGGTCCACGCGATGTGACACCGCAGGCGCTGGTCCCGATGTTCGACTACGAGGTTCCAGGGATGGCGGAGGTGATGCGTCAGCAGGGCCTCGCGTCGACGCCGCACGCGATGCTGTCGCGGCAGGTCGTCGGAGTCACCGGGCACTGTCTCGTCATGTCACTTCCCGGGAGCCCGACCGCCGTTGCCGAGTGCCTCGACGCGGTGTGGCCGGCACTGCCGCATGCGCTCGCGCTCATCTCGGGCGACACACGGCATCGGGAGCCACCGGATCCCACGACCTGAGGGCGCCTGATCAGCCGAGCGCCAGCCAGACGTACCGGATGCCGATGGCAAGCACGACAACTCCAAGCAGGCGGCGCACAGCCAGTTCGGGCAGCCGGGGTTGCAGGTGTGCGCCGGCATAGCCGCCGCACAACCCGCCCACTCCCAGCGCGATGCCAACGGGCCAGTCAGGGCTGATCGATCCATGGCTCTGCGTCGAAAGCACAACGAAGGTCACCACGCCCGCGATCGACGTGAGAAATGTGGACGCAAGAGTTGCAGGCGCTACCTCTGATGGAGGCTGCCCGCTGCCGATGAGAATCGGCGCGAGGATTGACCCGCCACCGATGCCGTAGATACCGCCCACGCAGCCGACCGCGGCTGCGATGAGCGCGAGCGGCGTCCCCGTGAGCCTGCGCCGCGACGACGGCTGAGGGATGCGCCGGGCGAACAGGAGCCAGCAACCTGTCGGGATCAGGACCAGGGCTATGACGACGTCAAACGGTCGCTGCCCCGGAAGAAGCTCAACCCGGACGATCGATCCCGCGACGACGCCAGGGAGCGTACCGACGAGAAGCGGGCGAAGGAGACGATCGCCATGTTGGCCTTGGCGCCAGTACTGCCAGAGTGCTCCCGGAGTCGCGACAACGTTGTAGAGCAGGTTCGTCGGCGTGACCGCGGGGCTCGGCGTGCCGAGGATGCTCACCTGGAAAGGGAGAAGAAGCACTGCCCCCGAAACACCAGCCGGAACAGTCGCGGCGGCGATCAGGAAGGCGGCGATGACGGCGACCGCTTCTACTGACCACCCACTCAGCATCGTGCGCAGCAGCGTAGCGGCGATTGCGCGTCGCGCGCGGTTCTCGCGAAGGCGCCCTGCGGGCGACGACGGCTTGGGGCCGTGGTGAGGGTCGCCTAGGCGGCTAACTCGACCAGTAACCGCTGGACATTCTGGTCAATCTCGTCGCGAATCCGGCGCACGACGGCGAGCGACTTACCCGCCGGGTCCTCGAGTTCCCAGTCGAGGTAGCGCTTTCCGGCGTAAAACGGGCATGCGTCACCGCACCCCATCGTGATCACCACGTCTGCCGCTTGCACCGCATCGTCGGTCAACGGCTTCGGGAATTCCCTGGAGATGTCAATGCCGATCTCCATCATCGCCTCGATGACGGCGGGATTCAGCTGATCGGCGGGTTCTGACCCGGCGGAGCGCACATGCACGCCACCGCCCGACCGATGGTGAAGGAGCGCTGCCGCCATCTGCGACCTGCCGGCGTTATGGACGCAGACGAACAGCACCTCGGGAGCATCGCGGCCCATCACCGTCTCCTATCGATGAACGTCGATTGATTAGACCTCAGCATAGCCCGGAGGCCCGTTGCTCCGCCCATATTGACCCCCGAGAGCGCGATAGCCTGCATCTGATGGATTTGTGTGTCCCAGAGCTTGCAGATGTGATCTATCGATGATTTCCGGGCCGTATCTGCCTTGCTCCATGCAGATCAGGTGCGCTTGACCCTTCCCTTGAGCGAATGCCAGCATGGTGCCGCCGTCGTTTTCGTTTCCGCCCGGGAGGATTTTCATGTCTCAGTCGGTCGCGGTCACCATCAACGGGAGGCGGCGGGAAGACCAGGTCGAGCCTCGACTCCTCCTTGTGCACTATTTGCGCGAGGTCGCCGGACTGACCGGCACGCACATCGCCTGCGATACCAGCCAGTGCGGCGCGTGCACCGTCCTGATGAATGGCGAAGCGGTGAAGTCGTGCAGTGTGTTCGCGGTCCAGGCAGACGGTCGAGAGATCACCACGATCGAGGGGCTCGCAGAGAACGGCACGCTGCATCCGGTGCAGCAGGCGTTCTGGGATGAGCATGGCCTCCAGTGCGGTTTCTGCACGCCTGGATTCATCATGGCGACGGCCTACCTCCTGAGCCAGAACCCCTCGCCGACGGACGCTGAGATCGAGCGTGGCCTCGAGGGCAATCTCTGCCGCTGCACGGGGTACGAGAACATCAGGAAGGCAGTGCGATCCGCTGCGGCCACGATGCGTGGGGCGGGTCACGAAGCGGCCGAGCTCGTCGGCTCGGCAGCCGCACCGGTGGAGGACTGACGATGGCTGTCACGTCCATGATCGGCGCCCGTATCCAGCGTCGCGAGGATCCCAAGCTCATCACCGGGCACGGGAATTACATCGACGACGTGAACCTCGTGAACATGGCGCACATGTCGATCATTCGCAGCCCGCACGCACACGCCCGCATCCGCTCGATCGACACGTCACAGGCACGAGCAGCGAAAGGCGTGGTTGCCGTGCTGACTGCGGCCGATTTCAAGGCTGTCATCCACGCGCCACTCCCGGTCACCAACTCCTTTGTCGCTGACAAGAAGCAGGTGCCCGATCAGTTCGCGATCAGTGCTGACGAAGTTGCCTATGCGGGGGAACCGGTCGCTGTGGTGATCGCCGAGGACCGCTACCTCGCCGACGACGCCGCTCAGCTCGTGGTGGTCGACTATGAGCCGCTCCCCGCGGTGATGGACCTCGAAAAGGCGATGGAGCCGGGCAGCCCGCTGGTCAAAAGCGATCGTCCGGACAACATCGGATGGGATGTCAGCTTCCCGGCCGGCGATATCGACGCTGTCTTCGCCGAGGCGGAGATTGTCCTCAAAGAGAGGATCGGACAGCAGCGAGTGTTCCCGACGCCGATGGAAACACGCGGCTGTGTCGCTGATTACATCCCGTACGACAACAGATGCACGCTCTGGACCTCCACACAGGTGCCGCACTTCGTCCGCCTCTTCGTCGGTGGTGCGCTCGGCATCCCGGAGTCGCAGTTGAGGGTGGTCAGTCACGACGTTGGCGGCGGTTTCGGGTCAAAGATCCGGCCATACCTCGAGGAGTACCTGACCACTGCGGCGTCGAAGATCGTCGAACGTCCGGTGAAGTGGATCGAGGATCGCACTGAGAGCTTGCAGGCCACAACGCATGGCCGCGGGCAGATCTTCGATGTCGAGGTTGCGGCCAATCGTGACGGCACGCTGCTGGGGCTCAAGTTCACGCAGTTGCTCGACATCGGCGCGTACCACGGCGTCTTCAGCGCGTTCCAGGTTGTTGCGTGCCTCCTCGGTGGAGGCTGCTACGACTGGAAGGCGATCAACGCTCGCAGCATCGGCATCTTCACCAATCGCACGTCGACCGACCCGTATCGCGGTGCCGGCCGCCCCGAGGCCACCCACCTGGTCGAGCGCGTTGTGGACCTCGTTGCGCGTGAGATCGGCATGGACCCGGCGGAAGTCCGGCGAAAGAATTTCGTGAAGACGTTCCCGCACACCAACAACTTCGGGCTGGTCTACGACTCCGGCGACTATCCGAAGACGCTCGATCGCGCGATGGAGAACATCGGCTACACGGCGCTGCGGAAACGCCAGGAAGAGCTCCGTGCCCAGGGACGCTACACGGGCATCGGGTTCAGCACGTACGTCGAGATCTGTGGTCTCGGGCCGAGCGCCGCGACAGCGCCGGCGGCCGGGATCGCGCTCGTCGAGTCATCGATGGTGCGGGTGCATCCCACCGGATCGGTGACGGTATCGGTGGGCACGCATCCCCAAGGCCAGAGTCACGAGACCACGTTCGCCCAGATCGTTGCCGACACGCTCGGTGTTCCCTACGAGTCGGTGGAGATCCGTCACGGCGATACAGGGGACACGCCCTTCGGCTATGGGACGTACGGCTCTCGCAGCCTCGCTGTCGGCGGCATGGCGATCATGGCCTCATGTCACAAGGTCGTTGAGAAGGCGCGCAAGCTCGCGGCTCACGCATTCGAGGCGTCTGAAGAAGACATCGTCGTTGACCAGGGCCGGTACTTCGTGCGCGGCAACCCGGGAGAGGCGAAAGCCCTTGCGGAGCTTGCGTTCGCCTCGTATGGCGCGGGGCTGCCCGAGGGCATGGAACAGGGACTGGAGGCCGTCTCCTACTTCGACCCACCAAACTTTGTGTGGCCGTTCGGGTGCCACATCTGCGCCGTCGAAGTGGACCCTGAGACCGGATCTGTGACGCTCGATCGTTACGTTGCAGTCGACGACTGCGGCAACGTCATCAACCCGATGGTGGTTGACGGTCAGCTGCATGGCGGGATCGCGCAGGGCATCTCGCAGGCCCTTTTCGAGGAGGTCCAGTACGACGAAGAGACCGGGCAGATGCTCAACGGCACCATGCTCGACTACTTCATCCCGACGATGGCGGAGATGCCGCATTTCGAGCTGGATCGCACGGTGACGCCGAGCCCAACCAATGAGCTGGGAGTCAAGGGCATCGGCGAGGCAGGAACGATCGCGTCCAGCGTGGCGGTCATCAACGCGATCACCGACGCGCTGGCGCCGTTCGGTATCAAACACGTGGAGATGCCGGCCCGTCCGGATCGCCTCTGGTCGATGATCAAGGAGGCACGCGCATGATCACCGCTGCATTCGAGTACGCACGACCAGGCTCAGTCGACGAGGCTCAGTCCCTGTTGACCAAGTTCGGCGACGATGCAAAGGTGATCGCCGGTGGACAGAGCCTCATACCCCTGATGCGGCTCCGGCTCAGCCAGCCCACCGCGCTCATCGACATTCAGGGGATCGGTGAGCTCAAACAGATCCGCCGCGACAACGGCACCGTCGAGATCGGCGCACTGGTGCGGCACGTCGACATCCAGCGCGACGCAGACGCTTCGTGAAACCCTGCCGATCCTCGTGGAGATGGCCAACGACGTGGGTGACAATCAGGTCCGGAACCTCGGGACCATCGGCGGTGTGATCGCTCACGGCGACGCCGCGGGTGACTACAACGCCCTCGTGCTCATGCTCGATGCCGAGATCGTCACCAACAAGCGGCGCCATCAGGCACGCGATTTCTACCGCGACATCCTGACCACCGCCCTCGAACACGACGAGGTGGTCACGTCGGTGCGCTTCCCGGTCATGACGGGTCGATACGCGTACACGAAGTTTCGGCGCAGGCTCTACGACTGGGCGCTGGCCGGTGTGGCGGTGCAGGAAGTCGGTTCGTCCTGGCGAGTTGGGTACGTCAACCTCGCGCGGACGCCGCGACGCGGCACGGCGGTGGAAGCGGCGCTCGCGGGAGGCGCGTCTGCGGCGGACGCGGCGGCAGAGATCGGTGCCGATATCGACCCAACCGGGGATGTCCGTGCAACGGCGGAATACAAGCGGCACCTCGCGCAAGTGCTCACGGTGAGGACACTCCAGCAAGCGGCTGCCTGAACCCGAGCTGCAACGCAACAGGCCCTCAGCGCAGCGCGCGGCGGGACCGGAGCTCAGCTTTAGGACGTCTCGGAGCTCAGCGCCGTGCTGTCGGCTCGTCGGCGTCCGACGTCACGGGCGGTCGAGCGAGCCGCTCCGGCCGCCCTCCTTGTGCACCAGCGTGACGTCGGTGATGGAAGCCCAGTGGTCGATGGCCTTGATCATGTCGATGACCGTGAGTCCCGCAACGGCGACGGCGGTCAGCGCCTCCATCTCGACGCCGGTGGCGCCTTCGACCCGCGCTGTCGCTTCGATCATGACCCCGGGTGTCGCCGATTGATCGAGTGTCAGGTCAACGTCGATATGGCGCAGTGCCAGAGGATGACACAGCGGTATCAGGTCCGAAGTTCGCTTGGCGCCCATGATGCCCGCGAGTCGCGCGGTGTCGAGCACGCTGCCCTTCGCAATCGCATCGCTCGCAATCCGTTGCACCGCTTCGGCGCTGCAGTTGACACGGCCTCGTGCAGTTGCGCTGCGCTTGGTCACGGCCTTGTCGCTGATGTCGACCATGCGCGCGCGCCCGCCAGCGTCGACGTGTGTCAGCCGCTTGTCGGTCACGGCGCCGGTGCCTCGGTGGCGCCGTGGCGAGCGTCAACCCAGTGCGCGCCGTCCGCCGTGTGTTCGCGCTTCCAGACGGGCACCGTGCTCTTGATCAACTCGAGCGCCTCCTGACACGCTGGGAACGCGGTGTCTCGATGTGGAGCGGCAACCACCACGACCACGCTCGCGTCGCCGATGAGGAGCGATCCCGTGCGGTGCACGATGGTGATGGTGCTGATCCCACCGCGGGCGAAGAGCTCCTCTCCAATCCGGCGCATCTCGGCTTCCGCCATCTCGGCATACGCTTCGTAGTCAAGGCGCTGTACCGCGACACCCTCGTTGTGGTCGCGGACCCTTCCGATGAACGTCGCGATCGCCCCGTCATGTGACGTTCCCGAGCTCGCGATCACGGAACCGATGTCGATCGGCACGTCGGTGAGCCACACGCGCACCGGCGACGGCTCGTCGCCGCCGCCCGCCACTGGAGGGATGAACGCGACGGTATCGCCGCTCTCGACGGCGGTACCCCACTCGCAGTACCCGAGGTTGCGCGCTGCACGCACGGACACGGCATCCATCGCGGCGGCGGGATGGCGGCGTACCAGCTCGTCCCACACGTCCTGGACGGTGGCGCCGTCGACATGCAGTTCGCTCACACCGATACGCTCGCGCAGCGGACCGAAGACGAGGACGGTGATGTCGTCCACGGTCAGCCGCCGATGTACGACATCTCGATCTTCTCGCCATCGGCGATGCCGAGTCCGCGCAACTCGGAATAGCGATCATCGCGGCGCTTCCACCGGTCAGCGATGACGTGTCGCAGCGCGTCGTCGTCGGCGCCTGAGCGCAGCGTGTCGCGAAGGTCGATGCCCGTCGTTGCGAACAGGCATGTGTACAGCCTGCCGTCAACGCCGAGACGCGCGCGGGTGCAGTCGCCGCAGAACGGCCGGCTCACCGATGTGATCACCCCCAGATCGCCATTGCCATCCGCGAATCGGTACGTCTTCGCGACGGCAGCCGGATCGGATGTCTCCTCGAGCAGCGGATGCACACGCCGCACGCGCTCGAGGATCTCCTCTCCCGTCACGACGTCGGTCATGCGCCAACCGTTGGTCGCGCCAACATCCATGTATTCGATGCAGCGCAGGCTGAGTCCTTCGCGACGGGCAAAGTCCACCAGGTCCATGAGTCCGTCCTCATTCACACCACGCTGGACAACGCAATTGAGCTTCACGGGATCGAGTCCGGCCTCGCGAGCGGCTGCGATGCCGTCGAGCACCTCGTGCACCTCGATCTTTGAATCACTCATCTTCGAGAACACAGCCGGATCAAGCGAGTCGAGGCTGACGGTGACGCGATGCAACCCTGCCTCGCGAAGGCGTGCCGCCCACCGCCGCAGCAGCGCGCCATTGGTCGTCAGCGCAATGTCCGGGATGCCGATCTGGGCAATGCCCGCAACGATTTCGGCGAGGTCCGTGCGCAGCAGCGGCTCGCCGCCGGTGAGCCGGACCTTGGTGACTCCGAGTGACGCAAACACTCCGGCCAGGCGCACGATCTCGCCCGCATCGAGAGTCTCGGCACGCGGCAGGAAGCGGTAGCCAGGTCCAAATCGCGCCTTGGGCATGCAATACGGGCACCGAAAGTTGCAGCGATCGGTGACCGAGATACGCAGGTCGCGCAGCGAGCGCCCGAACTGATCGGGTCCGGCAGACACCGCCGGCAGCACGGAAACCGTTGTCATCGCAAGGGGATCGCCTCGACGACGGTGCCGGCTTCGACAACCTCCGGGCCTGCAGGAAGCACCACCAGGCAGTCGGCGCGCGTGAGTGATTGCAGCATCGACGAGCCCTGGTCGCCTGAGCTGTGGGCGTTGGGCAGGTCATCGTCCGGCACTGCGCGAAGGATGGCCCGTGAGTATGTCTCGAGGTCTGCGGGCTTGGTCATCGCCTCGCCGAGGCGGACGCGTATCCGCTGGCGCTGCACCTCGCGTGCCCCCTGCATGCGACGGATCACCGGCCGCGCGAAAAGTTCGAATGTCACCGAGCTGCTCACAGGGTTGCCCGGCAGGCCGATGAACACCGCACCACCGAGGCGTCCGATGAGCACCGGCTTGCCCGGACGCATCGCAACTCTCCAGGTTGAGATCGTGCCCAGGTCCGCCACGACCTCGCGCACCCAGTCATGGTCGCCGACGCTGACACCCGCAGTGCTCACAACCAGATCGGACGCTGAAGCTGCTTCGAGCATCTTCCGCAGCGAGGCCTTCGAGTCGCGGGCAATGCCGAGAAAGGTCGGAACACCGCCCGCTTCCCGAACTGCGGCCGTGAGCATCGGGGAATTGGAGTCGAGCAGCTGTGCCGGTCCGGGCGCGGAGCCCACCGGGATCAGCTCGTCGCCAGTGGCAAGCAGCGCCACCTGCGGCCGGGTCCCGACCTGCAGACGGTCGTGCCCGAGTGCCGCAGCGACCCCGATATCGACGCTGGTGAGGGCCTGACCAGGAAGGATCACCTGGTCGCCTGCACGGATGTCCGCCCCACGCGGGCGGACGCTTGTGGCCTGCGCTGTCGCGACCTGGATCAGCACCGTGGGGCCATCCCTGAGGGTGTCCTCCTGCCGCACCACGGTGTCGGCGCCATCCGGTATCGGCGCCCCGGTCATGATCCGCATGGCGGTTCCCGCCTGGTGAGGCTCGGGAGCGACCCCCGCTCGCGATTCACCGACGACGGGAAGGGACACCGGCGTGGTGGCACTTGCCTTGGCGATGTCGGACGCACGGACCGCATATCCGTCCATCGCGGAGTTGTCGAAGCCGGGAAGATCCGACCGCGAGGAGACCGTCTCCGCAAGGATCCGCCCGAGTGCCATGTCCAGGGTGACCGTCTCCGGTGCGAGCACGCTGACCTGTTCGAGCAGACGCCGTTGCGCAGAGGCGACTGTTTCGAGGTCGGGAGCAACGGCGTGCGTCAACATCGTCAAGTCCTCATCCTCCACCCTCGTCGGGAGTCCGGCAACCATCATAGACGGGGTTACCTGAGGGCGATTTCACCGGTGGGAGCATCGCTGAAAGCTCCTTTCAGCCCCTACCGAACTGGCGTACTCTCTAAGAAGTCCGTTGCCGGATGCTCCATGAGAGAAGTTGGGCTCAAATCCCGGAGGTTTTGGATGTTCCCTGCCGCGTTCGACTACATCGCGCCGGGGGCGCTCGATGAGGTGCTCAGCCTGCTGCAACAGCGTGGCGACGACGCGAAGGTTCTTGCCGGCGGCCAGAGCCTGATTCCGTTGCTCAAACTACGATTTGCGGCTCCGGTGATTGTGGTGGATATCGGCAGGGTCGATGGACTCGAGGGAATCCGCCGAGAAAACGGGCATGTGCGTATCGGCGCACGGACACGGCATCGCGATGTGGAGAGCGCAACCGAGTTGCGTGGAACGCTCGACGTGCTGCTCGACGCGGCGCCACTCATCTCCGATCCACTCATCCGCAACATGGGGACAGTCGGTGGTTCCGTCTGCCACGCCGACCCTGCCGGTGACTGGGGTGCGGTGATGCTCGCGGCCGGCGCCGAGTTTGTCGTCAAGTCGGCGGGCGGCGAACGCGTGCTGCCCGCCGCAGGATTTTTCGAAGGACCCTTCACAACCGGTTTGCGCTCCGATGAGGTGATGACCGAGATCCGCATCCCGGTCGGCAGCGGGAAATCCGGAGGGACGTATCTCAAGCTGGAGCGCAAGATCGGCGACTTCGCCAGTGTCGCTGCCGCCGTGCATGTCGTGCTGGATGGCGATGGCCGCATCGCAACCGCAGGCATCGGCCTGTGCGCGGTCGGTCCACACAGCATCAAGGCCACCGCTGCGGAGGCAGCGCTCACCGGCCAGCAGCCGAGTGACGAGCTGATAGCCGAGGCAGCCCGGCTGGCGGGCGACGCGGCTGAACCCAAGGCGGATATCCGGGGAAGCGCGGAGTACAAGCGCGATGTCGCACGGGTCTTCGTGCAGCGCGGCCTGCACACCGCGATCAATCGCGCGCAGGGAGCAGCGGCATGAAGGTCACATTCGAGATCAATGGAGCCGAGAAAAGCGTCGACGTCGAGCCGCGGACGCTGGTTGTCGATCTCATCCGCACCAAGCTGGGGATGACCGGGACGCACATCGGGTGCGACACCAGCAATTGCGGCGCGTGCACCGTGCTGCTCGACGGCCGTCCGGTCAAGTCCTGCACCTTGCTCGCGCCGATGCTCGAGGGGAAGAAGGTCACGACCGTCGAAGGGCTTGCCGCCGGCGGAAAGCTCGATGCGATCCAGGTGGGTTTCCACGAGGAGCATGGCCTGCAGTGCGGCTTTTGCACTCCGGGCATGATGCTGGTCGGGAAAGCCCTCATCGAGGCGAATCCCCATCCCACCGAGGATGAGATCCGGTGGGGCATCAGCGGCAACATCTGCCGCTGCACCGGCTACATGAACATCGTCAAGGCGATCCAGCACGCCGCGGCTGCGAACGCCGCCGAAAACACAGCAGGAGTTGCGTGATGGCAGTCGACACCACTGAAGCTGCAGCCGTCGCGGAGGCCGCACGCCAGGCGATGGGCGGTATCGGCGTCTCGCTCGCACGCAAGGAGGACGCTCGGTTCATCCACGGCCAGGGCCACTACGTCGATGACGTCGTGCTTCCGGGCATGCTCCATATGGTCATCGTTCGCAGTCCCTACGCCCACGCGCGGATCAAGGGCATCGACAGCAGCGCCGCAATGGCGATCCCGGGCGTGATCGCGGTCGTCACCGGGGAATTGCTCGCGCAGCACAAGCTCGCATGGATGCCCACACTTTCGGGTGACACCCAGGCCGTGCTCGCGACCGACAAGGTCCGCTTCCAGGGGCAGGAAGTCGCATGCGTCATCGCCGAGACGAAGTACATCGCCGAGGACGCTGCCCAACTGGTGAGCGTGGACTACGAGCCGCTCCAGGCGATCACCACACCGCAGCAGGCAATCGCACCGGGTGCCATCGTCATTCGCGACGAGAAAGAGGGCCAGACCGACAACAAGATCTACCACTGGGAAGCGGGTGACAAGGACGCCACCGATGCCGCGTTCGCTCGCGCTGCGAAGGTGGTGAGCCTCGAGACGTTCTACCCGCGGTGCCATCCGTCGCCGCTCGAGACCTGCGGCTGCGTTGCCGACCTGGACCCGGTCACGGGCAATGCAACGATCTACATGACGAGCCAGGCGCCGCACGCGCATCGCACGCTGTTCGCGATCGTTGCGGGACTGCCCGAAGAGAAGATCCGGATCATCTCGCCGGACCTCGGTGGTGGTTTCGGCAACAAGGTGCCGATCTATCCGGGTTACGTCGTCGCGACGGCGGCATCGCTGCTGATCGGACGCCCCGTCAAATGGATCGAGGACCGCACCGACAACCTCATCTCGACCGGGTTTGCGCGCGACTACTACATGGATGGCTCGGTCGCCATCGACGAGAACGGAAAGTTCATCGGGCTGCGCGTGAACCTGCTCAGCGACAACGGCGCCTTCTTTGCGGACGCGCAGCCAACCAAGTTCAAGGCCGGGCTCTTCCACATCGTGACCGGCTCGTATGACATTCCTGCAGCGCACATCGTGGCCAACGGTGCGTACACCAACAAAGCTCCTGGCGGCGTGGCATATCGCTGCTCGTTCCGCGTCACCGAGGCGTCGTACTTCATCGAGCGCCTCGTCGAGAGCGCGGCGGTGGAGCTGGGGCAGGATCCCGTCACCACGCGGCTCAACAACTTCATCCAGCCAGAGGCCTTCCCGTACAAGTCAGCGTCGGGATTCGAGTACGACAGCGGGAACTATCCCGCCGCCATGAAGGTCGCGCTCGACATGCTCGGCTATGACGACCTGCGGAAGGAGCAGGCGGAGAAGCGTGCAAAGGGCGAGTTGATGGGCATCGGCGTCGCGAGCTTCACCGAGGTGGTCGGCGCCGGCAAGGGCAAGGACTACGACATCGCGGGGCTGCGGATGTTCAACTCCGCAGAGTTGCGGGTGCATCCCACCGGCAAGGCGATCCTCAAGCTCGGCGTCAAGTCGCAGGGCCAGGGCCACGAGACGACCTTCGCGCAGATCGTCGCCGAAGAGCTCGGCATCCCCGCTTCCGATGTCGAGGTCCGCGAAGGCGACACCGACAACACGCCGTTCGGCCTCGGCACCTACGCATCCCGCTCCACGCCGGTCGGTGGCGCGGCGACCGCCGTTGTGGCCCGCAAGCTGCGCGACAAGGGAAAGATCATCGCGGCGCATCTCTTCGAGGCCGATGTGGCGGACATCGAATTCTCGAAGGGCAAGTACAACGTCAAGGGGTCGCCCGACAACGTCAAGACCATCCAGGACATCGCGTTCGCCGCGTACACCAACATCCCGGACGGCATCGAGGCCGGGCTTGAAGGCGTCACGTATTACGACCCGCCGAACATGACCTTCCCGTTCGGCACATACCTTGTGGTCGTGGACATCGACAAAGGCACCGGCCAGGTGAAGGTGCGTCGCATGGTTGCGGTGGACGACTGCGGGGTGCGCATCAACCCGATGATCGTCGAGGGGCAGATCCATGGCGGGCTCACCGAGGGCTTCGGCATCGCCTTCATGGAGCTGATCACCTTCGATGACGACGGCAACTGCATCGGGTCCAACTTCATGGACTACCTGATCCCAACCGCCTGGGAGACGCCGCGTTTCGAGCTGGGTGAAACGGTCACGCCGTCGCCCCACCATCCGATCGGCGCCAAGGGTGTCGGCGAGTCGGCCACAGTCGGATCTCCCGCCGCATATGTGAATGCGGTCATCGACGCGCTGTCGCATCTGGGCATCACCAACATCGACATGCCGATCACGTCCGACAAGGTCTGGGCTGCGCTGCGCAGCAAGGGGGTGACCGAATAAACGACCGCCTCCTGCTCCTGCTGGCCGAGAACGCCGCCTCCGGGCGCACGTGCGCGCTCGCGACTGTGGTGCGCACGGAGTCGCCCACGTCGGCGCACCCCGGCGACAAGGCGGTGATCACCGACGACGGCGAGCTGCACGGCTGGATCGGAGGCAGCTGCTCCGACGCGCTCGTGCGTCGCGAGGCACTCGTCGCCATGAGTGATGGTCTGCCGCGGCTCGTGCGCATCCGGCCGGATGTCGAAGCGCTCGAAACGCGAAACGGCAGTGAGCTGACGGTGGCGACGACGTGCCCGAGCGGCGGCACCCTCGACATCTTCATCGACCCGCATGTGCCGAAGCCGCTGCTTGCGGTGATCGGAGGCAGCCCCGCCGCGCGAACGATGATCGAGCTCGGCCGCATCGTGGGGTTTCGGACGTATGGAATCCACCCGGGCGCGCAGACCGCCGACTTCCCCGGTGCAGACCGCGTGCTCGACAGTCTCGACCTGAGCTCGATCAATCACGAGCAGGACTGCTGGGTCGTGGTCGCAACCATGGGTCACTACGACGACGACGCGCTGGAAGCGGCGCTGACTCTGCCGGCGGCCGATGTGGCGCTGGTCGCCAGTGCTCGCCGCTCCGCCAGCGTGCTGGACACGCTGCGGGCTCGCGGTGTGTCCGACGAACAGCTCGCTCGCGTGCGCGCTCCTGCCGGGCAGCGGCGCGCCGGGGCGCAGGAAGAGATAGCACTCCACGCGCTGGACGAAGTGGTGACGCTGCGCCACGAACGCATGACGGCCAACCCGATCCCGGCGGCCGGCTGCGCTCGAGGCCTTCGCCGTCGACCCCGTGTGCGGCATGACGGTCGACACGAAGGACGCCGCGCACACAGCGCAACACGGCGGTCAGACGTCCTTCTTCTGCTGCTCGGGATGCAGGGAACAGTTCATGGCGGATCCTGCTCGGTACCTCCGCGCGACCGCCGGCTGAGCATGCCGGGGCTGTACTCCGCGGGCGTCATCCTCGCGGCCGGCGGCTCGCGGCGGATGGGGGAGCCGAAGCAACTGCTGCCGGTGCGCGGCAGGCCGCTTCTCGAAGTGGCGCTCGCAGCGGCCTGCGACTCGCGGCTTGACGAGGTCGTCGTCGTTCTCGGGGCGCACGCGGACGCGATCAGACAGTCGGTCCGGCTCGGACGCGCTCGCGTGGTCGTCAACCCGGATCACCTCCAGGGGATGAGCACCTCGCTGCAAGCCGGCATCGAGTCGCTCGCCACGCGTGTGGAGAGGGCGGTGATCATGCTCGGCGACCAGCCGGATGTCAGCGCCGAAGTCGTCAACCGGCTCCTCGATATCCAGGCGGAGTCGGGCCTGCCGGCAGCCGCTCTGAGCTTCGACGGACTGCTCCATCCACCGGTCGTGCTCGCTCGCGAGCTCTGGAGCGACATCGCCGGACTCGAGGGAGACGTCGGCCTCCGAGCGGTGATCCGCGCGCACCCGGAGCTGGTGGCCTCAGTCCCAGCCGATGGCCCAGGCGGACATCCCATTGACATCGACACGCGAGAGGACTTCGAGCGGCTGGCAGCCGACCCTGCCTGACGCTCTGCTAGCCTCGGGCGGTCCAGTTCGCGATCCCGGAGGTACGCGCGTTGCCAGCACTCGTCATCGTCGCCGAGCGGCTCATCGACGGCACCGGGCGCGATCCCGTCGAGCGTGCCGCTGTTGTGATCGAGAACGGCAGGATCACCGCGGCCGGGCCGCGCTCGTCGCTCAGCATCCCGGCCGACGCCGAGGTCATCGAGGACGACGATCTCACCCTGCTTCCGGGGTTCATGGACATGCACGTCCACCTGGCGTCGACGGACGCCAACCTCGTGCGGATCCTCATGACGCCACCGTCGCTGGCGCTCCTCAACTCCGTGCCCAATGCCGGGCGTACCCTCGCGGCCGGGGTCACCACCGTGCGCGACGCCGGCCACACCCCGGTCGGCGTTCGTCTGGCCGCGGAGGCTGGGTATTTCCCCGCACCACGGATGGAGCTCGCTGTCAGCCTCCTCAGCCAGACCGGCGGCCACGGCGACGACCTGATGCCCTGCGGTGCGCGGGTCGGCCTGACCACGGATCTCGATGTGCCCCACGGCGTCGTGGACGGCGTTGACGGGATGCGCCGCAAGGTGCGTCAGGTGCTCCAGGCGGGCGCGGACTGGATCAAGTTGTGCACCAGCGGGGGAGTGCTCAGCCCCGGTGATCTGCCCGACCACGCGCAGTTCTCGGTGGAGGAGATCGCGACGGCGGTCGCCGAGGCCGCCGTGGTGGGGAAGCGCGTGATGGCGCACGCCATGTCCCCTGCCGGGATCCGCAACGCGCTTGTCGCCGGTGTCACGAGCATCGAGCACGGGTGCCTCCTCGACGAGGAGGGCATTGCGCTCATGAAGGAGAAGGGCGCGTACCTGGTGCCGACGCTGGTCGCTCCCGGTGACGTGATCGCCCGGGCGCGGACCGACGGTGGGCTGCCGGCCGAGATGATCGCCAAGGCGGAGCGAATTCAGGGCCTGCATCGCGCGGCGGTGTCGGCAGCGATCGCCTCCGGCGTGAAGGTCGCGATGGGCACGGACGCGGCGGTGGGGCCGCACGGCAAGAATCTCCGGGAGCTCGGTGAGATGGTCCGGTGCGGCATGACGCCGATGCAGGCGATCGTCGCCTCGACGACGGTGTCCGCAGGGTTGCTCCGCCGAACCGACCTGGGCGCCCTCGAGGCGGGCAGGCTGGCTGACGTCGTGGCGGTGCGCGGCGATCCCCTCGCCGACATCGACAGCCTTGCCGACCCTGACCACATCCGCCTGGTGATCAAGGACGGACGCGTCGCGCACGACTTCCGCGGACGGACTGCTGCCGTTCAGTCCTCGTCGGGATCGTCGCCGAGTGGTGCCTCGTAGGGCGGGATGCGCCAGGCGGCCTCCTTCCCAAGCAGGCCCCCATGTCCGAGCGAGGCGAGATACGCCGGGTCGAGCGGCAGACCCGCATGGAGCCGGGCGATCAGGAGATCGAGTGCGCTCCGGCGCGAGAACATGCCGCATGACGCCACGCCGATGACGGGCACGCCATCCAGGTCGGCGATCCAGTAGCTGCTCCCCGGGTGCATCGGCAGGCCCCGGCGAATCGACGTCGCACCGGCGGCGAGCAGGCTCTGCCAGGTCACGTCGAGTGGATCGACTGATGCAACGCCGACAGCGAGCACGAGATCGGCCGACGCAGCGGCGTCCTTGAGTGCCTGCCTGACCTGCTCCGGGTCATCGTCGACGTACCGGACCGGCATGGTGGCGCCGCCGAACCACGTGCTGCGCATGGCAAGTGACCGCTCGAAACGCATTCGCGCGTCATCGGTGAGGTGCTGGCGCACGATCGCGGCCACCCGGAGCGGCAGGAAGGGCCGGACACGGACGATCCCGGCTCCGGCTCGAGCGGACCCGGCGGCACGGACGGCAGCCTCCAATGAATCCTTGTCGATGGCGAGGGCGGTGATCTTGACGCCGGCCAGTGTCCGTCCTGCGTCGACATGGAGGCCGTCAGGCACCGTGAAGACCGTCACGCCCTCCACAGCGTTCACCGCCGCGAGTGCGTCGATGTCGATGGCGACCATGCCGCGCCGTGACGCCACGAGGCGCACCTGTGATTCGACGGGCGGGCGGACTGTGGTCCCGGGGCCCGCAACAGCCGCGGCGATGCGCTCGGCCGCAGCGTCTTCACCGATATCTCCGGCGTCGAGCCGAAGCAGGTGCAGCTCGCCCGGGCGGGCCGCACGAAGGATCGTTCCGTGGTCCGCGCGCAACACCGTTCCCTTGGTGAGGACCGGGCGACCGTTGCCGTCGAGGACGTCTCTGCAGAGCACGGCGCCGGCCCACGCCGTCGCGGGGCCATCAACCGTCGTGCCGGAGAGGACTTCCAGTCTCACCCGACCGGCGCGGCAGGGACCGCGGAGAGCGAGCCGGCATTCCGGCCGCGGCGCACCGCGACGATCTCGGCAAGGATCGCGACCGCGATCTCCTCGGGCGTTGCCGCGCCGAGGTTCAGGCCGACCGGGCTGTGGATTCGCGCGATGTCGGCGTCGTCGAAGCCGGCGTCGCGCAACCGTGCAACACGCTTGGCGTGGGTTCCGCGACTGCCGATCGCACCGATATAGCCGGTCTCGGTGCGCAGGAGCGCGGTGAGCGCCGGGTCCTCGAACTTCGGGTCGTGAGCGAGGCAGACAGCCGCATCGCGTGGGCCGAGATCGAACCCCGGCAACGCTTCGTCAGGCCACGCGGCAACGAGTTGATCCGCGTTGGGAATGCGCTCGGCGTTGTTGAATGCGGTCCGCGGGTCGATCACGGACACCGTGAAGCCGGCGGCTCGGGCCATCGTCGTGAGCGCCACCGCGATATGCACTGCGCCGATGACAACCAGTTGCGGCGCAGGGACGATCGGATCGACGAACACACGCATCCCCGAGATGTCCTCGACGCCGGGAAGCCCCGAAGCGATGCGTGGACGTGCCGCGGCGACCGTCTCGGCCACCGTTGCGGACGCGCCGAGGCTGCCGATGAGCCCGCCGTCGGCCGTTGCCGCAGCGCGGGACCCGGCGGTATCCCCGTCGAGGGCGGTCAGGAGCGCGATCGGTCGCGATGTCTCGACCGCGCGCCGGACCTCCTCGATGACCGGGTCCGAGCCGTCACCCTCGAGGGTCTCGATGAAGATGTCCACCTCACCGCCACACGAGAGCCCGACTGCCCAGCCCATCTCGTCGCTGATGCCGTAGTGCAGGAGGCGGGGTGGAGCGTCTCCGGTGATCGTCGCCTGCGCTTCGAGCACCACCGCGGACTCGAGGCAGCCACCACTCACCGACCCGGCCATGCGCCCATCACGGCTGACGAGCAGACGTGCACCCATGGGACGCGGCGTCGAACCCGACGTTCCGACCACGGTCGCAACCGCAACCAACGGGTCGTTCTCGCTCCATTCGTTCAGCGTGGGCAGCAGGTCTCGCATGTCATGAGTATCCACTTCCGCAGCCGAACGCCACAAGCCACCGGGGTTGCCGGCGGCGCACAATTCGTGCATGCAGATAGAGAATTCCTTCGCCGTCAAGGCGGCGCCCGATCGTGTGTACGAGTTCCTTCTCGACGTCAACAATGTCGTGAGCTGCGTTCCGGGAGCCGAGCTGTCCGAGGTGGTCGATCCGAACACCTTCAAGGGCAAGGTGCGTATCAAGGTCGGTCCTGTCACGGTCAGCTACAACGGCACCGCGCGCATCACCGCACGTGACGCCACGACACGGACGGCGACGCTCGAGGCTGAAGGGCGTGAGACCACCGGGTCCGGCACCGCGCAGGCAACCACCGTCATGGCGGTCGCCGCAGACGGTGAGACGTCGAAAGTCACACTCACAACCGACTTCACCGTTGTCGGGCGGGTCGCGCAGTTCGGCCGCGGCATCATGGAGGACGTGTCCCGCCACCTGGTGGCGCAGGCGGCTGAGTGCATCCAGTCGAAGCTCGAGACCCCTCCACCAACATCGACTCCCGCCGCGGACGATGCCCCATCGGCCGCGAACGGTTCCGCAGCCGCGACACCTCCGGTTTCGACACCGACGCCCCCGGCGTCGCAGCCAGCGGCACTTGATGCCATGGCGCTGGGACGGGCTGTGGCGAAGGAACGTTTGAGCCGCATCAGGGTGCGGCCGCAGACGATCGCGATTGGTCTTGCCGGCCTGTTCAGCCTGCTGCTGCTGCGCCGCGCCCGGCGATCCCGCCGCCGGCGCCGCGAGACGTCCGGCTGACGCGCCGAGGCAGCTGAGCGAGCAGCTTTCCGAGTGTGTCGAGCGCCTCGACGTTGTGGGCGCTCAGGAAGTCGTCGCAGTGTGGGAGCGCTGCGGCCATGCCGCGCGTCTCCGGCTGGTACGCCGCGCTGCCGAGCAGCGGGTTGAGCCAGATGAGGCGGTAGCAGCTCCGCCGGAGGCGTGCCATCTCGCGCCCCAGTTGATCGGGGTCACCACGATCCCAGCCGTCACTGATGATCAGCACCACGGCGCCGTGACCCAGAACGCGGCGCGCATGATCGCGCTGGAAAGCGTGCAGCGCGTCCGCGATGCGCGTCCCTCCGCCGATGTCGTGGACCTGCTCGGCCACATGATCGAGCGCTGCGTCGATATCGCCGTGCCGGAGCAGGTGCGTGATTCTGGTCAAATGTGTCGAGAACGCGAAGGTCTCGACGCGCTCGCGTCTGCCGATGGCATGCGCGAAGACCAGGAGATGGCGTGAATAGCGATCCATCGAGCCGCTGACGTCGCAGAGGACGACAATCGGCCTGCGTTTCGTGCGCGCACTTGCTCGAGCCAGACGCTGTGCGTCTCCGCCCTGGCGCGCGGCGGCCCGCATCGTCCGTCGCAGCTCGACCGTTCCGCGACGGTCGGCGCCAAGCCGTCTCGTCTTTCGCTCGGCCACGCGCCACGGCGACTGGCGGAGCAACCGGCGTACTGCGGCGAGCTCATCCCAGTTCATGTCACGAAAGTCGCGGCGGCGCAGGAGCTCCTCGGCGCTGTAGCCGGTGCTCGACGCCGGCGGGCCCTCCACCTCGCGGGCGATACCGGGGGACGACAGTCCGAGCGCGTTCATCCAGGCGAGGGCTTGGCGGGGATCGAGTGCAAGCGGGCGGCTCCGCCCAGGGATCGAGCCGGATCTTCCTTCGCCTCCTGGCCTGGAGAAGAAGAGATCGAATGCCGTGTCGAAGACGGGGCCTTCCTCGCGCCGGGTCACGAAGACCGCGCGGAGCGCATAGCGCACCTCGTCCGGGCGTTCCAGGTCCACGGCAAGGAGTGCTTCGCACGCATCGCGGACTCGCTCCGGGCTCGTCGTGAGACCGGCGTCACGGAGCAGGCGCGCAAAGAGCGTCACACTCTCGACCGGGTCGGGAGCATTGCCGATCATCGGCCGGAGGCGATCGCCTCCTCGCTGCGCTCGAGATCCTCCTGGTGCTTGATCGCAGCCCCCATGGTTTCGCGGAGTGCGGCAGGGGTCGCCTCTGTGTGGCCGAGGGCTGCGAGTGCCCGCGCCCAGTCGACTGTTTCTGCCACTCCTGGCACTTTGTAGAGGTCGAGGCCGCGAAGCCGCTGCGTCACCTCCGCAACCTGGCGTCCAAGGCGCTCGGAGACCTCTGGGGCGCGCACGCGGACGATTGCCACCTCCCGCTCGAGATCCGGGTAGTCGATCCAGTGGTACAGGCAGCGTCTCTTGAGAGCGTCGTGCACCTCGCGCGTGCGATTCCCGGTCAGGATCACGAGCGGCGGATGCACGGCGCGGATCGTTCCCATCTCCGGAATGCTGATCGCGTAGTCGGCGAGGATCTCGAGCAGGAATGCCTCGAACTCCTCGTCGGACCGGTCGATCTCGTCGATGAGGAGCACCGGCGGAACCGGGTCGTGATTGTCGATGGCGTCGAGCAGCGGTCGGCGCAGCAGGAACTCTGGTCCGAAGACGTCCTGCTCGGTGCGCACGCGGTCCTCGCGCTCTCCGACCAGCCGGATGTGCAGCAACTGACGCGCGTAGTTCCACTCGTATGCCGCATGAGCGAGATCGATGCCCTCATAGCACTGCAACCGGATCAGGCGCGCTCCGAGACCCGCTGCGAGTGCTCGTGCCGCCTCGGTCTTGCCGACCCCGGCTTCGCCTTCGAGGAAGAGCGGCTTGTTGATCCGCATCGCGACGAGAATGGCAGTCGCGAGTTGGCGGTCGCAGAGGTAGTCGTGCGCCGCAAGGAGCTCCACGACTGCGTCCACCGACACTGGCTGCGCGGCGCCGGCCGGTGCGTTCATACGTTCAGGGTGACAACTCGGCGGACCACTGGTCAAGCGCTCGAGGCACGCTTTCGCCGGCTCGAGGATGAGCCTGCGATCCCCAGACGAAGCGCAACGCCGTCGAGCACTGCCTGGAGGCCCTCCTCGAACTGAGCGTCGAGGCCCGCATCGTCGATGACCGGACCGGGGGATTCCTCGAGGCGACGCCTCGGATCCCCGTCGCCGAGGAGCGCCGACGTGTGAGGAAACGCGCCGGTCTGCAGCTGCGCCAATCCGAACTCGATCCCGGCGTTGACCGCTTCCGCGTTCGCCTCGCCCGCCAGCCTTCGAGATTTTGCCTCGGTTGCGTGGAGCACGTTGCCGAAGACGTAGTCGTCCACCACGCCCAGCAGCGCGAACTTGGCAGCCGGGTCGAGCCCGGTGGTCGCCACTGCCGCCAGCGACTGCTCGAAATGGCGCATCGCATTCGGTCCCATCTGCGCCGACTGCAGCGCGGTGAGCGCCCACGGGTGGCTGATGATCGCAGCGCGCGTGCGCCGTGCCACCGCGGCGAGCGCGTCTCGCCATCCGGCGGGGAGGTCACCCGCCGGCACCAGGGCTTCACCCATCAGGGCGTCGTCCATCAGCGCAACGAGGTCGTCCTTGCTGCGCACGTAGTGATAGAGGCTCATCGTCCCGGCGTCGAGCTCCGTCGCGATCCGGCGCATGGTCACGGCTTCGAATCCCTCTGCATCTGCAATCCGCATGGCGACTTCGGCGATCTGATCGCGAGAGAAGCGCGGCCGCCGCGTGCCAGGTTCTGGGCGTCCCCAGATGGGTGTCGGTGAGGGGCCCCTTGTCATGGCGTACAGGGTACTGCTAGACTAGTCGTACAACATACGCTAATAGAGCACACTGTACGATCAGAAGGAGCAGCGAGACATCCGATGCCCACCACGCAATCGAGCCTCCCGATGATCTCGGTCACAGCCCTCTGCAAGTCGTATGGCCCTGCGCGAGCCCTCGACAATGTCGATCTGGAGGTCGGGCGTGGGCAGGTTCTTGCGCTTCTTGGCCCAAACGGCGCGGGCAAGACCACCATCGTTCGAATCCTTGCCACGTTGTTGAAACCCGACAGCGGAGCAGCGTGGGTCGGCGGGTACGACGCGCTCACAGAACCCAGAAAGGTGCAGGCCCAGATCGGGCTCTCGGGGCAACTCGCGTCAGTCGACGACAAGCTGACCGGTCGCGACAATCTCGCGATGTTCGGCAGGCTGCAACGCCTGAGCCACCGCGACGCCGCAACGCGCGCACAGCAGTTGCTGAGCGAGTTCGGTCTCGAGGAGGCCGCCGGCCGGGCCGTGAAGACGTACTCCGGAGGGATGCGTCGCCGGCTGGACCTGGCTGCGAGCCTGATCGTGGCGCCGCCGGTGGTCTTTCTCGACGAGCCGACGTCGAGCCTCGATCCATCGGCGAGGCATGTGCTCTGGGCTGCGATCAGAGCGCTCGTCGACAAGGGCACAACCGTCCTGCTGACAACACACGACCTCGACGAGGCCGATCAACTCGCGGATTCGATCACCATCATCGACAAGGGCCGGGTCATCGCCCGCGGTTCGGCGCGAGACCTCAAGGCGCAGGTGGGCAGAACTCGCTTCGTTGTCACCGCCCCCTCATCTGAAGCGCTGACAGCGATGTGCTCGCTTCTGGGCGACCGCGTCTCCACGGTGGACCGCCCCTCCCGGACCGTCAGCGTCCTCTGCGACGATCGCGGTGTTGACGGCCTGCACCAGCTCCGGGCGCTTGTCGATGAGCTCACCGCATCAGGCATACCCGTCGAGGAGTTCGGGCTTCGCAAACCAACGCTCGATGATGTCTTTCAGCAACTGACGAACGCGAATGCCGCCGTCCCGATGGCCGCCGCGAAGGGGTCCCGATGATCGCCGGCGAGGCGCTGCAGCCGATGCGACGCTCCGCTGCGTACTGGGTGACCGTCAACTCGTGGGAGCTCGTCAAACGCAGTCTGCGACACATCCGCAACGATCCCGATCAGCTCGTCGGCGTTGCGGTGCAACCCGTTGTGCTCGTGTTGCTCTTTCGCTACTTCCTCGGTGGCGCGATCCACATCGGCGGCGGCGAGAGCTACATCAACTTTCTGATGGGCGGCATCTTCATCGAAACTGCGGCGCTCACTGCAATGACCACCGGGACGAGCATCGCCGCCGACATGACGCTGGGCATCATCGATCGGTTCCGGTCCCTTCCCATGTTCACATCAGCGGTGCTGATCGGCCATGTCGTCGCCGACCTCGTGCGGAGCGCTCTCGAACTCATCGTCATGGTCCTGGTTGGGCTGGCCGTCGGGTTTCGTCCCAGCGCCGGAGCCGGCGGTTGGGCTGCGGCGATCGCGATCACGCTGCTCGTCACCTTCGCTCTGTCCTGGGTCTCCGCGGTCATCGGCATGCTCGGACGGAGCGTCGAGGTGGTACAGCAACTCGGTCTTGTGCTCTTCCTCCCGATCCTCGCGAGCAGCGCGTTCGTTCCGACGAGCAGCTTTCCGGGGCCGCTCCGAGACCTTCGCGAACGACCAGCCCTTCACGCAGGCGATCGAAGCCGTCCGTGCGCTGCTGCTGCATCAGGATCCATCCGATCACGTGTGGCTTGCGCTCGTCTGGTTCCTCGCCATCACGGTCGCGGCTTTCGCAGTCGCATCGTGGCTCTTCCAGCGGCGCTCGACCAGGTGAGGAGCGCGATGCGTCACGCCACATGCATCAGACCGAATAGACGTCGATCTCCGTCGCCTTCACCACAGCGAAAACGTCTCCACCTTCTGCGAGGCGCAGATCCGCAGCACCAGCAGGCGTGACTTCCGCCACGAGGGGGAACGGACCGGTGAGACGGATGCGCCAGCGATCGCCTTCCGGGTCGACACCTGCAACCGTGCAGCGCAGCACATTGCGCGGGCTCCCCTCGGGAGCACTGCGATAGACGGCGACCGCACGGGGCTGGATGGTGGCGAGCGCCGGTCCCTGCACGTCAGTTGCAACGGTCAGCGAGGAGCCGTCGTCGAGCACCATGGCGCTGCCGGCAACAGTGCCATGCAGCAGATTCAAGCCTGCCATCCGCGCGATCCACGCTGAGCGAGGACGTGCGGTGACATCGGCAAACGAACCCTCCTGCGTCACGCGGCCGTCCTCGAGCACGACCACACGCTCCGCAAGCGAGGCCGCCTCGAGCGGGTCGTGCGTGACGATCAGCCGGACGCCGGCAAACGTCGCGAGGTGGTCGCGAAGCGCACGGCGCAGATCAAGGCGTCCTGACGCGTCGACGGCCGCGAGCGGTTCGTCGAGCAGCAGCGCGCGAGGGTCGGTGACGAGGACGCGGGCCAGCGCAGCTCGTTGCGACTGCCCACCGCTCAGATCCGACGGACGGCTCGACGCATAGCGGCCGAGGTCGACACGCTCGAGCCACTCGTGCGCCTTGGCATGCGCCGCCTTCCGGTCCACGCCTCGTGCGCGCAGCCCGAACGCCACGTTGTCGAGCACGCTCAGGTGGGGGAAGAGCCCATGGTCCTGGAACACGAATCCGACCCGACGAGCCTCGGGCGACATCCAGGTCTTTGTGGCGGTGTCCTCGAACACGGCCCCGTCGACCTCCACCCGGCCTTCATCCAGGGGGACGAGTCCCGCAACCACGCGGAGCAACGTCGTCTTGCCCGCGCCATTCGGACCGAGGACCGCGACGGTGACGTTGGCGTCGACCGAGAGGTCGCAGTCGAGCTGCAGCGTTCCAAGCCTGGTCCGAGCCCGCGCATGCAGCGTCATCGCAGCGCACCGAGCCAGCGATCTCTGAGGACCACCAGCACGAGGATGGAGATCGCCAGCAGCAGCAGTGAGAGCGTCACTGCCTCCCCAACCTGCCCCGATCCTTCGAATGAGCTGTACGCAGCGATCGGCAGTGTTTCCGTGGTGCCGGGGAAACTTCCCGCGAACGTGATGGTGGCGCCGAACTCACCGAGGGCCCGCGCCCAGCACAACGCAGCACCGGCTGCGATCGACGGGGCCGCCAGCGGCATCGTCACCTGCCAGAACCGCCGCCACGGGCGAGCACCGAGCGTCGCCGCGACCTCCTCGAAGTGATCGTTCCGCTGACGCAGTCCGGCTTCCACCGTGATCACGAGAAACGGGAATCCGACGAATGCCTCTGCCATCGCGGCGCCGGCGGTGCTGAAGGGCAGCACGATGCCGAAGTGCTGCAGCACCGTGCCGATCGGCGTGGTGGTTCCGAAGGCGGTCTGGAGCGCGATGCCGCCCACCACGGGAGGCAGCACCAGTGGCAGGGTCACGAGACCGCGGAGAATCCGCCGCCCCGGCAGCGCAGTGCGAGCAAGCAGATACGCCAGTGGCACACCGATGACGAGCGAGATCGCCACGGCGATGACCGAGCACTCGAGCGACAGGCGGAGCGCCGTGAGCACGTCCGTCGACACCAGTTGCGATGGCAGCGTGCTCCAGTCGACGTGCGCGAGCAGACCGATCAGTGGCAGCGCGATGAAGAGGACGGCCACCGCCGCCGGGATGACGAGGCCGATGAGTGGGCGTCGCGTGACGCCCCTGGTCACGACGCCGGCGGTGGCAGGAACCCGGCCGTGAGCAACTCCTCCTGGATGGCGCCCGAGACAGCCGACGTGACGAACGCCTCCGCAGCGGTCAGGTTGGAGCTCGCCTTGACCGCCGCGATCTCATAGGTTCCGATCTTGTTTTGAGCATCCGGGATCGGCACCCCGGTCACCTTCCCTGCGGCACCGATGATGTCGGTCACGAACACGAGCGCCGCATTCGCGTCGCCGGACTCCAATTGCTCGAGCACAGCCGCATCGCTGAGTTGCAGCGACACCGGATGGAAGGTCAGCGAGTCCGACGCCTCGATGTCGGTGACGTACTCGCCGACCGGCACGCTCGGGTCCCCGACCACCAGCTTCACCCCTGGATTGTTGAGATCGGCGAGCGTCTTGATGTTCAGCGGGTTGCCAGGCGCGACCGCGATCTCGAGCTTGTTCTGGCAGAAGGCCACGGGCGTCTCGACCAGTCCCTTGGCCGTCAGCTGGGCCATCGTGTCCGTGTTGGCTGTGGCGATGACATCCGCCGGCGCGCCATTGATGATCTCGGTCACGAGGTCCTGCGAGCCCGCGTACGAGTACGTCCCTTTGAAGCCTGGGTTATCGACCTCGAGGCCCTTCTCGGCGGTGTTGAACGCGTTGGTCAGCGAGGAGGCGGCGAACACGGTCAGGTTCCCCGTGAGTGCGTCCGCCGCTGACGGCGGGTTCGTGACGCTCACACTCGTGGCACCGCATCCGGCGAGCACGACAGCGGAGGTGGCGATGATGAGGATTGGGCGTGCGCGCATGTTCAGGTTCTCCTCGTCAGTGCCTCGGGGGATGGAGGCAATTCGATGACGACGTTGGTTGCTTTGACCGACGCGACAGCAAGCATCCCTGGCTCGAGTCCGAGCTCCGCGACCGCTTCGCTGCTGATCAGCGAGCTGATCCGGAACGGACCCGCCTGGAGCTTGACGTGGGCCATCACGCCGTCGGTGGTCACGTCGGTGACCAGGCCGAGAAAGTGATTCCGCGCAGACTCGGTCACCGGCATCGTCGGGTGGTTGCTGGCCAGCTCCACCGCGAAGCGTGCGAGCGCGGCGCCATCGACAAGGCGGTGGCCGCCGTCGGTCCGCATCGTCGCGATCCGGCCCGCGTCCGCCCAGCGGCGTACGGTATCGACGCTGACGCCGAGGAGCTCTGCGGCTTGGCCCATCTTGTATGTCGGCACGGGCCGCGACCTTAGCGCAAAAGCTCGCTTCCTCTCAACTATTGCTCGCGGGTGCGGGACGAATCGAGCGCTTTCTACTCGCTTGCGATGGTCGTGATCGCGTGCACGACGTCACTGGTGAAGAGCGGCGCCGGGTAGACCACGCGCAGGTAACCCTGCGGGTCGATCACGTCGAGGTAGTTGGTCTTGGGAGGTTCGAGCGGCTCGCCCCATTTCAGCCAGGTGATCTTGAGGGCCGCGTCCGGTCCGAGCAGCCAGTGCCAGCCGGGATCCCACTGGGTGGTGAGGTTGGTCTTGATGAATGTCGCAACGTTGGCGGCGGTGCGGTCGGGCATCACGCTCACGATCAACAGGACGGGCTTGATCGTCTTCGGGAGCGCCTGTTCGACGGCGACGATGTCACGCCCGAGGATCGGACAGAGGTTGACGCAGAGCGGGTCCATGAACGCAACCAGGACCACATGCCCTTTCTCATCGGCGAGCGAGATCGGCGTGCCGTTCTGATCGACGAGCCCGGTGAGCGGCGGCGTCGTCTGGCGCGTGAGGGGAGCGCCGATCACGTTGGCGGACGGCGAGATGTCCACCTGGGCGGCCGCAGCAGTCGTGCGCGGGTGCATCGCGAGCGACATGAACACGCCGACGCTCAGACCGGCGGCCAGCGCAAGCACGACGATCAGCGCCTGCCCGCGCTTGGTCCGAGTCAGTCCTCCGAGGCTCCCCGAGGATTTCATCCAATCACCTCGCTCTCGGCAACGGCTGGTGGGTCGCCCCTGTCACCGCGTGCCCGTGTCCGCCAGGGTCTGCGCCGCGCCAATTATGGCTCGCGGGTGGGGAGCTGTGAACGCCCGTAACGCCCCGGCGTATGCTCGCGGCGTGATCCCGCAACGGCAGACGAGGGTCGCCGCGTCGGGCGGCGTGCTCCTCGCATTTGTCGGGCTGTTCATCGGCCACACGCTGGAATACCTGCGGGTCTGGGGAGCCGCGGGAGTGGTCGCGTCGATGACCAACCCCGTTCACGCGTACATGCTTCCGGTGGGTGCGGTTCTCGTGTTGCTGAGCGCGCTCTTCGCGCTCCGGCTGGCGAGAGCCTGGCGGATGCTGAACCACCGCCTCGACCGTGCGGCCGCCGGGATGCGCCGTATCTGGCGCGGCGGTGCCGAAGTCGCAACCGAGCCGAAGCATCGATCGACGGCCGGAACCCGGCTCCTCGCCATCTGGCTCCCGCTGGCGGCTGCGCAGATCGTCCTCTACCTGGTGCAGGAGAACGTGGAGGCGGTGGCGAGCTCGCAGCCGGCACCAGGCCTTGGCGCCATCACCGGGATCCACTGGGCGGCGCCGCTCGTCCATCTCTACGTGGCACTGCTGCTTGCCTGCATCGTTCGCATCTGCCAGGTGCTGTTCCACCGGCGCGAGGTTGTCGTCGAGCGCGTCGAGGCACTCCTGCGGGCAATGGTTCGGCGCCGGCACGGCGTGGCGCCACGCATCACACACGTCTTCACTCGCTCCGTCTCGCCACTCGAGCGGGTGGGCTCGCATCTCTGGCGGAGGCCACCACCGCTGCTCCTCGACATCTGACCGGCGTCCGTGAGCTTCGGCCCACCTTCGATCGTTCATCAACGAGGAGAAAACCACGTGTGGAAGTACACCCTGCGAGCTGTCAGCGGTCCTGGCGGCGACGGCGCTCGCCCTCGCGACGACTTCGCCGTCGCATCGGCGCACTACGTCTTCACGGCGGGCAAGTACCGCGTCGCGATCGGCTGGCAATTCGAGCCGGCGTTCGGATCGGACACCTATGTCGGCGAGCAGAACGCGATCCAGGTATTCGTCGACATCGCGACGGCGAACAACCCGAAAGGCACACCCGTGAGCACGCTCAACCAGGACTGCTCACATCCCGATTTCCAGGTCACCGTCACCGTCGGCACGACCACGAGCAGCCCGTTCTGTCCAGCCCCCGCATATGACGGCGACACCGGCAACGGGAGGCTGGACGAGTACGACTATCCGTTGATCCCGACCGTCGTCGGGAACTACACCTTTCACATCTTCGGCGCCATCAACGGGACACCGATCAATCAGACCGTCACGTCCGGGCCGACCACCTTTGACTCGATCGCGAACTCGAGCTCCGTCGAGTTTCCTGTTGCGGTGCCCGCGACTGCGGCAATCGCGACGAAGGTGGACGCAGTGGGTCAGCGCGCGGAAAGCGCGATAGCGACCGCTCAGACCGCGAAGTCGAGCGCATCGAGTGCGACGCGTCCTGGCGATCGTCGCGATCGTGATCGCACTCATCCTCAACGCAGGCACCTTCGCGCTCATGGCAGTCGGGATGCGCCGCCGGAGGACCTGAGGTGCACGCACGGCGGTTGGTGTGCGTGGTCGGCGCGACCCTGGCGCTCGGGGCAGCCCTCGGCGTGCCGCTGACCGTTGCCGCCCACGCGCTCCCGCAGAGTGCGATTCCCGCCGAGGGCTCGGAGGTCCAGACCGCGCCGAAGACGGTGGAGATCACCTTCGGTGAGACGCCGGATCCGAAGCTCTCCACCATCACCGTCGTCAACAGCTCAGGGCAGAACGTCGATGCGGGCCCGACCGTTGCCGTCCCCGGCCATCCACTGGAGCTGGAGGTGCCGCTGAAGACGATCGGCAACGGCGTCTACACGGTGACGTGGAAGACGGTGTCCGAGGTCGACGGCCACCTCGCGACTGGTGCCTACGCATTCGGCGTCGGTGAGTCGGCAACGTCTGCCAACGCGCACGCCGGCAAGTCCGTTGTCTCGCCTCCGCCGTCCGTGCTCGCGGTTGTGGGCCGCTGGCTGTTCTTCATCGGCGTGATGGGCATCGCCGGCATCGCCTCGACGTGCCTGCTCGCTCTGCGGGACATACCGAGGTTCGCCGGCCGCATGCTCGGCGCTGCGTGGGTTCTCGGCGCGCTCGGCGTCGCCGGCATCGTGGAAGCCGAACGCGAAGCCGCGGGAGTCACCCTCGGATCTTTGTTCTCGACCTCGCTTGGGACCACCGCGATCGAGCGGATCGCGGCCATTGTCGCAACCGGCATCGCCGTCATCGTGGCGTCCGTCGCGCCACTGGCCATGGCTCGTCTCGGCGTCGCCGTCGCCGGCTTGGGGGCGGCGGTTGCGATGTGGGTCGATGTGGCCGCGAGTCACGCGGGTGCTCAGGCGCCGGTGGTGGTCAACCTCGTCGTGCAGTGGGCGCACATCCTGGCCGGCGGCGTGTGGATCGGAGGCTTGCTGACCTTGCTGCTCGCGATTCACGGTCAGCCGTCGGAAAGCAAGGGCCTCTCGGTGCGCCGCTTCTCGACGATCGCGGGAATCGCCATTGTGGTGGTGGCCCTGACCGGGACATTTCGCGCGGTCATCGAGATTGGGTCGATCGGCCAGCTGTTCAGCACCGCGTTCGGGATCCTCGTCCTCGTCAAGGTTGCCCTGTTCGTTGTCCTCGCCGCGCTGGGCGCCGTCAATCGCTTCGGCAACGTCCCCCGCGCCTCCGGCGTGCTCCGCGGGCTGCGCAGGGTCGGCTCCACCGAGGTGGTGATCGGAGTGGCGGTCGTGCTCGTCGCAGCCGCGCTGGTGAACGTGGCCCCGCCGGTTGCCTCCGGCGCTCTCGGCGGCGACGTCGCAGGCGAACCAGCTCGTCGTCACAGGCAGCGACTTCGCCACCACGGTCAAGGTGCGTCTCGTCGTGTCACCCGGGACAGCCGGCTTCAACACCTTCACGCTCGAGGTGACGGGCTACGACTCACGGCGCACCGGTGAAAGCGAGCTCGGTCCAGCTGGAGTTCACGCAACCGCTCCGCCCGCAACTGGGCGAGTCGACGCTCACGCTCAAGCACACGTCGCCTGGAACCTTCAGCGCCCGTGGCGCGAACCTCTCGATCGCGGGCATCTGGGAGGTCGCCGCGATCATCGAGAACGCCAGCAGCTCCACCGAGGTCCACCTCCAGCTGACCACGATCGGCCCAGCACCCTACGTGACGGCAACGCCGTTCCAGGGCCTGCCGACCCTGTATTCGATCCATCTGCAGGACGGCTGGCTCGCCCAGGTCTATCTCGACCCCGACAAAGCCGGAGCTGATGAGTTCCACGTCACGTTCTTCACCAACGCGAACGAGACGAGCGAGATCCCGATTGCCTCGGTGACCATTGGGATGACGGTGCCCGGTGGCACGCCGACGATCCTCGTGCCGACGCGTCTTGATCCCATCGGGCACTTCGCCGCCCCAGCGACGGTGCCCGCCGGGCCGACGAGGTTCGACATCATCGCCACCACCAAAGCGGGCGCGGCGATCGCGACCTACGTGACGATCACGCCCGGGAAATGAGGGCCATCAGCGGATCGACGAGGTGATCAGCTCCGCGACCGCCGCCGGCTGCTCGAGATAGGGCAGGTGCGCCATCCCTTCGAAGACGTGGTAGCGCGAGTTCGGCAGCCAGTCGGCGAGCTCTTTGGAGCGAGCGATGACGAAGGGGAGGTCGAGATCGCCACACGCGACCGTCACCGGCACGCCGATCTCCTCAAGTCGCGACCACGCCGCGATATCGCTCTTCCCCGATTCCTCGGGCATGTCGTTCTTCAGTGCGATCGCGTTCATGGCAATGGCGAGATCTCGAGCCGGGCCGGAGACGCGCCCTTCCGGGCCGCGCGGCCCGTCCAGCCAGAGCCACATCTCGACCCGGTTGATGTCGTCGATCTCGCCGGAGGTCTGCGCGTCCTCCCACATGCGGACGAGACGATCGGTGTCAGCATCGAACGTGCTCGGCTCGGGCGCGCCGCCCACGGACGGAGCCAGGAGGACGAGACCGGCAACGCGTTCGGGCGAGCTCAGCGCCGCGTCGATCGCGACCCCGCCGCCCATCGAGCTGCCCACGAGCCAGACCGGGCCTGTGGCCACGTTGTCGATCACTGCAGTGAGGTCTTCGAGATGCGTGAAGCCATAGGTGGCTGCGGATGTCTCTCCATACCCCCGCATGTCGTACGCGACGACGCTCGTTGTGGGCTGGAGCGCCTCGGCGACCTTGTACCAGCTGCGCCGGTCTGTCACGCCTGAATGCACCAGGACCACCGGCTGGCCGGGGCCGGCCCAGCGCTCCGCTGCAAGGCTGGCGCTGCCCTGCTGCACAGTGAATCTCTCAGAGGTCACCCGGCCCATTCTGACCGGAGTACGGTGATCGCGACATGTTGAGCGTGGGGATCGACGTGGCGAGTCAGGACGCTCGCACGGCGATCTGCTCGGTCAGGTGGGAAGCCGGCCAGCGCCAGGATCGAACCGCTCGGACCGCCGGGCGCGTCGGACACGGAGATCCGTCGCTGCGTCGACACCGCCGATCGAGTCGGCGTGGACATCCCGCTCGGCTGGCCGTCTGCCTTCGTGGACGCCGTCGCCCGGCACCATCGCGGTGAGGCGTGGCCGCCCTCCGATGCGGGCGGCGGCATGACGTCGTTGCGCCTTCGAGAGACCGATCGCTGGCTCACCGATCACGCGCGACGCCCTGGTGAGCCCCGCGCGCGATGCCATCCCATGAGCGTCTCGTCGAACCTCATCGCGATCCCTGCGATGCGCATGGCGCGCGTGCTCGGCCCGGGGGACCGGAGCGGTGCCGGCAAGGTGATCGAGGTCTATCCCGCCGCCGCTCTCTTCGTCTGGGGCCTGCCGTACCGGCGCTATAAAGGGGTGCGGCCGGATCGGCGCGCCATGCGCCACGAGCTCGTCGAGCAACTCCGCGCGATGGCTCCATGGCTGACCGCGGCGCGCGAGGACGACTGGGAGCGGTTCAGGGAAAACGACCACGAGGTGGACGCGCTCATCGCAGCCCTGGTGGCCCGAGCCAAAGACACCGGGTTATGCGACGAGGACTACGACGCCACGTCGGAGAACGCACGCAGGGAGGGATGGATCGCGCTCCCGCTGACCGATGCCCTGGAACGCCTCGTGCCGCGCGCGTCGGTGTGAATCGTCACGGGGTTGTGCGGAAGCGAGCGCGGCTGACCGACCTCGACGGGATGCATCGCACGCCGGTGGCATCATGCAAGCGATGGCCGTTGACGATGCAGAGGCATTCAACCAGTCCCTGAGACCGGTGCAGGGACAGGTGTCCTACCTGCAGATCCCGGCCCTCAACGTGCAGCGATCCGCCGAGTTCTACGCCCGTGTCTTCGGATGGCATATCGAGCACCCGCATCCCGGATTCGACGCGCCTGGGCTGATCGGTCAGTGGGTGACCGACCGGACACCGGCCCGCGACGCGGGCATGCTGCCGTGGCTGCACGTGGACAGCATGGAGACAGCGATGAAGCTGGTCCGGGCGCACGGTGGCGAGGTGCTCGAGCATCCGACGCCCGACGGACCTGACCGCCTGCTTGCGACCGTGCGCGATCCGGCCGGCAACATGGTCGGCCTGGTCCAGCTCGTCTCCCGCTGACGAGGGCTCCTTCTCAGCTCGCGAGCAGAACGCTTGGGCGGACGCGTGCCCGATGCCCGCAGGCGACGCACTTCACCTCCGCATGGACGGGGTGATGACCGCGCTGAGCGAGGCGGTACTCCGCCCGCGAGACGGAGAGTGTGAGTGGGATCAGCCGGTCCGCGCCGCAGCGTGCACATCGGATCGGGTGGTCAGCATTCGACTGTTCCACGGTCGATATTCTGCAACTGCAAGCTGGCTGGGTGTCAACGACGAGCATGCGATTCGGGGCCATCCCCTCAGATGCAGCGATCTCGGGGCGACCCGGGATGGAGGCATCAGGCCGGACGAGGATGAGTACCATCCGTGCACCATGCAATCGATGCCGCTGCTGTGCGCACCGGTCTCGCCAGATAGGCGTGACCTGGTTGCTTTATCGCTTCAAACTGTGCAATCCTACCGCGGGTGGGATCTATCTTCTTGTCCGCAGGGGTCTCCCTGTGAGTCCAGCGTGAGTTCAGTGAAGGGGACGCCATGGGGCGAATGAAGGTCATCGGACGAGGAAAGCACCTTGGGACCGCCGTCCTGACCTGCGTTGCCGCCGGAGCGATGGCGATCGGCGTCCCGCTCCTTCAGGTGCAGCCTGCGGCCGCCTCCGGCACGATCCCTGCGGGGACGCAGGACTGGCCCACGCACAACCACGACGCCCTCCACAGCGGGGTGTCATCGGAGACCACTTGTCCACGGCGTCGACGTTCAAGTTGGACTGGAGTTCAGCAGACGGGCGACCAGAGCTTCACCTCGCCGGCCGTCGTGTTCAACACGACGCTGAATGAGTCGCTTGTCTACAGCGGCAACATGGACGGGTACTTCACTGCCTACAACGCGAAGACCGGCGTGCTGGTCTGGTCGTACCAGACACCGAAGGTGGCAAGCCTCTCGAAGGAGATTGAATCCTCCGCGGCCGTGTACAACAACGTCGTCTACTTCGGCGATGGCGACTACATGGAATACGCGCTCAATGCAACGACGGGCGCGCTCATCTGCACCTCGCCGTCGATGGGCGGTGTCAGCGCTTCTTCTCCCGTGGTTGGCGACCCGGATGGCACCGGTCCCGTCGTGTACTTCGGTGATTCGGGACCGAACGGCAACCTGAGTGATGGTGGCCACCTCTGGGCGATGTACGGCGTGGGCAACACCGCCGGAACCCAGTGCGCGATCGACTGGATGTACGACGACTTTGGCAACCCGGCGGGGAGCCAGACCGGGCTGTCCGGCGTGTGGTCATCGCCAAGCTACGCGCAACTCGCCAATGGAACCAACGTCGTCATCGTCGGCAGCTCCGACAACGACGACGCGATCTATGAGTTCAACGCGAGCACCGGTGCCAAGCTCTGGCGGTTCCAGGCCAATCAGGGCACCGACTCGGACGTGGGAGCGCCGTCGACCATCGCCGAGCCGGGCACCATCGGTGCCTTCGGTAGTCAGACCTACACCGACGGCGTCGTGTATGACATGGACAAGTCCGCGATCATGTATGCGCTCGACCTCCAGACGGGCGCGCAGATCTGGGCGGTCAACATCAGGACAACGTTCGGGACGGGTAATCCTGCCCAGTCCGGCGCAGCGCTTGTCGGCGGCAACATCTATGCAGGCTATGGCGCGGGCGTCTACTCGCTCAACGCCCTCACCGGAGCCACCAACTGGGTGAGCCCACAGATCGCAGCCGTCGTCTCGTCGGTTGCGGTTGCCGGCCCATCGGGAAGCCAGGTCATCGCCGTCGGTGACCTCGCTGGCAACGTTGACGTGCTGAGCCTCGCGAACGGGTCCATCCTGTACACCTACTCGACGGCCGGATTCATCTATTCATCTGCTGCTTTCTCAACCGGCCAGTTCTTCATCAACAGCACCGACGGCAAGCTCTATGCGTTCGGTGCGGTGAATGGAACCTTGTCGCCGACTGTCAACTCGGTCCAAGCCGATCAGGGGGCGCTGGGCACAACGAACGTTGTCACGCTCAATGGCGATGCCTTCAACGGCGCGACGGACGTTCTGTTCGGCAGCACCGATATCCCGTCATCCAACACATTCCCGTGCGTTGGAACAAGTGGTGGATGCTTCGAGGTCCTGAGCGACGCGCAGATCGAGGTCGACACGCCGACGACGCTGACAGCAGGGCCACCGGTCAATGTCGTTGTCGTGACGCCTGGAGGACCCAGCCAGCAGTCGTCCGCCGACCTGTACACAACCGTCGCTCCCGGTGCGTACACGCCGCTGACTCCGTTCCGCGTGTGCGACACGAGGACTAATTCCTCGACACCTGCATGCGCGGGGCACACGCTCGGCGCACTAGGGATCGATCAACGTCCAGATCACCGGGACACAGGTGCCGCATGGCGCAACTGCCGTCGTGGTGAACCTGACCGGGATCAACGACTCGACGACACCGACCTACCTCGCCGCCTTCCCGACCGGCGAGGCCGTTCCCACGATCTCGAACATCAACCTCTCCTCGGGCCAGGTGGACGCCAACCTCGCGATCGTTCAGTTGAGCTCGACCGGGCAGATCACGATCTTCAACTCGGCCGGCAGAGCGGACGCGGTCGTCGACGTCCAGGGTTACTTCACGGCCCCGACGGGGAGCCCGACGGCCGGCAAGTTCCACACCATGCCGCCACTCCGCATCTGCGATTCGCGCGCGGGAGGCGACACGGAGTGTGCCGGCAGCTCCAACAATCCAATCCAGGGCGGAACGTGGCGCCGAGTCGTGCTCTCCGGTCTGCCACCCGGTGCTCCCGGCGGAACACCATCGATCCCGACCACCGGCGCAGAGGCGGCGGTCTTCAACCTCACGGCGACCGGCGCCTCGCAGTCGACCTATCTCGCGGTTGCGGCGCCGAACAGCGGCGACGCGTGCCCGACCACCGCGCCGAAGTTCTCCAACATCAACATTGGGGCGGGGATCAGCCTTCCGAACCGCGTGATCTCGACGCTCGGACCGAACCAGGACATCTGCGTCTTCAACAGCCTCGGCAGCGTCAACTTCGTGATCGATGTCAACGGCTGGTTCGGCAACGGTCATGAAAGCGCCGCGGGCGCGCTCTTCTACTCGGTTCCGCCGACACGGACCTGCGACACGCGCACCGGCTCGGGTGATCAGTGCGACGGCGCCACCCTCCAGAGCAACGACACCAATCCGATCCGGGTGGCCGGCTACGACGTGGTGCCCGCTGATGGCGGCACGGCCGACCCGGTCGCAGTCGTGGCGAACCTCACCGGCGTGGCGGGGAGCATGAACACCGTGTTCACGCTGTATCCGAGCAATGCATCGAGGCCGAAGGCTTCCGACCTCAACCCGAGCGCGGGTGAGGTGATCGCCAACCTGGCGATCACGGGAATCGCAACAACGGGCGGCCAGAGCGGCGACGTGAGCCTGTACAACAACCTGGGAACCATCGACGCCATCCTCGACGTGGCGGGCTGGTTCCAGTAGACGTAGTCCTCAGGGTTTGACCGGTGCCGCCAGCGCGGCTCGCGGCATCCGTCAAACCCGGCGGAGGGGTTGCAAATGCCCCCGAGCACTTATCCTAGGGTGGCTGGAGGCCAGTCACCGGCCAGAGGGAATCATTCATGTCCAAGCGCAAGGCTCTTGCCGCATTGATCGGCGCGTGCACGGCGGCCGCACTCGCGGTGGTCGTGTTCACGTCTGCGCCGGTCGGCGCCGGCGGGGCCACCGTTGTAATCACCAAAACCGTCTGTAGCGGCGGCGGCTCGAAGTATTGCTACTCGCCTGAGGACCCCACGATCACCGTGGGCTCTACCGTCGAATGGATCAATAACGACACGACCGTGACGCACAACGTTGCCATTTGCCCCAACGACTCCATCTGCCCAGGAACGCCCGCTTCGCCACCGTGGCCCTGCGGCACCCTGTCAGTCAAGCTGAACGGCGGCACCGCGTCGTGCACGTTTACAACGGCAGGTAAGTACTACTACTACTGCTCGCTTCACGGCTACCTCGCGATGCATGGTGAGATCACCGTCGCTGGTGCTCCGCCCACACCGACGCCCAAGACCGACTCCTACCCCTACCGCTAAGCCGACACCGACGCCCTCACATTCTTCAGCGCCGACGCCAACTCCGTCGTCTGGCGGAGGGGGTACCGCGCCGCCCACAGCCGTTGGCGCCACCCCGACCCCCGTCAATTCGACGCTCCCACCTGGTCAAACGCCCACAGCGACTGTGAGTCCCGGGGAGCACGCCGACAGCGGATACGTCAGGCTCGCCCACCGCAAGCACAGCACCCATCGTTGGGACCTCGCCCAGTAACGGGGGAGGCGGTTCCGGATTCCCGATCGTCATCGTCATCATCGTGGCGGTCGTTGTGATCGGCGGTGGCGCCGGCGCAGCCGTGCTCATTCGCAGGCGTTCGACCGCCTGATCAGTTGGAGGTCCACGGTGGTGGGTCTCAGAAGCGGCGCCGCGGTGCTTCTCGTGGCCGGTCTGCTTCTGAGCACGCCAATCGTGGCCTCTGCGCACGCCGAGCTCGTCCTCTCGGTGCCGGCGGATGGCGCCGTCCTCGGCGTCACGCCGGGATCGGTGCTGCTGTACTTCAGCGAGCAACTCGATCCGAGCCTCTCTGAAGCGACGGTCACCGGCCCCGGTGGCGAGGTGGTCACAGCGCCGCCTTCGGCCGAGCGGCTGATCCAGGTCAATCTCGATACGAACCTGCCGGGCGCGTACCACGTCACGTGGCGGGCGGTGAGCGATGTCGACGGCCACACCACCAGCGGCGCATTCAGCTTCACCGTCGGCGCGCCGCCCGGCACTCGCCGTACGCTCGCTGCCTCCGGGCCGTCAGCAACCAACTGGGTCGTCACGATCGCGCGCTGGATCGAGGACCTGGCACTCATCCTCGGCGTTGGATCGCTCTTCATCCTCTGGCTCGGACGCCGCGAGGAACCGCTCCCCTGGGTGCAGCCGGAATTGCTCCTCGTGTTCGGTGTCGCGCTGGCTGCTGGCATCGTGGTCGTCACGGGGGAGGCAGTTGCGGCTGCGGGCGCCAGCCTGCACGGTGTCGCCACGTACTTGACGACAGGGTTGGCAGGAACAGCGCGGGTTGCGCGAATTCTCCTCGAGTCCCTTGCGTGCATCGCTGTCGCACGGCGTGCCTACGCCCTGCTCGGCGTGATCCTCGTCGCGCTGGTGGTGGCGCTTGCGGCCTCAGGTCACGCCGCATCGTCAGTGCTGGCCGTCTCGCTCGATTCGGGGCATGTCCTGACGGCGGGTGTCTGGGTGGGCGGCATCATCGCCATGGCAACGCTGCATCCGCCGGACGGATGGGCGCCGGCGGGAGAGCGCTGCTGACACGATTCACCCCCTGGGCGCTGGCGGCATTCGTTGCCACGATTGCGCTCGGGTCTCGTCCAGGCGATCCTGAATGTCGGGCACCTGGACGGCGCTCGTCACCACCGGCTACGGACGCGTGCTCATCGCCAAGTCGGCGGCGGTGCTGTTGTTGATCCCACTGTCTTTGCTCGCGTGGCGACGGCGATCACCGCACCTGCGTATCGAGGCGGGCATCGGCATCACTGTCGTGCTCGCGGCATCACTGTTGGCGGCCTTTCCGTTGCCGGTGGACAGCGGCACCGCGGCGAACACCGTCGAGCTCACCGCCGACGCCGGACTGCCGCATGGGACCGACCTGTCGATCGGCGCTCAGGCGGGGCAGACCCTCGTCGGTGTCACCGTCAGCCCAGGTCGCCCTGGGAGCAACTCGCTGGCCGTGTACGTGATTTCGGACGACGGCGCCAGCGCGTCGGCGCCACTTTCGGTCACGGCTACCGTCGACGGCCACCCGGCGCGACTCCGTGGATGTGGCGATACCTGCCGTGGCGCGACTGTGCGATCTCCGAGGCAACGACGCGATCTCGATTCATGTCAGTGGTGCGGGAGGCGGCACGGCATCGGTGCAACTACCGCCCCTTCCCGCACCCGATGGCACGACACTGCTCAATGCCGCGCTGGCACGGATGAAGAGTCTGAGCAGCGTCACCATGCACGAGACGCTCACCGGTGGCACGGGACTTCCCACCGACGTGACCAACTACGAAGAGGTTGCTCCGGACCGATTGCAGTGGACGGAGCCGGGTGGCGCAGCGGCGATCTCCGTCGGGAGCGCCTTTTACGCTCGTGAACGCGCTGGCGCGCCGTTTATCGCCCAGACCGGGCACGATGCCGTCCCCGAGCCGAGTTTTGCATGGCAATTCTTCCCGACTGCTACCGCGGTGCACGTGTTGGGAGTCACGACACTCAACGGTGTGCGGACGACGGTGGTGGAGTTCTTTGCCGGCGAACCCGGAACACCCGTGTGGTTCCGCTTCTACATCGATGCAGCCGACCAGGTGCAGCTCTCCGATATGTCGGCGCCGGGTCACTTCATGACGCAGAGCTTTGCGCACTTCAATGCGCCACTGACGATCAATCTCCCTTAGCGGAGAACGCGCTCCTTGACGCCGGAGGGGCGCGCCGCTACTCTGAGAGGAGTCGCAAGGGTTGAGAGAGGCAGGGGAATACGCATATGGGCTCTGGAACTATTCGTCGTGTGCTCATCGCGGGTGCGGTAGCAGCACTCGGTACCGCCGGAGTCCTTCCGGGTGTCGCGACGGCATCACCTGCAGCGGCGCTTCCGGTCCCGATTCCTGCAATCACAGGCAATGTCGTCGGCCATATCGCCGGCTCAGAGGTGCCCACCACGGCAGACTGCCTCGCCACCTTCGGCGTTCCCTGCTACTCGGGTGTCCAGCTCGAGCACCACTACGGGCTGCCCACGTTGTACGCGGAGGGGTTGACCGGCGCCGGCAAGACGATCGTCATCGTCGATGCCTTCGGCTCACCGACGATTCAGGCGGACCTCCAGACGTTCGACGCCGCTCAGCACCTGCCCAATCCGCTGCTGACGATCATCCATCCCGTCGGTGCCATTCCTCCCTTCAACCCGAAGGACAGCACGATGGTCGGCTGGGCCGAGGAGACGACTCTCGATGTCGAGATGTCGCACGCGATCGCGCCGGGCGCGAACATCCTGCTGGTCGAGACGCCGATTGCAGAGACAGAGGGATTGACCGGATTCCCGGCGATCGTCCATGCGGAGAACTACGTCGTCGATCATCATCTCGGTGACGTCATCTCGCAGAGCTTCGGTGCGACCGAGGAGACGTTCCCGTCGCAGGATTCGATCTACAACCTGCGCAGCGCATACGCGAACGCATGGAACAACGGCATCACCGTCCTCGCGTCGTCGGGCGACAACGGCGCCACCGGCGACTATCGGGATTCGTCGTGCTGCTACACGAGCCAGGTTGCTTCGTGGCCATCCACGGATCCGCTGGTCACCTCTGTGGGTGGCACGCAGATCCACGTCAACGCGGCCGGCACCGGGCCTGCTCCCGTGGCGCGCGACACCGTGTGGAACGATCCGAACAGCCTCTTCACCCCCGGCGATCCCACCACGCTCGGCGCGAGCGGTGGCGGCATCTCGTCGGTCTTCCAACGGCCCGAGTACCAGAACAAGGTGCGTGCCGTGGTCGGCACGCAGCGAGGCACGCCGGACATCTCGATGAGCGCAGCCGTCGACGGCGCCGCCCTCGTGTACATGAGCTTTGCTCCGCTTGGTCCCGGTTGGGAGCTGTTTGGCGGCACCAGTGAGGCATCGCCGCTCTTCGCGGGCATCGTTGCGATCGCAGCGCAGGACGCGGGACACGACCTCGGGCTCATCAACCGCAAGCTGTATTCGCTGGAGAACAAGCCGGACAACGGCATCGTGGACGTCACCCGCGGCAACAACACGCTCGTGTTCGACAACGCGCATCAGGGTGGCGCGCTCACCACGGTCGACGGTTTTGATGCTGCTGCCGGCTATGACCTTTCGAGTGGTCTCGGCACCATCTGGGCTCCTGACTTCGTCCCGGCGCTCGCCGGCAAATAGCGCGGAGCGGGTCGCGCCTCGTCGCGCGTGACGAGGCGCGATCCGGCCCACTGGCGCTCGTTGAGATGAGCACCTCGCGGCAGCGGGACGCGGCTGGAAACAGGTGCTATCGTTGAGAGCCCGCCGGCTTGAGGACACCTCAATGATGCTCACGGTTCACGACCGCCTCGCAATGGCCCAGGGCCTGTCGGTGCGCGGGTCGGCCATCCGCCGGCACTTTGAAGAGCCGTCCTCGCCGATACAGAACCCGCCGTCCGGTATCGATCGCAACGAACTTCCCAAGCCGCGCCCGGGAATGCGTCTGGTCGAGCTCGAGCGGAAGCGCCGCGAGCAGCTCCAACACTGATCCACCTCGACGCCGCGCGGCTGCTGCTCGTCGCTGCCGCCGCCCTGGTCGCGGGTGCCGTGAACTCGGTCGCCGGAGGCGGGACGCTGCTGTCCTTTCCGGCGTTGCTCCTCCTCGGGTTTCCCGCACTGACAGCGAACGTGACCAACACGATCGGCCTGCTGCCTGGATATGCCGGCGGGAGCGTGGCGTACCGCGCGGAGCTCAGTGTGCAGCGCGATCGGATTCGGTTTCTCGCGCCGATCAGCATCGTGGGGGCGGTGGTCGGCGCGATCCTCCTGACGCGGACGTCGAATCACGTGTTCGCGGCGATCGTGCCGTGGCTCATCCTTGCCGCCTGCGCGCTGCTCCTGGTCCAGCCGCTCGTGACGTCGCGGGTGCACACGCACCGGTCTGAGCGCGAACAGCACCGCTCGCCCATCCTCGCGGTTGCCCAGTTCCTCAGTGGTGTCTACGGCGCGTTCTTCGGCGCGGGGCTCGGCGTGATGATGCTCGCGGTGCTCGGCCTGTTCATTCGCGACGACCTGCAGCGCATCAACGCGCTGAAGGGCATCATGCAGCTGATCATCAACGTCGTCGCGGCGATCTATTTCGCGTTCTTCGGGCCGGTGTCCTGGGTCGCGGTGCTGGTCATGGTTCCGACGAGCGCCGCCGGAGGGTTCATCGGCGTTGCGCTGGCGCGCAGGCTCCGTCCCTCGGTGCTCCGCGGCGTCGTGATCGCGTTCGGTGTGGCGTTCGCGATCTACCAGTTGCGGTAGGTCGAGCCCGTCAGGTGAGGCGACGGTCCGTCGCCCACCGTGTGAGCTGATGGCGCGTCGACAGCTGGAGCTTGCGCAGCACCGAGGAGACGTGACTCTCGACGGTCTTGGCGGAGATGAACAGCTCGCGAGCGATCTCCTTGTACGTGAAGCCGCGCGCGATCAAGCGCAGCACCTCACGCTCGCGCGGCGTGAGCTGGTCGAGCTCCGGGTCGAAGGACGGTTGTTGCTCGGCTGCGGGCAGCGCGGCGAAGGCATCGAGCACAAACCCGGCGAGGCGCGATGAGAACACCGCCTCGCCCTCGGCGATTCTGCACACGGCGTCCACCAGGTCAGCCCCTGAGATCGTCTTCGTCACGTACCCGCGAGCGCCCGCGCGGATCACCGCGATCACGTCCTCGGGCGCGTCCGACGCGGAGAGCGCGAGAAAGCGTATGTGCGGATGGGTCACCTTCAACGCCGCAACGACGGCCTGCCCGCCGCCACCGGGGAGATGCACGTCGAGGAGCACGACATCGGGTTCGCTTGCGGCAATCCCGGCAATCGCGGGTGCGACGTCGTCGGCCTCACCGATAACGTCGACGTGGGTGCCGAGCTCGGACCGGACGCCGGAGCGGAAGAGGCCGTGGTCGTCGACGATGAACACACGCGGCCGAGGACCAGACACTGCACTCACGCCGGGGCCGGCTGGCCGACCGCCGCGTGCGGTATCGAGAGCCTGATCTCGGTGCCTTCTCCCGGGGTGCTCCGCACCTCGGCGGTGCCGCCGCGCCGGACCATCCTTGCCTTGATCGAATCGGAAAGCCCCTTCCGATCAGCAGGCACGCTCGCTGGATCGAAGCCGCGGCCGCGATCCCGCACGAACAGCGACACCGCCTCCGACTCGACCTCTGCGTAGATCGAGATGACCTGGACGCCCGACCACTTTGCAGCATTGACCGTCGCCTCGCGACCGGCGCCGAGGAGGGCTTGAAGGTCGTCGTCGATCGGGCAGTCTCCGACGGTGACGACCTCGACGGTGACACCGTGCTGCGCCTCCACATCGCTCTGGATGAGCCGGACCCCGGCGGCGAACGTTGTGTCGGCGTTCATGGACCCAGGCGCGCGCCCGTCGAACAGCCAGGAACGCAGCTCGCGCTCCTGTGCCCGGGCGAGCTGGATCACCTGTTGGGGGTCCGTGGCATGGCGCTGAATCAGCGCGAGCGTCTGAAGCACCGAATCGTGAACCCGAGTTGCCATGTCGGCCCGCTCCTCGGCGCGGATACGCGCCTGGCGCTCTGCGACCAGCTCGCGGCCGGCGCGGAGCCACCAGGGACCGAGCACCAGGACCACAGCGGCGATGACGAGCGTCACGCCGGCGAGCGGCCGGAGCAGCGCGGTGCTCGTGTGCCCGACGAGCAGCGTGATGACTCCGGCGAGCAGCAGCACAGCACCGGTCACCGCGCGCCAGGCGATCCGCGAGCGTGTCGTGTCGCCGGCCAACCCGATCACCGGATCGGCGAGGCGACGGAGCGTCGCCTGCTCCTCGGCGGGCGCGTTTCTCAAGATGAGCACGATGCCGATGACGCTGAGCACGAAGGACCAGGCGATCGAGCCGATCCACCCTGCCCCCACCAGGGACATCAGGACGAAGAGTGCCGTGACCAGCGACGCGAGCCCGGCGGCAAGTGTCATCCCGGTCCGGTCGGCCAGCGCCTTGCTCCCGATGCTCGTGGCTTCTCCAGTCGCCGGGACCAGGAGCCACGCGGCGAGGTAGCACGCGATCCCGAAGCCACCGACGAATGCCGCAACGACGAAGACGGTGCGCACGATGGTGACATCGACGCCCGTTCGCGCCGAGATCCCCGCCGCAACGCCGCCGAGGACTCGTTCCTCGGGGATGCGGCGCCAGGAGCCCAGTCGCCCTCGTCCGTTTGTTCCGGGTGTCCTCGGCCATGCAGCCATGATGGGCCTCGCGCGCTTGCCCGGCTATCCGGGGACACCCTGAGACTGCCGTCGCGCTCTCAGGGTCGAATGGGGGAGACCACGGATTGTTTCGCAGATCTGCCGGCTCTACGGTGGGGTCATGAACACACCCACCTCGACCCCGACCGGCACCGACAGCGCACCCCGCCGCCTTGTTCGCTCCAAGGACGACCGCATGATCGCCGGCGTCGCATCCGGCATCGCCGCCTACTTCGACATTGATGTCACTGTTGTCCGGATCTCGATCGCCGTGCTCTCCGTGTTCGGCGGGGCCGGTGTCGCCCTGTACATCGCCGGATGGCTGCTGATGCCGGAGGCCGGCTCCGACGAGTCGATCGCCACGAGCCTCACCCGCAAGCTGCAGCAGTGCGTGCAGTCATGAGCGATCCGCTGCCACCGCCCGTGGCGCCGGCTCCATCGAGCTATCCACTGCATATCGAAGGGCGGCTCGAGGGACCGCTCTCTCGCTGGCTGTGGCTCGTGAAGTGGGTGCTGCTGATCCCTCACTACATCGTGCTGTGGTTTCTCAGCGTGGCGATGCTCGTGCTCACCGTCGTCGCCTTCTTCGCGATTCTCATCACCGGCCGGTATCCCCGCGCGATCTTCGACTTCAACGTCGGCGTGTTGCGATGGACGTGGCGGGTCGGCTTCTACGGATACAACGCACTGGGCACGGACCGGTATCCGCCGTTCTCGCTCGCCGCCGATGCGAACTACCCGGCGACGCTCGACGTTCCATATCCCGAACACCTGTCGCGAGGGCTGGTGCTCATCAAGTGGTGGCTGCTCGCCATCCCGCAGTACATCGTCGTCGCCGTGCTGATTGGCGGCGTCGGTGTCGCCGTGCATCTGTGGGGGCTCATCGCCGTCCTGGCACTGTTCGCCGGGCTGGCCCTGCTCTCCGCGCATCCGTATCCTCGGAGCGTCTTCGACGTCGTGATGGGCCTGAATCGATGGGTGTTCCGCGTGATCGTGTACGCACTGCTGATGCGTGACGAATACCCACCGTTTCGGTTCGATCCAGGCGGCTCGGAGGCGCCCCCGGAGCCGAGCGCGCCGCCGGCCCCGGTTGGCGGATGGATGCCGGTGCCTCCGCCGGTTTAGTCCCGAAACGGGTTAGCGGGTCGCTGCGCGCCGGCTCGACGGCGCCGCAGGCGTGGGAGCGCCGGTCCGTGCAGCGAGGAACGATTCCCACGTCCCGATTCCCGTCGGAACGGCGGGCATCGCCGGAGCCACCAGGTTGCCGCCCGCTCGGACGGCGCGTGCCGATTTGCCCGGAATCCAGAGGGGCAGGAGCAGCCGGTGGCGGTGCACCGCCCGCAGGTAGCTGCGGACCAGATCCGACATGCGGTAGATGCGAGGGCCGCCGAGATCGGGCACCATCCCGGCCGGCGCGCTTTGCGCGAGCGCCACGAGCCTGGCGGCCACTTCGTCAGCCTCGACCGGCTGAAAGCGAAAACCCGCCGCAAACGGTGCAACTGGCAGCTTCGCCACTGCCTTCCCCACGATGAGAAAGAGGTCGTAGAACTGCGTGGCTCGCAATGTCGTCCAGGGCAGGCCGGAGCTCGCGATCACGTCCTCCGCCTCGCGCTTGGCGCGAAAGTACGCAAATGTGAGATTGCCGATGCCGACGACGGGGATGCGGTCGGTGCCGACGACGGAGATGAACACGACGTGGGGTGAGCCAGCCTTGCTCGCTGCCTGCACGAGCGTTCGGGTCATGGCGGCATCGCCCTTGAAGTTGCCGGCGCAGTGGACGATCGCCTCGACCCCCTGCACCAACTCATCGACTCCGGCGCCGGTGAGCAGGTCGCCCGTGATGAACTGGATGCCGGGTTCAGACTCCCGACTGTGGCGTGAGAGGACCCGCACATCGCACCCTGCAGCGCGAAGATGGTTGACGACCAGGCGACCGAGCGTCCCGGTGCCTCCGGTGACCAGGATGGGAGATGTCATGGCGAGCCTCCGCGCTTCATGGGTTGCGTGTCACATCCGATGGGTCTGGTGTGTCAATGCAACGACACTTCGCGATGAGGAAATGTGACTGATGACTGAGGACGACGTACTGGCGGCGCGGTTCGAGGCCGAACGCCCGCGCTTGCGTGGGGTGGCATTCCGGATGCTCGGATCGCTCAGCGAGGCCGACGATGCGGTCCAGGAGTCGTGGCTCCGTCTCAGCCGCTCCGAGGTATCCGGCATTGAGAATCTCAGCGCGTGGCTGACGACGGTCGTCGCGCGCGTCTGTCTCAACATGCTGCGCGCGCGCCAGTCGCGCCGGGAGGAGCCGCTGCCGGAATTCGAGTCCGCGTCCGATCTGCGTCATGACGACGGCACAGACCCGGAGTACGAGGCGATCCTCGCCGATTCCGTCGGAGTGGCGCTGCTCGTGGTGCTGGAGGCACTCACGCCGGCCGAGCGAGTCGCGTTCGTGCTGCACGACACCTTTGCCATGCCGTTCGATGAGATTGCCCCGCTGCTCGGGCGTACTCCGGCGGCGACGCGTCAACTCGCAAGTCGCGCGCGCCGGCGGGTGCGCGGATCTGCGGAGCTTCCTCCGACCGATATCGCGCGCCATCGCGAAGTGATCAACGCCTTCCTCGCCGCTTCGCGCGGCGGCGATTTCGACGCGATGCTCGCGGTGCTGGATCCGGACATCGTCTTCCGTATCGACGCGGCGGCAGCACGCGGAGAGGCAACTCGCGAGCTTCGCGGTGCCACGGCAGTTGCACGAGGGGCAATCGCCTGGTCCGGTGGTGCGCGGTTCACCCAATGCCGCTTGTCAATGGAGCAGTCGGGGTGATCCTCGCGCCTCGCGGAAAGCTCTTCGGCGTTGGTCTCTTCACGATCCACGACGGAAGAATCGTTGCGATGGACCTGATCGCCGACCCCGCGCGACTTCGCGAACTCGTCCTGGCTGTCCTCCCACCAACCGGCTAGAGCGACTGCAGATTGGCTCGAACGCCAGCGCGCGACCGCGGATTCATCGACGCCACTCCAAGTGCCACGCAGAAGGGAAGCGCGAGGATGGACCTCCCAGAAATGGGAGACAGGAGCGCGCCGGCGTCGAACCCCCAGTTCGCGATGTTCTGAGCAGTGGCGAGCAGCTCAACCGCGATTCCAATCCATATCAGCGCCAAACCCGTGCGCACAGCGCGGTGTGCGCTCAAGAGCGCCCCGCCCAGTCCCGCGACGACGGGAGCCGCCCACAGAAACTGGTTTGTCAGCTGGAAGGTGGCGACGACGAGCGGGAACGTCAACACGGACGTTCGGTTGGGCTCGAACATCCCCAGCGCGATGGTTGCCGTTGCTGCCCAGACAACAAGCGCCCCGAGTTGCGTGGCGCCGATCGCGGCCACTGCGACGCTCAAGCAAACGAGCACGATGCGCCACCGTTGGTCCGGCTCATGCCCAGAAGAGTTCATGACACTCGATGCGGGTTGGTTCGACATCCCGTTGCCTCAGACGCCGAACGTCTCGAAGCGCGGCACATGTCCAACGGGGGAGGAGGTCGAAGAGGTACGGCCGCTCCTTGAGATCGTCGATCGCACTGTCAGCCGAAGCTCTCAGGTCGAGCTCGTATCGAACTCCTTGCCGGCCTTCGATGGTGGTCGGACCCGTGACGACGAAACCGGCGTTCGCAAGCACGTGCTGGGAGGCGATGTTCGCGTTGCTCGTCACCGCTCTGAGTGTCCGGAGCCCGTACTCGTCACGCGCTAACCGGCACAGCTCAAGCAATCCGGACTTCGTCACGCCACGCCCCGAGACGCGTTGTGCAGTGCGATACCCGGCGTCTGCAGTACCGTCATGCACGTCGTACAGGTTGAAACGCGCGACGACCGCGTGGTTTTCATCCACGAGCACGTGACCGAGGCAGACTCCGGCCTCCTGCTCCGCAAGGAGCGCGCGAAACAGTGCCGCGAAGTTCTCGAAGAATGCGTCACCACGATCGCTGATCAACTCCGCGAAGTACGCACGGTTCGTCTGCTCGAACTCGAGAACTGCAGCCTCGTGATCGAGGCGAAGACGCTGCAGCTCGAACATCTGTCTACCCTACCGCCGGCAGAGGTGCCGACGGCGTACGATGCGGCGCACGCAATTGGGATTGGAGGACGACGAGATGCCGCAATTCATGGACTTTCACTCGGACCTGAAACTGCCTCAGGAAGCCATCGACGGTATCGCCGAGGGTGCCCACAACGGAACGACCGATGAGTTCGGCGTCCGCCAGGTCGAGTTGTTCCACAACCCGGATGGCAAGGTGTACTGCCTCTTGGATGCGCCGAATGCCCAGGCCGTCCGCGATCACCATGCCGCACTCGGCGTGGATTGCGGCGAGGTCCACGAGGTCTCCGGGATCGGCTGATTGCCGCGCCGCACACGCAACGGCCGGCGGCCGGAGTGAAGAGGGCATAGAGTAGGCGGCAGCTATGCGAAGGCTGACCCCCGTCACCGTCTGCTACGTGGTCGTGCTCGTGGCAGCCGTGGTGTGCGTGGACGTCCTGTTCTTCCGGCACCAGTTCGAGGAGCGCCTGATAGCAAACATCGCTATCGTCGTGGTGTTTGCGGCGTTCTATCTTGGGTTTCTGCGTCAGCGTATCTAGGACCTCATCCGGCAATGAGTGTCATCCTCGGCGCCACAGACTCCGACGCCCGCTGTGACTTGACTGGAGCCGACGGGGAGATTCGAACTCCCGGCCAATGGTTTACGAAACCATTGCTCTACCACTGAGCTACGTCGGCGTGTCAAGGGATTTCCCGCTGCCAGTGCCCGGAATTCCCTGGCTCGACGCCGGGTCCCGAGCCGCGCGGAGTGGCTGCGTGCCCGCCCATGGTACCCCGGACAACCTCACCCAAGGCGCGGTTGAGCGTGTCGTCCGATCTGCCGCATGTTCACGTGCTCAGCCACGGGTTCCGAACCCTACCAAGGGGCCCCGCGACCATTTCGCCGGCAGTTCCAGGAAGCTGCCGATCGACGCGACCTCACGGCGGATGGCCGGGTCGGCCCGTGCGCTGATTCGATCGAAGGGCATGATCGTGACCTCGATCTCGTGAGCCCTCTTCTCGAGCCGCCAGCCGCCGTGGATCCAGCCGTCGACGCAGACCACCGGTCGAATCCAGCCGCCACCGCCATCGTGGATCCAGGTCTCAGCGTCAGGACCACCGAGATGCTCGCGCCGGCGGTAGCCGAGCAGAAAGGTGTCGAAGTGGCCGAGGAGACGCACCACCGGCCCGGGGACATCAGGGTCGGCGACAACCGGCCCCAGGGTCCACAGCCCACGGACCGCGCCGGGAAACTCCACCAACTCCGCGCCGATGGCAGCCATCGCTGTACGTACCAGCCCCACCTTCAGGTGGGACCACGCGGCGAAGTCCGCCTGGCTCGCGGGGCCGTACGCCGCGAAGTATCGGCGGGCCAGCTCCGCAAGGGCGGCGTCCCCGTGCGGGCCGTTCGAGGGCGGCACCCAGTCATCCAGCAGCACGAAGCTCTCGTCATTGCCGATGCGCGGACCCGAGCAGACGACCCCAAGCGCGGCTGCATGAAAGATCAGATGCATCATCGTCTGGCCGACCGGTTCCTCGAGCACGCCCGCGCTGAGCAGTTGTCTCCGAATCTCACGACGCGCAACAGGGCCGCCCGCGAGCGCCTTGCGCATCACTGCGACTCCGCGCGCACACCTGGCATCGTCGAGACCGAGGTTTCGCATGCGAGCGGCGCCAAGCTGGCGATTGACCGGACCGAAGAGGCCGATGAGCCAGCGCACGTCATCGGCCGCGCACAGATGCCACGTGCCGCGCATCAACCAGGTGCGCACAACCGAGCGCTCCTCGTCGACGGCGCGATCAACGTCCGCGGCGGTGTTGCCAGCACTGCGCACACGGATCTGATGCCGAGCGGCGTCGAACAGCTGCGCCTGGAGAACGCACACCGAACGTGTCACCGTGGCGACATCGGCATCGAGTTCGCGACGAGTCGGTGAGATGCTGCGAGCGCAGGCGCGCGAGTTGCAGCGGCAGCAGCGTCGTGTCGGGCATGGGCGCGATCTTAGGGACTGGCACCCGTCGCCCATCGCGAGGGATCCGTTATCGTCGCCCGACGATGGCACCAGCACCGAACCCCCCGCACATCGTGGTCATCCTCGCGGACGGCTTCATCGTCATCACGCCGGAGTACAACCACGGCTACCCGGCAGTGTTGAAGAGCGCGCTTGACGCCGTGTATCGCGAGTGGGTTCGCAAACCCATCGCGTTCGTGAGCTACGGCGGATGGGCTGCCGGCACCCGCTCGGTGGAGCAGTTGCGCACCGTCGCGATCGAGCTGCAGATGGCGCCGATCCGGCCTTCGGTGGCGCTGCAACTTGCGCCGCGCCTCTTCGATGCGGAGGGGAATCTGAAGGACCCCGACCTCATCAACACGACCGTGACCGGGATGCTGGACGATCTGGCCTGGTGGGCGAATGCGCTTCGCGAAGCGCGGGCTGCGACTTCGTCCTAACTCAGAAGAAGTCGGGCATCCACGGCAGGCCGCCGGCGATGAGGCCATCCATAGAAGTGACAGCCGCCGCCTCACCTTCCAGCAGACCAAGACGCACCGCGTCCTGCGCACGCAGCGCGCTCGAGTACCAGGCAGAGAGCGCTCCGATGCCGCACCGGATCGCGCCGCTCCCGCCGGGTGTCACCCGCGCGCTTGCCGCCCTCGACTTCGAGGACAAATCGCTCGACGCCGGTGATGGGGTCGGTCACCTCGAGCTCCGCGCGACCCGCAGCCCGCGCCGGCCAGCCTCGGGCGCCCATCGCCGCCTCGATGTTCACGATGCGCTGCATCCAGCACAGGAAGCCGTTCATCTCGAGAGTCCGATGCGCCTCGGGAAGCAGCCAGAGCAGCGGCGACGAGTCCACCACTGCCGAATGGCTGAACACCACAGTGCTGCTCTGCAACTCCTGGCCTCCGAGAAACCCGAGCAGGCCGCGCAGCGCGTCCTCTGTTGTGAAGATGAACTCCTGCACGCGAATGCTGATCCAGTTGCCCGCCTCACGAGCGGAGTTGTAGCGGACGTAGCCGGTGAGGCGGTCGCCCTCGTACCAGCCGTATTCGTAGCGCGACGTCTCGGGGTCACCCGGGTCCCACTCGACGGACAGGAACCAGTCGGCACGATCGAGTGGCCCATCCCAATGCACCAGATGTTCGCGGCGCATCGCCTCGACGGCGGAACGATCGGGTCTGCTGCGGACGGTCCCCTTGCCTGAAAACCCTGCCAGCGCCACCGTCTGAACAATCTGACGGAGCGTCTGCGATCCGACCTCCCACCCCCAGCGCCGGTAGAGGCGGACCGTCGCGGCGTGGAGCGGCGCAAGCGCGGCGCCGTTCTCGCGAGCCAGCCGCGATGCCGTCCCGCATCAGAGCGCCGGCGACCCCGCGGCGGCGCCAGGCCGGGTGCACCGCGACTGCAGTGACTCCGTGCGCCGGTACCGACCTCCCGCCGAAGAACTGCCCGCCCGGGAGGAGCATGTAGCCGCCGACGATCTCGCCGTCCAGGTGAGCCAGCCGGAGTGGAGCGTAGGGCGCGGCCGCGAGGAGCCAGCCCATGTTGATCGCGGCAACGCCTGCGAACGACTCGGCGTCGACCTCCGCAAAGCGGCGCAACTCGGGCTCGCCCTCGCGTCGCGAATCTCGATCGGCGGCTGATCTCGTGCCATGAGCGCCCGAGTGTACTCGCGACCGCCGCGCCGGCCACCGACGCCCGGTCGCGATCCGAGAGCGGTTTGGGCTGGGCGTGTTCTCGGGATACCCTTTATCCATGGAGAGCGTCACCGCGCCTGTCGAGTCCACCGGGGGCCACCTCGATCCCTACGACCACGCCACCGTGGAAGCACGCTGGCGGCGGATCTGGGACGAGCGTGGCGACTACCGCACGCAGCTCGACGACCCCGAGCGTCCCTTCTACAACCTGATGATGTTCCCGTATCCCTCCGCAGAGGGGCTGCACGTCGGGCACATCATCCCGTTCGCCGGAGGTGACATCTACGGGCGCTGGCGGCGGCTCATGGGCGACACCGTCTTCGAGCCCATGGGCTTCGATGCGTTCGGCATCCACTCCGAAAACTATGCGATGAAGATCGGCGAACACCCGGCGATCGTCATGCGCCGCGCGGTCGCCAACTTCCGCGAGAACCAGCTGAAACGGATCGGTTCGATGTTCGACTGGAGCCACCAGGTCAACACCGCCGACCCCTCGTACTACCGCTGGACGCAGTGGATCTTCGTGCGGCTCTTCAACGCAGGGCTCATCGAGTGGCGTGAAGGCGCCGTCAACTGGTGCCCGTCGTGCCTCACCGTCCTCGCCGACGAGCAGGTGGAGCAGGGCCGGTGCGAGCGTTGCCACACTGTTGTGCAGACGCGGTATCTCCGCCAGTGGTGGATCAAAATCACCCGGTACGCGCAGGAGTTGCTCGACGCGCTCGACACGCTCGACTGGTCGGAGTCGACGAAGAACATGCAGCGCAACTGGATCGGGCGCAGCGAAGGCGCGACCATCCTCTTCGACCTCGAGGGATGCCGGCGCAAGGACGTCACCGTGTACACCACGCGCCCCGACACGCTCTTCGGCGCGACCTTCCTGGTCATCGGCGCCGATCATCCCGAGCTCGAGGATTTTGTGCCTGCGGATCGGATGGGTGAGGTCAATGCGTGGCGCAACAAATTCCCTCCCACCGCCGCCGAACCGGACTTCTCCATCGGCATGGAGCTCGGGTCGTACGCGATCCATCCCCTGACTGGCGCCCGCATCTCGGTGTGGGCTGCTCCGTACGTCCTCGGTGGCTACGGGACCGGCGCGATCATGGCGGTGCCCGGGCACGACTCCCGTGACTGGGCATTCGCGCGCGCACACTCGCTGCCGATTGTTGAGGTCATCAGTGGCGGCAACGTCGACGAGGCTCCTTACAGTGGCACCGGGACGCTCGTCAACAGCGCCGAGTTCAACGGCCTCAGCGCCGATGAAGGCAAGCGGCGCATCGTTGAACGCCTGAGCGAGCTCCGACGCGGGCAGTCCAGCGTGCAGTACAAGCTGCGTGACTGGCTCATCTCCCGGCAGCGATACTGGGGTCCCCCGATTCCGATCATCCACTGTCCGAACGATGGGCCCGTCTCAGTGCCCGAAGAGGATCTCCCGGTGCTGCTCCCGGACGTCGACGACTTCCGTCCGCGTGGAACAGGGCTCTCACCGCTCGCCACCGTCGAGGACTGGGTCAACGTGCCCTGTCCGAAATGCGGGGAGCCTGCCCGGCGCGAGACCGACGTCAGCGACACGTTCCTCGACTCCGCGTGGTACCACCTCCGATACCCGTCCACCGACTTTGACGATGTTCCGTTTGACCAGGAACGGACGGACACGTGGCTACCGGTGAACATGTACATCGGGGGCAACGAACACGCGGTACGTCATCTGCTCTACGCCCGCTTCGTGATGCGGGTGCTCTACGAGATGGATCTCGTCCCTGCGCCGGAGCCGTACACGAGATTCCGCGCCCACGGCATGCTCATTCTCGACGGCGCCAAGATGTCGAAGAGCAAGGGCAACGTGCGCAACCCGGACGAGTACATCGACACGTACGGTGCCGACTCGCTGCGCCTTTTCATGATGTACCTCGGCCCATACACGCTCGGCGGAGACTTCCGCGAGAAGGGGATTGCCGGGATGCCGCGATTCCTCAACCGTGTGTGGCGGGCAACGCAGCGCGCGACGGTCGATGACCTCCACGATGAGACCAAGGAACGCCGGCGCCACCGACTCATCAAGACGGTCGAGGACGACATCGCCGAGTTGCGGTACAACACGGCGATCTCGCAGCTCATGGAGTTCGCGCGCGACCTCGACCATGAGTTGTCAACAGGCACGGGCCGGCGCGTCGACGCCGAGACCCTCCTGAAACTGCTCGCGCCCTTTGCGCCCTTTGTCACCGAGGAGCTCTGGGAGCGCACCGGCCACGAGGATTCGGTGCATGCGCGCGGAACGTGGCCTTCCTATGACGCGGAACTGGCCGTCCCACTCCGGGCGAGCATCGCCATCACCGTCAACGGCAAACGTCGTGGCGAGTTCGAGGTCGACGCGGGGACACCGGAAGCTGCCTTGACGGCGGAGGCACTCAAGCATCCACGCGTCATCGAGTTGCTCGACGGGCGCGCGCCGGCAAAGGTGATCGCGGTCGTCGACCGCATCGTCAACATCGTCATCGCTTGACGTCGAGGCGCATCGGCGCATGGTCGATGCCGTCCTCCACCCAGCTCTCCCCGCAGACCTCGAACCCGAACGCCCGATACCAGTCGATGAGATATGCCTGCGCGCTCAGGACAATCGGCGGACCTGACATCTCGATCGCGCGTCTGATCAGCGCACTGGAGTAACCGCGCCGCGCGCTCAGCCAGCGTCGCGACGCGACCGATGCGCTGCCCATGCGTAGCCGTCGCCGAGCAGCCGGAGCGTGCTCACCACGTGCCCGTCTGCATCCTCGATCCATAGATGCATGGTGGCGCCTCCGCATCGCGGGCATCGATGTCGCCGATAGAGGCAGTCCTGCTCGACGACGAAAACGTCCTGACGCACCGCAAGAATCCCGAGGAGCGTCTGTGGACTCAGTTCCGTGAGGTGCGCAAAGTGCACCTCAGGCTCGGCCGTGGTGCCCACTAGGCTTGCGGCTCGACCACCGCGGTGCAGGCCGAGCAGCGATGCGCCGCTTTCGGGATGATGCTGAGGCACTCGGGGCATGCACGCGTGTTGCTCTCGGCGGGCGCCGCGGAACGCGTGCGCGCCTGGAGACGGTTGTACGGAACCACGAAGAAGAAGTACACGCCGACCGCGATGAGCAGAAACGCGATGACGGCGGTGAGGAACGTTCCGTACTCGATGTGGCTGCCGTTGATCGTCAGCACAAGGTTGTCGAAGTTGGGCTTGCCAAACGGGATCGCGATGATCGGGTTGACCACGTCGACCACGAGCGCGGTGACCACCGCGCCGAACGCACCGCCGATGACGAATGCGACCGCCAGCTGTACGACGTTGCCCTGATTGAGAAAGTCGCGAAAGCCCTTCACCGTGTCCTCCTTGTCACTCCCAGCGCGTCATCTGTCCAGCGATGCACCGGACCCCGTGGGGTGCAGCATGGTGACACAGACACCCGTCCAGCAGCGGGTGCCGGACACGGTGTACGAGTCGCGATCGGGAGGCAGTGGATCGCCCGGTTCGTACACATACCAGGCCGCAACGCCGCCCGGTGATGCGAGTGCGAGGGTATGCAGTTCGCGGTTCGGGAGGAAACACGGCCGTCCCCCAGAACCACGGGATGCTGCCCGCCAGCACGCGCGTCCGCCCGGCGACATCACGGTCCGCGTAGTACAGGACGAGGAGGTACTCACTTGGATATGCGGTCACGATCTGGTCAGCCGGCGACGTTCGCGCGATCGCGGTGACGGCAAGCGGCGTCTCCGGGTTGGTGATCGCGAGCACCGTGGCCGCCGCGACCGCGGTGGTCACGGCCGCGGCACCAAACGCGACGCGACGCCAGGGCACCATCGCGAGCCCGGCGCCCAGGAGCGGATAAAGCGGCGCCCACGCCGTGCTCAGGTACTTCCCGTCCTCGAGCGGGTGATAGAAGCTGGCGAGGAGCATCACGCCGACGCCGATCCCGACCGCGAGCGAGAGGAAACCGTGCCGTCGCGGCGCCAGCGGCCGAAAGCTGCCGGCGATATGCAAACAGCGCCACAAGCACCAGACAGCCTGCGACATCACCGGCGACCTCGAGCGCGCGGAGCGCGGCATAGCCGTTCACCCATGTGTTGAGCGGCGGCCCGGTGAAGAACTGCTCGAGCCCGCCGAACACGCTGCGGATGCTCAGCTTCGGCACCCAGAAGGCGCCCGCGCTGTGCGTGAGTTGCGCACGCGCGGCGATGATCCACGGGATCAGGCTTGCCAGTGTCGCCGCGCCGAGCGCCGCCATGAGGACGACCCTCCTGAGCGTGTGGCGGTGGATCACGGCGACCGCCACCACCTGTGCGAACACTGCGAATAGCGCGAAGTACACCGTGTACACGGCAAGGATCGAGAACACGACATACAGCGCCCAGCGCACGGCCGACGGCCGCTCGAGCGCGCGCAGCAGGCAGAGCGTTGATGCGAGCACCAGCGTTGTCGCGAGCATGTACATCCGCGCGTCAAGCGAGCTGACGATCAACGCCGGTGCGACCGCCCCGATCACGGCCGCCCAGATGCCACCGGCATCGCCTGCGATCCGACGTCCCAGGGCCGCAACGATCGGGATCGCCGCAGTCCCCACCAGCACCGGAAAGAGGCGAAGCATCGCGGGGCTCGTCGAAACCACCGCGAAGAGCCGCTCGACGAGGTAGAAGAGCGGGGGCGCGCTGTCGTTGCGCACCACATCCATCATCGAGCCCAGAGGGCGCTGCACAGCAAGGGCCGTGAACGCCTCATCGCGCCAGAGCGGCTGGTATCCGATCAGTGCAAGGCGCGCGATGAGCCCCGCCCCGGTGATCAGCCAGATCTTTGCCGCATATCCGCGCAACATCGATCCCACGATAGAGCCGGGTACGAAACCGGTGGGGGATCAGACCCTCAGGGAAGTGGCGGAACCTCGGGCTGCGGGACCACCTCGAAGACCACCGGGTTGCCCTGAGGGTCGGTGGCGCTCACCTGCGCCTCGCCCGCGATGCCCGATCCGACCGCTGCCGCAATGTCGGCCCGCGACGGCGCCACGATCAGGGTGTACACGGCCGGATTCGCGATCTTCGTCATCGGAGCGACGATCGTCGGCAACCGGCCGGCATCGAGGAACTGCACGTCCATCGCGTCATAGCTGTCGAGGATCACCAGTGTCGACGGGCCGCCGTCGGTCGGGTTGTTCACCGCCGCGTTCGCCAGGGCGACGTCGGCAAAGGTGAAGGCGGAGTAGCGGTCGGCCACGGGGCGCGCGAGGTAGGTCACGACGGATGCGATGCCCAGCGCAGTCACGGCGATCGCGCAGACCGTCCACGCGTTTCGGGTCATCGACCGCTCGGGCCAGGAGATCCGGGGCGCGAGGCGGGCCAGCAGCGCCACGCCTTCGACGCACCCGAGGCCGACGCATGCCGCCACGTACGGCTCGAGCCCGAGCGACCGCAGGAAGTGGGGCGCGCCGCCCTCATTCGCGAGCAGGGGAGGGAGCAAGAACACGGGCAGTCCCGAGGAGCACCAGCGCGTATCCGTGGTTGTCGCGCCGCCGCCAGCAGTGCCAGATGCCGAGCAGGAATGGCACGACCAGCACAGGGCCGAGCAATGGCAGCGCCGACACGTCGTGGCGCGCGTTCGGGTCCCCGGTGAAGAGGAACATGCCGAGCGTCTTGAGGATGTGGACCGGGTAGCTGTCCGTCGACATCGACCCGCTGTTGAACACCGAGACGAAGGCGGCGCGGCCGAAGTACGAGGAGAAGTCGGTGATGGCCGTGTACACCATCGGGGCAACGACGATCGCGAAGGCGACGCCGGCCCAGAGGAAGGTGGTCCGCATGGTCCTGAAGCGCTCGCGGTCGCGCGCCCGAATCCAGATGAGCCAGAGCAGGGCAAGCAGTGGCAGGAGCTTCAGCGGTTGGTAGGTCCAGAAGCCGAGGGCGACGGCAACGCCGGCGATGGCACCACTTGCGCGTGAGGGACGGTCGCCCCAACGGAGCAGCGCCGCCAGGGCGGCCGCGCCGACCAGGACGGTGAGGATGTTCCGGAAGCCGTCCCGTGAGACCGCGATCATCCAGAGGGATCCCGCCGACCAGGCCATCGCCATCAGCGCCGCGCCCCGGCCGAAGCGGCGGACGGCGACATAGGTCGCGATGACCCCGGCGACGCCGACGGCGGCGGCCGTCCCGCGCAACGTGAGCACAGAGGAGCCGAAGAACTTGAAGACGGCGGCGACGATGTACGCGTACAGCGCCTCCCGGCCGCCGTCGCTGTTGAAGAAGACCGGGTGGTAGCCCGGGATCGACAGCAGGTTCTGTGCGCTGATCCCTTCCGCCGCCTCGTCGGGGTAGAGCCCCCCGGGCTGGCTCTGGAGCGCCCAGAAGCGCACCACGATCGCGGCGATGATGATCAGGACGGCGACCGAAGCCTCTACTGCGGTCGCCGTCCCGAGGCGTCGAACGACGCCGGTTATGCGGGTGATCCGGCCCCCGTCAATTCGAGGCTGGATCGGTGTAGGAGCGTTCTGGTGGCGGCGATGCGACACGCCAGCATCTCCAGAACGTCATCGAGCTGGTCCCGCAACACGGATTCCAGCTCGATAGGGTGGTTGTCTATCTCCCGCAGAAGCGCCGACAGCCGGAGCGCCTTCTGGTCGATCTTCGCAACGACCTCCTGCGGACCTGCCGTTGCGGTCAGATGATTCGGCTCCATCCAGATCCTCCGTCTGCGGGTTGGGGATGTCATCAGAGTAGGCACCTGGGTAGGGGTTGTCCAGCGATGGTTTCGTCGCAAGTCATCTGTCAGACGGGCGGCGATCTCTATGGGCCGAACCAGCGCCGGATACGGCTCGCACCGAACTCGATCTTGTCGGCCGCTATCGCATGCGAGGGCTCTTCGAACCCTCCAAACGGTGCCTGTCCCTTCAGGAACGTCACCTCAACTCGGGCAACCGCGTCGTGACCGAATGCGAGGTAGCAGGTCCCCGTCCCCCCGTAGGTTGCCGACGCTTCGGTGCCGCGCATCAGATCGCAGATCCGCTCTGCCACCACCGCCGCCTGGCCCTCCGAGAAGACCCCTGCTTTCGGCGTGCCGACGCTGGTGACGTCGCCAACCGCGTAGACCCCGGGGAACGCCGTCTCCAGCGTCAGGGAGTCGACCGGGATCCAACCGTCCACGGTCATGCCGGACTCCTCGACGACCGCCGGCACCCGATGCCGGGGGACACCGAGGAACAGGTCGTATGGCAGCTCCGTCCCGTCACTGAGGACGGCGACCTTGCGAGCCGGATCGATCTCCCGCACCGCCTGGCCTGGGTGCCAGTTGATGCCACGCTCTGCGAAGGCGACCAGCAGCGCCTCGGACGCCGGCGGCGACGGGGGAATCGGCACGCCCATCGGCATGACGAGCGAGATCTCGGAGCGTTCGCGAAGCCCTCGGCGCGTGAGGAAGTCGTGCATCATCAGCGCCGTCTCGCTTGGCGCGGGCGGGCACTTGAAGGGCGTCGACGTGACCCCGACGACGACCCGGCCGCCCTGGAACGCCTCGAGGACATCGCGAAGTGCGAAAGCCCCGGCGACCGTGTAGAACTCGTGCCCACCTTCGAGGAGGCCGGGCGTCGCGGCAGGCTCGAGGTCGGCTCCAAGCGCCACCACGAGAATGTCCGCATCGAACGAGCTCGGCGTCGGTGACCACGCGCTTTGCCGCCGGATCGATCGACCGGATCGTCGCCTGCACGAAACGCACACCGGGTTTGGCGATGTCGCTGTACGGGTGGCGCACGGCGGATGGCCGGCGATTCGCCGAACATGACGTCGAGCTTCGAGAACCCGAACATGAAGGAGTCGCTCTCGTCGATCAGGACGACATCCGCCTTGTCGCCAAACTCGCTGGACAACCTCGTGGTCAGCTCCAGTCCGGCGAACCCCGCTCCGAGCACGACCACACGCATGGCGGCGAGCTTAGCCAAGCGATCGGCGGGACCGCCACGGATCAATGGCCATGTGGCGCAAGCACTAAACTGGCCACTGCCGGTTCGACCGACCGGGCGCGGATGGCGGAATCGGTAGACGCGCGGGACTTAGGATCCCGTGGGGTGACCCGTCCGAGTTCGAGTCTCGGTCCGCGCACGGCGCCCACCCAGACAGAGAAATGAGTACCCAGATGACCGACACTCCCGAGAAGACCCCCACCATGACCGTCACGCTCGAACGTAAAGCCGCCTCGCAGGTCGAGCTCCAGGTGGAGGCAACCGCAGACGAGGTCGAGGCCGCCGTCCAGCAAGCGCTGCGGCGTCTCGCCGGCCGCGTTCGGATCGCCGGGTTCCGCCCCGGCAAGGCGCCCGCGGCGATGGTGGAACGCGCCATCGGCTGGGAGACGATCCGCCACGAGACCGTCGACCACCTCGTCCCGGACCTCTACCGTCGCGCCGTCGACGAGACCGGTGTCGAGCCGGTGGGTGACCCCGAGCTGGACCTTGGCGAGCTCGAGCGTGATCAGCCGCTGAAGTTCACCGCGACGGTCACGGTGAAGCCTGAGGTCGACCTGCGCGACTACCTGACCCTGCGGGTGCCGATGGAGACCACCGAGATCACCGAGGAGAGCGTCGACCAGGCGATCCAGGAGGCGCGCCGGCGCCACTCGGAAGTCGTCGACGTCGACCGCGCTGCCCAGGCCGGTGATGTCATCCGCTGCACCCTGGTGATGCGGCGCGGCGACGAGGTGCTCACCGGCGGCGATGGCGAGGAGCGCGAGCTGGAGCTCGATCGCGAGCTGGTGATCCCCGCCATCGTCGATGGAGTCATCGGGCTGACGGCAGGGGAGTCCCGGACCTTCGAGACCACGCTCCCTCAGGACTACCGTCAGGAGGAGTTGCGGGGCGCGACGGTGACCATCGATGTCACGGTCCACGCCGTCCGCGAGCGCACCCTGCCGCCCGAGGACGATGCCCTCGCGGTCCTGGACCAGCACGGACCGACGCTCGAGGACCTTCGCGAGCACTACCGCTCCGCGCTTGCCGTCGAGGCCGCCGAACAGGACCGCGAGCGGCACGAGGGTGCCGCGCTCGAGGCACTGCGCGACTACGTGCGGGTCGACGTCCCGGAGGTGATGATCGAGCGTGAGATCGATCGCCAGCTCGCCGACCTCGACTACCGGCTCGCCTCGCTCGGGCTCCCGCTCGATCGATACCTCGAGATGAGCGGACAGACCGTGGCCGCCCTGCGGACGGAGCGTCGCGAGGCAGCGGCCAGCCGGGTCCGGCTCGAGCTGGCGCTCGACGCCCTCGCCGTCGCCGAGGGGATCGAGGTCGACGAGACACAGGTGGAACGCGAGGCACGGGCGGTCGCCGAGGGACGGAAGATCGACGCCGAGCAACGCAGGCGCCTCGAGGACCTCGCCCGCAGAGATCTGCGCCGCCGCGCGGCAGGGCAGCGACTGCTCGAGATCGTGAACCCGGACGATTCAAGCTTCGTCTCGACCTGAGGCGTGGTCTCGGGCAGGCGTGGGTAAGCTGTCCCGCGCATGAGCCAGCCGGTGATCAGCGTCCACGATCTCGTCAAGACGTACGGGAAGGTCGAGGCAGTCCGCGGCATCGACCTGGAGGTCGGCGCCGGCGAGATCTTCGGCTTTCTCGGGCCGAACGGTGCCGGGAAGTCGACGACGATCAGCATCCTCTGCACCCTCATCAGACCCACCTCCGGGATGGCCGAGGTGGCCGGCTTCGACGTCAGCCAGGACCCGAGCGCGGTCCGGGCGCGGATCGGGCTCGTCTTTCAGGACCCTTCACTGGACGGCCAGCTCACGGGCCGCGAGAACCTCGAATTCCACGCATACCTCTATGGGTTGCCCGCGGCGACGCGCAAAAAGCGCATCGACGACGCCCTGGAGATCGTCGATCTCGCCGACCGTGCGGGGTCGACGGTCCTCACCTATTCAGGCGGGATGCGACGCCGGCTCGAGATCGCCCGGGGCATCCTCCACTACCCGCAGATCCTCTTCCTCGACGAACCGACTCTCGGGCTCGATCCGCAGACGCGCAACAACATCTGGGAATACCTGCACACGGTGCGCACGCGCGAGCACATCACGATCTTCATGACGACGCACTACATGGACGAAGCCGAGTTCTGCGATCGCATCGCCATCATCGACCAGGGGAAGATCGTCGCCCTGGGGACACCCGCAGAGCTGAAGACGAAGGTGGGTGGCGACGTCGTCACCATCACCACGCCCGACATGGCGGTCGCGGCGGACCAATTGCGGTCTGTGATGCACCTCGAATCAACGCAGATCGACGGCACGCTGCGTGTCGAGGTTTCGGACTCCGCGTCGTTTGTGCCGCGCTTGTTCTCAGAGCTGACGGTGCCGATCTCCTCGGTGAGCGCGAGGCGACCGAGCCTTGACGATGTGTTCCTGAAGCTCACAGGTCGCGAGATACGCGAGCAGGCGAATACATCGCTCGATACCATGCGACGTATGGGCAGGATGTGGGGAGGAGGTGGACGGCGATGAGCGAGCAGACCCTGACGGCGCCGGCCGCAGCGCACTCGCAGTCGGTCAACATCCGCGGCGCCACGCTGCGGGCGATCATCATCATCTGGCGTCGCGACCTGATCCGGTACTGGCGCGATCGCATGCGCGTGCTCGGTTCGCTCGCGCAACCGATCCTCTTCCTGTTCGTCTTCGGGAGCGGGCTCAGCTCTGCATTGCGTGGCAGCACCGGAGGTCTCGGCGGGTCAGGATCCTCGCTGCAGTACGTGCAGTTCATCTTTCCCGGCATCATCGGCATGTCGGTGCTGTTCACATCGATCTTCGGCGCGATGTCGATCGTCTGGGACCGAGAGTTCGGGTTCCTCAAAGAGGTGCTCGTTGCGCCGATTCATCGCTCCGCAGTCGCCATCGGCAAGACGCTCGGTGGCGCATCGCAGGCGATGATCCAGGGGCTCGTCATCCTGGTGCTTGCGCCGCTGGTCGGCGTGAAGTTGACCGTCGTCGGTGTTGCGGAGCTGATCCCGGCCATCTTCCTGTTCGCCTTCGCGCTGAGCGCGCTCGGTGTCGCTGTCGCGGCACGGATGCGGACGATGCAGGGGTTCCAGGTGGTGATGAACTTCCTGATGATGCCGATGTTCTTCCTTGCCGGCGCGCTGTTCCCCCTGACCGGCAACCTCCCCGCATGGCTGCTGGTGCTGACGCACCTCGACCCGGCGAGCTACGGGATCGACGCTCTGCGCCGGATCGTCCTCACGGCGTCCGGGCTGCCCTCACAGGCGATCCATAGCTTCGAGGTGACTCTTTTCGGCTGGACGGTCTCACTCTGGGCGGAGCTGGCGGTGCTGGTCGCCTTTGGCTTGCTGATGATGGGTCTGGGCGTCTACGGCTTCCGGCAGCGAGACTAGAAATGCCACCTCCAAAAAAGGCCACCTATAATGAAATCCGTATGAATCCGACAAATCTGATCCCGTACGTCATCGAGACAACGAATCGGGGCGAACGCGGGATGGACATCTACTCGCGGCTGCTCAAAGACCGAATCATCTTCATCGGGACGCCCATCGACGACCAGGTGGCCAACGTCGTCATGGCGCAGTTGCTCTTCCTCGCCGGTGAGGATCCCGAGAAGGACATCTGGCTGTACATCAACTCCCCGGGTGGCTCGGTGTATGCAGGCCTCGCCATCTACGACACGATGCAGTACGTCGAGCCGCGCGTCGGCACGATCTGCATGGGCATCGCCGCATCGATGGCGGCCATCCTGCTCGCCGGTGGTGCTGCAGGAATGCGGCTCAGCCTTCCCAACACACGCGTGCTCATCCATCAACCATCGGGTGGTTTCAGCGGTCAGGCGACTGACATTCAGATTCACGCGCAGGAGATCCTTCGCGTGCGCCGTCGCCTCGATGAGATCCTCGCCCATCACAGTGGCAAGCCCATCGAGGTTGTGAATCACGACTCGGATCGTGACTTCTTCATGAGCGCTGAGGAGGCCAAGGAATACGGCCTCATCGACGAGATCATCCAGGGTCGCATCAAGAGTGGTGGAGCCCCGAACGGTGAGAGCAGCAACGGTGGGCGTCCACCCGGAGCTCCGCCGGAGACAGAGACACCACAGGCGGGTGGCGGCGCAACAGCGCACGCCTAGTGCCGTGACGGCCGGTCGCGGTAGGAATTCGGAACACATCCAAGGGGAATGCGGTGACTGAACGCGACGACCGGCGGCGACACACACGTTGTTCGTTCTGCGGCAAGGGTCAGGAGCAGGTCCGGAAGCTCGTCGCGGGCCCGGGCGTGTACATCTGCGACCAGTGCATCGACCTGTGCCAGGAAGTCCTCGAAGAGGACAACCGGTCCACCACCACCAAGCGTGGCAAGCCCGGGACGATCCCGAATCCCCAGGTCATCGCAGCGTCGCTTGATCAGTACGTGATCGGTCAGGAGCACGCCAAGAAGGTGCTCTCGGTTGCGGTGTTCAACCACTACAAGCGCATCGCGCACGCGAAGACGAACAGCGACGTCGAGCTGCAGAAGTCCAACGTGTTGCTCGTCGGCCCCACGGGCTGCGGCAAGACGTTTCTCGCGCAGACGCTGGCGCGCATCATCGACGTTCCCTTCTCCATCGCGGATGCGACGAGCCTGACCGAGGCCGGCTACGTCGGCGAGGACGTCGAGAACATCCTGCTCCGCCTGATCCAGGCCGCCGACTTCGATATCGCACGCGCCGAGCGCGGCATCATCTATATCGACGAGATCGACAAGATCGCGCGCAAGAGCGACAACCCGTCGATCACGCGCGATGTCAGCGGTGAGGGTGTGCAGCAGGCGCTCCTCAAGATCCTCGAAGGCACCGTCGCCAACGTGCCCCCGCAGGGCGGCCGCAAGCATCCGCACCAGGACTTCATCCAGATCAACACGACCAACATCCTGTTCATCTGCGGCGGCGCATTCGACGGCCTGGAGAAGATCATCGAGCACCGTCTCGGCAAGCGCGTCATCGGCTTCAACAGCAAGCCGCGCGGGACGCGCACCAAAGAGACCACCAAGATGCTCCGCGAGCTGCAGGCACAGGACCTGCTCAAGTACGGGCTCATCCCGGAGTTCGTCGGCAGGCTCCCGATCACCGTGGCGCTCGACTACCTCGATGAGGAGGACATCATCCGCATCCTCACCGAGCCGAAGAACGCTTTCGTCAAGCAGTACCAGAAGTTCTTCGCGCTCGATGACGTGGAGCTGGTCTTCCACGAAGGTGCGCTGCGTGCCATCGCGGAACGCGCGCTCGCGCGTGGCACCGGTGCTCGCGGGCTCAAGTCGATCATCGAGGACGTGCTGCTCAACAGCATGTTCGAGGTGCCGAGCCGTCCTGACATCAAGCGCTGCGTGATCACCGAGCAGGCGATTCTCGAAGGCGTCGAGCCGCTGCTGCTGACCGAGGAGCCCAAGCGTCGCGTCGGCGCGACCGAGGAGGCGGCGCAGGGGCGTACGGCCTGAGCGTGAATCGCCGCGCGATCGCTGTGGCCGCGCTGGCTGTCGTGGCCTTCTTCGCGGTGACACTCGTCACGCTCACGCACGTCATCACCAACAGCGCGTCCGGCTGCTCCATCGAGGCGCCCACACCGAGCCTTCCGGCGTCACTTCGCTCCGTGGGCGGGTTCGACCAGACGTTCGACGCGACCAACGCCGGCGAGCTCGTCGAGGTCGGCCAGAATGCCGCCGCCGTGGTGAGCCCGGACCTGGACGGGGCAACGCCAACCGAGCCGGTGAATGTGGCAGCGACCGCGGCCGGGCAGCCTGCCGCAATCGTGGTGCCATTCACCTCCCAGGAATCGAACGGCACGAGGTTGGTGGGGCTCGTCTCCTTCTTCGTCGGCTGCGGTGAGCGGGCGTACTTCGGATCCGTGATGGACATCTCGCAACCGGGCACCACCGCCCCGTCCACCTTCCCGGCCGTTTCGGAGAGTGCCGCGGCGCGTCAGCTCGACACCTCCACACCCCAACTCGTGTACACGAGCTCGCCATTCAACCCCGAATGGCGCAACACGCAGTCCGGTGCCACCGTCTCCGCGGGCGAGTAAAACCCGTTCGGCCCATATACTCAATCGCCCAATGGAAAAGCATTTCGACTGGTCCAGCGTGGAACCGAGGTGGCGCGAGCGCTGGCGTGAGCTCGAGGTGGGTCATGCGGATGTCGCAAGCACGAAGCCGGCATATGTCATCGCGCTCCCCCCGCCGAATATCACGGGCGCGCTGCACATGGGACACGCCTCGACCTTCTCGATCCAGGACACGCTGTGCCGGCAACGGCGTATGCGCGGTTTCGAGGTGGAGTGGTGCCCCGGCACCGACCACGCCGCTATCGCCACGCAGAACGTCATCGAACGGCAGCTCGCCGACGAGGGAACGACCAAGGAGGCACTGGGGCGGGCGGCCTTCCAGACCCGTGTCGACGCGTGGTACGAGGACTACGGCGGTCGCATCTACGAGCAGATGCGCAGGATGGGATACACCTGCGATTGGGAACGCTCGCGATTCACGCTCGACGACGAATACGTGCACGCCATCCGGTTGGTGTTCAAAACCCTTTTCGATGAAGGGCTCGTGTATCGCGGGCCGCGAATCGTCAACTGGTGTCCGCGCTGCCGCTCCGCGATCAGCGATGAGGAGATCGAGTGGCAGGAGCACACCGACACGCTGTATTACCTCAAGTATCCCGTTGAGGGCGGGCTGAGCATCACGGTCGCAACGGTGCGTCCCGAGACGATGCTCGGTGACACGGGTGTCGCCGTCGGGCCTGACGACCCGCGCTACACGGCGCTCATCGGCAAGAAGGTGACGTTGCCGCTGACATGGCGAGTCATCCCGATCTTTGCCGACGCCGCGGTGCGTCCCGACTTCGGCACCGGAGCGCTCAAGGTCACGCCGGGTCACGACCCGACCGACTACGAGATCGGCGCACGGCATTCGCTGCCGATCGTGAACGTGATCGCGCTCGACGGCACCATGGATGTGCCGTCGCTGCCGCAATTTCATGGCATGCCGGCCGAGCAGGCGCGGACTGCGGTTGCCGAGGCACTCCGCACCATGGGCGTGCTCGTCAAGGAAGAGCCGTACACGCACGATGTGGGGCATTGCGATCGCTGCGGCACAGTGCTGGAACCGCTTGTCAGCGAGCAGTGGTGGGTGCGCATGGCGTCGCTCGCCGCGCCGGCGATCGGCGCAGCCGAAAGTGGCGAGATCACGTTTCATCCCGCGCGCTACACGGACGTGTACCTGCACTGGATGCGCAACATCAAGGACTGGTGCATCAGCAGGCAGATCTGGCTCGGACACGCAATTCCGGTGTCGACGTGCGGCAACGGACATCGTTTCGCATGGATCGATCCGCCGGCGGAGTGTCCGGACTGCGGCGACACGTCGCTCACCAACGACCCGGACGTGCTCGACACGTGGTTCAGCAGCGGATTGTGGCCGTTCGCGATCTTCGGCTGGCCGGAGAAGACCGACGACCTCGAGAAGTTCTATCCCACCGATGCGCTCGTCACCGGCCGCGACATCATCTTTCTCTGGGTTGCGCGGATGATCATGACGGGCATCAAGTTCACGGGCCGCAACCCCTTCAGCGACGTGCTGATCACGAGCACCATCCAGGCGGTGGACGGATCGCGGATGAGCAAGTCGAAGGGCAACACCATCGATCCCCTCGACCTCATCGACCAGTACGGCGCCGATGCGGTGCGCGCGTGGGCCGCGGCGGTGTCGACGAGCGGGCAGGACATGCGGTTCGACGCCGACCGGATCGCGTCGTATCAGCGTTTCGCCAACAAGCTCTGGCAGGTGACCAGCGGGTTCCTCGTCGCCAAGGTCGGCGGCGGGTCGGTGGAAGAGCTCGAGGTGCACCCGCCACTGCCGGAGACGCTCCGTCCCGAGGATCGATGGATGCTCGCCGAGCTCGCAGCAGTCGTGCGCGAATGCGACGCGGGATTCGAGTTCGTACCGATTCCACGACGCCGTGGACCGTCTCTACGACACGACGTGGCATTCGTTCTGCGACTGGTACGTCGAGATCATCAAGCTGCGCCTCGCAGATGCCGGCGACCACGAGTTCCGGCGCGCCGCCATCTGGACTGCCGTCACAGTGATGGACGTACTCCTTCGGCTGCTTCATCCGTTCATGCCTTTTGTGACCGAGGAATGCGCGCAGCAGCTCCCCAACCCTGCCGAGACGCTCCAATGGCGCGAATGGCCGGTGGAGGATCCGCTCTGGAATGACCAGGCCACCATGGCCGCGCACGCCGAGATGGCAGAGGCGATCGACCTGGTGCAGCGGATCCGGGCGCTCGGCCACAGCCATCGAGTTCCGCGCGGCAACCGAGATCGGATGCGGATCGTCGTGCGCGCCACCGACGGCCGCGGAACGAACAAGCACATCACCCGCTTGATCGGCGGCCTCGTCCCGGCAGTGGTGGCGGAGAGCCACCCGCGCGGTGTTGATCCAGTGGTCGTGGTTTCGGGTAGGCTCCACGCCGAGGTGGTGATCGCCGACACCGCCGCCGACGCCAGCGCGACCGCACGTCAGATCGGCCTGCTCGAGGCAAATGTGTCGCGGCTTCAGGCACAGCTCGCGAACCCGGGCTTTGTGAACGGGGCACCGGCCCAGGTCGTGGACGAGTCACGCCGCCGTCTCGCCGAAGCCACCGCGCAGCTCGGCCTGTTGCGTGGCGGACCGTCAGAAGGGAGCTCCGATGCTGCTGTTTGACCTCGGGACGCTGCTCACCCTGGTCATCGTCATCGTCATCGCCTACGTCGCGGTCCTCTGGCTCGCGCTCGCGTTCTATGTCGTTCGCGACGCGCGGCGGCGGACGACATCGCCCGGATTCACGTTGTTCGCGATGCTGCTCGGGTTCGTGCCGCCGTTCCTCGGCGCCCTGATCTATTTCATGGTGCGGCCGCCGCTGACGATGGAGCAGGTGCGATCGCTCGCGATCGAGGAGCAGGTGCTGCTCGAGCCGCCCGCCGAGGGAATCCCCACCCGGCCGTGCCCCACCTGCGGACGCGAGATCGAGCAGGAGTTCATCCTCTGCCCGTACTGCCGGACCCAGTTCGCACGGCGCTGCACGGGCTGCGATCGGAGCCTCCGTCTCGGTTGGGGGGTCTGCCCGTACTGCGCCACAGAGGTCGGAGCGCCGGCGCTGGCCCGCACCGGGAGGTAGCGTCACGATGCTGGGCGGTGGGCTCCAGCTGGCGCTGATACCCGCCCCGCTCGTTGCCGCGGCGATCGTCGTCTTCGGCCTCGCGCCGCGCCAGGCGGTTGCCGCCCGCGTCATCGCGGGGATCGGGATCGCAGCGACGATCGCCCTGATGGCCGTGGAAACGGCGTTTCTCAACGGCACCGGCGGCATCGAGACATCGCTGGGGACGCCGGTCACCGGCATCACCTATCTGCTCAGGCTCGACCTGCCTGGCGCCACCGTGGGGCTGGCTGCGGCCGGCGCCGCGCTGCTCCTGCTGCTGGACAGTGATCGGCGCACCCGCGAGGTGAGCGCGCTGCTGGTATGCGTCACCGGCACGACCGTCGCCGCGCTCGCCGGCAACATGGTGATGCTCGCCGGCGGAGTTGAGATCGCGGGTGTCGGAACGCTGCTCATGACGAGCGCCACCCGCGGGCGGCCGGGGCGTGGGGGCATGGTCGCGGTCGGCATCGAGCACCTGGCGTCACTCGGCCTGGTGGTTGCCGCCGTGCAGCTGTTGAGCATCGCCGGCACCACGGACTTCGCGGTGATTCCGGCCGGATTGGTCGGGGCCACGGTCGCCGGTCCGTGGGCCGTCGCGGGCGTGATGCGCCTGCTGGCGCCCGCGTTGATGCCGATCCGCGGCAGCCGCACGCCGACGGCCGCGTGGGCGACGACAAGCTCGATCCCCTGCGGGGCGATCGTCCTGCTCCGGCTTCGCGAGGTCGCCGACGGTCCCGTTACCCGAAGGGGTCGCGATCGGACTGGCGGCTGCGGGCGGCCTCGCCGCCCTGGTCGCGGTGGCCGTCGCACTTCGCCAGGCTGCGGTGCCGGTGCTCGCAGGAAGGGCGCTCTGTGTCATCGCCGCGGCGCCGGTGATCGCTCTGACCGGCATCGCAGGCGCCGGAGCGGGGACCGCGATCGCGGCCGGCATCTGCACGGTCATGCTGGTCACAGCCCTCACCCCCGCCTGGGAGCACATCGGCCGTGGCCGGGGCGGGCCAGCGCTCGCCGCGTTCGCGCTCGGCGCCGCAGGTGCCCTGCCGATCGGCTTTGGCATGACGGCATTGATCCTCGAACTGTCGGCCGTTGTCTCGATCGGCCGCCCAGGTGCGGCGCTCCTTGCGGCGCTCGGCGTCGCCGGGATCCTTGGTGCGGCGGCGGCGGTCCGTGTCGCGGCACGGGTCATCGCGTCAGAAGGCGTGCTTGCGCGCGAAAGCCCTCCGTCTGTCCTGGCGATGCTTGCCGCCGTCCTCTCACTCGGAGCCGCCCTGGTGCCCGGCACGATCGCTACGTCGCTGCTCACCGCGCTCAACCCGGGCGGTGTGACCGAGCCGATTGGCGTTGCCGCGATACGGAGCGATGCGGGCGACTGGTCAGGCGGCTACATCCTCGTGGCGTTCGTGATCGTCGCAGCCGGTGTCTGGGCGTTCGCGACCCTCGCCGGCTGGTCCCTGGCGCCTTCGCGAGCACCCGGCGACGAGACTGCGGCGGAGCGGCCCCGCACCATCGGGATGGGAGTTGCACGGCGGCTCCGCCCCGTGGCGATCCGTGGCGGCTCGTGGCTTCGTCAGACGGATGCCTGGCTGCTGGTGCAGCCCCAGTTCGTGGTGGTCCTCGGTGGAGCGGTCCTGGGCATCGTGCTGACCCAGTTCATCCACTGATGGGGGTATCCGCACCTCTGCTGTCCGCTGCCGGGGTGATCGCCGTGGCGGTGGCGATGATGGTCGACGGCAGGCGCGCCGTGCCGATCGCAACCGTGTTCCTCGCCGCCGGCCTCGCACCCACGGCTGCGACGTTCGCCGGAGCCCCCGGGGCGGCAGTGCTCGGCGGCTGCGCTGTTGCCGCGGTCATCCTCGGATGGACCGGCTGGCTCGGTGGGCGTGTCCTCCCCTGGCTGTCGCGGCTCGACCCGACCATCCCCGCCTTTGCCCCGGCGGCCCGACTGTTCGGCCCGCGGAGCAGCAGAGCGTTCGGAGCGGCGGTCGCCCTCCCGTTCGCGTCCTGGGTGAGCTTCAACGTCCCCGTTGGGCAGATCACGACGGTCGGCGGCCTGCTGTTTCCCATCGCCTACGCGTGGACGTGTGGCGTGATCCGCCTGCTGCTCGCGAGGACCGTCGAGGACCTGGCGGTTGCCGTGGCGATGGTGGGCATTGCGACGGGTACCGCCTGGCTGCTGCGGAGCGGCACCGACTCCTTTCCCGGCGCCATCGTCGCGTGCGTGGCCGCCCCGGTTGCGGCGTTCCTCGCCGGGTGGCTCCACGGACGCAGCTCGCGCGCTCCAGGGCGCGTCAGCGGGGCGGAGGCATGAGCCCGATCGCGATCGCGGGCGTCTGGCTCGCGCTTGGGCTCGTCGCATCGGCGCTCCTGCGGCGGCGGACCGCGCGGCTGGTGGCCCTCGTCCCGCTGGTGGGAGCCGGGGTGACCTTGCTGGTCACGCGCTCGACGGCGAACGCCGTCCCGCTCGGCGGCCTGATCGGCATCACCGGGCTCGACCGGACCGCCGAGGGGATTCTCGTCGCCGCCGGCGTCTCGATGACGCTGGTGCTGCTGCTCCAGCCAACCGTGGACGTGACCGTGGGGCGCGCCGTGGGCGTGGTGGGGGCGGCGGCCACGATCGCGATGGCCAGCAGCGACCCGCTCCTCACGGCGCTCGCCCTGACCGTCGCCGTCGCCACGCTGGTGCTGCGGTGGATCGGCCAGGTTCCCGGCAAGGCGACGCTTGCGGCAGGCCGCGTGGCGGGCGGTGGGACGGCCGCCCTGGTGGTGGCATCGCCGTTTCTGCCGCTCACGGGTTTCACGACCGGGGCCCGCCCCATCGTGGTGGGCGTCCTCCTTGCCATCGGCGTGGCGGCGCTGCTGGCGGTGTACCCGCTGGGTGGCTGGGCAACCGGGGTCATCGGCGAGCTCAAGCCGGCAGACGTTGCGCCGTGGCTGGTGCTGCTCGTGCCGGTGGTGCTGATCATCGCCGAGCGGATTCCCGGTGGAAACCTCGGCGCCGGGGCGCCGGTGTTCGAGCACCTCCTGCTCGTGGTCGGGCTGGGAAGCGCTGTCTGGGGCGGGGTCTGGGCAGTGTGGGGCCGCCGCTCGATGCGCTACGGCCGCGTCTTCATGGCGGACATCGCGCTCTGCGTCGCCGCGGTGGAGGGCGCGCACGCCTCCCCGGCACTGACGGGAGCGCTGATCATCCTGGTCACCCACCTGACGCTGGCGCCGATCCTGCTGCGCACTGAGAAGGCGGGTTTGCGCTGGCCCCGCCGGGTGGCCTGGGCGCTGCTCAGCGGCGTGCCGCCCTCACCCACCTTCTGGGGTCGCCTGCTCATCCTGGAGGCGCTTGCCGCGGGGAACGTCGGCTCGACCATCGCAGCCGTGATCGCGATGGGGGCCATCTTCATCGCCGCGGTCATGGCGTGCGCCTCGGGAGTTCGGATCGCTCCGGAGCATGGCTGGAAGGCCCGCCTCCCCGAGCTTGGGGCCTGGTTGCTCGTCGCCGCCGGCGTCGCAGTGGGCCTGGCCCCGCAGTCACTCACCGGCTTCGTGTTCGGGCACTGACGCGATGGACCCACTCGGACTGCTCCTCGAGGTCGTCGCCCTCGCCATCTACCCCGGAGGCCTCTTTCTGGCCGGGCTCGCGCTGATCACCGCGTGGGGCGGCGGGCTTGCGCGGGGCAGACCACTGGACCCCCGCGGGTTGGCGGCGATCGCCGCGGCGGTCGTGGCAGCGGCGATGGCTCCGCTGCCGGGCACGCCGGCGAGCTCCCTGCCTCCCGACGGCGGCGCGACCCCGAACCTCATCGCGGCTGCGCTCCTCGTCGTTGTTGCGGGAGCGCTGGTGGCACCGGAACCCTGGTCGCGGCGACGCCGGATGCTTGTCGCCTTCGGCGGGATATCCCTTGTGCTGCTTGGGCTTCTCGCCACCTCGTTCTCGAGCACGGACATCGCCGCCGCCGCTGGTGGCGTTGCAAACGCAGCGCGCATCCTGACCGCTGTCGCGCTGCTCGTGGCACTGCCGATCGTGGTCAAACCCCAGGCACCCGGTGTGTCCGTTGCAGCTCGGGCGACGGTGGTGGCGGCCGCGCTCGTCGTCATCCTCGCCATCGCGATCCCACCTGGGCAGCAGTGGCCGCTGGCCCCGTTGTGGGTCGTCGGACTGGTTGTCTCGGCTGCGGTGTATGCGCTGCTGCTGCGCCTCGGGCGCGCGCGTGACTCAGGGGGAGTCAACCGCCGGTGGTGGTCGTCGCCTGGCTGTGCTCCGTCGCCGCATCGGTCGTCGCTGTGATCGCCGCGCGGCCATAAAGCCTTGTGCGCGAACGCCGACTGCTGCAACTGGGGGCGGCGTCGCGGTGCTAGCATGGAACGTGAGTTGGCGCGAGATTTCGATGCGGCCGTTGGGCGCGTGAACGCCACGTGATTGGAATCGTCCTCGCCTCCCGGTCGCCTCGCCGGCGCGAGCTGCTGACGCGGGCAGGCATCCGTTTCCGGATCATGGAGCCACCCGAGGACGTCTCGCTGCCTGCGGGCGTCAGCGCTGAGCTGGCCGTGCAATTGGTCGCCCGTCAGAAGGCGGTTGCGGTGAGCAAGCTCGTCAGCGCCGGAACGTATGTCCTCAGCGCCGATACGATCGTCGTCGGCCCAAAGGGCCCGCTCGGCAAGCCGCGCACGCCGGAGATGGCGCGCGAGATGCTCAACGACCTGCGTGGCAAGCGCCATACGGTGCTCACCGGCGTGTGCGCGATGTGCACGGAGAGCGACCACGAGGCGCTCGGTGTGAGCCGCTCGGCCGTCAAGTTCTGCGACTTCAGTGATGACGCGCTCGACATGTACGTCGCGTCGGGCGAGCCACTCGACCGCGCCGGCGCGTATGCGATCCAGGGCGGCGGATCCGACTTTGTCGAGGCGGTGGCGGGCCGGATCGACACGGTGATCGGCCTGGATGTCGGCCTGGCGCTGCGTCTGCTCGGTGAGATCGGCTATCCCGATCCGCTGCCGCGCACCACCGACATCATGCTGACCGCGACGCGTCAGCGGCGCCCGCTCGCGCCGCTCCGCACCGCCAGCAGGGTCTGACCGTTTCGCGGAGCAGACGGGTGCGGGGGCTCGCGTCGCACCTCACGGGCATCCTCGCACTCTCGATCGTCGCGCCCGTGATGCTGCTCACCGCGTGCAGCTCCGAGGCGGCACAGCTCTCCATCACGCTGAGCTCGTCGTTCGGCTCCTCGTACACGCCCGGGGCGACTGACGCCGATTTCGTTGCGACGGTGCAGAACCTCGGCCCCGGCAACGCGTCGGGTGTCGTTGTCAACGCGGTCATGCCGTCGTCGTTCACGTTCGCCTCGACCGACGAGATCAACAGCAGCGGCGCGGCGCGCACGACGCCGCAGGACGCGCGAGCCGGCGTCTCCAACCCGCACTGGGGCGTGTGGTCGCTCTCGTCGCCCACATCGCCGAATGGCAAGGTGTCGTATTCGTTCGTGCAGATCAGCTTCGGCGTGACCATCAACGCGCAGCCCAACACCTACTCGCTCGCTGCGGAGGTGGTCGATGACAGCCTCACCGACACGGTCCAGAGCCATCCGCTCCAGGTCGAGGTCCACGAGGCGCCGGAGCTCGGGGTCACCGCATCGGTCGGCCCGACATCGGTGCACCCGAACGGCCAGGTCACCTACAAGGTGACCGTCACCAACAAAGGCACCGGCATCGCCCCCACCGTCGATGTGCTCGTGACCCTGCCCCCGATGCTGCAGTACCAGTCGACGATCATGCCGTTCGCCGGGAATGCGTCCGAGGAGGCGCTGATCCAGCCGGTCAAAGGCGCGTACATCGTCTTCTACGGTGGCTTCGAGTTACCACCGCAAACCTCGCTCGGGCCAGGCACGCTCACCATCCAGTTCATCGCGGGCTGCATCCCCGACCCTGGCGCGGGCGTGTTCCCCGTCCAGGTCTCGGTCACCGATGCGGACCGCGACCACGTGCTTGTCACCAACGCCGCTCCCCTCAACGTCTTCAGCTCGTAGCGGGGTCACCCATTTGAGGGCCTGTGGCCTGGCTCACGTGGTAACCTCGCGTATCGCGCCCGGTATTTGCCGGCGTTCCTCAGTGGAGTGAACCCGCTCCCGGCGAGAGAGGCAAAGATGTACGCAATCCTTCAACACGGCGGTCACCAGTACCGTGTCGCCTCGGGCGACCGGATCCTTGTCGATCGCATTCCCGTCGAGGTCGGGTCGGTCGTGACCCTCGAGTTGGTGCTGCTCATCGGTGACGGCGCCGAGACCGACGTCGCCAAGGGATCGCCCGTCGAAGCCTCGGTCACCGCCACGGTGATCGCGCACCGCCGCGGACGCAAGATCCGCGTCTTCAGCTACAAGCCGAAGAAGCGCCATCGCCGCACGCTCGGATATCGCAGCCAGCTGACCGAGCTCCTCATCGACGAGGTCGGTCGCGGCAAGGCCGAGACGAAGCCCAAGGCGGCGCCGAAGCGCGCAGCGGCACCCAAGGCGGCCAAGGAAGATCCGGTCGCCGAGGAAGCGGCAGAGCTCAAAGCCGAGGCCAACGCGATCGCCGAGGAGGCCAAGGCGGTCGAAGCCGAGGTCGCCGTCGCCGAGCTCGCGGTCGAAGAGGCGGCGGAGGCTGTGGCGGACGCGCCGGCAGCCGAGGAGCCCGCCGAGAAAGCGGCTGCTCCCAAGCGAACCAGGACACCCAAACCCAAGAAGGACCCGGCTGATGGCGCATAAGAAAGGCGGCGGGAGCTCCCGCAACGGTCGCGACTCCAAGGCGAAGCGCCTCGGCGTGAAGCGTCACACCGGTGAGGTCGTCCTCGCAGGGACGATCCTGGTCCGCCAGCGCGGCACCAAGATCCTCGCGGGCGAGCATGTCGGCGTCGGTCGCGATCACACGCTGTTCGCGCTGCGCACCGGCACCGTTGCCTACGATCACACCGGCCACGACAGGACGCGCGCCAACGTGCGCGCGATGCCGATCTTCTCGGTTGGCGAGATGATCGAAGAGGCCGACGAGGAGCCGGTCGCAGCGACCGGATAGGCCACGGCCACTCGCGGCTCGCCCTTCATCGACGAGGTCGATATCGATGTCGCGGCGGGATCAGGCGGGCGGGGAGCCGTCAGCTTCCGGCGTGAGAAGTACGTGCCCGATGGCGGTCCGGACGGTGGCGATGGCGGCCGCGGTGGCGATGTCGTCGTGGTCGCCGACTCCACGGACACCACGCTCTCCGGCTTTCGGGAGCGACGCTCCTTCACCGCCGAGGACGGCCGCGCCGGCGCTCGCAGCAAGCGATCGGGTCACAACGGCGCGGATCTGACCCTCCACGTCCCGGTGGGCACGATCATTCGCGAAGGAGACCTCGTGCTCGCCGATCTCGATCGTCCCGGCGCTGTGGCGCTCGGGGCACGCGGCGGACGGGGCGGACGCGGCAACACCCGTTTCGCGACGGCGACTCGCCAGGCGCCCCGCGCCGGCGAGCTGGGAGACCCGGGCGAGAAGCGCCACCTCCACCTCGAGCTCCGGCTCATCGCCGACATCGGGCTCGTGGGGCTGCCGAACGGCGGCAAGTCCACGCTGCTCGCCGCGCTCACCGGGGCGCAGCCGAAGATCGCGGCATATCCGTTCACCACGCTCCATCCGAATCTGGGTGTTGCGGAGCTCGACGGCGGGCACACGCTCGTGCTCGCCGATGTCCCCGGGCTCATCGAGGGTGCGAGCCACGGTGCCGGCCTCGGGCTGGAGTTCCTCCGCCACCTCGAACGGACGCGAACCCTGGTGCATGTCGTCGATGCCTCCGCGGGTGTCGAGGCGGCCCGCGAAGCACTGACGACGGTGCAGGCGGAGCTCGAGGCGTACAGCCCGGAGCTGGCCGGGCGGCCGTCGGTGATCGCGTTCAACAAGATCGACCTTCCGGAGGGAGCGAGCGCGGCCGCCATCCTCGCGACGGAATTCCCGGGCTCCTTCGAGATCTCCGCGCAGCACGGCGACGGATGCCATGACCTCCTGCTCGCCGCGGCGGAGCTGGCCGGACGCGTGATCCGCGATTCGCCAGGTCCGGCGCCGGCGGGCCTCCACCGCGTGTACCGTCCGCGTCCGCGGCGGGTGGTCACCAACGACGTGGTCCGCGAGGACGACGCCTTCCGGGTGGTGGGTGAGCTGGTGGAGCGGATGGTCGGTCGCATCGATCTCGAGAACGACGAGGCGGTTGCGCGCCTGCAGCGCAAGCTGCGAGCGGCGGGCATCGATGCTGCCCTGGCGGCTGCCGGATGCCGCGAGGGCGACACCGTGCGCATCGGCGACGCGGAGTTCACGTACACCGACGTCGGCCTGTCGTGATCCTCGTCTTCGGCGGGACCTTCGATCCGGTGCACCTCGGCCACCTGTCGATCGCCCGGCAGGCGCGGGACCGGACGGGCGCCGAGGCAACCTGGTTCGTGCCGGCTGCGCTGGCACCCCTCCGTGACCCACCGCTGGCGACGCCCGAGGACCGCCTTGCGTTGCTCCGGGCCGCCTGTGCCGCGGATGCGGTGGCGGGTGAGGAGGTGCTCGATATCGCGGTGCGCCGGGGTGGCGTCTCATACACGGCCGACGTCATGGATGCCCTCCGGGCAGAGCATCCGGACCGCCTACTCGCGGTCCTGGTCGGCGCCGATGCCGCGAGGACGGTCAATCGCTGGCACCGCGCCACCGACCTGCTCCGCGTCGAGCACTTCGTGATCGTCAACCGGACCGGGCCTCCGCCGCTCGACGCCGGCGAGGTCGCGAGCCTCGGCTACGCGGACGCGCGGACCACGCTGGTCAGCATCGACTCCCCCGACATCAGCGCTTCGGAGGTCCGTGAACGGATCGCCTCCGGCGGCTCGCTCCGGGGATTGGTTCCCGACGTGGTTGCGTCGCTCATCACCGCGAAAGACATGTACCGCCAGAATCGGGACGATGCATAATGCGAATCGGATGACATCCACTGAACTGGCCGACATCATCGCCGCCGCCGCAGCCGACAAGAAGGCGCGTGACGTGGTCATTCTCGACATCCGCGGGAAGACGACCATCGCGGACTATTTCGTTATCTGCGAGGGCGACACCGACCGCCAGGTTCGGGCCATCACTGACAATATCACCGACGTCTGCAAGGAGCGCGGCGTGCGTGCGCTTGCGGTTGCCGGGCTCAAGGATGCGTCGTGGGCATGCGCCGACTTCGACGCGGTGATCGCGCATGTCTTCCTCCCCGGCGAGCGGACCTTCTACGACCTCGAGGGTCTGTGGGGCGATCCCGCAGGCGAGCGGGCGGTCTGACTAACGGGTGATCCCCGAGCCGTCAGCTCAGGAAACCCGTTGGCGGGTGGACGATTGCGGTGGTGAGGTTGATCACGGCAAAGAGCAATGCGACGGCGCTGAAGGCGATTGCGCCCCAGAGCACGATCTTCTCCACGACCAGGTGATCCCGCCCGCCGATTGACATCAGCGGCGGGAGGAAGCACCCCAGCAGCGCGCCGGCGACGAGCCCGCCGATGTGCGCGTAGTTGTTGATGTCGACAGACTGACCGAAGACAAACGTCAAGACGATGTTGAGAACGATCACGGTCACCGCGTAATTACGCACCGTGTGCGTGATCCCGACCGGCACGTTCTTTCCCTGCAGCCTGCCAACCATGAGCAGGAGCCCGATGAGCCCGGCGATGCCACCTGATGCACCAAGGGAAATCGTCCCGAGCGTGACGCCGGGCAGTGTCGGCGCGACGGTGCTGACGGCAAACCAGAACAGGCCTCCGGCGATCGCCGTGATGAGGAAGACACCGACAAGGACCAGCCGCCCGTAGAGCTGTTCGACCAGCCTGCCGATGAAGAGCATGGCGATGCTGTTGAAGAGCACGTGGTAGACGTTGGTGGGGTCGTGGATGAAGGCACTGCTGACAAAACGCCACCAGTCAACGGCGGCTCCCGTGAGGCACCCGAGCTGGGGTGAGATCGCCTCGTTGGGGAGCGCTCCCCATGAACAGATGTCGAGGCCGGAGGTGGACGTCGGGCTGCTCGAGATCGTGACGTATTCGAGGATCCAGATCACCACGAAGATCGCGATCAGCCCGTACGTCACGTAGGGCTGGGTGATCATGGCCCGGCGCACCGGAGCGACGTACCCGCCGGCGACCGTCTGGCGCTCCGCCAGATCGACCGCTGCAAGCGTCGGCACGGGAGCGCCGTCGTGCACCGCTCGCACTCGCGCCCGAAGCTCGCCCACCGACGGCATGCCCGGCGGGATCGGCAGCACGGCGCCGGCGTTGGCATTGACCGTGTCCACCCACGCCACGCCGAGCCGAATCGGGTCACCCGGCGTCGTCGCGGCCGAGAGCGTCCCTGCGAGGGGTCCGAGTGAGATCAGCAGGATGTCGCAGACCTGAGCGCCCTGCTGCTGCAGGCGGTCCAGTCCCCATCGCCGCGCGGCGTCACATCGCGCGGCGAGGTCCGGGCCGGCGGCGGCGGGATCTGCCGGAGGCTCGTAGAAGGCGACCAGCGCTGCACGGGGCCCATTCCACATCGCCGCGGCGAGCACGTAATGGCCCAGGAGCGCTCCGAGGCGCCCGTCTCGCTGGTCGGCCAGGCGAAGCCGGTATCGCGTCACCAGGTCCTGGGCAATCGCCAGCGCCACCGGGTTCGGTCCGGGCGGCGGCGCGGCGTAGGTGGGTGGTGCCGCGTCCGTCACTCGGTTCAGTCTACCGATCGGACGGCGACGCGCCTGAATCCGTGGCGCGCGTTTGGGCTATGGTCACCCGGTGCCACCGGGCAGGAGCGCTGCGACGATCCAGCCGAAGATGACCCTCGGCGCTCTGTATCGCTGCCTTCTCGATCGCCTGGACACGCGAGAAGGGATACGGGTGGGCATCCACTTCGAGGAGCGGACCTCCGTCGTCGCCGAGCACGCCGTCGCGGGCACCGAGGCGCAGCGGATCGAGCAACGGACCTTCGACGCGGACCTCGCTGTTCGAGGCGAGGCGGTCGTCGCCGCCACCCTCACCGCAGGAGCGCTCGGCGCCGAGACACTCGTGGTCCGCATCGCCGAAGTCGATGGCGCCAGCCGCTATGCGATTGCGGGCGAAGGCTTCGGGGTGCTCCTGACGCGTCCTGACGTCTTCAACCTCGGTGAGTTCGGCAGCAAGCTCGACGCCGTGACCGTCGATGACGCCGTGATCGACCAGGAGACCCCCGACGGATCGGGCCGGATCGTCGTCGACGCCGAGATCGATGGTGACGCCTTCACTCGGCTGCTGAAGGTGTTCGCGGGCGGTGGTGCGGAGAACCCGGAACTGCCGCTGCTCTCGCACTCGGCCGTGCTCTCAGCCGCCTCCGACGTCACCCTCGACTACTGGTGGTCGTTGCTCGGCATCGATGAGGTCGAAGGTCGCCCGGCACGCCACAACGTCGTTGTCTGCCATGTCCACGCGTCGTTCGCTCCACTCGGGGACTCCGGGTCAGCGGCGAATGACGCCGCGCTGGACCCGGCGCTCCCGGTGCTCGAGGATCTCGACGCGGTCTGGGAGCGTGCCCGGGAACACAGGCGAGCCCTCTAGGCTGCTTCCCCGCCGCTAGGTGGGCGAGGGCGACGGTGGTGGAGTTGGGTTGCCGCCTCCACCCGGTCCCGGCGACGGGCTGGGAGTTGGGCTGGTGGTTGTTGGAGGAGGCGGAGCCGCCGACGGTCCGGCGTACACGCAGGTCTGAGTCGGAAGGGGGGTCGGGCCGTAGTACGTGCACTGGCTCTTGGGGAGGTCCGGACCGGTGCCCGGAAGGTAGAAGTCGCTGTCGTCGAACCCCTGCCCGGTGCTGACGGTGATGAGGTCCGCCGGCTCCTTGTACCAGGTGTCCGGCACGCCCTTCAGGGCTGCTGACATGTATGCGTGCCAGATGGGTGCCGCACCGCTGTATCCGGACACGACGCCGTCGAGATGGCCGCAGTCGGGGACACTCGGATGCGCCGGCTTCAAGCCGTAATGGGCCAGGTCACGTGGGCTGAACGGGAAGTCGACGCCACCGACGTTGTCGCCGTCGTAATAGTTGTGCCTGGCGAGCTGCGCTTCGATGACCCCCTGGTCCTTGTGTTGGAGGCAGCTCTGTTGCGGGTTGCCCACCCAGACCGCCGTCAACAGGTTCGGAGTCCAGCCAACGGTCAGGTTGTCCATGAAATCGTCCGATGTCCCGGTCTTGGCACTGACCCGGCGTGGATTGAGGGTCAGGTAGCCGTTGCGTCCGAACTCCTTGATCCGGTTGTTGTCGTTGCTGGTGATCTCATCCATGATGTAGGCCACGTTGGCCGGGATCACCTGACGCCCCACGGCTGTCGGGTTGTACGTCCAGACGGTCTGCCCGGATTCCTGGGCAACGATGCTCGTGACGGGCATCGGGTTGTGCTGCACCCCCAGGTCGCCGAGTGTGGCAGCACCGTCGGCAAGGTCGAGCAGGGTGATGCCGCAGGTGAGGGAACCGAGTGTCGCCGCCCACTGGTCTTGCGTCGGCCAGTTGACGTACTGGTCGTCGCTGCCGCAGTTCTGGTCGAGCGAGCTGACGCCCATCGACAGCTCGGTGTTGGCGATGTACTGCGTGCCCGTTGCGTACTCCGTCTTGACCGCAGGGATGTTGAATGAGTTGCCGAGACATTCCTTCAGCGGGCACACACCATGCGTCCGGCGGTCATCGTCGAACGGGCGGTACGGCGCGCTCCCCGTTATCGGGAACGAGTAGTAGTCGTCCAGGATCGGCGTCGTCATCGTGAATTTCGTCGATGCGATCGCGGCTGTATATGTGAACAGCTTGGTCGTGGACCCCATGTTCAATTGGACGGCGGCTGCCTCGTTCACCTGGCCGAAGTACGGATCGCTGTAGTTCCACGTCCCGACCATGGCGAGGACCTCACCGTTCTGCGGGTCCAGGCTCACCAGCGCGCCGTCGCCCATGTTCTCGTTGATGCGCTCCTTGGAGACCAGCTGGGTGACGGTGCTCTGCGCGAGGTCCTGCTTGACCTGATCGATGGTGGTGTGGATCTCATAGCCGCCAGGGCTCGCGTATTGCGGGAAGTTCGCGTTCAGGTAGGTCTCGAGGTACGCGACGAAATCCGGGTCGTAATTGGGCGTGGATTCCGTCCACGAATGCACCGGCAGATTCACCGCGTACGCGGCGATTCCCTGTGCCTGGGTGATGTAGCCGCTGGCCTGCATGGCCTGGAGGACTGCTTTCTGACGCGACTTGGCGAGCGGGTTGACGGCGTCGTGCGCGTTGTGGAGCAACGGGTTGTACGCGGACGGTGACTGCGGGAGGCCGGCAAGGAGCGCAGCCTCGGGCAGCGTCAGCTGGCTCGCAGGGACCTGGAAATACATCTCGGCCGCTGTCCCGATGCCGACCGAGAAGTTGCCGTAGAAGATGCGGTTGACGTACATGTCGAGGATCTCGCTCTTGGTGAAGTTGAGCGCGATCTCGTTGCCGAGCACGATCTCCTTGATCTTGTAATCGATGCTCTGTGGCGGGTCGGCGCCGCCATAGAGGCTGATCTTCGCGAGCTGCTCCGTGATCGTGGAACCACCCTGCAGCGATTGGCCGTGGTGGGTGACGTCTGCGACGCCGGACTCGACGAGGCGCGCGAGATCCCATGACCCCTCGGTGTAGAAGTTGTGGTCCTCGATCGCCACGATCGCTTCCTTGAAGTACGGCGAGATGTCGTTCAGATCAGCGTGGATGTGGCGATAGCTCTCGTTGTGGAACACATGGATCAGGCCGCCCGCCGAGTTGTACACCTCGGTGTCGATCTGGGGCTCCATGTTGGTGATGGTCGCCGCGCTGGGAAGCTGGCTCTTGTAGGCGCTGTAGCCGGCGAAGACCGCTCCCACCGTCCCGGCCCCGATCGCAGCGAACACGGTGATGGCGATGAGCACGATCCGCAGCACGCGGCCGCGCTTGCGCGGGGTCCGCAGATGCCGGTACGCACTTGCTCGCCGCCGGCGCAGCTCCGCGCGCGCCGCGGCCTGCGACGCGCCGATTCCCGGGTTGTTCGAGCTGGCTGGTGCGAAGGGGTGCGCGACCGCCGTTCGACAACCCAGCCCGGCGGCGCCGGGCTTCCGGGGTATCGTCGAGGCTCAAACCGAAACCGCCGAATGCATTGGTGGAATGGTCTCCTGGCTCCGGGACGCTGCGGCGTGCCGGCAGTGCTGTCGAGTTCCAGGGTGAAACGACACGAGATCGGGTGGGTTACGCAGGACGCATGGCGACGGCGAGGATGAAGAGGGCTGCGAACAGCACCACGATGGCCGCCCCGCCGAAGAGCGCGCCCGGGCCTTCCTCGATCCAGAAGGGTCCCACCCGCCGCCGGTCGGGGGCCCCAACGTCCAACGGTACCGCCATCGCGGTAAACCGTACCAGCAGGCCGGCTGGAACGGTCGTATGACAATCCGTCACGGGTGCCGGAACGTCAAACCGGCCCATGACACAATCGGCGCCGATGGCAGTGATTGCGCCTGTATCCGCGCCCGCTTCCAGTCCGATCGCGCTGCCTCCCGCTCCGAGGACCGCCGAGGAGACAGGACTGCCGTTCAGCTTTGTCTGCGATCTGGTCCTCAAGGTCCTGTATTTCAACGGCAGCATGCTCGGGCGCGACATCGCGAACCACCTCTGCCTGCCCTTCTCCTTCATCGACACGACGTCGCGATTCCTGGCCGACGAGGGGTACTGCTCTTCGACCGGCGTGCATACCGCCACCCTCGATCCGGGCGAGCCGATCAACGCCGGCATGCAGCACATGATCTCGACGACCGGCCGCCAGCGGGCCCGCGAGCTCCTCGAAATCAACCAGTACGCTGGGCCCGCCCCGGTGCCGATCGCCGACTACACGGCCATGGCCGAGCGCCAGTCGCACGTCGATGGCCAGGTCAACCGCGCCCGGCTGCACGACGCGTTCAGCCACCTGGTGCTCTCGGAGGTCGTGCTCGACCACCTCGGACCCGCGCTCAGCGCCCGCCAGGCGGTGTTCCTCTACGGCCCTCCGGGAAACGGCAAGACCACGATCGCCGAGGCTGCCGCGTCGCTGCTCGGCGCGCCGATGTTCATCCCCCGGGCGCTCTACGTCCACGGCGAGGTGATCCGCTTCTACGACCCGATCCATCACGAGCCCATCGACCGCGAGCTGCCGCCCCACGATCGTCGCTGGCAGCTGGCCAAGCGGCCGGCGGTCAAGGTCGGCGGGGAGCTCACGCCGCGCATGCTCGAGCTCGGTTTCGACCACACCCTTGGCTTCTACGAGGCGTCGATGCAGCTCAAGGCCAACGGCGGCCTGTTCCTGATCGACGACTTCGGGCGCCAGCAGAACATGTCCCCGCGCGATCTCCTTAACCGGCTCATCGTGCCGCTCGAGAAGAAGGTGGACTACCTCAACATCCCGCGCGCCGGCTCCAGCATCCCGGTGCCCTTCACCTGCATGCTCATGCTCTCGACCAACCTTCGCCCGCAGAACCTCATGGACGAGGCCTTCCTGCGCCGCGTGCGATTCAAAGTGCACGTCCCGGACCCGACCGTGGACGAATACAAAGAGATCTGGCGACGCAACTGCGTGGACCGGGACCTGCGCATGGACGAAGGGCTCGTCGACAAGCTGCTCGAGACGCAGTACTTCGCGAAGGGCCGGCCGTTGCATGGCACGCATCCTCGCGACCTGCTGAACCACGTGATTCACTCCGCCCTCTACCTGGGCAAGCCGGTCGAGCTCAACGCCGAACTCCTCGAACTCGCCTGCGAGACCTACTTCGTCGATTCGGACGAGTAGGGGGCCGCGCGGCGCGAAGTCCGCGGCGGCGAGAATAGGAGGGGAGGTGCGCTGAGATGCCCAAGACTCATACCTACGAGCTGACCGTCACGTGGACCGGTAATACCGGCACCGGGACGAGCGGGTACCAGGCGTTCGAGCGCTCGCATGACGTGAGCGTCGAGGGGAAGCCGACGATCGCTGGAAGCGCCGACCCTGCGTTCCGCGGCTCGCGTGAGCGCTGGAACCCAGAAGAGTTGCTGGTCGCGTCGCTCTCCGAGTGCCACATGCTCTGGTACCTGGTGCTCTGCGCGAAGGAGGGCATCGTCGTCTCGGAGTACGTCGACCATCCCTCGGGCAGGCTTGTCGAAACGGCCGATGGCGGCGGTCACTTCGAGGAGGTTGTGCTGCATCCGCAGGTGACGATCACCACGCCCGAGAAGATGGACCGCGCGATCGCCTTGCATGAGCCGGCGCACGATCTCTGCTACATCGCCAATTCGGTGAACTTCCCCGTCCGCAGCGATCCGAATGTGGTCAGCGTCGCCAAGGTCGTCTAGACCGGCGGCTCGCTGGCTCGCACGCTGGATCCGCGCCGCTGCGCTAGCGGCCTGCTGACTGGCCCCAGTTCTCTAGACTTATTCAAGGTTATCCAAGGATCATGGATAAGTCGGAATAACTGAGGCTAAGTCGGCAAGATGGATCCGATCAGGAATCCCTATACGCCCGGCGCAGGCAGCCGTCCAAGTGAGCTCGCTGGGCGAGACGAGGAGATCGAGAGCTTCCAGATCCTCCTCTCGCGCTTGGTTCTCGGGAAACCGGAGCAGAGCCAGATCATCAGCGGTCTTCGGGGAGTGGGGAAGACGGTGCTGCTCAACACCTTCGAGGACTTGGCCGAGAGGGGAGGATATCTCTCTGCATTTCGTGAATTGACCCCCGAAACCAGTCTCCCGGAGCTTCTGGCCAAAGACGTCCAACGCCTCCTCAGGGATCTGAGGCTCACAAAGAAGGTCGCCGATGCTGTCCGAGGGAGTCTCTCCATGCTCAGCGCCTTCAAGCTCACCGACCCAAATGGATTCGAATTGTCCATCGATCTGAAACACGTTCAGGAGAGCCATCTGACCGACGATTTCACGGAGCTATTTCTGCAGCTCGGGCGAGCTGCGAAAGATAAGAACATCGGCATAGCCTTCTTCATCGATGAGATCCAGTTCGTCAAAGAAGCCGAGTTTCGGGCGCTTATTAGCGCCTTGCATCGCGTCATGCAGAAGCAACTCCCACTGACGCTGGCTGCCGCCGGTCTGCCCCAGATACCCGGCCTCGCCGGGGAGGCTCGATCCTACGCCGAGCGACTCTTCCTGTTTCCAAAGATCGGAGCCCTCCGCGGCTTCGATGCCCATGCCGCACTGGTCGTACCGGCAGAGCGCGAGGGTGTCGCATACGCGGACGACGCTGTTGCCCGGGCGCTCGAGCTAACTCAGGGTTATCCCTTCTACATTCAAGAGTTTGGCAAGCACATCTGGAATACCGCGCCAGCCTCGCCCATAACTCGTGAGGATGTTGACGCGGCAGCTCCTCGCGCCGAGCAGTCACTCGACCGCGGCATTTATGAAGTCCGAATCCAGCGTGCTACCCAGAAGGAACGCCGATACCTGCGTGCGATGTCTGAATTGGGTACAGGCCCATATAGAGTTGGTGCCGTCGCAACAGCCATGGGGTCAACGACGACAGCGCTCTCGACGGTCCGTCAGAAGCTCCTCGATCGCGGCCTCATATATGCCACCGAAGACTATGGCCACATCGACTTCACGGTGCCGCGATTCGACGAATTCATGAGGCGCCACATGTCTTATAGGCGGCCGGGCAAGCCCCGAGCACTGCGCTCGGTCTGAGCAACTCATTTTCGCTAGTGACTCCGAAGAGGTTACGGTGTTTCAGTCCGCAGGTTCCGTCCGGCGACCGGTGCAAGGTTGGGATCGGTTATCCCAAGCATCTGACTCTGCGGCCGCTTCTCGATGATGTGATCGATCATCCCGTAGGCGAGTGACTGCTCTGCGGTCATGTGGTAGTCGCGCTCGATATCGCGGCCGATCTGCTCGGAGTCACGACCGGTGTGGCGGTGATACAGCTCGATCAGCAGCGCACGCTGACGCAGGATCTCGCGAGCGTGCACGTCGAGGTCGGTCGCCTGCCCCTGCATGCCCTGCGCCCACGGCTGATGGATGACCACCAGCGAGTTCGGCAATGCAAGACGATGTCCAGGCGCACCCGCCGAGAGCAGCAGCGACGCGCCGCTCGCGGCCATACCCAGGCACGTCGTCTCGACCAGCGGCCGGACGTACTGCATCGCGTCGTACATCGCCAGCGCCGCGGTCATCGAACCGCCGGGGCTGTTGATGTAGAGATGCACGTCGCGCTCCGGATCCTCGCCTTCCAGGAAGAGCAACTGCGCGGTGACCAGGTTGGCGAGATCATCGTCGATGACGCCGCCCACAAAGATGATCCGGTCGCGAAGCAGGCGGGAGTAGATGTCATACGAACGCTCGCCGCGGGTTGTGCTCTCGACGACGGTGGGGACCAGGGTCATCGTGTGCCCTCCCTTGTAGGTGGAACGAAGCCGATACGACGGCGCTGTGGCTCCGCCTGGTTCATGGCGAGAAATGCGCCGAACTGCGCCACCGTCCGCAGCGACGCCGCGTCGAGGCCCGACGTCACAGCACGAAGCTGGCGCCGTGGATCCGTCGGCCACGCAGGTTCCTCTTGCGGCCACGCTTCCAGGCGGCGCCCAAGATCGCCGTACACCGCGGCGATCGGCACCGCCAGCGCGTAGGTGATCGCGATCAGGAGATCCGCGGACACGTCCTTGAGACCGCGCTCCACCTCGGAGAGGTACGCGGGTGAGCATCCCGCCTCGCCGGCGATCTCACCGAGGCTCCGGCCCTGGCCGTCGCGATGCCCGCGAAGCACCGCACCAAGCTCACGGCGGACCTCATCGGCAGTTACGCTCAGAGCAGAATGCACAACGCTCAGAGCATATCATCCGATCGTCCGCCCGGTGCGGAAACCGTCGGCCGTGAGGGCCACAGGTATCCTTGCCCGGACATGGCAAAGCTCCTCTCCGTGAACATCGGCAGGCCGAAGGCCAGCGCATTCACCGACAGCGGCGTGACGGGCATCGACAAGCGCCCGTCCGACGTGCCGGTTCAACTCCACGACCCGGGGCCCGGCACCGGGAGAAGCGGTGCGGCGGGTGATGCCATCGGCGATCCGCAGTCCCACGGCGGGACCGACCAGGCGGTCTACGCCTATGCCCGCGAGGATCTCGACACGTGGCAGGCCGAGCTCGGACGCCCGCTCACCAACGGCGTCTTCGGCGAGAACCTGACCACCCTCGGCCTCGATGTCAACGGCGCCCTTGTTGGAGAGCGCTGGCAGGTGGGAGACACGTGCGTGCTCGAGGTCACCTCGCCGCGTATCCCGTGTCGGACGTTTGCGGGATGGCTCGAGGAGCAGCTCTGGGTGAAACGCTTCACTGAGCGCGGTGCTCCAGGGCCCTATCTCCGCGTGATCACACCAGGGTTGGTCGGCGCCGGCGATTCGATCACGGTGATCCACCGGCCCGAGCACGACGTGACGATCGAGATGATGTTCCGGGCGCTCACGACGGAGAAAGCGCTGCAGCCGCACCTCGTGGCGGCGGGCGACGCACTTCCTGAGTTCCTCCGGCGACGTCTCCTCGTTCCCGAGGCCTAACCGGAAGCCAGCACTCAGGTTCTGGCAAGAGGCAGAAAAGCGAGCGGCGTGGGGATACGATTCCCCTCGCTCCTCCATGCTCAGACTGCCGCCATACGCCCGCCTCGGCCTCGTCGCATTGGCAGCCGTCCTCGCGCTCGGCCTTCTGACCACCACGTCACGCCTTCCCATCGCGGCTTCGGGGGCCAATGCTGCAACTCGTCCGTCGGCCTCTTCCACGCCCGCGCCTTGGTTCGACATGAATGTGGGCACAGATGACATCAACTTCTGGACGCCGTCGCCGCTGCCGTCCGGCGCGCCGACGATCCGCGGACGCTCGGGCATTCTCATCGACCTCGATACCGGCGAGATCCTCTGGCAGAAGTTCCCCAACCTCGAGCTCGCGCCGGCGAGCCTGACCAAGGTGCTCACATCGCTGGTGGCGCTCGAGAACTTCAGTCCGAGCCGGGAAGTGACCGTAACGGCGAATGCGCTGGGTCAGTCGTCGGCAGACACACTGATGGGCTTGAAAGCCGGTCAGACGCTGACCGTCCAGGAGCTCCTTGAAGGCATGCTGCTGCCCAGCGGTGACGATGCCGCGAGTGCGATCGCCGTGGACACAGTCGGCGAGGCGCGCTTCGTTGCGGCAATGAATGCGCAGGTGGCGGCGCTCGGCCTGCACGACTCGCACTTCACCGCGACAGCGGGACTCGACGATCCCGGGTTGTACTCATCCGCGTACGACCTCGCGGTCATCGCCGACTACACGTATCAACAATTCCCACTGTTCGATGAGATCGTCGATTCCCGGACGATCAACCTCCCCGCGAGTGCTCTGCATCCCGCGTATCACCTGCGCAACCTCGACGCGCTGCTGCAGGACTATCCCGCTGCGGTTGGCATCAAGCCTGGATGGACCGGCAACGCCGGCGCCTGTCTGGTCGGGATGGCTGTACGCGGCGGGCATCACCTGCTTGCGGTGCTGCTCAGTGCGAACTATCCGGCACGTCTCGAGAGCCAGCTCTTCGACTGGGGATTTGGAATCGAGGGTTTGCCGCCACTTCTTCCGCCCACACCGAAGGCGACGCACAGCGCTTGATCGCGCGGGTCAGGTGACCTTCTGGATGACCGTGTTCGAGGTCGATGGATCGTCACCAGTCGTAGTGCCTTGATATTTCGCCACGATGGAGTAGGTGCCCTTCTTCAATGTCTTTATGGAGAAGGACGCCATACCCGACGCATTGAGCGAGGCCGTCCCGAGCTTCTTCGTGCCGTTCCAGAAGGCAACGCTTCCGCTTGGCGTGTCTCCGATCGCCGTCGCAGTCACAGTCGCGCTGAACGTCACGCGCTGACCCGGCCCGGACGGATTCGGCGACGAGGTCAGTGTTGTACTCGTGGGATCGACTGGCGTTCCCACTATCACCCCCTCTCCGGCGGTCGAGATGTACGCGGTCCCATCGTTTGCGACCGCGAGGCCGCTCACTATTGCCTGCGTCCCGCTCAGCGTCCCGTTGCTGACATCGGTGAAGGTTGCTTGTGTCGGATCACTGACCAGAACCTCAAGACCGTCTGAGCCAAGCTCGGTTGTGAACACCTGACCGTTGAGTTCCGCAAGGCCACTCAGCTCGGGCTCGTGCAGTGCGTTCCCGGCTATCACGGGGTTCGGAGACGTATATGTCGCGGTGGGAGCATCGGCGAGTTCGTAGAGACCGCCAGCCGCGGTGACCCACAACGTCGTCGGATTCGCACTGTCGACCATGAGAGACGGTGCGTATGCAACCGACGGATTGGCCCAGATTTCGGTCCACGTTGCTCCATCGTCGACAGATCTGTACAGCCCCCGCTGCGGGTAGTACGCATATACGACCCCATCGGCGGTTGCGATTGCCGCATTGGGATCCAACGTCAGGTCCTGCGTGAACAACGACGTGTTCTGCACCCATGTGCCAGAGCCGACGACAGTGGTCCACATGCCGCTTGCCTCGACGGCGACGAAGAGCGTTGCCGTCCCCGAGCTGTCGACAACCCCGACCGCGAGTGGACGGCCGCCGTCAGTTGCGGCTGGGAGTTCGAGCGGTTGAAATGCGCCTGCGGATATCGCAGGCGCCTGTGCGTACAGCAGTTCCCCCTGGGTGTTGCTGTTGCGATTGCCGACACCGATGTAAACGAGAGGCGGCGAGGGCGAGCCGTCCACAACTGTGTCAAGCACGTCGGTGCCGCCACCGGTGAACTGGTCGTCGCTGATTCCTTGTTGCGTGCTGAAACCATCGGCCGAGCTGAACATCCCCCAGTCGGTATCGCCGACGTAGACACGCTGGGTCGAGCGCGGATTCCCGACCGTGGTCGGATCAATCGCGATCTGATGGTTCACCGTCGACCCGATTCCGTAGTCCGACGGATAGAAGGTCGACTGCCCTTGCGCACCGAGGAGGCGCCAATTTCCCCCGTAACCGGCGACCCATATGTCATCGCCCTTCTTCTGATGTTCGATGGCGATGGACGACGGCACCATGGAGTTTGAGTACAGCAGCGCAGGCGGATACGGCAAGCCGTGCCACCATAGGTTTCCCGGGGCAGGGCCGAGGAGTTCGGTGCTCACCTCCAACTCCGAAGTTGGCAAAGCGGTCCAATTCGTTCCCGAGTTCTTCGTCTCCTCCAGCACCGCGCGGGGGCTCGGACCGTTCGCTGGAGGGTAGTCAGAGCCCGCGATCACGACATCTGAGCCCGCGTCGACGTAACCCGCAATGGATAGGTAGTCCACATCAGCAACGGTGTCGGGAAGACAAGTCACCCATCCGCTGCTCGTGATCAGGCCGACGCCGCTGCCGTACGCAGCGCCCCAGACATGACCGTTTGTCAGCCCCACGAGTTCCTGGACCGTGGTGGGCGCGTCGGTAACCGGCTGCACATCCGGGTCACTCGTACTCGGGCGGCTGATCGTGTATATGCCCCTTGTTCCTTCCCACGTGGACACGTCCAACGCGCCAGCCGACCCCCATGCAAGCGACGTCAGGCAAAAAGCGTTGCCGAGGAGAGACTGGCTGGCGACAAGCGACCAGGTGCCGTCATCCGGGTTCGATGTGGTGGCGTTGTACATCCAGAGGCCATCGTCGAAGCTCGCAGCGTAGATGCGAGCCGGCTTCGTCGAGTCATCCACCGCGAGGAGGTTCCCGACGCAGCGCTCCTGCCCCGTCGTCCCGCTCGGATTGCTGCTGTTGGATCCGTTGAAGGTGGGCGCTGTCGCCGGCTCCGTCCCCTGAACCTCCGTCGGGAGCGCCGTCCACGTCACTCCATCATCGGTGGACACCGCGACGCCGCTGTCAGCGGCCGCGTACACGAGATTCGGCGTTTTTGGATCGAAAACGATCGACGCTATCGGGTTCCCGGTCTGGAGAAGGGAGCCGCTCTGCGCCGCCGACCACATCACGCCGTAGTCGGTGGAGCGGTAGATGCCGCCCACATCGGACCCACTGATCACCACTCCGGGATGGAAGGGATCAGCGGCGATCACATTCTCGAAGCCGCCCCCGGAGAGGCTGCTCTGCGCGAAGGAATACTGTGTCGCGACGTTGCCTGAACTCAGCGACGCCGTGTGCGCCGCACTCGTCCCCTGCGTGAGCAATGCCATGCCCAGTCCAAGTGTGGCGGCTGTGATTGATCTGAGCCCGAGGTGCTCGACCATGGATCCCTCCTCTGACGACAGACCCCGAGGATAGCCGTACCAGGCATCGCCTTACCTGAGAATTGTCAGCGGGGGCGAGCCGATATTCTGTGGTCGTGAATGCCACGACGAGCGACGCCCTCGGCAGCGTGGGCGGCGCGCTCCGCCGCTATGTCGACTATCACCACGAAGGGATGGATCCGGGTACTCACCTCGGTCTGCCCTCACCGACGCTGACGGTGGTGCTGAGCGTCGGGGAGCCGACACACCTTGTGGCGATGCCTCACCCCACCCAGGCGCCCGACAGTTTCATGGCGCTGGTCGGTGGGTTGCACATGCGCCCCGCGGTGATCGGCTACGGCGAGTCGATGGCGGGCGTGCAACTGGACCTCGCACCGCAGGCGGCCCGGCGGTTGCTCGGCGTGCCCGCATCGCAACTGGCGCACAGCGTCTTCGACATGCGCGATGTCATCGGTGCCACGGCCGCGGAGCTCATCGATCGCTTGCAGACGTCAGACACGCAAGATGCGCGCCGCGATGCTGTCTTCGACGTCCTCGGGAGTCGAGGGATCGCCATCGACGCCGCCTGTCGCCACGTCGACCATGCGTGGGAGTTGATCGTCACGTCACACGGGACGATGCCGGTGAGCGCTGTGGCGACCGAGGTCGGCTGGAGCCGGCGCCATCTCGACCGTGCGTTCGTCGCGGAATTCGGTCTCACGCCGAAGGATGTCGCGCGTGTCACGCGGTTCACGCACTCGAGAACACTGATGCAGCGCCGCCCGATGCTCTCGCTGGCGGAGCTCAGCGCGGCTTGCGGATACTTCGACCAGGCGCATATGGCGCGTGAGTGGAATCAATTCGCGGGCGAGGCCGCGTCGGTGTGGTGGGCGGACGAGGGAGTCCGTTTTTTCCAAGCGCAGAGCAGCGGCGACAGTGCATCCTCGATGTCATGACCACACCTGCACCACGCACCGCCGTCTGGCCGACACTGTTATATCGGGACGCCAATGCCGCGATTGCGTTCCTGGTCGCGGCGTTCGGCTTCGAGGAAACCGCCGTCTACCGCAATGAGGACGGCACCGTCGTCGAGCACGCGGAGTTGCGCTGGCCGGAAGGCGGCGGCGTCATGCTCGGCAGCGTCCGGCCGGAGAGCGGGATCGCCGATCTTCCGCCCGGGGTTGGTGCGATCTACGTCGTGGTGACCGATCCGGACGCGCTCTATGCGCGCGCAACCGAACATGGCGCCCGGATCACCCGCGAGATGCGCGATGAGGACTACGGCTCTCGAGGATTCACCGCCGCGGATCCCGAAGGCGTCATCTGGAGCTTCGGAACGTACGCCGGCGCCGCATCGGCAGAAGCCTGAGGATCCATCCGGCCTGACACGGCTGCCACAGCGCCCTCGACGCTCGCGCCTGTCCTTACTTGATGACGGCGAACGCCGCCGCAGTCGAGCCATTCGATTGCGCCGAGGTGACCAGCCGGAGGTTGGACAGCTTCGCGATGCACGGCAGGCTCCAGTTGTCCGTCGGCGTGGGGAGGCTGTGAGCGCCGATGAAGACGAGGTCGACGGGCGCCACTTTGGCGAACTGCGCGATGGCGTCCTCGGCATCCACGGGGGCTGTGCAGGCGTTGGAGAGGGCAACGTCCAGCGGCAGGCTCAGCAAGCCATATTCGAAGCCGTTCGGCACCAGGGGAGTCAGATCCGTCAACGCGGTCATCCACATGCCCGCGTCATTGCCGCCGTTGGTCATCACGACCGTCGAGGGCGGATATGTGTCGGTGATCTTCTTCAGCACGGTGAGATCTGCGGGGGTGACCAGTGACCTCGTCACGACGGCGTTGCGGTACACCGCGAGCTCGGACGCGCCACCCACCACCAGGCAGAGCACCGCGATTGCTCCGAGCGCGATGCCGGCCGCATCAAGGGAGCTTCCTGCCGGACCCAACCGCGACGTGATGAACGCTGGAACACGCGGCCGCGTGGCCAGAAGGACCCAGGCGACGACCACCGCCACCGCCGCGATTCCCACCGCAAGAATCCACGGCCGCAGCATGGTGAGCGGGTCGAAGAGCCCGAGGGGATACGTGTAGACGAGGTACTGACCGATCCAGTCGGTCCATTGATGACCGAGCGCGTGTCGCGCAAGCACCGCGATCACCACGACGACCACCGCGGCGATCGTGGTCCCAACCTGCAGCCGGCGAGTGCGCGAGAGCGAGCGCATGACCTGGATGACCGCGAGGAACCCGGCACCCAACACGAGCGGCACCAACCAGTACTGCACGCCGAGGATCCGGTCCTGCTCGCCCCACGGATAGATCAGGCGCCAGAGGTTCTCGAACTTGTGCAGGTAGAAGTCGTCCACCATCAGCACGACCAGCACGATCTGCGCCAGCAGCACCCACAGCATCTTTCGCCGTACGAGCAGCGCAACAGCACCGATCACATAGAGCGCGACAGTGATCGGACTGATGAGATCGGTCTGCGCGATCGATGCCAGCAGCACACGAATATGCACCTTGGCCGCGGTGGTGGGCAGAACGGCGGACGACGGCTGCGTCGCCGTCGGTGGCGGAACGTGCGGAACACGCGTGAGCACGGTGACCGCGACAGCGCCGATGGCAACCATCGCCAATGCGACGCCCATACGCATCAGTGCGACGCGAGGTCCGGCGCGCAACACTCGCACGGCGGTCGCGCCAAAGAGCCCGCACGCGACCACCGCAGCGGTGAACACCTCGAGCCCGTGAATCACCCAGATCGACGCTGTGATGGCAAGCAGCAGCAACGCGTTGTCGCGCGTGAAGACCCCTCGCATCACACGCAGGCCCACCACGATGAAGGGCACGATCAGCGTCGAGTCGACGATTTCCGGGAACCGCCCGACGATTGCCTGAAAGGACGGAAACGCGAGCCCCAGGGCGAAGAACGGCACCACTGCGGCGAGTGCCACTGAACCGGTTGCCTCGTAGGCGAGGAGTGTCAGCGACACCGGGATCAAGACAAGTGTTGTGGTGATGATCGGCGCCATCGCCATCGCGGGTGAGGGAGCCCCAAGCCACGACACCACTGCGGCCATCGCCTCGAACCCGGGCCGGAGCCGCACGAAGTCCGTTCCCTCCAGCGGGATCGTGATGAGCGGCAGCACGTCGTGCGTCCGCGAGATGGTGTTGACGAGACCGCCGTGGGTCGCGGTGTCCCAGTCGGGAGGAAGCACCTGTCCGTGCAGCGCCCAGAAGAAGACCGACGCACCCACGAGGCCGGTGATCAATGCGGGGACCGGCAACCACCACGGAGGAGCAAGGTCGAGACCCGGGTCGGTGCGCCGCCAGCGAAAGACTGCTGCGACCGCGACCACCACGATGAATGGCAGCACCGTGAGTGGTTCGAACGGGATGTGCACATCGTGCATCGCCATGCCGATGACACCGATGAATCCCGCGGACAGTCCTGGAGACATCGCCAGCCGCGCCCACCAGTGCCAACGCGGGCTGAGCAGTGTCGCCAGTGCGAAGCCGGGCAGCAGGGCGGCGATCACCACCCCGGGAAACGTTTGCGCGAGGTCCTGGAGCGCCAAGCCGGACCGAGCTCAGCGGCCTTTGAGCGTCGCCACCGCAAAGACGGTGCGCGCCATGATCAGGAGGTCGAGCGCCACCGACTGTCGTTTGACGTAGTACAGGTCGTACGAGAGCTTGACCGTGGATCCTTCGACCCCACTGCCGTATCCGTAGTTCACCTGTGCCCAGCCGGTGAGCCCGGGCCGCACTGAGAGCCGCGTGTTGTAGTACGGGATGGCCTCGCGCAATTGCTCGACGTACTGCGGCTGTTCCGGGCGCGGACCGACAACGCTCATCTCGCCGCGCAGGATATTCCACGCCTGCGGCAACTCGTCGAAATGCAGGCGACGGAGCACGCCTCCGACCTTGGTGATGCGCACGTCGTCCAGCGCTGTCCACTGCAGATCGTCGCGGGGTCGCACACGCATGGTGCGCAACTTCAGGATCTCGAACGGTTTGCCGAAGTGTCCGACGCGCACCTGGCGATGAAAGATCGGTCCGCGATCCTCGATCTTGATCGCCAACCACACGAAGGGGAAAAGAATGCCAACGACAATCAGGCCGACGATCCCCGCGAAGATGTCGACGAGGCGCTTGAAGACTGAATAGACGCGCGATGTCTCCCCGCGCTGCTGCAGTGACAGCAGCCACGACTGACGCAGTCGCTCGACGAGCAGCCGCCCTGTCAGCTCCTCATAGACGTCCGCGATGGATCGCACCACCAGCCCCTGGTCGTAGCACTCGACGAGACTTTGGAAGAGGTCGGTGGCGAGGTCTTCCTCGGCCCCGAGCACGATCTGGTCTGCCTCGCGGCCCGCGGCGGCCGAGCTGAGCCTGCTCCCGGCGTCCACATCAGCCGGGTGGATGGTGCCGACGACGCGGTAGAGCCCGGCCATGTGGTCGTCGACTTCGCTCCAGACACGGTCGACCGTCTGCGCATCGGCCACCAGCAGGATCCGGCCCGCGAAGATCGCGCGGGCGAAGACGCGCCGGTACAGCAGCCGCCAGCAGAGGACTGTCAGGCCGGACAGGGGCACCCAGATCAGGATGGTGGGCCGCGTGATCTCGAACGGGACCGTGAAGAACACGGCGAGCAGGGCGATCCCCTCGAGGGTGACCGTGGTCGCCACCACCCTGAAGATGCCGCGGACGCTGACCGCCGCATGCAGGTCATAGGAATCCACCACGAGTGCGATCGCCAGCCAGAGTGCGGTGACGAGGATGACGCCCTTCCACGGCACCGTCAGGGAGGCGTGCTGGATCGGCCCGGAGTGCAGGTTGAAGGCGAGAATGAGCGAGCAGGCCACGAGCAGCGTGTCCCCGGCCGCGAGCAGCAACTTTCGCTCGGAGGCGAGAATCCCTCGGCGACGGGATGTGACCGCGGCGCCCGGAACGTCCTGGGCGATCATCGAGGCAAGCCTACACGCTGGTCTGCACATTGCGCGGCAGTCCCGCGAACTGCGCGGCGTGGGCGTTCCCGATCACGATATGCCCGCAATGGAACGGTCGGAACAGCGCGAGCCATACGTCAGTGTGGTCATCCCGGTCTACAACGAGGCGCGCCACATCGAGGCCTGCCTCGACTCGGTGCTCGACCAGGACTACCCGGCAGACCGCTACGAGGTGATCGTCGCCGACGGCGGTTCCGATGACCGGACCCGAGCCATCGTCGAGCAGATCGCCACCCGCCACCCAAACGTGCGTCTCATCGACAACCCGGGGCGGATGCAGGCAGCCGGCCTGAATCGGGCAATCCTTGCGAGCCGCGGCGCGGTGATCGCCCGCCAGGACGGCCACGCGCAATGGGGCCGCAACCACCTGCGCAGATCGGTCGAACTCCTGAACGCCACCGGCGCCGACAACGTTGGCGGCCTCCAGGAGGCAGAGGGCGACGGTCCGTCCGGGCGGGCGATCGCCCGCGCCATGAGCTCGCCGTTCGGGGTGGGTGGAGCGCGCTTCCGCTACAGCCGGGAGGAACAGGAGATGCCCACGGTCTTCCTCGGCACGTTCCGGCGGAGTGCCTTCGAGCGAGTGGGGCTCTTCGACGAGGCATATCCGCCGCACGAGGACTACGAGCTCAACGAGCGCATCCGGTCGACCGGTGGTCGCATCGTCTTCAGCCCAGACATCCGCACCCGCTACCACGTTCGCGACGGCCTGCGATTGCTTGCCCGCCAGTACTACCGCTATGGCCGGGGCAAGGTTCGGGTCGCTCGTGCCAGCCCCGGGGTCATCCGCCCGTACCACCTCGTCGCGCCGGCCCTGGTCGCGGGACTCCCTCTGATGGCGGCGATGGTCCTCACGGGGCGGGGGCGCCGGCTCGCGCTCGCCGGGGCAACCGCGTATGGCGCCGCCTGCGTCATCGCCGCGGTGCAGGCGGGGGATGACGAGCCCCTCGAGGTCCGCCTCCGGATTCCGTCGACCTTCGTGGTGATGCATGTGGCCTGGGGTGTGGGCTTCTGGGCGGGCGTCCTCGAGGCCGTCCGAGGCACCGAAACCGGCGGCGGGGCACCGCCACAACTCCCTCCCGGGTCGCACGGCGCGTAGGTGCGGGCGTCGCGACCCGTATTGTTCGCCTTGTGGCACGCACGAATTCGAACCCTGTGAGCCCGCGTCCCGACCCCCTCTGCATGGTGGGCGCCGGGTATGTCGGCCTCGTCACGGCGGTCTGCCTCGCCGATGCCGGGGTCAACGTCCGGCTCCTCGATATCGACCAATCCCGGCTGGCGACGTTGCGAAAGGGCCGCACCCCGATTCACGAGCCGCTCCTCGACGACCTCCTTGCCAAAGTCCTCAAGGCCGGCACGCTGGTCTTGTACGACGACCCGGCAGCGGCCATGGGCGGCGCCGCCGTGATCATGATCGCCGTGGGAACGCCGCCCTTGAGCGACGGCCGCGCGGATCTCACCCAGGTGCGGGCGGCCATCACGCAGGCGGTCCGCTACGCGGGACCCGAGACCGTGATCGCGATCAAGAGCACCGTTCCCCCAGGAACCACGGCTTCGCTGCAGTCGCTCGGCCGGCGCAACGGCCGCCTGGTGCCGCTGACGGTCTGCCCCGAGTTCCTCGCTGAAGGCAGCGCCGTGCGAGATTTTCGCCAACCCCCGCAGGTGGTGATCGGTGGCAGCGACGCCGCCGCGTGCGAGCGCGTTTCCCAGCTCTTCGGTCACCTCGACGCACCGATCCGGATCACCGATTCCACCAGCGCAGAGCTCATCAAATACGGCGTCAACGCGTTTCTGGCGCTGAAGATCTCGTTCATCAATGAGATCGCGCAGTTCTGCGAGTTCACCGGCGCTGATGTGAGCTCCGTCGCCGACGGCATCGGCACCGATGAGCGCATCGGCCGGGCGTTTCTCGGCGCGGGCCTCGGGTTCGGTGGCTCGTGCTTTCCGAAGGATGTTCGTGCCCTCGACCAGGCCGCGAGCTATCACGGCCAGAGCTTCCATCTGCTCCGTGCGGCCGTCGAGGTGAACCAGCAGGCACGAAGCCGATTCGTCGCCAAGATCCAGCGCGCGCTCAACGGCAAGCTGGAGAAACGTCGCATCGCCGTGCTCGGTCTCGCATTCAAACCCGGTACCGACGACGTTCGCCAGGCTGCGTCCATCGACGTGATCCGGCATCTCGAGGATCTCGGTGCGTCAGTCGTCGCGACCGATCCGGTCGCGCGCGGTAACGCCGCGCCGCTGCTGCCGAACACCGAGCTCGTCGAGGACCCCTACGACTGCGTCGCCGGTGCGGATGCGGTGGTGGTGGTGACCGAGTGGCCGGAATACGTGGCGCTCGACTGGAAGCGCGTCGCCGGACTCGTACGCCGGCAGCTGGTGGTCGACGGGCGGAACTGCATCGACGCAACCCCGCTGGTGGATCTCGGGTTCACGTACATCGGCGTCGGCCGCCCGACGCGTAAACCAAAGGCCGCGAAGGCTCCGGCGGCGGCGTCGAAACGCGCTCGGGACCTGCTCGCGGTGCCATGACCTGGGCGCCGTCGCGCGTCGTGGTGACTGGCGGCGCGGGGTTTCTCGGATCACATCTCGCCGACCGGCTGCTGGCCGGTGGGGCCGAGGTGATCTGCATCGACAGCCTGATCACCGGCAGCCGGGGCAACGTCAGCCACCTGCTCGACAACCCGCGATTCAGCCTGCGTGTTGAAGACATCACCGGCTCGTGGAGCGTCGACGGCGACGTCGACGCGATCCTGCACTTCGCGTCGCTTGCCTCGCCGGTCGACTATCAGCGCCATCCGCTGGAGACCCTCGAGGTCGGCACGTTCGGGACCCGGAATGTCCTCCGCCTAGCTGAGGAGAAGCATGCGCGAGTCCTGCTCGCATCAACGAGTGAGGTCTACGGCGATCCACTCGTGCACCCACAGCCGGAGACGTACTGGGGCAACGTCAATCCCATCGGACCGCGCAGCGTCTACGACGAGTTGAAGCGTGTGTCCGAGACGCTCGCGATGGCATACATGAACGCCCGCGGTGTGGAGGTCCGGATTGCGCGCATCTTCAATACGTTCGGCCCGCGCATGCGTGACGATGACGGCCGCGCTGTGCCGCAGTTCGTGACACAAGCACTCACGGGCGCCCCGATGACGGTGTATGGCGACGGAAGCCAGACACGCAGCCTCTGTTACGTCGACGACCTCGTCGAAGGGCTGCTGCGACTGCTCGGGTCTGACTACACGCTGCCCGTGAACCTTGGCAATCCGCACGAGGTCAGCATGCACGAGCTCGCAGAGATCATCCGCGACCTGTGCGAGAGCGACTCCGCGATCGAGATGCATCCGCTCCCGATCGATGATCCCCAGCGGCGCTGCCCGGACGTCGGCGTTGCGTTGCGTGAGCTCGACTGGCGTGCCGGAGTCACGCTCGAGGAGGGACTGCGCCGGACGATCGCATGGTGGCGCGCCACGCTGGCGGCTCGCGCTCCTCAGCCCGCGGCCTGAGGGGTCTCGAGCTTGTTCGCCACGACCACGTCCTGATAGACAAACGACTCAGCGACCCGACGATTCCATGTGCCAAACCGCACCGGGGAGTTGATCGCGAGGCCATGCGCCGAATGCAGCTGTTCGACAACCTTCGGCGTGAATCCGATACCGAGATTGGGGTCGCTTGGAACACAGAGGTACGTGCCATCGCCGAGATCGCGGTAGGAGCGATCCGCGGTGCCGTTCTGCATCGCGGTCGCAGCGAAATGGTCGATCACGAAGAACGTGTTGACGCAGGTACCTCCCGGACGCAGCACGCGGGCGGTCTCAGCGAGATAGTGATCGACGACGCTCAGGCTGAGATGTGTGTACACCGACACTGAGAACGCGAGATCGATCGTGCCGTCCGGGTAGGGGAAGACGAAATCCTCGCCGCGGACGGGCGCAACGCCTTTCACATTGAGGTAGCCGACGGGAGCGTAGGCAAAGGAGAAGTTCGGATACGGGCGGTAGGCCTTCCGGCACCAGGCCACGGCCTTCGGATCAACATCGAAGCCGTGGTACTCACCCGATGACTGGATGACAGTTGTCAGCGCCCGGGCGACGCGACCGATGCCGCACCCGATATCAAGCACGCTCTGATCTGGTTGCAAGTCAGCGTAGGTTACGAGCATCTCCGCGATCCGAGCCCCGGACGCGATGAAGTCCTGCGCATACGCGGAGCGTCGCGGGATAAACCCAATATTGGGATTGATCTGGCGCGGCGGTACCAGTGGATTGACGTTTCGCTGCTGATCGAGCCGGTCGTACGTGGCGTGGACGATGCTGCGCAGTGTGGCCTTCGCGGTGCGCTTCATCGATGCCGTGCTCGGCGCCGTGCGTCCGGCCATCAGCGCGCAGCCTGCGTGAACTGTATGGCCTCTCGTGCCGGAGCGACGACCGATGTGCCATCGAGGATGCCACCGACCAGCCGATCCAGCGCCGCATCGCGTCCAGGGTCGAGCTCCTCGGCCGAAGTGACGCGAATACGCGGCCTGCTCCGGCCGTCCTCCGACACCGCATTGAGAACGTTGTGGAACCGCAGGAAGAAGAGCGCCGCGTAGCGCCTCGCAAGCTCTCGCACGCGTGCGTGCTCCACGCCGTCCGGTGGCGCGCTGAGGAGGGCATCGGCTGCGGCCCGGAACGCTTCGGGGCTCGAGACGTCGATGGTGAATCCGCGCCCTCGATAGTGCGTATCGGCAGCGACGACCACCGGTACGCCACGCGCGGCGAGCTCGAGTTCGACGGTCGATGTGTAGACCATTCCGAACGAGGCAATGTCCATGAGCACGTACGAGCTGGTGGGATCCTCGGACGGCACGACGCGAACATTTGGGGGCAGTGCTGGAACATTTGCGGCAATGTGATCGGACATGCGCTCGCGTGTCGGGTGGTTGGTGAGCCCAACCTCGGCTGGATGGATCCGGATCACCAAGTCGACCTCGGGATGTGACGCGGCCCATGCAATACCGTCCAGCACCCAGTCGCCCATCGATGCGAAGCCGAGATCCCGCCCAAGCACAGCACTGTCCCAGAGGATGTTGCAGAACATCACAACCAAGGGACGCGTGTGGTCGAGACGCAGGTCAGCCTTGATTCGACTGACGTCGTCGATACGAACCCGCCAGAAGTCGTTGAGGTCGTTCGCACCGCTGCGACGCGCGCCCAGGTATTCGTCGATCGACTCCGACTCCTCGGGTGTCAGGGGCACATCGCGTGCCGCCTCCCAGGTTCCCTCGGGCATCATCAATTGCGATGCCGGCGCTTGCGGGGTCATGACGAGACCGTCCCGGATGAAGGCCTTCTCGTATGTGCCGAAAGGGATACCGCGTTGCTCTGCGAGGGCACTCATGATGCTCTCGGCGAAGAACGTGCCGTTCAACATGAAGACGCGCTCGGCGCGGGTGCGCTGCAGCACCGCGCGCAGCCCTCTCGCAACGACAATGCCGCTGACCAGGAACGACCGGTACGCCGCCACTGTCTGCGGGGTTTCCGACAGGGTGCCGCGCGACAGGAACCATGCAACCGATACCCGAACCATCCGTCCCAACGGAAGGTCTCGATCGACATATGCCTCGCATTCGGCGACGGTGCTGAGCCCCGTCACGAGTTTGGTGGCGATCCTGACGCTGGCGCCGACGTCAATCACATCGTGGAGCGCGACGCTCTCGAATCCCGCGGCACTGATGGCGCCGGCAGCGTACTCGCGGCAGGAGTGACAGGGCATCGGCGGAGCAGCGTCGACCGGCATCACATCGCAGATCGGCAGACGGCCGCCGCAGTACGTGAAGATCGGCGCTCCCCCACGCCGGAGCACGGCGTGCGCCAGAACGGTCTCGATGGCGAGGTGTGTGGACCATCCACGCCAGCTCATGAACAGGACGCGTTCGGCGCCGAATTGCGGCGGATCTGACGAGGCTGCGATGTTCCGGAGCGCCTTCCATTCCGGGGGGTCGAATGGGCGAGGCAGTCCCACCTTGGCCGAAGCCTCACGGCCCGTACCCCACATTTCGCGCAACATCCGCTTCGCGTGCGGATGCTTCCACGCCCAATCGAGCAGTCGCCCGCGGACACCCGGCTGTTGTGCGTCCCCGGGGTTCACGTGTCGTCGCCCACCTCTGGGAACCTATCATGTAGCGTGCTGGCCAGCGCCTTGGATGCCCCAGGCGGAGGCGGTGCGCAATCGTCGGCGTTCTTCCCGGGCGGGCGTTGCGCGACAGAGTCCACGAGCGGGTGAGGGACACGACCCTGGCTGATGAGATCTTCGAGCACTGGCGGAACAGCGCGCTGACCCACGGCGCGGCTCTCAAGGCGACGACCAAGACCTGGACCGCCAAGGCGCTCGAGCTGGACGCCCTCCAACGCCGGCTCCATAGCCTGAGTGGCGCGGGCGCGCAGTCCTTCGCGGTGCTCGAGGTCGGATGTGGCAACGGCATCAACTGTCTCGAGCTGGCTCGGTCCTTTCCAGAGTGGACGTTCGACGGTGTGGACTACGTCCCGGAAATGGTTGCTGCTGCGGAGGAGAGCCGCGCGCGCTCGGCATCGCCCTCATCGCTACGGTTCCTGGTGGGGGACGCCGTTGAGGTGGATCGGGTTGACGGCCTGCGCGCGGAATACGACGTGGTGTTCACCGATCGGTGCCTCATCAACCTCGCCACCACCGCACTGCAGATGCAGGCCATCGACGCAATTTCGAAGAAGATTCGCCCGGGTGGTCACCTGGTGATGATTGAAAACTCGTTACCGACGTACACCGATCAGAATCGATATCGAGTGGACCTTGGGCTGCCGGCTCGCACCCCCGCTGTCTTCAATCACTTCTTCGAGGAGGCGGAGATGCTTCCCCACCTCGGTGAGAGCCATTTGACTCTTGTCGACGTCGAGGACTTCATCAGCCTGCATGACCTCGTGCTCTACGTTCTGGTTCCATCCATCAACGGTGGAGAGGTCGATTACGAACATCCCTTGGTGGAGGCGGCCACCAAGCTCAGCATCGCCGCGTCCGCAGAGCGCACGAGTCCCTTCGGCAGAGCAGGGCAGAATCGGCTCTACTGCTGCCAGAAGTCTCCGTGACGGCAGAGCACATGGCATCTTCTCCACTGCGCATCGGAGAGGACAGGGTGTTCATCATCGCCGAGGCGGGCTCGAACTGGCGGATGGGCACCACCAGACGCGACCTGGCAATGGCCGCATCGCTCATCGACGTCGCTGTCGATGCGGGAGCGGATGCAGTCAAGTTCCAGACCTACCGGCCGGAGACGGTTTACGTTCCCAACGCCGGCACCAGCCAGTACCTGTCGGAAGCGGGCATCGAAGAGGACATCAGCGAGATCTTCGCGGACCTTGCGATGCCCTACGAGATGCTTGCGGAGCTCGCGCAGCGGTGTCGCAGCAACGGCATTCGGTTCATGAGCACGCCGTTCTCCCCAGCCGATTTTGCGGCGGTCGACCCGTGGGTCGAGGTCCACAAGAACGCCTCGTATGAGATCTCGCATCTTCGCCTCATCGAGCTGGCTGCGCGCTCGGGCAAGCCACTCGTCCAGTCAACCGGGGCAGCCACCGTGGACGACATCGCGTGGGCGGTCGACACGTTCCGCGAGAACGGCGGTGATCAGCTGGTATTGCTGCAATGCACGGCACGCTACCCGGCCCCGCTCCGCGCGATCGACGTCCGGGCCATTCCATGGATGGCCCAGCACTTCGGTGTAGCCGCGGGACTCTCGGACCACAGCAGGGACCCGCTCGCGGCACCACTTGCCGCAGTCGCGCTGGGCGCACGGGTCATCGAGAAGCACTACACCCTCAACAACGCGCTGCCCGGCCCCGACCACTCGTTCGCCCTCGAACCCGCAGAGCTTCGCGCGATGGTGACCGGTATCCGCAATGTCGAAGCGGTGCTTGGGGAGGGCGTCAAACACGTTCGGCCGGAGGAGGAGGAGCTCCGATCGTACGCACAGCGAGCCGTCCAGGCAATCCGCCCGATCGCCTCCGGCGAGACGATGCGCGAGGATGACAACGTCGCGATACGGCGTGCGGGTCAGCAGCGCAAAGGCGTGCATCCGCGATACCTCAAGGATCTCGAAGGGAGACCGGCAACACGCGACATTCCGCTCGGTGATGGAATCCAGAGCGGGGACTGGGTTGCGTAAACGTCGAGGTCTGTTGCTCGACCTCGACGGGACTCTCGCCGACAGCCTCGGGGTGATGTACGACGTCTACGAGACGTTCCTTGCTCGAGTGGGGCGGCCCGGAGTTGCGACGGCGACGGAGTTCGCGGAGCTCAACGGCCCTCGTCTGGAAGAGGTGGTCGCTCGACTCCGGCAGACGCACGGCCTCGAAGACTTGTCGGTAGAAGACCTGCTGACGGTGTATCGGGAGGTGCTCGATGCCGCCATGCTTGCCGTTCGTCCCGCGATGGGTGCTGAGGCGTTGCTCATCACGGCACGGCAAGGCGGGTGGTCGACCTGCGTCGTGACGTCGGGGGGTTCTCGTCCCACCCGCCAGTGGCTCAGCGTCTCGGGCCTCGAATCGCTTGTCGACCACGTCGTCGGCGGGGATATGGTCCAGAAGGGGAAGCCGGACCCCGAGTTCTATCTCGCCGGTCTCGCGCTGTGCAATGCGGATCCAGGTGCATCCGTTGCCGTCGAGGATTCTGTCCCCGGCGCCCAGGCCGCCATCGCCGCCGGGATCCGGACCTTCCTCATCGCACATTCCGGAGACGGCCAGACTGTGGCGCCGCCAGGAACGGCGGGGGTTGTCAGGCGGCTTGCGGACGTCGAAGCGGAACTCGGTCGATGACCTCGTGGAGACCCCTTTCAGCGGACGTCACCCTGGTTGTGTCGAGCGAGCCGGATCCACTTCCGGATGCTCTGCAGGTCAGGGTGGACCGGGCGTGGAATGCTGCGCGGGAGCAGAATCCGACGCTCTTCGACGGCGGCATCTTCAGCCACCGCGGCGTCACCGAGGACTCCACAGGGACGGTCACGAGGGTTGAGGGCTGCATCGTCCCGTACAGCCGTTACCTCGCGTGCCAGATCGATCGCGACCTCGCCTCCGAGCTTGGGCTCTGGGTCATGGGGGTGGCAGGTCTGCTGCTCTCCGCCGATGGGCCGGTGGCCGGCCGGCGATTCAGAACGGCCATGGGCAGCGGGGAATTCGAGCTTGCGCCGGCCGGAACAATCGGGCGGAGCGACGTGCACGGGGCGGCTATCGATGTCCGGCGCTGCATCCTGGGTGAACTCGACGAGGAACTCGGACTTACCGTCGCTGATCTCCGCGACGCGCCAGAGCCGTTTGCGCTCATAGAGGATCAAGCCATTCGCGTCGCCGATGTCGCCCTCTGGATGCGAACGCGATTGTCATTTGATCAGATTGCCGCGATCCACCAGCGCCATCCGGGCCGGGAATATGACCAACTCGTGCTTGTTGGGGCGTCCGAATCGAGCACACTGTTACCCGCTTCGGGTGCGCTCATCGAAGCTGCCGTGAGGCTGCTTCAGGGCTTCTCGCTGGGGGGTCACGGGAGCGTGACGGGGAACCGGGGCATAATCTCAGGAGACATTCCGGCAGAGCAGTCTGCCTCACTCGAGGATCCGTCATGAAGACCCGACCCGCGTCTGGCCGACCATTACGCAGCGAGGTCGCCCGGGCGGTCTCCACCCTTCGCACTGATCCGGGTCTGTTCGGGATGAAGATCCGCCAGCGCTGGGGCCAGCGAAACCAGCAGGCACCCACCACGCCGTCCGGTGCGCCGCGCCCCAAGATCGCGTCGATCGATCAGGATCTTGCCACCGTTGTCGCGCAGCTCCGTGCACTCGAAGTACGGACCGGCATCGCCTACTGCGACCCGGAGTTCCGGGATGCGCTCCGTGAAGCAGCTCCGAGCGTGCAGTGGGAGTGGGTGTCTCACCGAGACAGCGACATCCTCGATGGTGCGGCCCTGCCGGCGGCCGTCGACATCACAACGTTTGACGCGGTGGTGGTCGGTGGCGCAGATGTCAAGACCGCATACCTGAACGCGCTTCGTTGGGTGGAGCGGAGCGACAAGGTCACGCCGGTTCTCTGGGTCGGACAGGGCTGGGAATATTGCGGCTCAACGATTCCCATTCCCGCGGAGGTGGACGCCGCTGACATCTACCTCTTCAACCATTTCGCGGACTTCTTTCCGATCAAGGATCCACTGCTGGTGCGCGTGACGAGCTCGGACAGCCGCAGCCATCACGAGCGCTTCGTGCTGATGCTTCCACAGCAAACCGAGCATTTCACACTCGACGACCTGCTTCCGGAACGCGCCGGGACCGCTGTCGTGGAAATACGCACCACGCACCCGGGCCTCACCGGCAACCGGCACCCACGGTGGCGTGTGTGGGCCGACCTCTTCTGGCGCGACTTGTCGACGAGCCTGCACGGTGCGCATGACTACGGCCCCGACCACGTCTGCGAGTCACGGCTCCCCCGAAGTGAGTTCAGCGGCGGGAGCCTCGTGCTCACCGTGCCCAACTACGACCATCAGTTGAGCGATTCCGACAGTGCGGTGCACTGGACGGGGAAGGACGGCAAGGGGGTGTTCACCCGCGACCAGTCCTTGGGGATCGAGCAGATCAGCGTCCCGGCGAAACCCGGTGATGACGAGCAGTCGGGGTTCTGGAGCTACCGCTACCAGGGTCACGGCACGTCGTACTGGTTTGCGTTCGATGAGGGATCGGCGCTGGGCCATCCATCATTGCGTGGCAATCACGAGGTGACCGTCGCTCAGGTCGAGCACCGGCCTCCGCTCGCGAATGACAAGAAGGAACTCCTCGAATCGATGGAGGAGCGCGGGTTCCTGTTTCTGCCCCATGGGCTGCCGTTGCTCGACGCCTCGTCGGAGATTGAATTCGGCTTCTCCTTCGAGGCTGCAAATCCCCAGATCTCCGAGTTCGTGACGGTGCTGTTCGACGCTGATGGGGCGGTCCTTGATCGGCGAAAGCTGTCAGTTGCCAAACGCGGATATCACTTCGCTGACGAGGTGCTCGCAGGGTTCGAGGCCACTGATGAGCGCCAGCCGAAGCTCGCCCTGATCAGCCCGGACTGGAGGAGGATGGACGTCGATCCCCAGCGGATCAACGCCTTCGGGAATCTCGTCCTGCGGAACAAGCGCACAGGCGACTGCGACATCACCGAGTTCCAGAGTTGCTGGCGCAATCTCAATGCCACGATCGACGGATTCCCGCACTGGTTGCACCCATCCAAGGGGGTTGTCGGCCGCACGAACATCATCGGGCACGTGCGTTCGGCGCGAGGACTGCGCACGGGAATCCTGGGTGTCAACGGTGCTGGGAATCTGCACCATTCCGCGCACGCGACGGTGAAGGTTCGCTTGCACGCACCTTCGGGTGCGATGCGAACCGGCGAGATCCTGCTTGCGCCGTTCACCGGCAAGGTCACGTGGGTCGACGAACTCTTCGATGACCTGCCCGGCTTCCTTGGTGAGGGCGGCTACGGCACGGCGCTCGTCACCTGCGCGGACGCCGACGTCAACTGTCAGATCCTCACCTCCTCGACGTCCGGCAGCGTGTCGCTGCAGCACATGTGGGGGTACCGAGGCCGAGACCGGCCGGTCGATGCGCATGGGCGGCGGTATTCGTGAGCGCGCACGCGCCCTGGCCCAGGCTCGCCATCAAGCTCGACGCCGCAAGGCGCCGCTCAACCCTACCGGCGCTCTAGCGAGCGCGCTCGCGCACGATCCCATCCGCGCGATGGATGTCGGCGCCGCAGGCGGCGTCGCTCCCCACTGGCGCGAGTATCTGCAATATCTGGATGTCGATTGCTTCGAGCCCGACAGCAAGGAGTGCGCCGCGCGCCAGGCGGATTCGCCGCCGAATCTGCACTGGTATCCCGTGGCACTCGCAGGTGCAACGGCCCGGCGCAAGTTCCATGTCCTCAATCGCTCGACCGGCTCTTCGTTGTACCCACCGAACGACCCGGTGATTCTCGAGTACAGCGGGCGATCGTACGCGGGAGTGCGCCGCATCATCGAGGTCGACTGTCTGTCCCTCGCCGACTTTCTCGCAGAGCATCAACGGGACGTTCCGATGCTGATGAAGATGGATACGCAGGGCAGCGAGCTCGAAATCCTTTCATCCCTCACGCCCGCGCAACTCGACTCGCTGATCTGCATCGAGCTCGAGGTGGAGTTTCTGGAGCTCTACCAGGGCCAGCCGACCTTCGTCGACATCCACACCTTCATGCAGCAGCACGGCTTTCGGCTGCTCGACCTGCGAACCCACCGGTCGTACCGCAACGCGAAGGACGAGCCGTTGTACTTCCTGCGCAAGTATCTGCATACCGCAGCGGGGAGCAGCGCGCTCAGCGCGGAGCTGGTTGCCGGCGACGCTCTCATCTTCGCGATGCGTGCCTGCAGGCTCCGTCCAAGCAGAACCTCATCCCGACCCTCTGCATCCTGCGAATGTACGGGTTCTACGACCTGGCGTTCTGGCTCGTCGAGAAGGCCACACGCGACGGCGTGATCAGCTCCTCGGACGCATCAGCGTTGGTGGTGGACATCGCCTCCGGCGGCCCACGGCCGGGGCTTGCCGTCCGAGCCGGTATGGCAGGCAGCATCGCTCGCCGGCTGCTCTGGGTGCTCGGCCACGACGACCACGAGGTGTTCTGGACACGGCGAAAGTGGCCGAATCAGTGAGCCGCTAGCGCTCCGCGCTGGAACGGGGCTGGGCGACGCCATCCCGTCCGCGCAACGTCGAGATGGCCAGAATCCGACTCTCTCGAGAGCGCCGGCGTCTGGTCGAGACTCGCTGCTCCTGTCCGGTGAGAGTCGCGGCGGGAGCCGCGGCAGTCCAGACCGCCTCACCCGCAATGGATCGCGCAAGCAAGCCCACCGCGAACCTGCGGCGGCGCCGATCGAGGATGCGACGCGGCTCCGTCGCGCTCCAGCCTCCGGCCACCGTGGCAAGCCGGTCGGCCACACGGTCAGTGGCGTGCCCGTCGATGGGTCCGAGCGCTTGCTCGTACCAGGCTGTGCACAGGCCGCTCGGCGCCACCGAGTTGTCGACGAGCATCGCCGCCAGCATCTCCGCCGATGTCGCATGACGAAGACATCCCGCGGGTGCGTCGTGGAACTGGATCAATCCGGAGCTGCGGCGCTCGTACTCACCTCCCCACGCCGCATAGAGGACGCGCCGCTTGGCGGCGACGGCCTCGTAGAGCGCCGTGGTCTGAAACCCGACGACGGTGCCGGCGTCGATGATCAACGCTCGCGTGTCAGCATCCTGTGCCGCGACGCTCCATCCGCGATGCCACAGCGGGCCGGCGAACGCTCGGAGGCGAGCCTACTCGGCGCGCTGATTCTGCTGCGGATGGCACTTCACAATGACCTCACACGTCCCCGATTTGACCAGGTCCAGCAACACGTTCTCCGTGGCTGCGCGCATCGCCTCCCAGGTGCGTTGCCCTCTCCGATGGCCTTCCTCAACAACGTAGGCATCAAGCGCGTAGCTCAGGAAGAGGACGCGGCGCCGCGAGGCACGAGACGGCGCTGCCGTTGAGGCGTACACGTCAAAGCGCGGCTGGCCGGTCACCTCGATGCGCCCGACATCCGCCCCAGCCCGTGCCCAGAACTCACGTTGACGCTCGCTGCAGACGGTCATGAAGTCGGAGACGAACGGCGCTTCGTCGCCCATCTCCCGAGAGAAGAGCGACATGGTTGCGTTTGAGATCGTCGTCTCCTTTTGCACCACGACGGTGGGGATCCCCAGACGGTGCGTGGCAGCTGGAAGCGTTCGCACGTAGAAGAACGCGTCTGACGGGAGCACCATGACGTCGAAGGGTCGCTCGAGATACAGCCGCTGCACCTCGCGGGCAAGCCAGGCGGCGTACCGGGCGCGTCCAGGTCCGATCTGTGGGTCGTTGTAGGCGCGCAGCCCGTGCGTTACGGCCTTGCCCATATAACGGACCGCAGGACCCCGAAGACGCTGGTACGGAAACCGCCGTACGTCAAGCCGCGGGTGTGCCTCCAGCGCGCGAAGATCCTGGTCGAAGAAGTGGTCGAGTGCGACGACATGGATGCGGTCCATCAGCGAATCCGCTTCGCCGGCAGCACGAAACCGAGGAGCGCACCCCGCTCCTCCCCAGTCATTGCGAAGCGGACCACGGTCAGAACGTAGATGGCGCTCGCGGGGATGCAGCACAGCGCCACGGTGATCAGGCTCGCAGGATTCAGCACCACCGATGTGAGTCCGACAACGCAGGCGAAGACGCCCGCCCACGGGAGGATCGGAAGGATGGCATTCCGTACGAAATCACCGACTCCGACGTTCAGCTCCTTCAACGCCAGCCGGATATAGAGCGGGGCCGTGATGCCATAGCCCGCCAGCGTTCCAATGATGACGCCCGTGACGCCGAGCGGCTTCGCAAGAAGGATCGAGATGATCAGGTTGACCAGGACCGCCAGTGAGACATAGGCGGTCACAGCCTTGATCCTGCCGATGCCGATCAAGATGGTCAGCGCAATATTGGCTGTACATGACAGTAACTGATAGGTGAGAAAGAGCTGCGCGGGCCCGGCGAATCCGGCGTACCGGCTTCCCACCCACGCCACGATCAACGGGCGCGCCAATACCATCGCCGCGATCGTCACCGGCAAGGAGAGCGCGAGGGTGTACCGCGTGCCGCGGATCAGGAGCTCGCGGAGTTGCTCTCGCGACTCAAGGGCGAGCAGGTTCGCCGCAGCGGGCACAACAGCCGCCGCGGTCAGTGAGAGCGGGTAGGAGACCGCTGACTTGAGTTGCGCGAGAACGCCGTACCCGGCCACGACATTGATACCGACCAGCACCGTGAGAATGATCGTGTCCATCTGCGCCCAGATCACCCCGTTGATCCTCGTGATGAACACCCACCCGCTGAAGCTGGCAAGCGGGCGCAGCGCAGCTCGATGGATCAATCGAGGTGACACACGCAACTCGGGGCACAGCACACGGGCCGCAACCGCATAGCCGACGGCCGCGAACACCGTGCCGGAGATCATCGCCGCACCGAAGGCCACGACACCTTGGCCAGTCAGAAGAATCACCAGCGCGATCACCGTGTACAGGATCTGTCTCGAGAGATCGATCACCTTGATCCACCCGTAGCGCTGGAGGCCCTGCAGCACTCCGACGAACGCGAGCGCGGGGAGACCGAACAACGCCTCGGCGGCGAAGAGGATGAAAAGCAGATGGAGGTCGTTTTGCAACGCCGGCCCATGAACCTTCGTGAAGATATGCGTTCCGATGACGGAGAGCACGAGCAGGATCGTGACTGCGACGACCGCGGCACCCGAGAGCACTGCGAGCGCAGAGCTCACCACCTCGCCGATCCGTTCCCGCTGCCCGCGTCCGTCAGCATCCGCGATGAACCGCGTGACTCCTGACTGCAGGCCGAGGTCGGAGATGCTCAGGAAGCCCGCCGACAGTGAGAAGGCCAGCGCGAGGGTGAGCACACCGTAGGGACCCATACCCAGGCGGTGCACGGCCTCACCGATGATGAAGAAGTTGGCGAGCAGCGAGAACACGCCGACCGCCCCGGTGAACAGCGTGTTGCGAAAGACGCGGCGCCCGTGGGCGATCGGAGCCGCCCCGGCAGTCATGCGCCGGGTGGCGAGTGCCGGGGTGGTACTCCCCGCGCCGCGTCGCGCTGTGCGAGGTAGGTCTCGTTGCGGAGTGGCAATCCGGCCTGGTCATGCAGCACCGGGTCGCGCTCGAACGCGCCGACGATGGCCGCAAGGTCGGGCGGCGGCGACGGCGGCAACGCGGCGAGCAGCCGCGCAACCCGGACGAGGTCCGCTGGGACGTCGACCGTCAGTCGCATCCATGACAGGTCGCGGTCATGCACGACGAACGCGGCGCGGTAGTCATCGAGATGCTCGCGCACACGGACGGTCACGTGCTCGCGCTCATAGGGCAGCGTCGCTTCACCATCGACGCGCTCGAGGCACTGCACGGTGATCGACTCGACGTCATAACCGTGCGGGTATGTCGGTGGCTCGACGTTGCTGGAGTAATCCGCGTCGCCGGTCTCGCGCGCGCACGACGGCATCGACGATCGCAGGATCGATGAGCGGACAGTCGGCGGTGATGCGCACCAGGGCATCGGCCCGATGCTCGTGCGCCGCCAGGAGGTAACGGCTGAGGACGTCGTCAGTGGATCCGCGGGTGACGCCTGCGCCGCAGGCTTCCGCCAGCGAGGCAACGACATCGTCGGCCGGATCGAGTGTCGTGGCGACGACGACCTGGTCGACCGTCGTTGCACGGAGGGCGCGCTCCACCACATGCTCGAGCATCGGCCGGCCCTCAAGCAGCGCAAGGACCTTGCGCGGGAAGCGCGTCGAGCCACAGCGTGCCTGGATGACCGCGACCGTCCTCATGAGCAGGCGCGGTCCACCTCGGGTCCTGCGGAGCGCACGCAACGTTCGCACGCTGCGCAGAGCCGCGCCTGTCGAGTCATGAGCTGACCGCGCGCGCCGCCGCCCACGCGTGTATTCGCTGCAGGGCGAGGACGACGTCGTCCTGGTCGGAGGCGGTCATCGCCGGGTAGATCGGCAGGGTCACCAGCCGATCGCAGAGCTGCTCCGCACGAGGAGCAGTGCCAGGTCGGCCACCGCGCTCGCGATACAGCGCAAGGAGATGCACGGCCGGGTAGTGGAGGGTCGCCTCGATGCCTTCGGCCCGCAGCGCATCGATCACCACGTCACGTTCGCATCCGAACGCGTCGGGATCGATCTCAATGGGGTAGAGGTGCCAGGCGCTGCGGCGCCCGGCAGGCCGCGGCGGAAGCCCGATACCGGGAATGTCACCGAGCATGGCGTCGTAGCGATCCGCGATCTCGCTCCGTTCGGCGACGACCTGTTCCAGGTGGCGCAGTTGCGAAGTGCCCAACGCGGCCTGCAGAGCCGTCAGGCGATGGTTGTCGCCGAGCATCGTCACGTCGTACTTCCAGAGCGTGCCGGTGCGCTCGTCGGCTGTGCTGGTCATCCCGTGATTGCGCAGTTTGCGAATGCGGTCCGCGAGCACGTCATCGTCGGTGAGGCACGCGCCACCCTCTCCAGTGGTGATCTGCTTCACCGGATGGAAGCTCAGGGTCGTGATATCCGCAAGCGACCCAACGGGCTTTCCGCCCAGCGAGGCTCCGAGCGAATGCGCGCTGTCCGCGATCACCGGGAGTGGTCGGGGAGCGCGGACCTGATCGCCGCAACATCGGACGGCAGTCCGGAATAGTCCACGGTGATCACGGCTTTTGTGTGTGGGGTCACAGCGGCCGCAACGGACTCGGGGTCGACGCATCGATCCTCGCCGACATCGGCGAAGACGGGCGTTGCGCCGGCACGCAACACGGCATTGGCGGTAGCCACGAATGTCAGCGGGGTGGTGATCACCTCATCGCCCGGTCCGATACCGAGGGCGAGGACTGCGAGGTCGAGTGCCACGCTGCCGTTCGCGACGGCGACTGCATGCTTCACCTTGCATCGAGCGGCGAGGGCATGCTCGAAGTCGGCGATGACCGCACCACCCGTGAGCGTCCCGGAACGCAGTGCGGCGACCACCGCTGCGATGTCCGCATCATCGAGCTGGTGGCGCCCGTAGGGGAGAGGCTGCTCGCGAATCGGCGTGCCACCGGCGATCGCCGGTGGACTGGTCAGGCTCATCCGACCGGCGCCGGCACCGCCGTTGTTGTGTGCGGCACCGTTGCGAGCAACTCGCGCAATTCTTTGATGTCGAGCCATTGCGTGTTGCGATCGCTGCTGTAGACGAAGTCCTCGGCGACCGGCGTGCCGTCGCTCGCGTCGTGTGTGTCCCAGAACGCGTGCTCGGGTTCGACGACGTAGCACCAGCCCTTGTCGACGGTGTGCCGTGCCTCCTCGGCCGTGATCAGCGACTCGTGCAGCTTCTCCCCGGGACGGATTCCCGTGTACCGCACCGGCATTCCAGGTGCGATTGCCTCAGCGAGGTCCAGCACCCGCGTGCTCGGAATCTTCGGCACGAACACTTCACCACCGGTCATCGCGACAAACGAGTCCGCGACGAATTGCACTGCCTGATCGAGCGTGATCCAGAACCGGGTCATGCGCTCGTCGGTGACCGTGAGCTCGCCCGACGACGACTGATCGCGGAAGAGCGGGACGACACTCCCACGCGAGCCCACGACGTTGCCGTAGCGAACGCAGCAGAGACGCGTCGGCAGCTTGCCCGCATACACGTTCGCCTGCACGAAGAGCTTCTCCGCGCAGAGCTTGGTGGCGCCGTAGAGGTTCGCCGGGCTCACCGCCTTGTCGGTGCTCAGCGCCATTGCGCGCGGCACGCCGACATCGAGGCAGACCTCCGCGACATTCTGGGTGCCGAGGATGTTGGTCTTGACGGCCTCGAACGGGTTGTACTCGCAGACGGGCACGTGCTTGAGCGCCGCGGCATGGATGACCACGTCGGCCCCCTCGATGGCGCGGCGCAGCCGGTCGCGATCGCGAACATCACCGATGAAGAAGCGCAGGCGCGGGTCGTCGAACTTGCGCTCCATCTCCGTCTGCTTGAGCTCGTCCCGGCTGAAGATACGGATGGCCGCTGGGTTCCATTTCGCGAGCGCGGTTCGCGTGAAATGCTGGCCGAAGGACCCGGTGCCTCCTGTCAGCAGGATGGTCCTGCCCTCGAAATAGTTCAAAGTCGATCCTCTTTTGACGCCCGCACGGCTTTGGGTAGCCTACGGGACACCAGCCGCACTGCGTAAGCGGAGGCCGAATTGCGCGCTGCGCGTACGGCGCCCCGGATCGCGAAAGAACGCCGTTTTCGCCCCGTCCACTAGCCTTTCTCTTCGGGCGGCCGGCCCGCCGTGCCGTCCACGTCGCCGCAGAAGCACTCGCAGGAGCATCCGATGGAACTCGCACTGCATTTCATGAACTTCACCTTCCCAGGTGGGAGCAAGGCGATCGGCCCAGCCCTGGCGGCAACCGCCGAGGCCGCCGAGGAGGCCGGCTGCTCGACCTTGACGATGATGGATCACTGGTTCCAGATGGAGGGGTTCGCCACCGCCCAGGACCCGATGCTCGAGGGATATACCTCGCTCGGCTTCGTCGCCGGAAGGACCAAGCGCATGACGCTTGGGCTGATGGTCACCGGCGTGACCTACCGCCATCCGGGCCTCCTCGCAAAGATCGTCACCACCCTTGACGTGCTGTCCGAGGGGCGCGCGATGCTCGGGATCGGCGCCGCCTGGTACGAGCGCGAGCATCTGGCACTCGGTGTGCCGTATCCCCCCATTGCGGAGCGGTTCGAGCGTCTCGAGGAGACGTTGCAGATCTGCATCCAGATGTGGAGTGACAACGACGGGCCGTACGACGGCAAGTACTACCACCTCGCCGAAACGCTGTGCCATCCGGTGCCCGTGCAGCAGCCACGCCCGAAGATCCTCATCGGCGGTGGCGGCGAGCGCAAGACCCTGAAGCTGGTGGCGCGATACGCGGACGCCTGCAACCTGTTCTCGATGGGCGTCCCCGAGGTGCAGCGCAAGCTCGACATCCTGGCCCAGCACTGCGAGGACGAAGGCCGCGACATGGCGACGATCAAGAAGACGATGAACTACGCCGGCGACCCGCTTGCCGACGTCGACGCCTTCCTTGCGGAGATGGAGGGGTACGCGAAGATCGGGATCGAGATGGTCGACATCCGGAACTCCACGCCCGATCCGGTCGGCTCCGCGCGGCAACTCGGCAAGGTGGTATCGCGCCTCGCCGAGATCGGACCGGCCTAACGCCGAGCGGCGGCCACCGCCTGGAGCTCGCTGAACGACTCCCGAATGAGGTTCGGGAGGTCTCGGTCGATGTCCTCGCCGACCCACGTCTCGAACGCGACCTTGAAGACGGCGATCCCGGCCTCGGCAACCAGGCTTGCTGCCGGGTTACCGACGCCGCGCGTCCGCAGGACCTCGGCGATCGCCGTCGCGAGTGTCGCGAGCTTGATCAGCTCGCGCTCCTGCAACTCGGTGTTCGCGTTGATCACGGCCTGGCGCTTGCGGGCGAAGTCGCGGCGCTCCTGGAGGTAGCCGCCGGCAACTTCGAGCGCGCTGGCCACCGCGTCGATCGGCGATGCCGAAGCAGGGGCTTCGGCGACCTTGCTCACGAGGAGCTCCTGAAGTGAGCCGGCACCGGAGAACAGCACTTCGCGCTTGTCGGCGAAGTATCGGAAGAAGGTCCGCTCGGTCACGCCGGCCCGCTTGGCGATCTCCACGACGGTGGTCTGCTCGAAGCCGGGATCGCCGAAGAGCTCCATCGCCGCCACTTCGAGGCGCCCTCGTGCGTCCGGTTCCCATCGACCCATGTGCCGATCCTACTTGATGACAGCGACTGACATGGTCTGCTAGGATGATGTCAGCAACTGACATCGCGACATTCTGGAGGCCATCTCATGCGCATCTTCATCACCGGCGCATCCGGCTGGATCGGCTCCGCCGTCACTGCCGAGCTCATCGGCAACGGTCACGAGGTCGTTGGGCTCGCGCGCTCGGACGCCTCTGCCGCGGCCATCACTGCCGCTGGGGCGACCGCACATCGCGGCTCCCTCGACGATCTCGATGACCTACGGAGCGCCGCCGCAGCGTCGGACGGCGTGATCCACCTCGCGTTCAAGCACGACATTGCCTTCTCCGGCGGTTTCGCGGCCGCCGCCGACGCAGATCGCGCAGCCGTGAAGGTCTTCGGCGAGGCGCTGGCAGGCTCTGACCGGCCACTTGTCATCGCCTCCGGGACGCTCGGGCTCCTGCCCGGACGGCTGGCGACTGAACGCGATGGCCACGGTGCCAGCGAAGCCATCCAGCGCGCCGGCGCCGGTCCCCAGACCCGGCATGCCACTGCGGAGCTCGTGCTGTCGATGGCGTCGCGTGGCGTCCGCTCGTCGATCCTGCGCCTCTCTCCGACCGTGCACGGAGACGGTGACCACGGCTTCATGGCGAGCATCGTCGGGATCGCTCGAAGCACAGGTATATCGGGATACATCGGCGACGGCGCCAACCGCTGGCCCGCCGTGCATCGCTTCGACGCGGCGCACCTGTGCTGCCTGGCTGTCGAGAACGCTCCGGCGGGATCCACCCTGCATGCCGTGGCCGACGAGGGCGTGCCCATCCGCGACATCGCCGAGGTGATCGGCCGGCATCTGAACGTGCCGGTGCAGTCGATCGCCCCCGCAGATGCGCCTGAGCACTTCACCTGGCTGGCCGGCTTCATCGGTCTCGACAGCCCCGCCTCCAGCGCGCTCACCCGCGAGCTGCTGGCCTGGGAGCCGACGCATCCCGGCCTGATCGAGGACCTCGACCAGGGTCACTACTTCCACGCTCGATAGATCGGATATCCAAGCTCGCTCCTGGGGGATATCTCTGCTAGAGTCCGAAGATATCCTGAGGAGGTGAGATGACCCCGAAAGCCGGCATCGGCCGCGAGCGTAAGACCACGATCGCCGTGGATCGTCAGGCTGCCCGGGAGGCTCAGGATGAGCTCGGTACGAGCACACTCGTCGACACCGTGAATGGTGCCCTTCGCGAGGTTGCCGCCCGGGCCTCGCGCCGGCGGTTCATCGAGAGACTCGCTCAGCGCAAGGACATAGAACTCGACGACCCCGGCGTCATGGGATCCGCCTGGCGCTGATGGCCTCATACCTCGCCGACAAGAGCGCTCTCGTTCGAGTCGGCCTGAATGGCGCTGAATGGCTCAGTGCCGAGATCATGGACGGCAACGTGGTGCGCACCTCAATGACCGACCTGGAGATCTTCTATAGCGCCACAAGCCACCGCGCACTGCTCGAGGTCATCGTGGAACGGCGGGCGGCGTTTCGGCTCGTTGACACGGAGCAACAGGATTGGGACCGGGCTGTGGAAGTCATGGTGCTGCTCGCAAAGAACGGCAAGCATCGCTCCGTCGGAATCCCGGATCTCCTTATCGCGGCGGTGTCCGAACGCCACGCGCTAACGCTCGTCCACTACGACAGCGACTTTGATCATGTTGCGCAGATCACAGGCCAGGCGACGCGATGGCTGGCGCCTCGTGGCACATGGTGACGGCCTGGGTCGATAGCCCCGGGCTTCTCCAAGGCAGAGGTCAGCCGGCTGAGTTGAATTTGGTGGAGCGGAGGGGATTCGAACCCCTGACCTCTGCCGTGCGAGGGCGCGAGTACGATTTCGAATACGGAACGGGCTGCGAGGGCCCGTTTGATCTGTTCCCTCGCGATGGTGGACACGGCGAGACAGGCGCAGGCAACGAGCGACTGGCCTAGTTTCTAGCCGGGCTCGTTTCACTCGGCCCTTCCGTTCGGGACAGGTCGCTCCGTTGCAGCACGTCAAATCCACTGCACGGAGGTCATCCAACGGCTACCACGGACACCGCGCCCGCCGCCGCCACCGCGGCAACCACCGACACGCCGCCCGCGCCGCGCCGCCGCGGACCATCCCGCAACCGGGTCTCTCTGATCGGTCGCCTGACCGCGGACCCAAAGCTCCGGTACACGCCCAACGGCACGGCCGTAGCGTCCTTCCGGATCGTCAACAACGGAACTGACGAGTTGCGGGTCCACAACATCATCGCTTGGCGCGGCCTCAGCGAGATCGCCGCTGAGCATCTTCCAAAGGCCGGCTCTTCTACGTCGGTGTTCGACTCCGCAGACGTAGCTGGACTGGTGCGGGACGGCGTCTCGCGCTGGGAGCTCGAGCTCATCGCGGACGAGATCCAGTTCCTCACCCCGAAGCCGAAGACCGCCGTCCCGAGGCGGTCGCGGCCTAGCCCTGGTGTACGGGAGGGCCGATGCACTCCCGCACCCTCCTTCGCAGGGCCAAGTATTCAAACGCTACCCTCGTCACCGTTTGAAGGAGGCGGGATGTCCTGGGGTAGTGACTCGCCAGAGCTGAAAGCAGGGCGAGGCTGCTCGATCTGTCGGGACGTTGAGCAAGAAGACAACGGCCACGGACTTCGATACTTCCGAGGCCGCTGGCTCAGTGCGTTCTTGCAAAGAGAGAATGTCGTCCCCGGATATAGCGTCGCCTACTGGCACGGCCGACACGTATGCGAGCCGTGGGAACTGGATCACGACGAACTCGCCGGGTACTTTGGAGAAGTGAACGTCGTGAGCCGGATGCTTGCTCGCTTCTTCGACTCCGCCAAAATCAACTACCAAATCCTCGGCAACATCGTGCCGCATCTCCACGTCCATATCTTCCCCAGAGGGCAGTTAGACCGACGGCCGCGAGCCCCGCTCGCGTGGCCGCCGGACCTTGACCCAGGAGGTTCCGAGACGGTGAGTGAGACCGAACTGAGGAGGTCCGTCATCGATTTGCGCAGCCTGTTGGCTCGAGAGTTCTAGCCATGAACTCCCCCGTTGCTCACCGCGACTCCGTGGCCGACGCTCCGACGCTCTACATCACCTGCGGACTACAGGGATCGGGAAAGACAACTCTCGCCAGGCATTTGGAAATCGCGCACTCTGCACTCCGGTTAACGGCTGATGAGTGGCTTCACGAACTCCATCCGAATGTGTCTGGCGCAGAGCTTGACGCGCTCCGCGATCCAGTCGAACGAATTCAGTGGAGGGTTGCAACACGCGCGCTTGAATTGGGCTGGAGCGTCGTCCTTGATTGGGGCCTTTGGTCTCGGGAAGAGCGCGACCACTATCGATTGGAGGCGCGCGCACTTGGCGCTCGCGTTGTCCTCTGTCTGGTAGACGCATCCCGGCGGGAACTGTTGGACCGCCTCACGCGACGCAACGCCGATGCGCCTCCAGGGACATTCCACATCACCGAGGCGCGGCTCGACCAGTCGATAACTTTGTTCGACCGCCCCGCTGCTGAGGAAATCGCGCTCTTCGACCCTGAGGTACCGTGAGAAGCTAGCGTGCTTCCCAGCCCAGCTCGTGCGCGATGCCGGCGACGACTTGGGCCACTCAAACGGATCATCCAAGGCGATCGGGTCGAACCGGTGCCACTGACAGCGCCTAGAAGGCCCGGAACGCTCACGGCTCGACCTGCGACGCCTGCGCGGTGATCGTAAGGAACCCCTCAGTGGGTCCGTCTGCCTGATCGCACGACCCCGCCAGATCCCTCTTGTTCCGCTACAAGGCTCAAGCCCGGCTCGCTTCGCTCGGCCTTTCCGCTCAAAGACCCTCCGCCTGATCGGGTGCGTCGCATCCAGCCCACCGAGGGCTCTCCGATGGCCACCTATGCAACAGGCACCGAAAATCTCGCCGCGTTCGATCCCGTCCAACTGACACTCACCTCTGATCTCAGCGTCCCGGTTCAACTAGCGCGGTCCAGGCCGAGAATCTGCTGGGGGGCGGGCTGGACCTTCGACGTGGTGTCGAGCTCCAAGCCCGCAACCACGCCGTGCGCGTGTTGCTCGCGGCACAGCCCGACTGCGGAGGCACCTGGACTGGCTACTACGACGCACTCTTCTTCTCTGGCACCGGGGTCAGCGGTCCCACTCGTCGGATGCCCTCCCGTCAGGGCGCGCTCAGCGCGGCTCACGAAGTCGCCCGGCATTGCCAGCGGGTGCTGAGCTCTTCATCGGGTGCCCCCTGCCAACCGCCGTCCGGCAACCTGATTTATTTGCTGGCTCGAGCAGTTAGACCGGGTCTGAGGTCGCTCGCAGGTCACGGCGGCTCAAAACGTGTTGAACCCGACCTCCGCGCCGTGCTACACCATGAAGGATGAAGGCACCGTCGCGGCCACGACTTCCCACCGAGCTGGACGTCCAGCTCGAAATCGTCCATGTGGTTCGACTGCGCGTCGCTGGATCGCCGGTCTATGCCTTGGTGGCGCTTGCTCTCCTCCTGATCCTACTGATGGTCCTCGGCCTCGCTGGAAAGCTGTGAGCCTCTCAAGGCCCGATGGCACGCATGGCGTACCGCTCCGACCACAAGGCGATCACCTGGTCGGAGACAGCCGCCGCCTGATCATTCCAGCGCGTGGCGCGGTTCCAAGCCTCCTGCTCATCAAGCCCTGACATAGGCTCCATTCTCGAGGCCATATTGCGCAACCGGTCGGCCACCTCATCGTCGCTGAGCCGCCCGACTTCTGGATCTTTGGCAGCCAATCGCCCGCGAAACACGGCAATGAATTCCGGGTCGGCTGCCCTCTGTTCGAGCCTTTCCCGGAACTCTTCCCGCTTCGTGTTTCCTGCTTCGGTATTGGCGAGCATTTGACAGTTCGTGGTCAGCTCGTCCCGAAGGGCGCGCACGAGAAAATCCTCGCGTACTCCCGACTGGATGAGCTGCATCAAGCGGTGCTTGATGTGTCGAAAGTAGGCTTCCCGGCTCACAAGCTGTCGCCTTGCCCGCCGTTCTGCTCCCACACTTCCCGGGATCGGTTCCCTTCCGCTGTCCGGCTCGAGTCGGTACAGGTCGTCACCCCCTATCGCAAAGACTAAAAACCAGACGGTATTGAGCCAGTCGTGCTCATGCGGTGAGTTGACAGCGGCAAGAAGGCGATCGACGAGTTCGCCGTCCACACCGATTGGGTCGTTGTCTTCATCCACCGGCCGCGGTTCCTCCTGCCTACAGGTTAGATGCTACCCCGCCCGCGTGCCCCAATCCGGAGAACCCCTTAATCGGGACGCACTGGGTTGCCCGATGTCCGCTCACCGCAGGTAGCATCGATGAATGAATGCGCGGGTCCCGCCGGCGGACGCAGCACTAGACTTCGTCGAGTTGCTCTCCCCGCGAGCGAACGCCGCCTTCCTAGGCGTGAGCGCAACCCGCACGGATACCTCTGATCTCGACATCGTCATCGTGGGACCTGAGGGGCCGTATCGCGAGTTGTTCATCCACGATGGGTGGCACGTCGAAGCGTTCGTGCATACGTCGGAATCGTTGCGCGCTTTCTTCGCTTCAGATATTGCTCGGCGACGCCCGTCCCTGCCAAACATGTGCGGCCGAGGTGTCGTACTAATTGATGTCGATGGCCTGGGCTCACGTATCGCCGCAGAGGCGCGAGCACTGTTAGACGCGGGGCCTCCGCCTCTTACTCCCGATGAGCTCGCTCTGCGCCGATACCGCGTTACGGATTCCATTGACGATTTGGTCGGCTCCCGCTCCCTCCCTGAGAGCCTATTCATCGCTGCCGCCCTCGTTCACCAGGTCATCTCTTTGTCGCTTGGCGCCTCAGGCCGGTGGGAGGGTGAAGGAAAATGGTCCTATCGTCTTTTGAAGGAGAAAGACCCGGACTCCGCGAGAGCCGTGATTAGCGGGCTACGCCGACTTGTCAAAGGCGAAGACCCCGCGCCGCTCATCGCCTGGGCCGAATCTGAGTTACGCGCCGCTGGCGGACGTCTTTTCGAGGGGTATCGCGTCGGTGGATATCCCCCTGACCTCGGGAAGTAAGCTCCGCGTCTCGACGCCCGTGGCGAGAGCTGCTCCAACCACCTCAGAGCACTCGCGCTGAACATAAACGGACGTTTCTACTCAAGATGCGTGTGACGTTCGCTCCACTCGCTCGCGGGAACCGGCTGAACCCACCAGCGGAGTGACCTTAGGCTGACTGCAGCTCGGTCGCCAAGCGGCGGAGGCGGTCGCTGTCGCGGTCGCCGGTGAGCAACGCGGCGCGCTCGATGTCCCGACTAATGACATCCACAGCGGGAGCCGCCGAGAACGCCTGGATCTCGAGACGCCGGCTCAACAAGTAGTGCCAGGTGTTTGCTGCCACAGCTCGAACTCGTTGGAGTCCACTGGTTTTGCCCGTTGGAGAAAATAACGGACTTGTCTTCGAGCAAGAGGTCGAGAGGATGCTGACCCGCGTCGAAGCAGCCCATGCAGAAGGTGCATGCGCAGTAGCGCTCAGCGTATTCGCGGGCGTCGAGCTGACGCCCAACGCCTTCCGCCTGCGGGAACCGGAGGGTATGGCGCACACCGGGGACGTAGCTCTGGCGGGAGCGTAGCCTGAAGCCCTGCTCTTCGGCGGGCTCGCCTTTGTCGACCCAACCGAGGTGATGGATGACCGCCGCCAGGCCAAGGCCATGGAGGGCGGCGACGGTGTAATTGGCGTACTGGTGACCGACCGGAATGCCGCGGTCCGCCAGCGCGGAGATCAGGCGGATCAACGCCCCGAAAAGATCATGCTCCGCGAGCAGCATTTCCTCGGACACTTCGGGTGTCCAAATGAAGTAGGAGCTGATGCCATCGGCAGGGATCGACGCCATCATTCGGCCCACCTCGGCGGCGTCGATCAGCCGGTCCGCCGGCACGATGATCTGAGCGGCAATCGGGTGATCTGCAACGGACGCACTCGTCTCCACGAGCAGGCGATTGATCCGGTCCTCCACGGCTGAGTAGGCGACGAGTGACGGAGCCATCAGTCGCGCCGGATGGAGCTCGCGTGGGTGTGACGTGTCGAGGAGGTCGAGTTGCGTTGGCACCGCAAGTAGGCGTGTGCGCTGGTACTCGACGACATTGGCGGCCAACGTGCGCCATTCCTGCTCGCTGGGCACGGTCTCAAGGAGGGGCCCGGCGGCGATCTTGATGCTGGTGCCCTTTGTATAGGCGGCACCGAGTTGCCGATAGTTCCTCTTGGTGTCTCCCTTCTCGTTGCGCCACCACCGTGGAACCTGGAAGCGCCAGAGCACCGGGTCTACGGTGAAGGGGAGCGTCGTTTTCCACAGGCACGCCGCCGTGCTCTGGACGCTGTTCTCCAGCTGGTTCGCGTTGACAACCACTTCGTCCGTGAGGCCCCCGCTCACGAACGTCAGGTCGTCCGAGGTGCGAATGCGCAGCATGTGATGGAGAGGCGTTCGGCTCACTTCCTGTGCGACCTCAGCCTTGCCGTCCGCTCCGCCACCTTTTGCCGGATAAGGGACCGCTCTGTGTATTGCGGAAACGCTTCGTACACGCGGTCGAGCAGGTCGGGGGTATCCCACTCCTCTCGAACCGCCTGGACGTAGACGTAGAGCTGCTCGTAGGCGCGGCTCGAGTGGCGCAGACGTTCCGCTGCTTCGTGTCCCTGATCGTTGAGCGCAAACTCGTCACGTTCACGCTCCTCGTGTGGCCCGGTGCGCTCGACAACGGTTGCCATCATGTGCGCGAAGGAAGGCGGCCCTGCGGCCGCTGGTTCAGTGCCACCGAGGAAGCCCGCAAGTCGCAGCGCGTGGGCAGCGTCATTGACGTCCTCGTTGAATGGTCCGTAGTTGAACGCGTAAAAGCTCGATCGCTGCCCCCGAGCTTTTCCTCAATCACGAACAGGAGCTTTTGCAGCTGGGTGATCCCGCGAACTGCTGCGTCGCCGCGTTTGTTGGTGGCGTGGAGCAGCAGAGCCATCAGGTCTTTGATCGGAGGTCGGCCGGCGGGCGACGCATCGATGCCAAGGCTCTCCTCCTCACGCGCAAGCGCGCTTTCAATCCAGTCGCGGGCCAAGCGATGGTAAGGGCGATGCAGCTCGTGCGCGCGAATCTTGAGCTGATCGAGGACGTCCTGGTCGAGCTTGATGTTCAGTTGGTCGGCCTGCGGCTCGTCGGCAGTTGCATCGCTGTCTGCCGACGCCGAGCTACGCAGCGCATCGACAATCCATGCCCGAGCGAGCGAGTGGTACGGCAGGGACTTCGTCGCTCCAACAGCTTTCATGCGCGCGATGAGAACTCGGTGGGAGACGCAGGGTGATCTGCGCCGCCTTCGAACGCGGCACCAGCGGCGGCGCCTCGGGGAGCGTCTCCCAGGTGTCCGACCAATCACGATCGAGCAGCGTCTCCCAACCCCGGGTCATCGTGCGTTCCGGCGGTAGGTCCGCCGCTCGTTATCGGTCATCTCGCGGGCGCTGTATACGCGAACCACACCGTTTGGTTTCTGCTCGTACACGAGGAATATCATCCGACCGCCGTCGGTGATGCCGAGCAGGAGCAGGGCATCACCGTGCCGCCGCTTGGTGTGCAGGTTGGCGAAGCACTGCTCCGCTTCCAGCGCCGAGACGCCGTGGCGAAGCAGGAGTTTGTCCTCGTTGTTCTCGTCCCACTCGAACTCGGGCAGTTGCCGCCCGCGCCCGCCTTCTCGGCGTGCCCCCACGTTCCGGCCCGCTCACCGGACGCGGGGCGGGGCGGGAGGTGGACCAGTCAGCCATGTCATGCGTGGATCATAGCGTATATCCGGGAGATATACAAACCTTACGGCTGCCGACGGGAAGCGCAGTTCCACCTAGTCGCCGAGGTGGTGAGCGCGCCCTTACCACGCCGTGGGCTCGGGTGACAGTCCCCTGCTCGCGCTCGAACTCCAGCTGCGAAGCTTCCAGCTGCGCATCGATCTCGGGGGTGAGCCAACCGGCGACGGCCTTGCCCTCGAGGTGGTCGTGCGGCCCGCCGGCGGCGTCCTCCGCGTTGATGCGGTCCACCGCGCTTCGCAAGCCGCTCGTGCGCCGCCTCCTCGGACATGCCCCTCTCACGCAACCAACGTTCCACCTGGTCGTAGGCACGCTGAGCCACCAGGCGGTCGATCTCCTCCCCGGCCTCCACCCGGGTCGCCTCCTGGGCCAGCTCGGATCCGCCGAGCATCTCGACCAGGGCACGCTGTCGATCGGTGGCCAGGTCCCGGAGGTCGTCCTCGACGGTGATCCGCTCGGGCGTCTCGTAGCGCTCCGGGTAGTCGAGCGCCGACTCCTTCAACTCGCTGCGGGTCCACGCCTGCACGGTCCGCTCCTCGGCAGATCGGCTTGTTTCTTTCCAGTGCTCGACGCCGAGGGTGTCCCGCTCGGGCGGCTTGAACACCTCGTAGTAGTGGGTGGCCAGGGTGGCGCGCGACATCGCGGTGTACGCCCATTCCCGGGTGGCACCCTCGGATCCCACCACCAGGGCGATGTCGGCGGTCATCCCCTGCGCCTTGTGCACGGTCAGCGCGTAGCCACGGTCGATGGCGTCGTAGTGGGTGGTGTCGAGGGTCAGCTGGCGCTTGTCGGGTCGCTCCAGGGTGAGCGTCTGGCGCTCGACGTCGACCGCGGTGACCACCCGCGGGTGCCGTTGCTGACCGCACCGCTGCGCTCGTTGGCGAGGCAGATGACCCGGTCGCCGACCTGATACTCCTTGTCACCGACGGTCAGCGCCGGGCCGTGGACTCTCCCCTCGGCCACCGACCGGGCGTGGGCCAGCTCGTTGAGCGCGGCCACCTCGTCACGACGCCGGGCGAGGATGACCGTGTCGAGCCCGCCGGCCTCGAGCCGGGCGTGATCCTCGATCACCTGGACCTGGCGCTCGGCCACCGAGTGGGCGTCGTGGATGCGGTCGTAGCGCTCGTACTCGCGGTACGCCTCCCGCGCCTGACCGTCGCGAAGCAGCTGCAGGGTCGCCCGCTCCCAGTCGTACTGCTGGCGGATGTTCTCGTGCAGCTCCACCCTGCCGATGTGATCGCTCAGGGTGCGCATCGGTGCTCCCGCCTCGATGGGCTGGAGCTGGAAGGGATCGCCGACCACCACCAGCTTGGCCTCGTCCCGCGCCGCCAGGGAGACCAGCTCGGCGAGCTGGCGGTCACCGAGCATGCCCGCCTCGTCGACGACGAGCACCCCGCCGTAGGGCAGGCGCTCGACCTGGAGCTGGTGGAGCGTCGCGGCCACGGTCGTCGAGGCGATGTCCGATCCCTCCTCGAGGAGCTCGGCGGCACGTCCGGCCAGGGCGCAGCCGACCACCTCGACCCCGGAGGCATCGAAGGCTTCGCGGCAGACCTCCAGCGCGTAGGTCTTGCCCACCCCGGCGTCCCCCTCGATCACCAGCACGCCGGCGGGGCTGAGGCAGACCTCCTGGATCATGGCCTTCTGGTCAGCGGTGAGCGTCCGACGCGTCGCCATCGCCGCCGCGACGGTGTCGGCGCGGGCCATCCCGACGCCCGCGCCGGCACGCGCCTGGGCTGTCGCCACCATGCCCCGCTCCAGGGCGAGCATCTCCGGGGTGGTGTAGCGGAGGTCATGGCCGGTCTCGGTCCAGCGCAGCATCGCCTCGGGCTCGGTCTCGCCGTCGCGGAGCCGGGGTGGCAGGGGCTGCACCGCGTCGCGGTCGGCGAGGATCCAGTCGACGGTCGCCTCCAGCTGCGCACGGCTCATGCCGAGGGGCGCGTGCGAGGCCACGGCGCGGATGAGGTCGCGGCGGGTGAAGGTCGCCTGCCGGGCGGTGAGCCCGTGCACGCCGAGGATGTCCACCGACCGCTGCACGTCGAGACGCCGCGGCTCGCAGCGCACCGGGCTCACGGCGGAGCACCGCCTGCACCGTCTCGCCGTCGAGCCCGACGCTCGCGGCACGCTCGTGCCATCGGGCGAAGAGATCCTCGGTGGCCGCAACCTCGTGCTTGCCCTCGCGGGTGTCGAGGGTGGCCACCTCGCGCCCGGAGCGTGTGGTCACGTCATACGCGGCCGCCGCGGCGTCGATCTGGAGCGACCTGCGCGAGAACTCACGCCGCTGGGCAGTCGGTGATGCCGACGATGGAGAAGCAGCCCTTGCCGTCGACCACCGTGGAGATGCCGAGCTCGCGGACCAGGCGGTCGCGCCACTCCGCCTGGGCGATGGCGCCGGCCGCGGCGGCGTGCTGGTACAGGGGCTCGCTGTGCAGCTGGCTCCAGCTCCCGTCGGGCCGCTGCACCCAGGTCGGGACGGTGATGTGCGTGTGCAGCTGCGGGTCGACGGTGACCGTGCCGGTGGTCGGATCGGTGACCGGCCGAGCGGTGCGATGCACGAACTCGGGCATGACCAGCTTCGCCCGAACCGCCTCGGTGGTCTTGATGTCCGGGTTGTACTGGCGCGCCCAGCCGGCGTTGGCCTGGAGATACTCGGCGGCGGCCTGGACTCCCTCGCCGTGGATGCGCAGGATGGTGGACCTGGTGCGCTCGTCACCGAGCGCGTAGAGGATGCTCACGTCCTTGGGTGCGGACACGGTCACGTCGAAGGCGACGACCCTCTGCCTCCGCCAGTGTTTGCCGAGCTCCTCACCCGTCCGCGGATGTGTGCCGGCGAGCACCGCGGCAAAGTCGGTGTCGGTCACCTCGCCGCGCAGACCCAACGCCTCCGCACCGCGGTCCGGCCCAGCGTCCTGGCGACTCACCGCGGGCGGTGTAGTACTCGATCTGCTGCTGCGCAACCGCCTCGCGCAGGTACCGCACCGCCTGCTCGACGCTGGTGAGCTTGCCGATCGAGATCATCGCGGAAACCCGTCCTGCACGGGCTTCAGCGTAGGGAGAAAACGCCTACAGAGCGCTTACTTTTTCGGAACGTTTGATCTGGAAGAAATCAGCGATGCAACTGTGTGCGTTTCGGGGTCGTCGATGCCGTGTGCGCGAGGCGTGATAGGCGGTGACAAAGAGGTGTGATGCAGGTGTGCGTCTGTCGGAGGTGGAGAGGAGATGGCCGGTCGGTGGAAGACTGAGAGATGATGGCGAGGAGCACCGCGGCGCTGACGAAGCGTCCGACCCTGCAGACCATCGGCCGTCGCGGCGGCCTTTCCGGCGCGCGGCGGCCTTCCCGTCGTGGGGTTCGCGGATGACGCGAACTTCGCTGAATGCGCGTCTTTCGCGTGGTGAGCGAGACGCGCGCAATCCACTTGATCAGCGTGGCACGCTGACCGCGCGAACTCCGCGAGCCAAGCGGCATGCGCGCGATGCGTCTGATTCGCGATGTCCGCTTCAAGCGTGAAACCTGCGAAAGACGCGAGACTCGCAACGCTCGCGACGTGACTGAGAGCGCAGACACGGCGGCAGCACGGACGCATGGCGGCATGATCGACGCACAAGGCGGATCCAATGGCGTCGGAAGCGGAGGCAACACTCGGACCGCGAAAAATGTAAGCAGTCTGTGAGCAAAAACCTGGCATGCTCAGAACATGTCTGCGGCTGAGTCGACGGTGTCTCTCTGGGATCCGGCCTCGGGACGATTTGATGGATGTGCGCTGCGCGCTGCCGTGGTGGCGCGCGGCTGGACGGTACGAGAGTTCGCCCGCACAGCCTGTCTCAGTCGAGCCTGTATCTATCGGGCGATCGGTGGACGACCAATGAGCGACAGGGCGGCAATCCGCGTGTTCGAGACTCTCATGTAAGCGCGCGCCAATCCTTGTGGTTCGATGCCAGCACGCGGTGGCGCGCTACAGCGGCGACGAGGCGACGAGTTTCGCGTAGGACTGGAGCGCAGCACGTTGATCTGCCGTGTAGTAGCGGCGAACCATCTCGATGCTCTGGTGGCCGAGAAACTGCTGCAAGTGAAAGATCGGCGTCCCAATGTCGACGGCACGTGTCGCGAAGGTGTGACGCAGCTTGTGAGCGTGGACGTAGACGCCGCTGCGCTCGCTGAGGCGTTGCATGAGCTGCTGCACGCCCGTGACGGTGAGCGGCAGCGCCCCAGGTCCAACCTTCTGGGTGATGCTGAGAAAGACCTCGCGAGATGGGCTGGTCCGCTTTGGGTCGCGCTCGGTGGCGATGTACCGCTCGAGCCGCCGGGCAAGGCTCGTCGCCTCCGATGCGCCGCCACCATGCGCCGAGAGCAGCGGCACGGTCCGGTCACGGCCGTTCTTGGTGAGGTCGGGGCTGTGGGCGGTCCGCTGCACCACCACGAACGGCGGTCGATCCCGTATGTGGAGGTCGTCGACCCGGAGCGCCACGAGCTCGCTCACCCGCACGCCGGTCGCGAGCAGGGTCTCGACGATGAGCCGGTCGCGGGTACTCTCGCAGGCGTCGAGCACGCGCTGGACGTCCCCCGGGCCGAGCGCCTCCGGCCTTTTGTACTTCGCCTGGCGGGGCCTCGGGATGCGTTCGATGCCGGTGAGCCCGATCGCCTCGTATCCGGGTGTGCCCGCGCAGAACCGCGCCAGCGCGCGGAGGTAGGTTCGGTACTTGGCCACCGACGCTCCGCTGAGCACGCTGGCGAGATCCGCGAGGAACCCCTCGAGGCGTTCGACCGTGAGGTCCTCGAGGTCGCGGATTCCGACCTCGTCCCGCCAGAGCGTGAACCGGCACGAAGGATTGATCAGGTAGTGCCGGCAGTTGCGAAGCGTAGTCGGCGACCAGTCGAGGGCGTGGCGCCGGAGCATCGCCTCGACAGCGTCCGTGACGGTGGGCCGTTGCCCGGGCAGCCAGGCCGCGGCGTCGGCTGCGTCCGCCGGCAGGGGAGCCCGGTCCGTGGCGGCGCGACGGGGTCGGACGCATATACGCCGCCACAGTTCCGGAACCGGTGGGTGGCTCCGAGTGACCGTCTTTTTTCAAGATCGTGGTCATGGTACCGAGTCACCGCTGCCCTTTGCACAAAAAGGCAACGGGCGACCCGGAGAGACGGCGTGCGTCCACGCTGAGAATTGAATTCAAAACTGGCCCTGGAAGGCCGGTGGTGGAGCGGAGGGGATTCGAACCCCTGACCTCTGCCGTGCGAGGGCAGCGCTCTCCCAGCTGAGCTACCGCCCCGAGACCAGGTCAGCCGAGGCGTTTTGCAGTATAGGGCTGGCGCCGGAACCGCCTACGAGGCGGTGCGGGTCGCGAAGAAGCTCTTCACCGCTTCGGCGAGCGCCGGCAGATTGAAGGGTTTGGGGAGCATGCCGTCGGCGCCGGCGAGGCGAGCGGCCTCGGCTTCCTCCGAAAGGGCGCTGAACATGAGCACCGGGGTCTGCGACGTTGCGGCGTTCGCCCGGATCCGGCGGCAGGCTTCGATGCCGTCAATGCCCGGCATCATGATGTCGAGGATGATCAGGTCCGGGCGGTCGGCCTCGGCGATCCTGACCGCTGCCTCACCGTCGGTGGCGATGGACATCTCGTACCCCTCGAGGGCGAGGTAGCGGGAGACGACGGACACCACGCGCGGATCGTCGTCGGCGAGCAGAACGCGCGGCCGGGACATTGCCCCCATGGTACGGAGGCGCCGCGCAAACGGATGGCTCGCGTCCATTCCTTTACAGGCCGGACTCCGGATGGACGCATCAGGAGCGGAGTCCGTCCCGGCAACCTCGGTGGCTATACTCGCCCGCAGGCATGTCGAGTACCCCGGCGTCCCTGGTTCTGTTCGGGATAGCGGTCGCTGCATACACGCTCGCAGTGGTCGCATTTGTGCTCCACCTCGCGTTCCGCAAGCGGATCCTCGGCGATATCGGGATGGCCCTGGTCCTCATCGGCTGGCCGATCCATTTCGCATCGATCTTCACTCGCGCGCTCGAGGCCGGCCACTGGCCGCTCGGCAACATGTACGAGTACTCCACCGGGATCGCGTTCGTCATCGTCACGGTCTGCGTCCTCCTCATGGTGCGGGCGAAGATGCGCCTGATCGGGCTGCCGGCGATGATCGTGACGGTCGCGCTGATGGGCGTCGCGTACATGCTCTACGTGCCGCCCGGCCAGCTCGTGCCGGCCCTTCACAGCTACTGGCTGACGATCCATGTGACGGCGATGGCGACATCCTCGGCCATCCTCAGCTTCGCGTTCTTCTTCGGCATGGCCTACCTGGCGCGTCGGTGGGCGGACAACCGGCTGCTGGCGGTGGCGCCTGCGGTCGCGCCGGCGAGCGTGAGCAGTGGCGGTGTGGCCACGATGACGATGGGTGGCGGAGGAGGCGGCACCGGCGGCTTCAGCAGCGGTGGCGGCAACCACGCCCTGGCGAACTGGCTGCAGCGCGCCCTTCCCAAGCCGGGACTGCTCGACTCATGGAGCTATCGCTTCGTGATGATCGGCTTCCCCATCTGGACCTTCGGAGTCATCTGTGGTGCCATCTGGGGCGAGCATGCGTGGGGCCGCTACTGGGGATGGGATCCAAAGGAGACGTTCGCCTTCATCACATGGGTGATCTTCGCGATCTATCTCCACGCCCGTGTGACCTACGGATGGAAGGAGAAGCGCGCCGCGATCATCACCGCGTTCGGCTTCGCGGCCATCCTCTTCACGCTGTACGCCGTCAACCTCTGGATCGCAGGGCTGCACTCGTACGCTCGCGCCTGACGGGCTTTCGCCTGTCGGTGCTCAGGGTTCTCGCGTGATCTTCGACGTGTGCGGTCGTGCCATCAGCACTCGGCGCACCCATGGTGGGCGCGGGCGTGTCCCCACGTTCCACCATGGATAACCGGCGCGAAGCGAAGCGGAGGAGACACCGTCGCGGCGACTAACCGCGGCGAGCCCACCTCGTCTTCTTCAGCATTTTCTTATGCTTATGCTTGCGCATCTTCTTGCGCCGCTTCTTGATTACAGAGCCCATCTGTCAAGGACTATAGCGGCCCGAGGCGAACGAAGGCCTCGCGCAGATTGGCTGCCGTGGTCTCAAGGTCCTGCGGAAGCACCTTGACGTCGCCGAGGACGGGCATGAAATTCGTGTCTCCCGCCCATCTCGGCACCACGTGGACATGGACATGCTCGGCGCTCGCGCCGGCGGCACTGCCCTGGTTGATGCCGATGTTGAAGCCATCCGGATGCATCGCATCCGTGAGCACGCGGATGGCCCGCTGGGTCGCTGCGAAGATGGCCGCACCCTCGCCGGGAGTCAGCCCGAGCACCCCCGGCGTGTGGCGGACAGGAACCGCCATCAGATGGCCGCTCGTGTACGGATAGCGATTCATGAGGATGAAGGCGAGCTCGCCCCGGTCCACCACGAGCGGATCGTCGCCACTGGCGGCCGCGCACAGGAAGCAGTTCGCGTCATCGGCGGGCGACGAGCCTGAGACGTACGCCATGCGCCAGGGCGCCCAGAGGTGCTTCACGCCACGACGGTACCCGACCCTGCCCGGCAGACGTGGGGCCCTGGCATCCTCAGAGCAGGGTGAGGGTGACCTCGACGTTGCCGCGCACAGCGTTCGAGTACGGGCAGCGCTGCTCGGCCTCTGCGATGAGCGCCTCCGCCTCCTCGCGGTCCGGCAGCGAGGGCAGGGTGATCAGGAGCTCCACGGTGAGCCCAAGCCGACCGGACTCGATCCGGCCGAGGCCGACCCGGGCGGTCACCACCGCGTCCTCGACATCGAGGCCCTTGCGGCGGGCGATGCCGAGCATCGCGTTCTCCCAGCACGCTGCAAATCCGAGGGCGAAGAGTTGCTCGGGGTTCGTCCCTCGGGCGCCATCGCCGCCAAGCTCCTTGGGTGAGGTGAAGTCAACCTCGAGCACGCCGTCCGACGTTGCGCCGTGACCCTTGCGCCCACCTCTGACGGTCGCTTCGGCGGTGTACAGAACCTTTGGACGCTGTTCGATATCGCTCATGACTCCTCCGAGAAACCGCCAGTCAGGTTGCTCGACCCATCTTATGAGCGTCGGCGGAGCGCAGGAGTCAGCCGGTCTGTCGAGGGTGAACCGTCCCCACGCGCATTGAGCGGGGCAGCTGCGGTGCGGCGAGGGTCACGACGCCCGGGCGCCCGGGAACCGGCGCCCGCACCACACGGTTGCGTCCGCGGTGCTTGGCTGTGTACATGGCGCGGTCCGCAGCCGCGATCAGCTCATCGAGATGGTCGCCGTGCTCCGGGTAGGATGCGACCCCGATCGAGGCCGTGAGCCGGCTGAGGCGGGCGCCTTCAGGAAGCGCGAGCTGGCTGATCGCATCGCGGACAGCCTCGGCCACGACGACACCGCCATCCGCATCGCATCCGTGCAGCAGGATCAGGAACTCTTCACCGCCGAGGCGCACCACGGCATCGGCGCCGCGAACGCTGGCACGCAGCCGCGTCGCGATCCGCTGGAGGACGAGGTCGCCGGCAGCGTGGCCGCCGTTGTCGTTGATCGCCTTGAAGTGGTCGAGATCCACCAGGAGGAGCGAGAAGGCGCCCTGCTCGCGTGCGCCGCGATGCAACTCTCGTTGCGCCGTGTCACGCAGCCAGCGGCTGTTGTACAGACCGGTGAGCGGATCGGTCATGGCCGCGCTCAACAGCTCGGTGTAGAGCTGCGCGTTACGCCACGCCGCAGCTGCGATGTGCGCGAAGAGCGAGCCCGCCTCGAGCTCGCGAGCGCTGAACTGTCCGATGCCGATGCGCCAGCAGTTGATGATCCCGAGCTTTCGCTCGGCGGCGACGAGTGGAATCAGCAGGAGTGACTCATGCACGACCGGCGTTCCCGGGACCTGACGCGCGAGCGGATGCTCAGCGGTGTCGGTGACGTTCTCGGGGATGCCTTTTGCGAACGCCCATCCGGTCATTCCAGCGTCGAGCGAGAAGCCGTCGGCGAGGATCTCCGCGGCGTCCGGGCCGGTGGCGAGCACGGGGTTGAAGCGGTGCGTCTCGTAGTCCGCCACAAAGATCGCCATCTCTGTGACCGGTACGACCCGAGCCAGCTGCTCGGCGATCACGCCGAGGATGCGCATCGGGTCGTGCTCGCTCTGCAGTGCGAGCGCCGCATCACTCAGCGCCCGTGGCAGCCCACGGCGCACACGTGAAGGGCGCGGCTGCACTGACGGCAGCACGGCCGGTTGCGCAAGGTGCAGCAGAGGGCCTTCCGGTGCGGATCGCACTCGCGACACGGCCCGCTGCGCAAACCATCCGGGAATCACCACCTCGACGTCCGCGTGACCCTCGACCGGCTGCGCCAGCACCGGACGGCCGAGATGCCAGCCCTGCCCGAACTGCACGCCGAGCGACTGCAGCGCGTCCTCCTCGGATTGGGTCTCGATGCCCTCTGCGATCAGACGCGCGCCGATGTGGCCGCCGAACGAGAGCAGCGACACGATGAGCGCGCGCCGTGCGCGATCGGTATCGACGGCATGGATGAGCGAGCGGTCCACCTTGATGAACTCGGGACGCAGCTCCGCAATGACACGCATGCTGGCGTGTCCGGCGCCCGCATCGTCGACCGCGATGCGGTATCCGTGCGAGCGCAGATCCGCGGCGATCCGTTGCAGGTGCTCGAGATCGGGAACCGGGTCACGCTCGCTGAACTCAAGCACGATCGAGTGCGGGTCGAGCTGCGCGTCCTGCACCGCGCCTCGAAGCGCGCGCATGCCGCCCTCGTCCATGAGCGTGCGGATCAGCACGTTGACGAAGAGATCGGTGTCGCCGAGGTTCGGCGCCTCGTGCAGTGCTGCACGCACGCACGCGATGTCGACGGCCGCCTTCACATCGAGTGATGCGGCGACACCGAAGAGCTCGTCAGGAGTTGTGAAGTGCTCAGTCGGAGGGAAGCGGGCCAGTGCCTCATAGCCGATGCTCGTTCCGTCATACAACCGGACGATCGGCTGGACCGCCGCCACGATGCGGCCACCATCGATGAGCTGCGTCAGCTCACGGCGAAGCGCGGCCGCGGAGCGCGGCGCGCTTGTCGGAGCGAACCGTTCCCCCACCGAGCTGTCCACGGAACGGTGCACGACCCGTCTTGCGCTCACCACGTCGAGTGTGGTGGCTACCGGTTGCGACCATGTGACGGCGAAGTCGCTAGCAGGCGAAGAATCTCGAACGTTCGAATTGCCAAGGCCCGCCGGGGAAGTTTCAGCGCTCGATCATCTGCATCTGCTGCTCGCTGTGATGGCTCACCGGCCGCCGGTGTCACCGCGTTGAGCTTGGAGATCTGGTCAGGAGTGAGCACAACGTCATCGGCTGCGCAGTTCTCCTCGACCCGGGAGACACGCTTGGTGCCGGGGATCGGAGCGATGTCGTCTCCCTGGGCCAGCACCCACGCGAGGGCGACCTGCGCCGGCGTGACGCCCACTTCCGCGGCGATTGCCTTGACCTCATCGACCGTGCGCAGGTTGCGTTGAAAGTTCTCGCCCATGAAGCGCGGGTTGGTCTTGCGCGAATCCGTGTCCGCGAAGTCCTCGGTGGAGCGGATCTCGCCGGTGAGGAATCCCCGGCCAAGAGGGGAGTACGCAACGAAACCGATGCCCAACTCGCGCAGGAGCGGCAAGACCTGCGGCTCGGGGTCGCGGGTCCACAGCGAGTATTCCGACTGCAGCGCGGTGACCGGATGCACGGCGTGGGCGCGGCGGATGGTGTCGGGTCTCGCCTCCGAGAGGCCGATGTGCCGGATCTTGCCCGCCGCCACGAGCTCGGCCAGCGCACCGACCGTGTCCTCGATGGGCGTGTTCGGGTCGAACTCGATGCTGGTAGTACAGGTCGATGTGATCGGTGCCGAGCCGCCGCAGCGATCCCTCAACTGCTGCGCGGATGTTGGCGGGGCTGCTGTCACGATTCCAAGCGCCACCGCCCGCATGCGAGACGAGACCGAATTTGGTCGCCAGGACCACCTGGTCGCGGCGATCCTTGATGGCCTTGCCGACGAGCTCCTCGTTGACGAAGGGCCCGTAGATCTCGGCGGTGTCGACGAGCGTGACACCGAGGTCAAGCGCGCGATGGATGGTGCGGATCGATTCGGCGTCGTCGGTTCCGGCACCTGTGTACGAGGTGGACATCCCCATGCAGCCAAGACCGATACGCGCCACATCGAGCGGTCCAAGGTGGATGTGCTTCATCGCGACTGTCCTCCTTTCGATCTGATTCGACGTCCTGGTCCGGTGCGCGCCGGGGAGGACTGGTGGAGCCAGGGGGGCTCGAACCCCCGACCTCTTGCATGCCATGCAAGCGCTCTTCCAACTGAGCTATGGCCCCGCGCCATGGTACCGGGACCACGCGGTCTGCCGCGAGCAACAGGGCGCCGGGATTGCAATCGGTGAATGGTGCAATTGCGGCTCCGAGTGTCCATATCGGACAATGACGGCGCCAGTGCCGTGCCGCGATTGCCGCGGCGGGACTGCACCAAACCCTTGCGATGCCAGGAGACCTCATGCCCGAATCAGCCGCCCTCGACCGAGACCAGGCAACGGGCGCCGCCTCGCCGATCGTGCAGGCCGCCGAGCGGCTCGTCACGCGAATCGAAGCGCTGGTCAACCAGGTGGCCGAGCTCAAGGCGGACAACGCGAGCCTGCGTCGCGAAGTTCGAGAGGCGCTTGCTTTGATCGATCGCGCCGGCGACGCGGCAGCTCCAATACGAGCAACGCGCAGGACGGCTGCTGCGCCGGCGAGGCACGTCAAGAGTCGCCGCCGGGGCAAGGGGCCGAAAGGACGCGCGACGCCCGCCTCGGTGACGCCGGACATCGTTCTCGCAACGATCGGCAAGCTCGGATCCGCCTCGGCGTCAGAGATCGCGAAGGAACTGAGCGGTTTTGGGGATCAGGTGTCGGGACGTGCTGTCCGCTGGCTCGCGGAACGAGCCGGCGCGGCGACCGTGGTTGGGGACGACGGCCAGCTGCGGTATCGCCTGCCGGCGTCGGCACCACGCCCGAACTGACCCCTCGCTGATCCGGCTCCTCGGGTCGCCGGGCGCGCCCTTCTCGCTGGCGATCCTGCGCGGCGGTGATATACACTGCGTTGCATGCTTGTGAAGGAAGATACACATAACCGCCTCAACCCTCGGTGGCTCGCCCTGGCGATCGCCGGCGCAATCGCCCTCGCCGGAATGGCGGGCTGGTCAGTCATGAGCCAGGCCTCCGCAGCGGCGCCTGCACCAGTCGGGGAGACCGTCGACCCACCGGCGCCGGCGACCGTCCTGGTCTTCGTGAGCGGCGCCGTTGCGCATCCCGGTCTCTACGAGTTGAGCCCGGATGCGCGCGTTGCCGACGCCATCGCCGCGGCGGGAGGCTTCACGACTCTCGCCGACCCGGGCCATCTGCCCAACATGGCGGAGCGGGTGAATGACGGCCGCCAGATCAACGTCCCGTTCTTGAAAGCCGGAACGACGGCAGCCAAGCTCGATATCAACTCAGCTGCGGAGTCCGATATGGACGCCGTGCCGGGGATGCCGCCCGGGCTCGCCGCCGAGATCGTCCAGTACCGCGACGAGTGGGGGCCGTTCACCTCGATGAGCCAGCTGCATGCCGACCTCGGCGTCGACTCGGCAACGGTGACCGGGCTGGAGCACTACCTGAGGGTTGTGCTGCAGACGCAGTGACGCGTCTTGCCGCCTCTCGGACCGGGCGGTGGGCATCAGGGATCTGGGGAGGCTTCGCGGCCGGCTGCTGTATTGCCTATGCGGTCTCTCTCAACGCGAGGTGGGTCATCCCGGCGGCGTGCGTCGTGGCTGCCGCTTCGCTGGTCTGCCTGGCCGTCGCGCCGCGGCGAGCGCTTCCCTTCGGCATCGTCGCCCTGGCGCTCGTCTTGGGAGTCGCTCGCGGAGCATCGGCCGTGATCGTCGCGGGGCCGGGGTCGATCGACGGTCACCTGGGTGTCCGCGCGATCGTGATCGAGGGCACGGTGCGAAGTGCGGACCCAGGCGCCGGAACGACCGCCATCATCGACGCGAACCACCTGTCAGACGCGGATACCGACGCTCGCGTCACCGGCGGGGTCCTGGTGAGCGGTCCGTTGATCCCGGCCCTGACACCTGGCGACGATGTCGAGATCGATGCGTCCGGCCTTCGTCCACTCGATCGCAGGCCGGGCGCGGATTCCGCCGCGACGCTCGAACGTGAGGACGTCGAGGCGATCGCAACCTCCCCGCAGGTCTTCCTGACGAGAGCGGGAGGTCCGTCCCCGGCCCGCTTGATCGCGTGGGCACAGGCCCAACTGCTGTCCGCCGTGAATCGAGCGCTTCCGGAGCCGGCCGCGGCGTTGACCCTCGGGATCGCCTTCGGCATCCACGAGCCGCTCAGCGGTGATGTGCGCTCGTCGCTGCAGGATGCCGGGTTGATCCACGTGGTCGTGGTGAGTGGCTTGAAGATCGTTTTGATTCTTGGGGTCATCAGCGCGGTGGCGCGAGTCTTCGAGTGGTCGCGCCGCCGCACCCTCCTGATCGCCCTGCCGCTCGTGGCCTCGTACGTGCTCATCAGCGGCGCAGGCCCCGCGGCCATTCGCAGCGCGTTGATGGCCGGCGCGGCGATGCTCGCTGCGGCCGGCGCGCGACGTACTGACCCAGTACCGATGCTTGCGCTGGTCGCTGCATTGATGCTCGCGATCTCCCCGCAGCTGGTCGAGGATCCGGGCTTTCAGCTCTCCTTCCTTGGGACGGCCGGGATCCTGCTCCTCGCCGCGCCGCTCGCTGCCCGGATCCCAGGGCCGCGCCTCGTCGCCGAACCGTTCGCCGTTACGGTTGCTGCCGAGCTCGCCACCTTCCCTGTCATGGCGGGGACCTTCGGCGTGATCTCGCTCGTCGGGCCACTCGCCAACGCGCTGGTGCTGCCGCTGCTCCCCGTGATGATCGTGACCGGCGCCACTGGAGCGATCCTCAGCGCGCTCAACCCGGCGTTCGGCTGGGCGCTGTTGCAGCTCACCGCACTTGGCACGACGCTGGTCACCACGGTTGCTCGTGTGCTCGGCGCCGTCCCGGGCGCTGCCATCCAGGTGGGGAACTGGCCCGCGTCCTGGTCGATCGCCGAAGCCGTTGGCGTGGTGACTGCGTTGGTGGCGCTCGCTGTCATGACTCGCCGAACGGTGCTCGTCCATTGAACGTCAGAGCCGTTGTTTCTGCCGCTCTCGCCGGCCTGCTTGCGGCGGGCGTTGCCTGGTTGATCGCGTCCCGTCCAGACGGCCGGTTGCACGTCACGGTGCTCGACACCGGATCCTCGACGGCGGTGCTCATACGTACCGCTGACGGCAGCACCGTGCTCGTCGACGGCGGCTCGTCACCCACGTCGCTGCTTGCTGCGCTCGGGAGCGAGCTGCCACCAGGCACCGGCCACCTCGACATGGTGGTCATCACCGGCGGTGAAGAGGCAGCGGTTGACGGTCTCAATGGGCTCCCAGGGCACTACACGGTGGGGACCGTTGTGATGTCCGGCCAGCTCAACCCGGGCGGAAACGACGTCGTCGCCCAGCTCGAGAGCACGGGCGCGACAGTCCTGGAAGCTGACGGCGCATCGTGGTCCTTCGGCGGCGCGACCTGGCGATGTCTCGGCTACATCGCTCTTGCGACGTCGCGCCAGATGTGCGCGCTCAGCGTCCGTGACCCGACCGGCCGCCTGCTCGTCCTCGGCGACACCGGGACCGCCGACCAGGAAAGCCTCTGCGCGATATACGGGAGCGCGCTCGACGCCGACCTCGTGGTGACGCCGCCCGGTGGCGCGATCTCTCCAGTGCTTCTCGCCACGGCCCGTCCGGCGGAGCTCGCGGTGCCGATCGCGGCCGGTGTTCCCTCGGTCCCGGCACCGCCGGGCTACCCGGTGGATCGCACCAGCACCGACGGTGATCTCAGCTACGAGGGTGGTCCCAGCGGCCTCGTGGAGACCACGTGATCCCGCTTGCGATACTGCATCGATGGCGGCGAATGCTCCCCTGAATCAGCTCACGCTCATCCACGGCGAGGACCGCTTCCTCGTGGATCGCTCCGTGAAAGCGTGGCGCGACCGCGCCCGGCCGCCGCAACTCGACATCGAGGTGTTCGACGGTCCGGGACGCCTGGCCGAATTCCGGCATGCAGTCGCCGAGATGCCGCTCTTCGACCCCGAACGTGCACTCCTGCTCCGCGACCCACCGCAGCTCACCGGCTCGGCGAAGCGCGGGGGAGCTGATCCGCCCGAGCGTCTGGTCGAGATCCTCGGAGAACTGGCGCCCACCACCGTGCTGTGCATCGCCGTCCACGCCAAGGTTCCCGATCGCAACGCCGTGCTCGCCGCCGTGAAAGCGCGCCGGGGGGCGATCGTGTTCCATCCGGCGGTCAAGGGCCGCGAGCTTCGGTCCTGGGTTGAACGCGAGATTGCCGAACATGCGCTGCGGCTCCCCGCGGGCTCGGTGGATCACCTGATCCGGGTCGCAGGCCCCGACCTGGGAAGCATCGCCTCAGAGCTCGACAAGCTCGTCGCGCTGGCCGGCGGCAGGCCGCTCTCGATCAGCGAGGTGCGCACCGCTGTCGCCGGCGATGAGGCGACCGGGCTCTACGAGACGCTCGGGGAGCTGCTCGGTCCCACGCCGGCGAAGGGTGCCGAATCCATCGACAGCCTGCTGTCCGAAGGGCGTGCCGCCCCGTATCTGCTGGCCATCCTCGCGGGGCAGATCCGGGACCTCGTCCTGGCACAGGCGTATCTGCAGCAGCACGGTTCGGGGGCCGGTCTCGCCGCCGCGCTGGGCAAGCCGGATTGGCAGGCGGACCGCCTCAGCCGCCAGGCGCGGAGCGTGTCGGCACCGCTCGTCGCGGGGTGGCTTGGCGCGTTCCACGACCTCGACCGGAAGCTCAAGACAGGGGAGATCTCGGACACCGACGGGCTCCGGCTTGCGGTGCTGCGTGCCGCAGCAGAGGTGACGGCAGAACGCGGCCAGCGTCGCCGGTAGGGGCTACCGCCGGGCTGCTCGGGCGGTCAGGCCATCGAGCACAACATCGATGGCGAAGCGAAAGCGCTCATCGCCGATGCCGGCGACCATCTCTCCGGCGTGGGCGACGAGCAGCGGGAACCGCTCAGGCGGCAAGCCGGCGAAGGTCGTGTAGATCTCCTCGACGTACTCGCGGCGGTCGCCGTCTGCACTGCGGCCGCGAGCGCGCCGCACGTCCTCCTCACTGGCGATGGCCGTCACCAACGACACGAAGACGTCGCACGCCCAGGCGGCGTCCTGGGGAGCAACACCGCCGGCGAGGAGGATGCCGAGCAGGTTCTCCGTCAGCCGCATCACGACCTCGGTGGTCGGGGGATCCTCCAGCGTCAGGGCGGCGATGCCGGGATGAGCGAGCAGCGCCTGGCGCATCCGCTCCAGGAGGGAGTGCAGCTGGTCGCGCCACCGTGACGGGTCCGGCGGTTCCAGCTCGATCGTCGCTGTGACGCGGTCCAGCATCGCCTGGAGCAGGCCCTCGCGGCCCGAGACGTAGACGTAGAGCGACGCAGCCCCCGTATCCAGCGCGGATGCGACGCGGCGCATGGTGACTGCTTCGAGACCTTCCGACTGCAGGATCGCCAGTGCCGCGTCGACGACGGCGTCCTCGCTGAGCGGTGCCTTTGCGGGGCGGTCGCGGGTGGAGCGGTGGCTCGTCTTGGGAGCGGTCGGTCGCGGACCGTCTGCGAGTGACATGACAGTGCAGAACTGTACTTGACAGAACACTGTCCGCGACGTACAGTGTTCGTAACGAACAGCGTACGTCATCCCTGACATCCGCTCGATCCCAACTCCACGAGGACCTCATGGACACCGTTCCCACCATCGCTCCGTCGCCGGTAGCCACCGGCACCACGGGCACGCCCCCGTATCGCCTGCGCTGGGTGGTGGCAGTCGTCGTGCTGGCGACAGCCGTCATGGATCTGCTGGACGCGACGATCGTCAATATCGCCGGCCCCGTCCATCCATCGCGAGCTCGGTGGGGGCGCGAGCACCATCCAGTGGCTGAGCGCCGGCTACACCCTTTCCTTCGCCGTTCTGCTCATCGCCGGCGCACGGCTCGGGGACATCCTCGGCCGGCGCAGGCTCTTTCTCGCCGGCTCGGCAGGATTCACGCTCTTCTCGGCCGCCTGCGCCGTCGCGCCGACCATCGATGTGCTCATCGTCTTCCGGGTGCTCCAGGGCGCCTTCGGCGCGCTCATGATCCCCCAGGGCTTCGGCCTGATGAAGCAGGTCTTCACCGACGAGGCCGAACTCGGCAAGGCCCTGGGATTCTTCGGTCCCGCCACAGGGCTGGCGATGCTTGCGGCCCCGATCCTCGCGGGCGCGCTCGTCGACGCCAATCTCTGGAGCACCGGGTGGCGCCTGGTCTTCCTCATCAACGTCCCGATCGGCGCGGTGACGCTGCCGCTCGCATTCCGCGCACTGCCACGCGGTGCCAGCCACCCCGGCGTGAAGCTGGATCTGACCGGCGTCGGGCTCGTCGGCCTCGCAATGGTGGCGATCATCTATCCGCTCATTCAGGGCCGCACCGCAGGCTGGCCCGCCTGGTCATTCGCGATGCTCGCGGCCGGCGTCATCCTGCTCGTGGTCTTCCTCCTGCACGAGCGCCGCAGCCACAACCCCTTGATCGAGCCCACGTTGCTCACCAACCGCACCTACCTCAGCGGCCTTGCCGTCGTGCTCTCCCTCTTCGGTGCCTTCGGCGGCCTGCTGCTCTGCGTCTCGCTCTTCGGCCAGCTCGGTGAAGGCTGGTCACCGATCCACGCGGCCCTGACGCTCACGCCGATGGTGGTGGCGATGGTCATCGGCATGGTCGGGTCCTCCGCGGTCGTCAGCAAGCTCGGCCGTCACCTGCTCCACATCGGCATCGTGCTCATCGCCGCCGGGGCGGCCGAGCTCGTGCTGAGCCTCGCCGGTGCTCGCTCCGTCTCGAGCTGGGACCTCGTCCCCGGCCTCTTCCTGATCGGCCTGGGCGTCGGCGCCAGCATCGGGCAGCTGTTCCAGTTCATCCTCACGAGCGTGAGCATGGAGGAGGTCGGGTCCGCCTCAGGTGTCATGGAAGCGGTCCAGCAACTCTCGACAGCCCTCGGGGTTGCCGTTCTGGGCAGCATCTTCTTCGCAACCTTTGCCCAGCACCTGCCGACCGATGCATTGCGAATCACGGCGCTGGCGTGCCTTGTGCCGCTGGCAGCCGCCTTCGTCCTCGTGTTCGGGATGCCCATGCATGCCCAGGAAGAACAGGCTCACTAAGCGTTAGCGAGCCGCCCGCGCCGGGTTACTTGCTCTTGGGCGCCTTTGCGGGGGACTTGGCAGCCGCTGCCGCCTTTGGTGCGGCCTTCGCTGCAGCCGCCTTCGGGGCAGTGGCCTTCGCCGCCGGAGCTTTCGCTGCAGGCTTCGCCGCGGACTTGGCGGCCGATCGCGCCGGCTGCTTCGCGCTCCGTCCCTTGGCACCGCCGGCGGCAGCGGATCGAACCGCGGCTCCCTCGGCGCCCTCGGCGACATTCGAAAGGCGAGCGGCCATGGTGGCGAGACGCGACTTGCGACGGCGCGCGTTGTTGCGATGCAGGACGCCCTTTTCAGCCGCGCGATCGAGCGCGCGGATGGCAGCGTGCAACTCGGCTTCGCCGGTGGCGCCGCCCTCTTCGAGCAGGGCGTGGCGAGCCTTGATCACCTTGGTGCGGACCGCGGACTTCACCGCGCGATTGCGGATGTGTTTCCGCTCGCTGGACCGGATGCGCTTGCGCGCGGATCGGGAGTTGGCCATGCTCGCTCTTCTAGATCATTCGATAACTGGTGCGCGCCGCCCGGGCAGATACGAGCCAGGGACGCACGAAGCCAGCAGTATATCAGCGACTGTGTCTTGCCTTTCCACGCGGGTCGTCCCCGCATACGCAAAGCTCAACCTCTCGCTCGAGATCGTCGCCCGCCGCACTGACGGCTGGCACGACATCGACAGCGTCCTCGTCCCGATTGACTGGCACGATCTCGTGGGCCTCAGCGTGGAGCCTGCCGGCGCTGACAGCCAGGTGTTGAAGGTGGATGGCCCTGCCGCCGGCGGCGTGCCTGCGGGTGACGGCAACCTGACGATGCGGGCGGCGGTGCCCTCCGGGAACTGGCCGGCCGGCCGCTCGCGATTCGTGTCTGGCTCTCCAAGAGCGTGCCGCACGGTGCGGGTCTGGGCGGCGGATCCGCTGATGCCGCCGCCGTCCTTCGAGCGGGGGCGGCCATGCTGACGGAGCTCGGCACCGCTGTCGATCCCGAGCGTCTCGCATCGCTCGCGCTCGGCATCGGGAGCGATGTCCCGGCGCTGCTGTCGCTTTCCGCACAGCGCGTTCGCGCCCGAGGCGACCACCTCGAACCGCTGCGATCCCCGCGGCTGCACCTGGCGATCGCCTCCACGACGCCGAGCTCGACGGCCGACACGTATGCAGCCGTGACTCCCGAGGAGATCGGCGACCATGGCCGATCGGCGCGGCTGGCGCAGCTCCTCGATTCCGGCGAGGCTCCCGACACCGCGCTGATGGGAAGCGCGCTCGAGCCCGCCGCTCGCCGCGCCAGTCCCGTGCTGGCCGAGGCGCTCGAACGCGCTCGCCAGGTTGTCCCAGGCATCGACTGGTATCTGACCGGCAGCGGCGGCGCCGTCTTCGCCGTCACCGCGGATCACGCGTCCGCGGAAGCGCTCGCCGCGTGCGATGCGCCGGGCCGGATTCACGGCGCGCGCGTGCCGGACCGTCGGGTGACGTCCGCCGCACTACAATCCGACACTCAGTGGCTGTCGCCGATGCACCTTCCGTCACGCCGCCGACGCCGGAAACCTGCGATCACCCGGCTCCGGTCACGGGAATCATGGCGCACGAGTTCGCCCACTACGAGGGCGCCATCGGACCGGAAGGGCTCCGCCGCACCGTCACGTACTACGGACCGATCGTCGGCGGTCTGCCGATCCGCGCGTGGCACTGCGAGGTCTGCGGTCTCCTCCGGCTGAGCTTCCCGGACGGCCGCACCGAGGAGCGCCGGCTCTTCCCCGGACCACAGCCGGGGCTGCTCGCCGCCGCATCGCCGGTTGCCACTGAACGCGTGCACTACGGCATGCAGGCACGCGTCTCCGGGCTGACGGCGCAGCCGGCGTTCATCGATCAGCTGACCGGTGGCGAGTCGGTGGTGCGGCCGCTCGTGTTCCCGACGATCAACCTCCCCGAGTGGGATGCGATCACCTGGCTGACGGTCCTGGGGATGATCTCGGTGCTCGTGGGGCTGTTGCTCGCCGGCCTGTTCGCCACGCTGTCGTACAGCACACCGAGCGTCGAGCTCCCGCTGGTGCTCACGATCGTGTTCATCTTTGTCGGCGTTGTCGCGCTGCGACTCATCGTGGTGGCGATCCGGCATTTCGCTCCGGCGGAGAAGCTCAGTCCCAGCGTCGCGGAAACGATGCGCGGGACGCCGCAGCTCGATGGAGTGACACGCACGGTCGTCGCGCTCCTCGTGCTCTGCGTCATGGGACTCTTCTCCTCGGCGGTGCTGGCGACGTACACGTACTCGACTCCGGGCGCCGAGTTCCCCGTGGTGCTGATCAGCTTCTCGTGCGCGATCGTCGCCGTCGTGATCAAGGTTGTCGACGCCGCCGTGCGTCACTTCAGCGGTAGATAGCGGACCCCTTCGGAGTCCATGCCGCTCCACGCCCCGCCTGATCAGGACATCGTCATCGTCGGTGCCACCGGCGATCTCGCGCAGCGCAAGCTGATCCCGGCCCTCTACAACCTGCACCGCCAGAAGTTGTTGCCGGAGAAGGGCCAGATCATCGGCGCCGCGCCCTTCGACTGGAGCGACCAGAAGTTCCGCGACCTCGCCGAGAACGCGGTGAAGGAGTTCTCGCGCACTCCGTTGCAGAAGACGATCTTCGCGTCGTTCGCGAAACGGCTGAAGTTCGTTCCGCTTCCTTTGGACGGCAACCTGAGCGTCGTCCGCGCCGCATCCACGCTGGATCGACGCATCGCGTATCTTGCCGTGCCGCCGTCGGCGTTCACCTCGCTCATCGAAGGTGTCAAGTCGACCGGGCTCTCCGACGGCACGTCGATCATCATCGAGAAGCCGTTCGGCCACGACCTGCAGTCCGCCGAGGAGCTCAACCAGACGTTGCACGACGTCGTCCCCGAGCAACGCATCTTCCGGATCGACCACTACATGGGCAAGGAGACCGTCCAGAACCTCTTGGTCTTCCGGTTCGGCAACTCGCTCTTCGAACGGCTCTGGAACCGCGACGCGATCTCGCGCGTGGAGATCACGGTTGCCGAATCGCTCGGCGTGGAGCAGCGCGGCAAGCTCTACGAGGAGATCGGCGCCATTCGCGACATCGTCCAGAACCACATGTTCCAGGTGCTCTCGCTCGTTGCGATGGATCCGCCACTCTCCTTCGACGCGGAAGCGATCCGCAACGAGAAGGTGAAGGTGCTGCAGTCGATTCAGCCGATCCATCCGCATGACGTCGTTCGCGGTCAGTACACGGCCGGGATGATCGACAACGAGAAGGTCGTCGCATATCGCAAGGAGCCCGGCGTTTCCCCGACATCGACCACGGAAACGTACGCCGCGCTCCGCCTCCACCTCGAGTCGTGGCGGTGGTCCGGCGTGCCGTTCCTGCTGCGCACGGGCAAGCGGCTGCCAACGCGCGATACACGCGTGGTGATCACGTTCCACGATGTCCCGCTGCATCTCTTCAAGACCGCCGGCGTGCATACGCTGCATCGCAACCGGCTCGTGGTCCGCATCCAACCCGACGAGGGCATCGCGCTGTCGTTCGTTGCCAAACAGCCCGGACCAGACGTCACCGCGCAGTCCGTCGACATGAACTTCAATTACGGCGACTCGTTCAAGACAACACCGCCGGAGGCGTACGAGCGCCTGCTGCACGACGCGCTCAACGGTGACCACACGCTGTTCATCCGCGAGGACGAGGTGGAGTACGGATGGAAGGCGGTGGAACCGGTGATCGAGGCACCGCCGCCAATCACCTTCTACTCAGCAGGCACGTGGGGCCCGGATGACGCTGCGCGCATCGCCAGCCCGAGCCACTGGGACGACTCGGTCGCCTCCGCATGACCCCGGCACTGATCGGCGTCGACCTGGGCGGCACCAGCATTCGCGCCGCCGTGGCGATCGGCGACGTCACTCACGGTGAGCCTGTGATCCGGGATACCCCGTCCAAGGACGGTCCCGCGGTCGTGCTCGACGCGGTCGCCGAATGCGCCCGCCAGGCCGCCGGTGACGCGCATATCCGCGGACTCGCGATCGGGATTCCGGGCCCGCTCGATCCCGGCGCCGGCATCGTCCATGACGCGCCGAACATGACGGGCTGGAACGAGGTCCCCGCTGCCGCGATGCTCTCGGAACGAGTGGGCTGTCCGGTGGTGATCTGCCATGACGCGGCGGCAGCCGGGTATGCGGAGCTCAAAGCCGGCGCCGGCCGTGGCGCGCGTCACCTGCTCTTCATCACGGTGAGCACCGGGATCGGCGGCGCGCTCTTCATCGACGGCGACCTCTACGACGGTGCGACGGGATCGGCCGGCGAGGTGGGACACACGCCGATCAGCGATGACGGGCCCAAGTGCGGCCAGGGACATCCGGGATGTCTCGAAGGCACCTCCTCGGGAACGGCGATCGCCAACCGCGCCCGAGCGGAGCTTGCCGCAGGCACGGCGTCGTCGCTCGAGAGCCTCGATCCGGCGGCGATCGACGCGCGTGCGATCGTCACAGCTGCCAACGCCGGAGACGCGCTGGCGCTGCAGGTGTTCAACGACGCCGGCCACGCGCTGGGACGGGCGATCGGTGGCTTCATCAACGTGCTCGCGCCCGAGGTCATCGTCATCGGCGGCGGCCTCATCCACGCGGGCGAGCTGCTGCTCAAGCCGGCACGAACCGCGGCGACTGAGATCGCGTTCGAGATCCCATATCGCCGCTGCAAGATCGTCTCCGCGGCGCTCGGCACCGACGCGGGCCTGATCGGTGCCATCGCCTGGGCGGTGCGCAGCTTCGGCGGCGCCCCCGTGGGGATGCGTTAAGGCGGCTGCCGGGGATCCTGGCTCCGGCTTCAAACCGGACTATTCAGCCTGCGCCGGAATCCCCACCAGCCTTGGCTAACTCTGCGTACCGGGCGGGCCACCGGGAGGCGGGGCCATGGGATGCGACAGCATGTCGGCACGGCGCTGCAGGTATTCGTCACGGGTGATCTCGCCGCGCGCGTAGCGGATGTCCAGCTCGTGGAGCCCGGGGCTCTGCCAGCCGCCGTGCCAGTGCCCCTGCCACGGGCCGCCGTTCCACTGGCGCGGGTAGATCGCGTGGCGCCGCGAGGAGCGTGCGAGCAGGACCACCGTGGTGATGATCGCTGCGAGCACCACCAGCGAGATGACCCATCCGATCCAGAACGGACCGGCACCGTAGTAATAGAACACGCGCACCTTCAGATCATACGAGCGGGCGGTGTCGTTTCCATGACGGGATCATTCGGACTTGCCTGCAACGAAAATGACCCACCGGCAGCGAGCCGGTGGGTCATGGAGTGATTAGCTCCGAGGGTGTGTTACGCGACGACCCGTGCCGGGCTCGGGATGACGGGCGAGACACGTGTGGTGGATTCCTGCTTCCTCGAGGTCACGAGGCTGTAGATCTCGAACAGGAAGGCGCCGAGGACTGCGATTGCGGCGATGGCGAGCCCGATGGCTGCGTAGCCGGCGAACTGACCGATCTGGCCCCAGCCGTAGGCGTTCAGCAACATGCTGCGGAGCGTGGTGCCCTTGAAGATGGTGGCCACTTCGCCTGCGAGCTTGACGTTGGTCGGGTCAGCCTGAGCCTCGGTGCTCAGCTGGGAGTACGTCTTGCCGGCGCCGATCTCGCCGAGATGGACGTTGATGAAGTTATTGGCATAAACGCTTGCCTGCTGGCCGGTGAGGAGCTCCTGGCCCGCGTACTGGGTCATCGCGGCGTCGTCGGTCTTCGGCAACGCTGTGAGCGCGGCCGAACCCGCGGCTGGGAAGTAGATCTGCTGAGCAGCCAGCTGATCGTGCACGGTCGATGTCGCAAAGCTGCTCGCCCAGAAGGCGAACCCGCTCACGAAGCCAAGGATGCCGATCAATCCGATCTGCAGCACGAAAATCCGCCAACGCATTCCACTGGTCATGGTGGGTGTCTCCTTTTGTGATGGACCTGGACCTCATCCTCGGCTTCCTGGCGCGTTGCCGCCAGTGCCGCAAGGCATCAGATCCATCCGCCGTTGCCGGGACCGTCGGAGCCAAACGTCCCGTCCCGCAGTGCGGGGATGGTCACGCAAGGCGGGCCATTGGTCATATGCGCCGATCTGGCGGAGCACGATGCACAGCTCCGAGACCCTCAATCGGCCGGCGTCGAAGCACAACCTGTCAGTCTTTCCGGTGCATGGCTGACGACGCAACGGCAAAGGACGCGGCCCGCTGGATGTGGTCGCTCGGCGACTACGGTGCCATCGCCGCTCACCTGGAGCCCCATGCGATCGAGCTCGCCCAGCGCAGCCGCCTCCAGGCAGGGTCGGAGGTGCTCGATGTCGCTGCCGGGAATGGCAATTTCGCGATCGCCGCGGTTCGCCTCGGAGCGACGGTGGTGGCCACCGACCTCACTCCCGCGATGGTCGCGTTGGGGGAGGCTCGAACCAAGGCCCTGGGACTCCCGGTCGAGTGGCGCGAAGCGGATGCGGAGCATCTGCCCTTTGCCGACGAGCGTTTTGACGTCGTGGCGTCGGTCTTCGGGGCGATGTTCGCTCCCGATCCCGAGCGCGTCGCCCAGGAGCTGTTCCGGGTCGCCAAGCGCGGCGGTCTCGTCGCGATGGCCAACTACGGCCCGAAAGGGTTTCTCGGGCGATTCACCGCGCTGCTGGTGGAGCGGGGGCCGGCGCCGCCGCCCGGGATGCACTCGCCGTTCGAATGGGGAGTGACGGACGAGGTCCATCGCAGGTTCAAGGGCCTGACGTCATCCATTGAGATCTACCCGCAGGCGCTCACCTTCGAGTTCGAGTCGCTCGACGCCGGATGGGAGTTCTGGGAGCGGGCCAACCCGCCACTCAAGGCGATGCTCACCATGCTCAACGAGGAGCAGACCGCCGCACTGCGCGAGGACGGCAAGAAGCTGTTCGCGGAGCTCAACCAGGTCTCCGGTGGTGGCCTGACGCTCGAGTCAGACTACCTCCAGGTGCTCGCCCGCAAGGCTTAGCCGGCCCGAGCGCTCACGCGTCGCGACGATCGCGTATTCGAACGCGTCGGCGAGCGCGCTCCAGGACGCCTCGATGATGTTGGTGCTGCAGCCCACAGTGCTCCACCGGCGATGGTGGTCGCCGCTCTCGACGAGCACCCGAACCCCTGCTGCGGTGCCGTCGCGGCCGTCGAGCACACGCACCTTGTAATCGAAGAGCTGCGTGTCACCGATCTCCGGGTAGCTCGGCGTGAGCGCCTTGCGCAGCGCGGCATCGAGCGCGTTCACGGGGCCGTTGCCCTCCGCGGCGGTGTGCACGACCACGTCCCCGACGAGCACCTTGATCGTCGCCTCGCAGACCAGGGAACGACCTTCGCGTTGCTCGACGAGCGCGATGTAGTCGATGAGCGTGAACGGCGCCGGGTTGCCGCGAGCGCGGTGCACCAGCAGCTCGAACGACGCCTCGGCGCCCTCGAATGAATGGCCGCTGAACTCCAGCTGCTTGACCTCATCCGCGACACGTCGCGCCAGGGCACGATCCTGCGTGAGGTCCACGCCAAAGGCTGCCGCCTTCTCGAGCACGGTGCCGCGCCCGGATTGCTGCGTGATCACCGAATGCCGCTCGTTGCCGACGCGTGCCGGGTCGATGTGCTGATACGCATACGACGCCTTGCTCATCGCGTCGATGTGCTGGCCGCCCTTGTGCGTGAACGCCGCCTGGCCGATGTATGGGGCTGAGAGCGGCGGTGCGATGTTGGCGATCTCCGCCACATCGCGGGCGACCTCGGTGAGGCGCGCGAGCTGCGAATCGGCGATGACCTTGACGCCCATCTTGAGCTGCAGGTTGGGGATCAGCGTGCAGAGGTTCGCGTTACCCGTGCGCTCACCGTAGCCGTTGATGCATCCCTGCACCTGGACCGCGCCCGCGCGGACTGCCGCGAGGGTCGCGGCAACCGCGCAGCCGGAGTCGTCGTGGCAGTGGATGCCGGCGATGCTGCCGAAACGTGCGGTCATGTCGCGGACCACCGTCTCCACACGATCGGGCAGCGTGCCGCCGTTGGTGTCACACAACGTGATGCGCTCTGCTCCGGCGCTCACCGCAGCGTCGAGACAGCGCAGCGCGTAGTCCGGGTTGCTCGTGTACCCGTCGAAGAAGTGCTCGGCGTCGTACACGACCCGGCGGCCGTGCTCGAGGAACCAGCGCACCGAATCACCGATCATCGCGAGGTTCTCGTCGGTCGTGGTGCGCAGCACGTCGACGACCTGACGGTCCCACGCCTTGCCCACCAGCGTGATGATCGGAGCCATCGAGTTCGAGCAGCGTGCGCAGCTGCAGATCGTCCTGGGCTTGGAGGCCCGGCCGCCGTGTCGCACCGAACGCCGCCAGGGTCGCGTTGCGCAGCGGATGGTGCTGCATCGCTGAGAAGAACTCCGTATCAGTGGGGTTCGCGCCGGGCCAGCCTCCCTCGATGACGGTCACGCCGAGCGTGTCGAGGTGATCGGCGATGCGGAGCTTGTCAGAGACCGAGAAGTTGATGCCGACGCCCTGCGCACCGTCGCGCAATGTCGTGTCGTAGATCTCGATGCTCACGACGGCGCTCCGACGGCTGTGCTCAGCTGTCGCACCGTCTCGCGCGCAACCGCGTCGGCGACCGCCTCGGTCCCGACCGTCCCGCCCAGGTCGGCCGGCAGTACGTCCTCGGCGATGCAGACGTCAACCGCTGATTCGATCGCGAGTGCGAGGTCGTCGCGGTGCAGCGAGTGACGGAGCAGCATCGCGACCGAGAGGATGGTGCCGTACGGGTCCGCGATGCCTTTGCCTGCGAGGCGTGGCGCGCTGCCGTGGATCGGTTCGTACAACCCCTGATCCGACGCGCCGAGGCTCGCCGACGGCAGCAGGCCGAGCGAGCCCGCAAGCACAGCGGCCTCGTCGCTGAGAATGTCGCCGAAAAGGTTCTCCGCGACAACGACGTCGACCGTTGCGGGTTCACGCACCAGGCGCATCGCGAACGAGTTCGACCAGCTCGTGCGTCAGCGTGACGTCCGGATACTCTGCGGAGAGCCCGGTGACGATCTCTCGCCAGAGCTGGCTCGTGATGAGCACGTTTGCCTTGTCGATGGAGATGAGCTCGCCGCGTCGCGACTGCGCGAGCTTGAACGCAACTCGCGCGACGCGCTCGATCTCCGCGGCGCTGTACACGATGCTGTCGCGTGCGATCTCGTCCGCACCGGTGCCGGTCCTGCCGCGCGGCTGACCGAAATACGCACCGCCGGTGAGCTCGCGAACGATCATCAGGTCGGTGCCCTGCACGACCTCGGGGCGGAGCGTGGTGCGATCCACGAGATGTGGATGCACCTTGACCGGACGCAGGTTGGCGAACACATCCATCTCGCGTCGCAGCTTCAGCAGGCCCGACTTGCAGCGCTGCTCGCCGCGAAGGTGATCCCACTGCGGGCCACCCACGGCGCCGAGCAGCACCGCGTCAGCGGCCTTGCACGCCTCGAGCGTGTCATCGGGCAACGGCACGCCGAACTCATCGATTGCCCGCCCGCCGATCAGGTGCACATCGATGCTCACCTCGGCGCCATCCGCCTCACAGACGGTTGCGAGCACGCTGAGCGCGGCGTTCACCACCTCAGGGCCGACTCCGTCGCCGGGCAGGACGACCAGATCCGCCTTCACGAGCCGGCCCCGGAACGCGCCAGGTCCGGCATCCACGCCGGGCGTCGCTCCTCGAACGCGGTGATCTCCGCCTCGTGCTCGAGCGTCAGCCCGATGTCGTCGAGACCTTCGAGCAGACGGCGGCGCTCGAATGCATCGATGGTGAAGGCGAAGCGCAGGTCGCCGCAGGTCACGGTCTGCGCTTCGAGGTCGACAGCGACGGTGATCCCGGGTTGCTCCGCGGCGAGGTCGAGGAGCGCGCGAACCTCGTGCTCCGGAAGCGTGACGGGGAGCAGTCCGCTGCCGAGCGCATTGGTCCGGTAGATGTCAGCGAAGGATTCGGAGATGACGGCGCGGATCCCGTAGTCCGCGAGCGCCCAGACGGCGTGCTCGCGCGACGAGCCGCAGCCGAAGTTGCGTCCCGCGACGATCACCGTGCCGTCCGCGTACGCATCCTGGTTGAGGACGAAGTCCTCGCGCGGCGCGCCGGACGCGTCCCGGCGCCAGTCGTTGAACAGGAACTCGCCGTAGCCCGTTCGCTCGATTCGCTTGAGGAACTGCTTCGGGATGATCTGGTCGGTGTCGACGTCGGAGCGGTCGAGCGGGATGAGGACTCCGTCCTCGCGATGGAACGGTCTCATGCGCGTCCCGCCGCAACCGGCATGCGCCGCACATCCACGAATCGCCCCTCGACTGCAGCTGCGGCGGCCATCGCCGGTGACACGAGGTGGGTGCGGCCGCCGCGGCCCTGACGGCCCTCGAAGTTGCGATTGCTCGTGCTTGCGCACCGCTCGCCGGGTTGGAGGATGTCAGGGTTCATGCCCAGGCACATCGAGCATCCGGGGTTGCGCCACTCAGCGCCGGCACGCGTGAAGATCGCGTCGAGACCCTCGGCCTCCGCCTGCACCTTGACCTGCGCCGAGCCCGGCACGACGAGGACGCGGAGCCCGTCGTGCACGCGCCGGCCGTCGAGCATCGCGGCCGCCGCACGCAGGTCCTCGATACGGCCGTTGGTGCACGAGCCGATGAAGACGGTGTCGAGCGTGATGTCCTCGATTGCCGTGCCCGGTTCGAGCCCCATGTACGCCAGAGCGCGCACCGCAGACTCCCGCTCCGCCGCATCCTCGAACGACTCCGGGTCCGGGACGCGTCCGGTCACCGGCACCGATTGCGCCGGTGTCGTGCCCCACGTCACTGTCGGCTCGAGCGTGGCGGCGTCGATCAAGACGGAACGGTCATACACGGCACCGTCGTCGCTGCGCAGCTCGCTCCACGCCGCAACCGCCTCGTCCCACGTCGCGCCCGCCGGCGCATACGGACGGCGCTTGATGTAGGCGAACGTGGTGTCGTCGGGAGCGATCATCCCGGCGCGGCCTCCACCTTCGATCGTGAGATTGCACAGCGTCATGCGCTGCTCCATCGAGAAGCCACGAACGACCGAGCCTGTGTACTCGACGACGTGACCTGCGGCACCCGCTGTGCCGATGGCGTTCAGCACGCCAAGCGCCGCGTCCTTCGCCGTGACGCCGATCGGCAGCGTGCCCTCGATGCGCACCTCCATCGTCGCGGGACGCGACTGTCGCAGGCATTGTGTGGCCAGCACGTGCTCCACCTCGGAGGTCCCGATCCCGAGCGCGAATGCGCCGAAGGCCCCGTGCGTGGCCGTATGCGAGTCCCCGCAGACGACCACCGTTCCCGGCAGGGTCAGCCCCAGCTCCGGTCCGATCACGTGGACGATGCCCTGCCAGCGATGTCCGGCGCCGAAGCACGAGATGCCGTATTCATCGCAGTTGGTCCGCAGCGCGTCCATCTGCGCAACGCTCATGGCGTCGGCGCCGTGGATCCCATCGCCGTCGGTGGGGACGTTGTGGTCCATGGTGGCCACAACCAGCCCCGGACGGCGAACCGTGCGGCCCTCGATCCGGAGGCTCTCGAACGCCTGCGGCGAGGTGACCTCATGGACGAGATGCAGGTCGACATAGAGCAGCGACGGCTCGCCCGGCTCACCGGCCACGACATGCGCGTCCCAGATCTTGTCGAAGAGGGTGCGTGGAGTCATTCAACCCCCGAGGCTGCGGCTGCCGGTCTGCCGACCGCACTGGCTTCTGCGGGCGCCGCCATGGCCGCCATGCGCTCCGGTGTGACACGCGGCCCCGCCGCAAGGCGCGCAGTCAAGCGGTTCAGCGCATGCACGTATGCCTTTGCCGCGGCGACGAGGATATCGGTGTCTGCGCCGTGGCCCGAGCTCAACGTGCCGTCCCGGCGCAGCCGGACACTGACCTCACCGACAGCGTCCATGCCCTCGGTGATCGCCTGGATGGCAAACTCCTCGAGCTCGGCGTCGACCTGCACCAGCGAATCGATGGCTCGATACGTGGCGTCGACCGGACCGTCGCCGATGGAGACTGCTTCGTGGCTCACACCATCGCTCAGGAGCATGCGCACAGTCGCGGTGGCGCGGAGGTTGGTGCCGCAGCTCACCTGCAGATGCTCGAGACGGAATGTCTCCTCACTGCCCTGGCGCTCGTCGGCGACGATCGCCTCGAGGTCGCGATCGGTGACATCGCGCTTGCGGTCCGCAAGGTCCTTGAAGCGAACGAACGCGCGCTGCAGTTCCTCGCCGTCGAGCCGGTAGCCGAGCTGCTCCAGCCGGTCGCGGAGCGCGTGGCGTCCGCTCAGCTTGCCGAGCACGAGCGTCGACCCTGCGCCCACCTGGCCCGGCTCCATGATCTCGAACGTCCTGCGGTCCTTGAGCATGCCGTCCTGGTGGATGCCGGAATGATGGGCGAACGCGTTGGCGCCCACCACCGACTTGTTCGGCTGCACCAGCATCCCGGTGAGCTGCGAGACGAGTTGCGACGTCCGGTACAGCTGTGAGTGATCGAGCTGTGTGGTGACGCCGTACACCTCGGGATGCAGGCGGGTCGCCATCGCGACCTCCTCGAGCGCGGCATTGCCGGCACGCTCACCGATGCCGTTCACGCAGGTCTCGATCTGACGCGCGCCGCCGAGCACGCTCACGAGCGAGTTGGCCGTGGCGAGACCGAGGTCGTTGTGGCAGTGGACCGAGAGCACGACATTGCGCAGCGCCGGGACCTGGAGATACATCCAGGCTGATCAGGTCGCGCCACTCGTCAGGCGTTGCATAGCCGACTGTGTCCGGCAGGTTGATGGTGGTCGCACCGGCCTCGATGCACCCGTTGACGATCTCCGCGAGATAGTCGCGCTCGGTACGGCTCGCGTCCATCGGCGAGAACTCGACGTCCTCACGGAATGACTTCGCGAGCGCCGTCATCTGCACCGCGTGGTCGTACACCTCGCGCTGCGTCATGCGGAGCTGCCCTTCGCGATGGATCGGCGAGGTACCGATGAACACGTGAATGCGCGCCCGTGCAGCCGGTTCGAGCGCTGCGGCGCAGGCTCGGACGTCCGCTTCGAAGCACCGCGAGAGTCCCGCGATCACGGGGCCTTCGACCTGCTCGGCGATGGCCTTCACCGCGGCGAAGTCGCCGGGCGAGCTGTGCGGGAACCCGGCCTCGATGACATCGACCTTGAGCCGGGCGAGCTGGTGAGCGATCTGCAGCTTGTCCTCGGCGTTGAGCGCCACCCCGGGGGACTGCTCGCCGTCACGCAACGTGGTGTCGAGGATCGTCAGCGACTCGGTCATACTCGCGCCTCCTCGCGATCGGCGCCGTCCAGCACCGCCTCCATGCCGGGCGCGGTCTTCTTGTCGAGCCAGCCCATCTTCGAGCGCAGCTCGGCGCCGACACGCTCGATCGGCAGGTGCATCTCCTCGTCGCGGTACTCGACGAAGTTCGGGCGTCCGGCCTCGTTCTCCTCGATCCACCGCCTGGCGAACGTCCCGTCCTGGATATCGGTCAGCAGCTTGCGCATGGTCTCGCGCGTGCGCTGGTCGACGACCTTCGGACCGCTCACGTAGTCGCCGTACTCGGCGGTGTCGCTCACGGAGTAGCGCATGTACGAGAGACCGCCCTGGTACATGAGGTCGACGATGAGCTTGAGCTCGTGCATCACCTCGAAGTACGCGAGCTCGGGCTGGTACCCGGCCTCCGTCAGCGTGTCGAACCCGGCCTTCACGAGCGACGTGATGCCGCCGCAGAGGACGGCCTGCTCACCGAAGAGATCGGTCTCGGTCTCCTCGGCGAATGTTGTCTCGAGCACGCCGGCGCGCGTGCCGCCGATGCCGCGCGCATACGCGAGCGTGCGCTCGCGCGCAAGTCCGGTCGCGTTCTGGTGCACCGCGAACAGGCAGGGAACGCCCTGTCCGGCGACGAACGTGCTGCGCACCAGGTGCCCCGGGCCCTTCGGCGCCACCATGCTCACGTCGACACCGACCGGCGGGTCGATGAGCGCGTAGCGGATGTTGAAGCCGTGCGCGAACATCAGCATCTTGTCCGCGTGCAGGTGGGGTGCGATCGACTCGTCATACAGGGCGCGCTGCCCGGTATCCGGTGTGAGCACCATGATCACCTCGGCTTCCTCGCACGCCTCGGCGGGGGTCAGCACGCGCAGGCCCTCCGCTTCAGCCGCGGCACGGCTGCGGCTCGACTCGGGAAGGCCGACTCGCACGTCGTGACCCGAATCACGCAGGTTGAGCGCATGCGCGTGGCCCTGCGAGCCGTAGCCGAGCACTGCGATGGGCCGGTGCGACAGAGCCTCCGGATCGGCGTCTGCGTCGTAGTACATCCGAGCGGTCATTGATCGCTGCCTCCTCTGCGCTTGTTCACACGGTGCCGGTGGTGTCGCCGGCAACGCCCTGCAGGCGCGACGGCTCGGTGTTCGGCTCATCGCCGTCGATCGCGAAGTCCATGAGACGGATGCGCGCCTGGTCGCCGCGCACGAGCGCGACGACGCCGCTGCGCGCCAGTTCCTTGATCCCGTACGGCCGCATCAGCTCGATGAAGTTGTCGATCTTCTCGGCGCTGCCCGTGACCTCGATGATCACCGAGCTGGCGGCGACGTCGACGATGCGGCCCCTGAAGATGTCCACCAGGTTGAGCAGCTCGGTCCGCTCACCCGGTGGCGCGTGCATGCGCACGAGCACGAGCTCGTGGGCGACGTTGCGCAATCCCGTGATGTCGTCGATGGTGATGACGTCGATGAGCTTGGCCAGCTGCTTGGTGGCCTGCTCGGCCTGCTGGCGTCCGACGTGCACCGTGATGGTCATCCGCGAGATCGTGTCGTCGTCGGTCGGTCCCACCGAGAGCGAATCGATGTTGAAGCCGCGCCGCCGGATCATCGAGGCGACGCGCTGCAGCACGCCCGGCTTGTTATCGACGAGCACCGACAGCAGCCGGCTCTGGGTCATCAGCTCGCCTCGACGAAGTCGAGCATGCCCATCCCGAGCGGGACGATGGGATACACGTTGGCGTTTGGGTCGATGTTGAAGTTGAGGAGCACCGGACCCTTGTGTGCCATCGCCTCGTCGAGCAGCCGGCCGACATCCTCGATCCTGTCGGTGGACATCGCCTTCATCCCGAAGGCGTCGCCGAGCTTCACGAAGTCCGGCGTGAACGTCAGGTCGACGGCGGAGCGGACTCCGTCGTAGAAGTCGTCCTGGAACTGGCGAACCATGCCGAGCGACGAGTTGTTGAGGATGACGACGGTGACGTCGATGTTGTTCTCGACCATCGTCGCCATCTCCTGCATGTTCATGACGAAGCCGCCTTCGCCGGTGACGCAGAACACCGTCTTGCGCGGGTTGGCGAGCTTCACGCCCATCGATGCGGGAAACGCGTAACCCATCGTGCCGGTCCCGCCGGAGTTGAGGAAAAGACCGGGCTTGTTGTAGTTGAACCAGAGCGCCGCCCAGATCTGGTTCTGGCCGACATCGGCAACCACGATCGCCTCGTCCTCGCAGCGTGCGTACATCGCCTCGAGCACCTGTTGCGGCTGGAGCAGTCCGGTGTGATTCGTGAAGCGCACCGGGTGCTCTTCCTTCCACTGGTCGATCTGCGTCAGCCACTCGTGCTCGCGCTTGGGCTCGACGAGGAGGTTCAGCTCGCGCAGCGCCACCTTTGCGTCCGACACGACGCTCACGTGGGGGACGACGTTCTTGCCGATCTCTGCCGGGTCGATGTCGATGTGCACGAGATGCTCGACACGCGGCGCGAACGAATCGAGCCGGGTGGTGACCCGGTCGTCGCAGCGCATGCCGACCATGATCAGCACGTCGGCTTCGCACACCGCCTTGTTCGTGAAGCCGGCGCCCATGAAGCCCACCATCTGCAGGGCCATCGGGTCGGTGACCGGGAATGCGCCGGTGCCGAGCAGCGTCCAGCCCACCGGGATGTGCGCCTGATGGGCGAGCTCGGCGAGCTCCTCCTCGGCACGCGCGATGAGCACGCCGCGGCCGGCGAGGATCACCGGTCGCTTCGCGCCCTTGATCAGATCGGCGATCTGCCGGAGCTTGGCGGGATCGGGCCGCGGCGGCGCCGGGTACGACCGACGCCGCACCGGGGTGTCCGGGTAGTTGAACGCCGTGACCGCGGCCTGAAGATCCTTGGGGAAGTCGATGAGCACCGGGCCGGGGCGACCCGTCCGTGCGATGTGGAACGCCTCCTGGATCGTTGGCGCGATGTCCTCTGCGCGCGTGATCAGGTACGAGTGCTTGACCACCGACATCGTGGAGCCGATCACGTCGGACTCCTGGAAGCTGTCGGTGCCGATCGCGGTGGACGGCACCTGGCCGGTGATCGCGACCACCGGAACCGAGTCCATGTACGCAGTGGCGAGGCCGGTGACCAGGTTCAGCGCTCCGGGGCCACTGGTCGCAAACACCACGCCCACCGAGCCTCGCTTGCTGCGCGCGTAGCCGTCCGCTGCGTGTGCGCCTCCCTGCTCGTGACGCACCAGCACGTGATGGAGCGCCGGGTAGTCGGGCAGGTAGCGGTACAGCCAGAGGTTGGCGCCGCCTGGGTATCCGAAGATTGTGTCGACACCCTCGCGGATGAGCGATTCGAGGGCGACCTGCGCGCCGGTGAGCATCCGAGGCGGCTCCGCCAGGCCGTCGGGGTCTGCTGCTGTCGTCGCAGCCGCACTCGAGCGTTGATCCGTTCGGGTGGTGATCACTGGTAGTAGCGGTTGAGCGATCGGCGCACGAACTCTTCGCTCTCGTCATGCCGGGGCGTCCCGGGAGCGAATCGATCCGCGCGTGCAGCATCGAGGCGTTCGGATTGGGATCGGTCCTCGTGGGTGCTTGCGTCCCAGCGAGTTGGTGTTCCCATGCCGTCAAACGGGGCGGGTGCCTTTCCGGGGCCGGCCATGATGGTTCCTCCAGTTGTCTTGCGCCGGGGACAAAAAAAGACCCCCTCGTGGGAGGGGGCCTTTTGCTTGATTCCGGCTTGGTGTTGGTGCCTACCTGCGCACGCGCCTGCCCTGAAGCATGAAAGCCCCGCTCCTAATCAGGAGCAGGCCTACCAGCAGGACCAGCGCGGAGCCGTACAACATCTCGGCGCAGAGGATACGGCCTGTACGGCTCTCCAGTCAATGCACGGAGCTGTGACGGTTGCACCGTATGCTTCCGCGCATGCCTGACACAGCCCCCACCAGAACGAGTTCCGTGATGCTGCACGGCCCCGATCGCGCGCCCGCGCGCGCGATGCTGCGGGCGATCGGTTTCAGTCGCGAGGATCTGGAGAAGCCGATCATCGGGGTCGGGCACTCGTGGATCGAGACGATGCCGTGCAACTGGAATCATCGCGAACTCGCGGAGAAGGTGAAGGAGGGCATTCGCGCCGCCGGCGGCACGCCGATGGAGTTCAACACCATTGCGGTGAGTGACGGCGTGACGATGGGAACGCAGGGGATGAAAGCATCGCTCGTCTCTCGCGAGGTCATCACCGACTTGATCGAGCTCGTCACCCGAGGGCACAGCTTCGACGGGCTCGTGCTCATCGTCGGATGTGACAAGACGATTCCGGCGGCCGCGATGGCGCTGTGCCGGATGGACATCCCCGGGCTCGTTCTCTATGGCGGCACCATCCAGCCGGGACGATGGCGCGAACGCGACCTCACGGTCCAGGACGTCTTCGAGGCTGTCGGTGCTTTCAACGCCGGCAAGATCGACGCTGCGGAACTGCGTGCGGTTGAAGAGCACGCGTGCCCGGGTGCCGGCGCATGCGGCGGTCAGTACACGGCGAACACGATGAGCACCGCGCTCGAGTTTCTCGGCCTCTCGCCCGCCGGCAGCAACGCGGTCCCGGCGACCCATCCCGACAAGGCTGCGGTTGCGGAGGCGGCAGGACGCCTTGCGGTGCGACTTGTCGAACAGGGAACCAACGCTCGCTCGATCGCCACGCGCGACGCGTTCGAGAATGCGATCGCGTCGTTCTCAGCGTCAGGCGGCTCGACCAACGCCGTGCTCCACCTCCTCGCGATTGCCGCGGAAGCCGGCGTCACCCTCGAGATCGACGACTTCGACGCCATCTGCGCGCGGACGCCCATCCTCGTGGACATCCGCCCGGCGGGTCGGTTTGTGGCAACGGACGTCTTCGCGGCCGGAGGGCTCGCCGTGCTGATGCAGCGAATGCTCGAGCTCGGGTTGCTCCACGGCGATGCCATGACGGTCGACGGCCGGACGATCGCGGAAGTCGCTGCCGCTGCCGCCGAGACCCCCGGGCAGCAGGTGATCCGCCCCGCCGATGCGCCACTGCGCCACCACGGTGGGATCGCTGTGCTGCGCGGCAACCTCGCGGCCGACGGATGTGTCGTCAAGCTCGCCGGCAACGACCGGGACTTACACCGCGGGCCGGCCCGGGTCTTCGACTCGGAGGAGGACGCCTTCGCCTCGGTTCGTGATGGCGGTGTCCACGCGGGCGATGTCGTCGTGATCCGCTACGAGGGGCCCGTCGGCGGTCCCGGCATGCGCGAGATGCTCGGTGTGACGAGTGCCATCGTCGGCGCGGGCCTCGGCGATGAGGTGGCCCTGATCACCGACGGGCGTTTCTCAGGGGCGACGCACGGGTTCATGGTTGCCCATATCGCGCCGGAGGCCGCCCTCGGCGGAGCGCTTGCGGCAGTGCGCGACGGCGACATCATCAGCATCGACGTCACGAAGCACCGGATCGACGTCGAGCTCGATGACGAGGAGATCGCCGAGCGGCTCGCCGGCTGGAAGCCTCCCGTGCAGCGCTGGGCGACGGGCGTCTTCGCGAAATACGCGGACACCGTGTCGTCCGCGAGCCTGGGGGCTGTTACCGGGCGGCGCTGACCCCGATCTTTCCCACGGCGCCGCGGAGTCCGCTGCATCCGATGCAGCCGATGCAACCCACGCAGTCCGAGCACGCGATACACGCGATGCATCGTGTGCACCGCAGGCAGGCGACCATCAGCACGCAGCGCCGGATGGCAGCGCTCAGGAGCGTGGCGACGCTCCCACTGACAGCGATGCTGCCCGCGGTCAGGCTGCTGCCGGCGACTGCAGCGCTCAGGCTCGTCGCGGCGCTGCCGGCGACTGCCGCGGATGCGCTGGTCATCGCGGAGCCCGCAACGGCTGCCGAGTTGATCGTCACAGCGGATCCGGCGACCGCCGACGAGCGGCTCGTGCCCACGCTTCCCGCCACTGCCGCGCTGTTCACGGTGAGCACGCTTCCGGCGACGGCCACGCTCGACCGGGTCTTCAACGAGCCGGCGACGTCATCCCATTCCTCGTCGTCCGCCGCGAACTCCCGGCGCATCGCGATCAGGCGGGCTGCCGCCGTGGCTGCGACCAATGAGAGCCCCACGATGAGCAGCACACGCTTCGGTCGTATCTCAGGCATGGCGCCAGTCTAGTCGGCTGCGCGCTGACGTCCGCGCGCGCCCGGATCCCCGGATTCGCCCAGCGTGGACGTGCTCTGCCTAGAGCAGCCCCGATCCAACCTCCACCTCGACGGGCGCAGCGCCGCCGAGGTCAGTGGACAGATCCGCTCCGACAGTCTCGTCGGTCGCCGGGATGCCCCGCGCCTTGGTCCGGAGCGGCACCTCCTTGATCAGCAGGGTCAGGAAGAAGGCGACCACGAGGATCGGCACCGCGGTGAGGAACACGACGTGGAGCGACTCCGAGACTGCATACACGAGGCCCGTGTGGATCGCCGGTGGCAGGTTGGCGAGTTGCGCCGGGTTGCCCTCGAGCGAAGCGGGATTGATGCCGGCGTGGAGCGCACTTGCGGGCAGGTTCTTCTTGAGGTTCGAGGCGAGCTCGTTGCTGAAGATCGCGCCGAAGATGGCAACGCCGAATGACGCGCCCATCGAGCGCAGGAACGTCGCCGAGCTGGTGCCGACACCGAGATCGCGTTGCTCCACCGCGTTCTGGACGGCGATGACCAGAACCTGCATGACGCAGCCGAGGCCGAGGCCGAGCACCACCATGTACAGCGAGAGGAAGAGGCGCGGAGTTGTCGGATCGATCGTCGACAGCAGGAAGACGCCGATCGCCGCCAGGGCCGTGCCGATGATCGGGAAGATCTTGTAGCGGCCCCGCCTGCTGATGAGCTGTCCACTCGTGATCGAAGCAATGAGCAGGCCGGCCATGAGCGGCAGGATGTTGAGGCCGGAGCTCGTGGCACTTGCGCCGTCCACCAGCTGCAGGAACACGGGCAGGAAGGTGATCGCGCCGAACATCGCGAAGCCGATCACGAAGCCGACACCGCTTGCGACGTTGAAGACCTGGATGCGGAAGAGCCGGAACGGAAGGATCGGCTCAGTGACGCGGCGCTCGGTGATGACGAAGCACGCGAGCATGACCACGCCGAGGATGCCGAGCCCGATGATCGGGAATGAGGCCCACGCATATTGCGTCCCACCCCATGTGGTCATGAGGATCAGCGCCGATGCGCCGGCGGCGAGGAAGAAGGCGCCGAGCCAGTCGATGTTGTGCGAGATGCGCCGTGTGGTGGTCTTGAGCACGGTCGCGGTGACGAACAGCGCCACGGCCGCGATCGGCACGTTGATGTAGAAGATCCAGCGCCACGACACGTCGTCGGTGAGGAAGCCGCCGATGAGCGGTCCGGCCACGCTGGCGAGCGCGAAGACGCCGCCCATCCAGCCCTGGTACTTGCCCCGCTCGCGGGGTGGCACGACGTCACCGATGATCGCCTGGGCTCCGACCATCAGCCCACCGGCGCCGATGCCCTGGATGGCGCGGAAGCCGATGAGCTCGAGCATGTTCTGCGAGAGGCCCGAGAGCATCGATCCGACGATGAAGATGACGATCGCCGCCTGGAACAGGAACTTGCGGCCGTACAGGTCGCCCAGCTTTCCGTACAGGGGCGTCGACACCGTCGACGCGAGGAGATACGAGGTGACGACCCAGGAGAGCTGGTTGAGGCCCCCGAGGTCACCGACGATCGTCGGCAGCGAGGTGGCGACGATGGTCTGGTCGAGGGCCGCGAGGAGCATGCCCAGCATCAGGGCGCCGAGCACTGCGTAGATCTGGCGCTGCGTCATGCGGTTGCCCTCCGTAGGTGCTCCCCGGCGGTCGCGGCGATGCGCTCGGTGAGGTCGACATATACCAGCAGTTCGTCGTCAGAGAGTGGCATCAAGAGCTCCATCGATGCTCTGCGCATCCCGTCCTTGAAGCGCGCGGCGAGATCCTTTGCGCGCTCGGTTGGGACAACGTGTTGCACCCGGCGATCCCGCGCGTCACGCACGCGAGTCGACGAGACCGCTGCGCTCGAGACGGTCGACGAGCTGGGTGGCGCCACTGAGGCCGATGCCCTGGGACTCCGCGACGTCCCGCATGCTCATGACATCGCCACGGAGCAGGCGGCGGATGACCTCCATCTGATGGATCGTCGTCCCGCCGACCTCCGCCATGTCGGCCTGCAGGCTCGGCGACGACGCATCCATGAACCTGCGTCGCAGCTCGCCCTGCGCCGCCATGAGACGTTCGAGGAGCACCGCGCGGTCCTTCATGGCGCACATAATACATCACATGAAGTATTTGTCGCAAGAGGCCGGCTGGGATTTCAGTGCCGCGGCTGGGCGGCTGCGGCGAGGACGGCCTGCGCGCTGGCCAGGCTCGAGGTATTTGACCGCTTCGCGAAGGGTCACCCCCGAGGCGCGACCGGCGCGAGGGAGGATCCATCGATAGACCTCCTCCTGACGGCGCTTGCTGGTCTCGCGCAGCACCCATCCGATCGCCTTTCGGATGAAGAACTCCTTCTCGTCCAGCATCGCGTCCGCGTACCGCGCGAAGGTGTCGAACGATGCCCCCTGCTTGAGCGGCAGGATCATCGCGAGGAGTGCGGAGCGGCGGATCCAGAAGTTCGGATCGGTCGTCCACGCATCGATGCGCGGCGCGATCTGCGGGTACCGGATCAGCAGTGAGGCTGCGCAATGGCCGGCCAGGTCGTCGACGTACGCCCAGGTCAGCGATCCCCGGATCATCGATTCGATCAATCCGATGTCGTCCGGACCGAGCAGCTGCGAATCGAGCTCGAGCAACATCAGCGCGGCGATCCGACATTCATGCACCGGTCGCGCCCACAGAGCGCCGACCACCGCGGTCAGCTCATCGTGGGTCAGATCCTTGTGCGTTGCCGCGAAGTCCTTGACGGCGCGGCGGATCTCCGGGACGCCGGCGCCGTAATGCTCGAGCTCGCTCTTCAGATATGCCCGCTCGCCGGCGGCGCGCTCCGGGTTCCCGGCGTCGCGACAGCGCTGCTCGATGGCCCGTGCGCTCTTGGCGGCGTCGATCATTGGTGCGGCGATGATGCCTCGGCGAGCCGTGCGGTCGCGTGTCACGCGAGCCGGGTGATCCGGTATAAGTCGCGGGGCGGACTCAGTCGAAGAACCGGTGAAGGAGGCAGTGCAGCATGGGTGACCCAATCGTCCATTTCGAGCTCATCGGCAAGGACGCCGCCAAGCTGAAGGAGTTCTACACGCAGTTGTTCGGCTGGGAGATCGGCGACCTGATGCCCGACATGGGCAACTACGGGCTGATCGACGGCACCACGAGTGGCATCGCCGGCGGCGTCGGACAGTCCGACGACGGCAAGCCCCGGGTCACCGTCTACGCGCAGGTGCCGGACCTCCAGGCGACGCTCGACAAGGCCGTCGAGCTCGGCGGTGCTGTGGTGATGCCGCCCACGGAGATCCCCGGCGTGACCTGGCTCGCGCTGTTCACGGATCCGGACGGCAACGTCTTCGGGCTCACCAAGGGCTAGGTCACCGCGACCGCGCGGATGAGACGCGCGCAGCGGGGCCGTCTCGTCGCGCGCCCATTGCCGTCACCATTGGGCGCGCAGTGATCCAGCATCCCTCGGCGAGCTTCGCCTTCACCGCGCGATGCCGCATCGTGAACCGGCCGGGGATGCTCGGCCAGCTCACGTCGGCGATCGGCAGCGTCGGGGGCGACATCCGCGCGCTCGACATCGTCCGCGTGGCGGGAGGCGGCATCGTCCGCGACATCACGGTGCTCGCGGCCGACGCCGACCATGCGCAGCGGCTGATCCAGGAGATGTCGTCGGTGCCGGGCGTCGAGGTGCTCGAGTACTCGGATCGGACGTTCCTCGCCCATCTCGGCGGCAAGATCGAGGTGGCACCGCGTCAAGCGATCCGCACGCGCGACGACCTCTCGATGGTCTACACGCCCGGTGTGGCGCGGATCTGTCTCGCCATCGTCGAGGACCCGCGTCGCGTGCGCAACCTCACCATCAAGCGGAACTCGGTGGCGATCGTGAGCGACGGCAGCGCGGTGCTCGGTCTCGGCAACATCGGCCCGGAAGCGGCGATACCGGTGATGGAGGGCAAGTCGATGCTCTTCAAGGAGTTCGGCAACGTCGATGCGTTTCCGATCTGCCTCGCCACGCAGGACGTCGATGCGATCGTCAACACCGTCGTCAACATCGCGCCGATCTTCGGCGGGATCAACCTCGAGGACATCGCCGCTCCGCGTTGCTTCGAGGTCGAGCGCCGGCTGACCGAGCTGCTCGACATCCCGGTCTTCCACGATGACCAGCACGGCACCGCCATCGTCGTCACCGCCGCACTCATCAACGCGCTGAAGATCGTCGGCAAGCCGCTCGCGGAGGCGCGAGTGGTGTCTCTTGGCGTTGGGGCGGCCGGAACCGCGGTATCGCAACTGCTGCTTGCCGCAGGTGTCGGACACATCGTCGGCGTCGACCGCATCGGGATCCTCAGCGAGGACATGCCCGACCTGAGCCCGTCGCAACGGGCCTACGCGTCCATCACGAACCGGGAGCATCTGACCGGCGGACTGCGTGAGGCGCTCATCGGGGCCGACGTGTTCATCGGGACGAGCGTCGCCGGCGCGCTCGACCCCGAGCTCGTGCCCCTCATGGCCGCCGATCCGATCGTGTTCGCGCTGGCGAATCCGGCGCCTGAGGTCCAGCCGGAGGCGATCGAGAGTGTTGCTGCGGTCATCGCGACGGGCCGAAGCGACTACCCCAACCAGATCAACAACGTCCTGTGCTTCCCCGGCTTCTTCCGCGGCCTCCTCGACTGCGGCGCGGGACAGATCACCGACGGCATGAAGCTCGCTGCCGCACACGCGATCGCCGGCGTCGTGGGCGAGGATCTCCAGGCGGAATACATCATCCCGTCGGTCTTCAACCGGGACGTCGCACCGGCCGTGGCGGCCGCCGTCAGCGAGGAGGCGAGGCGCAGCGGGCTCGCGCGCGAGTACTCGGAACTCGTCGATCCGCTGCACGTCGCGGGCACGAGCGGCGAGCTGACGCCCTGACTGCGCCGGGAGTTTTCCACAGCCCCGCCCCGCCGCGATCTCGTCACTTATCCACAGGTGGCTGTGGAAAGCCGGGGTTCCCTCAGGGCATCGGGACGGTGACGTCGCCGTTCTGCTGGAGGAGCTGGCTCCAGGTGTCGAACGACATGCAGAACCGGCCGCCGACGCCGAAGACCGTCCCCCAGCTGTTCCAGAACCAGACGAGCTGATTCGGGGCGTCGATCTGGTCGGCGACCACCTCGTGGCCGCCGCGAACGGTGGCACCCGGGGCGATTGCCACCAGGCCTTCCGCCGACGGCGTGTCGAAGCTGGTGTACCAGTTGATCCCGGTGATCACCGGCCGGAGGACCAGCGCGAGCAGCGCATTCTCGACGCCGAACGCGTGCTTGTACGAGGAGATCCATCCGAGCTGCTTGGCGGCTTTGCAGACCTCGAGGCCCGTCCCGCCCGGGTCGTTCGGCGGGTATGGATCGCCCTCGAGCTTGGTCTCCAACTCGTAGAGGGTGATCGCGTTCGCCTCGGTGCGCGGCGCTCCGCCGGTGAAATCGGGAGCCGAGTTCAGCGCGCCGCAGAGGGCGTTCGCGGTGCACGAGCCGATGTCGCCCTGGTTGAGGGGCAGCCCGTGTGCTTGATGCAGAACGCTCGTGATCGCGGGTGCCCCGTCCGCCGGGTAATCGCGCGAGCGTGGGTCGTGCAGGATGTGGCGGCCGAGCCGCCTGCCGGGCACCACCTGCTCAGGAATGACCGATCGAACCACGCCACCATCCATGGCTGCGTCCCTCCATGACGAGTGCCGGTCTCACTGCGCCGCAGACGCGCACGTCCGGGCACCAATCTTCCTGCGGTCTCTGAGCGGAGTCAATTTGATTCGGAGGCGCGCGTTGAGCCGGATGAGCGTGCCCGGGTGCGAGACTCGGTCGCGATGGACACGCAACAGCAGATCGAGCGGATTCGCGCCGACGGCGAAATCCTTGCGCTTGCCGCCGAGTCAGGACCGTTCGATGCGCGCGTTCCGGGCTGCCCGGATTGGGACGTCGAGGCACTGCTGCGCCATGTGGGTGACGTGCATCGCTGGGCGGCGACCGTCGTCGGCGAGCGCTTGCAGAGACGCCTGCAGCGTGACTTCGAAGGACCGGCGGAGCGCGATGCGCTGATTGCCTGGTATCGCGAGGGATATGCCGCGTTGATCGAGACGCTCGAGGCTGCATCTCCCGACGACGCGTTCTGGTTCTGGGGGCCGGCGCCCAACGCGCTCGCGTTCTGGGCGCGCCGCCAGGCAAATGAGACTGCGGTGCACCGCTGCGACGCCGAGTCGGCGCGCGGCCCGATCACGCCGCTCGCAACTGTTGATGCGTGCGACGCCATCGATGAGTGGCTTGGGCTGGCCGTGCGCCGGGCGAAGGCGCCTGATGGCAACGGCCGGATCCTGCGACTCGTGGCGAGCGACGCGCCGGCCACGTGGAACGTGATCCTCGGCGACAGCGTGGAGGTCACGAGCGACCGCGGCAGAGGACATTGCGAGCTCCGTGGCTCGGCGTCCGATCTCTATCTCTGGTCGATGAACCGTCGCGGAACCGAACGGCATCACGGTATCCGGTGACGAGAGCCTGCTGCAGGTTTGGGCCGACAATGTCCGATTCTGATCCCGCCGCCGCGACTGGCAACACACCGAGCGCTGGAGAGGCGCGCATCCGCGCGGCAACGATCGGTGAGCCGCAGCGCAACGATGGGCCTGTCGAGCTCCGCCCGTATGACGAATTCGTGGCCGCGTCTCTATGCGCTGGAGGCAGAACGCGTCCACAGTGTGCTGGGCAGCCGCGTGCTGCGCCTCGAGCATGTCGGATCCACGTCGGTGCCGGGGCTGGCGGCCAAGCCGATCATCGACATGCTCCTCGTCGTCGCGGACTCGGCACGTGAGGACGAGTACGTCCCACCGATGGAGGCTGCCGGTTACGTGCTGCGCATTCGCGAACCCGACTGGTACGAGCACCGGCTCTTCAAAGGTCCGGACACGAACATCAATCTGCACGTCTTCTCTGCGGGCTGCGTCGAGATCGACAGGATGCTCGGCTTCAGAGATCACCTTCGGGCGAACCCGGACGATCGCGACCTCTATTTGCGGACGAAGCGGGAGCTGGCCTCCCGGCACTGGAACTACGTGCAGGAATATGCCGACGCCAAGTCCGAGGTGGTGGAGGCGATCATCGCTCGCGCAGGGTCGCGCGCGAGCTCATGATGCGTCGAGGAAAGCGCTAGCGCCGCGTAGCGAGAGATCGCTTTGCCTGCGCCGAGCGTTCGCTAAGCGCTGCGTTCGGCGACCGCCTGGATCTCCTCGAGTCCGTACAGGAAATGCGCGCGCAGGACCTCGTCGAGGGCCGCATCGTCGACGTCGTTTCTCGGCGCGGGAGCGACTGCAGGATCCTGCGTCGCGGAGCGCGCGACGAGCGTTGCGTCAACGTCTTCGAGGCCGCCGCCCACCGGGATGTATCCGAGGTCCTTGGTCTCGGCCACCTTCATCATCCATCGGGCCACACCGGCGCTGATGGGGGAGAGGACTTCTTGATCGAGCCACCGCAGGTCGGCCTCCGTCGGCTCGCTGAGGTCGCGGTTGAACGGCGGCGGTACCACGTTGACGTCATGTCCGTTGACCTGGATGCGGATCTCCGTCGGACGGTCCTCATCCGAGCTGATGGACACGCGGATGGTGACGCTCGTCGGCGACAGCGTCTTCCACTGCTTCTCCCAGACGCGGCTGTGCGAGACGGGATTGAACCGTCGACGGACCGGCTCGGCGACGAGCATCTCGCCGTTCAACGCGCAGAACACGTTGAGCGTTGCGATCACCTCGTCTGCCGCTGCCGACGAGATCCATTGCAGCACCGGCACCGTGCGACTGTCCACGTCGGGGTGCGACGCAGCGCCGAACTCCCATTCAATCGCCTGCATGGCATGAGCGTGGAGCGCGCAGTAGATCTTGCCGTCGACGACACTGCGATCCGCCGGACACCACGCGGTCTTGCAGCGGCGTCCGCGTCGGTCGACGTAGCAACACGGCATGCCGACCAGCGACGAGCAGCGGAGCGCTGAGCACGGCTGATTGCCCGCTGCAGTCTCCGGGCGGCGCTCCGAGTCACCCCGGCCGGCAGCGACGTGCTGCTCGGTCGCGCCTGTTCGCCACCTCAGCATTTCTTGACCCACGTTGATCGGGCGGTCTGCTCGATGTCGCACCATGCTAGGTGCCGTTCGACGCTCCGTATGGCGAGCCTGTAACAACCGCGACGCCGTGCGTCAGTGCGGTTCAGGCTCGCGTGTCGCGCGTCGCTTCTCGGTGATCTTGCGAATCACTTCGACCTCCGCCGACGGCTCGCGGTGCGGTGGCCGCTCCGGAGGTTGCAGCCTCGGGGGAAGATTCCTTCGCGGGCCCGCCCAGAGCGCTGGTGGCGCGTTCACAGCATCGGCGATCGCGTATGCGTTGGCCTCGTAGTTCACGCGCCACCCGCGGAAATGCACCCATGACTCGGCCTCGCCTCGCTGCATCGTCCAGCCCACGTGCTCGAGGTGGTGGATGGCGTCCTGATAGTTCTCCTCGGTCAGCGTGATCGGATCCTCGGGCTTCGGATCGGGGTCGAAGCTGAGACCGACGACCGCCGCCAGGTCACGCAGGCACATGTATCCCATGCGAAGGAATGCGCGTGCCTCCGACGGTGCAAGGAGTGGTTGCGTCGCGAGCTGGATTGCCGCCGCGTCCATGACCGCGAGCAGTGCGATCACCCACGACCGGTACGGGTGTGGGGACCGGAACCACAAGAGCACCGGGTACGAGGAGTGCAACTCCGCAACGTCGGCGGCCCACTCCTCCCAGCGCTGATAGAGGATCGAGAGGCTGTGGACGTTGTCAACGAGCTCGCTGCGCGCGAGGAGCTCGGGTCCCCACGCCGGGGACCCGGCGCGGCTGTCGAGCATCGTGACCAGGGTTTCGCGCCGGTTGAACGCACCGTAGAGCACCGGCAGATACGCGATCTGCAGCGCGACGATCGTCAGCCCCGCCGCGGCCGCGCAGAACACGAGCAGGCGCGGTGCCGCTCCCAACTCTGCCGCGAATCCGAGGGTGAAGAGTGAGGATCCACTGATGGTGATCGCATGCACGAGGCCGCCCGAGCGCATGAACGGCCAGAGGATGAGTGCGAATCCGATGAGCAGCGCCGCCAGCCACACGGCGAGGATCACGATGAGGTAGACGGGCGCCTGGAGCGCGAGAAAGCGGTCGCGGGCCTCGTATGTCTCGAATCGATGTGAGGCTCGGGTGAACACCTTGATCATCCCTCTGCCCGCGTAGTTCTGGATGCGCGACGACCCGCGCCGGGGGAGCACCAGCGAGGTCACCACGCTCATCAGCGTCGAGAGCACGATGGCCAGCCCCAGGACAGCGGCGATCCACGAGACGACCGTCATCCGCGCATCATGGCTGAACGGCGGGTGTCGCGAGCCTCGAGACTCGCGTCCGCGTCTATCGACAGTGCTCTGTTCGGCTCGGTCCGCGCGACCGACGTGGAGGCCGGCTGAAGACCGGATTGCCCTATCGTCGCGGCATGGATCGAGACACGCTGCTGCAACGCTACCGTGAGGGTCCCGACGCACTCGAGTCCGCTGTGCGCGGCCTCTCCGATGCCGAGCTCGACTACCTGCCGCGGGACGGCGGCTGGTCACCGCGGGAGGTGGTGCACCACACCGCCGACAGCGAGCTGACCTCCGCGATTCGCCTGCGAAAGCTGCTCGCAGAGGAGAACGCCGATATCCAGGGCTACGACGAGATGGAGTTCTCGCGCCGTCTGCATTACCGCGAGCGACCGATCGACGCGTCGCTGGGCGCAGTGCGCGCCAGTCGGGAGACGTCGGCGTCCATCCTCGACTATCTGACCGAGGCCGACTGGCGTCGTACCGGAACGCACAGCGACAGCGGCCCGTACTCGGTGGAGACGTGGCTGGAGATCTATGCGGCGCACTGCCACGATCACGCCGAGCAGATCACTCGCGCTGTGCAGGAATCGAGGGCATAGCCGGCAGCCTCCGGACTCGGGCTGTCTACACTCGTAGCCGATCGACGGGAGAACGGAGGAGCGAACGTGGCACAAGGTAGCGGGACCCGAGAGGATCCGTGGAAGCTCACGACGCCAAGCGGAACATCCGCCTACGAGATGTATCGGGATGAGGCACTCGATCCACCCGCCCTCGTCTGCCAGGTGGGGACCACGCAACTCCGGTATCAGCTTCGCTGCCTCGACGATCTCCATCAGATGCTGAAGGAACGCGGCGACTGGGTGCCGCTCGGCAGTGCCGACGAGCAGAAGCCGGCGGCTGAGGGCACGGTCGAGGCCTGGGGGCGTTCGACCGATAACCCGGTGGGCGGCTGGTACGGACTCAAGAAAGGCCTGCGCGGCCGCTTCGGTATGTACGTCCCGCCGCTGATGGAGGCGCTTGGCCTCGCCGAGGTCGAGCACAATCCGCGCAACAACCGGATGCGCGCGATCTAGGTTCGCGAGAATCGGGTCGACCGGATGCGCGCGATCTAGCTTTACAAGGATCGGGACGCGCCGCACGCGTCTGCCCGATCTCCGCCGCAGCTACTCGATCTTGGTGATGTACGCCCCGACCAGCGTGGCCGTGTGCTGCTCGACTCCACCTTCGCGGCGCTCGCCATGCCCATCCTGGAAATGCGCGAACGCAGGTGTCGACGCAATCGGGTTGACCTCGTCATCGCCGTGGTCGTGGAACGAGACGTGCACGAATGTGCCGTCATCGAGCCGCAGCACGATGTAGCTCACGTTGTCCGGTTTGTTCGCCTCGAGCTCGGCGAAGACGCCTGCAACGCGACGCTCGTTCTCGTCGGCTGCCTCTTTGGATTTTGTCGCGTAGCGTGTGACCAACCGCTTCTGCATCTGAGCTCCTTGTGTGGACCTCGATACACTACGCGCATGGACTGGAAGATCGAACTTGTCGCCATTCCGGTGAGCGATGTGGACCGCGCCAAGGCGTTCTACGTCGACCAGGTTGGGTTCAATGCCGACCATGACCACCAGGTGCACGAGGGGCTGCGCTTCGTGCAGCTGACGCCTCCGGGTTCGGCGTGCTCGGTGGTGATGGGCGTCGGCATCACGGACATGGCGCCCGGTTCGCAACGTGGCGTCCAGATGGTGGTGTCGGATGTCGCCGCTGCCCGGGAGCAGCTCGTGAGTCACGGGGTCGCGGCGAGCGAGATCGACGTGCAGCCCTGGGGTTCCTTCGTCACCTTCAGCGACCCGGACGGCAACACCTGGTCATTGCAGCAGCTGCCTGCATGGTCAGGAGGCGCGCAAGCAGGCTAGGGCGCCGGCTGCCTCGTGGCGCCGCCGATGGAGATGCCGAATGCCTCTTTCAGGAGGAGCTTCAGCATCTGCGGCTTGACGGTGACGGTCGCAACCGCAACAGCCTTGCGGACGTACTGATCACTCTCCGCCTGTTGGAGCAGGCAGGCAGCGAGATCTGCGCGCGACGTGAAGCGTTCGGCCAGGAACGTCTCCGCGAGCCGGTACTCGGTGACCGCCGATGACTCGAAGAGCCCGGACGGACGGACGATCGTCCAGTCCAGGTCGCTGGCCATCACGAGACGCTCCATGCGCAGGAGATCCGCATACATGGACTTGCCGATCACGTTGGTGAAGAAGGGTTTCAGCACCTTCTCGAACACCACGCCTCCGCCGGTGCTCATCGAACGTGTTTCGGGGTCTGTGACGCTCGAGCTGACGCACACGAAACGCCGGACGCCGGACGCATGCATGGCCGCGATCATGTTGCCTGCGCTTTCGGAGTAGAGCGTGATCGGCTTGCGGCTGTAGCGGGTGCCGATGGTGGAGACCACCGCATCCTGACCTGCGACGACCGCAGCGACATCGCTCGCGTCGAGTGCGTCGCCCTGCACAACCCGAAGGTGCTCGTGCGTGATGGGAAACGCGTCGGCGTGCCTCGTGAACGCAGTGACGGTGTGGCCGGCGGTGAGTGCCTGCGCCGTCAGGAGGCGGCCGGTTGGACCGTTGGCGCCGAAGATGACGAGCCTCATGGGATACCTCCCTGGTGCGTTGGTAATCAATCAGTTGATTGGGCGAGGCTACCACGCCGCCCCGGGCATGTCAATCAACTGATTGAGTGATACGCTGTGAGAACCAGATGGCAAAGCAGAACAGTGATGGCGGGTCGCTGCCGGCCGATCGCCGTCAGGAGCTCGTCGCAGCCGCATACCAGCAGATCGCGCGCCTCGGCTTCGAAGGCCTGCGGACGCGCGATGTGGCGGCAGCGGCCGGCGTCAACGTCGCCACGCTCCACTACTACTTCCCCACCAAGGAAGCATTGATCGGTGATGTTCTGAAGCACGCGATGCAGCGGTTTCGCTCCACGATGCCGACCGGCGGAACGCCTGCCGACCAACTCCGCAACCATTTCGCCGGCATCAAACGCCTGGTGCGCGAGGAGCCCGAGCTCTTTGCTGTGATGGGCGAGCTGGCGCTCCGCTCATCCCGCGATCCCGTGATACGCGAGCTCTATCAGCAGACGACTCAGATCTGGCAGGCCACCGTGCGGGGCCTGCTCGCCAAAGCCACGCGCCAGGGTGCGCTTCCGAGCTCGCGCAATCTCGACGCGCAGGCGTCGCTCGTCGTGTCGGCGCTGACCGGAGCCTCGATGATCCCGCTGTCGCGGCCTGCCCGGCTCAACGAAACGATTGGCGAGCTGGAGCGCTCGCTCGGGCTCACGTAGCACCTGCGGTGGCGCGGTCAATCAGACCGATTCCTGGCGCGCCTCGGGACTCACGATGAGGCCGTGAAGGTGGGTGTGATCTGCGTCCAGCTCGATCCCGCGTCAGTGGTCTGCCAGAGCTGCGGAGGCGTTACGGGGTAAGGAGTCTGCCCTGGCCCCAACGGCCCGCCACCCCTGCTGTAGTCCAAGGAGACTGCCCACCCATTTCGGGCAGTGATGAAGTCGAGCTGTGACGACTGGTTCGGCCCATTTCCATCGATGGCCCCGCCCGGTGCCTCAGCCCAGGTCATCCCACCGTCCGCGGTGGTCCAGAGAATGATCTTCGCGTTGTCGTTTCCGGTGACACCCATCGCGAAGCCGTGGTCCGCATCAATGAAGTCAGGCCAGTTTCCTGGCGGCGCAGCGCCGGCCTTCCAGGTCTTCCCGCCGTCCGTCGTCGAGAACAGGCCATATGACCCGCTGCCACCGAACATCTCTCCGTCGAGCGGCGACGTGAACTGCGGAGCGTAGAGGAGGCAGCCGGCACATGCGATCGACTGCGGAGCCCATGTCGTGCCGCCGTCGTGCGTGACGTAGAAGAAGGTGGCGCTGGGAGTGCATTCGCCCGCGATCCAGCCGGTGGTCGTGCTGACGAACGTCATGCCGTACGCGCTGCAGTCGACCGGGAGCGCACCAGCCGGAGCCGTTCCGGCCGCGGGTGTCATCTCGACCTGTGACCAGTGCATTCCGCCGTCAACCGTGCGGTAGATGAACTTTGGTGCACCGGCTCCGTTCTGCGCGTCGTCGAACCATCCGTGCACGGGATCGACGAAATCGAGGTCGTTGGACACCGGCTGCATCCTGGGATCAGCACTTGATTCGAGCAGCACACGGAACGGTTGTCCCTCCGTCCAGGTCGCCCCGCCATCGTCGGTCGCCCAGGGCGTCAGCGTGTACGTTCGCTCGAGCTCGTTGTACGAGTTCGGCGGGAGCGGCGAGCAGGCGCGCCGAGTCCGCGTTCACCCAGGCGAGGCCGGTGATCAGCTCGCTTCCGATCGGGGGCGGCACGACCGTCCAGTGCGTCACGCCGGATGTTGTGTGGAGGATGTTGTCGCCGCCGCTCCAGGCCCAGCCGTCATTTGCGCCATACATGTGCAGGTCGAGGACCGACAGGCTCGATGCTGTGGACCCGCCATTGAGCCCTCCGTGCAGCAGCACGCCGACCCCGATCGGCACGGCCACGACAACCGTAACAACCGCGGCGACGAGTGACGCCACCAACGGCCGGCGCCGTGCTCGAGCAGCCTGCCGCTTGAAAGCATCGGGAGTAAATGTCGGGGCTCTTCCGGCCACGCTGTACGAGGCGTGCAGCGCCTGCCGGATGTCGTCGTCGTCCATCTACTCAGCTCCTTCCGGCTGCGCCATCAGTGCTCGAAACCGAGTCGCGGCCCGAGCGGTGCGCGCTTTCACCGCGGAGACGGAGATGCCAAGCACCGCCGCCAACTCCTCGACGCTCATGTCCATCAGGAAACGCAGGGAAAGAACAACGCGGTCGTCGCGCTTCAACCGTTGCATGGCAGACCGCACGTCGAGGCGCTGGTCGACCCCCAGCGGCCAGTTGATGGGATCGCTGCTCCCGTCGACATCAGCAGGGGTGGCCCTGCGCTTTCGCCAGGTGCTCCGGCACTCGTGGACAACGATGGTCAGGAACCAGGCGCGGGCATTCCCCTCATCGCGCAGCTGCGGCATGCTCCGCCAGGCTTTGAACGCCGCGTTCTGCACCGCATCCTGAGCCGCGCCACGATCGGTCGACAGCGCCAGAGCCAGTGCGAACGCCTCACCAAGGTGCGGTTCGATCAAGCGATCGAATCGAGATCTCTCGTCCGAGTTGTCCTGTTGGGCCACAAAGTCAGGCATCGCGCTTGCTATTGAGGCAGTTCGCATGCTGTTAAGACGTCTCGGAGCGGAATCCGGACACACCCTGGCACCGACCGACCCTCCTGACCGACCCGAGGACGGGCGGGCTTCGTTGCCCGGGGGATGTGCGGCGCCCATGATTGGGCCGTGCGAAACGACCCGAGCGCCGTGCGTTCGAACCTGCGGCCTGGGCGGCGGCATCCGTGAGAGCAGTGGTGCACGACAGCTATGGGCCGGCCGAGGTGCTCCATCTCGAGGATATCGACCCTCCTGTACCCAAAGACGACGAAGTTCTCATCCGGATCCACGCAACGACCGTCAATCGAACCGACTGTGCGCTTCGCGCCGGCGAACCGTTCTTCTCGCGCTTCATAACCGGCGTTCGCCGTCCCCGTCAACGGGTGCTGGGCAGCGAGTTCGCCGGCACGGTCGAGACGGCTGGTCCCGCAGTCACCGAGTTCAAGGTGGGCGATCGAGTCTTCGGCGAGAAGCCCTGGAAGTTCGGCGGCCATGCGGAGTACATCTGCATGCAGGAGAGCGCCGCGCTGACTCATATCCCGGCGGGCGTCAGCTTCGAAGAGGCTGCCGCGGTCTGTGACGGCTTTCTCCTTGCCCTGAACTGCCTTCGTCCCGGGAAGGTGCGAAACGGCCAATCGATCCTTGTGTACGGCGCATCGGGGGCGATCGGCACCGCCGGCGTCCAGCTCGCGAAATCGTTGGGTGCGCACGTCACCGCCGTGTGCACTACCAAGACGATGGATTGATGCGATCGCTCGGTGCCGACGAGGTCATCGACTACACGCAGACCGACTTCACCAAGAACGGACAGACATACGACGCGGTCTTCGACGCCGCCGGCAAGCTCACATTCGCAGGTTGCAAAGGCTCGCTCAAGCCTGGCGGCGTCTACCTGCCCACTGACGGCATGCGCAACGTCGCGATTGCGGCGTGGACCTCACGGATCGGCGACCGCAAGGTGATCTTCGACCTGCCTCCGAAGTTCCTGAAGAAGGATGTCGTGATGCTTGCGGCGCTCATGGATGCCGGGAAGTACAGAGCGGTGATCGACCGCCGTTATCCGCTGGAGGAGGTGGTTGCAGCGACGAAATACGTTGAGACGCACCAGAAGGTTGGCAACGTCGTGCTGACCGTTTACTCAACAGAGGGCAGCTGACCAGCAATCCGCGTGGCAGCTGACTAGCCAATACCGCCTGGGCATCTCGCAGCGGGTTAGCCCTCCAGGGCTGCGCGTGCGACCCGGGCTGCCTCCTCGGCCGCATCCGCGTCCTGCTCAGCGAGAGACGCTTTCTCAGCGGCGGCCTGCGCTTCTTGGGCCAGCCGATCGGCCTCATGGCGCGCCGCAACAGCGGCGTCTCGTGCTCGCTCAGCCGCTGCATCCTGATTCGCGGCGCTGCGTTCCGCCGCCCGGCGTGCCACGAGATCGACGGTCCTGGGTGCTCGACTCTCGGGCGGCGACTGCGGCTGCGCGGGCGTCTTGTGACGCATCGGAGCGACGACAGCAGCGAGCTCGTCCGGATCGGGCTCGGGCTCCGGGATGGCGCCAAAACCTGCCACATCGAGGTCGCCGCTCAACGTCCCGGCCCACAAGGCCTGTCGATCGGCTGCACCACCGGTTGCTGCCGCCTGCAAGGTGGTGCGGATTCGCCGCGCGGTCTCCTCGCTCGCTCCGTGTCCATCGGTGCTCAGCAACGCGATCGCTGCTCGCGCCGCAGCCTCGACGGCGTCGCGGAGACGCCCACCGGCGCCGGCGAACTCTTCGCGACTCACCGATCCGGCGGCGGCGCTCCACTGGGCATCACGCGCGTCGGCTCCTGCGGCAAGCAACTCGGCGATCAGCAAAGGACTCTCAGCGCCCAACTGATCGATCGCCCACACCCCGACCGGAGGTTTCCGGAGCTTGCCGGCGGCCGCCGCTGCTTCGGGATCGCTGCCACGGAGCTCCCGGACCAGCGCGGTCCGTCGCGCTACGAAGTCTTCGAGAGGCCCGCGATAGAGGGCGGCGATGTCCACGGCCCAGCAGTGTGACGCCGGGGGCTCAGGAGCGCGACCCGGGTCTCAGGAGCGCGACTCGGGGCTCAGTAGCGCGACCCCTCTGGTGCCGGCATGGCATCGAGCTCCGCCAGATCCGCTGCGCTCAACGCGACGCCGGCCGCCGCCGCGTTCTGTTCGAGGTACTTCGGGGTCTTGGTTCCCGGGATCGGCACGACGTGCGGCCCCTGGGCGAGCACCCAGGCCAGCGCCACCTGGGACGGCGTGACGCCGATGCGATCAGCGACCTGCTGGACGCGGGCGACGATTGCCAGGTTGGCTCGGAGCGCGTCCTGCTGAAAGCGCGGCAGCTTGCGCCGGAAGTCGTCCTGCGGCAAGTCATCGAACGACGCGAAACGTCCAGCGAGAAACCCCCGCCCGAGCGGCGCAAACGGCAGCATGCCGATTCCCTCCTGCCGGCAGTGGGGGAGAACCTCGGCAAGCACGTCGCGGGTCCAAAGCGACAGCTCGGACTGCACGGTCGCGACGGGGTGCACCGACTGGGCCAGCTTGATCTCGTCCACCGACACCTCGGACAGTCCGATGTGCCGCGCCTTGCCCGCACTGACCGTTTCCGCCATCGCACCCCAGGTCTCTTCCAGGGGAACCGCGGGATCGACCCGGTGGAGTTGATAGAGGTCGACGTAGTCGGTGCCAAGGCGTTTGAGGCTGCCGTCGATCGACGCGCGCACATACTCGGGGCGTCCGTTGCGTCCGGCTCCGGGCGACGCCGGCCCCGCTGCCGTGGTGTCATCTGACGCACCCATGACCAGTCCGACCTTCGTTGCCAGAACAGCGCGTTCACGATAGCTCCCGGCCAGCGCGCGACCCACCAGTTCCTCATTGGAGTACGGGCCATACGCATCAGCGGTGTCGATCAGCGTCATACCGAGCTCGAGTGCTCGGTGGATCACCGCGATAGAAGTGGCGTCGTCGCGCGCAGTCTCCAGGTCATAGGAAGCAGTCATGCCCATGCAGCCGAGGCCGATTACGCCGACCTCAGGACCGCCGTTGCCGAGTGTTGTGGTGTGCATGGCGTTCATTCTCCCTGACGACGCGAAGAGAGCATTAGGCGAGTGTCGACATCAGGGTGGCGGCTCAACCACGGCGCTGCCGTCAGCGATGTAGATGCGCCAACCCTCCTCGTGCACACGGCGGTGATGCATTCGGCAGAGCGACACGAGGTTCTCGAGCTCGGTTGGACCACCGTTCGCCCAGTGGATGATGTGGTGACCATCGGTCCACGCAGGTGGTCGATCACATCCCGGGAAGCGGCATCCCTGGTCTCGGAGGACCAATGCGGTGCGGATGTGCGCCGGGATGGTGCGCGCGGCGCGTCCCACCGAGAGCGGAACCACGGCGCCGCGATGGTCATCCATGCCGTATCAGCGTCTGGCGCTGCAACCGTCACCAGCGTCCGCACCGCGTCGCACGCGATGCGCCGTGCCGTCTCCGGATGGATCGGTCCCACACCGCCCAACTCGGCCGCTGCACTCGAGCCAGACTGCTGCGCCGCAGCATCCTGCGTGTCCGTTGCGAGTGTCTGTGCGAACTGAGTGTTCGGGTCGAGCGCATCCGCACTAATGGAGTCCGCGCCGAGCCCGCCAGCCGCGACCTTTCCTCGCAGCGTCTCCGCACTCACCGTGAGCGTCAGATGCGGCCGCTGCCCATGCACATCGCGATGGTCCCCACAGCGCAACTGCGTCGCCGCCATGTCGACCAGCGCATCCGCCCGCCGCTGCCCGGCTGACCGCTCGTCGCCACGGCTCATCCCGTGACTGAGCGCATCGATCGCGGCCGTGAGCAGCGCCCCACCTTCGGCATCGAGCTGGCCGCTCACGATGAACACATCGCCGTAGGTCTTATCGCAGTTGAACCAGCGGCGCTCGTGAGCGTGGTTGTCATCGGCAAGCACCCCGTCGGGATCGATGTACAGCCGGGTCGCCTGGGTGAGCGTCCGCATCTGCCGGGGCTGGAAGGTCTCCGCAGCCTCCACCAGGATGTCCTCATAGGGAGCCACCTGCTCGACCCCGACATCCCCGGCGAGATGGGCGATCATCGCCACGTTGGTGAAGGAGGCGCGCCCGGTCCGGGCGCTGTCGAGCGTAGCCGGCATCTGGCCCAACGTCCGCGCCAGATGGACGCGATACGCGGCTGCCCGAGCGGTCATCCCGCAGGAACGTCGCAGCCACGACATGCTCGTTCCGCCGCCATCGACATAGCCACCGTGCTCGGCGTCGAAGCGATGCAGGCGGCGGAGCCGCTCGGCCTCAAGTCGATCGATCGCCCGTCCGATCTCGACGAGATCCTCGCCGAGCGCGTGGGTCGTGAGCCCGTCGATGGACTCGCTGACAAGCACGTCCACCGCATCGTTGACACGCACTTTCGTGTCGGTGATGGCGAGCGCTTCCATGCCGACATTCTACCAAACATCTGTTCGCCACCGTACGGACCCAACACGGACAACGAATGTCCGTGTCAAGCCGTTATAGCCAACTAAGGCAATAACACAACGAGCAGCTCCCGCCCCCCGATGCTGCGCGCATCGCAGCAGGATTCCTTCACACCACCGCACGTATGACGGCGCTGCCAGACCCCGGTCACGCGGACACCCTCACGATGGGGTCAGCTCCGCAACCACCCCCGACTGGTTACTCAGGCAGCCCGGTTGCACCGCTTGCCCGGGATCGCCGAAGCGCCGGCGTGTAACCGCCGGCCCGCGCAGACGATCCTCTTCGCAGCACGGTGGTCACCCAGCGCCCGCTGGCGCCGTCCTCAGGCAGGTCGCGGTTCCGAGGCGCGACCGCGTGACTCTCCGGCAAAAGCGAGGCCCCATGGGGGTGCCAGCCACCCTCCAGGATGGGTGCCCGCCCCATTTCAGCCACGCCCACGCACGGCTACGATCCCGGCATGCCTACCGAGGCAACCACCCGCGTGCGCTCGCACGAAACGTTGTCGAAACTGGCGCTGCCCGCCGGCTTGGCGATCGGGGCCATAGCCCTCGCGTCCGTCGTCCTCGACATGATCGTCGTGCTCACCTTTCCTGCCTCGGTCCCGAGCTTCGACGCCACCCAGGTCTCGTCGCTGGCTCCGACCCTCACCGGGGTCCCGCTGGCGGCCGTTGTCATGGTGCTCGTGCTCCGGCGGCCGCGGAACCCGGCCGGGTGGCTGCTCGGAACCCTGCTGGTCCTCGAGCTGATCTCCGAACTTGGTTCCGACTACCTGTTCCACTATCTCTACGGCCACGACGTTGCTCGGACGCTCGTCACGCCGCTCGCCCTCATATCGGTGTCGGCAGGCGCATCGTGCTTCTTCGCGCTCACCACCCTGCTGCTCGTCTTCCCGGACGGCCACCTCGTGTCAAACCGTTGGCGGAGCTTTGTATGGCTCAACGTCATCCTGGCAGCGCTCGCAGGCATCCCGCCCTTGTTCGACCCCGAATCGATCGGAGACGGTCACCGCCAGCTGCATAACCCGATTGGCATCGCCGGCGCGCATTCGCTGCTGAGTTCAGTGAGCAGCCTGGCGGAGTTGGCGACGTTCGGCATGGCCATCATCGGGCTCGTCTCGCTGGGAATCCGTTATCGGCGCTCGGGGACCGATGTACGTCAGCAGATCAAGTGGTTTGGAGTGGGCGTCGTCGTGCTCGTTGTCGCGATCACGGTCGGCGGGGTCACATCGCCGACGACGCAATCGTGGACGACGCCTGTTCCGGTTTTCGCAGAGGTCATAGGCTTCACAGCCATCCCCGTATGCATCGGCGTGGCGATATTGAAATACCGCATGTACGACATCGACATCATCATCAGCCGAGCCCTCATCTATGGAGCGCTCGCGGTGTTGATCACCGCGGTGTACGTGGGCATCGCGGTGGGCATCGGCACTCTCGTCGGGAGCGGAGGCAAACCCAACCTGGCGCTGTCCATCCTGGCCACAGCGATCGTGGCGATCGGCTTCCAACCGGTGCGCGAGCGATTGCAGAAGGTGGCCAACCAACTCGTGTACGGGCAGCGTGCAACGCCGTACGAGGTGTTGAGCGAATTCTCCGGACGTGTGGCGGAGACGTACGCGGCTGACGAGGTGCTGCCGCGTATGGCGCGCGTGCTCCAGGAGGGCACGGGAGCCGAGTCGGCAACAGTGTGGCTGCGCGGGAAAGCGGAACTGCGGCCCGCGGCAACCTTCCCGGACGAGGCGCCTGTGGGCGACTCACTGGTGATGCCGAATGGGACGTTGCCGCCGCTGCCCGGAGCGACGCGCGCGGTTGAGGTGCGTCATCAAGGCGAGTTGCTGGGGGCGCTGAGTGTCAGCAAGCGCAAGGGCGAAACGCTGACGCCGATTGAGCAGAAACTCGTTGACGACCTCGCTCACCAGGCGGGACTGGTGCTCAAGAACGTCGGGTTGAGCGCAGATTTGCAGACGCGGCTCAACGAGCTGCGCGCGTCACGGCAACGATTGGTGAGCGCCCAGGACACGGAGCGGCGCCGTCTGGAACGCAACCTCCACGACGGAGCTCAGCAGCACCTGGTTGCCCTGAAGGTGAAGCTGGGACTGGCGGAGATGCTCGTTGCGCGGGACCCCGCGAAAGCGGCGGCGACCGTTGCGCAGCTCAAGAACGACGCCGACGAAGCCCTGGAAACGCTGCGCGACCTTGCGCGCGGAATCTATCCGCCGCTGCTCGCTGACAAGGGATTGGCTGTCGCACTGGAATCGCAGGCGCGCAAGGCGACTGTGCCGGTTCGCGTGGAAGCCGACGGGGTGAATCGGTTCGGCCAGGATGTTGAAGGGACGGTGTACTTCTGCGTGCTCGAGGCACTGCAGAACGTGCAGAAGTACGCAGCGGCCTCGCTGGTGGTGGTTGTGCTGCGCGAGCACGAGGGGACGCTGACGTTCGAAGTGTCGGACGACGGCACGGGCTTCGACGTGGCCGCGGCAAAACGCGGCGCCGGCCTGACCAACATGGCCGATCGTCTCGATGCGCTCGGCGGCACCATTCAGGTCACCTCATACCCCGGCGAAGGCACCCGAATCACCGGCTCCCTGCCAGCCCCGGCACGACAAGCGGTCCTGGCAACGCAAGGAACCTGATAGCGGCCGGTTACAGCCGTTGGCGACACAAACAGGCCAGGTCAGGTCGACTGGTGACCCCGAGGATTCCCTGCAGGTGTCAAGCGTCACCCGAAACCGGTGTCAGGCGTCAACCGAAACCGCTGTCAAGGATCACCCGAACCCATGTCAAGCATCAGCCGAACACACACAAGGAGAATCGCTCCAAAGACCACGCGTACGGCTCGCTATCCAGCGAGCCGAAGATGAGGGTGAAGACACCCGGCTCTGCCGGGCGTCGAGGGAGAAGGATCTGCCTTCTCCCTATCGAAACACAGGGGCCCCCGGCAAATCGGAGCAGATGCGCACACCAGAAACGCAACACCGTCGGGCGCAGATTTGCTGGGGAGGAAGGATTCGAACCTTCGGATGGCGGATCCAAAGTCCGCTGCCTTACCACTTGGCGACTCCCCAGTGGCATGTCGATCCTACCCGCGGGATCGTCACGAAGACGGGAATCGTCAGGTCGTCGAGCCAGAACTCCGCGGCAACCGACACCGCAGCCGTCCCCTGACGCGCCAACCACTCGCCGACCACCTCCACGAACTCCGCCGGCACCTCGAGCATGGGCACGTGTCCCGCCCCGGCGAACTCGTGGTACTCCCAATCCGGGCGCAGCGATGCGATGTTCCGAGCCGACGCCACCGGCACCAGGCGGTCATGGTCCCCCTGGAGCAGCAAGGTCGGCGCCACAACCTCATCCACCCACCGGAACACCTTTCGCTTGAGCGCGAGCACGGCCACCAGCGAGCGCGTTGCCGCATAGAACGACTCGTGCCAGTCCGACTCAGCGAGCCGCTCGGCCTCGAGGGCGATGTGCGCGTCGACCACCGCCGGCTCGATGCGTCTCGGGTCGCTGCTCACCAGGCGCATCGTCTCGCGCACGAGGCTCTCCGGCCCGAGGACGGCGACGGCGCGGCTCAGCCGCCTGGCGCCCCACCGAGGCATGAAGGCCGTGGCGATGAAGGTTCTCGATACGCGGTCGAGCCGCGGGGGAAACTCCCCGCCCGGCGCGGGAACCGCCGGGTCCACGAGGACGAGCGCATCAACCAGGGTCGGATGCTGGGCGGCGACACCGAGCGAGAGCAGACCGCCCATCGAGTTGCCGACCAGCACCACCGGTCCGGGCGACAGCCGGGTGATCGCGCGCGTCAGCAGGTCCACGTTGGCGGCGATGGTGGATCGCCGTCCGGCGAGCGGCGATCGGCCGAATCCAGGGAGATCGAGCGCGAAGACGCGGTGGTGGGCTGTCAGCTGCGGCGCCACCGCCATCCAGTTCAGGTGCGCCCCGCCGAGTCCGTGGACCAGGAGCATCACCGGCCCATCACCGCCATAGTCGGCGACGAAGACCGGGCCGTCGATGTCGAGCGTCGAGGACTGCATCGGGTTCATCGTACGGACGCCGCCACGAGGCCCGGCTCCGGCAAGTCCGTATACTCGCGGGTACATGGGTGACGGGCCCCACGCGGTGATCCTCGCCGCGGGACAGGGCAAGCGGATGCGCAGCGCTCTCCCCAAGGTTCTTCATACGGTCGGCGGCCGCCCACTGATCGTCTCCGTGATCGACGCGGTGACTGCCGCCACCGGGACGACCCCGATCGTCGTGATCGCCCGCGGCGACACCGCCGTGCGCGCGGTGGTCGGTGACTCAGCCTCGTGTGTGGAGCAGGACGCCCCTCGCGGGACCGGCGATGCGCTGCGAAGCGTTCCTGACCCACTGCGCGATCCCGGCCCTGTGCTCGTCGTGCATGGCGACGCGCCCTTGATCAGACCGGAGACGCTCCAGCGCATGCTGGCCGCTCACGCATCGAGCCCACGGTCCTGCACGCTGCTCGTCGCGGCGCCGGCGGACCCGTCCGGGATGGGACGCGTCATCCGCGACACCGAGGGGCACGTGCTGCGCATCGTCGAGGAGGCGGATCTCGTTGCCGGAGAGCCGGTCCCGATGGAGTGCAACGCCGGCGTCTATGTCTTCACGGGCTCCGAGCTCTGGCCCGCCCTCGACCGGCTCGAGACCGGCAACGCGCAGGGCGAGTACTACCTGACCGACGTCGTCGCCCTCCTCACCGGGCCCGTCGAGGGCGTGGTCGTCGCCGATCCCGACGAGGTGCTCGGGATCAACGACCGCCGCCAGCTCGCTGCCGCCGAGGCGGTGCTCCGCCGCCGCACCCTCGACGCGCTCATGCTCGCCGGCGTCACCTTCGAGGACCCGGCCACCACCTATGTGGACAGCCAGGTGGTCATCGGCCAGGACACCGTGATCCACGCGATGACCTCGCTCCGAGGCGCCACCACGCTCGGCTCAGGATGCGAGATCGGCCCGATGGCAGTGCTGACGGACGTCCGGGCGGGCGATGGTGTGATCGTCGGACCGGCTCATCTCGAGCAGTGCGAGCTCGCCGACAGGGTCCGCGTGGGGCCCTATTGCCGGGTCCGTCCGAATACCGTCCTCGCGTCCGGGGTAGAGTTGGGGACGCATGCCGAGGTCAAGAACAGCACCGTGGGCGCCGGAACGCGCATCAGCCACTTCTCCTGCGTGCTCGACAGCGACGTGGGGGAGGCCGTGAACATCGGCGCCGGGACCGTCACCTGCAACTACGACGGGGCGGCCAAGCACCGGACGGTCATCGGCAACGGGGTGTTCGTCGGGACCAACACCACCCTGGTGGCGCCGGTCCGCCTCGGTGATGGGTGCTACGTGGGCGCGGGCTCGTTCGTGGACCACGATGTCCCCGCCGGCGCACTCGCGGTCGGCAGGAGCCGGCAGCAGAACATCGAGGGATGGGCGGCCAGGCGGCCGCGGCAGTCATGACCGACTCGAATCCGTACGGCGAGCTGCTGCTCCTCTCTGGGAGTGGCAACCCTGAGCTCAGTGAGCGGATCGCGCGAGAGATCGGCGTCAGCCTGGCTGAATGCGAGATCACCCGTTTCGCGGACGGGGAGTTCGACGTCAAGATCCGCGAGTTGGTGCGCGGCCACGACGTGTTCCTCATCCAGCCCACGTGCAATCCCGTGAGCGACAACCTCATCGAGCTGTTCATCATCCTCGACGCGCTGCGCCGCGCATCCGCATCGCGCATCACCGCGGTCATCCCGTATTACGGATATCAGCGCAAAGAGAAGAAGACACAGGCCCGCGACCCGATCAGCGCCAAGCTGATGGCCAACATCATCGAGCTCGCAGGTGCGAATCGCGTGATCTGCGTCGACCTGCACGCCGAAGCGATCCAGGGCTTCTTCGACATCCCGGTGGATGCGCTCATCGCGACCAAGATCCTTGCCCGCCGCGTTCGCGAACGTCACGGCCACGATGTGGTGGTGGTCTCGCCGGACACCGGCGGCGTGCATCGTGCGCGCAACCTCGCGCGCATTCTCGACGCGCCGATCGCGGTCATCGACAAGCGCCGTCCTCGCGATGACACAGTCGAGGTGGTCAACGTCATCGGTGATGTCGATGGCGCGGTGTGCGTCATCGTCGACGACCTCATCTCCACCGGGGGCACGCTCGTCAATGCCGCCGTGGCACTGCTCGCCAACGGTGCGAAGTCTGTCGATGTGGTGGCGACGCACGGTGTGCTGAGTGATGGCGCGGTTGCCCGCCTCCACGCAGCTCCCATCGACGAGATCTGCATCACCGACACGATCCCGTATCACAACGGCAGCCTCAGCTTCGACGACGCTCCCAAGCTCCGCATCCTGTCGGTTGCGCCACTGATCGCCGAGGCGATCGTGCGCGTGCATGAGGGACGGAGCGTGAGCGAACTGTTCCGGTGAGCGGCTCAGACCCACCGCCGTCCTCGAGGCGATGACCCCACTTATCGTCGTCATCATCGCCGGCCTCGTCATCGCGGCCTTTGCCGCGGCGGCGGAAACGTCGCTCACGAGTGTCAGCAGGATCCGGATGCGGAGCCTCGCAGAGGACGGCAACAAGCGCGCACGCACTGTCACCCGCTTGCACGCGGACCCGAACGGCTACCTGTCGACGATCCTCACGCTCAACACCGTCGCGGTGATCGTCGTGTCGACCGCGACAGCGCTGCTCATCGGCAGCTACCTGCGCAGCGTCCCGCAGGCGGTCGGCACCGTCGTGCTGTCGATCATCGTGCTGATCTTCTGCGAGATCGCACCGAAATCGCTGGCGCTGCGCTTCAACGAGCGTGTCGCGCTGGCGCTCGCAGCGCCGGTGCAATTGCTCACCCGGCTGTTGCGCCCGCTGGTCGGTGGCTTGAGCGCGCTGTCGCGGTTCATCGTGCGCGCTGCCACGCGGGGCCACAGTGTCCGCGGCCCGTTCGTGACCGAGGAGGAGCTGAAGCTGCTCCTGTACGTCGGCGAGCAGGAGGGGATCGTCGAGCAGGAGGAGCGCGAGATGATCCACGGCATCCTCGAGATGACCGACAAAACGGTCCGCGAAGTCATGGTCCCGCGCGTCGACGTGGTGGCCGCGGAGGCGACGGACTCGATCGCCGATGTGATCAAGGTGATCATCGAGTACGGCTATTCGAGGATCCCGATCTATGAGGACAACATCGACAACATCGTCGGCGTCGTCTATGCGAAGGATCTGCTCCGTCACGGTGTCGTCGGCGACGATCAGCGGCCGCTGAAGATGGTTGCGCGCGAGCCGTACTACACGCCCGAGGCAAAGCACGTCGGCGAGCTGCTCCGTGACATGAAGGAACGCAAGATCCACATCGCGGTGGTCGTCGATGAGCACGGCGGCACGGACGGCATCGTCACCTTCGAGGACCTCATCGAGGAGATCGTCGGCCCGATTCGCGATGAGTACGACATGCGCGAGGTCGAGGAGCTGCAGATCGTCTCGGACCACGAGGTGGTGGTGAGCGCACGCTTCCCGGTGGATGACCTCAAGGAGGCGCTCGATCTCGAGGTCCCCGATGTCGAGGCGGACACGGTCGGCGGCCTGGTCTACGAGCAGCTCGGGGAGATTCCGAAGATCGGCGCCACCATCCAGCTCGGCAACGCGACGCTGACCGTCGAGGCGATCCGGCGTCAGGGAATCCAGAGCGTCCGCATCACCAGCCCGGTGACGCTGGTCCGCGAGCGCGGCGCGCGGCCGCTCGATCATGACGGCCACGAGGATCGGGACACGCCGGAGGAGGCGTCAGCGCACGCTCGCCACCAGTAGTGGGCATGATGGCTGGATGCCAACCTACAGCGACGAGGGCATCGTGCTGCGTCGCATCGACTACGGAGAGTCCGACCGCATCCTGACCGTGCTGACGCTGGAGCACGGCAAGATCGGCGTCATCGCCCGGGGCGTGCGCAAGAGTCAGAGCCGGCTCGCGTCGCGTACCGATCTCTTCACGCGCAGCCGCATGCAGCTCGCACGCGGCCGTGGCGAGCTCGACGTCCTCACCCAGGCGGAAACCGTTGCGGCCACGCCGTTGCGGAGCGATGCGCGCCGTGCCGCGTGCGCATCGCTCTGTGCCGAGCTGACCGACCGCGTGCTCGAGAGCCATCACGCCGACCCGGAGATCTACGCGCTGGTGGCACGCGCGCTGGCCGCCTGCGCGGATCCCGAGCGCGACCCGCGGGCGGCGATCGTCTGGTTCGCCCGCCGCATGATCGACCGGCTCGGCTACGCGCCGCAGCTGCACGACTGCGTGAGCTGCGAGCGGCGCCTCCCGGAAGAGCCGGCGTGGTTCAGCGCCCCGGGTGGCGGGCTCCTCTGTGGCCGGTGCGCGCCGGGCGATCCCGAGGCAGTGGAGTGCTCGGTGCGAGTCATCAAGGTGTTGCGCGCAGCGGCGGATGGCGATGAGGAGCTCTGGCTGCGGCTCCGCCTCGACGCCCCGACGCTGCAGACGCTCGAGCGCATCGTCGAGTCCGAGCTCGCCCATCATCTGGACCGCCGGCTGCGATCCATCGACGTCCTCCGCGCGATCGAAGGGCGGGGTGCCGTGAGGGTGCCGGTAGACTGACCCGCCATGGCTGAGGACCAGGCGCAATCGGACGTCATCGAGAAGCTCGTCTCGCTGTGCAAGCAGCGCGGCTTCGTCTACCCGTCGAGCGAGATCTACGGCGGGCTCAACGCCGTGTACGACTTCGGCCCGCTCGGTAATCGCCTCCGCCGGAACATCCGGAATCGCTGGTGGCAGTCGATGGTGGATCTCCGCGACGATGTCGAGGGCATCGAGTCCGCGATCCTCATGAATCCCGAGGTGTGGGTCGCCAGCGGGCATGTGGCCGGCTTCACCGATCCACTCGTGGACTGCACGGGGCCGTGCAAGAAGCGCTGGCGCGAGGATCACCTCGCGGATGAGCGTCGCGCTCGTGGCAAGCCCCCGGATGCGCCGGGCTGCCCCGAATGTGGCGGGGTGCTGACCGCGGCGCGGCAGTTCAACCTCATGTTCAAGACGTTCATCGGCCCGGTCGAGGAGGATGCGGCGCAGATCTGGTTGCGCCCGGAGACCGCGCAGGGGATGTTCGTCAACTTCGCGAACGTGGTCAACTCGACGAGGCGCCGCCTCCCGTTCGGGATCGCCCAGCAGGGCAAGGGATTTCGCAATGAGATCTCACCGGGCAACTTTGTGTTCCGCCTGCGCGAGTTCGAGCTGATGGAGATGGAGTATTTCTGCAAGCCCGGCACGGACCGCGAGCTGCACGAGTACTGGTGCACCGAGCGCCTCCGCTGGCACGTCGACGAGATGGGCGTGCGCAAGGCGAATCTCCGCCTGCGTCCGCATGCCAAGGAGGAGCTGTCCCACTACAGCTCGGCAACGAGCGACATCGAATATCGCTATCCCTTCGGCTGGGGCGAGCTCGAAGGCGTTGCCGATCGCACCGACTTCGACCTCAAGACGCACATGGAGCACAGCGGGCGCGACCTTTCGTACTTCGACACGGAGACAAACGAGCGCTACGTGCCGTATGTCATCGAGCCCGCGGTGAGCACCGACAGGATCTTCATCACCCTGCTCGTGGATGCGTACGACGAGGAGGAGGTTCGCGGCGAGAAGCGTGTGGTGCTCCACCTGCACCCGGATGTCGCCCCGGTGCAGGTGGCGGTGCTGCCGCTCTCCAAGAAGATCGAGCTCACCGAGCCCGCGCGCCGTATCGAGCACGAGTTGCGCCCGCATTTCGCGACGATGTACGACGAGACCCAGGCGATCGGCCGCCGCTACCGCCGGCAGGACGAGATCGGCACCCCGCTCGCGATCACGTACGACTTCGAATCGCTGAACGACCAGGCGGTGACCATCCGTGAACGGGACGGCATGTCGCAGGTCCGCGTTCCCATCGAGGGACTGCACCGTGCGCTGCACGACCAGCTGGATGCCGGCCGCGAACGCGCGCGTGCTCGAGCGAACGGCGGGCACGACGGGTAGCATCCGAGCGTGGTGAGTGCTCGGGGCGACACCGATGCGGTCGCCGCCGGTGTGCTCGACCTGCTCGCCCTCGGCGACACGCCGGACCTTGACGCGGTGCTCGATCGGATCGTCCGCGCCGCGCGGCGTCAGGCGTCGGCGCGGTACGGAGCGATCGGTGTTCCTGACGGCCGCGGCGGTTTCGCGCGCTTCGTGACGTCCGGGATCAGCGAGCGGAAGGCCGCTACGATCGGCGAGCTGCCGCGAACGCACGGCGTGCTCGGTGCGCTCCTCGAGGAAGGTCCCATCCTGCTCGACGACATCCGTCGCCACCCGCGCTTCTCGTATTACCCGGAGCACCATCCGACCCTCACTGATTTTGTCGGGGTGCCGATCACGCACCGGGGGAAGGTGCTCGGCAACCTGTTCGTCAGCGGGCATCGCTCCGGCCATTTCACGAAGACCGATGCCCGCAGGCTGGAAACGCTTGCGGCATATGCGGGAGTCGCCATCGCGAACGCCGAGCTCTACGCGCAGTCGCAGCAGCTCGCGGTGGTGGAGGAGCGAAATCGGGTCGCGCGTGAGCTGCATGACGCCGCGACGCAGACGCTGTTCAGCCTCGTGCTGGCTGCCAGGGCCGCCGCGCTCTCCGTCAATGACGAGGAGACGCGCGCCACGATCATGGGATTCGAGGAGCGCACCGCGTCTGCTCTCCAGGAATTGCGCGGGCTCGTGCACGCACTGCGTCCGAAGAGCCTCGAGCGCGACGGTCTTGCAGCCACGCTCGCAGACCACGCCGATGCGCTGCGCACCACCGGTGCGCGCGTCGTGGTGGACGCCGCGGAGGGCATCCATCTCCGGCTGGACACCGAGCATGCGTTGCTGCGCATCGCGCAGGAGGCGATGCACAACGCGATGCGCCATGCGCCCGGCTCGGCGGTGCGGGTCACGCTGCGCGCCACCGGCAAGACCGTGACACTGCGCATCCACGACGACGGACCGGGCTTCGACGCCGCCGCGCTCCCGCACACACGGCGCGGCATCGGGCTCGCCACCATGCGTGAACGTGCCCACGAAATCGGCGCGCGCCTCGTCATCCGCACACGGCCCGGTGGTGGAACAACGGTGACCGTCACGGTCCCCGAGGGCTGAATCCATGACCGCGACGATCCGTCTGCTCATCGTCGACGACCACGCGGTCGTCCGCCAGGGACTTCGCGCCTTTCTCCGGCTGCAGGAGGGCATCGAGGTGGTGGGCGAGGCGGCCAGTGCCGCGGACGCCATCCATGTGGCGGGAACCACGTCGCCGGACGTCGTCCTGCTGGACCTGGTGATGCCTGATGGCGACGGCATCGGCGCACTTCGCAGCATCCTCGACGCCGCGCCCGGCATTCGCGTGCTCGTGCTCACGAGCTTCGCGGATGACGCGCAGATCTTTGCCGCCATGGCGGCGGGGGCGTCCGGATATCTGCTGAAGGACATCGACCCGCAGGCACTCGCGGACGCGATTCGCGACGTCCACGCGGGGCGTCCGGCGCTGCATCCGTCGGTCGCCGCACGCCTGATGCGCCGGAGCAGCGCACCCCGAACGACCCATGACGACCTCACGCCGCGCGAACGCGAGGTGCTCCGGCTGATGGTGGAAGGGCTCGCCAACAAGCAGATCGCTCAGCGACTCGGCATCGGCGAGAAGACGATCAAGACGCATGTCAGCCGGGTGCTCGCCAAGCTCGGCGTCGCTGACAGAACGCAGGCCGCGGTGCTCGCGATCCGCGAGGGGCTCGTCGACTGACGGGTCCGCCGAATGACGGATGCGCCCGTGGGGCTTACGGCTGATGCGCTTCCCGAGTGGCACGCGCAGGATTGACGGCATGGGAACACTTTCCGGAACGACAGTCATGATCACCGGCGCCTCGAGAGGACTCGGACGGGCGCTTTCGTTATCGGCCGCGCGCGAAGGCGCGTCGCTTGCGCTCTGCGCCCGAGGCGGCGCGGCGCTCGAGTCCGTGGCCGAGGAGTGCCGCGCGCTCGGCGCCACCGTCCTGGCGGTGATCGCCGACATCTCGATCGTGGCCGATGTCGAACGGTTTGCGGCCACCGCGCTGGACCGGTTCGAAGGCGTCGACGTCCTTGTCAACAATGCGGCCGAGCTCGGCCCGCTGCCGTTGCCACAGCTCACCGACGCACCGTCCAGCGCGTTGGAGCAGGTGCTGCGCGCGAATGTCCTCGGGCCGCTTCGTCTCACGCAGGCGGTGATCGGCGGGATGCTCCTGCGCAACCGCGGGCTCGTCGTCAACATCAGCACCGACGCCGCCCTGATCGGTTTTGCGGGGATCGGCCTGTACAGCGCTTCCAAGGCCGCGCTCGACGCGCTGACCCGCAGCTGGTCGGCGGAGCTGCAGCACACGCAGGTGCGTGTGATCAGCATCGATCCCGGCGACATGTACACCGAGATGCACATGGCCGCCGACCCGGAGGCCAATCCCGACGATCTGCTCCGCACCGAGGATGTCGCCGAGCGGCTGCTGCCCATCCTCGCCGGCCGCGTGCCGGACACCGATCGCATCGAGGCGTCGACGCTCTCATGATCTCGCCACCTCGCGAACTGCGCGCATCGCTTCCCGCTGAACTGCGCGGCCTGCGCCGCGATGGCGCCCGGCTGTGCGTGGTGGATCGAGCCTCGGGCCGGATCACCCACACCACCGTCGCCCGCCTTGGTGAGCATCTCGTCTCCGGCGATCTGCTCGTGGTCAACTCGAGCCGCACGCTCCCGGCCGCGTTGCGCGTCGAACGCGATGGTGCCGACGCCGTTCAGCTCCGCCCCGGCGCGCTCCGCGACGGTGAGTGGGATGCGCTCGCAGTGGAAACGGCAACGCCACATCGCAACGTCCCGCTCGTGCCGGGCGAGACGCTGCGCGCTCCGGGCGGCCTTCGCTTCCGCGTTCTCGAACCACGCGCGGATGCGCCGCTCCTCTGGCGCATGGCGGTCGAGAGCGGCGACGCCATCGAGACACTCCTCAGTGACGGCGAGCCGATTCGCTACTCGTATGTGCCGGATCCAGTCCCGCTCGAGCACTACCAGACCGTCTACGCGGGACGGCCCGGTTCCGTCGAAACGCCGTCAGCCGGGCGCCATCTGACCTGGGAGCTGCTCGGCGACCTGCGCCGGCGCGGCATCGATGTGACCGACATCGAGCTGCATTGCGGGCTGAGCTCATTCCAGGACGACGACGTCGATCTGCAGAAGCCGCTCATCGAAGAACATTTCGAGGTGCGTCAGGACACCGCCGAGCGGATCAACCGCGCGACACGCGTGATCGCTGTCGGGACGAGCGTCATCAGAACGCTGGAGACAGCGGTTGATGACAAGGGTGACGTCCACCCGGCACGCGGCTGGACGGACCTGGTCATCACGCCCCGCACCACGCTCCGCGCAGTCGATGCGCTGCTCACCGGCTTGCACGAGCCGCCGGCAACGCATCTCGACATGCTCGGCGCCCTGCTGGACGTCTCCCTGCTCGAACGCGCGTACGCAGAGGTTCGCGAGCGCGGCTACCTGTGGCACGAGTTCGGCGACGCGATGCTGATCCTGTAGGGCACGCGCTTTTGTCATGATCCCGCCAGCCCCACAGTGGGCTCCGGGACACCAGGGAGTGCGAGATGTCTGAGCTTTTGATCCTCGAGTTCGAGGGGTTCAGCGCCAAGGACTACGACAAGGTCAACGACCTGCTGGGGATCAACCAGGACACCGGAGAAGGTGACTGGCCTGCCGGACTGCACACGCACATGGCCGGGCCGACCGAGGGCGGCGGGTGGATCGTGGTCGAGGTCTGGGAGACCCAGGCAGACCAGGATGCATTCATGCAGTCACGTCTCGGTCCAGCGCTGCAGCAGGCCGGCGTGACCGGGCCGCCGAAACGAGCGGAGTGGAGCAAGCACCGCTCGCACCACACCCCGAAGAAGCCCTCCGCGAAGGCGAAGTAACCGCCTCCGACCACCGGCGTCCGGCGCCCCGCCCAGAGCAGTCTGTCTTGAAGCGGCCCGATGCTACGCTCACGCCTTGCGTGGCGCGTGTCCGCGCATCCACCAGAACAAGTTGAGGGTTGGCGAATGGCGGTAAGCACCCGGGGCAAGAAGTCGTCGAAGACTCCGGCGAGGAAAGCAGCGACGCGGAAGACGTCGGCGCGGACCACCGGATCGCAGAACGGCGTGGCGCGCGCCCACAAGTGGGTGTATCGCTTCGACGAGGGCAGTGCCTCGATGCGCGACCTGCTGGGTGGCAAGGGCGCGGGTGTCGCCGAGATGACGCGCGCCGGCCTTCCGGTGCCGCCCGGATTCACCATCACCACCGAGGCATGCAATGCCTTCTACGCCAAGGGCGCGAAATTCCCGGACGGTCTCTGGGAGCAGGTGGAGAAGGCGCTGAAAGGTGTCGAGAAGACCACCGGCAAGGGCTTTGGCGATGCGCGCAATCCGCTGCTCGTCAGCGTGCGCAGCGGCGCGAAATTCTCGATGCCCGGGATGATGGACACAGTCCTCAACCTCGGTCTCAACGCATCCACGCTCGAGGGTCTTGCAGCGCTGACCAATGACCGGCGTTTTGCGCTCGACGCGCATCGCCGTTTCATCCAGCTGTTCAGCAAGATCGTGCTCGGTATCGATGGGCAGCTCTTCGAGGATGCGCTCGAGGCAATCAAGCACCGCAAGAAGGCAAAGACCGATGCCGACCTGACTGCGCCGGCGCTCGAGGAATTGATCAAGGAATATCGCGCGATCGTGAAGCGTCACTCCAAGACGGGATTCCCCGAGGACCCGATGGAGCAGTTGCGCGCGGCGATCGGCGCCGTCTTTGAATCGTGGAACAACAAGCGCGCCACCGACTACCGCAACTACAACCACATCCCGCACGACCTCGGCACCGCCGTCAACGTGCAGTCGATGGTCTTCGGCAACATGGGCAACGACTCGGGGACCGGCGTTGCATTCACCCGTGATCCGTCAACCGGTGAGCGCAAGCTGTATGGCGAATACCTCACCAACGCGCAGGGTGAGGACGTCGTCGCCGGTATCCGCACCCCGAAGCCGATCGCCGCGATGGCGACCGATCTTCCCAAGGCGTACCGCCAGTTCGAGCAGATTGCGCGCAAGCTCGAGAAGCACTATCGCGACGTCCAGGACATGGAGTTCACGATCGAGCGCGGCACGCTCTACATGCTCCAGACACGCAGCGGCAAGCGCACCGCCGAAGCGGCGGTGAAGATCGCCGTGGACATGGTCCGTGAACGCTTGATCACCAAGCGCGAGGCGGTGCTTCGCGTCGAGCCGGGCCAGATCGATCAACTGCTGCACCGGCGCATCGATCCCAAGGCGAAGGTCAACGTGCTCGCCACCGGACTCGCCGCGTCGCCGGGCGCGGCGTATGGCAAGGCAGTGTTCGACGCGGATCGCGCAGAGGCCATGGCCAAGAAAGGCGAGAAGGTCATCCTCGTGCGCATCGAGACCAACCCGGACGACGTGCACGGCATGATCGCCGCCGAAGGCGTGCTCACCTCACGCGGTGGACGCACCTCACATGCGGCAGTGGTTGCGCGCGGGATGGGCAAGCCCTGCGTCGCCGGCGCCGGGTCGGTGCAGGTGGACCTCGTCAAGCGCCAGTTCACCGCGGGCGGCACGAAGATCAAGGAAGGTGAGCCGTTCACCATCGACGGCTCCACCGGCAATGTCATCGCCGGACAGGTGGCGATGCTCGATGCCGAGATCTCCGGTGAGCTCGAGGAATTGCTGCGCTGGGCCGATTCGTTCCGCCGTCTCCAGGTCTGGGCGAACGGCGACTACCCGCATGACGCGGTGCGCGCCCGCGACTTCGGCGCGCAGGGCATCGGGCTCTGCCGCACCGAGCACATGTTCATGCAGCAGGAGCGCCTGCCGATCGTGCAGAAGATGATCCTCGCGCCCGACGAGAAGTCGCGCCGGGTCGAGCTGGCGAAGTTGCTGCCGATGCAGCGCGACGATTTCCACGGCATCCTCAAGGCGATGCACGGGCTGCCCGTGATCATCCGGCTCATCGATCCGCCGCTGCACGAGTTCCTGCCGTCACTCGACGAGTTGCTCGTCGAGGTGACGCGCGCGCAAGCGCTCGGCAAGCCCGAGAAGTCGTATCGCGCAAAGGTCGAGCTCCTGGCCGCGGTGCAGAACCTGCACGAGCAGAACCCGATGCTGGGCCTGCGCGGATGCCGGCTCGGGCTCCTCTTCCCCGAGATCATCGAGATGCAGGCGCGCGCCATCATCGAAGCCGCCGTCGCGCTGAAGAAGGAGCGCGTCGACGTGCGCCCCGAAATCATGGTGCCGCTTGTCGGCACGCTCGAAGAGTTGCGCAGGACACGCGAGGTCATCGACCGCACGGCGCAGGAGGTCTTCAAGGAGACCAAGAGCAAGGTCGCGTACCTTGTCGGGACCATGATCGAGGTGCCGCGCGCGGCGCTGACCGCCGGACAGATCGCCCAGTCGGCGGACTTCTTCTCGTTCGGCACCAATGACCTGACGCAGATGACCTTTGGTGTCTCCCGCGACGATGCGGAAGGCACGTTCCTGCTCCGCTACGTGGAGGACAAGATCCTGCCGCGCAACCCGTTCGAGACTCTCGACCGCGACGGCGTCGGGCGGCTCATGCGCTTTGCGGTGGAGGAGGGTCGCGCCGTCCGTCCGTCGTTGAGCGTCGGCATCTGCGGTGAGCACGGCGGCGACACCGACTCGATCGCACTCTGCGAAGAGCTCGGGCTCGATTACGTGTCCTGCTCGCCGTTCCGTGTCCCGGCCGCACGCCTGGCGGCGGCACATGCCCGTCTTGCGCGGGTGGAGCGCGACCGCTGAGCCGAACCGAGCATGCCTATCCGCGCGAGGTCGAGACGGAGCGACTCCTGCTCCGTCAATTTCGCGAGGACGACTTCGACGCGTACCTACCGGATCGTGTCCGATGCCGAGGTGCGCCGGTTCATCGGTGGCGGTCCGGCGCCGACGCGCGAAGAAGCGTGGCGGCATATGGCGATGCTCGCCGGCATCTGGACGCTGCGCGGGTACGGGCACTGGGCGATCGAGGCGAAGGATTCGGGCCGGCTCGTGGGCAGGGCCGGTGTCTGGTTCCCGGAAGGATGGCCGGAGATCGAGGCCGGCTGGGTCATCGGGCGCGAGCACTGGGGCTCGGGGTACGCGACCGAGGCCGGCCGTGCGGCGCTGCAACAGGCCTTTGCCACGCTCGGGGTGGCGCACGTGATCAGCCTCATCGACGCGGAGAACGTCGCCTCGCGTCGTGTGGCCGAGAAGCTCGGCGGCACCATCGACAAGAAGGACGTGTTTCGTGGACAGGAACTGCTCTTCTACGGATACACCGCGCCGCCGGCATGACCGCCGGCGGGGTGGTACGGCTACTCTCCTTGCTATGAAGGTGATATCCGGGTGAGCGAGCACGTGAGGATCCGCAAGATCGCGACACGCAGCGGACGCCCCGAGATGCTCGACGACGGCCATGTGGTCGAGGGCGACGAGCTTTCCCCGCCCACGCCGGGGATGCCCTACGCCGTGCGCCGCACCGTGACCGAGCACGAGGATGCGCCCGATGTCTTCGCCACATCACCGGTTCGGGCTGTGATCACCGAACAGCGAGGCGGCATCGTCCTGCTCACCGACAACTCGAAATATGCGATCGAGGTCGTCGGACACTAGCTGACGGGTAACGGATCACTGGTGATGACCCAAGTGGTATACCGTTTCGCCTACTCTTTGATGTGATGTCCTGGCCGCAGACTGCCACGCCCGCAGCCACTACTACCGCGCAGGGAGACGAGCCGTACCTTCCGGTGGAGGAAGTGGCTCAGCGTTTGGATCTCCCGCTCGGTATCCTGCTTCGCCGCGTCGAAGCCGGTGACGTCCCGTCGCGCCGCGAGGAAGGTCCTGATGGCGTTCGCTACCTGGTGCGCCTCGGCGACCTCGGCATCGAGAGCCCGATGAACGACGCAGCCCCCGTGCTTGCGCCGCCGCCGCCACCCGAAACGGCCGACGTGCAGACACCGGTTGATGCCACCCCCACCGTCGATGTGGTCGGCACGGCGCAGACGTCGTCCTGGCCCGACAAGGTCGTCCCGCCTCCCGCCGAGGAGCTCGCCGCCGAGGCGACCTCGCATGGGCGCGGTGGTTCGCTCGTCGAGATCGGCTCCAGTGAGCCGCGCCGCGACGTTGCGTCGATGACGTCGCTGGACCCGCGCGAGCTCGTCGCCGGTCTCCTCGACCGCTGGGAGCGGACCCTCGAGCAGCGGATCTACTCCGAGCAGCGGCAGCGATTCGAGGCCGAGTTGAACTCCCGTCAGAACCTGGTCAAGCAGCTGCAGCTCGAGTTGCAGACGGCTCGCGCCGAGCATGCCGCCGCCCAGGCCGAGAAGGATCGCCGCCTCGCAGACCGCGACCGGCGGATCAGTGACCTCGAGGCCCGGACCAGCGATCCGCAGGACACTTCGGGCGGCCGCCGCCGCTGGTTCTTCAGCCGCTAGCGCGGTCGAGGCTGGCGGGCCATGGCTGGGGATGCTGTCGCCGAGGTCAAGGCGCGCCTTGATCTGATCGAGGTCATCGGTGGGTACGTCACCCTCCATCGCGCCGGCCGCGAGCTCACCGGGCTGTGTCCGTTCCACCCTGAGAAGACGCCGTCCTTCACGGTCAGCCCCGAGCGCCAGGTCTGGTACTGCCACGGCTGCCACGAGGGCGGCGACCTCTTCAAGTTCATCGAGCAGATCGAGCGCATCGACTTCCGCCAGGCGCTCGAGATGCTGGCCGACCGGGCCGGGGTCGAGCTCGAGAGCGGTCCCGCCGCCCGCGGCGCGGGGCGTCGCCGGCGTCGCTCCATCGAGCTCAACGGCAAAGCGCAGGCCTATTACCAGCATGTGCTCTGGTCCGCACCTGCCGGCGAGTCCGGCCGCGTCCTGCTTCGCGAGCGCGGGGTCGACGAGGCGCTCGCGCGCACGTTCGGGGTCGGCTTCGCCCCGGCGGGCGGCGCCGGTGAGGACGCGCTCGCCAGGTACCTGACGGGCAAGGGCGGTGCGACCGTCGACGAGCTGGTCGACGCCGGGCTCGTGCATCCCCAGCGCGGCGGACGGGTGCGGGATCGTTTCCGCGACCGCCTGGTGTTCCCGATCCGCGACGAGCGGGGCGAGGTCCTCGGGTTCGGAGCCCGTGCGCTCGGCGATGCCAAGCCGAAGTACCTCAACAGCCCGGATTCGGCCGCGTATCACAAGTCCTCGGCAATCTTCGGCCTCGACCTTGCGCGGGCCGCGATCGTGCGCGAGCACGCGGCGGTCATCGTGGAGGGGTACTTCGACGTGATGGCCGCGCACGCGGCGGGGGTCGAGCACACCGTCGCGAGCAGTGGCACCGCCCTCACGCGCGAGCAGGTGCACAGCCTGGGACGCATCGCCGAGACCCTGCTGCTCTGTTTCGACGGCGACGATGCCGGACGGGTCGCCGCGACTCGCGCCGTGGACGTCATCGCCGCCGAGGGTGTCCAGGCGCGGATCTGCCGGCTCCCGGCCGGGGTCAAGGATCCCGACGAGCTCGTTCGGAGGGACCCGGCCGAGTTCGTGCAGGCGATCGCTGAGGCGCCCGCCGCGTGGCAGGTGCTCCTCGACACCGCCCTCGCGACAGGCGAAGGTGGCAGCGTTGACGCCCGTCGCGCCGCCGCCGAGCGGGCCGTGTCCGTGCTGGCGCGGATTCCCGAGGCCACGACTCGTGAGCTCTACCTCCAGCAGGCCGCGCGGCGGCTCGATATCGGCGCGCGATCGCTCTCGACCGACCTGGCCAGCTCGATGCGCGACGGCGTGCGCCGTCCGGCGAGGATCGTCGTGGCTGCTCCCGCGGAGCCGGCGTCGCCCGCGGTGGACGAGCCGGAGCCGGTGGAGGCGGACGAGCCGATCCCGCCGTGGGAGGCGCAGCTCGCACGGGTGATGCTCATCAGGCCGGAGCTCGCAGCGGCATTGCGACGGGACGGCGGCCTCGGGCCGGACGAGTTCACCAACGCGACGGCTCGCCGCATCTACGACGCGGCGTCCACCGACCCGGCCGGATTCACGCTCCGAACGCTCAGCGGCGGCGATCAGCGCCGTGCGGCGGGCCTCCTGGTCCGTGAGGTCCCGGAGTTCGCCGATGAGGCCGAGCCGGAGGCGATCAAGCAGCTCATGGCCGACTGTGTCCGGCTCATCCACGAGGACAGCGTCCGCAGGGCGCTCGTCGAGCATCTCCACGGAGATGCATCGCGCCAGGGATGAGGGCCGCACGGCTGACGCGGACGCGCTGGCCGACAAGCTGAGCCGCCTCGCAGCAGACGCTCCGCACCTCCGCCGCACGCTCGCGGTCCGCTGATCGGGCCCTCGTGCCTGCGCGCGCCGATGCGCGCATGTTTGATCCGCGGCGTCGCGAGCCACCATCACCCTCGTGCCTGCGTGGATCCCTCTATCCGATCGCCCGAATTGGCACACTCAGACGGCTTCGACAATTATTGTGAACACTGTCGTTGTACCAACCGTCCGGCGGACCTCGCAGAGCGGGCGTCAGCCTGCGCCGCGTGAGACAGAGTTGAGATGAGCACAGCCACCACCACCCGATCCAGAGCCGCCACCCTGCCGCCGCCTTCGGGCGCCGACCTGCTGGTCTCCGCCGCCGAGGCGCTGATCATCAAGGGCAAGGACCATGGATATCTCACGCCCGATGACATCCTTGCGGCCTTTCCCGAGATCGATGTCGAGCCGGATCATCTCGAGCGGATCTTCCATGTCTTTCGCGAGATGGGCATCGAGGTCAGCGATGGCGACAAGGACTTCGAGACCGTCGACGAGATCGACGAGGAGCTCATCGCCAAGGCCGAGGCGATCGATTCCGTCTCCCTCGACGACCCGGTCCGCATGTATCTCAAGGAGATCGGCCGTGTGGCGCTGCTCAAGGCGGAGCAGGAGGTCCACTACGCAAAGCTGATCGAGCAGGGCGACGAAGAGGCCAAGAACCAGCTCACCGAGGCCAACCTGCGCCTTGTGGTCAGCATTGCCAAGAAGTACATCGGCCGCGGCATGTCCTTCCTCGACCTCATCCAGGAAGGCAACATGGGCCTGATTCGCGCAGTCGAGAAGTTCGACTACCACAAGGGCTACAAGTTCTCGACCTACGCCACCTGGTGGATCCGGCAGGCGATCACGCGCGCCATCGCCGACCAGGCGCGGACGATCCGCATCCCGGTGCACATGGTCGAGACCATCAACAAGCTCGTCCGTGTTTCGCGCCGTCTCCTGCAGGAGCTGGGCCGCGAGCCCAACGACGAGGAGATCGCCGAGGAGATGGGGATCACGCCGGAGAAGGTCCGCGAGATCACCAAGGTCTCGCAGGATCCGGTGTCGCTCGAGACGCCGATCGGTGAGGAGGAGGACTCGCACCTCGGCGACTTCGTCGAGGACAAGGAGGCCACGGCTCCATCCGACGCGGCGTCGCTGACCATGCTGCGCACCGAGGTCGAGGACATTCTCGACACGCTGACGCCGCGCGAACGCCGCGTGCTGCAGCTGCGTTTCGGCCTCATCGACGGTCATCAGCGCACGCTCGAAGAGGTCGGCAAGCGTTTCGGGGTGACCCGCGAGCGCATCCGCCAGATCGAGGCGAAAGCGCTGCGCAAGCTGCGCCATCCGTCGCGTTCCAAGAAGCTCAAGGACTACCTCGAGTAGGGATCGCGGTTCGGTCGCCGGCGGCGACGATTCGTGCACGTGAGGGCACGGTGCGTCACGGCAGGTAGACTTGAGTCATGATCCGGGTTAGCTCAGCGGTAGAGCAGGCGGCTGTTAACCGCAAGGCCACTGGTTCGAATCCAGTACCCGGAGCGTCGACGTCCCACTAGCAGCACGCGGCATCGCCCGAGGCGGCGCCGTACACGAGGAACACGGGATGACCGAGACCGCATCGCGGCCGGGCACCACGCCCGCTGTCGCGACCCTGACCGCACCCGAGACCGAGGGTGTTGCCCCGACCGACACGACAGCGACGCCGGCGACGTGGGCATGGCCCCTGTCGGTGCCGCCGTCTCACCCACCCGAGGGCGAGAGCGCAACCGACTTCTGACGAGCACGTGATCGACCTGACGGCCGGTCCGCCGCCGCCCGAGGCGGTTGAAGCGGATCCCACCGAGGTGACGGTCGTCGCAGCCATCACCACGCCGGAGAAGGCGCTGCCCAAGGTCACGTCGTTCGGACCTGCAGGCAAGCGTCGCTCAACGCTCGCGATTGTCGTGCTGTCGGTCGTCACGCTCGGTATCTACAGCCTGGTGTGGTACCACCGCGTGAATCGCGAGGTCGGCAACTTCGATACACGCATGCATGTCATCCCCGGGCGCTCCACGGTGGCCGTGGCAATCCCGTGGGCGATCGGCTGGCTGGTGAGCATCGTCGGAGCGGTCCGCATCGTCCTCGCCGTTGCCAATGTTGCGCTGCCGTTCAACCCGCATTTCACCGTTCTGCAGGCCTACGGACTGCTCTTTGGTGGCCTTGCGATCCCGTATCTCGAGCTGTTGCTGCCGTTCAGCGCAATCGCTGCCGTGATGACCCTCGAGCGTGTGCGGATCGTCGAGGATCGGATGGGCCGCACCACCGACGTGCAGCTGCGCCCGACGCGCGTTATCTTCTGGATGTTGCTTCCCATTGCCGGCGGATTGATCCTCATGGCAATCACACAGCGACGTCTCAACCGCGCCTGGGAGGACGATATGGCGGCGGCACCTGCGGTGCGCCCGACAGTACGGGTGGCTCCAAGCTGACCGTATCTGCCGATGCCATGCCCGCTCTCGTGTGCCGGTTGCGACGGCCTGCACTAGACTAACCGGTCGCGGTGGCTGTTTCGATCGCCTGTATTTCCGGAAAAGGCGGGGTGGGAAAGACAACCACCTGCGCCTCCCTGGCGGCTGTGTTCGCAGAGCGTGGACGCCGCGTGCTCGCTGTGGACATGGACCCGCAGTCCAACCTCACGTCGGGGCTGGGCTTCAATCCGTACTCGCTCACGCACACCGTCGCTGACGCGATCCTCGAACCGGACCAGTCGGTGGACGAGCTGATCGTCCGCACCAAGTGGGCCGGCCTCCATCTGCTCCCCGCGAACCCGGACCTGAGCGCGGTGGAGGCCGGCCTGCCCAGCTCCCTCGACTCCGAGACCCGGCTGCGCCGCGCGCTCGATCGCGATTGCCGCGACTACGACTTCATCCTGTTCGACACACCGCCGAGCTTTGCGTTTCACACCATCAGCGTGCTTGCGGCCACCGATTTCATCGTGATTCCGATGCAGATGTCGGGATACGCGGTGAAGGGCCTCAAGGAGACGCTTCGCTCCGTGCACCATGTGCGCCAGTCGCTGAACCCGGACCTGCGCGTCCTCGGACTGTTGCCCACGTTCGTGGTGATGCGCACGCGATTCTCACGCGATCTGCTCGACGGCCTGCGCGCGATCCCCAACCTGCGCGTGTTCAACACGATCATCAAGGTCACCGTCCGCCTCCAGGAGTTGGCGCTCGCCGGCGAGCCGGTGACGGTGATGGCGCCATCCTCGGAAGCTGCCGCCGCCTACCGGTCGTTCGCCGACGAGGTCCTCGCGGCATTGATCGCCGAGGGTGAGCGTGGTGTCTGAGGCACGCTCACAACGACGCCGGCGGAGTGTCGCTGTTGCGCCTGCGCTCCTCGACCCCGCTGAGCTGCCGGAGGATGCGCCCGGGCGCGTGAAGCTGATCGCGGTTGCGGCACCCGCCGATATCGTCGACTCGCCTGCCGCGCCGGCACCACCCGCTGTTGAGCGATCGCCGTCGCTGCTGGCTGCCGGCGAGGGCTGGATCCCGGTCGCGGTGGCCGGCGTCGTGATCGTCGCGATCTTCGTGATCGGGATGCTCCTCACCCGCTCCTGATCTCTATGCCGCGACGCATACACAGAAATGTGGTATGGTCACGGGGTGCAGAGCGAGCCGGAAAGCAGGATTGGCGAGGCGGAGCTGCTTGCCCGCGCGCTCGGTGGCTCGTCGCCTGCAGCTGATCTCAACGCCGTCGCGAATCGCGTTGCTCGCATCCCGTGGTGGGAACGCCGCGCCCTGGATGCTGCCGGGCTGACTCGCGAGCATGGCGTGCCGCGCGAGCGGGCAGAGCGCCTCGCCGCCATGTGGGAGCTGGCAGAGCGATGGACGGAGGACGACCGCCCTGCAATCGGCTCACCGCGGGACGCGCTGCTGATGCTCGACGGGCTCCGGCGCGCCCGTCGCGAACAGGTCGTGGTGCTGCTGCTCGACGCTCGTCACCGTCCGATCAAGCTCGAGACGGTCGCGGTCGGCACCATCAACGCGTCACGGCTGCAGCCACGCGATGTCTTCGGACCCGCGTTGCGCAGCGATGCAGTTGCTGTCATCATCGGCCACAACCATCCGAGTGGCGATCCTGCACCGAGCCGTGCCGATCGCGCCGTCACCGCAGCACTGCGGAGCGCGGGATCATTGCTCGGAGTGCCGGTGCTTGATCATCTGATCGTTGCCCTGCGCGGCCACCACTCCTTCCGGGAAACAGAAGGCTGGGACGAGGCCGCCTGAATCGCCTCAGCCGAACGCGTTCTCGCCGGTCAATTCCTTGCCGATGATCAGCGTGTGGACCTCTTCGGTGCCTTCATAGGTGAGCACTGATTCGAGGTTGGCCATGTGCCGTGAGACCGGATACTCGAGCGTGATGCCGTTCGCTCCGAGGATCGTGCGCGCGCTCCTCGCGATGTCGAGCGCAGCCCGCACGTTGGCGCGCTTGACCACCGACACCTGAACCGGATGCAGCGTGCCCTGATCCTTGAGCGTGCCGAGGCGATGTGCGAGCAGCCGGCCCTGAACGATCGACGTCGCCATGTTGGCGAGCTTCTGCTGGGTCAGTTGCATCGCCCCGATGGGCTTGCCGAATGCCTGCCGGGTCTTGCTGTACTCGAGCGCCGACTCGAAGCAGGCACGCGCCGCACCCATCGCTCCCCAGCCGATCCCGAAGCGAGCCTCGTTGAGGCACGACAACGGGCCACGCATACCGCTGACGCCGGGGAGCACTGCGCTGTCCGGGAGCCGGACGGAGTCGAACGAGAGCTCCGACGTCACCGACGCGCGCAGCGACAGCTTGTTGTGCACGTCCGATGTGGTGAAACCGCGTGTCCCCCGCTCGACGAGGAATCCACGGACGCCGGAGTTGGTCCTCGCCCACACGACGGCGATATCCGCGATGCCGCCGTTGGTGATCCACATCTTGGTGCCGTTGAGAATCCAGTCACCGCCGTCGCGCCGTGCCGACGTGTGCATCGACGATGGATCGGATCCGGCGTCGGGTTCTGTGAGCCCGAAGCAGCCGATGGCGCGTCCGGCCGCCATCTCGGGCAGCCATCGCGACTTCTGCTCCTCGCTGCCGTATGCGGAGATCGGGAACATGGCGAGCGATCCCTGCACCGAGACGAACGAGCGCAGCCCGCTGTCCCCGGCTTCGAGCTCCTCACTCGCGACGCCATAGGCAATCGCGGAGGTGCCGGCGCACCCGTATCCGTGCAGATGCATGCCGAGGAGTCCGAGCTCGGCAATCTCGGGGATGAGCTCGCGAGGAAACGTGCCCGCCTCGAAATGCTCCGGGATCACTGGGAGCGCCCGCTCGCGGACGAATGCCCGGACGGTGTCGCGGATCAGACGCTCGTCGTCGCCGAGCAGATCATCGACAGCGAAGAGATCGGATGGGACCAGCGCACGCGTCCGGGGGGCGCGCTCAGTGACGGCCATGCGCTCAGAGTACCCGGTTGGCTAGGCGGCGACCGGCATTCCGGCTTCGACGAGCTGGCGGCGAAGCGTCTCGCCGTTCGCGAAGCCGACGTTGATGTCGGTCACCTGGCCGTCGGCGTCGAGCACGATCGTTGTCGGCAGCGACATCACGCGATACCTCCGAGCCAGCTCGGGCTCGACAGCGATATCGACCTCGCGGATCTCGATGTCCGGGTCGAGTGTGGCGGCGAGGGTGCGCAGAGCCGGCCGCTGCGCGGTGTGGCAGATGGTGCAGGCCTCGCCGGTGAAATACAGCACGGACGGCATCCGATTGCGATGCGCGATGGGCTCGACGACGCTGCCGACGAGCTCGCGCTGCCCGCTTCGCTGGGTCCGAAGCAGCAATGCCGCCAGGCCGATCACCGCGATGGCGATGAGCGGCGCCAGGAGCAGGATCATCGCGCCGGCTGGCGCGAGAGCGGCAGCAGACCGGCGCGCACGAGCTGCGCGTACATGATGCAGCCGACGCAGATGTTGAACGCGAAGTTGAGGAAGGCCAGCGCTGCCACGATCCACGCGAGCACCCAGGCGACGAGCAGGAGCCCGGTGATCACGAAGACGCTTGCTGCGGCCAGGAACACGCCGCCGAGGAGCTGAGCGAAGCGGTGGGGCGCCGGGTCCTCCTGGGCCACCCGGGGCTTGACGATGCCTGCGGGCTTGAGCCAGTGGAGATACAGCAGCCGCGGGACGTTGAGCGATGGGGACGCGACGGCGGCAAGCATCATCACCGCGAGCACCGGGAGCGCCCACGCGACCGGGTGGTACGCCAGCCCGACCGCATAGCCGATGACGATGACCGTCATCAGGATCGCCTGGTTGACCTTGAGGACGCTGCGGTCGAACGCCACGATTGCCATGGCAGAAATCATACCGCGCAGGTCAGGTATTACACGGGCGGCCCCGTGAGCACCCCGACGTGCCAGAGTCGCCCTCGTTCAGCCACAGGCTGCTGGAGGTGTTGGTGACCTCGGAAGGCTCGGTCCAGCTCGATCTCGACGTGCGCGCCGGCACGGAATACGAGGGTGTGCGCGCTGATGAGCGACATCGCATCAGCGAGCTGAAGCGATCGCGCCGGGTGCGTCTCGGCGACAGCCTCGCGCTGGTCTTCGAGAACCGGGACACGATCCGCTCCACCCTCGAGGAAGCGCTCCGAACCGAGCGCATCGATGATCCCGAAAGGGTGGCGGCCGAGCGCGCCGCGTTCGACGCCGTGGTGCCCGGCCCGGGTGACCTCGCCGCGCTGCTGTTCCTGGAGGTCGACGATCCGGCCGATCTCGGCGCCGCCGCCGCCGCGATGGAGGGGATTGAGCGGAACGGTCTTCCTCGAGGTCACAGGCGCCAGGGTCCGCGGCGTTCCCGAGGCGGTCGCTCCGCCTGGGGAGACGGCGCCGGCGCACTACCTCCGCTTTGCGCTCGAACCGGCGCAACGGTCGGCGATTCTCGCCGGGGCCGCGATCGGGATCGGAACGGAGCACCCCAACCTCACCGTCCTCGTCCACCTCGACGAGGAGCAACGCCAGGCGATCGCCGCCGACCTCTGAGCCCGCAGGTTCAGCGACGCGCCGCGCGGCGGCGTGCCATCTCCGCGTACGACGCGCCTGCGAGGTCGGTGCCTGAACGATGGCGCGCGACCTCCTCGTACACGGCGGCGGTGAGCGCCGCGGTTCGCTCCCACGTGTATCCCAAGGCTCTGTCGACTCCGGCGTGGCGCATGCGGGCAGCGCGGACGGGTTCGGTGAACACCGACTCGATGCCATCGGCCAGGGCGACCGGGTCGGACGGCGGGACCAGCACCGCGACGTCGAGTGTCAGCTGGGGAAGGTTCCCGACGGCGCTGGCGACCAGCGGTGCGCCGCAGGCCATGGCTTCCAGAGCGGTGAGGCCGAATCCCTCGTGGGTCGATGGCAGCGCCACGACGGCGGCCTGCCGGTACAGCGACGCGAGGTCCGAATCCTCCACCGGCCCGCAGAGGACCAGCGGCACCTGCCTTCGCCAGGCCTCGCCCGCGAGCCGGTCCGCCTCCGGCCCGAGCGCCCCGGCGAGCGCCAGGGTCGTGCCGCCGCCGAGCCGCTCCATCGCTTCGAGCAGCGTGTCGAGGCCCTTGCGCGGATCGCGCCAGCGCAGGCTGCCCACCCAGAGCACGAACGGTTCCTCGAGGCCGAGCGCCTCGGCGATCCGGGCATCGCGGAGCTTGGGCCGGGCCGAGAAGACCGGTGCGACGCCGTGGGGGACGACATGCACCCGGGCTGGATCGAGACCGAGCGCGGTGATCGCCTCCAGACGCGTGGTCTCACTGACGGCGATGACCCCTGCGCACGCCCGGATGGCGGGAGCGAGCACCGACCCATAGAGGCGGCGAGCCGTCCCCGCAGGTCCTGGAGATACCGGCGCGCGCCACAGCTCCACGTCGTGCACGGTCACGACCTGCCGGGCCATGGGGAAGCCGAGGACGGGTTCGCCGCCGAGGCCGTGCACGAGGTGCGGATGCCGGGCCATGGCGTCCGCCAGCACGTGCGGCTGAGCGCGCAAAAACCGGGCCGGCCGCGCCTCGCTCCAGGGCGATGAAGGCGGGATCGACGGCGCGATCTCGAGATCGGGGACGCCCTGCAGCGCCTCGATCAGCTGGCTCGCATACCGTCCGATCCCGGCATCGCGCCTGCCGTCGCCGAGACAGCTCGCCTCGAGCAGGACGCGTAGAGGCCTCTCCATCGAGGCTTTGTAGCAGGCTCGGCGCTCGACACCGCTGGCACAATGGAATTGATGCCGAACTCCCGTTCCCTCATGCCGTTCACCGCCCTGGTCGGTCAGGAGGCGATGAAGACCGCGCTGGTCCTCAACGCCATCAATCCCGGCATCGGCGGCGTGCTCATCCGCGGGCAGCGCGGCACCGCCAAATCCACCGCGGTACGGGCCCTGGCACGGCTCCTTCCGGAGATCGATGTGATCGCCGGCTGCCGGTACCGGTGCGACCCTGCCGCCCCGGCGACGTGGTGCGACGACTGCCAGGCTCGAGCCGCCAGTGGCGTGGCTCCGGTGGTCGAGCGGCGGCGGATGCGCGTGGTGGAGCTGCCGGTCAACGCCTCGGAGGACCGAGTTCGTCGGCACCATCGACACCGAGACGGCGATCAAGCTCGGAGAGCGGCGCTTCGAGCCGGGGCTCCTCGCCGACGCCAACCGGGGCATCCTCTACGTGGACGAGGTGAACCTCCTCGACGACCACATCGTCGATGTCCTGCTGGACGCCGCCGCGATGGGGTGGAACGTCGTGGAGCGCGAGGGCATCTCGTTCTCGCACCCATCGCGCTTCATCCTCGTCGGGACCATGAACCCGGAGGAGGGAGACCTCCGCCCGCAGCTCCTGGATCGTTTCGGGCTGTGCGTCGACATCACGGGGCTCCGCGATCTCGACGAGCGGGTCCGCATCATGGAGCGCGACGCGCACCGGAGCCTGGACGGCGCCGGGCTGGCGAGCGAGTTCCTCGCGAGCGAGGACCATCTCAAGGAGGTCATCGAGGAGGCGAAGCGCCTGCTCCCTCGGGTGGAGATCAGCCCGACCATCGGCTGGTTCATCGCGCTTGTCTGCATCGACGCGGGCACCCTCGGCCACCGGGCTGACATCGTGGTGAGCAGCACCGCCCGGACGCTTCGGGCGTGGGACGAGGCGGAACGGCTGGTGCGTGCGCGAGCGGCCGGGGTCGCGGCCGAGGCCGACGAGCGCCTGATCGTCACAACGGCGGACGCCACCACCGCCGCAGAGCTGGCGCTTGCCCATCGCCGGCGGAGCCGCCAGGACGGCGTGTCCCAGCCCGGCGGCGTCGCTGCGGAGCGCGCCCGCGAGCGCTTTGAGGAGATCGCCCAGGAGGCCGAGGCGGCAGTGGTCTCCGAGCAGACCGCCGAGGCGGGCGAGCAGCCTCCGGACGACTCCGGCAGCGGCGAGGAGGGCGAGAGCCCGGGCCAGGTGCAGGGAAGTGAGCAGGCCACGCAGGCGGTCACGCGCCGCAGCGCCGAGCAGCTCTTCGAAGGCGAGATCTTCCCGGTGCGCAAGATCGCGCTGCCCAGGGATCGCCGGAGCCGGTCCACCACGGGCAAGCGCAGCTCGTCCCAGAGCAGCGACAAGCGCGGGCGGTATGTCCGCGCGACGCAGACGGAGAAGACGACGGACATCGCCTTCGACGCCACCATGCGCGCGGCGGCGCCGCACCAGATCCGCCGCCGGGCCGAGGAGCCTGCGGGCAGGGTCGGGCCGCTGCTCCACCTCGAACGCCAGGATCTCCGCCAGAAGGTGCGCCGCCGTCGCACCGGCACGCTGATCGTGTTCGTGGTCGACGCCAGTGCGTCGATGGACGCCGAGCAGCGGATGCAGGCCACCAAGGGTGCGGTGCTCTCCCTGCTCCGGGACGCATATCTGCGTCGCGACAAGGTGTCGCTCGTGGTCTTCTCCGGCCGCGCGGCGCGTGTGGTGCTCCAGCCCACGTCGTCGGTGGACCTTGCCGAGCAGCGCCTCCAGCGGCTCACGGTCGGCGGCACAACGCCGCTCACGCACGGGCTGGTGGCCGGCCTGCGCATCGTCCGCACCGAGCGGCTGCGCGACCCGACGGTCTACCCGCTGGTGGTGCTGATCAGTGATGGACGCGGCAACATCTCGCTCTTCGGCGAGGAACCGCTCGTTGAAGCGCAGCGTGTCGCCGAGCAGCTCGGCGCCGACGGCGTGCACATGCTGGTCATCGACTCGGCGCGCGATCACACCGCGAGACCGATGCCTCGCGTCGGGAGCCACAGCCGCCAGCCGCTCTTCGGCGGCTATGGGTTCAACGCATGCCGCGACCTCGCAGACCGTGCCGGCGGCGAATATCTGGGTCTGTACGATCTCTCCCAGGGGGCGATCGTCGAGGGTGTCGAGAAGTCGCTTCGAGGTCGCATGGCACAATGACCACGATGCAGACAGGCAGAAGCGTGTTCCCCTTCACCGCAATCGTGGGACAGGACCTCATGAAACAGGCCCTGATTCTCAACGCGATCAACCCCGCGATCGGCGGTGTGCTGATTCGCGGCGAGAAAGGCACAGCCAAGTCCACTGCCGTGCGCTCGTTGACGAAACTCCTGCCAGGGCTTGATGTCGTCGCCGATTGCCGGTACGGCTGCCCACCTGATGACGCGGATCTGCAGTGCATGGAGTGCACCGTGCGCGTGAGCAACGGCGAGACACTCCCGCGCGGACGCCGCCGCATGCGCGTCGTGGAGCTGCCGATCAACGCATCCGAGGACCGAGTTGTCGGCGCCATCGATATCGAGGCGGCGATCAAGCGTGGTGAGAAGGAATTCGAGCCGGGCGTGCTCGCGGAGGCGAACCGCAACATCCTCTACGTGGACGAGGTGAACCTCCTCGACGACCACATCGTCGATGTGCTGCTCGATGCCGCAGCGATGGGTCAGAACACCGTCGAGCGCGAGGGTGTGTCGGTGTCGCATCCGTCGCGATTCATCCTCGTCGGCACCATGAACCCGGAGGAGGGCGAGTTGCGTCCGCAGCTCCTCGACCGTTTCGGGTTGTGCGTCGATGTCGAGGGCATTCGCGATGTTCGCCAGCGCGTCGAGATCGTGGAGCGGCGCGAGGCGTTCGAGGAGGATCCAACTGCATTCGCCGCACGATTCGAGCCGGCGGAACAGGCGGAGGCGGATCGCATCGCACGGGCGATGTCAGTGCTCTCCGATGTGGTCGTGGACCGCAACATCCTCGTGGCGATCGCGGCATTGAGCATCGAGCTCGAGGTCGACGGTCATCGCGCCGATATCGTCACGCGCAAAGCGGCGCAGGCGCTGGCCGCGCACGAGGATCGCGCGTCCGTCGTGATCGAGGATGTCGAGCACGTCGCGCCGATGGTGCTGGCGCACAGGGTCAAGCCCGGACTCTCGGGTAGCCGTCGTGGTTTGACCGACCTTGCGGAGATTCTGCGCACCGCGCACGACGGCGACGGCGCGTCCCAGGATTAGGACTCCTTCCGTGACGCATGCGTCTTGACCGGATCCGCAACTTCAGCATCATCGCGCACATCGATCACGGCAAGTCCACCCTTGCGGATCGGCTGCTCGAGGCGACCGGCACTGTCGCGTTGCGCGACATGCAGGACCAGGTGCTCGACCAGCTCGACCTCGAGCGCGAGCGCGGCATCACCATCAAGGCGCAGGCCGTCCGCCTCGCATACACGGCATCCGACACGATCACGTATGAGCTGAACCTCATCGACACGCCGGGACATGTCGACTTTGCCTACGAGGTCTCGCGATCCCTTGCGGCATGCGAGGGCGCGCTCCTCGTGGTGGACGCAACCCAGGGCGTTGAGGCACAGACGCTCGCCAACGTGTACCAGGCGATCGACAATCACCTCGAGGTGATCCCGGTCATCAACAAGATCGACCTCGCCAACGCTGACGCCGAGCTGGTGCGTCGCGAGATCGAGGAGGTGATCGGCATCCCCGCCGATGACGCGATCCTCACGAGCGCGCGTCAGGGGATCGGCATCGATCTCGTGCTGGAGGCGATCGTCAAACGCGTGCCGCCGCCGAAGGGCGATCGTGACGGCTCGTTGCGGGCGCTCATCTTCGACGCGAAGTACGACGCATATCGCGGTGTCGTGGTCTATGTCCGGATCGTTGACGGCCGCATTGCGAGTGGCATGCGCATCCGCATGATGAACAACCGCAGTGAGTTCGTCGTCGATGAGGTCGGCGTCTTTGCGCCGGCGATGACTCCTGTGGATGAGCTGCTCTGCGGTGAGGTGGGCTACTTCATCGCGTCCATCAAGAACGTCCGCGACAGCAAGGTGGGCGACACGGTGACGGACGCAGCGCACCCCACCACACATCCGCTGCCCGGATATCGAGCGGTGACGCCGATGGTGTACGCCGGCATCTTCCCGGTCGACTCCGACGACGTCACCGACCTCAAAGAGGCCTTGCAGCGCCTCAACCTCAACGATGCGTCGCTGATCTTCGAGCCCGAGTTCGTCGGCAGCGCTGGGCTTCGGTTTCCGCTGCGGCTTTCTGGGCCTGCTGCACATGGAGATCGTGCAGGAGCGCCTCGAACGCGAGTTCAACCTCTCGCTGATCACCACGGCTCCCACGGTCGAGTACCGCGTGCGTCTTCGCAACGGCGACGTCATCACGATCGACAACCCGGAGATGCTTCCCGACGCGTCGAACATCGAGGCGATCGAGGAGCCGAGGACCAAGGCAACGATCATCGTGCCCAGCGCGTATGTCGGCGCGATCATGGAGCTCTGCCAGGAACGGCGCGGCGAGTTCCAGCACATGGACTATCAGCCGGGCGATCGTGTCGCGCTCACGTATGACCTGCCGCTCGGCGAGATCATCCACGACTTCTACGACCAGTTGAAGTCGCGGAGTCGCGGGTATGCGTCACTCGATTACGAGATCACGGGCTTCCGCGCGGAGTCGCTCGTCAAGCTCGACATCCTGGTCGGCGGGCAGCGGGTGGACGCTCTGAGCATGATCGTTCACCGCGACCGGGCCAACGCGCACGGGCGCAAGCTCGCCGAGCGACTCCGCAAGCTGATCCCCCGCCAGCTCTTCGAAGTCCCCATCCAGGCAGCGATCGGTGGCAAGATCGTCGCCCGTGAGACTGTGTCCGCCATGCGTAAGGACGTCCTGGCCAAGTGCTACGGCGGGGACATCACGCGGAAGCGCAAGCTGCTCGAGAAGCAGCGCGAGGGCAAGCGCCGCATGAAAAGGGTGGGCAACGTGGAGATTCCCCAGGAGGCTTTCATGGCTGTGCTCAAGATGGACGAGCAGTAGGTGGACCTCTGATGCCCCGCCCCAATCCGCCCCGCAAACGCCCGCGCCGGCGTCCTGACGCCGTCGAGCGAGGGGCGCGCGCGGAGGTCTCGCTGGCGAAGCAGACCGCGCAAGTGAAGGAAAACGCCGACACCAAGCGGCAGTCCAGCGCCAAGGCGCAGCCGGCCCCGAAGCCACGTCCGGGCGTGAAAGGCGGCGCCGCCACCCGCGCCCGCCGCATCGACGAGCCATTTGTCCCGTGGGCGAAACGCTCGTACCTCGTGCTCGTCGCCCTGCTCTTCGTGGCCGAGCTGCTGATCGGTTCCCTGTACTACCTCACGATCGCCAACGACAAGCCCGCGCCACCGTCTATCGGGATCTTCCTGCTGGCCGTGAGCTATCAGCCGCTGCTGCCTGTCGCCGCCTCACTGGTGGCGGCGCCCTTCGCGAAGTTCATCACCAAGGAACCGCGCTCGCTCCGCTTCATGGAGTCGCTGATCGTCGGCGTGGTCCAGTACTTCGTCTGGCTCGCGCTTTTCGTGGCCCTCACCTACATCATCGGCGGCTTCAACTCCTCGTCGTCGTCCACCTCGACGTCGGCCACGCCGGAGGCGATCACCGGCCTGATCATCATCGACCTCGCCAGCTACGTCGCCGCCTTCTACCTCTACCCGCCGCTGTACAAGTTCATGCGCCGGCGCCCGCCGCCACGGTCGGCCCCTGCACCCAAGTCCAAGCCGGACGCAGCGGCCAAGCAGACGCAGACCCAGACGCAGACGCAGCAATCCGTCGTCGACAAGATGGACGAGGCGTCGGCACGCGATTCGGGGGCCAAGGACCCGACGGCGTGACCTCCGGCTTCGGCGAGGTGCGCTCGCTGTACCTGCACATCCCGTTCTGCGAGCGGAAGTGCGAGTACTGCGATTTCACGAGCGTCGCGGGCGCCACCGGTTCCGAGCAGTACATGGAGGCGCTCGGCACTGAGGTCCGCCGCCTCGGTGAGCGCCTCGGCAGGCTGACCCTCGACACGGTGTTCATCGGTGGCGGCACTCCGTCGCTGGTCGAGCCGTCCCTCCTCGCCGACCTGGTGGCCGCGGTCCGGAGCACGTTCTCCGTCGCGCCGGGAGCAGAGTTCACGATGGAGGCGAACCCCTCCAGCATCACCACGGATCGCGCGCGGGTCTGGAAGGACGCGGGGGTGAATCGCATCAGCATCGGCGTGCAGAGCCTCGAGGCCGACACCCTGCGCTTCCTCGGCCGGGTGCACGACGCCGACAGGGCGATCGCCGCGGTTGGCGAGGTCCGCGCCGCAGGGTTCACGTCCATCAACTGCGACCTGATCTACGCCGTGCCCGGGCTCGGCGACACGCGCTGGCGGCGCACGCTCCAGCGGGTCGCGGAGGCCGGTCCCACGCACATCTCCTGCTACGAGCTCACGGTCGAGCCCGGCACGCCACTGCACACGAGCGTCCGCCGCGGACTGGTGACGCCGGTCGACGGTGCCCGCGCGATGCGCCAGCACCGCATCGCCGTCGAGCTCCTCGAGGGCGCCGGCTTCGCGCAGTACGAGGTGAGCAACTTCGCGCTTCCCGGTGAGGAGTGCCGCCACAACCTCGTGTACTGGCACAACGGCTACTACGCGGCGGCCGGTGTCGGCGCCCACGGGCACCTGCCGGCTATAGCGGCGGCGGCGATCGGGCTCGAGGTCGAGGACGGCGCGCTCTCCGTCCGCCACTGGCACGGACGTGGCATCGCGGCATACGGACGCGCGATCCGGGCCGGCGAGTTCGCGATCACCGGCTCCGAGCCGGTGGGCGCCGAGATGCGCGAGCAGGAGCGGGTCATGCTCGGGCTCCGCCTCCGCGAGGGAGTCCGTGTCGGCGCCGCCGGCCTGGACGAGGCACGCTCGCTCGAGGGGCTGGGGCTCGTCGTCATCGAGGGCGATCGCGTCCGCGCCACCGCGAGGGGCGAGGCCGTGCTGAACCAGGTGACTCTCCGGCTGGTAGGCGACCGGGCCGCCTAGCTGGTACGCTTAGCACTCAACCCTGACGAGTGCTAATCGCCCGCGGCCCGGCGGCGACAGTACCGTCGCCTCCGGTCAGACGTGCAACATCCAGTCCCGCTCGATCAGCGCAAGCAACAGATCCTCAAGGCCGTCGTCGCGGATTACACCCGCACGGGCGTCCCGGTGGGATCGGCGTCGCTTGCCGTCCACCTCGCCACCTGGTCGTCGGCGACGATTCGCAACGAGCTGGCGACGCTGAGCGAGGTCGGCTATCTGATCCAGCCGCACACCTCGGCGGGGCGCGTGCCGTCCGATCTCGGCTACCGCTACTACGTCGACTTCCTCATGGACGAGGAGGATGTCCCGCCGGCGGTCCGCCGTCAGGTGGACCCCTTCTTCGCGGTGATGCCGACCGGTGTCGAGGACATCCTCGAGATCGCCGCCACCGCGCTGGCCCAGGCCGCCGACGCGGTGAGCCTCGTCACAGCGCCCCGTGCGCTCGGCGTCCGCGTCAAGCATCTCGATCTCGTCAAGCTCAGCGACGCTCAGGCGCTCCTGGTGCTGGTGCTCGACGGCAACCTCGTCCGGCAGCAGGCGCTCAACCTCACGTCACCCACCGATCAGGCGGTGCTCAGCGCGATCGCGGCGGGGCTCAACGCCGTGGTGGTCGGCCTCAACGCTGCAGGGATGTCGCGGCTGCCCGAATCGATCGGCGAGCACGCGGCGCTGGAGCACGATCTCCTCACGCAGATCATCGCCTTCATGACCGTCTGCGATGCGCAGCAGGACACGCTCATCCTCCACGACGGCGTGCGCAACCTCCTGCACCAGCCCGAGTTCGGCGACGTCGAGCTCCTCCAGCAGGTCATCGAGGTGGTGGAGGAGGAGCGGATGCTCGCCGCCCTGATCAGCGCCGCGGATCTCGACCACGGCATCCAGATCATGATCGGGCGCGAGAGCGGCATGGCCGAGCTCTCCCGCTGCAGCCTGGTGCTGACCACGTATCGAGCGGGCGCCGAGCGCCGCGGCACGATCGGCGTGCTGGGTTCGACGCGGATGGCGTACGCGCAGGTCGGTCCCCGGGTGCGCTACGTCGCGCAGCGGGTGGGCCGGGCTGTCGGGCGTGCTTTGAGCTGACGGTGGGCATAGTGAGGGCATGACGACGGACGAACACGACCTCGCGGAAGTGCGCCCGGACGGGGAGAGCGCGAGCCTGGACGCCTCGACCGAGCCGGACGAGCGCGACACCCGCTACCTCCGCCTTGCCGCGGACTTCGAGAATTTCAAGCGGCGCAAGGCCCAGGAGATCTCCGACTTCCGGCGCTACGAGAGCGAGGACGCGGCGCTCGCGTTGCTACCGGTGCTCGACAACCTGCGCCGCGCGGTTGAGCACGCGAGCGAGGCCGGCGCCGAGGAGTTCTTCGTGAGCGGCCTCGAGCTGGTCGTCCGGGAGTTCGAGACCGCGCTCGAGCGGATCGGCGTGGTCCCGGTGCCGGCGGTCGGCGAGCGCTTCGACCCCGCGATGCACGATGCGATCGCTGCCGAGGAATCGGATGACGTCCAGGAGGACACCGTGATCGCCGAGCTCGTGCCCGGCTACCGGCTGCACGACCGCCTGCTCCGTCCGGCGATCGTGCGGGTCGTCCGTCCGCGCAGCGCGCCCGCCGGCAACTGATCGATGGCCACGATCAAACGTGACTACTACGAGGTGCTCGGCGTCCAGCGCGACGCGACTCCGGAACAGCTGAAGTCCGCGTATCGCAAGCTCGCCATGCAGTACCACCCGGACCGCAACGACGGCGACAAGGTTGCGGAGGAGAAGTTCAAGGAGGTCGGCGAGGCGTACTCGGTGCTGAGCGACCCGCAGAAGCGGCAGCGGTACGACGCGTACGGTCATGTCGCCGACGGAGCGCAGCCCGATTTCGGCAACTTCTCATTCGACTCCGCGTTCGACCTCTTCGACATGTTCTTCGGCGGTGGCGGCCGCCGCCGCGCGCACACCGGCCCGCAGCGCGGCGACGACCTGCGCATGAACATCGAGATCACCTTCGAGGAGGCCGTGTTCGGCGCCAAGCGCACCGTCGAGGTGCCGCGGGCGACGCAGTGCACGGAGTGCAACGGATCCGGCGCGAAAGCCGGGACGACCGCGACGCAGTGCGCCACCTGTTCGGGCAGCGGCCAGGTGCGCAGGACGATGCAGTCGATCTTCGGACAGGTGGCCAGCGTCACCCCGTGTCCGGCGTGCCACGGCGAGGGTTCGGTGATCACGGAACCATGCACGGTGTGTCGCGGGCAGGGACGTGTGCAGGGACGGCACACCGTCGAGGTGACGATCCCCGCGGGCGTCGACGATGACGTCACGCTGCGCCTCACCGGCGAAGGTGAGCCCGGGCCTCGCGGCGGTCCGTCAGGCGACCTGTACCTCGGCTTCCGCGTCAAGCCGCATCCGAACCTCGTGCGCCGCGGTCAGGACCTCCTGTACGAGCTGCCAATCTCGGTGACGCAGGCGGTGCTCGGCGACACCATCGCCATCCAGACTGTCGACGGCGAACATCCGGTCGAGGTGCCCGCGGGCACGCAACCCGGGCGCCAGCTCAAGATGCACGGCCTCGGCGTGCCGCACGTTCGCACCGGCCGTCGCGGCGACCTCATCTGCGTTGTGCGCGTGGTCGTCCCGTCGCATCTTTCGCATCAGGACCGTGCGCTGTACGAGCAGCTCGGCGGCCGCGAAGGCAAGCCCGCCGAGGTCAAGAAGGGCTTCTTCGACTCACTGCGCGACGCATTCCGAGGCTGAGTCTGCGGGCACGCACCGGTGACGTTTATCACGGCGCCGGAGCGGGTACCAATACCGTGTCGCGAGAGACGCGACGACAGCAGAATCTCAGTCAGGAGAACGCAACAATGGCAGTAGTTCGTTGGAGCCCGTGGAACGATCTGTTCGATCTGCACACGCAGATGGATCACGCGTTTCAGTCCCCGGCGACGGCGTCGCGCAACGGTGTCGAGTACACGAGCCTTCCCGTTGACATCCAGCAGACGGACGCGGCGTTCATCGTCGAAGCGTCCGTGCCCGGATTCAACCACGGCGACGTCGAAGTGACGTTCGAGGATGGTGTGCTGACCATCACCGGCAAGCGCAGCACGAGTGAGACGGCGAAGGACGCGACGTACCTGCGTCGTGAGCGCCGCACAACATCAGTCTTCCGTCAGGTCGGCCTCCCCGCAGAGGTCCGTGCCGACGACATCACCGCGTCGTTCGAGAATGGTGTGCTGCGCGTCACCGTCCCGCGCGCGCAGAAGGCGCAACCGAAGCGCATCCCTGTCACCGTCACCGGCACCGCCGAGAAGACGGAGCAGATCGTCGAGCACGCGCCGGTCGCGACCGCCTAAAACAGCCCCTCCCCCTTTGCCTGGTCGCCCTTAACCGGGCGGCCAGGTCATCTGCCGTCCACCGAGCAGGTGCATGTGCAGATGGCCGACGGTCTGGCCACCGTTCTTGCCGTTGTTGACGACGAGCCGGTATCCGGTCTCATCGATACCCTCGTCCTCAGCGATGGACTGGGCGACGTGCAGCATCCGCCCCCACAGCCCGTCCTGGGCGGGGGTCAGCTCCGCCACCGACTCGATGTGCTCCCGTGGCAGCACGAGCACGTGCACCGGCGCCTGCGGGTTGACGTCGCGAATCGCCAGCACCTGGTCGTCCTCGCGGACAAACGTGGCCGGAAGCTCGTGGGCCGCAATGGCGCAGAAGATGCAATCGCTCATGAGCGCAGCAGGGTACCGCGCAGACGGTCGCCCTGGACGGCGTCGGCGCGGACGAGATCCAGACCTCCCTGGCGGACGTCTGTTGCGCCGTCGACGATGATCTCGTGATAGCCGGCCGTCAGGCCGTGAGCGCTGTCCTCGTCGACGGCGTCCCACGCGACTTCGTGCACCCGCCCGCATGCCCTGGTGAGCGACTCCGCGCCTGAGCGTTTGGTGGCGCGGCGCACCTCGGCGCTGCGGCGCCGGGCAACGGCGTCGTCCACGCGATCGGTGAGCGCGGATGCGGGCGTCCCTGGACGCGGCGACCAGCGGAACACGTGACCCTGGAGGAAGCCGACCTCGTCCACCAGTGACAGCGTGCCGGCGTGATCGTCCTCGGTCTCGCCGGGGAACGCCACCATGATGTCGGTCGTGAACTCTGTCTGCGGGTCCATCGCGCGCAACGCGTGCGCCACACGCAGGTACTGCGCGCGCCGGTAGCCCCGATGCATGGCACGCAGGATCCGGTCGCTCCCGCTCTGCAGCGGCATGTGCCAGTGCGAGCAGAGCCGCGGGTGCCCGTTGAGCTCGATCATCGCGGGGCTGACGTCATTCGCGTTGATGCTGCTGAGGCGGATGCGCGCGGTCTCGCCGCAGGTTTCGAGCAGCGACCCGACGAGCGTGGCAAGGTCGGTGCCGATGTCGCGTCCGTACGACCCGAGGTCGACACCGCACAGCACGATCTCCGCGTGACCGGCGTCGATCGCCGCGCGGACTCGGTCGTGCACGGTGCGCACGGGGACACTCGATGACGTGCCGCGCGCCTGCCACACGATGCAGTACGTGCAGCGATGGTCACACCCGTCCTGCACCTTCACGAATGCGCGCGAGCGCATGAACGGTGCATCGCGAGAGATCTCGTCCGGACGCGACATCGCAAGGATGTGCGCGGCGATGCTGTCCTTGTCGGGGTTGGCGAACACCGAGTCGACGGTGGTGTACGCACCGGGATTCGCATCGACGCTGCAGCCGGTGAGCACGAGATGCGCGCCCGGATCCATCCGGCGGAGCCGGCGGATGCGCTGACGCGTCGTCGCGTCGGCCTGCATCGTGACGGTGCAGGAGTTGAGCACGCGCACGTCCGCGGACTCGTGCTCAGGAACGACGTCGCATCCGCCTGCCGCAAGCCGTCCCGCGAGGTCCGCCATCTCGGCGAAGTTGACCTTGCAGCCGAGCACCGTCAGCGCGACGCGCAACGGCCGATCGGTTGTCGCCGTCATGAAGGCGGCGGCGTTGCAGCCGCGTCCAGATCTCCCGCAGCGGCGAGGAGCAACGATGTTGCGATCGCTCCGGCGAGACGGCTCGGGAACGTCCGAGACCCGAGGTGCACAGTGGTGGCGCCGCACTCGTGGAGCGCCCGCAGGTCGGCAACGTCCAGTCCGCCCTCCGGACCGATGACCAGCGCGAGATCCGCCGGCAGCGCCGGCACGTGGCTCGATATCGGGGTCGCGTCCGCGCTGATCACGCACGCGAGGATACGTGTGTCGCGAGGGAGTGCCTGCAGCGCGTCGCGCAGCGGGAGGATCGGGTGCACGTCCGGCGGTGCAGCGCGGCCCGCCAGTTGCGCGGCTTCGCGCGCGATCGTCCGCCAGCGTTCGAGCCGGTGGATCACACGGGAGGGATCCGGCCGGGACACGGTGCGGTGTGTCAGGACCGGGCGAATCGTCGCCGCGCCGGCTTCGGTGAGCGCCTCGACAGTCGCATCCATCGCCTGCGCGGGCACCGCCTGGAGCACATGCACGGCGAGGCGTGGCTCGCCGCCCACCGGCCTGCTCCAGACGATCGATCCGCTGACGCGCGCCGGTGTCACCTCGTCGAGCTCGAGCCCGTGCTCCGTGGTGCCGGCTTCGACGATGACGATGGTCTCGCCGGCAGTCGCGCGGAGGGCTCGGGAGAGGTGGTTCGCGTCCTGACCCGTGAGCGTCGCGCGGCCGCCCGCAACCTGGTCGGTGTCGACGAAGAATCGAGGCACGGCAGCGTGCATGGTGCGGCACCCGCGTCCCGCTATGGTGGTCGGGTGGCCGAGGAACGTCTCATCGCGCGGACAGCGGACGGCACCGGCCTGTCCACCGTCATCAACGGCACCGGCGACCCACTGCTGCTGATCCCGGGCCTCGGGGCCGGGCGCTCTGCGTTCGATCACCTCGTTCCCGCCCTGGCGGCGACGCATCGCGTGATCACGTTCGACCCTCGCGGCATCGGCGAGTTGGAAGGCAGCGGCAACACGACGTTGACCGCGATGGCGCTCGACGTGGCCGCGGTCCTTGATGCAGCCGGTGCCGGCGCCGCTGCGGTGTTCGGCGCCTCGATGGGTGGTCTTGTCGCGCAGCACTTTGTCGTCGATCACCCGGATCGCGTGAGCTCGCTGATCCTTGCTGCGACAGCACCGGGAGGCGACAACGGCGTCGACGCTGCGCCGGCGGACCAGGCTGCGCTGCTCGGCAAGGGTGCGAAGACGCCGGAGGACGCATACCGGATCGCATGCACCGTCCTGTACTCGCCGCAGTTTCAGCGCACCCATCCCGAATTCATCGAGGCGCAGATTCGGGATCGCGCACGGCATCCGGTGCGACCGCGCGTCTTTTCAGCGCAGTACAGCGCGATGTGGCAACCGGACCACTCGTTCGAGCAGCTCGCGGCGGTGCATGTGCCGGCACTCGTCATGCACGGCACCGACGACGTGGTGGTCCCGTTCGAGAACGCGCGGATCCTCGCGAGGCAGATTCCCGGCGCGCGGCTGCGTCCGTTTGACGGGTGCGGTCACCTGTTCTTCCACGAACGTCCTGAGGAGACCGTCCGAGTGATCAGCGAGCATCTCCGCCGCGCGGGATAGGGGCCGGTTCGTCCTTCTGGGAGGAGTCGTCCGCGAGCCGGTCAGCTCGTCGCAGGCAGGTCAGCCCTCGTCGGAGGAGTCGTCTTCGCCGTCAGTCACGTCGGTCACGTCGTCGGCCGCCGGCTCGTGATGTCCTTCGCCGTTGCCATTGCCGTTGCCGTTCGCGTGGTCGGCGGCGGCCGCACGCACCGGCACGAGCTGTGCAGGGGCTGTCGCGGTGGCGGTCGTCTCGCGGATGACGGTCACCTTGATGACGCCGGGATACTGCATCTCCGACTCGATCTCGCGGGCGATCTCGCTCGTCATCTGCGGCATGTCGGTGTCCTTGACCTGCGACGCCTTGACGAACACGCGCAGCTCCCGGCCCGCCTGCAATGGAAACGCACGGTCCACACCGCCGTGTCGCGTCGCGATCGTCTGGAGCTGCTCGAGGCGCAGCAGGTAGGTGGCCAGCGTGTCGCGGCGGGCGCCGGGCCGGGACGCTGAGATGGCGTCGGCGCAGATGGTCAGCATCGCGAGGTCGGTCGACGGTTCCTCGTCGAAGTGATGCGCCTTGACCGCGTGGACGATGCCTGCGTCGACGCCCAGCACGCGGAGCAGCTCCCCGCCGATGATCGCGTGGACGCCCTCGACGTCGTGGTCCACCGCCTTGCCGATGTCGTGCAGCATGCCGGCCTGGCGGGCGAGGCTCTGGGGCAGCCCCAGCTCGGCGGCGAGCACCCCGCAGAGGTGGCCCGGTCTCCTCGCAGTGGAGCAGCGCGTTCTGGCCGTATGAGAAGCGGTGGTGCAGCGTTCCCACCAGCTCCGCGAGCTCAGGACGGCCCTCGATCTGCATGAGCCAGAGCGCGCGCTCGCCCACTTCCATCACCTTGCGCTGGGTGGTGCGCCGCGCCTTCTGGATCAGCGGTGGGACCTCGGTCGCCTGGAGGCGCCGGTCCACCACCTCGAGCGCTGCCTGCCGGGCGATCTCGCGTCCGATCGGGTCCACCGTCCGGAGCGTCGCCTGGTGCTTCTCGTTGTCGATGCCGAGTTCCGCGCCTGTCTGCTCCGCGATGACGGCCAGCGCAGAGAGGATGCGTTCCTGCGCGTGGTCGTCGAGGCCCTCGAGCGAGAGGGGCGACATGCGCGGCGCGCTGTCGACGTTGGACGCGTCCTGCCGCTCGACGGCCTGGACGATGAGGTCGTTCGCGCTCGTCTCGACGCGGTCGCCGACGATGTCCGCGATCGTCGCCTCGACAAGGGCTGCACGTTCCGCGACGAGTTCGGACTGGACCCGGTCCAGCACCAGCACGGCCGCGGCGTCGCGATCGAGGGCAGCCTTGGCGCGCAGTGTCTCCTCGATCTGCGCACCCTGTTCGGCCACGCGGGTGCGCCGCTCCTCGATCTCATCGCGGCGCTTGCGATAGGCGAAGCGCCGGTCATCGAAGATCTCGCGCCGCTCGCGCAGGTGCTTGTGCCGCTCGGCGATCACCGCCTCGCGGCCTTCCACCGCCGCGAGCCGCTCCTTGACCTCTTCCATCGCGGCCTCGTGCGCATGGAGTGCGGACGTCCTCGCCTCTGCGATCAGCGTCTGTGCGGCCTGGTTGGCGTCGGCAAGGCTCTGGCCGGCGACGGGGGCCGGCGCGCTTGCGGGCGTGCGGCGCCGCGCGTTGACAAGGGCGACCACACCGATGGCGGCCAGAACCACCGCGATGACGATCAGACTGGCGGCGATGATCATGAGTGGAGTATCAGGGGGAGCGGTCAGGCGCTGACCGCAAGGTCGAATGGGTCGCTTGCCTCAGCGATGAGCCGCTGGGCGAAGAGGTTGGCGGCGGGAGGCAGGGTGCGTCGCCGATCCCAGCAGAGGGCCATGGTACGCGCGATGGGTGGATCGCGAAGCGGGATCACGGCCACACGCGTGCTCGGAACCGGCAGTGGCATCGGCATGAGCGTGGTCCCCAGCCCGGCCTCGACGAGCCCCTGGACGATCGTGAAGTCGTCGCCCTCGTAGGCCACATGAGTCGTGAGGCCCTGCGCGGCGAAGGCGGCATCGATGACGCGTCGCAGGCCGCTTCGCGATCTCGGAAGGATCAGTGGCTCACCGGCGACGTCCTCGAGCGTGCAGGAGCTCCGGCCGACGAGACGGTGGTTGGCCGGCACCACCACGGCGACGCGCTCGCGGAACAGCGGGTGGATCTCGAGATCCACCACTCCGGTCGGCGGCGGGCCGAGGATGCCGAGATCGTAATCACCGCCCAGGACGCCGCTCATCACCTCGGCGGTGGTCCCTTCTTCGAGGGTGAAGCGGACTGCGGGGTAGCTCTCGAGGAAGCGCGCCAGGCGCTCTGGGAGCCATTTGGCGCCGACGGTGTGCAGGAAGGCGACGCAGACCCTGTCCGCTCTCGGCGGCGACGGCCCCTTCGGCTTCGGCGATCGCGTCGCGGAGGTCGTCCAGGATGCGTTCGGCGCGGCCGACGAGGCGGCGGCCGGCCTGGGTCAGGCGGATGTTGCGGCCGATGCGCTCGAAGAGGAGGACCCCGACCTCCTGCTCCAGGCGGGCGATCTTTCGCGATACGGTTGATTGATCAGCTTGCAGCGCTTCAGCCGCCCGGCTGAGGTGTTCGACTTTGGCGACTTCGACGAAAGTGCGTAGAAGGTCGGCATTGATGCGGTCCATGCATCAATCTCACCCTAAATGTGCTGTTGATGTCAATGACCGCCTCCGGTAGGCTAGGCAATGTGATTAGAGAACCCGAGGTACTGGAGCGTAGTCAGGTAGTCGACCCGGGCCTTCTCATCGAGAGCGCCACTGAAGAAGTGCACGCCGCCCGTCGCAGGCATCGCCGCGAGGTTGTCGAGCGGACCCGCTTGCGCCGGCTCGTCGAGCGGGTCGACAGCGCAATCGAACTCTGCGAGGAAACGCACCTCCAGGGCATCAAAGAGGTGCCGCCGGATGTCGCCGAGCGGGCGCAGAAGGTGTTCATCTTTGCTCGCGGCGCGGTCCGCAAGACCGGCGACGTCGAGGCTTTGGCCACGGTGGAGACGGCCCTCGCGCGGCGTCAGGTCAAGATCACCGAGGTCATGGACATCCTCTGGACGATCCAGGAGGTCGTGTTCGACCTGATGCTCCCGTGGCGGACGCAGTTGCCCGAGGACGTTGAGCCTGAGGGCGATGAGGCTTCGCTGGTCGGCTTCTGGAGAGAATTCCGCCTCCACCCATGACGCGACGGCGGCGCTGGGCCGGCCTCATACGGCGTCGGCTTGCGCTCCTCGTTCGGTCACGCACATAAGTGCGCTCCCTCTCTGCGGTGCTCGCCTCCTTGTCTGAGACTCGCCCCAACGCCGCCTCGTTTTGTGACTCGACGATCCTTTATCTCTTAGGCAGCGCGTTGCTCGCCGATCCGAGCTAACGGACTGTTGCTAACGGCACAATCTGGGGGTGTCTTCTCGAGTCGCTGTTGACCGGATGGTGGTCACCGGGCATCGGATCGAGGTTCCGCTGGACTGGAACGATCCGGCCGGGGCGACGATCAGCGTGCATGCGCGTGAGGTTGTCTCGGCGGAGCATGCCGACGATGCGAATCGTCCCGTGGTCGTGTGGTTCCAGGGTGGGCCGGGATTCGAGGTGGCGTTTCCGGATCATCGCGGGAGCTGGCTCGAGCAACTGCTGAGTCGGTACCGGGTGCTGCTGCTGGATCAGCGCGGCACGGGTTTGAGCACACCACTCGACGCGCGCGCTCTGCCGTTTGCGGATCCGGTTGCGCTCGGTGCGTACCTGCGCAACTTCCGGCAGGACTCGATCGTGCGCGACGCGGATCGTTTCCGTTCGACGCTGTATGGCGAGGACTACGACTGGTATGTCTTCGGACAGAGCTTCGGCGGGTTCTGCTCGCTGACGTACCTGTCAACGATGCCCGAGCATCTCCGCGGCGTGATCATCACGGGTGGCTTCGCTCCGGTGCTCCATGAGACGGAGGAAGTCTGCACGCGGCTGTTCAATCATGTCGCGACGCGCAATGCCGACTTCTATGCGCGGTTTCCGGACGATGCTGCGCGGGTGCGGCGGATCATCGACCACCTGGAGACTGCCGAAGACCTGGACGGGCGCGGGCAGCGGCTGAGTGCGCGCCGCTTTCTCATGCTGGGCGCCAGGCTCGGAGCGCAACATGGCTTTGCAGAGCTGCACGGAGTCATCGAGCGCGCGGACAACGATCTCGACCAGCTGCACATGCTGAGTGGCGCTGTGCATGCGGAGGTGGCGGGAATGATGTCGCCGGCGACCAACCCGGTCTACACGCTGCTGCATGAAGCCTGCTATTCGAGTGGTCCGGCGACGCGGTGGGCTTTCGAGCGCGCGCGGCTTGCTGATCCTCGGTATGCAATCGATGCGCAGCCCGCGCCCTACTTCACTGGTGAGAGCGTCTTTCCGTGGATGCTGGAGGAGCTGCGGGACCTGCAGCCGTTGCGTGAGGTTGCGGACGTGCTGGCGGAGTTCGATGGGTGGCCGGCGTTGTATGACGTGGCGAGATTGCGGGCCAATACCGTGCCGGTGGTGGGGACGGTGTACTGGGATGACGAGTACGTCGAGCGGACGATGGCGTTGGAGACTGTGTCGCTGCTTGGCAACTGCCGGCCGTGGATCACGAATGAGTACGAGCATGGGGCGTATCGCGTGGATCCGTCGCGGGTGGGGGAGCGGTTGTTCTCGATGCTGGATGATCTGACTGCGCGAGGGTGATGGCGGCCTGATCTGCGCGGTGCCTGGATCGGGGCAGCGTTCCTGGGCGCGAGGTCGAGTCTGGCGGGAGGTCAGAGTTTCAGTCGTATGTGGCTGGAACGCCGGGGTCGGCGTAATAACGGGCACCGGTGACCCTCTGATTCGCGACACGTGTCTTCTGCTCTCAAGTGACTCACGGACCGGCGAAACCCATGGAGATTTGGCGCCACTTGCGCTGGCGCGAGCGAACAGATGTTTGGTATAATCTGCCAATGCAAAACGTCGCCGGTGTTGAGCTTCAAGGTCGCATCGGCGTGCTTGCTGCACGCATCCACGCGGCGACTGCAGAGCTCGTTCTTCTGACCGCGGAGTTGGATGACGACGGAGCATGGGCCGAGTCGGGAATGCGATCGTGCGCGCACTGGCTGTCGATCAACATTGGCGTGGACGTCTACACGGGAGGCGAGATGGTTCGCGCCGGCCACGCGCTCGAGTTGTTGCCGCTGCTGCGTGCGGCGTTCGAGGAGGGCCGGCTGTCGTTCGACAAGATTCGAGCCGTCACCAAGGTCGCGACTCCCGCGGAAGATGAGGTCTGGACGGAGATGGCGCTGCACGCGTCGGGCGCGCAACTTGCGCGTATCTGTCGGGGCGTCAGGCAGGCGCTTGATGTCGACGATCCTCGGCGCGCGGGTGATGCGCTGCTCAACCGTGGAGTGAGGACCTGGTGGCGTGACGATGGGATGCTCGAACTCATGGCGGTTCTCCCGCCGGAAGACGGTGCGATTGTCGTCGCGGCTATCGAGGCGGCAGCACGGCTGATCGCGACGCAGGAGCCACGCATCCCGTCGCCTGATCGGCCTGAGCTCGCCGCCGAGCATCGGACGCATCCGATGTTGCGTGCGGATGCCCTCATTCGCGTGTGCGAGGCGTGGGTTGCCGCTGATGCGCCGGTCCCAGTCGTTGCGCCGACGACGCAGGTTGTCGTGCACGTTGACGAGGACGCGTTTGGCGGTGCGCTGACGGGTGGGCGTTCGCGGATCGAGAACGGACCGTGGCTCTCGCCGTCGTCGGTGCGGTGGATGAGTTGCGATGCCGACGTGGTCACCGTCACTGAGCGTGACGGGCTTCCGATCGACGTTGGCCGCGCACGGCGGTTGATCACGCCTCGCCTCAGGCTCGCGATGCAGAGCCGTGATGAAGGTTGTCGCTACCCGGGCTGCTCTGTGCCGGCCGCTCACACCGATGGCCATCACGTCCGGCATTGGCACGACGGTGGCCCGACTGATCTCAGCAATCTCGTCTCGCTGTGCCGCTTTCATCATCGCCGTCATCACGACGGCAGGTTCCGCATTGAGAAAGAAGCCTCTGGGGACTTTGTGTTCACGGCAGAGGACGGCACGCCGCTTGTGACGGTGGTGGCTGCGGCGGCACGGGGTCGTCTTGACCTCGGCGGGTGGTCAGACTCGGAGCGGGCTCGCGCTCGTGATGGTGGTGCCCCTTTCGATCGCGACTACGCAGTGGGGGTGATCGCGGAGGGCATCGCCTTCAACCGTGCGCACGACGATGCGACGCGCGCTGGTCCCGGTCCGTAGCGGCTGGGGCTTACTGGGCGGAGGGCACCGATGGCGGATTGTTACTGGGAGTGCGCATGTCGCACATCCGAGGACGACCATTTGGGTGTGTACTGCTTGCGTCGAATGCGTAGGTTAGGAGGCCATGAGTGAATCGGAAGGCACCGGTCATCGTCAGCCTTTGCGCGTGCGCACTTCTCGGTGCATGTGGGGTCACGCCAGGCGCTGTCCAGCGTGACGGGCCGACGACCAAGTCCTTCCCAGACGTCAACCTGGCAAGTCGTCCGTGTGCGATCCAAACCATAGGGCTACTCACCCAGACGCAGTTGCCTCCAAATCTCACGCCGGTTGGACCGCCGTCCAGCGAGCTGGGGCCGCGGGCCCTCCTCGACGATGCGACCGACGGATCGCTTGGGAGCGCGATCGCAGAATTCCAGGCGACCAGTTCCGACTCGCTGAATGTACCGCCTGCCAATCAGCTGTCTCGCTTTGCGGAAGAGGTCACGGACTACGGCAGCACCGCGACCGCGGACCTGTGGATGCGCGGTCAGGTGGCGTCGAATCGACCGAACGACATTCCCATGTACGGAAATGGCGTCGAGCGGGTTATCACGACACCCCACTTGGGCGACGAGACGCTTCTGTACCAGATCGACGATGGCGCGCCGTATAACTCGCACGCTTTCCTGGGTCCGTTCGTCGGACACATCTACACCGATATCCAGGTGCGCGACGGGGACTTGATCTACGCGCTCAGCATCGACTCGGGTCCGGCCGCGAACCCGGCCTCGCTGGCGATCTCGCTGATGCGTTCCCTTATCGCAAAGGAGCGAGCGGCCTGCGCGTAAGGCGCTCTAGCCTTGCCTGAACGCGAAGGTTCGATCAGGTCCAACGCATCCTCGCTCCGCACTCGCGGGAGTGTGGCGCTCTGCCCGCGCCGTTGCCACAGTCGCAGTAGTCGGCGAGCGGTGATCCGGCACGCGCCCGCAGACGTAGTTGGTACTAGATGCCGTCACCGCATTCACGTGGGCTGATCCGACGCGATCGTTCGAAGAGGACGGTCCCGGTGCGCTGGCTTGCCCTCGCGGCAGTGACGCTGTTCTCGGTGTTCGGGTTCCTGCAAGCTCCCGCAGTGTTTGCTGCCGGTGGCGATGCTCCGAGCCTCACGATCCTTCCATCTGCGGTCGCTCCAGGACAGCAGCTCACGGTGATCCTGCGTATGGGAACGATCCCCGCGAACTTCACGTTCCCGCAGTGTGCAGTCGTCGACATCACCTCAAACGTTCTTGCGGCAAAGAATGGGGGAGTGCTCGCCGTCACCGTGACCGGACCCGGCTCCTTCTACGCCTCAGCGACGGTTCCCTCGGACACAGCACCCGGTTCGTACGGCATCCAGGCTCGTGCTTGCGGGATCACCTGGGCGACAGCGACGCTTCGAGGTGACGATGGCCATGCCGGACACCGGCGCGGGTTTGACCGCAGGTGCATTGGGAGGCGGCGCGCTGCTCCTGTCGAGTGGGATGGCACTGCTGTTTGCTGCCTGGGGCTCAGTGGCTTGGCGGCGCCGGTAGCGGCGCCCTAACCGTCGGTTCGCAAGGGCGCTAATGGCGCCGGTAGCTCTCCACAACCGCCGCAGGCGCGCTAATCAGCGAGAGCGGCAGCGCGGCCCTCGTCACACACGGTGCGGAAGTCGCAGCGCTGGCACTGCCACCGTGACGGCTTGGGCGGGAAGGATCCGGTGCTCGACGCGACCGCCAGGTCCCGCGCCGTTGCAGACAGGTGGCCGTGGGCCTTGCGCAGGAATGCACGGTCCGCGATAACGCGGGTCACCGCGCCCTGCAGGTAGTGGAACTCGATCGCAACCTGCTGCGCCTGTTCGCGCTGCGCCAGCCCCACTGCATAGGCGCGCAGCTGCAGGTCGGCACGCAATGCGCCCTCATCTTTCGGACGGCCGGTCTTGTAATCGATCACGGTGGGAATGCCGTCGAAGCGCGTGTCGACGCGGTCGAATCGGCCGGCGACATCGGCGTAATCGAGGCTGATGTTGATCGGCTCCTCGACACTCTTGATCACGGTGTCCGTCCAGCCTGGCGACTCCACGTAGCGGCGCAGCTGCTCGTCGCCGTGCGCTCGAAGGTCGGCGTGCTTGCCCTTGGGGCCGTGCGACTGCTCCCATGCCGTGTGCCACATCGCCGCGACGGTGTCGGGGGTGACCACCTCGCCGGCGATGCGTTGCGTTGCGGCGGAGCGAAGCACCTCGTGGATCATCGTTCCGTACCAGCTGCGAGCGTCGGCACGGACGGGGAGGCGCCACCGGCGCTGGTAGCTGTATCGGCGCGGGCAAGCGCGGAAGACACCGAGATCCGAAACCGCGATGGACAGCCGCTCGAGCACTGGAGTACCGGTGGGACGCGGCGCGCGCACGGCGACCGTGCTGTCGACCGGGACCTCCTTGGCGAGGATCTCGCCACGGAAGGACATCGCGTGCGTGAGAAACGATGTGCACATCTCGTCGCTCGACGGCTGCGGATACGAACGCGCCCATGTGTAGATGAGCCGGTCGCGGGCGCGCGTTGACGCGACGTAGAAGAGGCGGCGTTCCTCGTCGACGGCGTGATCGCCGGGTGGCGGCGGCTCGGGCACGAGGTCGTCGGGCAGCTGGAGATCGAAGGACGAGGAGGAGCGACCCTGCCAGCGGCGCTCCGTGCAACGCGAGAGCACGACCACCGGCCACTCGAGCCCCTTTGAGCCGTGGGCGGTCAGCAGCACGACGCCGTCCTCGATCGGCTCGATGCTTGCGAGCTCACCGGCCTCACGACTGTCGCGCAGCACGCTGAGATACCGAAGCGTCGTGCTCACACGGCGGTCGTCGCTCCAGTCGGCGAAGGCCTCGAGCAGCTCACCAAGCTTGTTGAGGTTGGCGCCCATCTGCAACCGTGCGACGCCCGACTGCTCATCGATGATGCCGAGGAACCCGCTGGCCTCGAGCGCTGTCTGGAAGAGATCGCGCACATCCTCGCGCTGCGCCTCCGCATGCATGTCCAGGATGTCCGCAACACAACGCTGCGCGGCAGCGAGGTCCGCCTCGTCGAGTCCCTCAACCGCTGCATCGGCGACGAGCTGCACCAGCGGCAGGTCATGCTCGTGCGCGGCGCGGACGAGCGCGACGCGTCCAGCGGTGGTGACGCCCCACGTCGGGAGCGTCAGGCAACGCAGCACCGCCTGCCCGTCCTCGGGATCATCGATGGCGGCAAGCAGTGCCAGCGCATCCTTGATCTCGCGTTCCTGAAAAAACCCGCGGCCGCCCGCCACCTGGTACGGCACGCCGCACTGGCGGAGCGCGCGCATCGCGGGCTGCATGTCGATGTGCTGGCGGAAGAGCCACGCGATGTCTGCGGGACGGGTGCCTGCGTTGATGAGCCGCGCGCACTCGCGCGCAACCGCCATCGCCTCACTGCGCTCGTCGGGCGCCTGCCACACCTCGACCGCAGCTCCCGGACCGCGATCGGCGACAAGGACCTTCTCGATGCGCGTCGCCGGGCTGGCGACCGTGATCACGGCGCGTGACGCGGTGACGATCTGCTCCGTGCTGCGGTAGTTGTGGGTGAGCACGAGCTGGCGATGCTCGGGATACTCGCGCGTGAAGCGGTCGAGGTTGGCGCGGCTCGCGCCTCGGAACTTGTAGATCGACTGGTCGTCGTCGGCCACCACGAACAGGTTGCGGTGACCGGACACGAGCGTCTCCACGAGCTTCGCCTGCGCGTAGTTGGTGTCCTGGTACTCGTCCACCATCACGTGCGTGATGCGATCAGCGATCGCGCTGCGCGCCGCCGGATGTTCGCGGATCAGACGTTCCGCGTAGAGGATGCAATCGTCGAAGTCGAAGACGCCCGCATGCCGGTACCGCTCGTCGAGGCGCGCGTACACGCGAGCGACATCGGCGTGGCGTTCGAGCACGATGCGCTCCGCCGGGTCCTCGGAGGTCTCGAGGCGCACCGACGCCCACGCGGCGTACGCATCGGGTGTCACCAGCTCCTGCTTGGCGGTGCCGATGATGTCGAGCAGCGGATCCATGAGGTCGTGCGGCCGCAGCGGGTTCCAGAGCAGGGGAGGGCGCAGCTCGTCGAGCACCGCCTCGACGTGCAGCCAGCGTTCCGCCGCATCGGCGATGCGCAGCACCGGCGAGATGCCGAGGAGCCATCCCCACTCGCGCACCACCCGGAGCGCGAACGAGTGGTAGTTGGTGAGCGGCGCGTCGTCGGCAAAGCCGCCGTGGGCGCGCTCGACGCGCACGCGCATCTCGTCCGCGGCCTTGCGCGTGTACGTCAGCACGAGCTGTTGCTGGGCGCCGATGCCAAGCGCCAGGAGGCGATGGAAGCGCTCGACGATGATCCGCGTCTTGCCGCTCCCCGGGCCGGCCAGCACGAGGCACGGACCGTCGCCGTGCTGGACGGCGATGCGCTGCTCTTCGTCGAGCGCGGCCGCGGCGCTGGCTTCGGGGGGAGCGGTGATCGTCATCGCTGTCGATTCTGGGCCGACGTGGCGACAGGAGGGTGTCGCAGTCGGCGGACAATCCGGGGGTGGACACGCAACCCGTGGAGGACGACCCTTCGACGACGTCGGTCGCGGCGGCGCTGCAGTGGCTGCGCCACGCCCGCCGGATCCTCGTCTTCACCGGCGCGGGCATCTCGACCGAGTCCGGCATCCCCGACTTCCGGGGCCCGAACGGCATCTGGAGGACCACCGACCCCGCGCGCTACACGATCGAGAGCTACGTCAGTGACCGAGCGGTGCGTGTCGAGCGCTGGCGCGCGCGCCTCGATTCGCCCTTCTCCAACGCCGAGCCGAACCAGGCGCACCTGGCGGTCACGCGGCTGCAGCAGGCGGGGGTCGCGCCGGTCGTGGTCACCCAGAACACGGACGGGCTCCACCAGAAGGCCGGCACACGCAACGTCATCGAACTGCACGGCACGTCCGCGGAGGCAATCTGTCTCGGCTGCAAGCGGCGCATGCCGATCGACGTCGTGCTCGACCGGGTTCGCGAGGGCGACGAGGATCCGCACTGCGAGCGCTGTGGCGACCTGCTCAAGACGGCCACGATCAGCTTCGGCCAGCCGCTCGTGGCGGAGGACATGGATCACGCCCGCGAGGAGGCCCGCGCCTGCGACGTCTGCCTCGCGATCGGCTCGACCCTGTCCGTCTGGCCCGCCGCGGGGATTCCAGTGGAGGCGGTTCGCAGTGGCGCGCGGCTCGTGATCGTCAATGAGGGAGCGACCGATCTCGACGGCATGGCCACCCTGATCCTCTCGGGACGGGCCGGCGCGGTGATGTCCGAGCTGGCCGCCGCAGTCCTTGGCGACGGGGACTCAAGGTAGAATTCAAGGTCCGCGCCGATGATGCGCGGGTCCAGCCGAAAGGAGGTGATTCCGACCGTGTCGGAAGTGAAGGTCCGCGAAGGCGAGACCTTTGAGAGCGCGCTACGACGGTTCAACAAGAAGATCAAGCAGAACGGCATCCTCTCCGAGGTTCGCAGACGCGAGCACTACGAGAAGCCGTCCGTGCGCCGCAAGCGCAAGCTGCTTGCAGCGCGAAAGCGTCGCGTCAAGAGCACCTGACGCATCTGCGCCCATGCGGGTGAGCGTCATCCGCGATCCGTGCCTCAGCCCGCGGCAACGTCGAGTTGTCGCGGAGGCACGCCTCGGGACATTGCTTCGCGGCTGCGGTGACCAGCTCGACGTTCCAGCGCGCGCATCGCTGTGCGTGCGCCTGACGGGCGATGCCGAGCTGCGGGACCTCAACGCGCGATTCCTCGGCTTCGACGTGCCGACGGACGTGCTCGCCTTTCCCGGTGGCGAACCCGGCCGTGTGGGTGATGTGGCGATCTCCGTGGAGCGCGCGATGAGCCAGGCGCCCGACGGCGTCGCCGAGGTCCGCCTCCTCGCCGTGCACGGGCTGCTCCACTGCCTCGGACACGACCACGGGGTGCCACATCAGGCAGCGGCCATGACTGCCGCGACGCGGATGCTGCTGCCGGACGCCGACGTCCCGGAACTCGTGACGGCCGAGCCCGCCGGGCGGTCGTGACCCAGCTGATCATCGGCCTTGGCAACCCCGGGGGCGAATACGCGCGGACCCGGCACAATGTCGGCTGGATGTGCCTTGACGAGCTCGAGCGGCGTGGCAAGTTCGGCCGCGAGCGGCGCGAAGGCGCGGCCCGCGTCCGCGAGGGAACGATCGATGGCTATGACGTCCTCACGGCGCGCCCGCAGACGTTCATGAATCTCAGTGGCAAGGCTGCCGTGCAGCTCACGAACAAGCACGGCGCCAAGCCGGGCGACGTCATCGTCATCCACGACGAGGCGGATTTCCCGCTCGGCCGCGTGAAGATCAAGCTCGGCGGCAGCGCCGCCGGCCACCGCGGCGTGCAGTCGCTGATCGATTCGTGGCGCACGGACGCGTTTCCCCGCATCCGCGTCGGGGTGGGGAGAGACGGCGACAGCAACGACCTCATCGAGCACGTCCTCGATCCGTTCCGTCCCGACGAGCGCCCGCTGGCCGACGAGGCGATCACCCGCGCTGCGGGGATGGCGGTCGCGATCATGCGCGACGGCGTCGCCGCAGCCATGAACGTCTGGAATCGTGCCGGCGCGGACTGACTCCGTGAGCACCTCGACCGCGGTGGCGTCGGCGACGCTCCGGCAGCGTCTTGACGCGCTGCCCGACCTTGCCACGCTCGCGAAGGGCAGGGGCGGGATCGTGGCCGGTGTGCCGTCCGGATCGATCGGCCTCATCGCCTGGTGGCTGCGCGAGACCACCAAGCGCACGATCCTCGTGGTCTCCTCGGAATCCGAGCGCGTCTACGCGGACTCGCTCGTGTGGAGTGGTGGCGGCGGTTCGGCGATCTTTCCCGCCGGCGACACGCCGCCGTTCGACCGGGTGCCGCCGTCCGAGGAGGTGACCCGCGCACGCCTCGCGACGCTCATGCGGCTCCACTCGCGCGCAGAGCCGCTCCTGGTCGTGGCATCGCCGCGCGGGCTGCTCCGTCCGACGCTTTCACGCACCGTCGTCGAGGCCGGCTTGACCGAGGTGAAGCGCGGTGCGCGCCTGCCCCGCGACGTGCTCGTGGGACGCCTGGTGGAGCTCGGCTACCGCCGCGAGAGCGCGGTGTCCGTCCCCGGGGATTTCGCTGTCCGTGGCGGCATCGTCGACGTGTTCGGTGTCGACCGTGCGCGTCCCTGGCGCGCGGAGTGGTTCGGCGATGACGTCGAGGATATCCGCGCGTTCGATCCCGCTACCCAGGAGTTGATCGCCAAGCTCGAGGCCGCGCAGGTCTGGCCCGCTCGCGAGCTCGACCTCACGCCCGCGTCGGTCGCTCGTGCACTGGAGTCGGTGGCCCGGCTCGACGCCGGCGCGCTGCGCGACGACGTGCGCGAACAGTGGGAGAGCGACAGCGACCTGCTCCAGTCGGGCGTGTACGAGGAAGGCCTCGACCTGTTCTTCCCGTACCTCGGCGGCGAGCCCGCAGCAACGCTGCTCGATCACCTCGACGATCCGATCGTCCTGCTGGACGGCGGTCGCGAGCGGCTGATCGCAGCCGCGGAGCGCCACGTCGAAGAGATCGAGAATCTCCGTGTCCAGGAGGAGGATCGCGGGGAGTTGCCGCACGGTGCGGCGACTGGTCTGGTCGACATCGAGGTGCTGCTCACGGCGCTTGACGCCTTCCCCGGATTCGAGCTGGTGCGCGAGGCGCCGGAAGATGCGCGGACTGTCGCCGACCTCGGCTGGCGTGGAGTCGACAGCTACGTCGGCCGGTTCGACGCCTTCGTGCGCGAGGCGATCATCGAGCGCGAGGGGAGCCGCTGCGTGCTGGTGGTGTCGCGGCAGCGGCACCGAGTTCGAGGAGCTCGCCGCAGAGCACGGCGCCGACACCGTGGACGCAAGCGACTTCGACGCCGAGTCCACGCCGATGCCGGGTGGCGCGATCGTGGTCGCGTCAGCGGATCTGAGCCAGGGGTTTGCAGTCGCGGACGGATCCGTGCACGTCTACACGGACGGCGAGCTCTTCGGCGCCATCAAGCGCCGTCGCTCCGTGCTCGCACGAGGATCACGCCGCGCGGTCTCCACCTCGGCGCGCGGCGCGCGCAATGCCGCAAGCGGAAACGCCGCGCGTGAGGCGTTCGTCCTGCAGTTCGCGCCGGGCGATCTCGTCGTCCATCGCGACCACGGCATCTCGCGATTCGTCGAGATGCGCGCGGTCACCGACGATGGCGGCGCTGTCCACGAGTACATGCTGCTCGAGTACGCCGAGGGCGACCGGCTCTTCGTGCCCACGCAGCACCTGGACCGCGTGGACCGCTACATCGGCGGTGCGGAATCGCATCCCAAGCTGTCGCGGCTCGGCAGCGGGGAGTGGGAGCGCACCCGGCGGCGCGTCAAGGAGCGCACCGAGGAGGTTGCGCGCGAGCTGCTCGGTCTGTACTCGCGGCGCGAGCAGGCGCAGGGCCATGCATATGCCCCCGACGGAGCGTGGCAGCAGGAGCTGGAAGGCTCGTTCCCGTACCAGGAAACGCCCGACCAGGTGCTCGTGCTCGAGGAGATCAAGCGCGACATGGAGGCGTCGCGTCCCATGGATCGCGTGGTGTGCGGCGACGTCGGTTTCGGCAAGACGGAGCTCGCGGTCCGCGCCGCATTCAAGGCCGCGATCGAAGGCCGTCAGGTCGCGATGCTCGTGCCGACAACAGTGTTGTGCCAGCAGCACTTCATCACGTTCACCGAGCGGCTGGCTGCATTCCCGATCACCGTGCGCCAGCTGTCGCGATTCGTCAGCGACGACGACATCGCGAGCACGCTCGCGGGATTGCGCAGCGGCGCTGTCGATATCGTGGTCGGCACGCATCGCCTGCTGCAGAAGGACGTGGAGTTCAAGAACCTCGGCCTCGTGGTCATCGACGAGGAGCAGCGATTCGGTGTGCTGCAGAAGGAGCGCTTCAAGGAGCTGCGCGTCGCGGTGGATGTGCTTTCCCTGTCCGCGACGCCGATTCCACGCACGTTGCACATGTCGCTCGCTGGGATTCGCGACCTCTCCGTCATCCAGACGCCGCCCGAGGAACGCCAGCCGATCAAGACGTATGTCACCGCGCGTGAGGATTCGCTGATCCGCGAGGTGATCACGCGCGAGCTTGCGCGCGGCGGCCAGTGTTTCTTCCTGCACAACCGCGTTGCGGGCATCGAGGCTGTTGCCGACCGGCTGCGCGAGCTCGTCCCCGAGGCACGCATCGAGGTGGCGCACGGGCAGATGCCCGAGGGCGCGCTCGCGACGGTGATGCGCAGCTTCGGCGACGGCGAGATCGACGTGCTGCTGTGCACCACCATCATCGAGTTCGGCCTCGACATTCCGAACGCCAACACCATCGTCATCGATGACGCGCATCGGCTCGGACTCGCGCAGCTCTACCAGTTGCGCGGACGTGTTGGACGCGCGGGGCAGCGCGCGTACGCATACATGATGTATCCGCCCGCGCGGTCGCTCACCGAGAAGGCCGACAAGCGCCTCGACGTCATCGGCGATCTGCAGGACCTCGGCGCCGGGTTCAAGCTCGCCATGCGCGACCTCGAGATTCGCGGCGCCGGCAACCTGCTCGGCGAGGAGCAGCACGGCGAGATCGCGGCTGTCGGCCTCGAGCTCTACAACCATCTGCTCGCCGACGCGGTCACGTCGTTGCAGGGCAAGCCGCTGGTCGAGTTGCCGGCGCAGGTGACGGTCACGCTCCCGGTCGCCGCGTTCCTGCCTGCGGACTACGTGTCGGACGAGCGCCTGCGCCTGCGCTGCTACCAGGAGCTTGCCGCGTGTGTCAGCGAGCAGGAGCTCGACCAGCGCGCACGCGGGCTCGTCGATCGATTCGGACCAATGCCCGCACCGACATCGGCACTCATCGACTCGTTGCGGGTCCGCCTGCTCGCCGCTGCTGCGGGTGCGCTTGGCGTGGAGACGGAGCGCGGCCGCGGTGTCGTCATCCGCCTCACGCTCGACCACGGCCTCGACCTGGCGAGCGTCGCCGCGCAATTCCGCGGGATCACGGCGACGCCGTCGCAGCTGCATCTCGGTGATGCGTGGCAGACGACACTCACGCCGGTGCTTCGCGAGCTTGGCCGGCTCTCACGAGCGCAGCAACGGGTCCCGGTTGCGGCACAGAACGCCCATGCGTGACGAGGCGGTCGAGTCGCTTCGCGCGCTCAACGAAGTTGTCGAACGCCTGCGTGCGCCGGGCGGCTGTCCGTGGGATCGCGAGCAGACGCATCGCAGCCTTCGCCCGTACCTGCTCGAGGAAACCTACGAGGTGCTCGAGGCAATCGACAGCCTCGAGCCGGGAACACTGCGTGAGGAGTTGGGCGATCTGCTGCTCCAGGTGTTGATGCACAGCGCCATCGCGATGGAGGCGGACGAGGGCTTCGACATCGGTGATGTCGCCGACGACGTGCGCGCAAAGATGATCCACCGGCATCCGCATGTCTTCGGCGATGTCGCGGTGGACGGCGCCGCGGGCGTCGTCGTCAACTGGGAGAAGCTCAAGAAGGCGGAGAAGCGCGAGCGCCTCTCGCTGCTCGACGGTGTGCCGGCTGCGCTGCCGGCGCTCGCGCATGCGCAGGGCGTGCAGAAACGTCCGGCGCGCATCGGTTTCGACGACACACCCACCGTGCCTGCGGCGCTCGACGGCGTCCAGGTCGCGCTCGCTCGCGTGGAAGACGTTGCGACGGGGCTGGCCGAGGCGGAGCAGGGCGAGGACTGGGCGTCTGAGGCCGGCGATCCCGAGGTCGCGATCGGCGATCTCCTCTTTGCGGTGGTCGCGCTCGCCAGGCGGCTGCGGGTCAATCCCGAAGAGGCGCTCCGCGGCCGCACGATGATCTTCGCAAGCCGGTTCCGCGCCCTTGAGACCCAGGCGCGGGCGGACGGCGTGGACCTGCATGACCTTGACGACGCCGCCTGGCGCGAGCGCTGGGAGGCGACCGCGCCGTAGGGACGCTTTCACAGAACTCCTGAGGGAGGACGTTTTCTCAGAACGTCCACAGGGCCGCTCGAGGACCCTTGTCAAATTCGGCGCGGGGCCGCATCCTATCCCGACACCCGGCGCCCCATCCCTCCATTCGTCTCATACGCCGCCGGGAAGAGGTCAGCACCATCCGGCAATCGCCGCGTCCCCCGATCGACAGTCCCATCACGCTGCGCCGGATTGCAGTCGTGCTCATCGCGGGGATCTGCGGACTGGTTGCATTCGCCGTCTACGGTCAGGTGGCGCAGACCCGTCATCTCGACTCCGAGGTGACCGCGCTCGCGGCGGAGAACACGTCGCTCGTGCAGCAGATCTCGGACCACGAGCGCGAGATCGCCGATGCCCAGACGGTCGCGTGGCTCGAGGAGGAGGCGCGCCAGCTCGGCTACGTGTTCCCGGGCGAGAAGCTCTACGTGATCGTGCCGCCAGGCGGCGCGAAGGCGTCCACGGGTGGCGTGTCCGTGCCACTCCCGACATTCAAAGTGCCGACCCCGATCCCGTCGCCGACCCCAAAGCCGACCACCAGTCCCAGCCCCAATCCGGGGTCAAGTCCGACGCCCAGTCCGACCGCGACACATTCGCCCACGCCGACCCCGACCACGACCCCGACAGCGCACTGATCGCGATCTGCGCTGCCGAGGAGACGATGCCGCGTGCGGTATCCTCTCTGGGCGGCGTGGAGCAGTGGAAGCTCGTCGGGCTCATAACCCGAAGGTCGTCGGTTCGAATCCGACCGCCGCAATTTCATTCTCTGAGCGTCGGGTGAGCCCTCGAGAGAGCCCCAGGACCGGGCACCTCCACGAAGCCTAGGCGTCAGGATCTGAAAACGCTTCGTTCATCTCTCCGATTGCCTGCCCTCGCATCCCTGCCTTGCGAGCAACGTCCTGCCATCCTTTGACGGCGTTCTTGACGTCAGAGATGATCACTTCGGCTTCCGATGACGACAGCCGGTAATAGCGGGCTGTGTGACGCAACGTCTCGATGCTGGGGATCTGGCTGCTCTCGTCAAGCGCCAGCACATGTGACTCGACGTCCGGCATCGGATTCATGTCATACGCCGGAGACGGCCGCCAGCCCTTGCCGTCGTGCACGAAGCCATGATTTCGAAGGTGATCGTCACGGTGTGTCGTGGCCACGTTGAAGATCGCACGCCTGAAGAGTTCGGCCAGATCCACGTTTATCGTGTGTGGATTGCCGAACTGTTCTTGTGCCACAGCAATATCGAGATAGGAGGCCGGCTCCATATCCGTCTTTTCGGTGAGTGTCATTGCGGATGCGAAGAGACGCCGTCTGCCGTCAGCCTCCCTATCGAATCGGCGTGCGAGAAAGATGTGGTGCGGCGAATGCAACTGCATGACCTGGGCATCCGGTACCGCGATACCCGCAGTCGCCGCGAGTTGACTGAGGACGTACTCCCAGCCCCCGACATCTCGACGGTCGTTGCGCGATGGAAACTTGGCGAGCCAGAGACTGCCGTCCGGGTTTCGGAACGTCGCCTTCGGTCTGGCCCCGCCCAGAGAAGCACCTGGCGCGATCAGGCACGTGAGCAAGGCATCAACCTGGGCCTCGGGAATGGGTTCGCCGAACTCGACGGCTTGTGCGAGCGCCTCCATCTCACGCAAGTCGGCAACAGGTGGAACTGCGTGGGTTTCCGACGCGAGATATCCGCCCGAATCAGCGCGCAGCCGGAGTGCGCCCATTCTCGTCTCATCCTGGACACCAAGCAGATAGTCCCAGTCAGTAAGAGTGCGAGGTCGCTGCCCCACCCGGCTAGCCCGAAGTTGCTCTCTTCGATCCAGCAGCAACCTGCCCCAGCGGTCCGGTGCCGCATCTTCAAAGATGCCCGGGAGCGTGCTCCTGAAGAGTTCACCGGGAACGACCTGAAGAGCTGGATCGATCGAAAACCGACCTCGATCGGCGAGCCATTCCGGGGTGTACTCGAAAGAGAATGTCCCGCGCTCATGGCTGAGCCGGCCGATCGGCCCGTCGAGCCCAAGCCGTGGGTCTCCAAGATGCACCCAGACTTGATCGCGCTGGCGTGCCATCAACCATCCTTCCGGTCGCGCTGAAGTGGCCTTTGGAGGGGGATGTCCTGCAGTTGTCGCCCCAGGACGTCGTCCTTCGCGAGGTGGTCAAGGTCGGAGGCGAGGCCGAGGACGCCAAGAACGCGCGCCAGCACCGCGAGACTGACGGTGAGATCTCCGCGTTCCAGCCGAGCAAGCGTTTGGCGATCGATGTTTGCCCGAGCCGCCACGTCGGTTTGCGCCATGTGGCGCCGTAGGCGCGCAAGGCGCAGGCGATCCCCAAGCGCCTCCGCACTGCGCCTCAGGCTCGGCTGCAGTGGATGGATGACACGTCCCATGCTGGATACTTTACGCCTGTTCTTGGTAGATTAGTACAAAGTATGCATCATGGATCGGATGGGCCAGGCGCAAGACGATGCAATGGGGCACGTTTGCGCGGCGCCACCGGAGTTGCCGTCTGACTTCGCCGCTCCTGGATACCGCTGTTGCGACTGACGCACGCACTC
>CAWHWM010000005.1:0-403640 GCA_963833055.1 Candidatus Dormiibacterota bacterium | reverse complement strand
CAAGGAGCGCCTCGTGTTCTGGGTCTGACGCTCGCGCCCCGTCGGCCGGTATCTGGCGCCCGGCGACGTTAAGCGAGGCGTCCGAGCGCGAGCGGCGCGCCTGAAGGATGTTCAGGCACACGCGCGAGAGCACCGGTGGTGAGCTAGCTCCCGAGATTTTCTATCTAATCCGCGTTGGAACGGCTGAGCCGCAGCCAAGCCTCCTGAACGGCGTCATCGGCATCGCCGGCAGAGCCGAGCATCCTCGACGTGATCGCCGTCAGTCGAGCTCGATTCTCCTCGAAGCGCTGCGCCAGCCAGTCGTTGTCGTGCATCGGTCACATTCCTCGCTCGTATTTGGTCATAGGAGTAGACCGGCGAGATGCCGCAGATGTGACCAAACCACGATCGGAGAACAGCATGACCACAGCTACCACCGTTGCGAAGCCGCGGATGAAGAACCCTGCGGCAGTGATACCGGAGGCGATGAAAGCGATTCAGGCGCTGACCGCATCCACCATGCAGGGCGACGCGCCGGCTGCGACGCTCGCGCTCGTGCACCTCCGCACCAGCCAGATCAACGGCTGCAGCTTCTGTGTCGCTTCCGGCTCGAAGCATGCCAAGGCGGCCGGCGAATCCGACGAGCGCCTGTTGTCGCGGTAGCGGCGTGGCGCGAGGCGCCCTATTTCACCGAGGCCGAGCGCGCGGCGCTGGCGCTGGCTGAGGCGGTCACGCGCATCAGCGACCGCGCGGATCCGGTGCCGGACGAGATCTGGGATGAAGCGGTGCGGCACTATGACGAGCGAGCGCTCGCCGCGCTGCTCCTCTGGATCGCCACCACCAATGTCTTCAATCGCGTGAACGTTGCCACGCGTCAGCCCGCTGGCTCAGCGGAGTACTAGGTGCTCGAGACGTAGCGCTCGAGTTGCTGATAACGTTCACGCCCCATTCATGGCTCGGCGTCTGCCATTTGGTGCTCGTGGCAGGCCTAACGATTGTCGCCGTTGTCAGTCTCGCCGTGTGCCATCGTGGGAAACGTGCCCTCCAAAAGTGATCACCCCATGCTGCCGGGCCGAACTCGTTACTTCATTGCAGCCATGCTCATCGACAGCCTGGGGCAGCGGGTTCCTCGGCCTGTTCCCGTCGTTCTACGGCCACGCCGTTGCCCGGATCGATCTCGGGTCCGCCGGTGTCGCGCTGGCACTCGCCGCGGGGCTCGCCATCCCGTTGGGCCCTCTGGCTGGAGCGTTCGTGGATCGGCTCGGTGGTGGACGGGTCGCAATCGCCGCGAACCTGGCCTCAGCGCTCGGCTGCGCGTTACTGCTGGCGGCGCACGATCCACTGTCGTTCGGCATCAACTCGTCCATTCTCGCGGCTGGTACTCGCATGTTTTGGTCGGCGTTCGCTCCACTCGTTCTTGCGGTCGCGTCGCGGTCGCAGCGCATGTGGTTCGGCCGGATCCATGGCCTGAGGTACACCGGAATCGCTGCGGGCCAATGTATGCTGGCCAGCGCCATCTTCCTGCTCGGAGAGGTACGGGGCATGCGCGCAGTTGTCGTCGCGGACGCGATCAGCTACGTCCTCGCAAGCGGCCTCCTCTGGGCGGCCGTGCGCTAGGGATGCGGACGGGTCCGAGCCCGGCGGGTGCGATCCGACGCAAAGGCTATCGCGCGGTTCTGACGGACCGAGGGAACATCGCATTGGCCGCGATGAATGTGATCGCGACACTACTGGTCACCGCCCCACTGCTCGCAATGCCGATTCTGGTCATCGATCAACTGCACTTCGCCGTCTGGCTCCCTGCTTTGCTGGGAGCGCTCAACACCGTGACGATCGCCGTTCCGACTTTCTTCGTCGCTCGATTACTCGGTCGTCGGTCCAGTCTGACGGCGCTCGTGGTTGCCTCCGTCATGTGGGCTGCTGGTTGCCTCACATATGCGATTGCTTCGCTGAACATCTTGGCTATCGTCCTGCTGCCGTTGGGAATCGTGGCCCTGGGACTCGGAGAGGCTGCCTACGCACCATCGGCAAACTCAGTACCACTGGCATTGGCTCCAGCCGGCCTGTCGGGCCGATACACGGCCGTGCACCAACTCGGGTGGGGAATCTCAGCCGCGATCGCGCCTGTCTTGGCAGCGGGATTCCTTGCGGCGGGCGGCCCTACCTGTGGGTCGTTCTCGGCGCAGCGTCGCTCGCGCTTGCGTTGGGGTACGCCGTCGCGCGCGCGGCGCTGTTTGAGCGTCTGAGGATGGCGTGATATCGACTGCGCGTGCGCCGGCTCTGACGGACACAAACGGTCAAGTGCTGAAAACGTCCTCGAGCATGTGGCGTCGCACGCTCGCGGCGGCGGAAGCGTGAGCACGGTTGACGGCAGGGGTCGCAGCGGTCATTCAACCTGATGACCTTTGGCACTAGCGGAAGCGCTCCCGCGCGGACATAGTGGTGACATGACTGAGGCCGTTCGCCGAACTGCGCCGACGCATGTGTTGCGGCCGGCGTCGCCGCGACGACATCGCAGGCGGCGGTGGGTTATCGCCAGTATCGGCATAATTCTCGTCGTCGTCATCCTGGGGATCGTCGCGCTTCTGTTGGCGCCGGCTCCAAGCCCATTGATTCTCCCAACGGCAGGCCAGACAGCGGCGGGGGCAATCGCCCCGATCGATGGATCCTGGACGGCAGAGCAAGGGTCGGTCGCCGGCTATCGCGTGCAGGAGGAATTCCTGGGGATTGGCAACACCGTCGTCGGAAGGTCGACCGCTGTGACGGGTGGGGTCGTCATCAGTCTGGGTGAGGTCTCGTCCGCGTCCTTCCGCGTGGACCTGGCCACAGTAGAGGCGGGGGGCGAGAGCAGCCACAGCTCGCCGGGATCATGGACACGAAAACGTACCCGGACGCGACCTTCATGCTCACAACGCCTATCGTGCTCAGGGTGCCTCCCACCGTGAACAAGAGCTTCGTGTTCGAAGCAATCGGCCTGCTTACCATGCACGGCACGACGCGCATGGTCACAGTGGCAATCACTGCTCGCGACACGGGATCGATCCTCGAGGCGACCGGCTCAATCCCCGTGCACTTCTCACAATGGAACATCCAATCGCCGGTGGAGAACAGTGGCGACGTGGAGTTCTTGCTCATGCTGCGTCGGTGACAAGCGACGCACAGTCGCCGGGCGCTCGTAGCCGCGAGCAGCGTCGCGCGGACACCATGACCCGGCTGGCAACTGACGCCGACATCTGGGTGGCGACAGCCCATGGGGACCAGCCGCACCTCATCCCGCTGTCATTTGCATGGGACGGCGTCCGGATCATCCTGGCCACTCCATCCGGCTCACCGACAGCGCTCAACGCGGCCATTGCTGGCCGCATCCGGCTCGCACTCGGACCACCTCGCGACGTCACGGTCTTCGACGCCGTGACGTCGGTGGTTCCCTGCCACGCGGCTGAAGCCGACGTAGCAGAGGCGTTCAGGCAACGCGTCGAGTGGGACCCACGGGACGAGGAGGTGGAGCACTCGTTCTTGATCGCCACGCCGACGACGGCCCGGGCGTGGAGGAACGTTCCTGAACTTGCACGGCGCACCCTCATGCGCGATGGTCAGTGGCTGGGCGAGTGATACGACCGCCGGCCTCTGTGCAAAGTCGCGACGGATTCTAAGTCCGCCGCAACCAGAACCCCTGGGCTTCGATACCTTCCGGCCCGTTGCCAGCCCGGTCGCGAACGCCTTGGCGGCGTTCCGGCCCTCCCCATTGGCCTGAATTTACCTTCGGCGGCGGTGGCTGGCTGCGCATCTCAATGAGCCCGTTACTCTCGATGCGAAAGCTCGGGAAGTCGACGATGAGCTGTCCAAGTGCGCTTCGTTCGAACATCGTCTGATAAAGACGCAGTCCCTCGTGCAGAGCGATCGCATGCGCCGCGAGCCGGCTTGCGGTCACGGGTCGGTCCGGATGGATGTCCTTCTCGGCGGGAGGCGCAGAGCGCGGGGCGGACGCCGAGTCGATGCGCGTATTCGCACCGGACGACGAACCTTGTGTCATGCAACGAACGTTGCATTGCGGCAGAGGAAGAAGGTCTCGCGTTCGTCGCAAACCTGAGCGAGACTCGAACCAGCAGCCGTTTTCGTAGTCCGCGTGTGACTCCGGTCACACAGGGCGTGACCGCGCGCTTCGAATGCCGCTTGGTCGCGATGATCAACCATGGAAGATCGGGGCGACGCCGGGCCACGGCGCGGACGTGGTCCATTGTCAAGAGGTCGACCGAGGTGTCAACGACAGCCTCGGCACTCCACGAGCGGCTGCCACCGAGCAGTGGGGCCAGTCCGACCAGATCGCCCTGCCGGCCGTAACGGATGGTCAACTGCTGCCCATTGGTCCCCGAGAGATACAGGCGGACGATGCCGGCGCGAATGAGTGCGATCCTCGGTGGCGAGCCCGGGCGAAAGATGAGATCGCCGGAGAGGACGAACGCGGGTTCGCCGACACCCTCGAGCAGTTCCTCCCAGATGGCGCGCCGACTGTCCTGGACGTTTTCGACCAATCCGCGTCGAGGATAGCTTTGCACTGAAAGACGGGTCTATGACTGCAGTAGCAACAGAGGTGACCTGGCGCACACCGCCGAGATGAGTCGCTGACACTGGCTGACGGCGTCACGGCCCGCATGACCCTGCACATCGGCGTTCTTGCCATCCCGCAGCAGAAGGTCCACTGTGTGCCGTGGCGGACCTCGCTGGGGGCGAGCACGAACCCAACGCTGCTCAGGGGGATACAAACGCGTAAGGACCACGAGGCGCTCGGTACCGGAGGTCTCGCGTCCGAGGCGATCGAGGCTGTCGCCAATGCATCGCTGCCCGCCGCGATCATCGATGTCGCGTCCGGGCGGATCATGGCGGTGAGCCCTCAGATGCGCGAAATGTTTGCCTCGGATGAGAGGGCGATCCTGGGCAGGACTATCGATGAATTCATGGTCGACCAGCCATCAGGCGCGCTCGATCTGCTGCGCACCGGTCGCCTTCAGGGCTACGTCACGACGCGCGCGCTCCGCCGCAGGCAGGAGGAGCCGATGCCGGTGCAGGTATGGGTGCGCGCGCTGGGTACGGACACTCCGCCGCGCTTTGCCGTCACCGTGTTTGCGACGTCCCTCACGAACACCGGCGCACTCCTGCCCGATCTTGCGCGCTCGGATTTGACCCCGGTCGTGGGAACGTCGGACGAGAGCCTCTTGATCGATCGCATCAGCAGCGACGTCGAAGCCATGCTCGGGTATCGGCCATCCGACGTCCTCGGTCGGTCGATTCTCGCGTTGGTGACAGATACCAGCATCCCCAACCTGCTGGGCGCACTTGCCCACGCCGCCGCGACCGGAGCGGGAGTCACCCTTAATCTGATCGCCTCTTCCAAGCAGGGCGAGACGGTGTTGCTCGAAGCGGTCCTCTGGCCGCTGTCCCCGCCACCGCGCTGCGGTTTCGCGCTGCTCCCCGGCGCGTACGCGGAGTTGGCGTTCGGTACCGGCGCTGATGTCGAGAACTGGATGTCCAGGTACGCGAGGGACTCTGATGCTGTCTCTCTTTCAGGCCGGCTCTCCATGACCCCGCGCGAAGGCGAGCTGGCCGGCCTCTCCCAGCTGACCACCAGGGAGTTGGAGATCGTCAGCCGCCTGGTCTCCGGTGACAGAGTCCCGTCAATTGCGAAGGCGCTGTTCGTGAGTCCGAGCACCGTGCGCAATCACCTCCATTCGATTTATCGGAAGCTCGATATCCATTCGCAGCAGGAGCTGATTCACGCGTTCCGCGGCGGTTTCGCGTTCGTTGATTGCCGCTTTGGCGATCGGGTGCGCGAGTCCCACTTGTTGTCTTGCATCGATGAGCGGGACGGATGACACTCCGTCTACGAATGGGTGATACCGCGCCTATTCCGTTGAGGCCGCGGCGAGGCTCACACTGACATCAATGCTCGTGTTCACTCAATCATCCCTGCCCGGATCGATTGCGCCGTGGAATTCGGTGAGCCCCGTGGAGAGCAGTCGCTAACAGCTCACTGGGATGTGGCAGGAACAGCTCGGCTCCGAGCTTGATGTGATACACATCCCCGCGGGCGCGCTCGTCTGGCGTGCCGGTCAGGTTCCGAGAATTGCATTGGTGGTCGCAGGCATCGTGCGGGTGTTCATCGCGACACAGCTCGGCCGCCAGATGACGATCCGTTACGCGCGGTCCACTGATCTCATCGGGCTTTCGCCCTACCTCGCGGGTACTGATCAGTGGAACGCTGAAGCGATCACTGATGTGAACATCAAGGTGCTCACCTTCGACCACCTGCGTCGCGCCGGAGAACACGATGTCGAACTGCCATGGAAGGTCGCGGAACACGTTGCGGCTGTGACGGCGGAGGCCCTGCGCACCGTCGCGGACCTGAGCGGACAACCGATCACTGTACGAGTTGCGCGCCACCTTCGCGAGATGGCGCTGCGCGGACCTGACGGGCGCACCGTCGTGCACGTCAGCCATCAGCGCTTGGCTGATGCGGTGGGCACCGTTCGCGAAGTGGTCAGTCGAGAACTGACTGCATTGCGATCAGACGGCGTGATTGACATCACGAGGAGAGCAGTCACCGTGCTCGATGAGGATCGGCTCGCGAGCCTCGCGCGAGGCGAATCCACCGTTCGCTCGACAAACCGTGACCGCGGTCACGCAACTGGCGATCAGGGTCACTGATGGTTGCCGCCACCCCGTGTATAAACGGTATGAGCATCATGCTGAAACCAACGCGGGCGGAAGGGAGTTGGCCCCGTCGTCACAGCTTTTCGGCACGAGCGGCGTGACCAGCCTCGGTGCGGGTCCAAGTGAGCGCAGCGTTCGTGACGTTGCTGAAGAGCAAGGAAGAGGGCACCAGGCAACACCCGCTTCCGGTTACATCGCGACGATGCTCCGATTGACAGACGACGCCATGTCAGGCATCACGATTCGCCAGCTTGCGCGACGAGTGCTCAAAGCGAGTACGACGGTCCTGCGAGCTGACGCGGGACGCGTGGTCGAGGTTGATTCGGAAGGTCGGATAGTGAGGGTGCTGGCGTCTCGCGGCGTGCCGCTCGGTATTTCGACATCGACCGAAGACGGAACTGTCGCGGTACGCCTCGTGGCATCTGGTGCACCGATGCTCGCGGTGTCGGACTACGCCACTGACGAATGTGCGCCAGCTCTCGCCCGCAACGGAGTGAGGATGCGCAGCGGCGTCACCGCGTTGATCCGCGGCGCCACAGCGCCGTATGGATTGGTGAGCCTGTATACCCGCGAGCCCCGATCCTGGACCGCCGAGGAGACCGACTTCCTCCAACTGGCGGCCAACGTCCTCCGCGTTGCGGTCGCAACCAAGCTCGCAGCCGACGACCGGCGGGTGCTGCTGTGCCGCCTGGTCCGAGCTCAGGAGGAGGAACGGCAGCGAATCGCCGTCGAGATCCACGACGACGCGGTGCAGGTGATGACGGCGAGTAAACCTGCAACTCTCACCGCTGATCGACCATCTCGACGGCCAGAAATACAGGCGAGAGGGCCTCCAGGTCCAGGACACCGTGCGGCTGACCATCGGCCGGCTGCGACGGCTGCTATTCCAGCTCACGCCGCCCGAGCTGCAGCGCCACGGCCTTGCGTTGTCGCTGCGCCTGCTGCTCGAGACCCTGCAAGAGGACAGCGGCGTGCGGTGGGAGCTCGACAATCGATTGATCGAGGAGCCCGCCCCGGCTGCTGCCCTGGTTGTGTATCGCATCGTGCAGGAAGCGCTCGGCAACGTGCGAAAGCACGCGGGTGCGTCGAGCGTTCGCCTCCGTATGGCACCTGGCAAGGGCGGCGTCGACGTGCTTATCGAGGACGACGGGTGCGGGTCCGCGCCCGCAACTCACAACGAACGTGGCCACCTTGGGGTGGTCGGCATGGGCGCGCGCGCCGAGATGTCAGGAGGCCGGCTCCGCGTCCGCAGCGTTCCCGGACATGGGACGGTCATCGAATTCTGGATCCCGATTCCGGGCTCGGCTAATCTCTCGGACGTGACCGCGGTCATCGACGGCATTTCGGCGCCGTCTTAGGGTGAAACGTGACGCGCGCGCAACCACTCTTTGCGGCTGCACTCAGACGCATCTCCGACAGGTAGTCCAGGTTCGAGTGAAGCCCATCGAAGCGACGAACGTTATCGCGCGCTGTGAGAACCGGATTCTGACAGCACTTCCGCCCTCGGACCGGCGGCAGTTGCTCGACGCTGCGAGCATCGTTGCCTTCCCGCTCAGGACCGTGCTCTTCGAACCGGGGCGAACGGTCAATGCCGTGTACTTCCCGAACGACGCGGTGATCTCGCTGGTCACCCCATTCCAGGACGGCACCATGGTCGAGGTTGCCACCATCGGGAACGAAGGCATCGTCGGTGTGCCGCTTGTGCCATCGGGTGGCCTGGCAGTGCGTGCCATCGCGCAGGTCGCAGGCCGCTGCCTACGATTGGATGCAGCCGCATTTCTTGAGTTGGCAGACCGTTGCCACGCGCTCCAGAGGCTTGTCGAGAGCTATACGCAGGTGCTGTTCGGACAGATCGCACTGTCCGCAGCGTGCAACCGGCTCCACTCCAATGATGCGCGGCTCGCCCGCTGGCTGCTGATGAACCAGGATCGGGTCGGGTCCGCATTTCCGATCACCCATGACTTCCTCGGTCAGCTGCTGGGCGTCCGGCGCTCCACCGTCTCTGTCTCAGCGGGACTCCTGCAGCGCGACGGGGCCATCCGCTACACGCGCGGTCGCGTCACGATCGTCGACCGAGAGCTGCTCGAGACGATGTCGTGCGAGTGCTACGCGACCATCACCTCCGAGCTGGGACGGGTGGTAGGCCTGCTGCAGCGCGCCTGATACCTCGCCGAATCCTGCGGTTCACGCTCGGAAGCGGACACCTGCTTGTGGCCCCAGAACCGTGCGGTTATCTCCGGGTCCGTGAGTTCGCTGCCTCCAGTTGGTCAAGATGCTGGCTGACCGACTGGCGGCGCATGTCCAAGCCCTCTCCCAGCTCGCCCAGCGTCAGCCCAGACCTCTGGTGGAGCATGTCGAGAAGGCGACCGCCTTGAACACCGAGTCGTGGTCCACGGGGCCGCTATGCAGGTAATCGCCTGCATAATCCAAAGCCAAGGTTGGCGTCGCTAGCGGGTCAGATCGGCGCGCGCGACTCCGCTTCGCGCAGTCTTTTACAGAGCACCAGCAGCAGCTTGTACGTGATGCTCGGGTTCTCGAGAAGGGCTGCCTTGAAATTCCAGACTGCCAGGGACAGCGTGCTGATGGCTGATTCCGCCGTCACCGTCGCCGACCGCGGGCCCCCATCGATGAGAGCGATGTCTCCGAAGGAATCGCCAGCCTCGAGCCGGCGAAGACGACGTCCGCGTCGCGTGACGACGGCGGTGCCCGACACGATCAGAAAGAACCGGCCGCCCGTCGTGCCCTCTTCGACGATGACCTTGCCGGCTGGAAAGTCCTGATCTCGCATGAACTGGAGGACGAAGCCGGCCTCTTTCTTGGTCAGTCCCTCGAACAGTCCAACCCCGCTGAGCAAGTTGACCTGCGCACTACGACTTGTCATGCCGTTCTCCAACTCTGCTGGCAACGCGGTGATCATAGGTAACTCGGGTTGCCCTTGAGTTCATCGGCCGCGCATTTGCCCCGGCGGAGGCTTGGCCGGCGGCACACAGAACGGTTCGCGCCGGCCGCGTTCCGTCGCGGGGGCCCTTCCAGTCCTTCCGGCGCACTCAAGCGCTAGAGTTGCCCACGAGCTCCGTCTGCCGCTCACCACAAGGAGTGCGAATGGGTGGCACACAGGTCGTTTCTGTGCAAGAAGGTGAACGCGACAGGGCTTTCGACACCCTCGTCTTGGCGTTCGCAGCCGATCCTGTCGAACGCTGGCTGTATCCCGAGGCGGACCAGTATCTGACGCATTTCCCTGTGTTTCTAGCGGCGTTTGCTGGGAGGGCGTTCACCGAGGAAACCGTATGGCGGCTCGACGCGTATGCCGGCGTGGCCCTCTGGTTGCCACCACACGTGGCCGTCGACGGCGATGCTGTCGTCGCCGTGCTCACCGAAAGCATCGCACCGGACAAGCACGCAGATACGTTTGAAGTCCTTGCGCAGATGGACGCCGCCCACCCGAAAGAGCCGCATTGGTACCTACCCTGGTTCGGGGTCGACCCGATCGCGCAGGGCCAAGGCCTGGGCAGCACGCTGATGGAGCACTGCCTCACGGTGGTTGACGCAGATCACCTACCCGCCTATCTCGATTCTCCGAATCCCCGGAACATCTCCTTCTACGAGCGCCACGGGTTCGTGGTCACTGGCACGGCACAAGCTGGGGCATGCCCGCCCGTGACGTCGATGCTGAGGGCCGCGCGATAAAGACGACAGGTCTGGCAACGCTCGGAAGTCCGCCTGGTCACACTGCGGACCCACCGAGCGTTCGTGGTCGCACCTGACCGATGGCCACCTACCTCCGGAAACGCAAGCCTCCGCGTTCTGTCGATGCGGCGGCTCTCAGTGTCTTCCACCGAGTCGGCGTCAATCCATAGGTCCGCTTGAAGTGTCGCGTCATGTGGCTCTGGTCGGCGAAACCCGCCTCGGCAGCGACTTGCGCGAGTGACTGCCCGGTCTCGATAGCGGCTTGTGCGAGCGCCAGGCGACGCAACGTTCGGTAGCGATCGGGGCTTGTCCCAAAGGCCCATCGAAAGTGGCGGGTGATTGTGAAACGGTCGATGCCTGCGATCTTTTCGAGAGTCGACGCAGGCGTCTGCTCCCGTGCGTGAGCTGCGAGATATTCGCGTACCTGCTCGACTGCCGTGATGTCCACTGTGGCCCTGCGGCGGTCTGGGCGATCACTGAGCGACAGGAGACAGTCAGCGACGGTGACAGCGATCTCGGCGCAACTCAGCTCGCTGACCGGGTCGTCCATTTCGGCAAGCAGCGCAACGATGGATCGAGCCGTCGGCTTCGGCTCCTGGACGGGATCGGCGACGAACGGGAGCGCGCGACCGCCGAGGGCGCCGCGGACGAGCTCGGGCTCGATGTAGAGAATCCGGTAACCGAAGCCGTCGTCGGTTCCCGGGCCGCCGTCATGCGTCTCGTCGGGATGCAGGATTTGCATCTGACCGGGCAGACAGACACGTTGCGAGCCGCGGTATCGAAAGGTGGCGACGCCGGCAGTCGTGACGCCGATCCCGTATGTGCCGTGACGGTGCGCCTCAAACCCGCGAGTGGAGAGGTAGACCTCGGCGCGCTCGACGCCGTAGGCGCCCGGTCCAAACCTGATCGAGTTTGGGCGCCGGATGCAGGATCGTTCAAGACGGTCAGGATCGGCGCCTCGTACCGTCGGCAACATGACTCAACGGTATCGCGGTGGCATGGCCTGAGGCGCGTCCCGTCACGACGATTCGCGCCATGGCGGAGCGCTGACACGGATGGCCCGCCGCATCTCGCACCTCACCGCGGGTTGGCGCACCGGGCTCTCTCGCCCCGTGCTCATCCTCCAAGCGGGAAACGCACTCAACTACTTCGGATATGGGCTCATTCTTCCGTTTGAGATCATCTATCTGCATCAGATACGTGGCTTTTCAACGTCAATAGCCGGACTGATTCTCGCAGCGACCATGGGGACGGCCGCAATCACCACTCTGCCGACAGGAGCGCTGCTCGACCGGCACTCCGCCAAAGCGACCGTCGTCGCAGGGAGCCTGGCGAGCGCCCTGGGCTACGCCGGCTTCGCCTATGTGGCCCATCCCTGGCAAGCCTTCGCCTGTTCGATTGTCAGCGGAGCCGGAATCGGCGCGGCTGGGACGGCGAACCGGCAATTGACCATCAGGTTGGTCACGCGCCAGCAGCGAGCGGCGGCCTTCGCGCTCAACCGCGTTGCGGGCAACTTCGGTCTCGGCGCCGGCGCGACCGTGGCCGGCTTCGTCATCGCATCCGCACAGCGGCTCAGCTCCTTCCAAGCGCTCTATTTCTTCGACGCCATCACCTACGCCGGATTCGCGCTCGTGGTGCTGGCGGCCGTACCAAATCCGCGAGTCGAAACCGTGACAGCGACAGACACCCGCGGAACCGGCTTTCGTGCCGTTGCTCGAGACCGGCTCTTCATGACTGTGATCGCAGCCAACATCGTGCTGGTCGTCGTCGGCCACACGTTCTTCTCGAACATCCTGCCGCCATTTGCAAAGACTCACACATCGCTCGGCCCCGCCGCGATCGGGATCCTTGTCCTCGTCAACACGTGCTTCGTCGTTATCGCGCAGATCCCGTCGGTGCGCGTCGTGGCTCGGATGCGGCGGACACACGCTTTCGCGGCAGCCAGCGCGCTTTTTGCAGTGAGCCTGTTAGCGGTACTGCCGGCGACGCTCATCCACTCGGAGCTCGCTGCGACGAGTTTCCTCGCCGGTGTCGCGATCGTCTTCGCCATCGGCGAATGCGTCCACATCGTCGTTCTGGGGCCACTGGTTGTGGACATGGCTCCAGCCCATCTGCTCGGCCGCTACCTATCACTCTACAGTCTGACCTTCAGCCTCTCCCTGGCGCTGGGCCCGGCAATAGGAGGCGTGCTTCTGCAGACCTCCCCAGACGCCGTCTGGTGGGGTGGCGCGCTTGCCGCGGTGCTGGCCGGAGCGGTCCTGCTCCGACTCGGCGACCGTATTCCCGACCCGCTCCGTGAGATCGGACGGTGACCGCGACCGCGCTGAACGGGTGGCCGACGTTCCTGGATTGATCCGTTGAGTCGCCATCGTGCGTGTGCGCTGACATTGCGCACACGTCTCAACGTTGCAGAGCGAGCAGAACCGTCCGCCGTACGGCTAGAAACGGAAGATGCCGCTCATCACCGTTGACACCGGGAGCTGGGTCTGCACGCGGAGGCCACCGTCAGGACCATCGCTGAAGCTGAACTGGACACCGACCTGAAGGTGGAACCAGTCGAGGTGCGTGTTGCTGACGTCGATACCCGGCTGCAGCGTGACGGCGCTCCCCGAGCTGTCGGTCCACTGGAGGCCGCCCTGCAGCATGGTCTGGAGCACCATGCCACCGATCGTTGGCCATGTCTGATTGATGAGATTCCACTGCAGCGCAAGCTGCCCAGGCTGGAACGAGTTGTTCGGCTGAACCACGAACGCAGGATCGCTGAAGATGTCCGTCGTTCCCAACCGGCTGCTCAGCGTCTGGAAGTGGAGATCACTGACCTGGAACTGAACTTGCCAGACGTAGCTGTGACCGATGAGGTCTGACTGGTTGACCCACTGGGTAACGAGATGCGGGTCTCCCATCAGGCGTTCGCCTCGTCCGGGTTCTGCCCCGCTACCAGGTCGCCAGCACCGCTGCCGTCGCCGAGATCGACACCCGCCGCAGTGAGGATGGACTCGATCTCGCTGAGGCTCAGATCGACGGTGCCGATCTGCGTGCCCTCGGCGATCTCCGCGGTCGCTGTGTAGGGGACTCCACTGGTATTGATTTCGCCGCCCGGGTCATCGACGGGTTGCCATTGGGCGCCATCCCACCACCATTGACCGTCCTCGGATCGAGGAGCGTCTGCCGGGATCGTTGTCATGGTTACCTCCCTCAACGATAAGTCGCTAACGATACGCCCGGAAGAAGAGCCGGATGTCGTCAACCAGCAGATCTGGAACCTCCATCGCCGCGAAGTGTCCACCGCGATCGAACTCCGACCAATGCACGATGTTCAGCGAGCGCTCTGCCACCGAACGGATTGCCGGCGTGATCTCGCCTGGCAACACCACGACACCGGTCGGTGTCGAGGAGGGCTGCGAGCGGAACCAGGGAGGCGACTTCGCGTCCTCGAAGTAGAGACGTGCCGATGACCCGGCGGTCTTCGTCAACCAGTACAACGTGACGTTGGTGAGCATCTGATCGCGGTCTACCGAATCCTCCGGCCGTTCACTTCGGTAGGTCCATTCCTTGAACTTCTCGACAATCCATGCCAGTTGCCCCACAGGAGAATCGGTGAGAGCGTATGCGAGGGTTTGCGGGCGTGTCGACTGCATGAGGTCATAGCCGCTCCCGTGCGCGAGAAACTCCGCGCCGGCCCGCAGTCGCTCCTGCTCGACCGGCGTCAACGTGGAGTCGGTGAGACCGCCCTCGGCGATTGGCAGCGCGAGCATGTTCACGTGAACGGCGCTCACGTGCTCGGGGTTCGTGAGGCCCAGCTCGAGGGAGATATCCGAACCCCAGTCACCACCCTGGGCGCCGAAGTGGTCATACCCGAGCCGGCGCATCAGTTCGCTCCACGCCTCGGCGATCCGGTGAATGTCCCATCCGCGCTGCGACGTCGGGCCCGAGAACCCGTAGCCGGGAATCGACGGGATGACGACATCGAATGCGTCGCGAGGATCGCCGCCATGCAATCGTGGATCGACCAAGGGCTCGATGATGTTGCAGAACTCGACGATCGACCCGGGCCAACCATGTGTCATCAACAACGGGTGTGCACGCGGCTGGGGCGAGCGCACGTGGATGAAGTGCACGTTGGCGCCGTCGATGGTGGTGCGGAACTGAGGAAACCGATTCAGCCGCGCTTCGTGGACGCGCCAGTCGTAGTCGGTGCGCCAGTACCGGACCAGCTCTTGGACGTAATCGAGGGGGATCCCGTATTCCCACCCAACGCCGGGAAGCGCATCGGGCCACCGCGTTCGCGCCAGTCGCTCGCGAAGATCATCGATGTCGCCCTGCGGCACCGCGATCACGAATGGGTCGATACCCGCGGTCGTGTCCGCCATTTGTCGTTGCGAGCTCCCTTCTTCGGTTTTCGCGATCTTACTTGCCGCCGACACCTCAAGCACAGCGGTGATGCATCGGCCACGCCTCGTCGTGCACAAGTCGGAGCAATGACTAGACTGCAGTGCAATGGACTGGAGCCTTGTCGCCCAAGTGGTATCGGCATCGTCGTTGGTGCTCATCCTCGTCGCGCTCGTCATCGCCATCGTCATGTGGCTGCGGCGCAGCAGCCGTATGGCAACAACCCTCGGGCACCTTCAGGATGGCAACGCCTCGTTGCTGGAGGCCACGGTGCAGCGCGCCGAAGAGGCGCGCCTGCTGGTTGCGGAGACACAGGAGGATTTGGTGTACGCGACGATGCCACTGCTTGTCCTGCTGGACGAACCGCCAGTTGGGATCCGCGAACAGCCATGGGCGGCTGTTCGTGTTCGCAATGTCGGGAACGGCCCGGCGCTCAACTTCGTCGTCTGGATGCACGCCGGGGGCAACGTCTACCGGTCGTCCGGCGCTGAGATGAACGGATTCTCAGGTGCGCACCATCTTGCGTCGGGTGACACATTTGAGCCTGGACCTCGTCAGAGCATGCTGTATGCCGGCAAGGCCAAGGGCCTCCTCGACCCTGGCTCCGCCGTCGTGAATGAATCTCCGGCGGCCAACCTGGTGGCGTATTGCTGTGACTTCAATTGGCAATCGCTATCAGTTCAACCTCCGGACCGGTGACCCTCCGGCGGTCTGGGAGCGCGGCGCCGACGCGCCACCCTGGGCAGGGGCTTGGGATCCGCGCCTCTCGTCAGCCGAACCTCGCGAGCAGGAAGGCCCGGAAGGGACTGCGCTCACTCCCCGACAGAGACGCCTCTCGGCTCGTCACAGCGTTGCGTGACGCGCTGAATGCGATTGAAGATGGCGATGCGGAGGATGACGGGAATTCGGCTCGCTGGCCATGCGCAGGACGTGGCGCGAAGATCCGGGTTTGACTCTCGATGATCGGAGCCGACGCTCGTTGCGCCTCACAGCAACTCGGCGATGAGGGCAGCTGCGCGAGCGGCTCCGTCGGTCTCAACGGGAAGATAGTCCACAGGACGTTGGATCTCTTCAGCGATTGCCGCGGCGATCGTCGTGCTGGTCTCCTCCTCGTAGTTCATGTAGCGTCCGGCTCGATATCGCTGGAGGCGGTGGCGCACATGGAAGTTCTGTTCAAAGTGGTGACGTAACGGAAAGTAGATGAACGGCCGGCGGTTGGCGGTGAGCTCCATTGCGGTCGTCAGACCGCCCTGGACGACGGCGAGGTCGCACACCGCGAGATGACGGTAGAGCTGGTGGACGTATGACCGCACCTCCAGACCTTCCGGAGCGGCAAGCGTGGCGGGGTCGATGCGCGGGCCGGCGACAACGATCATGCGCAGCTTCGGCACGCGCGCCTTTGCGGCTGGATATGCGTTGATCACCTTGCGCAGCAGCGCCTGGCCGACACCGGATCCACCGACGGTGACGATGCACACCTGCTCGTCGGGCAGGTAGCCAAGTTCGGCGCGGATGCGTTCGCGGTCCGCGAACTCGGCCGGATCGAATCCGGTGACGTAGCCGGGAAAGTCGAAATGGTCTGCGGTCCAATCGCGAATCGGCGGAAGACCCGGGCCGAAAGTGTCAGGCACGATGTCGAGCTGGCTGCCGACGAAGATGGCGCGGTCGCGAACGCGAGGATACCGTGCGATCTGTTCGATCATCTCGGCGTTGTAGTCCGCCGTCACGCTCGTCTCAGTGTCACCACCGTCGGGCATCGGCAGCCAACCGACGAAATCTGTGAGCCATGCGTACGCGGCTCGCTTCTCCTCCGGATTCTCATGCAGATAGTAGTCAAGCTCCCATGCCTCATCGCCGATCCAGAGGTCGTAGTGCTCATCTCGCGCGAGGTCGTGGAACACCATGAAATTGGCGAGCAGGATCTCGTCCATTCGCCGCCACGCCTGGAAGCAGTGCAGGTCGTGCTCGGCTGACTTGCTCTCGATGTGATGCGACTCATTGGCGAGGTGCGCGCTTGCAGGATGGATGCGCTCGCCACGTGCCTCGAGCACAGCAGTCACTGGATGCTGCGCCAGCCAGTCGATCTCCAGGTCGGGATGGAGACGGCGCAACTCGTCAGCGATGGCGGCGTCACGCTGGGCATGACCAAGACCGATCGGCGAGGAGATGTACAGTGCGCGCTTGCGCCGCCGCGACGGCGTAGTCCATCGAGAAGCAGGCTTCGGCGGACACGCAAAGTCGCGGAGCAACAGGTTCACCTTGACCGGCTGACGAGCGTGAGGCCCGTGCCCGGCACCATCGATAGTGATGAGCCTCCCGCCTGTGATCTCGGCAAGGGCGGCGCCGGACTCATGCGAACGCACGGCGTCGTCGGTTCCATGAATGACCAGCACCGGGCAGTGGATGCGCTCGGCGATCTTGCGCAGGTCCCGTTCGTCCAGCTCGGGTGCGACCGCGGTTGCGATGAGTGTTTCCGGGGTTGTCTCGAGTTCCCAGTCCACCGCATCCTCGATCTGTTTGGTGCAGTGCGGGTCGGTGAAGACCTGGGAGAAGAAGAAGCGCAGGAAGTCTTCGTAATGCTCCAGCCAGTAGTGACGGTTGAACTTCGCCCATCCCTCGTAGGGCGGAGCCTTCTCGTCGAACACCGTGATCGCCTCGGCGCTGCTGAGCTGTCCGAACGGCACGGCGGGGCCGATGAACACGACGCCATCAACGCGTTCGGGATGGTCTGCCGCGAGCACCATCGCTCGCTGCGCTCCCATCGACCAGGAGACCACGAACGCGCTCTTCGTTTCGGTGGCGTCCAGCACCGCGATTGCGTCCGCGGCGAATTCCGTTTCTGTGTATGCCTCAGCTTCGGATGGCCGGTCGGACCGGCCGTTGCCACGACCATCGAACGTGACCACCCGGCAGTGCCGCGACAGGTATGGGATCTGCATCTTCCAGCAGCGCGAATGAACGATCGACCAGGTGGGGAGGAGCAGGATCGTCGGCTCGCCGTGCCCGTACACCTCGTAGAAGGTGCGCACGCCGCCACGCTCGACAAAGCCTTCCGAGTCGGGGTAGCGCGCCCGGGTCTGTTCCGGGCGCACCACCGCAAGCTCGGGCTCGCTGACGATCAAGGCCGAGCCTCGTACACGATGTTGAATGGCGTTTCGGCAGCGCGACGGAAGCGAGTGAAGCCGCCGGCGTTGACCACGTCGCGGATACGCGCCTCGCCGGCCTGCGCGCCGAGCGCGAGTCCGACGTCCTGGGAAAGCGATGCGGGGGTGCAGAGCAGCGTCGAAAAGCCGTAATAGGCGCGTCCGACCGGGTTGAGGTTGTTCTCGACGCGGTCGCCTGCGGCAGGCTCGACGATCATCCACGTTCCGTCCGAGGCGATCGCCTCACGGACGTGCCGTGCCGCGCCGACCGGATCACCCATATCGTGCAGACAGTCGAACATGGTCACGAGATCGTAGTCCCGTCCGCTGAACGAGGTTGCGCCGGCCGCTTCGAAAGCGACGTGCCCGTTGACCTTCGCGGTTTCGGCTCGCCGGCGAGCCGTCTCGATCGAGCCCGAATGGTAGTCGGAGCCGAGGAAGGACGAGTTCGGGTACGCGGCTCCCATGAGGATCGTGGAAGCGCCATGGCCGCACCCCACATCGGCAACGCGTGCTCCGCGCTCGAGCTTGGCGACGACGCCGTCGAGTGCCGGCAGCCAGCTTGAGAGAAGGTTGGCGTTGTAGCCCGGCCGGAAGAAGCGCTCGCACCCTTCGAACACGTCGTCGACATGCTCGTGCCACCCGACGCCACCACCTGTCCGTGCCGCCTCGACGATCCGTGGGGAGTCGAGCACGGACCCCAGGGCGATCTGGAAGAAGCCGGGGAGAAAGGCAGGACTCTCCGAGTTGGTCAAAGCGACCGCCTGCTCCGGTGGGAGGGTGTAACGCCCGCTGTCGGGGTCGTACTCCACGTAGCCACCGGCCGCCTGAGCATTGAGCCACTCACGCGTGTAGCGCTCGGACACGCCCGCACGGGCCGCCAGCTCGTCTGAGGCGAGCGGCCCGGCTCCCGCCATCGCTCGATAGAGACCCAGGCGGTCTCCCATCACGACCAGCGCCGTGTTCAATGTCGCACCGACCTCGTCAACCGCGCGGAAGACGAACGCCTCGAGCTTCGCGTGGTCGAGTGCAACCGGTTCCAATGTCTGGGTCATGGTGAAAGCCTCCGCTATGAGCTGATTCGCTTCGGAGGCTATGGGCGGCCTGCCCGCCATCGCGTCAGGGGGGCCCCCTAGAAACTGCGTTCGCGGCCGATTTCGGTATCAGGGCCTCCCTACAATCCACGCATGCTGGTGGGGCGCGACCGGGAAAGGGATGCGCTCGACGGCGTTATAGCCGCAGTCCGCTCTGGGCGAAGCGCGGTGCTGGCATTGATCGGTGAGGCCGGGATCGGCAAGACATCACTCCTCTCATACGTGGCAGAGCACGGGAGTGACCTGGCACTCCTCCGCGCTCGAGGGATCGAGTCCGAGATGCACCTCCCGTTTGCAGGGTTGTACGAGTTGCTACGACCCGCGCTGCACCTCATCGGGCGCATGCCGAAGCCCCGCGGGCCGCGGCGCTTGAAGGTGCGCTCGCGCTGCGTCCGGGCACATCGGGCGAGCGCTTCGCGGTGGGAGCAGCGACACTCAGCCTGCTTGCCATCTACGCCGAGGAGCAGCCGGCGATGCTCCTCATCGACGACGCACATCTACTGGATCCATCGACGGCTGAGGCACTCCGCTTCGCGCTTCGGCGGTTGCTCGGGGAGCCGCTTGGTGCCGTCCTGGCCGCCCGTGAGGACGAGCCGTCGCTGCTCGACGATACCGACCTGCCGACGCTCCATATCGGTGGACTCGACCGAGATGCCGCAGGCGAGCTGCTCGGCACCGTCGCACCCGAGACCGCCGACCGCATCTATCGGGCTACGGCGGGGAATCCGCTGGCCCTGACCGAGCTGGCCCGCGACCCATCGCGCCTGGCGACGCTCTCGATCGACGCACCGATCACCGTGCCGGCGACGATCTCGCGCGCCTTCGCGCGGCAGGCTGATGCTCTCGAGCCCTCGGCACGACAACTCCTGATCCTTGCCACCGTCGACGAAGCCGCCGATCTGCCTGCACTCGAGCGGGCGGCTCGCCTCCTCGACATCGACATCGGAGGGCTGGCTGCGGCAGAGGAGGCCGGCCTCATCCGAATGCGTGACGGCAGAGTTGAGTTTCGCCATCCGCTGGCCCGAGCCGCCATCTACAACACGGCTCCGCCGGATGTGCGCAGAGCTTCCCACCGTGCCATGGCGCGCGTCCTGTCGGACCGAGATGCGGACCGGCGCGCTTGGCATCTCGCGGCCTCCGCCGCCGGCACCGATATGCCCGCCTCGTCCGCTCTGGAGCAGGCCGGCATGCGCAGCCGGCAACGAAGCGCGTACGGGGTCGCCAGCGCCGCCTTCGAGCGGTCGGCACGCCTGGCCGATGACGATGAGCGCCGCGGCCGGCTCCTTGCAGCCGCTGCGGAGACAGCGTGGCTGGCGGGCTTTGCCGACCGGGCGGTCGCTCTGCTTGACGAGGCGCGTCCGCTCGCCGAACACCCGGACCTGCTGGTGCAGATCGACAGCCTGAGCGGCCATATCGCGACGCGGCGGGGGCCTGTCAACGAGGGGTATGCCATCCTCGTCACCGCAGCCGAGCGGAGTGCCGCGACCGTCCCCGAACTCGCGGTGGAGTTATTCGCAGACGCGGTGGACGCGTGCTTCTATGCCGGCGACGCTGCGGGGATGTTGCTGACGGCACAGGCGCTGACGGCCCTGGTGACCGCGGATGCGTCTGCCAGGGCGCGCTTTCTCGCATGTGCGTCCATGGGCATGGCGCTCGTGTTCACGGGTGACGCGCGAGCGGGCATCGAATTGTTTCGCTCCGCGTCGGTGCTCATTGCGGAGGACGAGGGATTGCGCGAGGACACGCGCCTCCTGCCGTGGGTCGTCGCTGTCCCGTTGTGGCTCCGCGAGTTCGGTTCCGTCCGCGACCTCGTGGACGAGATGATTGAAACAGCCCGTGCTCGGGTTGCGCTCGGCATCCTGCCGTGGCTGCTGAATCGTGTCGGTCGCGATCACGCGGCCGCGGAAGAATGGGGCAGGGCAACGGTCGAATACGACGAGGCCGCCCGGCTCGCGCGCGAGACCGGGCAGCAAACAGAACTTGCCGCAGCACTGGCCGGCATGGCGTGGCTCGAAGCGCGGCAGGGGTACGAAGACGATTGCCGTGCGCATGTCGCAGAGGCGCGCATCCAGTGCGCCGAGCTTGGGGTTCATCTCTATGAGATCTGGGCCATCCGGGCTCTCGGCGAGCTCGAGCTCGGGCTCGGTCGAGCAGCGGCCGCAGCGGAGCATCTCGAGGCCTGCGCACGCCGGCTTGGTGACCTCGGCATAGACGACGTCGACCTGGCGCCGTCGGGAGAGCTCGTCGATGCCTACCTTCGCCTTGGTCGTCGCGAGGACGCCAGTCGAGTCGCTGCGCTGCTCGACGTCGAAGCGCGACGCAAGGGACAGCCGTGGTCGTTGGCTCGCGCCGCACGCTGCCTCGGCATGCTCGCGCCGGACGGCGACTTCGAGCGCCACTTTGCGGAGGCACTCCGTCTTCATGAGAAGACACCCGACGTGTTCGAGCTCGGACTGACGCACCTTGCATTCGGCGCGCGGCTTCGCCGCGTGCGTCAACGCAGTCGCGCACGTGAAGAGCTCCGGACTCGCGTTCGCGATCTTCGAGCGAGTCGGCGCCGCTCCATGGGCGGGAATCGCCGGCGCCGAACTCCTCGCGACGGGCGAGACCGTGCGCCGTCGAGGAGCGTCACCGGCGGAAACACTCACGCCACAGGAACGCCACATTGCGCAGTTGCTCGCGAGTGGCAGAACCACCCGCGAGGCCGCCGCCGCGCTCTTCCTCAGCCCGAAGACGATTGAGTACCACCTGCGCAGCGTCTACGGCAAGTTGGGCATCAACTCCAGAGGCGAGCTCGCTGCGCTGATTGGGTAGGAATCCCTGGTCACAGGGGTTGGAGCCGTCTGTGCAGGAGGCAGAAGATGTTGCCTTCCGGGTCTGCCAGCACGTGCCAGTTTTCGGTGCCGGTCTGACCGACGTCGGCGGGCGTGGCGCCGAGCGCGAGCAGCCGTTCCAGCTCGGCGTCCTGGTCGCGGTCGGTGGCATTGACGTCGATATGCAAGCGGAGCTTCCCGCGCCGCGGGTCGGTGCTTGGGGCGAGGATGAGGGTGGGCTGCGGGCCGCCGAAGCCGGCGCTCGGCCGGGCCGATCTCGATGGCACCGTCGTCCTCCCGGCCGAGCTCGACGTAGCCGAGGACCTCGCTCCAGAATGCGGCGAGCCGGTCGGGATCGGCGGAGTTGATGACCAGCTCACTGATGCGGCATGCCATGCCCGTCAGTGTAGGTGGAGAGGTCCTCGACTCCTCGTCGTCAGCCGGCGAGGGCTCGGTGCGGCGTCTTGGTGGAGACGTCGATGGCGCAGCACAGCATGCGGAGTGCTGCCGGAACGCAGCGTACCGCCACATCAGACCCTGGCGGGATATCGACCGTCTCGCCATCCAATTGCGCTGCACCGCCCTCGGCCCAAGAGAACGTCATTGTCGTGCCTTGTGATTGCCGAGGCGGCCGCACCAGGGTGCGAAGGCCGAACCAGCTCATCCGGAGCGCTGCGGGCCACCGGCGATGCGGCACCCTCACGATCTCCATCAGGCCGTCGTCACGCCGCGAGTTGGCACTGACGCGAAAGACCTTCGCCATCGTGGGGATGATGTGCCAGCTGAGGCTGTCGATGAGCACTCGCCGGCCGCTCATCACCACGGACACCGGCCGCGCTCGCAGCAACGTCTGGGGGATGAGGGCAAGATTGGCGAGCATCCCGCGCCGGCGGCCGTTGACCACAGACGCGCCGGTGGCCAACGTACCGATCGCTACGTATGACAACGCGAAGTGACGCGTGGGCTGTTGCTGAGGCCCGGTGCCATAGGACATCTCGAGGACATCTACCGCAATGGGCTCCGCGGATAGCACGTCCTCGAGCTGAATGCGTTGCGAGGGTGGCCAGCTCCGGTACTGGTCATTGGCATTACCACCGCCGCAGACAACGAGCACGACGCGACTGCCGCACGCGGCAGTTGCAGAGAGGATGCCGTTGCCGATCTCGTTGAGCGTTCCATCCCCGCCGATGCCGATGATCGTCCCATCGATGTGCTCACACGCCCACGTCTCTGCAATCTCGCGAGCGTGCCCCGCGTAGTCGGTGGATGCGAGCTCCACTTGCGTCTCGAACGATGACTGCAGTTGTCGAAGCGCCGTCTCCGCCATGCTGTCGGCTCGTCGAGAGAGGGGATTGCCGTTGGCAACGATGAGCACCGGATCCCCGGATCGCAATCGATGATCAGCTGTCCCCGAGATGGCCACCGCATTAGCGTGAGGACTCCGGACGCGACATGGCAAGTTTGCCTGCCTACAACAGGCTCACCCAGGCGCGATCGCGCGAAGGAGCGTCACGCCCTCCGCGGTTCCTTCGCCTCTGTCGAACGCGATTCCGCCCGGCAGTTCTAGGGCTGGTCGACCGTCGTTGTGGTTGTTCCGACGCCCGACTCGACGGCACGGCGACGGGAGAAGCCTCCCCAGGACGACCAGAACACCATCGAGAGCACGATCCCGAGAGCACCGGCGCCCATGAGGATGTAGCCGACGACCTGAACATTGATCGCGCCGTTCGTGGTCACGTGAATGGCGAAGGCGAGCACAGCGCCAACGGCCAGCAAAAAGATTCCAGCTCCAAGACCCATCCGGTCTACCTCCAAGTGCGTGTGGATTGCACTTGAGCATCAAACCGTGGCGGGGTCTGTACGTTGGCGGACTGACGTAGCTCTGCGAACTCGTCTGGGCCGACGACCTTGGTTGTTCGGTGTCCAGTGATCCAGACGCAGGTGGACAAGGGGGACCGGGGCGCATATCCAGAGCTGGATCGTCTGTCGAACCAGTCATCCCACGCAGGCTATCTAGACGCAGGTCGACACAAGGGACTTGGACTAATATCCCGAGCTGGATCGTCTGTCGAAGCAGTCTCTCAACACAGCACATGTCCAACGAAGGCGGGACCATGGGGGACCGGGCCACGTTCGAGGGTCCGATCGTCCATCGATCTCAGCCAAGCCGCGGGGCCGTGGTCCGATCAGGTGGCCAGAGCCAGTCCTCCGTGGCAGTTCCGTGGCGGTAGACTGCCCTCGTGTCGACGGTAGCCAGGCGTGGGGGAACGATCGTCTAGATGGATCGATTCGACCGACTTCGAGCGCACATCAATGTTGCTGGGGGTCGCGGACTTGAGATCGGTCCGCTCGCGTCTCCTGTCGTATCGCGAAAGTCTGGCGACATCTCGTACGTGGACCATCTGTCAACCGATGAGCTCATCGCGAAATATACGAACGATCCAAATGTCGATGAGACCAAGATTGTGTCGACAGACTATGTCTGGGGTTCGAACTCTCTTGCCGAAGCAATCGGCGAGTTTGCGGCGTTCGACTACGTCGTCGCCTCGCACGTCCTCGAGCATGTGCCCGACCTCGTGGGTTGGCTGGGCGAGGTGGAGCGCGTTCTCAAGCCCGGGGGGCGGCTGAGTCTGGCGATGCCCGACCGGCGTTACACGTTCGACGTGCGCCGGCGCGACAGCGATGTCTCGGAGGTCGTCGAGGCGTATCTGCTGCACCTCCGCCGCCCAGCGGTGCGCGCGACCTTCGATCATTTCTATCGCTTCGTCGTTGTCGACCCAGGCGGCATATGGGCAGGCCTGCCAGGCCACGACGATCCACCCCCGGACGCTGAAACGGCTCTGGCGTTCGCCACGAAGGCTGCAACCACCACTGCGTATCTCGACACGCATTGCTGGGTCTTCTCGGATGCCACCTTTGTCCAGCTGATGACGACGCTGATGCAGATGGACCTGGTCACCATGTCGTTCGTCGCCTTCGAACCCACCAAGCCAGGCGACTTCGAATTCTTCGTCACGCTCGAACGTCCTCCTGACGGTCTGTCGCCGGAACAGGTTCGAACGCTCTGCCTCGCCAGTGTGCCCACACTTCCCGGCGCTTCCACGACCCCCGCACACCACGGTTCCGCAGCTGCAACGTCGTCATCCGCGAACTACTTCCTCTCGGACCGGGAGATCGCACTCATCGATACAAAGCGGAAGGCGATGGCCGGCATTCGCGGGGCGACCGCCCGGTTGAAGCGCCGGCGATGACGCGGTTCGATTGAGAGCACGCGATTCGGCACTGAGGTTCGCCGGCTCGGTGTGACCGCTGTCGTAGAGGTTTCGCATGTCCGCAAGCGGTTTCGGCTCCCGCTTGACAGGAGCACAACGCTCAAATATCGAGTCACGCACTGGCGCAGCGCATCGCGCTATCGAGACCTTGTCGCGCTGCGCGACATCTCGTTCGAGATCCCGCAGGGCCAGTTCCTCGGCATCGCCGGCCCGAACGGCTGCGGCAAGAGCACGCTGCTGAAGATCCTCTGCCGGATCTACAAAGCAGACGCGGGATACGCGCGCGTCAACGGGGACTTCTCGGCATTCCTCGAGCTCGGGGTCGGCTTCAACCCAGAGCTCACCGCTCGCGAGAACGTCTTTCTCGGTGGTGCGATGCTGGGGCTCACACGTGCGCAGCTGCGAGACAAGATCGACGAGGTGTTCGCGTTTGCCGAGCTCGAGGATTTCGCAGAGCAGAAGCTGAAGAATTTCTCCTCCGGGATGCAGGTCCGCCTCGCGTTCAGCGTTGCCATTCTCGCTGAGACCGATCTGCTGGTGATGGATGAGGTGCTCGCCGTCGGTGACGCGAGCTTTCAGGAGAAGTGCTTCGACACCTTCAACCGGTACAAGCGCGAAGGCAAGACGATCGTGCTCGTGAGCCATAACATGCCTGCCCTCGAGGACTACTGCGACCGCGTGCTGCTCCTCAACCACGGCGAGATCATTGCGGACGGCCCGGCTACCGAGGTCACGGCCACGTATCAACGGATGGTCGCCGATCACGCGATTGCGCTCGAGGGGACGATGTCGAATGGTTTGGAGCGCGGGGACCCAAGTCACTGGGGCTCACGCGCTGTCGAGTTTTCTTCGGTCAGCCTGCTCGATGCCGAGGGGCGTAAGACGAGACGCTTCGAGACCGGCGATCAGATGACCATCCTCATGGAGCTGCTCGTGCATCGCGATGTGGGCGATTTCGTCTGCGGCATGGCCATCCGCCGCGCCGACGGGCTGCTGCTCGGCGGGACCAACACCTTTCTGGACCATGTGACCGCTTCGGGCCGTCCGGGGGAGTCGGTGTCCGTCCGATACGTCATCGACTCCTTGCCCCTGCTGGCTGGGGGTTACGTCGTGCAGGTATCGGTGCATGACGTCACAGGAACCGACATCTACGACTTTGCTGCGCCTGCGGCGAGCTTCCACGTCGACAGCACAGGCGGTCACCTAGGCCTGATCGAGATGCACGGCGAGTGGCAGGTGTCGCCCTAAGGAGAGGGCTACGCCTTCGAGCGTCCTCGCATCAGGTACCAGCCAATGATGGCCAGCACAACGATGACGACGATGACGTACACGACGATCTCTTTGGTTCCGAACGCGTTGAAGGCCAGCATGGCGGTTCTCCTTGGTCGGGCTTTTCGGGCGGCATCGCCGCGAGGAAGGGTGACCGCATCGTACGGTCCCGGCCGCATGTTGCGTGCAACCGGTGCCTACTGGTAGGTGAATTGATCCGCGACGCTGGCTGTCGAGGTACCCCCCGGCGTGATGACCGAGATGTCCACGGTGCCCGATCCGGCTGGGCTGGTCGCCGTGATCTGTCCGTCAGTGTCGAAGGTGAAGGACGCGGCATTCCCAGCTCCAAAATCGACCTCGGTCGCACCTGTGAAGCCGCTTCCGGTAATCGTCACCAGCGTGCCACCAGCGATAGGCCCGGTATCTGGGGACACACCTGAGACCACTGGAAGAGGGGAGTACACGAACTGGTCTGCAGCGCTCAGCGCTGATGTGCCGCCTGGAGTGGTCACAGTGACGTCCACAGTTCCGGCTCCAGGTGGGCTTGTTGCGCTGATCTGGCCGTCGGTAGTCAACCGTCAACGACGACGCGGCGTTGCCCGAACCGAAGTCGACCTGTGTCGCGCCTGTGAAGCCACTGCCCGTGATCGTGACGCTCGTCCCGCCGGCCGCCGGGCCGGCGTTCGGCGTCACGCCGGTGACGACTGGTATTGCCGCGTGAGTGCAGATGTCTCCGCTTGTCGCTGGAAGGGTGATCGACGTGGTGATCGCCGTGCCCTCCAAAGTCGTGCACGGCATGGTGACCGGGATTGTCACGGTCTTCTTCGTCGGGTTGACCATCACCTCGGCATCCGCATACTGCCGGATGAAGGCATTTCCCTGAGCCTGATATGGCGCCAGCGCCGGTCCGACGGGCATGTGGTCGAGCGGATTTGTTGCGTCGTTCACCCACTCCATCGGGCTCTGGCTCACGGTGAACGAGAAATACGCTGAGCCTGACGTGCCGAGCAGAAACGAGGCGAGCGCGTACTGGTGCCATGCCTCGACCTGGGCGGCCGTCGCCGTTGTCCAGAGCTTGGTGGTGACAGCAATCGAGTCGCCCATGCTGCCGACCTGGGCGAGCATGTTGACCTCCTGTTGCCAGGCCACCACACCCCGATACCTCGTCGGCTTGAGTGTTGCCTGACGCAGCCACGTCTCAGCGAGAGCCGTGTTCACGCCACTCAGCAACTCTGACGATGGCGCCGTCGCGCTGTAGAAGCTGGGACCGTCGTTGAGCCCATTGGCCATGACGATGTTGTTCGGGTGGGCTGCGGTGACGGCGCTCGCGATCGCAGTCGTGGCGTCCATCCGCTCCTGCGCTGTCCACGGCTGTCCTGTTGCCGGGTTGATCGGCTCACCGCTGAGATAGCTGTTTCCGAGCAGCGCGTCACCGAGCATGTCGATGAAGCATCCATCCCATGGCGCGAGTGAGAGCGCGTTCGTGCACTCTTGCGATACCTGATCGGCCCACGCCGGATTTCCGACATCCATGAGCCAGTTGTGGTACTTCACCGAGGTGATGAAGTTGCCATTGGCGTCGCGCGCATACTCACTCAGCGGGTACTGCTGGACCGAGTCCAGATCAAAGCTGCCGTTGAGGTACACCAGAATCCGCACACTGGGATTCGCCGCTTTCATCGCAGCGATCGTCGTTGCGCTCAATTGTTTGGCATTGGCCACGATCAGGTCGTAGCCCTCAGCGATGGTGACTGCCTCGGATTCTGTATAGGCCGGACTTAACGGCACTGCCATGTAGAGCGGTGCGAACAGTTGCAGCATGCGACCCGTCGGCGGCAGTGACACGGCTGAGAGGTGGGCAGCTCTTGCAGCTGCCGGCGATGGCACCGCCCCGGCCGCCAGCGCGCTCACGACAGCAACGATGGCAATGATCATTCGCCGTACCAAAGTCATAGCCCCACCTCGTCGGCCTTGATAGTTCGCCTAAGGATTGCATATGGGGATGATTCGCATCCTCTGGTGTTGGGAGATTGCGCGACGGGAGATTTGCCGTTCGCGTCGAACACCCCAAATGAGGCAAAGGCGGGTCTCGCACTAATAGTCACGGCGCTCGCCATCCTGAACCCGGCTTCTCCGCCGGCTGGCTCTCAGGATCCGTTGATCCGGCGACCGGTGACCTCCTCAATGGTGACTCGCACCCAGTGCTCGCTGGAGGGCGTCGCCCAGGAGTGCAGCGGTCCGCGACGGAGCTCATCCAACTGGCTTTCGTCGGTGATCTCGCGCGCTGTTCCCTTGACGACGACGCTCCAGCCCGCGTGGTAGAGCGGACGGCTGTCGTCCACCTCAAACGCGACGGAAGCACCGCCGCCGATGGCGCTGAGCTTGGTACCCGGCGCCGTGCAGAACACGATTGAATCGTCGTCTGCCAGATAGTTGACCGGCAAGATCAGCGGCCGTCCTTCGACCACGAAGCCGATTCTGCCAACGTAGGAATGAAGTTGCAGAAGCTCAAGAGCCTCGGCTCTCGTGAGCTCGCACACGCGCGTCACCGGCTTGGTCTGCATCTCTTCTCCTCGCATGTCCGACGGTTGCCTCCAACACTGAATGGTCGGACCGTCTGAATCCAGAGCCAATGGTCCCTATGTTTTGGGTGCTGGAGGACCTTGCGCAGTGGGCGTCGACGCGCGAAGCGGAATGGACCTGGCGGGTGATCCTTGAGCGTGCACGCCAAAGGACCCGCGCACTTTGGGACGGATGACCCTGGCGAGGAATGGCCGGCACGCGGAAACTCAGTTCAGCGGAGTGGGCGCTGCTCACCGCACAACAATGATCAACAGGAGCACGAAGCCATGAAAGCACTTGTTTACCACGGTCCCGGGCGTATGGCATGGGAAGAAGCTCCGAAGCCCCGCCTCGCGGCGGACACGGACGCGATTGTTCGCGTCGACGCCACCACGATCTGCGGCACTGATCTGCACATCATGAAGGGTGATCTTCCCGCGACCACCGACGGGCGCATCCTCGGCCACGAAGCAGTCGGCACCGTCGAATCGGTTGGCGCTGCAGTCAAAAACGTGAAGCCCGGCGACCGCGTGCTTGTCTCATGCGTGAGCGCGTGCGGGACGTGCAGGTTCTGCCGTGAGGGACGCTACGGGCAGTGCTTAGGCGGCGGCGGTTGGATCCTCGGATACATGATCGACGGAACGCAGGCCGAGTTCGTGCGCGTGCCGTTTGCGGATACCTCGACATACCCGGTCCCTGCGGGTGTCAGTGACGAGGACCTCCTCATGCTTGCAGACATCCTTCCGACAAGTTATGAGGTCGGAGTGCTCAACGGCCACATCACGCCGGGCGACGTGGTGGCGGTTGTCGGTGCCGGGCCTATCGGGCTTTCCGCGATGCTGACCGCGCAGCTCTTCAGCCCCACGCACATCATCGCGATCGACCTCGCGGATGTTCGCCTCGAGGCCTCAAAGCGCTTCGGCGCCGATGTGGTCATCAACAGCGGGCGCGAGGATGCGCTTGCCGTGGTGCGCAAGCTCACAGGCGGTCTTGGCGCGGATGTCGCCATCGAGGCGGTCGGCATTCCAGCAACGTTTGAGCTCGCGACGAGCCTGGTGCGACCCGGCGGCCGCATCGCCAATGTCGGGGTGCACGGCAAGCCGGCGACGCTCCATCTCGAAACACTCTGGACCCGCGACGTCACCATCACGACGGGCCTCGTGGATACGTTCACAACGCCCACGCTGATCCGCCTGCTCGCGGGAGGCCAGCTGCATACCGACGCATTCATCACGCAGCGCTTTGCGCTCGACGAGATGCTGGCCGCCTACGACACGTTTGGGCGAGCCTCGGAAACCGGTGCGCTCAAGGTGGTGCTCACAGCTGCCAACGCGTCGCCCAATGGAAAGGTGGCCGCACTCGCCGGCGCCGTGGCCGGGCGATGAGAGGACACGGAGCTTCGAACCCGCAAACGTCGTGAGTTCCCGCTCGTCGGGCTTGATGCGTTCATCCAGGCGTGGCTCAGGTCTGGAGCATCAAGTCCGAGAGCTCAACTCTCGAGCGGCGGTGACGCCGTGGCCAGTTATCTCATCCCCTGGATGGCTCGTCGAAGAGGTAGGCGGACCGCGGCCGAAGGCCGCTCAATGCGGCGCGATCGACCAGCGCGGCACCCACGTCCTCGGTCGCTGACGCTCGGGTGGGCTTACCGAGTCCGAAGCCCTGGCCGAGCGTGATGCCGGCTGCCTTCATCATGTCAGCGGCATATTCGTTCTCGACACCTTCGGCGATGACGATTGCGCCGCTGATCCGCGCGAAGGTCGTCGTCGCGTCGATGACTGCCCGCGATGCGACCCTTGCTGAGGTCATCGTCAGGCTCCGTCCAAGCTTGAGGTATTCGCTCGCGGATGCCGCAAGGAGCTTGAGTGTCGAGTGCCCTTCGCCGACGTCGTCGAGCGCAAAGCGGAGCCCCTCGGCTCGGTAGGCGGCCAGAACTCTATGGAGCACCTCATAGTCGCGGATCAACTCATGCTCTGTGATATCCAGGACGACGGTCTGCGGGGCTCGCTTGCTCGTGCGGAGGAGATCGAGCAGGTCGTCGACGCCGTGGACGGGATTCATGAGAGTGGACGCGCTGATGTTCAGAAAGAGCGTCACTTCCGGAGGTAATGCTTCAGCGTCCGCGACAGCTTTGCACCGGCAGATGTGGTCGAGGTCGAGAATATGGCCGCTTGAACGGGCGGCTTCGAAGACGGCCTCTACAGAATCGATTGCAGCGAAACCCTCGGGACGAGCCAGGGCTTCATACCCCAGCACCGTGCCATCGTTGAGATTCACGATGGGCTGAAAGACGGTCGTCAGAAGACCACCTTGCAGTACGTGTGTGATGACATCCGAATAGGATCGCTCGGCGATGTCGCCGGACTCCCCGGCCTCAAAAGCGAGTCCGACGACCTGATCGCCGCCGGCCTTCTTAGCCTTGTACAGGGACTCATCCGCGCGTTGCCACACGGAGACGGGGTCCGCACCAGCGGGCGCCGCGCTCCAACCGACGGTGATGCGCGCCGGGCCGCTCGGGAGCAACAGGGTGTGCATCGCCACCCGCATGCGCTCTGCGACCACTCCGGCGCCAAGGATCCCCACCTCGGGGAGGAGTGCGGCGAATTCATCCCCGCCAACGCGGGCCATGACGTCCCACCCCCGGACCAGGAGCCCGAGAGTGTGCCCAACAAGACGGAGCAAGGCGTCACCGGCGGCGTGGCCCTCTGCGTCATTGGTTGCCTTGAGACCGTCAACGTCCAGGGACAGCACCGCAAACGGTTGACGGGGAATCGTCCGGAGCGCACGGTCAAATTCGCGCCTGTTCTTCAGGCCGGTGAGTGAATCAGTCGATGCCAGCGCCAAGAGCTCCGTGGCGGACACGTTCAAGGCAATCGCAGCGCGGGCACGGTCCACGAAAATCCCCATCTGCCGGCAGGACGCTTGAACCGCGTTGAGCAGGTCTTTCGGGGGACGACCCGGCGTTTCCTGAAAGGCGACCAGCACGCCGACAACGCCGCCCACGCCTCGAATTGGAAAGGTGATGACGCAGCGAACGCCGGCCGCAGCAGTCTCAGCATCGCGCTCTTTGTGCAGGGCGGTCGCGGACGCCGGAGCCATTGAGCCTCGCCCGCTCTTCATGGCTCGGCCGACCAGCGAGGGACCCCGACCCATGCCGAACGCTTTGCCGGCGGCCGCAAACGCCATCGACCCTGAGGAACCATTGGTTGACGAACACTCCAACTCGACGTCGCGTCCCGCGCCTGTGCCCAACCAGATCTCGGCGATCTGACAGCTCAGCGCCGTCCGCACGAGATCCAGCACCAACTGCATCGTCATATGGATGTCAGTTCGAACTCGTTGAGGAGAATGAGTACCGCGAGAAACAGTGCGTTCCTGCTCGCAAGGCCTTGGCCCGTCGTTTGAGCCGATGCTACCAGCGAGACGCCGCGATCGCGGGGTTTGGCGCTGTTGCGGAGGCATCCGCTTGCGCCATTGTTCACAGCCTTTATGTCAGGTGTGGCCAGGACTCCCGGAGCGACGCGGTAGGCGGACATGACGCGGTGACCTCATGAATATCAGACCCTTCCTAGCGCAACCGTCCTCTCATGTTTCGAGACTTTCGGCCCGGTACCGTACCGAAGCGATCATTGATACCTGGATGAGACACCGCCGATCGGTTCACCCCGCGTCGATGCAACGGAACTGGCCGGAGCATATCGCGCTGGTCACGGAGGTGTGGCTCATCTCCTGCGGAAGGCCTGGGTGACGGGGTGTTGCAGCCCATGCTGAATCGGACATGGCCCTTTCGACGCGCCAGGCCAGCGGGAGCAACTAGGTGGCAGATCTGCTAATCGAGAGTGGCGCTCGTCGCGACGGAGCTCGTGCTGCACTCGGCTCCGCCGTCGCACCCGGGGGCGGTGAGTCGAACAAGCGACGGATCACCCCGTAACACTCACATGAAGCCGCTTCAAGTCCGGCGCGATTGCGAATGACGACGCGTCCGCGGCTATAGCGGATGAGACCCGCTGCCTGGAGCATCCCTGCAGAGAGTGAGACGGTTGCCCGTCGCGATCCGAGCATCTGTCCGAGGAAGTCGTGGGTGATCCTGAAGTCGTCCCTGCCGACACGATCCCGGCTCATCAGCAGCCACCGGCTGAGTCGCTCCTCGCTCGAGTGCAGCCGATTGCAAGCTGCGGCCTGGGATATCTGCCCGAACAAGGCAAGCGTGTAGTTACGAACGAGATCGCGGAGTGGCCCGTTGCCTTCGGTCTCGGCGAGGAAGGCATCAGCGTCCATGCGCAGCACCGACCCGGCCACTTGAGAGATTGCGCGAACGGCGAGTGATCCGTGCGGTTGGATGGGTACCCCGACGATGCCTTCGTTGCCGATCGTCGCAACCTCGACGATGGAGCCTTCCTCGAGCGGGGTGACGAGCGAGATGACCCCGCTGGTCGGGGAATACACGTGGGAGACCACCTGCCCAGCATCGAACAGAATGGTTTTGATCTTGAGAGGGATCAGGGTCATCTCTGCGATCAGCCGGTCTCGGTCGACAGCAGGCAACGCGTTCAGAATCGCATTCCCTCGACGGTCCGCCGGGGGTTGCTCTCTCACCATTCCCGTCCTCCTCAAGGCGCGCACGCCTTGCAAAACCCTCCCGCTAGCGTGTGGCGATTATGTCAGTCCTGGCCTGCAGTCACACGGGGACTCACGCTTCAGGTGCACTGACGATCTCATGCCGTCCGTCAGGCGGCGCACAGGCAGATCGGTGCGGCCCGGGCACTGGGTCCCGTGCCGAACGCTGACATGAATGCACCAGCGCCGATTGGTGCATTCACGTCTCGCAAGTGGCTCGGCCCGGGCACAGGATGAGGTCAAACCACCTCGACCAATGCGATACCGCAAGGAGACAGCAGCCATGTTTGGAGAGACCTCGATTCGGAACGCCAGGCGGCGTTCATTGCGTTTGGTGGCCGGAATCACCGCGGTCGGTGCGACGCTGGTTGTTCGGATCCGTCTCCGCAGCAGCGGCAAGCGGGACGCAAATCGTGACCGGCTCCACTTCGGGCGGAGTGCTCAGCATCTCCGCGCCGGCGAGCCTCATCCTGCCAACCCTGGTAGCGGGCAGCTCGACAGCAGCCACCAATCTCGGCAGCGTGAGTTGGACCGACACCATGAATGACTCGGTCGTTTCGAGCGTCACCCTTGCGGCGACCAACCTCTGGCACGCTGCGGGCGCCGGCCTGTACATCCCCTGGGCTGACTTCACGATCACCGTCGATCCAACGCCGGTCGCCAACGCCAATAACACCGGTGCGCCCGCAATCGTCCCAGCCGGGAGCCCGTACGTGCTCACGGGAACTCCCACCACCGACTTCGGTACATATTCCAACCCCATCACGCTGGCCACCGCATCGGCGACAAGTGAAGGCACGTGGACCCTGGTCAACAACCAGATCGCGGTCGCCGTGCCGGCGGGCACGACGCCGGGTACCTCCTTCGCCGCGACGATCCAGTACACCGTCACCGGTTAGCCCCCACCCCCTTTCAGCCAGTGGCCGGACGATCGAGTGGGGTTTCTCCACCCGCACGGTCGTCTCCGGCGCTGGCTCCGGCGCTGTCATTCGCTGATGTGTGACTCAGGTCGTCGTATTGACCGTTCCGTCGACAACCTCTCCTGCTTCGTACTCCTTCGTGACGGTGTGGGCGACGCGACCGGGTTAGGCTGAGGCCCGAGCTCGTTTCAGGAAGAGAGTTGAAGATGCAGTCGCCTTCGGTCGTCGTCACGCGCCGTGCTCATGCGTTCCTTGGCGCATGCGGGCTCGCGATGGTGATCCTCATGGCCGTCGGAGCAGCGCCGGTTGTCCGCGCTGCCGCTCAATCGCCAACGCCGACTCCGAGTGCACTCTTCGGCGTCCACCCGGCGCAGGAGGGGCGCACGACGCTTCCTGGAGGTCACTTCAACTTTGCGCTCGTGCCGGGGCAGAAGATTGCTGACGCCATTGTGGTCGAAAACTTCTCAAGTGTTGTGCTTCGTTTCCATGTGTACGGGGCAGATCTCATCACTGCCATTGGTGGCGGGCTGACGCCCGCGCAGCCGACCGCGACGATGCGTGCGGTCGGTGCCTGGATCGTCGTATCAGAGCCCACGATCACCATTGGCGCTCACGGTGAGTTGATCGACGGATTCACGATCACCGTCCCTCGCACGGCGTCGGTCGGTCAGCATCTTGGCGCAGTGGTGGCTTCGGCAGATATCGGTGTCACAGCACAGGGAACTCCGATCGAAGCGCGTGCGGCACTGATAACTGTCGTGACGGTGCCGGGCTCTGTGCGGGCTTCGGCCACCCTGACCGCGCTGCTCGGATCCGGAACAGGATCAGGAAAATATGGTTTTGGCATCACGCTCTCGAATACCGGCAACGTGCTGCTCACCTATGTGGGATCGCTGAAACTCGAGGACGCCGGTGGTCGAGTGATCGAGACACTAGCGTTGACCCCCATCAATGCCTATGTCGTGCCGAGTGGTCGTGTGCCACTCGCCGCGGCGTGGAGCGAGCCGGCGTCGCCGGCGGCAACGTATCGCGCGAGTGCGTCGGTCACGATTCTTGCTGATGGCGTCCCGGTTCGTACGCTGACATCGCAACCACTGGTCCTCCAGTTCTCGTCAGGTGTTCCGGCGTGGATCCTGGTGCTCGTGGTGGTGGCGCTCTTCTTCATCGTGACGTTCGCCGTATGGAAGGCGCGGCGCGTGCTTGACCGGCAGCGTCGGCTTGGTATGCGACGCCGTCTCGGCACCGGAACGGTGCGCTGACATCGTGCAAGCCGCCACACGCAGCGCTCCGGGAACAGTGTTGATCGTTGACGACGACTTTCGGACGCGCGATGCAACCGAGCGCATCCTGAAGCGCGCCCATTACCGAGTTATCCAAGCCGCCACGGCAGACGAGGCGCGGATGGCCTGGACGGAACACCATCCCGAGATTGCGCTCGTCGATCTCGAGCTCGGCGGTGAGCCAGGATCGGCACTCCTCGAGGAGACGTGGGTCCGCACGCTCGAGACGGCTGTCGTCGTGTTCACAGGATCGGACGATGTCGACACGGCGAACGACTCCTTCGAACACGGGGCTTCGGGCTATCTGGTCAAGCCCTTCACGCCCAACGAACTCCTGATGCAGGTGAGCAGCGCCTTGCGCCGGCGACATCTGGAGCGGGCGGTGGCCAATCAGGTTCGGGAGCTCGAGCACAAGGTGATCGAGAGCGCTACGGGGATCAGTGAGCTGCGATCCCGTCTGGAGACGGTCACCTCGGGATCCTCTCTCGGGGACGAACGACTGGTGCAGCATCTCTGCTCCGCGGTCAGCCTTCGCGACGATGACACCGGCCGGCACATCGAGCGAGTCGAGCGTCACTGCCGCGGCGCTTGCCGATTGGTGTGGCTTTGTTGTCGACCCTGCGCCGGCGCTCCGCCTCGCTGCCGCGCTGCACGACGTTGGGAAGATTGGCATCCCCGATTGGGTGCTCCTCAAGGCAGGGCGGCTCACTGCGGTGGAGCGGGCCATCATCGAGCGGCATTGCGAACTGGGCTACGCGCTGCTCAGCGGTTCAACGAGCCCCATGCTGATGCTCGCCGCATCGGTGGCGCTGAACCACCACGAACGCTGGGACGGCAACGGGTATCCGAACAGAAAGCGTGGTGACGGCATACCGCTGGAAGCGCGTATCACAGCGGTGGCGGACGTCTTCGACGCGCTCACTCGCGACCGGGTGTATCGAGCCGCGTTGCCCATCGACACCGCCATAGACGTCATGACCCGCGATCGCGGCGGCCTCTTCGATCCGAAGCTCCTCGATCTCTTTCTCGAGCGTCTTGACGATGTTCTCGATCTCACCAGCACGCTTCCTGATCCGGCGGTGGCTCGCGTGACGCGCCTCGTTATCGCAGGCGATGAACCGGTACTGGTTGAGGGGCTGCTGCGCTTGATGAATCGACAGGGCGAGATGCGCGTGGTCGGCAGCGGACAGACATGGCTTGAAGCAACGGACGCTGTCCGAACGCTCCGCCCAGACGTGTTGCTGACCGACTACAGGATGCCCGGCGGTGACGCCGCGAGCCTCACTGAAGTGGTGCTCGCAGAACTCCCTGAAACCAAGGTGATCGTGCGCATCGACAAGGCGGCACCGGAGGACGCGCTGCGTTGCATCGCGGCCGGCTGCGCTGGAGTGGTCGCCAGGACCGCGTCAGTCGACGACGTCGCGATGACGATTCGGCGCGTGCACGACGGCGAGGCGGTCATCCCTGCCGAACTGCTCCCTCACGTGCTTTCAGGGTTGCGTCGATCGGAGCATCGTGTTGGTGACGACATGACGCGACGAGAGCGCGAGCTGCTCGGGCATCTCGAGCGCGGGCTCTCGTTGATTGACATCGCGAGTGCGATGTCAATCAGCATGAACACCGCCCGGAACCACACACAGCGGGTGATCGAGAAGCTCGGCGCTCACTCGAAGCTTGAGGCGGTGGTGATCGCCATGCGCGAAGGCCTGGGCACGACGGCGCCATGACGGTCAGACACGCCGCAAGTGGCCAGGGATTCGAGACATTCGCTGAAGCGTTTCCAGATGCCATCATCGTGGTCGACAGCAGCGACGCGATGACATACGTGAATCTCCACGCAGCGTCTCTCTTCGGCTATGCATCGGCTGACCTCATCGACAAACCAGTCGATGTCGTGCTCACGGGTTTCTCCTGTGATGCCGAGACGCCCAAGGCGCGGTCTCGTGTCGTATCCACCGTTGCGCAGCCGGTGCGGGCCCTCCATCTCGTGGCACATCGCAAGGACGGCACCGAATTCAGCGCAGAGGTCCTCGTGACAAGGATTCGGCAGGGACGCCGATCGCTCGCGATGGGATCCATCAGAGAGGTCGACGAGCGTCCGCAGCAGGCCGCCCAGTTCCGAGGAGTCCGCGAGGCGGACAAGGATGCGGCGATCGCGGTTGATCGCGACGGCCTCATCGCACTTGTCAATCCCAAAGCCGAGGCCCTGTTCGGATACAAGCGTCGCGAATTGATCGACCAGCCGGTCGAGTTGCTCGTCCAGCCGTCGTCTGTCGATGTTCCGCGGCGACGTCGCTCGCGACGAAAGGGGGACAAGGCGACGGGGCCGCAGGCGATCCGGTCCCCGCTTGAGGGAAGGCGAAAGGATGGATCGGAGTTTCCCGTCGAGATATCTCTTTCGGCTGTGGCCACCGCCGAAGGGCCGCTCGTCTCGGCGTCGATCCGCGACGCCTCGGATCGACCCGCAATCGAGCGCGAACAGGATCGCGCCGAGGTGCAGGGCGCCCGAGACCTCCTCGAGTCACGCCTTCACCAGACCCATCGGCTGGAGAGTCTCGGCCAGCTGGCCGGGGGCGTCGCCCACGATTTCAACAACCTGCTCGCGGCAATCCTGAACTACGTCGCCTTCGTGTCTCAGGAGATCACTGCCGAGATCGATGCGCGAGGCGCCGGCACGAGCGATCGACTGACTGCAGTCCTCAGCGATGTCGGCCAGATCGGTTCGGCGGCTGAGCGGGCTGCGACGCTGACGCATCAGTTGCTCGCATTCGCCCGGCGGGAGGTCAGAAATCCGGAGGTGCTCGATGTCAATGTGATCGTCCGTGATGTCGAGACACTCCTGCGCCGCACCATCGGCGAGCACGTTCACCTGCTGACGACTGGCACGCCCGACCTTGCGGCCATACGCGCCGATCGTGGCCAGATCGAACAGATACTCCTCAACCTCGCCGTCAATGCGCGGGATGCGATGCCGAACGGCGGCACGGTCCGTGTCGCCACCGACAATTTCATCGTCGACGAGGCATATGCGGCGTTGCACCCCGTCGTCGAGGCTGGGCCGTACGTCCGGCTCAGTGTCACCGACACGGGCGAAGGGATGGACCGAGAGACGCTTGATCGGGCGTTCGAGCCATTCTTCAGCACCAAACCGAAAGACAAAGGGACAGGCCTCGGGCTGGCGACCGTCTACGGAATCGTGAGCCAAACCGGAGGGATGGTCGAACTCGAGTCAGCGGTGGGGATCGGAACGACCGTCACGATATTGCTGCCAAGCGTGGCGGCTGCGATCGTCGCGCAGCACCCGGAGCCGCAGGTCGTGCCGAGGCATGGGACCGGAGAAACGATCCTCGTCGTGGAGGACGAGGAACTGGTTCGCGACGTGGCGACAAGGATCCTCTCCATGGACGGATACAAGGTGCTCGTCGCCTTGAGCGGCGCTGCCGCAATCGCATTGATCACGCGCCATCCGGGAACGATCGACCTGTTGCTCACCGATGTCGTGATGCCGGGTTTGACGGGACGCGAGCTGGCTGCGTGGATGTCCGAAGCGCGTCCAGAGATTCGCGTGCTCTACATGTCCGGGTACCCGGAGTCGGTGATCGCGTCGCAAGGCGTCATCGACCAGGGCATCAGCTTCATCGCCAAGCCCTTCAATGCGGCCGATCTCATTGAGCACGTGCGCGCTGTGCTCGACTCCTAGGACAGCAGACTCGCGCAGACACCCTGCATGGCATGACGACCCACCGATCCTGGGACGTGCCAATCGTGGTCTCCCGCTGCGGTTCGCTGTCTGAGCGCAGATCCGCGTAACACGACTGCATCCGTGGCATCGAGCCGATGGTGCTTCGCGAGGAGGAGTACCGCGCTCACCATCGCAACCATCCCAATCAGGTTGACGGATGCTCCTGCCGTGAACACGATCATGTGCGTCAGACCATGGGGAGGCTCGAGGCCGCCGGAGCGCAGCCATGCGTCGATGATCTGCTGGTTGACGCCGGTCAGCACCAGTCCGCATACCGCGAGCACAAGGGGCAACGTTCGAGCTCTGAGGAACGGTGCGATGAGCATGAGCACGAGGATCTCGACGATCAGATGGTGATCCCAGGTCACCCCCTGGAAGATCGGGACGACGGCGAGGAGTCCCGCCACCGTGAGTGCACGGCCGGCGATGCCGGGAACCCTCGAGCAGAGCAGCCAGACACCGGCGAGGGCTGCAACCTCAAGAACAAGGAAGACAGATCCCAGCCCGCTCGGCGGATGGATGCCCTGGCTGCTCATCACACGCAGGACGACTCCCGGCAATGAGCGGTTCCATTGATTGATAACGCCGCCGGAGAAGCTGGGAAGCACGTGCATGAAGTAGGAGAGGGTCTGATGTGAAATCGCCAGCATCGCGACGAGCCCTGCCAACAACCCGGCGGCCAGACCGCCGAGCGCTTGCAGCGCACGGTCACGAGGGAGCAGCAGGATGGCCGGGGCAATCAAGACCGGCGAGATCTTGAGGCAGGCCGCGAACGCCAGCGCGAGTCCACCGACAACAAGCGCGCGATCGCTGACGACGCTCCAGGCGAAGACGGCTTCCAGGAGCAGGATCACGGGGTCCACCTGGATGCCATACATGGCGGCGCCGATTGCCCCACTCGCCAGCATGGCCAGGGCAAGCCATCCGACTGTCTCGGATGGCAGCTTTCGAACCGCTCTCACGCCGATCACAAGCACGCCGAGCAGCGATGCGTAGTTGATGAGCAGCCAGATGCGCCCGGCGTCGTCGACAGGTACGTGGGTGAGTGGGATGAAGAGAAAGGCGAACAGCGGGGGATAGGTGTAGCCACGCATCGCGGCGGCACTGAAGCAACATGGCGGCGGGACAGCGTACGGAGACCTCCCCTGTGCGAGTGCTCGTGACGCCGCGTAGTAGATGTGAAAGTCGACGGACCCGGCATGCGGGGCTATCAGCTGAGCGATGCCCGTCGCGAGATCGTAGGCAGCGCACAGGACGATCAACATCACGAGGAGTTGCCGCCGCGTAACGATCGCTTGAACCGCGGAACGCCCTCCTGATCAGGATGCTGCCGGTAACCGTGTTGCGCGCCTGTGGCTCGGCCTAGATGGCCACCCCTGCGAGTGCCAGAAGAAGTCCGATGGCTGCGGCGAGCAGCAACGTCCCGACGATACCGCGCCGGACGATGAAGAGCCAGATCAGTGCGCCTGCAAGGATCGGAATCTGCCATTCCACCTGGAAGGCGAGACCGAGCGGGATGGCCGAACCCGCGATGGCGCCGATCACCGCCGGCCCTGCTCCCGTGAGGAACGACTGGATTGAGGCGTTCGATCGAATCTGATCGAAGCGTGGGCCACCCGCGAGCACGAAGACGAACGACGGTGCGAACGCCACGAGCACCGCGAGCAGCCCACCCCAGATTCCCGCTGCTGCGTAGCCGACGACCGCAACGGTCAGGACGACCGGGCCTGGCGTGATCTGACCGAGCGCCACTGCATCGAGAAACTGCGGTCCGGTCATCCAGTGATAGGTGTTCACCGCGTCGTGCTGCATGAGCGGCACGATCACAAACCCGCCGCCGTACGACAGAGCTCCGACCTTGAACGCCACCCAGGCCAGAGCGCCGAGACCGCCGATCGCGGCGGTGTGCACCAACGCAACCGGGAGCCACGCCATCATCGACCGGGGTGTTGACGGGCGATGTTCCTGGGCTCGCACGGTGATCTCGCTGAACCCGCAGCCGAGCAGGACGAGGACAAGGTACGGACCGATCGTCGCCGCGGCGGCCGCGCCGACCACGGCGTACACGAGCCAGCGGGCGCGTTCCGCCCGCCGCGACCCGATTCGCCGCCAGCTGGGCGGGGTCAACCCCCTGGCGGCGTGCAGTGCCACCGCGGGCACCGCGGCGCCTGCACCGGCTGCCGCGCCGAGAATCCACAGCGGCGGATGGGTCGCCAGAAACGCCGTCGACAGGGCAAGGATGAGCACCAGTCCTGGGGCGATGAAGCAGACGCCGCCAAGGACCGCTCCGATGGCACCGCGCAGCCGCCATGCACAGAAGATCGCCAGCTGCGTCGAAGCAGGCCCCGGCAGCAGGCTCGTCGCGGAGATGCCGTCCTCGAATTCCTTGGCGTCGAGCCAGTGGCGTTGGTCGACGCACATGCGGCGCAGGAGGGCGATGTGCGCCGGCGGACCGCCGAAGCCCGTGCAACCCAGGCGGAGCCACTGCCCGGCGATGGTCGCGAGCGACACTTGCGCGCAGGTCGCGGCGTGGTGGCCGTCGGGCACGGGGCGAAGCTTATGGAATCGATTGATCGGGCCATCGCCTCGACTGGCGATCGCACCCATCTAACCGATCAGCGCCACGACGCGATTGTCCTCGAGGAGCGTCTCGAGGTCGGGCTCGGTGACGATCCGCTCTCGGAGATCATGGTTGAGCGCGGCTGCGTGCTCGAGCGCTTCCACCGCTCCGTCGGTCGCGCCGGTCGTCGCGTAGGTGCACGCGAGGCTGTACCACGCCATCCCTCGCGACGGATCGGGTGCCTGCAGATACTCGGCGGTCGCAACCGCATGGCGGCGCAGCGCGATACCGCGGTCCGCCATCGCATGAGCCACGTACCAATCGCCGTCGTGGCCCATCGGATGCCAGAAGCCGCGGACGATGATCTGCAACCAGAGCGGCCGTCCGCGAAGCCATTCGTGCCTCGCGGGGTCGATCAGATCGTCATCGGCGAGCAGCAGGAGCGCGTCAACGAGGTCGTTCGTCGTGCGCCGGCTGTCCTCGGCGACAGCGTGTCGACTCAGTGCCGCATATGCACTGTAGGCCTGCTCGGACCGGTGCTGGATTTCCGGGAATTGCGGCGGCGTTTGGTTGTGCAGCACCGCCTCGAGGCGGATCACCTGCTGACGTTTGAACTCCGTGTTGTGGGCGACGGTCGGCACCGCCGCCCACAGTTCGGCGCTGCCGTCGGCATCACTGTCGGATGTCGAGATGAGCAGCAACTCGTCTTCTGTGGCGGCACATCGGAGCAACCCGACAATGGCTGTCCGAAGCGCTTGCGTCTCTGTCATCTCGTTCCCCTTGTCACACGTGGCGCGGTGGTGCGCTCATCCGTGATTGAGCTTCACGGATCTCGCCTCCAAGGACAAGGTCGTGGACTGACAAGCGATGTCGCGAGAACGACAACCTGCGGCGTCTTCAGGGCCGCGACGAGATCAGACGGTGTCGTCGCTCACAGGCTGGCTCAACGCGCCGGCGTTGAGGTCTGCATTGCGGGGGTCGCCCGCTTCGTCCGTCGGCGTCGCGCTGCCGGACTTGTCCGGATCCGTCGCATCGCCATCAGCAGAGTCGGGGGCGACCGTCGTGCGGTCGTCCTTGTCGTCGTTCTGCGTCATCGCAATGTTCTCCGTTAGAGCTAGACGGCCGTCTGAGCTTCCCCGTCACCAGTGCGTGCCTGGACCGCCGCGACGATGATATCGATGCATGCGTCAGTCGGCAGCGCCGTGCTGTCGATGATCAGATGGTACAGGTGCGAGTCGTCCTGACGTTGCCGGTAGAAGAAGGTCGCGTAGTCGTTTCGCGCACCGTCGACAGCCCGCTGCGCATCGGTAGCGGTCGCAGCGTCGGCACCGTCGGCAACGGCCTGCGCAACGCGCGCATCGACAGGTCCATCAAGGCGGACACACAGCACATCGGCGCGTCCGCCGAGGACCACCATGCCGGCACGGCCGAGAATCACCGCTCCGGTGGTGTCGGCGACCTGCCGGAGGACACGCTCGGTGGCGATGCGAAACGCATCCGCGTCCTGAGCCGGCGCGGGCGCCACTCCGGTTGCAGTCGTCACCGATCCGGCCGCAGAGAGTGCGCTGACAAAGCGATCCCAGCGCTTGGGTGCGCGTTCATCGCTGCTCTCCGCCGAACTCCGGTGAGAGATGGAGCTGGCGAGCGACGGCCTGGGGAATCGCTCGATCCAGAAAGGTCAAACCGAGACGTTCAGCGACCCCCTGGGCGATGCGTTCGCCCCGCGCTCCGTACGACGCAGAGATGGTGACAGTCGCCATTGGTGCCCTACCTTACCCGCTACCGTAGCCGTCTGGCGGCATCATAGTCCCGATCGCCGACCACACAATCGCAGCAGCAACGACGACGGTCCCTGCCAGCGCGGTGATGACCCTCGACGCGCCGCGCAGCTGCCTCAGCATATTCGCTGGCGTACCGCCGGCCGATGAGACGCGCCTATGATGGTGCCGGCCGGGACTCGATCATGACTCAACAGTCTGAGCCGTGCGATCCCTCACTGGAGAGTCTTCATGAAGTGCAACGCCCCGAGCCGCCGGCAACTCACCATCACGCTGTCGCTTGCATGCGGAGCGATGCTTGCAGCGTGCGGCTCGACACCTGCATCGACGTCATCGAGTGGTGCGGCGGGGTCAACGACGGCGCCGACGAGCGCTGCGGCGGCCACCTCCTCGGGGAACAGCGCACTGCCAACCTGTCCGACCGGCGCGGCCGTATCGTCGGCGGCAGGGTCGGCATATCCGGATCCCACTGTGCAGAGTTCCGCGGGGTACCTGACGTGCACGTACGAGGACCCGACGACCGGAGCGAATCTTGTGATCGTCGGGACCACGGACGCCGGCGCCACTGCGGCCACGATCCAGGCGGTCGTGCAGAGCCAGGCGGGTGCGCAGCACGTGACGGCGAGCTCCGTGTCCGGCATTGGCTCCGCCGCGTACACGTTCACGCTCAACGACGCGGCAACGAATTCAACGCACGTTGCCACGACGATCGTGGAGTTCATCGAGGGCTCGAACATCCTCGATATCACCGCACAGGCGACGCTGAACCAGGTCGAGGCGGTGGCTCACCTGCTGATCGGTCAATGAGCGCTCGGGACTCGGACCGACGCGAGGATTCCTGACGGCGACCGGGCGACCTACGAGAAGTCTTTGAGTCGACCCCACGCCGAGGTCAGTGGCTCGCTGAGCGTGCAGAGCGTGACCGGAGACCCCTGCTCACCATTGACAACGTGATACGGGACGGTGAGATGCGCGATCACCGTCGCCGACGAGCACATCCATGGGATGTCTGAGGGAGCGTAGCCGACCATCAGCACGTCGGTTGCCGCAACGTGCTCGGGGAGCCAGAACCAGTCGCTGAGCTGCGGGCTATAGCTTGCGGGGAGGGCGCCAGACAAGCCATAGATCTGCAGCGCGCCGGTGACCCCGTAATCGGACGACACGATGACCGTCGTCGCGCGTTCCGACGCGGGGAGAGCTCCATAAATCGATGTCAGTTGGTTGGTGATGGAAACCCATCCGACGGTTGCAGCGAAGTCGGAATCCTCGGTATCGAGCCCGGTCGCATGCAGCCGATTCGCGGGCGTGGTTGGAATCGTGATCTTCGATAGCGCCACGAGCCCGAGCAGGCTGGCAAGCACGACACCGACGGTGAGTGTGGATCGCAGCGTTGTGCGCTGCATGCGCGACATCGCAAGCAGTCCGGCTGCCATGACGATCGGGATGGTCGGCGCCGGATAGTAGTACTTGCCGACGAACAGGTACACGACCATCGGGACTGCGCATGCGATCCCGATCGGACGCAGCGCCGGCGTGCGAAACAGTGAGATGGCGCCGGCAATCCAGAGCGGTGTCAGCAGAAAGAGGAGCACCACAAAGTAGACAAGAAAGTCCAGCACGCCACCACCTGACTGGATCGTGCCCTGGTGATTCAGCACGTACGCCACCGTGGGGAAGCCGTTGGCGATCTGCCAGACGACGTTTGGCGCCCAGATGACGAGCATCAACACAACACCGATCCAGGGGTACTTCGTGCGCAGCTCGAGCCGCAGTGACGGTGTGAGCAAGACCGCTGAACCCATACCCGCGATGAGCGCCAGGATGAGGAACTTGATCTCGAGGCCGACGCCGAGCGAGATCCCGAGCAGGATCCAGGTGTGGGGCTTCCGGTCGATGATGATCGAGAGGAACCAGTACAGCGAGACCATCCAGGCGACCTGGTCGAAGATCACGGTCTGGAAGAGAAAGGTGCCGAGGATGAACGGCTCAGTGACCCCGATCAGCAGGGCGAGTGCCTGGAGCCGCAGCGACCCTCCGAGCTTGCGCACATAGGCGCCACAGAGGATGACGTTGACACCACCGAGCAGCGCCGGGAGCACTCGAAGCGCCCACGGTGAGACGCCGAGCAGTGTGGTCTCGACCCGGCTGAGGAGCGGCACGATCGGCGGAAAGTCGACGTACCCGAACGCAGGATGCCGGCCGCTCGCCATGTAGTAGAGCTCGTCGATGTGGAAGCCGAGGACGCCGTTGGTCGCGAGATGGATCGCGATGAGGATGGCCGCGGCGCCTCCGTAAAGAAGGGGCACTGCTGGTCGGAATTGCGTGCCGGGGCCGGCGGTCATGCCGAGCGACCGTCACCGCTATGCTGCGCGACCGTGAGGCCACGACAGAGCGCTAGCGCAACACGGTCGCTCGTCGACTGCGGAGTTGTCATGGCGCCCCTCTTCATCGGCACAGCGCTTGTCGAAGGAAGCAGACGCATTGACTACAGTGTCCTCCGGCATCCCGTGAGCGCGCTCGCACTCGGTGACTCCGGCTGGATCCAGGTTGCCAACTTCCTGGCGGGCGGGACGCTGACCTGCCTTTTCGCGATCGGCCTCCGCCGGGCTGCGCCGGTTTCCGGGTCAACTGGGGTGCCCCTGCTGCTCGGCGCGGCCGGCCTCGGGCTTGTGGGGGCCGGCATCTTCGCCACGGACCCGGTCAACGGCTACCCGCCAGGCGCTCCCGACCGGACGATTTTGCGCACCCGCAGGGGCGCAGTGCATGAGCTCTGCGCCGTCCCTGTGATGCTTGGCATCCCGGTCGCGGCTGCAGCCTCGTGTGTGCGCTCCGCCAGACGCGGCGAGCGTCGATGGGCGGGATACTGCTGCGCGACTGCGCTCGTATCGCTCTGCGCGTTCTTCGCCTCGGGCGCAGGATTCGGCGGCGCCGCCCGGTTCGCATCGCGAGCCGGTCTCTATCAACGCGTTGGGATCATCACTGCGTTCGGATGGATCAGTGCGCTCGCCCTCCGTGTGCGGCGCCGATCGTGATCGGATTCCCGGATCGGGCTGACGACGCCCACTGAGCCACCACACCGCCAAGGGTCGCCGACGTCACAGGTTTGGTCACGTAGTCGTCCATGCCGCACGCGAGGCACTTCTCCTCGTCACTGACCGTGGCCCCTGCGGTCATCGCGATGATCGGGGTATGCCGCTGCGGGCCTTCGCGGCGCCGCAGCTCTCTCGTCGCCTCGAATCCGTCCATCTCCGGCATCTGACAGTCCATCAGCACGACGTCGTAGGCACGTCCCTCGAGCGCTGCAAGGGCGGCGACGCCGTTTGCAGCAACGTCGACCTCGTGTCCCAGCTTCTCGAGCATGCGCATGGACACGCGCCGGTTGACCGGGTTGTCCTCGACGACCAGCACAGAAGCGGGGAGGGGCGGCGAGCCCGCAACGAGTCCCAGGTCACCGTCGGCAAGCCCGCCTGCGCTCTCCACTGACTCTGTCAGCAGTTTCGCGAGGCTCGCGAGCAGATCTCCGCTCGTATCGCCCTTGGTCATCACGGCGCCGATGCCGGCGTCACGGGCGCCCGTGGTATCGCCGGGGCGCGACATGGACGTCAGCAGCAGCAGTCCGGTCGTGAGAGTCGGCTCTCGCTGTATCGCTTTCGCCAGCTCGATCCCATCCATCTCCGGCATGTGATAGTCGAGGATGGCCAGGCGGAACGGATCACCGGCGGCAGCAGCGGCCAGCATCCCTGCCAGGGCCGTGCGCCCACGGTTGAAGCTCTGCGAGCGCGCCCCCCATGTCTTGAGGTTCTGTTCCAGGATGATCCGATTGGTCTTGTTGTCATCGACGACAAGAACGCGCACACCCTCGAGCACACGCCGAACGTCGGCCGACCTATCCCGTACGGCGTCTGCCTTCTCCAGCCGCAGGCTGAACCAGAACGTGCTGCCGGCGCCAGCCGCACTGTCGACACCCACGCGACCACCCATCTGCTCGACGAGCCGTTTGCAGATCGTCAAGCCGAGCCCCGTCCCGCCGTACCGGCGTGTGGATGACGAGTTAAGCTGGATGAAGGTTTCGAACAGGTGCTCCTGTGCCCCGGCTGCGACACCGATTCCGGTATCCACGACCTCGACGCGGACCTCCACGGATCGCTCCGTCTCGTCCGTCATGCGCACGCGAAGGAATATCTCGCCGGCATCCGTGTACTTGACCGCATTGCTGAGCAGATTGACGACGACCTGGCGGATCCGCCCCGGATCACCGCGCATCAGCATCGACATCCCCGGGTCGACGGTCACTGCGAAGTCGAGCCCCTTGTCAGCCGCCTTCTCCGCCATCTGCGCTGCCGCGTCCTCCAGGACAGCGCTCAGATCGAAGTCGATCACCTCCATCTCGACGAAGCCGGCTTCGATCTTCGAGAAGTCGAGGATGTCGTTGATCACCGTGAGCAACGCATCGGCCGACTGGCTGATCGCTTCCGCGTACTCGAGCTGCTCCTGGTCAAGCGGTGTGGTGAAGAGCAAGCCGGTCATGCCGATGACGCCATTCATCGGAGTCCTGATCTCGTGACTCATGTTGGCAAGGAACTCAGACTTCAGCCGCGACGATTCGATGGCCCACGCATGTGCCGCTGCGAGGGAGTCTGCGACGCGAAGGCGCTCGGTGATGTCGTTGAAGGTCACGACGGCTCCTGTCACCACGGTGCCGTCTTCAATGATCGGAAAGGCCGCGTACTCCACCGGAAACGCGTTCCCCGCACTGCCCCACATGACCTCGCTGGAGACGCGGCAACTGCCACCGCCGTGGAGCACGGTGTAGATCGGACTGTCTTCGAAGGCGGTTGGTGAGCCGCCGGCGCTGGTGTGGTGGAAGAGTGGATGGACGAATCGACCCATCACGGCCGTGGCGTCGACACCCAGCCGTTCGGCGCCGGATGTGTTCATGAACGTGCAGCACCCGTCAATGTCGATCCCGTAGATGCCGTCGCCCGCCGACTCGAGCAGCATCCGCACGCTGTTCGCCAGCCGGACACGCTCTGTCTCAGCTGCGACGTTGTCGCTGCGCATTCGGTCTGAGAGGCTGCTGAGCGCCACCGCACCTGCAAGTGGCGGGACGAGAATGCGCGCGCGATCCGATTCGACACGACTGAACTGCGCATCGCCTGCCTGGCGATAGAACGTGACGACGCCCACCGACTCGCCACCGCTCACCATCGGAACCGCCATCACAGGCCCGGACCCGGTCGTGACACGAAAGATGCTCGCCACATCTCGCCATTCCGGATCGTTGAGATCGCTGATGTAGATCTTGCCGGTCTCGAGCGCGCGCATGCTCGGCGATATGCCGACCACCATCTCCTGCGCGATCGCCGGATGTCCGTCAACGATGCGCAGCCCGTGTGGATCGACAAGGCTGATGACAATGCGCTCGGCATTGAGGAGCTTCGCGACGTGCGCGAGGAGCCCCTTGTCGAGCACCTCCGAATGCTCTTCGCGGCCACCGAGCCGATCGACGGTGACACGCTGCCACGCGGCGAGGAATTGTGCCAGCTGATCGACCTCGTCGGAGATCGTGATCCCGGGAGGAGGATCCGGTGTCGGAATCTCCGCACTCGGTGGGGTGTCGGTCGTGGATCGCTCCGTTCTTCGGGTGAACGTGAATCCAAGTGCGACGCACATCGCGGCGATGCCGGGAATGATCAGCACGACCATGTCGTAGGACCTTTGCAGCGCGCTCGTATTGCGTCGGTGCGCTGCCGGACACAGCGCCACTCCCGTTCCAGACTGTGACGGAAACCTATGGTGTGACTGGCTCGTCGGCGACGAGCACCGGCATACGGTGTGGCGGCATCGAAGACGGGTCGGGTGAGAGTCGCGACCCTCGACCCCGAGGGGTTATCGCCTCAAGCGCGACGATGGAAGGCGCGCGCACAACGCAGTTGCGCCCAGCCGCCTTGGCCGCATAGAGCGCCTGATCTGCAGCAGCGATCAGCGTCTTCCCATCGACAGCGTCGTCAGGAATCGCCGCCACTCCGAATGACGCCGTCACCATCGAGGTGCCGAGATTTCCTGCAAATCGAACCGCGATCGCCGCACGGATCCGCTCGGCGACGACGGATGCGGCATCGGCATCGGTCTCGCGCAGGAGCACACAGAACTCCTCGCCGCCGAACCGGTAGGCAGTGTCGGTTTCGCGCAATGCCGCGGTGAATGCGGTCTTGAACTCGGACAGGATCTCGTCTCCTGCCTGATGGCCATGCGTGTCGTTCACTTCCTTGAAGTGATCGACGTCGAGCATGATGAACGCGACCGGACGGTTGTATCGCTGGCTTCGCGCCGTCTCCATTTCCAGGTCGAGCTCGAGACGGCGCCGGTTGGGCATGCGCGTGAGGACGTCCGTATGACTCATCTCGTCAGCTCGCTCATGGAACCTCGCTGCCTCCACGGCTGTGGCAGCCTGCCCGGCCAGGCTGTGGAGGACGTCGAGGCTGCTCTCGTCGATCCGGGCCAACTCCTCTGTCGTCAGCTCCAGGACGCCGACGATCCGAGCCCCGACGATCATGGGGAGCGCCAGCGCTGCAACAGCGGCTCCCGCGTTGTATTCAGTTGCCAGTGAGCCGTCCGACCGAGTTCGACAGCGTGCGACCGAACTGCCCGGCTCGGCCGACGAGCCCCTCGCCGAGCTGGAGCGAATCTCTGTCGACGGTTGGCCCGAGCTCGACGTGCGTCTGATAGACGGAGGTGAGCTCGCGGCGGTCGTCGTCGATCATCCACATCCGTGCAGTGGCGAACCCGCTGATCGTCAGCGCCGCCTTGCTCACCGACTCCGCCACATAGCGAAGGCTGAGACTGCCTGTGATCTCGCGCCCGACGTTCACGATGAGCCCGAGGCGCGCCGCTTGCGAGCTCGCCTCGGCCTCGACCGCGGTGATCCGGAGCCGCTCGGCTGCGAGGACGTCGGTCATGCGGGCGAGTTCAGTGGCAACGTCTCGAAGCTCGGGAGGCCCGACGCCGCGTGGACGCGCGGTGAGGTCGCCCGCGGCCACCTGGCGCATGGTGTCGAGCAGGTCGTTGATCGGCACGACCAAGGCCGTGCGCAGCGCCCGGTGGTTGCGGCGCGCCACCACAACGGAGAGTGCCAGCAGCGCCGCGGCGAGCGCGAGGGCGATGAGCACGATGTCGTGCTCCTGGGTCTGCTCGCCGGCGATGTCCTGGTCGACGGCAGTGCTCACCGCGCTGTTCGTTGTGCGATACGCATCGAAGAGGTTCTTGCCACTGAGGAGAAAGCTCTCGACAGTCGGGGCGCCGCTGTGCGCGTTCGCGAAGGTGAGTGCCGGCGTCGCCCATGAGCTGATCCAGTCTTCCTGAGCGACGCGCATGGTCACGATCGCTCCGACGAGATCGGGATGGGTGGCGAGGACGAGCGCCGTTGTATCGCCTGCAAGGAGTTCCTGCTCCCCCTGGTAATACGGGGCAAGGAATTGCGCGTCGCCGGTGATGATGAATCCGCGAAGACCGGTCTCCTCGTCGAGCATCCCCACGTGCGCCTGGTTGATCGCGTCGGCGCCGGCGAGCAGTTCGTGGATCGTGGGCTCGTAATGGCCGAGCACGGCTGCGAAGCATGCCCCCGTGATGATGAGTGTGGCCGCGATCAGGGAGCCAACCGCCATGAAGGCGCGAGCCAGCCGATGGCCAAGGCTGGGATCGGAGACGACGCGTCCGCTGCTCGCCATCGAACGAGGGTTGCGCACTGAGATGAATGGGGCTGGCGTCGCGCAGTTCCGTAGCGAACTTGGTGGAGCGCACACCCCGAGCGTGAGGTTCTCCCGGTCTATTCCTGCGAGTGGCGCGGGTCCCGGCCGGCGAAAGCGTTCCCGAGCATCTGCCGCACCGCTCTTTCGTCCGAAACCAGCGGGTCGTCACGGCTGACCTCCATCACCCGTCGTGCTGCCTCGTCGAGCCCGTCTTCCGGCATGCCGAGGGTGGAAAGAGCGTTCGGGAGGCGCAGGCGACCCAGGAGGTCGAAGAGGGCACCGGCGGGATCGTCGTCGTCCAGGATCCGCGACGCGTGCCGCATCGCATCTGGCGCATGGGGCGCCACGAGCGCAGTTGTGTGCGGGAGGAGGACCGCATGCGTCTCGGCGTGCGGGAGCTTCCATCCGCCTCCGAGCACGTGGCACGTGCGGTGGTGCACCGCGATACCGGCCTGCGCGAGCGCGACCCCGGCAAGGCACGCGCCGATGAGGTTGTCCCCATGGCCGTCGACATCGGCGGGGTCCATGACGACGCGCGGGAGGCCCTCAACCAGGCGCCGTCCGCCATCCACCGCCAGTGAGGTGGTGATCGGATTCGCCCCAGCGCTCCACAGTGCCTCGAGACAATGCGCCAGCGCATTCATCCCCGAGGCTCCGGCAAGACGCGCCGGCATACCCGCGCAGAGCTCGGGGTCGTACACAACCGTACGAGGGAGCACGCGGATGTCGAAAGCGGTGTGCTTGCGACCATCCGTCGTCCGGCCCCAGATCGCCGTCATCTCCGATCCCGAATACGTCGTCGGCACCGCGATGAGCGGGAGGTCACAGGTGAACGCGAGCACCTTGCCGAACCCGGTCGCGGAGCCACCGCCGACAGTCACGAGGATGTCGGCCCCGACCTCGCGCGCCGTCGAGGCAGCCCTCTCGGCATGATCGGCGGGAACGTGCTGAGTCGCACCGTCCACCACGCCGGCAACGCGATCGCCGAGTGCCTCGCGCACGCGAACAAAGGCCGGACGTGTCGAGGCACCGCCTCCGATGAGCAGCACCCGCTGCTGCTCGAGACGATCAACCTCTGCCGGCACCTGCCCCACCGCACCCGGTGCGAACACGACCCGCGCGGGGAGAGCAGTCCAGGCAAAGGCCGCGTTCATCGCACCCCGTATCGTGCACCCGGATGAGCGATCGAGACACGCCGGCCCGGGCGGTGACCGTTGCGGGTTTTGCCGTGTTCGTGCTCCTCGGCGTCGTCATCGCATCGTACGGTCCGTCGATTCCACACATCACGCACCGCTTCCAGGTGAACGTGAGCGTGGCCGGTCTGATCGTCACCGCGAACTTTCTCGGCGAGGTCATCGGGCTCCTCGCGATGGGGCTCACGCACGCCCGCTGGCGGCTCGGCCGGCGCCTTGCCTTCGGCACAACGCTGTTCGGCGTCGGGCTGCTCGCGGCAGCGGCTGCGCCCACCTGGCCACTCCTGCTTGTCGCGGTGTTCGCGCTCGGCATTGGTGCCGGTGGACTGGTGGTGCTGATCAATCTGTACTACGCCACGAGGTTCGGGCGCCGCAGCCCTGCGATGCTGAGCCTGGTCAACACCGCATACGGAACCGGTACCTTCATCGGCCCCGCTGCTGTGGCGCTCACGAGCGGCTACTCGATCGTCTTTGCCGTTGTGGGCGTCGGCGTCCTGGGGTGCGTCCTGTTCCTCGGGCGCGCTGAGGATGAGGCGGCCACTCGAGATCTTGCCCCGCCACCGCTCAGCCGCTGGACGCTCGGTCTCGTTGTCGCATTTGCGCTGCTGCTGTTCGTCTATGAGGGCCTCGAGGCCGGCGTCGGGACGTGGGAGGCGACCGACCTCCTCAGCTTCGGAGCATCAACGCAGTTCGCGGCAGCTGCGACATCGCTGTTCTGGGGTGCGTTCACGGTGGGCCGCGTCATCACAGCGCCCCTTGCGGTGCGATGGACGCCGCAGCGGATCCTGGTTCCAGCCTTCATCATCAGCACGCTGCTGCTCATCGGCATCCGTGCGCAGGTTGCACCGCCGCTGCTCTTCGCCGTGGTGGGATTGTGCGCAGCGCCGATCTTCCCGGTGGCGGTCTCCTGGATGACCAGGGTGATCCCCAACGCCGCCACGCTGACGACCTACGCAATCCTCGGTGCGGTGATCGGGAGTGCCCTGGTGCCGGCCGCGCTGGGTGGACTCATCGAGCTCGCAGGGGCGAAGCAACTCCCGCTCGGTGTCGCTGCATGCGCGGTGGCGTCACTCGGCATGGTTGGGGTCATCTCGCTCCGGCTGCGGCGCTGAGGTCAGGGCTCGGGCGCCGTCTCCACGATTGCGATCCAGGCGATGGTGTCGCCCTTCTGCAGTGTTGCGAGGGCGGGAATCCCGTCGGTCACCTGCCCGAAGATGTCGTACCGGCGTGCAAGCGTCTGGCTGTCGCCCATGCTGATGAAGAACTGGCTGCCGATCCTCGAAGGATCAGACCCGAACATCGCCACGGCGCCGAAGAGATAGTTACCCACCACCGGATCCGAGGGGACCGTGTAACCGGCGCCGGCCGCGGTGGTCGGTCCTGCCAGCGCGAGGGTGCCTCCGGCGGGGCAGGAGGCACCGGTCGTTGCTGGACACGTCTGGTAGAAGCTCAGCCCATCGTAGAAACCCTGCCGCGCAAGGAAGATGAAATCGGCCACCGCCTTCGGCGCGTACTCAGGACGGAGCCGGATCGAGATGACGCCTGCTGCGGTGTCGACGAAGGCGCAGTACCCGACGTCGCGGGGAAGCACCAGCGATGGTGCGGCCGTGAAATGACGCGGCGGATTGAGCACCGCGGTGTGCTCCGGTGGTGCGGGGCAGGTGATCGCGGATTGGATTGACGCGAGGCCCTGGGCAGCCGGTTTGGGCCCATTAGATGTGGCACAACTTGTCACAAACAGTGCGAGGACCACGCCGGTTGCAGCCATTGTACGGTGGCGCACATATGCGTTGCGCGACTCCACGGTACGCTGGCGCACATATGGAATCGCCTTATGTAGCTTCATCATCGCCCGCCAGTCTACTCATGAATTGGAAAGTGTGACGTTACTGAAAAGTAACTCGACTCCTATCGCCCGACACCGCAGTATCCGGCCACAGAGGGGTCTCGACGGAGCACGGAGGCCATCCATGGCTGATAGTCGGAATCGAGACCGGGTAGCGAGGCGACGCTGGGGCGTCGGATTAGCATTGCTGGTGCCACTCGGGTTGGTGGCCAGTCAGGCCTGGGTTGCAGATGCGACCGGGGTAGCGAGCGCGTTCACACCGATCAATCCGGTACGTGCGCTCGACAGCCGCAGTGACTCGTCGATGCATTTCTCGGGCGCGGGAACCGAGGTGTGGCAGGTGACGGGAGCCTTCGGCATTCCCACCGGTGCCACGGCGATCGTCCTGAACCTCACCGTGGTCAACGCGACTGCCACGACGTTCATGAGGCTGTATCCCGACCAGGGAACCGTTCCCACGACGTCGAACATCAACGTCCTCCCAGGCAAGACCACGTCGTCGATCGTTGTCGTGGCTATAGGCACTGACGGCGCGATTGATATCGCCAATGCAGGCGGCAGCGCGGACATCATCCTGGACTACTTCGGGTATTACGCGGCCGTGGTTCCGGGTGGCCCGACGGGTCCGACCGGCGCGACCGGACCAACGGGTCCGACTGGACCTTCTGGTGGACCAACCGGTCCGACAGGGCCGGTGGGCGCTACGGGCCCCGTAGGTCCGACAGGAGCCACAGGAGCAACAGGAGCAACGGGAGCGACGGGTGCGACCGGTGCGACAGGCGCCACGGGTGTCGGTAGCACGGGCGCTACTGGAGCAACGGGCGCTACTGGTCCCACGGGCGTTGGTAGCACGGGCCCAACCGGCGCGACGGGTGCAACCGGTGCGACGGGAAGCACGGGTCCGACTGGTCCAACTGGGCCGACTGGACCGACCGGCGCTACGGGAGCCACCGGTACGACCGGACCGGCAGGCGCCATCTCGAGCAGCACCACCACTGGCACCGCCACAACCGGAGTTCACGAAGTGAGCGGCACGGCTATCACTGGCGCCACAGTCACGCTCAGCGGCGGTGCCGTCTTCACGAGCGCGGCGAGTTACGTGTGCTATGGATCGGACACCGCATCGACGTCCGTAATTACCGTTTCCGCTACACAAACGGCACAACGTTCGCCCCAGCCGGTGGCACCACGGGCGACGCTCGTGAAGTTCGTCTGCATCGGTAACTAGAAGGGATATCGACACCGTCTCAATGGATTGACCGTAACGGCTCTGGTCCGTCTCGCACACGTTGCGGGACGGACCATCCCGTTCGGTGGTCATCGATTTGCATCACACGATCGGAGTTACACCCTTGGGCATGAGCGCCGGATGAGCAGCGCTGTACGACTGAAGGCAGGAGCACTCGGAACCTTGCTGCTGATGGTTGGACTTGCCGCGTGCGGCACTCCCGTGACCGCGACGGATCTGGTCTCGCAGGGCCTGAAGGCCCAGCTCGCAGGCGATACCTCGAGCGCGGAAAGCACGTATCAGCAAGCCATCAAGCTGGATCCGAACAGCGCGATCGCTCACTACGACCTCGGCACGGTGTATGACCGGATGGGGGACACCAGTCAAGCGGTATCGCAGTACTCGGCGGCGCTCGTCATCGAACCCGCATTCACGGACGCACTCTTCAATCTCGCGGACGACACGGCGAAGTCGAATCCCACCAGCGCGCAGACGTTGTACCAGCGCGTGCTGGCGCTGCAGCCCGGCTTCGCCGATGCCTGGCTCAACCTCGGTTTCATCCTCCAGGGCGAGGGCAAATCGGCCGAGGCAAAGGTCGACTGGGCAAAGGCGGTCGCCCTCGACGCGTCGCTGGCGTCGCGCCTGCCAGACGCGTCACCAAGTGCTTCCAACGCTGCCGCGACACCGAAAGCGTAACCGGGTCACGAACGCCGAGTGATAGCGCCGCCCCAACAGCGCGTGCGACGTGTCCAGGCGGCGCCGGCAATCCAGATACCGGCGCGGGAGCCCCATCCGAGCTGGTGGCGCTACGCACCATGGGTGCTCGTCGCAGCAGCGTGTGCTTTCGGGCTCGTGACAATGTCAGCCGAGCTGACCGTTGTGCAACCGCTGAACGATGAGGCGATGCACTACGAGATGGTGCGTTGGGCGGTACAGCAGATTCATGAAGGGAACTGGCTCCCGCTGGACGGATGGTTCCCGTATCTGAGCCTCGGAGACGCGCAGTTCTCTCACTACCAGAGTCTGCCCCACCTGATCACCGCATACATATCCCTCGTCTTCGGAACCGACTCCACAGAGCGGTGGGCCGGGTACCTGCTGTTCGCACTCTTTCCTGTGAGCGTCTACGCCGGCAGCAGGCTGCTGGGGTGGTCCCAATGGGCGTCGGCCTCGGCAGCGCTGGTGACACCCTTGCTGGTGAGCGTCACCGGGTACGGCTACGAGTTCATTCAGCTACACGTGGCTCGGTAACGGCCTCTGGTCTCAGGAATGGGGGATGTTCCTTCTGCCGCTTGCATGGGGTACGAGCTGGCGCGCAATCCACGGAACCGGGCGCGGCAAATATGCACTTGCAGCGCTCGTCGTGGGGCTGACGATCGCGATGCACTTCCTCACGGGTTACTTCGCGCTCTTGTCCATCGGCGTCTTCGTGATTGTCGTGTGGCGCGGGTTACTGCCGCGTATCGGGCGTGGAGCACTGGTGTTCGGCGGTGCTGGGCTGGTCGCGTCGTGGGTGGTGGTGCCGTTGATCACGGACGGCGCGTATTTCAATTTGAGCATCTTCAATCAGGGCACGTTCTGGCTGAATTCCTACGGAGCGCCACAAGCACTCGGATGGCTCTTCACGGGTCAACTCTTCGATTACGACCGGTTCCCGATCGTGAGCCTGCTCGTGGCGCTGGGCGCGGTCGTCTGCATCTGCCGCTTTCGCAGCGATCCGCGCGCTCGGGCGCTGCTCGGCCTGATGGCCTTGAGCCTTGTGCTGTTCTCCGGCCGCGAGCCCTTCGGCTTCATCCTGAATCTGTTGCCGGGTAACGCAGATCTCTATCTGTCCCGATACATGATGGGGATTCAGCTCGCCGGCGATATTCTCGCGGGCGTCGGGCTTGCATGGGCGGGGGAGACCGCCGTCCACCTCGCACGGACCTGGCGACCCAGCCTCAGGCGAGCGCCGCTGGTCGCAGCCTTGATGGCCGCGGCTGTGTTGATCACGCTCCCGGCGTGGGTGAACCGTGCCGCTTACGCGTCAAGCGACGCCGCAAGCATCAGCGTGCAGGTGGCAGATGACCAGTCCGATGGCGCAGCGCTCGACGTGCTCATCAACGACATCAATGCGCGCGGTGGCGGCCGAACCTACGCCGGCCTTCCCGGAAACTGGGGCCAGCAGTACGACATCGGACAGGTCCCGGTCTATGCATACCTCGCCGACAACAGTGTCGACGAATTCGGATTCACCCTCCGCACGCCTTCGCTGCTTGCCGACAACGAGGCGTACTTCGACCAGAACGATCTGGCGCAATACCAGCTGTACAACATCCGCTACATCCTCATGCCGGAAGGCATGACCCCGCCGGTCCCTGCGACGCTGATCGCCTCGAGCGGGCGGCACCGTCTCTACCTGGTGCAGACCAGCGGATATCTCCAGGTTGTCGATACGGCGGGCATCATCGAGGCGAACCGAAGCGACATGGCGGCACAGATGCAGCCGTTTCTCGCGTCGACGGCGTTTCAGCAGGGCGAACTCGCCACAGTCGCCTTCAATGGCGGTGCCGCGGCGACGCCAACGCTCCCCATCGGCGCAACGCCCAACACGCCGGCAGGCACGAGCTCGGATGTTCTGGTGCAAGCACAGAACGGTTACTTCGCAGGCAATGTGTTCGCCAACCGCACCGCCGCCGTGGTGCTGAAGGTCACCTTCGACCCGCTGTGGCAGGCCACTGTTGATGGTCACGCTGCGAAGCCGTACATGGTGGCGCCGGGGTTCGTCGCGGTCACGGTGGGTCCGGGTCAACACACAGTGGTCTTTCAATACGTTCCGTACTCCCACTACGCAGAGCTGCTTGGGACCGGAGCGCTGACGCTGCTGGCTCCTTGCGTTCGGCCCACGAGTTTGGCGCCGGAAGCTCCGCCCCAGGCTCGGGCGGCATGCGGCCCTTCTCGGTCGTCCGACGACGTGAGGCAACTGCTCGAGGTGTCGATCCTCATGCCGTGTCTCAACGAAGCCGAGACCATCGGCACGTGCGTCGACCGTGCACGTGAGTTGATCGCGCTGCTGGACATTCAGGGGGAGGTGCTTGTCGCCGACAACGGCAGCACCGACGGCTCGCAGCAGATCGCGCTCGCTCATGGCGCGAAGGTGGTCATCGTGGATGAGCCCGGATACGGTGCAGCCATCCGTGGCGGCGTCGCAGCGTCGTCGAGTCGCTTCATCATCATGGGCGACGCCGATCAGAGCTACGACTTCTGTGAAATCCCTCCCATGATCGAACGCCTGCGTGCAGGGGATGACCTCGTGATGGGAAACCGCTTTGCGGGCGGGATCGACAAAGGCGCGATGCCCTGGTCGCATCGCTGGATCGGCAATCCCATCCTGTCGCTGACTGGCCGCATCTTTTTCTCTTCACGCATACGCGACTTCCACTGCGGCCTGCGCGGGTTCAGCGTGGATGCGTTCCGCCGGATGCGTCTCAACACCACGGGCATGGAGTTCGCAAGTGAGATCGTCGTCAAGGCCTCGCTCGCGAGCATGAAGATCAGCGAGGTTCCCATCTCGTTGCACAAGGATGGCCGTAGCCGGCCGCCGCATCTGCGCACATGGCGTGACGGTTGGAGACATCTCCGCTTCCTGCTGCTGTTCTGCCCCAGATGGCTGTTCGTCATACCGGGCATGGCGCTACTGCTGTCCGGTACATCGATGACCCTGTGGTTGCTGGGCGGCACCCGATACGTCGGCTCCATCGGCCTGGACATTCACACGATGCTCGTGAGCGGCGTCTTTGCGCTGATCGGGTACGAGTTGATGCTCTTTGGCGCGTTCATCAAGGTATTCGGCATGCGCGCGGGATTCCTTCCATCGAGCCGGCGGACTGACAGCTTCTTCCGCGTCGCCAGCCTCGAGAAGGGACTGCTGGTGGGAGGCGCGCTCACCATCACCGGCCTTGCCCTCGTGCTCATCGCGGTGGTCAGCTGGGGCCGCAGCGGCTATGGGGTCTTGAACATCGAGACTTCGATGCGACCGTTGATCGTCGCCGTGCTGCTGATCGCAGGAGGCGTGCAGACCATCTTCGCCAGCTTTGTGCTGAGCATGCTCGGCATCAGAGACAACGTCGTCGTGAGTCCGTCCGTGGTGCTCGACCCTTCCATCGCGGTGCAGGAGGTCGCCGGCATCGCTCAGCGGAAGCCTACGAGCGGATCGGCGAATGGGAAGCGTCGTCACCCCGACCGAACACGAACAAGTGATTCAGGCCAAGCTGGAAACGCCGGTGGCGCAGCAGCCTGAAACCGCTGCCGGCAAAGACCCCGATCGTGTCGCGCGGCTCGAAACCATAGTGCTCGTGCTCAGCGATCCCATCGAGAGCCCCTAGTCGCTGGCCGAGGTGGATCAGCGAGTCGGCTCGCGGTGAGGGCACAGTGCACACGATTCGCCCACGCGGCTGGAGCAGTGCACGACACGCTGCCGCCAGGTCACGTTGCGCTGTGGGTGGGATGTGCTCCATCACTGCGAGGAGTGTGATGGCGTCATATCGCTCGCCGCTCGGCAACGCTTGCGGCGCGTCACCTTGAATGAAGCGGAACGATCCGCGGTCCGGAGGGACACTCGAGATGTCGATGCCGACTCCCGATGCGATCCGGCCACCAAGTGCACGAAACAAGGCGCCGTCGCCGCACCCGATGTCGAGGACATGAGCGCCCGGACGAATGTATGGCGCTGTCGTTCGTATGCGCCATGACTGCAGGATGGAATCGCCTCGTCTGATCTGAGCTCCAGTCATTCCTGTTGATTGAGAAGCGAGATCAGGCTACACGCACGGGGATCACCGCCCTGGCAATCAGTCGCCAATGCATCATCGTCAAATGGGTCCCGCGCTCGAAACGCCCCGAACGCCCAGATTGCAACGCTTCTGAGCGAAGGCTGTGCCGAGCTCTCCGGAGGCCAGTTGTGGGCGGGGATTCGGCACAGGGTGAGGGCATGCACACCGGGCACGCCTCGTCATGACAGGCCGGCAGTCGACGCCGCGTCAGGATCCACTCCCGCCGGATGTCGGATTTGGCGAGCTCATGACGCGGATGATTTCCGCGAACCACGCCGAGAAGGCTCGGCGCGCACGAGACTCTGGCACTGGTCGGACGCCGCCACCTGAGGCGCCGGTACCACGGGAGGCTCCCGAGAGCTCGCAGGCGTGATCCTCGGCGCGGACAGAGCCGCGTCCAGCGCTGCACTCTTCGCGTCGTTCCTCGAGGCTGTGCCGGACGCGATCGTCGCGGTCGTGGCCGATGGCAGCATCTTCATGGTCAACGCTCAGGCGGAGGCGCTCTTCGGCTTTCGGCGTGACGAGCTGATCGGACGGCAGCTCGAGTTGCTCGTGCCGGCCACCTTCCACGACCACTCGCAGCTTCGTGCTGCGTACTTTGTCGACCCCGTGCCCCGGCCGATGGGCCGAGGCATGGAACTCTCGGCACGACGCCATGACGGTTCGGAATTTCCCGCGGAGATCTCGCTCAACGCCATCGAGATCGACGGCACGCTCCTGGTCATGGCAGCCGTTCGCGATCTCACCGAGCGCAAGCGTGCCGAAGCCAAATTCCGGAGCCTTCTTGAGGCCGCGCCGGATGCGATCGTCGGTGTCAACCCGGAGGGGCTCATCGCGCTCGTCAACACCCAGGCGGAAGCGCTGTTCGGCTACGAGCGCAACCAGTTGATCGGACGTCCGGTCGAATTGCTGGTCCCCGGAGCTGCTGAGAACATCCACTCGCCGACTCCCAACCCAGGATTCAGAGATCCGCGAACCCATAGCGGCGAGGCGTGGATCACGCTTGCGGGACGCCGGGAAGACGGCTCCGAGTTCCCTGCTGAAGTGTCGCTCACCTCCATCGAGACAGAGGAGGGACTGCTGGTCTGCGCCGCAATTCGCGATGTATCCGAGCGCGTCGAAGCACAGCACGAACGCGATCGCATGGAGGCGCAACTCGAGCGCGATCGCCTCGAACGCCAGCTCCATCAGTCGCAGCGGCTCGAGAGCCTCGGCCAGCTCGCCGGCGGCGTCGCGCACGACTTCAACAACCTGCTCGCGGCGATCCTGAACTACGTCAGCTTTGTCGACGAGGAGATCACTGCGGAGATCGCACTGCGTCCGCCGCACGAGGGCCAGCGACTCACTGCGGTGCTTGATGATGTGAGCCAGATCGGGGCCGCCGCCGAGCGTGCAGCGCGACTGACGCACCAACTGCTGGCATTCGGACGGCGAGAGATCATCAAGCCGGAGACGATCGATTTCAATGCGATCGTCAGCGAGGTGGACGGACTTCTGCGGACCACGATCGGCGAGCACGTGGAGCTGATCACCCGGTGTGCTCCCGACCTCGGCAATGTGCTCGCGGATCGAGGCCAGATGGAGCAGGTGCTGCTCAATCTCGCCGTCAACGCGCGCGATGCGATGCCGACCGGAGGGACGCTGATCATCGATACCGAGAACTTCGTCGTGGACGATGCATATGCAGAGCGCGACCCGCAACTCAAGGCAGGGACCTATGTGCGCCTTCGTGTCGTTGACACCGGCACCGGGATGGATCGCGACGTCATCGAGCGGGCCTTCGAGCCGTTCTTCAGCACGAAGCCCAAGGAGAAAGGGTCCGGTCTCGGTCTCGCCACCGTCTACGGGATCGTCAACCAGGCGGGTGGCATGGTTGACCTCGAATCCGATCTCGGCACGGGGACGACGATCACCATCCTGCTACCGAGCGTGGCCGCTGCGACTGCACAACCCGACTCCCACCGAAGCGCGACGCGCAGAAGCCACGGCGGCGAGACGATCCTCGTGGTGGAGGACGAGGACCTGGTGCTCGATGTCGCGAGCCGCATCCTCACGAGGCACGGCTACCACGTGCTCGCTGCGCGCGGCGGAGCGGAGGCACTGACGCTGGTCGGCAATCATCGCGGCGTCATCCATCTGCTGCTCACCGATGTCGTGATGCCGGGACTCACCGGCAAGCAGGTCGCGGAGCGCGTGATCGAACGGCTCCCGAGGATTCGCGTGCTGTACATGTCCGGGTATCCCGAGGCGGTGATCACCTCGCAAGGCGTCGTGCCGCGAGGCATCCACCTGGTGTCGAAACCGTTTGTTGCGGCCGACCTGCTGGATCGCGTCCGGGCGACGCTCGACGCCTGAGGGTTACGCGGCTCCCGCGGGAATCTTCGGCAGCTCCGCAAGCGCCGTATCGAGCCGCTCCTGCGGAAGCTCCACGTCCTGGAGCTTGCCCGCGAAGTACGCGTCGTAGGCGCCAAGGTCGAAGTGGCCGTGACCCGAGAGGTTGAAAAGGATCACGCGAGAATCACCTGCCTCGCGCGCCGCCGCGGCCTCCTGCGCAACCGCGCGGAGCGCATGCGACGGCTCGGGCGCGGGCAGGATGCCTTCGGACCGGGCGAAGCGCACCGCTTCCGCGAAGCACTCGTTCTGCTTGTACGCACGCGCCTCGATGAACCCGTTCTTCACGAGCAGGCACAGCGACGGTGCGTCGCCGTGATAGCGGAGACCGCCCGCGTGGATGGTGTCCGGGATGAAGTTGTGGCCGAGCGTGAACATCGGCACCACCGGTCCCATGCCGGCGGTGTCACCGAAGTCGTAGGCGAAGAGCCCGCGAGTCAGCGTCGGGCACGCCGCCGGTTCCGCGGCGATGAAACGGGTCTTCGTCTTGCCGGCGATGCGGTCGGCGAGGAACGGGTACGCGAGACCGGCGAAGTTGGACCCCCCACCCACACAGCCGATGACGACATCGGGGTACGCGTCGGCCATCTCCATCTGCTTCTGGGCCTCCTGCCCGATGACCGTCTGGTGGAGGAGGACATGGTTGACCACCGACCCGAGCGAATAGTGGCTGTCGTCATGGGTGGCCGCATCCTCGACCGCTTCGGAGATGGCCATGCCGAGGCTTCCCGGTGAGTCCGGCTCCTTGGCGAGCACGCTCCGGCCGAACTGGGTCTGGTCGGTCGGCGAGGGAAGGACCTTCGCGCCCCAGGTTTCCATCAGGGCGCGCCGGTACGGCTTCTGCTGGTAGGAGACCTTGACCATATAGACCATCACCTCGAGGCCGAAGAGGCCCCCGGCGAAAGCCAGGGCGGATCCCCACTGGCCGGCGCCCGTCTCGGTGGTGAGCCGCTTGATCCCTTCCTCGGCGTTGTAGTACGCCTGCGGGACTGCGGTGTTGGGCTTGTGCGAACCCGCCGGTGAGGTTCCCTCGTACTTGTAGTAGATCCGCGCCGGCGTATCGAGCGCCTTCTCGAGACCCCGTGCCCGGTACAGCGGTGTCGGCCGCCACATCTTGTAGACGTCGCGGACACGATCGGGGATCTCGACCCAGCGTTCTGTGGACACCTCCTGTCCGATGATCGCCATCGGGAAGATCGGCGTCAGGTCGGGCGGCGTGAGCGGCTGCAGCGTCTGCGGGCTGAGAAAGGCGCCGAGCGGCTCCGGCACGTCCGCGAGGATGTTGTACCAGTGCGACGGCAGCTGGTCTTCCGTCAGCAAGAACTTCGTTGTCATTCGTTCCACCTCTGCCAGTCGCTCGGACGCGTGCACCGGAGGATACGCCGCGATACGAAGCCTCATCCAGCCTCGCGGCCGAGCTTAATGAGTGCTACAATCATATGAAGGTAACTATCAGTTAGAGGTGGCTGTCATGAAGACGCAAGGCGCTCGGAGATGGTGGGCACTGGCAGCGGTGAGCCTCGGAGTTCTTGCTGTCGGCCTGGACGGGACGGTGCTGACCGTGGCGCTCCCGACGCTCGCCAAAGCGCTGCACGCCTCGGAATCCGATCTGCAGTGGTTCACCTCGGGGTACTTCCTGGTGCTGGCCGCGGCGATGCTCCCGGCCGGACTCCTTGGTGACCGCTTCGGTCACAAGAAGGTGCTGACCACCGCCCTCGCGCTCTTCGGTCTCGGCTCGGTGGCGTGCGCTTATTCCACGTCGGTGGGGGAGTTCCTGGCGGCTCGCGTCCTGCTCGGCCTCGCCGGCGCCGGAGTGGTGGTCATGGCCATATCGGCGCTGACCGTGCTGTTCAGCCCGGAGGAGCGTCCCAAGGCGGTCGGGATCTGGGCCGCGGCGAACTTCCTGTCGCTCCCGGTCGGCCCGATTCTCGGCGGCTGGATGCTGTCGCACTTCTGGTGGGGCTGGGTCTTTCTCATCAACGCGCCTGTAGCGGCGCTCGGCGTGGTGGCGCTGGTCACCCTGGTCCCGGAGTCGCGCGCCGCGCAGCGCCCGGGGTTCGACGTGGTGGGCGTTCTCCTCTCGGTTGCCGGACTCGTGTCGCTGACCTATGGGTTGATCGAGGCGGGTCAGCAGGGATGGGGCGATGTGACCGCCCTGCTGGCGATGGTCGGTGGCGTTGCTGTGCTCGCCGCCTTCGGGGTCTGGGAACGGCGCGTGAACAGGCGTCCCGGCGGTCAGCCGCTCCTCGATCTCAGCCTCTTCGGTTCGGCGTCCTTCACGTGGGGCGTGATCCTCGCGGCGCTCGCCGTGCTCTCCATGATCGGCGTGCTCTTCACGATGCCCCAGTACTTCCAGGGCGTGATCGGCACCGACGCGATGGGCTCGGGCCTGCGGCTGCTGCCGGTGATCGTCGGCCTCGTGGCAGGTGCCATCCCAGCGGAGCGCATCGTCCGGATTGCGGGGGCCAAGCTCGTTGCGGCGGCAGGGTTTCTGCTGCTCGCGCTGGGTCTCTTCATCGGTTCGACGACCGGCGTCGCCTCGAGCACCGTGTTCGTCGCGGTGTGGATGGCAGTGGCCGGCATGGGCCTCGGCCTCGCACTTTCCACATCGACATCCGCTGCGCTCGTGGAGCTGACGGAGGAGCGGAGCGGCGTCGGCTCCGCGGTGCTCCAGGCGGTGAACAAGGTTGGCGGTCCCTTCGGCACCGCGATTCTCGGGAGCGCGCTGAGCTCGGTGTATCTGACGAAGCTCATGCTCACGGGACTGCCGGCACCCGCTGCCGCCGCGGTCAAGCAGAGCGTCTTCGCGGGAGTTGCTGTCGCCCAGCAAGTCGGGTCGCCTGCATTGCTGCACTCGGTTCGCAGCGCGTTCACGTCGGGGATGGACGTCGCGTTGGTGGTCTCCGGCGGGATCGCGATCGTCGGTCTTGCGCTGACCTTGCTGTTCCTGCCGCGAAGCAATGCGTTGCAGGAGAATCAGCGCGTGCAATCTGATTCCGACCGTGAGCTTGCCGGCGTCCGCTGAGCTGCGCACCTCGGGGCTGCGCGCACGGAAGAAGGAGCGGACGCGCGAGACGATCCGCGCACATGCACTGCACCTCTTCATTACGCAGGGCTATGACGCCACCACGGTGCAGCAGATCATCGATGAGGTCGAGGTCTCCGAGAGCACATTCTTTCGCTACTTCCGGACGAAAGCAGATGTGGTGCTCACCGACGATTTCGACCCGATCATCGTTTCGGCGTTCCTGAGCCAGCCACCGGACCTCAGCCCGATTGCGGCGCTCCGGCGTGCGTTCAACGTGGCCTTCGGGCACCTCTCCGCCCAGGACGTGGCCGAGCAGTCGGCACGCACGCAGCTCATCCTCTCGGTCCCCGAGTTGCGCGCGTCAATGCTCGATCAGTTCGGTCAGGCGATGCGTCTGCTCGCGCAGGTGCTGGCCGAGCGGGTCGGCCGCGCGCAGGACGACATGCTCGTGGTCACGCTCTCCGGCGCAGTGGTGGGGGTCGCGATGGCCGTGATGTTCACCATGATCGGCGACCCGAACGCGGATCTCGCAGTGGTGCTCGACGAGGCGATGGGGCACCTCGAGGCAGGACTCCGGATCTGACGCGCGAGCCGCTCCTCAAGCGCGCGACCTCCCGCCCTATCCTTCCCCGATGCGCCTGGCCACCTGGAACGTCAACTCCGTCGTCGCGCGGCTGCCGCGCCTGGTTGAGTGGCTCGCCTCCAGCGGCCCCGACGTCCTCTGCCTGCAGGAGACGAAGATCGCCGACGACGCGTTCCCGCGTGCGGAGGTGGAGGCGCTCGGCTACGAGGTTGCGCTGCACGGAGAAGGGCGCTGGAACGGCGTGGCGATCATCTCGCGCGTTGGTCTCGGCGACGTGGCGCGGGGTTTCGCCGGCGCTCCCGGCTTTCCGGGGACGGAGGCGCGTGCCATGAGCGCAACCTGTGGCGGCCTGCGCGTCTGGACGCTCTACGTCCCCAACGGCCGCGCACTCGACAGCGACCACTACCCATACAAGCTGAGCTGGCTCGCAGCGTTGCGTGCCGCGCTGCTTGCCGAACAGGCAACCTCGCCACCGCTGTTCATCTGCGGTGACTTCAACATCGCGCCCAGCGACGATGACGTGTGGGATCCGGCCGCATTCATCGGATCAACCCATGTCAGCGTGCCCGAGCGGGAGGCGCTCGCCGCGATCATCAGCGGCCTCGGACTTGATGACGTCCGCCCCCGAGCGTTCAAGGGCCGCCCGTTCACGTACTGGGACTACCGCGCCGGCAACTTCCACAAGGGGCTCGGCATGCGCATCGACCTGGTGCTGCTGGACCACACGGTGACTCCGGCAGTCACCGATGCATACATCGATCGCGATGCACGCAAGGGCACGTTGCCCTCAGACCACGCTCCGGTGGTGGTCGATATCGCCTGGCCGCGCTAGCGACCCGCGAGCATCAGCTCGGCGGCGGCGGGGGAGCCTTGGTGCCGTCAGCGATCGCGAAGCCGTCCTCGTCCGAATCGAGCACGGATGGCGTGGCCTTGGTGTCGCTGGGCACTGCGCCCACGAGAACGATCTTGTGCAGGGTGCCGGCGTTGCCGATGACGGTCGACCCGTTCACCGTGCCGTGGTCGAAGTCCACGTTGGTGGTGGAGGCGATGTCGACGATCGTGCCATTGACCTCGGGCGCCTCGTGAATCCACTCGGCGCTGTTCTCGCGCGAGGAGTAGTTCACTGTCACGCGGTAGGTCTCGCTGCGAGTGGAGTCCGTGACGACCATCGTCCATGCCTTGCCCGAGCCCCTGGTGATGTCGACCGTGATGGCGTCTCCGGGGCGCACGGTGAAGCCCGGGATGAGGGTCTCGGACTGCGGAAGGATCTCCGTCCACGCGTTGTATGAGGCGTGGCCTTTGACGTACTGCTCTGTCGTCCCCGCCTGGATGAGGTCCGCGCTCTTCAGGCCGCCGATACCGACCCAGTCGCTCGCATATCGGCTCCCGGGTTTCGCGATCACCGTCGGCACCGACCACGAGCCTGCCACCTGCGCGTACTTCTGACCGGTCACCGCGTATCCCGACCAGTTCTCTGATTGCAGCGCTCCTGCGGTGCCAGCGCCGGCCCGAGCGAACGCCGCGTGGCTCAGCGGAGCAGCAGCCCCTTGTGGCGACCCGGCAAGGGCTGCTGCAACGGCGAGGCTTCCGGCAGCCACGGTCAGGGTGATGCGACGCATCGGTGCTACCCCCAGAAGATGCTGACTCCCGAGAGCCTAGCAAAGCCGCCGGCGACTTTCGGGCTGGGCCTCAGCCGGCGGATGGCGGCAGCACGGTCTCCGTGCCGGCAGTCCCGGCCGCGCGCTGGCTGAGGCTCCCGTCCGCCAATGAGGCCAGCCCGAGCCGTGTGGCTGACGTCCAGGCGCCCTGCGGCCCTGCGCTCGTGAGCACGAGGCCGGCATGGTCGAGCGCCTGGATCGCCTCGCGGACCGGCTCCTGGAGCTGCTTGATGTAGCTGATCCCGCTCGGAAAGTGCGCCTGGTTGAGCCAGAACAGCGCCTGGAGGATGTTGATCCCGCCATTCGGGCCATGCCCGCGGGGACCCTCGGGACCGAATGCGGGCATCAGCTCAACCCCGAGCTCGGCCGGCGACAGCGAGTTCAAACGCTCGAATTCCGCCTGTGCGGCGGCCTCCTTGGCGAGCTTCTCATCGCTCTTGTGGAACAGCGGCATCTCGGCGGCAGTTTAGGCGGCCGCTTGACTTCGGTGTCATCACCCAACCACACTCCCACAGCCGAGGTGCCCTGTGGCAGCCATGTGAGGCGCGTCGAGGCGGATCTCGGGTTGGTGGAGACGGCGGGCGGGAGAAACGGGGGATCTTTCATGACGGGACGACGACTAGGCGCAGCCATCCTTACCACTGTTGTGGGCGCGGCATTGCTGCTGGGGACCCAGCCTGTGGCCGCGAAAACCCAAACAGTGACCAACGCACTCCAGCGGTTCACCCCGCTGTACATGGCGACCGGCTCCAAACCGACGGCGACCGAAGCCGTGGCCATGGCCAAGGAGTACGACCTGATCGCGGAGCACGCAGGAGTCCTCACGCCGTATCTGGCGGCGATGAAGGCCGTGAACCCGTCGCTGAAGGTCATCGCGTACATCAACGGCGCGTTCGATCAGTCGAAGTCGGGCGATCAGTACCCGATGTCCTGGTATGCGGTCGGTGCGAACGGCAAGCGCATCCAGTCCAAGTCCTTCGGCAACTGGCTGATGCTGCCGACGCCGCAGTGGGCGTCCACCGTCGCAAGCCTCTGCAGCAAGACCATCGCATCGTCGAAGTACGACGGTTGCTTCCTCGACACGCTCGGCATTGCCCCGCTGTCCCCGGGCTACGTCACCGAACCGCCGATCAACCCGGCGACACACAAGGTGTTCACGCCGCAGGCGTGGATCGCGGATCAGGCGAGCACCATCACGGCGACCAAGAACGGCAACGCGGGCAAGCTGATCATGGCCAACGGTCTCCACGACGGCTCGAAGTTCTCGATCACCCAGCCACTGCTCACGGCCGGCGGCACGGCGATGGCCGAGGTCTGGTTGCGCGTGTCCACCAACAAGGAGGACTCGTGGCCGTCGCTGACGGTCTGGAACGAGGACGTGAGCATGCTCGTCACCGCCGGCTCGAAAGGTGAGGTCATCGGTGTCGTCACGAAGCTCTGGACGAATGCAACCGCTGCACAGGTCACGCAGTGGCACATCTTCATGATCTCCACCTTCCTGATGGGCACCAACGGTCAGAGCTGGTACTGCTTCACCTCGGCGAAGACGGTGGCCGGGATGACCGCGACGGCGCCGATGGACAACACCGCGATCGGGATGCCGACCGGCGCCATGACGTTGAAGAGCGGCGTGTACTCGCGGACCTTCTCCAACGGCATCGCGGCCGTGAATCCCGGCACCTCGTCGGTGACCATCCAGCTCGGTGGCTCCTACGTCAACCTCGAGGGCAAGACGGTGAGCTCCGAGACCCTGGCGCCGCACTCGGGCGACGTCTTCGTCAAGTAGGGTCGCAGCCTGACCGGCTCAGTGGACGAGCGACGTCTCGAGGTGACGCACACCTTTCGCTGTTGACGTGTCGTGGTGTGGGAGCAACGCAACCGGTCCGAGGTCGAACTCCTCCGGCGGGACGGGCCGGCCCATGAGATACCCCTGGGCGGCATCGCACCCGAGGTCGTCCACGAGCGCCAGCGTCTCGAGGTTCTCGATCCCTTCGGCGACGATGCGCAGGCCGAGCGAATGCGCGAGGTCCACCGTGGAGCGGATGACCGCCACGGCGCGCTCGTCACCGGCCGCACCGCTGAGAAAGGTGCGATCGAGCTTCAGCTCCGTGACCGGCAGCCGGCGCAGATACGTCAGCGACGAGAAGCCGGTGCCGAAGTCGTCGATCGAGAGTTCGATGCCCAGCCCGCGAAGGCGCTCCAGGACGAGCAGCGCCTGCACGGGCTCGGCGATGAAGCAGTCCTCGGTGATCTCGATCGTCACGCGCGCCGGCTCCACCCCATGGGCAGCCATGGAAGCTGCGATCTTGTCGGGGAGCTCCTCGTCACGGAGGCTGGCCGCAGAGATGTTCACCGAGACCCCGATCTCGTATCCGCGAGCGGCCCAGCTTGCCTGCTGGCGCAGCGCCTGATCGAGCACCGCCATCGTGAACGGCTCCATCAAACCCGCATCGGCGACGAGGTCGAGAAAGACCGCCGGGGCGAGCGTGCCTCGGGCCGGGTGCTGCCACCGTGCCAGTGCCTCGGCCTTGATCACCCTGCCTCGCGAAAGATCGAGGATCGGTTGGAAGTACGGCACGATCTCGCCGAGCCCAATTGCGTCACGAAGTGCTTCCATGAGATCGAGGCGTTCGCGCGCGTTCTGATCCTGGTCGGACGAGTAGATCTGCCATGCCGCGTGTGCGCGCTTCGCCGCGAACATCGCGACATCTGCTTTCTGCAGCACGCTTTCGGGCGTGAGGCCGTGGTCGGGAGCGATGGCGATGCCGATGCTCGCGTCCACGCGGAGGCTCATTCCCTCGAGTGCGAACGGTTCACGCAAGGCGACGCGAACCCGCTCGGCTACCGCGATCGCATCCGTCGGATCCGCAAGTGGGGAGAGGACGAGGCCGAATTCGTCGCCGCCGAGACGCGCGACCGTGCCGGAGTTGCCGACTGCGGCGAGGAGGCGAGGGCCGATCTGGCGGAGCACATCGTCACCGACATGGTGCCCGAGGCTGTCGTTGATCTCCTTGAATCGGTCGAGGTCGATCATCAAGACAGCGAGACGGTACGGCGCACCGGCGCCGGCATCGAAACATGCGCCGAGACGCTCGAAGAACAGCCGCCGGTTCGGGAGTGTCGTCAGGTCGTCCGTGCGTGCCTCGCGATTGCTGTCGGCGAGCGCGCGAAGCTCGCGGAACGCATATGCAGATCTGGCGATGGCGATCACCAGGGTCGCAGTCGCGAGGATGACGCCCACTCTGATGACCGTGTGCGTCGTCGCGTACACCACGATACCGAGCGAGCTGAGGAGGAAGAGCGCCGGCACGAAGTTCGGCGCCTGGATGGTCGGAGCGCTGCGGACCCGCGGACCCATGCCCTGCCACGCTGCGAGACCCATCACGAAGGCGGCGACCGCCCAGAGGCTGTCGAGCGGGGTCCCGGTCACATAGGTGCCTGATGTCACGCGCAGGAGGTAAATGCTGTCGGCGCCGGCGAAGAGCACCAGGCCGATCCCGAGCGCCCACCAGAGCCGGCCGGGCCGCCATCCTCGGACGGCGAAGACGCCGACAACCATGCTGACCAGGACCACGTCGCCGATCGGGTAGGCGATGTTCGTCGCGACGGTTGCGAAGCTGCCGTGGATGCCATTGGAAATCGGGCCGATGACCAAGGTGACCTCGAGCGAGGCGATGCCGAGCGCAGCGATCAGCGCGTCCACCCAGATGGTCTTCGAGATGTTCGGCACGGTCTCGCGGACCAGCAGGCTGATCCCGAGAAATGCGAGCGGGTAGTCGGCCAGGAAGGCGAAGTCCGCGATCGAGGGTGACGGGATCGGATTGAAGTACTGCACGACAGCGGTGAACAGCACCGATCCCGTCGTGAAACAGACCAGGCCCACCCCGAGCGCTCCCCAACCCCAGCGACCGGGCCGCCGGTAGATTGCACGCGAGACGCACAGCAGCGCGCAGCAGGCGTACCCGATGTTCTCGACCCAGACGTCAAAGAACGGGATGGATGTGCCGTGCGCCCGAAAGATGGTCGACGCGATGAAGGAGACGAGCAGCGCGCCGGTGAGCAACTGCAGGGCTCGCACGCTGCGAGGCACAGTGCCGCCTCCGGTCCGAAGACCCGAAACGAATCGGTGCAACGCTGAGCCCTCCGGCAGCACATCTCAGACGAGACCAGCACTGCCTGGTGTGATCCGCACGGTGGGCACGAGCCGCCGTATGGCGCCGGCTCAGCGTAGGCCGCCCATCGATTGATATCCGGCCGGTCGGGTTACGGAATCGAAAGACGGCGTGCCGAAGTCGGTGGCTCAGAGCTCGAGTGTGGCCTCAGCGGTGATCGGAACCGCGGCAAGCGCCCTGGAGACCGGGCAATTGGCCTTGGCATCCTCAACTGCGGCCGTGAACACGGCGGCGTCGATGCCGGGGACCTTCCCCTTGACGACGAGGTGGATGCCGGTGATGCCTTCTGGAGCTCCAAAGGTGACTTTGGCCGTGGTCTCGATCTGGTCCGGCGCGTGGCCGGCACCGGCAAGCCCATTGGCGAGCGCCATCGAGAAGCAGCCGGAGTGCGCGGCCGCGATCAGCTCCTCGGGGCTCGTGCCGCTGGCGCGTGAGCTGGCGCGGTTGTTCCATGTGAGGGTTTGCTCAGGGAAGGAACCGCTCGCAGGTGTGACGGTCCCCTTGCCATGAACGAGGTCGCCTTCCCAGGTGGCGCTGGCACTACTTTCGACGGTCATTCGAACACTCCTTTCGCGATCAGCGGAACAGAGTCACAGACTACCGAGAGCGCGCCGTGCGCCGCTCATCGCGACGTGCGGCTGTATCGACGGACGCAGAGCGGCACGAAGATCGCAATGATGATCACGGCGAGCCCGATGGTCGTGATCTCCGGATGCTCGAGCGACCAGACCCCGGACGGCGGCGGCCCGATTGTGTTGCCGAACAGGTTGCGTCCCGCAGCCACCACCGACGACACCGGATTCCAGTTGGCGAACACGCGCAGCCAGACGGGCATCTTCGAGGTGTCGACAAAAACGTTGGAGATGAAGCCGAGCAGGAAGACGGGGATATTGATCAGCACGTCGGCGGACTGCGACGACTTGGCGATCAACCCGACGAGGATGCCGAGCCAGCAGAGCGCGAACGCGAACAACTCGATGAGCAGGAAACCGAGGAACGCGTCGAAGATGCCATTCTCGGGACGCCAGCCGACCGCGAGCGCGCACACGATCATCACCGCGAGCGCCGGCAATCCCAGGATCATCGTCGAGACGCCACGTCCGATGAGGATCGAGGACCGTGCGATCGGCAGCGTTTTGAAGCGGTCGATGACACCCTCGTTCATGTCAGTTGCGACCGCAACAGCCACGTTGGCCGACGCGAACAGCGTCGATTGCGCGAAGAGTCCGGACATCAGATATGAGTGGTAATTCCCGCCTGGAACGGTGATCGAGCTCCCGAACACGTAGCCGAACAGCACAACGAAAACCACCGGAAAGAGCACGCTGCCGAAGATGATGTCGGGCTGGCGCTTGCCCCGGATCAGGTAGCGACGGGTCGCGTTGTACGCGTCGATCGTCCCGCGGCGAAGCGACCCGGTGACCGGCATGGTCGCGACGGTCATGCCTTCGCCTCGGAGGCAGGCGCGGGAATATCGCCCGGGAGGAGTTTCTCGCCTCTGCTGTGGGTCACGGCGCTGAACACCTCGTCGAGGCTCGGGTGCTCGAGCCCGACCTCGTGGATCGGGACGCCCAGTCCCTCGAGCAGGGTCACCACCTCGCCGAGACTGACGAGCCCGTCCGGGGCGGGCGCGCTCACCGACCGGCCGCGGACGGTCGCCTCGGGTCCCAGTGCAGCGCGAACCTTCTCAAGCGATGCCGCATCGGCGTCCGCGAGAGTTACCACCACGGTGGGCCGTCCGATGGAGGCTTTGAGCTGCTCAGGCGTTCCTTCCGCGACCACCAGGCCTCGATCGACAACGACGATCGTGTCGGCGAGCTGGTCGGCCTCGTCGAGGTACTGCGTGGTGAGCAGCACGGTGGTCCCTCGGGACACGAGGTTGCGGATCGCCGCCCACATCTCGCTGCGGCTGACCGGGTCGAGGCCGGTGGTGGGCTCGTCGAGGAAGAGCACCTCCGGGTTGGCGATCAAGCTGGCGGCGAGGTCGAGCCGGCGCCGCATGCCCCCGGAATACTTCTTCACGAGCTGATTCCCGGCATCGACGAGGTCGAACTGCTGGAGCAACTCGTCGCCGCGCTGCCGGGAGACCGCAGCGCCGAGATGGCAGAAGCGACCGATGATCTCGAGGTTCTCGTGTCCCGTCAGGAGCTCGTCCATGGTGGCCGTCTGCCCGGTGACCCCGATCTTGCCCCGGACCTTGTCGGCTTGCGTGGCGATGTCGAAGCCGGCGACCTGCGCGTGGCCGCCATCCGGGTCAAGAAGGGTGGTGAGGATCCGCACTGTGGTGGTCTTGCCCGCTCCGTTGCGGCCGAGCAGCGCGCACACGCTTCCAGCGGGCACGTCGAGGCTCACGTCCACGAGCGCATGCGTCTCGCCGAACGATCGAGCCAGATGCTGCGCGGAGATGGCGAAGCTGGTCATGGGCACGTCCAGGATGAGGGGTGGGATCGGCATCGACCACCCCGAGGGGGCGCGCCGACGCGTTGCCCACCAATCCTATGGGAAGCGAATTCCCAGCGGCCGTCTCACAGGCGGGAGCTGTCCCGGCCCGCCGGGCCGGAGTCCCCGCGTCGAGCTATTTGGTGAGGCCGTTGCTGATGTTGGAGAACACGTTGTTCACCTGCTTGCCCACCACCTGCAGGATGACGATCACCACGATCGCGATCAGCACGAGGATGAGAGCGTATTCGACCATGCCCTGACCGTCCTCTCGGGTGAGGCGGGTCCTGAAGGCCTCGGTCGCACGCAGGAAGAGCAGTGCAGGCAGCCCATACGGATCTGACATGCCTAAATCGTATGCGTGAAGGCCCGTCAAGCCGTGACAGACGGGTCACACGACGAAAGCGACCCGCCGGACATCGATGCCCGGCGGGTCGCCTCGCTCACCTCAGCCGGCGGCGGCCAGCTCCGGCACGAACAGCGCGGCGTCGACGGTGCCGACGCCGCTCGCCAGGTCATATCCAGGCAGGGCCTGGAAGCCGGTGACGGTGTGGACCTTGCCCTTCTGGGTGAAGGTGACCGTGTTGTTGCCGCTGGTGACGTCGACGATCCCGGGAGCTCCAGCCGCCGACATCTGGTACAGCGCGGCGTTGATCACGCCGAGGTCGTGCCCCGCGTACTGATCCGCGATCGCGACGATCCCTGAGAACTCCGGGGTGGCCTCACTGGTACCGCAGGTGACGTAGAACCCTGGCGGTCCGCCGCCCTTGTAGCTCTGATACATGATCGCGCCGCCATCACAGGCGCCACTCATGCTGATGTCCGGCACGCCGCGCTGGTTGCCGACGACTGATTTCACGCCGTTCTGGAAGCTGGGCCGCGAGAAGATGATCGACTTGCCGCCACCACCCGCAAGGGGATTCGGGCCGGCGTCGCCGAAGATGAACTCGTTGGTCGGCACGTTGTACGTGTCATTCCAGACGCTGTCCGGGGCTGTGTGATCGCCCTTGGCGTTGAGGTGCAGCTCAGTGCCGCCGATGCCCGTGACGAGGGGATCCGAATCAGGCCACGACGTCACCGGGTGCAGGTAGTAGTTGATCCCGTAGAACCCGACATCGGCGGCTCCGGAGTCGCCCGACGCCGTGTCGACGGTGATCCCGTGCTTGGCGGCGTTGATGTACGGCGAGCGGAGGTTCAGCAGCGACTGCTTGGTGGGGAACGTCTCCTCCGTGGCGCTGAAGCTCTGGCTGATCACGTCGCCGAGGTGGTGGTTGATGACGTAGTTCTCGGCCTCGACGATCTGTGGGAAGCCAGTGGTCCCCTCGTTCTCGGAGGTCGGGGTCTCGACCAGCAGGATGTTGGCCCCCGGGGCAATCGCGTGCGAGTACTCGACATCGAGATCGGTCTCACCGGCCCATCCCGAGTTGGGGTGGGGCACCGCTCCGGCGGGCTGGATGATCTTGAACGACGGCGGCGCCGGGAGGTTGAACGCCTTGTCGAAGACCGCAAGGTCGTGGCGCACGGTGGTCGATCCGAAGGAGTCCACGATCACGATCGTCTTGCCGGCGCCGTTATAGCCCTTCGCGTAGAGCGCCGGGAGATCGTAGGCCTGCTCGATCTGGTTCGGGCTGTAGCAGGCGACCTGGAACTGCTTCTCGCACGATGCGGTGGTCGGTGGAGCCGAGGTGGAGACCAGTTTCGACATCGCGATCCCCGGTTGAATCGAGATGGTTGCGACAGCCGGAGCCGCCGCAAGCGTCCCGACGCCCATCGTCGCCATGCCAAATGTGGCTGCCGCCACGGTCAAGCGGACTGCGCGCATGAATTCAACCCCCTGATGATTCTCTTGGCAGCGATGACACCACTTTCGAGCCGTCGCAGTCAAATCGCGAGACGGCCGTCAGGCGTTGACCCTCGAGAGATGGCGTGCGCCGCCAAGCAGGCTCGCGGGCCGGCCACGCGCGGCGCGTAGGATCGCTCGCGTCAGGTTCTGGTCTGGTCATACGAAGGGGATCCCGATGAGCACGGTTGACACAGCAAGGTTCTGGGACGCGGGACAGGGGCCGGCCCACTGGTGGGAGCAGCGCCTGACCGGCCGTCTCTCCGAGCACGTGATCGAATCGCGTGTGCTGGAAGGGAATCACCTTGGCGACCCGACAGAGCGCCCGTTGTGGGTGTACACGCCGCCCGGCTACAACAGTTCCGAGGAGCGCTACCCGTCGGTGTACATCATCCAGGGGTATACGGGCCAAGCGGTGATGTGGTGGAACCGCACGCCGTTTCGTGAAGGGTTCCCGGCCGCCGTGGATCGCATGTTCGCCAGCGGTGAGGCCTCGCCCTGCATCGTCGTGTATGTCGATGCGTGGACGGCGTATGGCGGATCGCAGTTCGTCGACTCACCCGGCACCGGGCGATACCACACGTATCTCTGCGACGAGGTCGTCCCATTTGTCGACGCGCACTACCGGACCATGCCGGCCGCGGCGCATCGTGGGATCAGCGGGAAATCGAGCGGTGGCTTCGGCGCGATGATCACGCCGATGCTGCGACCCGACCTCTTCGGCGGCTTGGCGACGCACGCGGGCGACAACCTCTACGAGTGCTGCTACGTGCCTGATTTTGCCAAAGCTGTCCGATTCCTGCGGGAGTACGACGGCGACATCCTCGCGTGGTGGAAGGATTTTCAGTCCCGGACGGCATTCACCAAGGAGGGCGACCACGTGCTGGTCATGATCCTCGGCGTCGCAGCATGCTTCTCTGCACGCGAGGACGGGACGCCCGAGCTGCCCTTTGACTCGAGGACGGGACGGTTGCGTGAGGATGTCTGGGCGCGCTGGCTCGCCTGGGATCCCGTGCGCATGGTGCCGCACCACGCGGATGCGCTTCGGGGGCTGCGTGCGATCTGGATCGACGCGGGAACGCGCGATGACTGGTACCTCGACCTGGGGGCCACCGCGTTTCGCGACGAGCTCGCGAAGATCGGCGTCACCGACGTGCAGTTCGAGCTGTTCGACGCCACGCACATGGGGATCGACTACCGCTACCCGAAGTCGCTGGCGTACCTCAGCGAGCGCCTGCGCTGACGGACTCGCTCGGGGTGAATGTCACCACGGACCGGAGCACCTCGCTGCTGATGATCTTGCGGAATGCAGCCTCGACGTCGTCGATCGTGATGATCTCCGACACGAAGCCGTCGAGGTCGAGGCGTCCCTTGCGATAGAGGTCGATCAGCACGGGGAAGTCGCGTGTCGGCAGGCAGTCGCCGTACCACGACGAACGCAGTGATCCGCCGCGACCGAACACCTCGGACATCGGCAGCTCGACGGTCATGCCCTGCTCCGGGGGCACGCCGACATTGACGAGCCGTCCGGCGTGGTCGCGCGCCAGGAATGCCTGCACGTACGTCTCGGGGCGTCCAACCGCGTCGACGACCAGGTCCGCGCCGAATCCGCCGGTGAGCGCACGGATTCCCTCAATCGGGTCATGCGTCGTGGCATCGATCGTGTGCGTCGCGCCGAACTTTCGCGCCCACTCGAGCTTGCGCGGCACGACGTCAACGCCGATCACCATTCGCGCGCCGGCGATCGACGCCCCGGCGATGGCCGCGTTGCCGACGCCGCCGCATCCGATCACGGCAACGGTGTCACCCGGTGCGGTGGCGCCGGTCGAAACCGCTGCGCCAAAACCAGCCATCACGCCGCACCCGATGAGCGCCGCTGCTTCCACGCGAACGCTCGGGTCCACCTTCACCGCCTGCCGGGCATGCACGAGGCAGAGCTCGGCGAAGGCGCCGATGCCGAGCGCAGCGGTCAGCTCGGTGCCGTCCTCAAGCGTCATGCGCTGACGCGCGTTCTGGCTGTCGAAGCAGTACCAGGGCCGGCCGCGAAGACAGCTCCGGCACGTGCCGCATGGCGCCCTCCAGGCGATGACGACCGTGTCGCCAGGCGCCACGTTGGTCACGCCCTCTCCAACGGACTCGACACGGCCGGCGGCCTCGTGCCCGAGCAGGAAGGGGAAGTCGTCGCCGATCCCGCCTTCGCGGTAGTGCAAGTCGGTGTGGCAGACACCGCAGGCCTCAACCCGAATCAGCACCTCGTCCGGGCCCGGGTCCGGCACGCAGATGGTCACGACCTCGACGGGCGCGCCGCGCCGGCGAGCGATCACGCCTTGAACCTGGTGTGTGATGGCAGTGCCCTCGCGAATCGACTGACGGCGGTGCGGGGCACAACTCTACGAGATGGGCGTTGCTCCAATCAGGGCGTGGGCCACTGCTCCCAGCTGCGCATGGTCGTCGCGATCGACTCCTCCTCGAGCGCGAGATGGGTGAGCAGGTCGGTCTCGAGCCGGCGGAGCGCGGTCACCAGCTGATCCCGCGCGGGATTGGACGCCGTGTCGTCAAGGTCGGCGGCCGCCCGTTCGACATCGTCGAGGAGGTCCGAGATCGCACGATGATCCGCCTCCAGCTTGTCGACAACCGTTGTGAGCGCGGGGTTCGAACGGCGCAGCGCCGGAAACATGTCCTCGTCCTCGTGGCCGTGGTGCGCATGCACGACTCTGCAGTGATACAGGCAATTCACTCGCAGCGTCCAGATGGGGCTGCGCGTCTGCAGCGCGGTGATCTGGTCCGTGATGCCGGCAGCCGGCGCTCCCGACGCGACCTCTTCGGCCAGCGTCCGGCACACCTCGAGATCGCCGCGAAGCATGTTGTGGATGAGCTTGAGCTGACGGTGCATGAGCACCCCGAACGGCTTCTCGCCGAGCTCCCTGGACGTCACGTCAGAGCAGATGCGCGCGCCGCAAGGCGCCCTCGACTCCACCGATTGTGTCGACGAGATAGCGCGGGTTCTCCTTCTTGAGGATGTCGCGGTCGCGGATCCCGGAGCTCACAGCGATGGAGATGTAGCCGAGCGCATTCGCTGCCGCGATGTCGGCCTCGGTGTCACCGATGACGACTGCCGGATCGTCGTCAGGGACCGTCCTGCGGATCAGGCGGGCCTTCTGGAAGGCCGGATCCGAGCCTGCTGCAGCGGTTTCGACGATCTCGAAGAATGGCGTGAGCGCGAACACCGCAAGCTGCGCGCGCAACGCCGTCGTTGATGAGCGCAGAGAGACGAGGCCGCACCGGTACGTGGCCGCGAGCCGCGTGAGCACCGGAATCGTGTCGGGGAAGAGGACGTCGAACCCGAGGCTGTCCGGGACCTCGATCAACTCGGCGAATTGCGCTTCGAAGGCCTCGACCTTGCTGTCGTCGAGCCCGCTCTGTCGCGAGGATCTCGGTCAGTGGGGTTCGCTGACGCTTGAGCTTCCAGTACTCGGCACGGGCCAGTGGATCGCCGCCGAGTGCAACGCAGACCGAGCTGTAGACGTGATGGTGTCGCGCCGACACATCGAGCAGGGTGCCGTCGAGGTCAAAGACGAGCGTCGGCGGCGGCTGCGCTGGCAATCTGCTCCTCCAACCCGTCTGGAAAAACTCGAGCCGGAGCGAATCCGGTCGCCTCGCGGAACCGCGTGACGTCGAGCACGATATCAGCCGCCGGTTTCTGTCGAGGGAGTTGCTCGAGCGCTGCGGTGCCTCCCGCCGCACGAAGCACGGCCGCAGCCGCGTCGCGCACGGTGACGCCGGTTCCCGATCCGACGTTGTACGTGCCCGAGAGCCGGCGCTCCCACGCGAGGATCACTGCGCGCGCCGCGTCATCGACGTGCAGGTAGTCGCGCAACTCCTCGCCGCCGAAGATGCGGATCGGTTCTCCGCGTACTGCATTACGAACGAAGTTCGGAATGGCGCGCTGGATCGGATCACCGACGCCGTAGAGCACTGTGAAACGCAGCAGCGCGATCGTCATCTCCACATGGCGCTCCAACACGCGGCAATACGCCTCGGCGGCAACTTTGCTCGCGCCGTACCAGCTCAACGGGCATGTGGGTGCGTCTTCGCGAATCGGGCCCTGCCCGGCCGGCAATCCATACACCTCGGCCGTGCTCGCGACCGTGTTCGCCTGACCGGCCCGGCCGAAGGCATCGAACAGATTGATCGTTCCTGTGAGGTTGGCGGAGAACGCTGCCTGCGCCTGATCTTCAGCGGGGTTCTTCGGCACCATCGCGGCGAGGTGGATGATCGAGTTCGACCTCGCCCGCCGCCGCGGCCGCTTCCCGGACCTGATCAGCGTCCGTCAGATCGACCCTGATGAACCGAGGAGTTCTCGGAGCGTCCGTTACCGGCGCGGACCGACCGATCGACACGACGTCATGGCCGCCTGCGGCCAGAAGGCCGGCGACCCTGCAACCGAGGAACCCGGACCCTCCGGTCAGCAGCACCCTCATCTGCGCAGCTTCTGTCTCCGCAGATCGAGCTGCGCGCGCTGCGACTCGATGTCGGTCATCGGGACGAGGACGGGCTCGAAGTCCATCCCGCGGATCCACACCATGCCGGGCCGCGCGGGGTTGAGCTTCTGCGGAATCTCCGGCACCTTCTCGCCACACGCCAGCTGCACGAAGACGTAGGGCATGTTCACGCCGAGCTCTGTGAAGAACAGATGCGTGGTGAAGAAACGGCCGATGTTGATCTCCGTCGGATTGGGGATGCCGTTGCTGTCGTAGGTCAGATCGACGCCGAAGAGCGCATCGGGCTCCGGGTCGATCGCGAGCACCGCCGCCATGGCGATCTCGTCGACCTGCGGGTCTGCAACCGTGATCGCCGCACCGGTCGCACCGGTGACGCCCGACTGGGACACCTTCGACAGCTCCCAGTAGAGACGCTTGCGGCCCTGAGCCAGCACCAGCGCACCGTGATGCCAGATCGACATCCAGGTGATCGTCTCCGGCTCGAGCAGCTCCGACGCGGTGTAACGCCCCCATCCCTGGCGGAGATCGAGCCAGGAACGCGCCGTGTCGAGGTCGTGAACGGGAAGCGCGCCGCGGCCGCCCGCACCAGTCGCGTCGCGCAACCACATCCGGCCGCCGAATGCCGCGAACGCCTGCTGCAGGTCGGCATCGGTGTGCATCACGACTGTCTCCGGCACGACGATCCCGGCCTCATGCCAGCGCTCGTACGACAGGAACTTGTCCTGGCAGATGCGCACCGTCTCGGCTCGCGGCAGGAAGGTGCGCGCGTGGACCTCGTCCCGATGGTCGGAGAGAAAGCGGACCTCGGCATCGTTCTGGGCATGGACCAGCTCGACGTGTTCCTCGTCGATGATGTCGTTGAGCACGTCGAGGTACGCAGGGTCGCTCGCGAGCGGCACCAGGTAACGGCTGTCGGTTTCTGCGCGCATGAGCAGAAACTCGTCAGCGTCGGTGCCCACGAGCTGGAACGGCTCGGGTGCGAGGCGCAGCGAGCGCACGAAGTTCGTCGAGGGTGAACCACCTGCGCCGGTGATGAGGATCCGCTTCAACGGCGGGCCTCTGGGCTCGTCTGGAGCATCGGCGCCATGGTAGCCCGGCCCTGGGTCAGTCTCCGGTCACAGACGCGACACAGGTCCTATTCGTTCGAAGTCCTTCCAGCCGAAGTGCTTCCAGCTGAACACCCCGCGAAGGCCGAGGCGGGAGACATGCAACTGCTCGAACTCCTCATACGCGTCTGCTGCTGCGGCGTCCACCGAGAGGTGCACCGCCTCGGTGGTGATCAGCGCGATATCCGCGGCGGGGGCGAGGTAGTGCTTGTGGTGGTGCGCGTGCTCGAAGACGATGCCGTGGAAGATGTCCTCGCTCGCGAGCGCGGCGACCTCCACGACCTTGCCGATATTCGTGCCGTCCTTCGTGACGACGGCCTCACCTGTCTTGACGGCGGTCCATGCGATCTGTTCTTCAGCCATGCGTCGAATCATAGAGCCGGTGCAATTGCGCGGCCTTGATGGCTGCGGTCTGGCCGAAGACGAGCAGGAAGATGGCCTCGCGAGCGAGACGCTGGGCCTGATGGTCCATCGCGATCGAGCGACCGCCCCCCGACACCACGAGCGTTGTTGCTGCCCGCAGCGCGAGCTCCGAAGCGCGGGCACGCTCCTCGGGCATCGTCTCCGGGGATGCGTGGTCGAGGGCGAGCCGGCGTTCCTGGAGCTCGCTTTCCAGGGCATCGCTGGCGAGCAGTGACGCGCATCGCCGTGCCACCCCGAGCGCCAGGGAGCCGTTGACACGCAGGCCGGCACGGTCTGCCACCTGCCACTCGTCGAAGTCCTGTATCGAGATGACGCGGTCGGGCGGAATCCAGTGATGCTCGAAGGTGAGCGTCACCGTCGCACTGGCGTTGACCGCTGCAAGGCGGAGCGGCTCGGCCTGGAGGGTCTCGCCGGCGGTTGCGTCGATGAGCGCCCAGACGATGTCGCCGTTCTCGCGACGTGCCGCGGCCCGGACGACGTCCACCCGGCCCCAGCCCGTCACCCAGGGCGCGAGCCCTGTGAAGCGCCAGCCATCGCCGTCCGGCTCCGCGGTGAGGATCGGCGGTCCTGGCCTGCGCAGCCCGGAGAAGGCGACGCCGGCACGGACGGCGCCGCTGCACAGGCGAGCGAGCCACGTGTCGCGCAGCACCGGCGGCGCGGCCGCGATGGCGCGGACGGCGCCATGGTGCTGAATCCACACGAAGGTGGTGGTGAGACAGCCCGAGGCGAGGATCTCGATGATCTCGAGCGCCGATTCCAGGTCCGGCAGATCGAGGCCTCCCGCGTCACGCGGCCCTGCCAGGCCGTAGAAACCGTCGGCCGCGAGGCGGTCCAGGCGGTCGACCGGCACGATCTCGCTGGCGTCCACCTCGAGCGCACCGGGGAAGAGGAACCCATCGGCGACCTCGCGAGCGAGCGCGACCGGATCAGATGTCACAGCCATCCGGCGTCCGCGGTCCAGGCGACTATGCCGGCCGGGTCTTGACGGTGGCGCGTGCGCGTCGCCGGCGCGGGCGAACCGGCGCTGTGGCAGGGCGATCGGGAAACACCGGGGTGTCGAGCGCCTCGAGCTCATCCGCGAGCCAGCCCGTCATCGAGCCGACGTCCGGCATGACGTCGCGGTCGGCGACGATCCCGATGTCGATGCTGCCGTTGTAGCTCATCACCGTGATGTTCAGACCGAGCCCGTCCATGATCACCGAGACGGGATAGATCGCCTCGAGCAGCGCCCCCGCGCAGTACAGCGGAATCTGTGGCCCCGGCACGTTGGAGACCACGAGGTTCCATGTCGGCCGCAGGCGCGGATTGCTCGTCCAGGCAAAGGTCAGCTGCGCTGCTCGCGAGAACAGCGCCGGCGGGATGAAGTTGTTGGCGTCCTGGAGCAGCGATGCAGGCAGCGCCTGGTCGCGTTCCTTCATCTCCGCAAGGGAGACATGTGTCGCCTGCAGGCGTTCGACGGGGTTGCCGATCTCCGTGTGCAGCTCGACACCCATCAGGAGGATGCGATTTCCGAAGGTGCCCTGCTGCTCCGGGCTGCGCACCGAAACCGGGATCTGCGCGATCAACGGCTCTGTGCCGAGCTCCTCGTGTTCCAGCAACCAGCGACGAACGGCGCCGGCGCAGATCGACACCACGACATCGTTGACCGTGACCCCGTGGATGTTTTTGGCATCTTTGACATCATCAAGCGGGAGCCGCCCGAAGACGATGCGGCGGTGCGCCGACACCCTGCCGTTGAACGACGTGTGCGGTGGGGTGCTGAGCTTGCGGCCGCTGACGATCGGGCTCCGTCGCAATGCCGCCTGCATGCGCCGGCCCGCCGCACCCACCAGGCTCGCGCCGGGAAGGATGCTGAAGATGCCCACCTCCTCGAAGTTCGGCAGCGCGGCAGGGATCGAGCGGAGCAGGCGCAGCGGGTACTGCGGAGCGCCGATCAGGCCGCGCGCCAGCATCTCGAGCTGCGACGGCATCGGGTCCGCGATGTCGTCATCCGGCTCGGGCGCCGGCCGTCCTTCGGGGGTCAGATCGAGCAGCGAGCCGAGAATCTCCGCCCCGGAGAGGCCGTCGATCACCGCGTGATGCACCTTGGTCATGAGCGCGACGCGGCCGCCCTCGAGACCGTGGATCAGGTAGATCTCCCAGAGCGGCCGGCTCCGATCGAGCGGCCGCGAGAAGATGCGCGCCACCTGCTCCTCGAGCTGCGCGTTGGACCCGGGAGGCACGAGCGCCAGCTCGCGAACGTGGAAGTCGATGTCGAAGTCGGGATCGTCGACCCAGTAGGCGAAGTCGAGCCCGAAGGGGACCTCGGCAAGCCGCCACTTGAAGATCGGGATCAGCGGCAGCCGCTCGATGATCAGGTTCTGGAGGCCCGCCAGCGTGAACGTTCCGCCCGGAGCCGTCGACGGATCCAGGATGAGGACGCCCGAGACATGGCCGTAGATCCGCGGCGTCTCGAGGGCCAGGAACTGGGCGTCGAGGCTGGTGAGCTGGCGCATGGGCTGTCGCGAACACTGGCAGAACCCGCGAAGAACGGTCAACTCAGCCTATTCACCTATGCATGTGGGATCGTTCCACCCGTGCCCCCGGAGATCCTCACCATCGAGACCCCACAGCTGGGTGATCGGAGCTACGCGATCGTGGAGGGCGGCGAGGCCGTTGTCGTGGATCCGCAGCGGGATATCGACCGGGTCCTCGAGCTGCTCGCCGGACGTGGCGCCCGCCTGAGCCACGTGATGGAGACGCACATCCACAACGACTATGTCTCCGGGGCGGCCGAGCTCTGCCGGGTGACCGGCGCAACCCTGTGCATCCCAGCAGGCGAGTCCGTGGGCTATCCGAGACGGTCCCTGGCTGATGCCGACGAGGTCGAGCTCGGCGCACTGCGCATCGTGGCTCGCCATACGCCCGGGCACACCCCGACGCACATGGCCTACGTGCTCGAGGAGAACGGGCGGCCCGTCGCCGCGTTCACAGGCGGGTCGACTGCTCCTCGGCTCGGTGGGGCGCACCGATCTTGCCGGCCCGTGGGTCACCGATCGTCTGAGCCATCTCCAGCATCGCTCGGCACGGCGCCTCTCGCAGGAGCTGCCTGACAGCGCGGCGATCCTGCCGACACATGGCTTCGGCAGCCTGTGCAGCGCCGGATTCCCGGTGGGAGGCGCCCGAGACTGGAGATGCCGGCCACCAACGCGCTGAGAATCCGGCGTTGCTGATGGACGAGGACGCGTTCGTCACCCGGCTCGTCTCGGGTCTGGATGCCTTTCCCCGGTACTACGCGTACATCGCGCCGAGAAACCGCGAAGGCGCTGGAACAGTCAGCAAGGAGACGCCACCGCAGACCGACCTCGCGGAACTCGCTGCTCGCGCAGCAGCGGGGGAGTGGGTGGTTGACGTTCGCGAGCGCCGCGCCTTCGCCGCCCGTCATCTGCCCGGCACGCTGGCATTCGAGCTCAGCGATCCCTTCACCACCTACCTGGGCTGGCTGCTCCCGTGGGGGAGTCCGCTCAGCCTGATCGGCTCAGGATCGGACCTCGCAACCGCCCGCCGGTCGCTGGCGCGAATCGGCATCGAGACGATCGCTGCCTGCTGCGTCCTCGACACGGAGAACGGCACGGATCCGTGGGCCGGAGTCGAGACTGCTTCTTACCCTGTGGTCGGCTTCGCCGAGCTGAAGCCGTACATCGGGCAGCCCGGCGAGGTGGTGGTGGACGTGCGTCTCGGCCGTGAGTGGCGCGAGGGTCACCTGGCAACGGCGCAGCACATCCCACTGCACGAGCTGCCGGATCGCATCGATGAAGTGCCCGCTGGCCGCGTCTGGGTGCATTGCGCCGCCGGCTATCGCGCCGCAGCGGCGGGTTCGCTGCTTGCTCGTGCCGGACGCGACGTCATGGTGGTGAGCGATCAGTTCAGCAGCGCTGTGGACGCGGGCCTCGAGATCGTCTCCGACTGCGACTGAGCGGCGCTCGCGATGACGCTTGTCAGCCGCCTGGCCGGGCGGCTCGCCCATCTGCCGCCGCCACGAACTCGCGCGGTCAGCGTCCGGCGCGATATCGAGATCGTGATGCCCGACGGTGTGACGCTCCTCGCTGACCGATACCGGGCGAGTGCGAACGGCACCGAGCCGATCATCCTGATGCGGACGCCCTATGGTCGCGGCAATCTCTGGGGGCTCGGGGCGCGGATGTTCGCCGAGCGCGGTTACCAGGTGCTCGTGCAGAGCTGCCGCGGCACCGGGGGCTCCGGAGGCGACTTCGACGCCTACCGGAACGAGGCGCAGGACGGCCACGCGACGATCGCGTGGCTCGAGCGGCAGCCCTGGTTCTCCGGGAAGATCGCGACCTTCGGTCCGAGCTACCTGGGCATCGTGCAATGGGCGATTGCGTCAGACCCGCCGGCGTCACTGCGCGCCATGGCGGTCCAGATCGCATCCGCCCGCGTTCGGGCCTTCACGTACCCGGGCGGCACGTTCTCGCTCGACAGCACGCTGGCGTGGCTTGCGATTCTCGACGCCCAAAGCCGGACGGGGCGGCCGAGCCTGCGCGATCAGCTCCGCGCGCGGCGGCGGATGCGGCTCGCCCACGCGACGCTCCCGCTCCGTGATGCCGACGTGGCCGTCACCGGGGAGCACGTGCCCTTCTACCAGGACTGGCTCGACCGCGAGGACGACGATGCCTTCTGGGCGCCCGTGGAGTTCGACCGTCATCTCACGGCGCTGAACCTGCCGGTGAGCATGGTCACCGGCTGGTACGACATGTTCCTCCCAGCCCAGCTCGCCGACTACCGGGCGCTCCGGGAGGCCGGGCACGACGCGCGGCTCACCATCGGGCCGTGGAAACACGCAGATCCCGGCGTCGCCGGCGAGAGCGTGCGCGATGCGCTGGGATGGTTCGACACGCATCTGCTGGGCGGCGAGACGGAGCCGCACCGCGCTCGGGTTCGTGTGTTCGTCGGCGGCGCCGGGCGGTGGGAAGACCTGGAGGAGTGGCCGCCGGCGGCGCGGAGCGTGCGCTGGCACCTGCAACCAGACGGTGTCCTGCACACGCGCACGGCACCGGCGTCACCACCGGATCGCTACCGGTACGACCCGTCGGACCCGACTCCATCGGTGGGCGGGACGGTCCTCGCCAGATCGGGAGGCCCGCGAGACAACCGAGCCCTGGAACGGCGCGCCGACGTCCTCGTCTACTCGAGTGCCGTACTGGTGCGCGATGTCGAGGTCATGGGTCCCGTGACCGCGGATCTCCATGTTCGATCCAGTCTCGAGCACGCCGACTTCTTCGTCCGGCTCTGCGACGTCGAGCCGTCGGGAAAGTCGGTGAACATCTGCGACGGGCTGGTCCGCCTCACCCCGGAGACGTGGCAGCGCGGGCAGGACGGCACCGCGCACGTCGAGGTCGCTCTGTGGCCCGCCGCCCATGTGTTCCGGCGCGGGCATCGCATCCGCATCCAGGTGTCGAGCGGTGCGCATCCTCGGTTCGTCCGCAATCTTGGTGGCGGCGATCCGATCGCGACAGCGGTGGTCATGCACACGGCCGATCAGGAGGTCTGGCACGATCCGGACCACCCGTCAGCGATCGTGCTGCCGATCCGCGACCCGTCCTGAGGGGCTATGCCGCCCCGGCGGGGACAGGCTTCCGTTGCGGGGTCTCGTCTTCGTGGTCCGCGTGCTCCGGCGAGTCCTCGACCTTGTCGAGCGCTCCCAGCCAGTTGGGCGGCGGTGTGCCCGAGGGAACCGGGGGCGTCTCGGGGCCGTCGTCTCCACGTCCGGGGTCGTCGTCAACCTTGGCTTCCTGGTTGTGGTCGTTGTCGAACTGGATCAGGTAGATCGAGGCGATCAGCGTCATGGTCACAAATGCGAACACCGAGTACGGGAGCCGGGCGGCCCAGCTCAGGCTGTCCGGCAGCCCGGGCATGAAGGCGATGAGCACCCCGCTCGCCACACCGACGGCCGGCGGCAGGAGCCAGACCCATACCGTTCGCCCTTCGCGATCGATCCCGAGCCGCTGCTCGAGTCTCCGGAAGAGCCCTGCGAGCCACGCTTTCATTGCGGCCATCTCTGTTCTCCTGACTTCAGTCTATCGTGGAATGACATGAGCGTTGTCGTGACCGGCCAGATCATCGGACCCGGCGAGCTGAAGCGTCTGTCGCCGCGGTTCTGGCTCGCCCGCCAGACGCAACTGGCGCTCTTCTGGGGACCGGTCTTCATCGCTTCGGTCGTCGTGGCGTTGATCGTCAACCTGACCACCGCGGACCTTGTCCCGGTGCTGGTCGCGGTCATCGCATGCACCGCATGGCTCGTCGAGCGTGGGCGCTACCGGTCCTGGGGGTACGCCGAGCGTGAGGACGATCTGATCGTGACCCGCGGACTGCTCTTCCGGCACGTGTCGGTCGTTCCCTACGGTCGCATGCAGTTCATCGACGTCACCGCCGGGCCGATCGATCGAGCGTTCGGGCTCGCCACGGTGCAGCTGCACACCGCCGCGGCGGCAACCGACGCGCGCATCCCGGGCCTCGTCCGGATCGACGCGGATGCGCTGCGGGACCGCCTGGCGCTGGTGGGGGAGGCCAAGGCAACCGGCCTATGAGTCAGCTGCCGCCGACGATGCCGCCGGCCGCGCCGATGGAGGTGGGCCAGACATGGCGTCGGCTGCACCCGCTCTCGCCGGTCGTTCGCTTCGGCCGCGTGCTGCTCGGGGTGATCGTCGTCGCTGTCCCATCGATCGCCGAGCAGCCGGCATTCCACCACAGCGATGACGGCTTCCCGATCTCGGTGATCATCTACGCAGCCCTGCTGGTCCTCGGCGGGCTCGGTGGTTTCATCTCGTGGCTGGTCACTCGGTGGAGGATCGCCGAGGGAAACCTGCAGATCGAGACCGGATTCATCCGCCGGCAGTCGCTCCGCATCCCCCTTGCCCGGATCCAGGCAGTCGACGTGATCTCGCCGCTCTCCGGTCGTTTTCTCGGTCTTGCCGAGGTGCGCGTCGTGTCCGCAGGTCGCGGCGCCGAGCACGGCCGGCTCGCATATCTCACCGCCGCCCAGGCGCCCGTGGTTCGTGCCCGTCTGCTCGCTCTTGCGCACGGACTGGAGGTGGGCACCCCGGAGCCACCGTCACTCCCGCTGCTCCATGTGCAGAACGGGCTCCTCCTGCCCGCTTTGCTGATGCGGTCCCAGGTGCTGGCGCCGATCCTCATCGCCATCGCCGCTGTTGCCGCGATCGCCGCGGCGCCGCTGGTCGGAGCCGGTGCGCTCGGCAGCGCGATCACGGTGCTGGTGATCAGCGGGCTCGGCGTCGCCCGCGCCTTCAACGAGGACTTCGACTTCACCATCAGCGAGGCGGGGGATGGGGTCCGGCTCGACCGGGGCCTGCTCCAGCGGCGCCACGAGACGATCCCGTACGGCCGTATTCAAGCGGTGCGAGTCGTTGAGCCGATGTTCTGGCGCGTGTTCGGCTGGGCGCGCCTCGAGGTGGACGTGGCTCGCCAGAGCGTCTCCCGCGAAGCCGATCGCGACGCGCAGCAGGTGGCGAGGACGCTCATCCCGGTGGCCTCACGTGACCAGGCGCTGTGGCTCCTCGCCCGTGTGATGCCCGACGCGCACCCGAACCCGCCTCCGGACGCCGGCCCTCCGGCGCGTGCGCGGTGGAAGGCACCGCTCTCGTTCCACTTCCTCGCCGCCTGGTTCGGCCAGCGCTACATGTATGCCCGCACGGGGCGCGTGCAGCGTTCGACGATCATCGTGCCGCTGGTGAAGGTGCAGAGCGTCCGGCTCAAGTCCGGGCCGCTCCAGCGGGCCTTCCAGGTGGCGACCGTCGATGTCGACACGGCCGGGCGTCGCTGGCAGGCGTCCGCGCGCTGCCGTGATGAGGCGGAGGCGCTCGAGATGGTGCGCCATGTCAGCGAGCGGGCACGGCTGTCGCGGCGGGTGCCGCCACCACGCCCCGCAGCCCCTGTGCCGGTCCCGGCCGCCGGTTAGGCCCGCGTCCGTGGCAATATCGCAGTACTGATGGCGGTGACAGCCCGGTGCGACTGCGACGGAGAGGAGACACCGATTTTCCGTCTCGCCGCGGTGATCCTCGATGGCAGGATGGCCCGCGTCTGTCCGCACTGTGCCTCCAAGTACAAGGACCGCATCGAGATGCCGTACTCCCCGCGCGCTGATCAGGGCGCGATCCAGCCGAGCACGTCGAGGGAGGTCTGGTAGCGCCGTGACGTTCGCCGCACGCCTGGACGCGTGCGTCGACGCTTCAGGTTCGCTGCTGTGCTGCGGCCTCGATCCCGACGGATTCACGAGCGCCGCAGCCGCCGAGCACCGCGTCCTCGAGCTCGTCGAACAGACGATGGCGCATGTCTGCGCCTTCAAGCCGAACCTCGCGTTCTTCGAGCAGCTGGGATCTGCCGGTTACGCGATCCTCGAGCGCCTGCGTGCGCACATCCCGCGGGATCGCATCCTCATCCTCGACGCCAAGCGCGGCGACATGGGCAACACGGCTGAGGCGTATGCGCGAGCCTTGTTCGACGTCCTCGGCGCCGATTGCGTGACCGTGAACCCGCTCCTTGGGAGCGATTCGGTGCTGCCGTTCCTGCAGCGGCCGGACTGCGGCGCGCTCCTGGTCGCAAGGAGCAGCAACCCCGGAGCCGTCGATCTGCTGGACGCGCGCCTCGAAGCGGGCATGCCGGTCAGCGCTCGCATCGTGGAGCTCGGGCTCGGTTGGGACCCCGGTGGGAGCGTCGGCTTCGTGGTGGGTGCGACCAAGCCTGAGGCCGTGGCTGCCGTCCGCGCAGCGGCGCCGGATGCACCACTGCTGCTCCCCGGTGTCGGGGCCCAGGGTGGCGAGCTGGAAGCGTCGGTGAGCGCCGGCCTCGACGCGCGTGGTCGTGGGGTGATCATCCCGGTCAGCCGTGGCCTGGCTGCGGCGCCTGAGGGAGCGGCAAGCGCAGCACGTGCGCTGCGCGACCGTATCGAGGAAGTTCGCGCGGCAGTTGCACACGTGTGACCGTCCCGCTCGCACTCATCCGCAACGACGACCAGGACAAGCACGAGAGCCCTGGACATCCAGAGCGGCCGGACAGGGTGCGCGCGATTCTCGACGGCATTGCCGCCGACCCGGTGCTTGCGGCTTTACCGTGGCTCGAAGCGCCTGCTGCCGACGCCGGCCTGCCCCGACTCGTCCACTCCGAGGATGAGATGCGGCGCGTCGAAGGGCTCTCCGTGAAGGGTGGTGGCTGGTTCGATCCCGACACGTACTGCACCGAGGAACTCGTACACCGTTGCGCTCAACGCCGCAGCCTGCGCCGCGCGCGGAGCGCAGTCCGTGATGCAGGGGGAATCGCAGTCGGTCTTCGCGGTGGTCCGGCCGCCCGGACACCACGCCACGCCCAACCTGCCGATGGGATTCTGCCTGTTCAACAACGCTGCGATCGCAGTCCGCATCGCACAGCAGGCGGGCGCGGCGCGAGTCGCGATTGTCGACATCGACGTGCATCACGGCAACGGGAGCCAGGACATCTTCTATGCCGACCCCACAGTCCTGTACACATCGCTGCACCAGTACCCGTGGTATCCGGGGACTGGTCATGCGTCGGATCGCGGAGACGCTGGTGCAAACGGCACGACCGTCAACGTGCCGGTGCCACCCGGCACAGATGGCACGAGATGGCTGGAGCTGTTCGACGAGGTGGTGCTTCCAGAGGTGACGGCGTTTGGGCCGGACCTCGTTGTGGTGAGCGCCGGATTCGACGCGCATCGCGATGACCCGCTCGCCGAGCTGCGCCTCGAGGATGAGACGTACGCGGCGATCGCGGACCGTGTGCGGACTCTCGCGATCGCGCACTGCGAGGGACGATCCCTATGGCTTCTCGAAGGTGGCTACGACCTTCGAGCAATCGCCGCTTCGGTGGCGGGATGCCTGCACGTGCTCGCGGCCTGACCAGGGCCGGCCCGCCCTCGTCGGCCGTCGCTGCGGCAGTGCTTGGTTGCGTCGCGCTGCTCGCGGGGTGTGGAGCACTCCCCGGGACGACGCATCCGCCTTCGCGAACACCGACGGTGGTCACGATTCCCACGCCCAGCCCGACGCCACAGATCGTCGGCACCACACGCACTGTGCTGAGCCCGCTGGGCCTGCGGATTCACTCGGCGCCGGTGCTCGAGTCGGGAAACGTCACCGGCGGTTTCTCGCAGGGCAGGTCGTTCACCGTCCTCCAGTATCAGAGTGGAGGAGGAGGCTGGTTCCGCGTGCAGGGGCAGACCCTCGGTGGATGGATCGTCGCCGACCCGACGCTCACTGCGGAGGGCACGTTCAACACGTACGCAGAGTTGGATGGCGTTTCCGCCCTCTATCCCGACAACTGGGGTTTCCAGAACGAGTTCGTACGGGACGCTCTTCATTCCGCAGCAGGGAACCGGGCAGAGCATTCTGCTCGAGCTCGCCAACAGCCTCGCCTCCTACGGCGCCCCCGGCTTGCCCGGATACACGCAGTCCAGCTCGTCGCCTGTGCTCGTGTGCGGATACACCGGGACGCTCAGCTACTACACGAAAGAGGCCTCATATACCGGAGCGACACCACCGCCGCTGCCCGTTGCGCGAGAACCGTTCTACGCGGAGATCCGCTTCAAGATCGATTCGACGCACGCGATGCTGATCGGCTTCAACTATCAGAACAGCAGCCAGCTCACCGTGTTCGACGCCCTGTACAACTCCGTCTCATTCCCGTTCCCGCTGTGTGAGGCGCCTGCCGCCACCACGACGCCGAAACCCTAGGGGACGAACCCTAAAGAACAGAGGTGCCCGTGCTCTGGTTGACGCCGGGGACGGTGTTGCTGTTCACGATCGCGGTGTTGGCGATCGACATCCCCGCGGCGGCCACGAGCAGGATCCCCACGTAGGCCGCGCCAAGACCGAGACGCCGCTTTGCAGCGAGCTGGTCGGGCGTCTGTTGCTGGCCGCTCCGGCGGAAACGTCCGATGGTGTGGAAGATCCCGAGCAGGAGAAAGATGATGCCGATCGGGTTGCCGAACAGCAGCACGACCGCCGCAACGACGAGCAGGCCGACGACATTCATCCATTTCGGAATCGCGTCGGCCACCTTGGCGCCGTCCAGGAATCCCACCGGGATGAGGTTGATGAGGTTCAGAAAACAGCCGAAATACGCGAGGGCGAGCAGGAGGTAGCGGTCGTATCCGGGGTCCGCGATGCCGGCGAGCATGAAGCACAGCAGCGCGGCGACCGTGCCCAATGCCGGGCCTGCGAGCGCGATGATGCCGGACTTGCCTGCGTCGCCCGGTGAGCGGCGGAGGCTCGTCACCGCACCGAGCGGGCCGATGAAGATCGGCAGCCGGGCTGGGAGTCCCATCCACCTCGCAACGAGGAAGTGACCGAGCTCGTGGATCAGGATCAGGACCACGATGCCCACCGCAAAGGCCGGCCCGAAGAACAGCGTGTAGAACCAGAGCGCGATGACCATGGTGATCAGCGTCGGCCCGAAAGTGCCGAACTTGACCAAAACCAGACCGTATTTCAGGAAGGCGAGCAGGCCGGCAAGGATGCCGCCCGCGGCGCCTTCGCGACGCGCGCGCTGCTGCCGTGGCGCTGTCGGGCTGTGCTGCTGCGGCCCCGCCGGGCGCGCGGGAGCCGGCGGCGGCAGCCACGACGCGCTGTCACCCGTGGTGGTGACGGAGCTGTCCGGCAGCCACTGGTAGACCGGTGGTTCGTCCCCTCCAGGCGCCGGAAGCTGGCTCATCTGTATCGATCATGGCACGGCACGCCGAACCCGCCGATGAATCGATGGCGGTAAGGTGTGCCGTCACATGAGCGCGGAAAGCCTCCGAGGCATTCGTCTCGGGATCGTCGGGACTGGCGTGATGGCCGAGGCCATGCTGGCAGGCCTGCTCGAACGCGACCTCGTCGAGCCGCGCAACGTGATCTGCACCCACCCGCGAGCGGAACGGCGCGAGGCGCTGGTCGCGACCCACCACGTGAATGTCGCCGAGCGCAACGTTGAGGCGCTCACGGATACCGACGCCGTTCTGCTCGGCGTCAAACCCCAGATGCTCGGCGGCGTGATGGCAGAGCTGCGTGGCTCGCTCCGTCCCGACCAGCTCGTGATCAGCATCATCGCGGGGGCGACGACCACTGCGCTCGGCGAGGGCCTCGACCACGCGGCAGTCGTCCGCTGCATGCCCAACACGCCGGCACAGATCGGGCTCGGCGTCACCGTCTGGTACGCCACCGAGACAGTGGATGAGGTGGGCAAGGCCCGGACGCGCGCCATGCTTGCTGCGCTCGGACGCGAGTTCGAGGTGCACGACGAACGGCAGGTCGCCATGGCCACAGCGGTGAGCGGGACCGGCCCGACCTACATCTTCCTGTTCATCGAGGCGCTGACCGACGCCGCAGTCCATCTCGGCTTTCCCCGCCACGTCGCCCGCGAGCTCGTCCTCGACACCATGCAGGGGAGCGCCGAATTCGCGCTGCAGAGCGGCAAGCACGTGGCCCAGCTGCGCGACATGGTCACCTCACCGGGGGGCACTTCGGCTGAGGCGCTCTACGAGCTCGAGCGGGGTGGTTTCCGAACCGTGATCAGCGACTCGGTCTGGGCCGCGTTCCACCGGACCCTGCAGCTCGAGGCGACACTCGAGCATCGGCCCGCGGAGAGTCCGGCCGTGCCACCACGGGCAAAGGGACGCGGCGCCTCCCGACGCTGAGCCGGGACCGGTCTGCACTTTGCCGGTGAGGGATCGCATACTCCCTTCCACGATGCCCAGAACCCATCTCATCGGCATGTTGCTCGGGGTCGAGGAGGACTGGCCGGCCGCGTTCGAAGCGCTGCTGGGACGTGCCGATCTTTCGGTGCGCGAGGGAGGGGAGACCCATCACTTCACCACCGAGCGCATGACGATCGAGCCCTTCGACCTGCGCATGAAACCGCGCCATTCGCTGGTCATCGACCGCCTAGGCTGGTGGTATCCGATGCCACGCGAGTGGTTGAAGAAGGTCGTGCTCATGGACCGCGTCCACCTCCTCAACAATCCGTTCACGTTCCAGGCCATGGAGAAGCACGCCGCGTACTGCGCGATGATCCGGCTCGGACTCAAGGTGCCGGAGACGTGGATGCTCCCCAACAAGACGCCACCGGACAACCCTCGTTTCCAGGGAACCGCGGAGCGCTACCTGCGCTACTTCGACCTCGAGGCCGTGGCCCGCGCGGTCGGGATGCCCTTGTACATGAAGCCGTTCGACGGCGGCGCGTGGGTGGGCGTGTCCCGCATCGACAATGCCGAGACGTTGTATCGCGCCTACGACGAGTCCGAGCAGCGCCTCATGCATTTGCAGGCGTCGGTGGACGGCTACGACGTCTTCGCGCGCAGCCTCGGCATCGGCGCGGAATCAGTCGTGCTGCACTTCCATCCGGAAAAACCGATGCACGACCGTTATTCCGTCGACCACAGCTTCCTGACACCGAGCGCGGGCGAGGAGGTGCTCACCATCCTGCGCACCGTCAACGCCTTCTTCCGGTGGGAGCTCAACAGCTGCGAGACGCTGATCCGCGGTGATGACGTGTATCCCATCGACTACGCGAACGCCACCCCGGATCTCGCGCTCACGAGCCTCCACTACTACTTCCCGTGGGCGATACGGAGCCTGCTGAAGTGGGTGGTGTTCTGCTGCGTCACCGGCAGGCTGCAGACGGTCGACCTCAACTCCGAGCAGTACTACGCGATCGCGGATCGCACCGACCTGAGCTACGACGAGAAGCTCGCTGCATACCGTGTGCTCGCCGACAAGCAGCTCGACGTCGACCGCTATCGCGACTTCTGCGAGCGGCATCTCGCGCATATCGATGAGCTCTCGATTGCGTGGGTCGAGAGCCAGGATTTCGACCGGATCATCGTGGACACCGTCCGGAACACCTTCCCGGCCCATGAGCACGAGCAGTTCATCGCGCATTTCCGCGGCCTGCTCGCTGCCTGGGCGCATGATCAACGTGCGACGGCGGCGTAGAGTGGATCCCCCGTGACCCACATCGAATTCGTGTCCAGCCCAAAGCCGACTGTCGGCGTGGAGATGGAGCTCGAGCTCATCAACCGGGACACACGCGAGCTGGTGAGCGGCGCCCACGAGATCCTCGGTGAGATGAATGCTCCGCACGGCGAGCCCGGTCATCCGAAGGCCAAGAAGGAGCTGCTCCAGTCCACCGTCGAGATCATCACCGGCATCTGTGAGACCGCCGCCGAGGTCCAGGCGGACCTCGCCGCGACCATGGCGGAGCTGCGCGAGCACACCGAGCCGCGCAATCTCGAGCTGATCTGCTCGGGGACGCACCCCTTCAGCGACCCGGCGCTCCAGGAGATCAGCCCGGATCCGCGCTACCTGCGCCTCGTCAACGACATGCAGTGGCCGGCGAGGCAGATGCAGATCTTCGGCATCCACGTCCATGTCGGAGTCCGCAGCGGGGAGAAGGCGATCGCGATGGTCAACGCGCTCTCCGCGTACATCCCGCACTTCCTCGCGCTGTCAGCCTCGAGCCCGTACTGGATGGGACACGACACGGGGATGGCGTCCTGGCGGTCCAAGGTGTTCGAGGGGCTTCCCACGGCCGGCCCGCCATGGCTGCTGAGTGGCTGGCCGCAGTTCGAGCAGCTGATGGACACGCTGATCTCGTCGCACACGATCAAGACGATCCGCGAGGTGTGGTGGGACATCCGCCCGCACCCGAGCTTCGGCACCGTCGAGATTCGCGTCTGCGACGGCATTCCCACCCTGCGCGAGGTCGGTGTCGTCGCCGCGCTGAGCCAGTGCCTCGTGCACCAGTTCGACGTCATGATCGACCGCGGGTACACGCTGCCGACGCCGCGTGCGTGGCTCGTGCGCGAGAACAAATGGCGGGCCGCCCGGCATGGGCTCGACGCCTCGATCATCGTCGACGAAAGCGGCACGACGGTTCCGCTGCGCAAAGCGATCCGCGAGCTGGTCGAAGACCTCACGCCGATCGCGACACGGCTCGGCTGCACCACCGAATTGCGCGGTGCCCTCGACATCATGGAGCGAGGATCGAGCTACATCCGCCAGCGTGAGGTTGTCGAGGCAGGCGGGTCGCTCACCGACGTTGTCGACAGCCTGATCGCGGAATTGCACGCCGACAAGCCGAGCCCACGTTCGGCGGTGCTCGAAGCCATCGGCAAGCAGGTCGTCGCCGCCGCGGACTGACCGCTAGTACGCGTAGAGCTGGAGCTCCGACGCGAACCGATCCGCGATCTCCAGGCACGAGTTCGAGGTCGGGGTGCCGCACGATGACCATGCCGTCGGAGATGAGTGTCATCAACCAGTCGCGGCGACGCGCGCCGATGGGGAGGAGATCGATCGCGCAGACCCACTCGCCGTAGTCCGAAAGCAGTCGCGACAGTCCTTCGATATGCGTGATGCGTCCCTGTCCCTGCGCGCGCTTGAAGATCGACGAAGCGTTGTAGCGTCGCTGGATCGGCTCTGAGAAACGGCCGTGCACGAGCGCCTCGGCCCATTGCTGGAACAGGTCGATGTCATTCGCGAAATTCATGACGTCCACCGTCCGCGCGCCTGCGGGGCGAGCGCCGATCTCACCGAACACCACCTCGCCGTTGTCGCGGCGGTACCACTCCATATGCGTGAACCCGTCACGAAACCCGAGTGCTCGCAACACATCACGGCCCATCGCGCGGCCGCTCGAGAGCTCGGGTGCGTCGATGTCGCGCAACACCGTGGTTGTCGGGCTGATCCATTCGAGCTGACGCGCGATCAGCGGACGTGGGCGGTACCACGCCACGTTGTCGAACAGCACCTCGCCCCCGGCGCAGATGGTGTCGTACGTGTACTCCGTGGCCTCGACGAATTCCTCGACGCTGACCTCATCCACCCAGACGAGTTTCGGGAGGACCGCGTCGAGTGCGGCGGCATTGTCGACGCGATACGTGTCGGCAGATCCCGCGCCCGCGATCGGCTTGACGATGATCGGGTAGCCGATGCGTTCCGCTGCTTCGCGAGCTGCGATCGCGGTGGTGCATCGGTAGTGGTGCGGGGTGCGGATGCCCGCCGCGTCGAGGACCTGCTTCATCCGCTCCTTGTCGCGGAAAGGGATCGTCTGCTCGACGGTCATGCCAGGGATGCCGAGCGCTTCGCGGATCCGTGCGGCGAGCACCATCGTCGGCTCCCACAACGACGCGACATGATCGATGTGGATGCCGGCAGCGCGCTGCACGATGTCGTGGACGATCGCGTCCTCATGCGCGAACGACGGGATCTGCCAGTACGCGGTCAGATGCTCGCGAGCCATGTCGGGGAGGCCCGACAGGGGCTGATCGCCGGCGCCGATCACCTGGGCTCCCGCGCGTGCCAGGCCGCGGGTGAAGAAGGGCATCTCCGCCGGATATCCGGGCGAGATCATCAGCACGGTATCGGTCATGACGTCCCTCGCAGCTCGACGCGGGCGACCTCGACCACCCGTCGCAATCCGGCTTCAACAACCGCCGTCTCGGGATGGCGGAGGATGACGTGCCCCTCACCCTCGTACGTGCCCGACGCCGGCTGTCCCTCAGCCGGCAGATGTGCCTCGACGACGAGATCACCGAGCTCACGCTGCAGCGTGTCCAGACCGTGAATGCCGGCGACCGACCCGGTTCCCTGGCCGCGCAGATACGCCGCTCCCACCGCGTATCGACGGTCCGGGGGTGGGAACTCACCGAAGATCTCGAGCCGCGCCCACGCCGAATACATGTCGATGTCGTGCGCGTAGGAGAGCAGCGACGTGAACTGCGCTCCGGGCGGACGGGCCGCCACCTCGCTGATGGCGATGTCGCCGTTCGGACGGCGGAACCACTCCATGTGCGTCAGCCCGGTCTGGAGACCAAGGGCGCGCAGGCCGCGCAGGCCGTCGATGCGGATCGGTTCGAACTCGGGTCCCGAGATGTCCCGCGGCAGAAGCACCGCCCACTGGATCCACGGATTCTCGAGCACCTCGAGTGGCGTGGGGAGGTAGCGCGAGATCGAGTGCCAGACGAGCCTGCCCTCGATGAGGACGCTGTCAAAGCTGTGCTCCGCGCCGACCACCAGCTGCTCGAGGAGCACCGGATTCGATCCGTTCGGCGGGTCCGCATGGAGCCACGCCTCGAGCTGCGATCCATCCTCGATCCGGAACGTCGAGCGTGCCCCCGCGCCCGCCGGCGGCTTCGCAACGAGCGGATATCCCAGCGCTGCCGCTGCAGCACGCGCCTCGTCGGCGGAGGAGGCGAGGCGGTGTCCGGCGCACGGCACGCCGTGAGCTTCAAAGACCGTCTTCATCCGTTCCTTGTCGCGGAAGTTTCGCGCCACCTCGGGTCCCATGCCCGGGATGGCCAGCGCTTCGCGCACCTCGCCAAGCGGGACCTGCAACTGTTCGAGCATGCCCATCAGCGTGTCGACGCTGCCGAGGTGGCGCGCCATCACCCTGGTTGCGTCGGCGATCTGCTGGGGATCGGTCCCGTCGGCGACGCGGTAGTGGCCGGCGAGTGCGGAGCGGACTTCGTCGGGGAGCCGGTTCTCGGGGTCCTGGCTGATCAGGCCGAGCCGGACGTCCGGCAGCGCGGCCGCCGCGGCGATGAACCGCACTGTGGCCGGAAGCAGAAATGGCGCGACGAAGACTGCATTTGCCATTGGAGCTTTCGGGAGTCTAGTCAGGCTGGGTGGGGCGGGTCGGGATCGAGCGGGTAGGATCTTCGCGTGAACGTCATCTTTGTGGAACCTGCATTCCCGGCAAATCAACGCGAATTCGTTCGCGGCCTCGCGGAAGCCGGGGCGAACGTCATCGGCATCGGTGAGCGTCCGGCCGACTGGCTCGACGCGGATCTCCGCGGGTGGATGCTCCACTACGAGCAGATCCCGAACGTCACCGACGTCGCATCGCTCATCGAGGCTGTCCGTTTTGCTCAGAGCAAGGTCTGGGTGGACGCGCTCGAATCGACGATCGAGTCGCACACGATGGCTGCGGCGCATGCGCGCGAGGCGTGCGGCATTCCCGGGACGTCGGTACGCACCGCCTACCTGTGCCGGGACAAGCCGGCGATGAAGGAGGCGTTGCGAGCGGTCGGGATCGAGACGGCGCAATCCACCGGAGCAACGAGCTCAGCCGAGGTGCGCGACTTCGTCGCCCGCGTGGGCTACCCGATCATCCTCAAGCCCCGTGCCGCTGCCGGCGCGTCCGGCACCAGTCGCGTCGATTCGGACGCCGAGCTCGATCGGGCGCTTGCCGAGCTCGGCGCCTCGGGCGCCGGCGACATCGCGGTGGAGGAGTTCGTCGAGGGCCACGAGGGCTTCTACGACACCATCAGCATCGACGGCCGTCCTGCATACGACTTCATCTCGCACTACTACCCGAACGTGCTCGAGGCGATGCGCGAGCGCTGGATCAGCCCGCAGTTCATCTCGACCAACCGGATCGATTCGGCGGGGGATTACAGCAGCGTGCGCGACCTCGGGCTGCGTGCCATCGAAGCCCTCGGCATCGGCACCTCCGCGACGCACATGGAGTGGTTCTTCGGCCCCAAGGGGCTGCGCTTCAGCGAGATCGGCTGCAGGCCCCCGGGTGTTCGCGCGTGGGATCTCTATGCAGCCGGCAACGACATCGACATCTACCGCGAGTGGGCGAACGCGATCGTCCACCACCAGGTGGAGCGACCGCTCTCACGACGGCGTGCTGCCGGGATCGTGGCGCTTCGTCCTGATCGCGACGGCACGATCACCCATTACGACGGCGTCGAGGAGGTCCAGCGGCAGTTCGGCGAATGGATCCTCGATACGTATCTCCCCGGCAATGGCACGGCGACGCAGCCGGTTGAGGCGGGATACATGGCGAACGCCTGGATTCGCATGGCGCATCCGGACTACGACACGCTCCACCACATGCTCAATGTCGTCGGCGAGACGGTCCGCGTGCGTGCCTCGTGAGGCAGGTGACGCTGCTCGGTTCACTGGACGGCGCTGACCTTGCCGCGGAGGTCGCGGCGTTCGGCGTCGACGGCCCCGTTGCGCTGGTGACCGCCGGTTGGGAAGAGGGTGAGCGCAACGACGCCGATGTCGACCGGCGCCTGGGAGGAGGCTCGCGCAATCTCAACCTCTACGGCCGCCGCCTTGACGTGCTCGAGAGTGACGCCGATTACGCCGACGCCCAACGGTTGCTTCACACGCAGCTCGCCGAGCTTCGAGAGCTGTATCTCGTGCGCTTGCGCCACGCGCTCGAGGGCGTCGAGGTGATCCGCAGACGGTTCGCTGAGGCTGACCGCCGCCCGGGTCCGGAGCTGGATGCTGCGCTGGACGCGGTCCGGAGCCTCGACGAGTCGCAGGCCCTTGCGATCGGCGCCGCATACGATCGCTTCTACGAGCAACACCCGCCCCATGAGCGACCGGTCATCGCACGGCATCGCGAGGAGGTTGCCGCGATCGTGGCCGAGTGCGGTGCGATCGCCATCGCCGGAGGCCATGTCGGCGTCCTCAACGACTGCCTCCATCTGTCCAACCTGGCGATCCTCATCGAGGACCGGCCGCTGCTCACCTGGTCCTCCGGCTGCATGGCGGTGAGCGAGCGCATCGTCGTCGTCGACGATGACGACCCGGCGGGCCGGCCGGACGAGCTGTACGACATCGGCATCGGGGTCGCACACGGCATGGTCGCGCTGCCGTCCGCTGAGACGCGACTCCACGCCCACGACCTTGATCGCCTGACGGTGCTCGCCCGGCGGTGTGCTCCGAGTGTGTGCGTGCTCCTCGGCTCCGGCGATCGCCTGGAGCTGCGAGCAGGTCTCCCCGCCGATCTCGGGTCGGTCGGCGTCCTCGATGGCGATGGACGGGTCATCCGCGGCGCGCACGCCGCCTGACGATGACCACCGGCTCCGCCCGAAATCAGCGGGCGCTCGCCCGCCTGCGCAGTGAGGGCAGCACGCCCGAAGCCATCGACAGCCTGCTCCGTGAGCAGCGGATTCCGCTGGTCGAAGGATCGACCTGCACGTTCCTCTGGCGTGGCGACGCCGATTGGGTCGGCATCGAGCACAGGACGATGGGCGTCCCGATCCCGCTGCCGCTGCGCCGCCTGAGGGGCACGGATCTCTGGCATGCGAGCGTGGAGCTGCCGCGAGCCGCGCGGATTCAGTACCGCATCCTCGTCCGGCGCGGTGACCAGCAGGAGAGCATGAACGACCCGCTGAATCCGCGCGTGGTCGGCGACGCGGTGGGCTCGCAGTCCGTGCTCGAGACCGAGGGCTACGTCACGCCGGACTGGACGTATCCGGATCCGTCCGCGGTGGCCGGGGAGCTGGTTGACCTGCATCTGCCGAGCCCGGCGCTGCGTCGCGATGCGCACGTGACCCTGTACATCCCTTCGCGAATGCGACGCGACAGCCGGATGCCGTTGCTGGTGGTGCACGACGGTGGCGATTTCCTCAACTACTCGTCGATGGGCACCGTGCTCGACAACCTGATGCATCGCAGGCTCATGGCCGACTGCGTGGTGGCGTTCACCTATCCCGGTGACCGGCTGCGGGAGTACGCGGCAAGTGCGGCCCACAGCCGGTTCCTCACCACCGAGCTCGTGCCGCAGATCGAAGGGCGGCTGCAGCTCCGCGGTGATGCGCGCAGCCGGGTGCTGATGGGAGCGAGCTTCGGTGGGGTCGCAGCGCTGTCGGCCGCCGTGCGGGCGCCGGGCTTCTATGGTGCGCTGCTCCTCGAGTCACCGTCCCTTCGGTTCAGCGGCGAGCCGGGGACGCACGTGTACGGCCCGGTGTTCGAACCGGTCGTCAAGTTTGTCAACAAGGTGCGCGCTCGGCCGCAACGGGTTGTCGATCGGATCTTCATGACCTACGGGGTCTTCGAGCCGCTGGCTGAACCCGATCGGGCCATGACGGAGGTGCTCGGCCGGATGACCGACGAGTTGCGTGTCGTCGAAGCCCTCGACGGCCACAACTGGATCAACTGGCGTGACCGCCTGCTCGATGGGCTCGGATGGCTGTTTCCCGGCGACGCTCGCCTGATCTACCCCGGCTGATGCGCTGGTCCGTACCGATGCGCGAGACTGTGCGGCCATGAAGAGGCGAGAGCGCTGGTACTCGAACCGTGTCGAGAGCGATGTGACAGTCGCGCGCTGGGGGCATTTCGGCCAACCGGTCATCGTGTTTCCCACCGCCGGCGGTGACGCCGAGGAGATCGAGCGCATGTGGCTCGTCGATTCGGTGGGGGAGTATCTCGAGGCGGGGCGGGCCAAGATCTACTCCTGCGACAGCGTGTCCGGGAGGGCGATGCTGCGCGAGGACGGCAACCCCCGTTACCGCGCAGCGGTCACGCGAGGGTTCATCGAGTTCGTCCGCCACGAGCTGATCCCGATGATCCGGATGGACTGCGAGAGCCCCGAGATCACCGTCATCACCGCGGGCGCGTCCATCGGCGCGTTCAACGCCGTCTCACTGCTCTGCCATTACCCGGATGTGGTCACGACCGCTGATCGGGATGAGCGGCACGTACGACATCTCGCGCTTTGTCGGAGAGGACGCGGGCGATGACCTGTATTTCGCGACTCCGTCGTATTTCCTGCCGGGTTTGAACGGCGAGCACCTTGCGAAATTGCAGTCGCGCAAGGCGATTCTTGCGTCCGGCGAGGGCCGCTGGGAAAACATCGGTGAGTCGTGGCGGCTCGCGCACGTGCTTGGCAGCAAGGGCATTCCCAATCGTGTCGATCCGTGGGGAACGGAGTACGACCACGACTGGTCGACATGGCGGCAGATGTTGCCGAAATATCTCGACGAGCTGGTCTGACTAACGCCTGACCCGCGTCAGGCGGGAGCAGCGAGTGCGTCGTCGCCGGTGTCAGTCTCGACATCGGTCGCGATCACGTCGATCTCCTCCTCGTCATCGTATGCATCGCTCCTGCCTCGCGCGACGAGGATCAGCGTCGTGATGAGCAGAAACGCGGCCATCGACAGGAACGGCACGGAGATGAAGCCGAAGATGTTGAACACCGCAACGTTGCATGGAACATCGGTCGCCGCCGTGCCGCACACGCTCACCTCGTGGGGAACGTGCTCGAGCTGGTAGTGATAGATGGCGATGATCAGCCCGACGATCGAGAGTCCCAGGAAGTAGCGTTTCGCGACGTTCACGTCTCCCCTGAAGGCGGCGATGCCGAGCAGGAGTGAGAGCGGGTACATGCAGATGCGCTGAAACCAGCAGAACTGACAGGGCTGGAGATTCTCCTCGAACTGCAGGAAGAGGCTGCCGAACGTTGCCAGCACTGCAACGATCCACGCGACCTGCAGCGCATACGGAGTGACGTTGTCGCGGAATACCCCCCAGCGTTCGCGGATCGATGGCGAGCCGCGCGAGACCAGGAAGAAGAGCAGTATCACGAGCACCATCGCATCGGCGATGAGCGCGAGCACGGCGTAGCCCGTGTTGATGACCTGCGAGGACGTGATGACTGCCATACGTTGCGGTCAGCCCAGGATCAGGTGGTGACCTTGATCGTCTTCAGTCCCGTTTCGATGCTCTGGATGGTGGAGGAGGAGCACACCGAGGCCGGCGTGTCTCCGGTCGCGATGCAGGTGGCTGCCGTGAGGATGTTCGCGTTGCCGATGATGTCGATCGCGACCTGCGATGTGGGATCGCTCAGGTCGTTGGCGATCTGCTGCCAGCTCAGGCCGGCGAGGACTCCCGGGTCGTAGCTCGTGTCGAGGAGGGTGAAGACGCCGCCGATGTCGATGAACGGGAACTGGCCGGCCTGCGTGGTGTAAGGAGGTGTGTCCCACTTGTTGACGATGGCAGTGGTGGCGGCGCTCATCGTCTGCAGCGGGTTCGAGTTGCGATCCTCGACTTCGTTCGAGTTGAAATCGATGTACTGGCTCGTGTACGTCGACTTGTAGAACGTGAAGGTATGGGTGTCTGCATCGACGTCGGTGGAGGAGGACTCGATCTCGTGGAGATTTTTGAAGGTCCCGAAGCGCGACAGCCACACGATCATCGACCAGCGCTCGGCCGCGCAATATGGGCAGAACTCGGCGCCCATGAAGATGACCTGGGTCTTGCCATCGACCTGGGGAAGCAATGCGGCGGCTGGAAGGCGGGTCATCTCGCCAGGTTGCTTGCCGGACCCGATCGCATCGACCACCGAGGTGCTGGGATTTTCGACCTGGGCCGCGAGCTTGGCAGGGACAAGGGTTGAGACGGTCGCATTGCCGCCACCGACCTGGTTGATGACCACGATGATGATCAGCACGATCGCCACGACCGCGACGCTCGAGATGGTCACCACGGTCGGCGACTGCCACGGCGGACGGTGCTCGAGGGTGACCGACCGCGCAGCGGCCTGGTTGCGTCGCTGTTTCTTGGTGACCGGTCTGGCCCCGGCCTTGCCGGGAACGGCCTGCTTGCCCACCGGCTTGCGCGGAGTGTCCTGTGCCACGGCATCAGAGTACCGGACCAACCTTTCGAGGGGGTGTCCCAGCATCAACGCTCGTCGAAACGAGCCGTCATGAAGATACGGTGACGATCTCGACGGGGCCGACATCCGTGTGTACCCTCGGTGCGATGGTGGGTTTTCCTGCGGACGCGGCGTGAGATCTCGGATCGCCGCCGCTGCGACATTGCTGGTGCTCCTCGCAGCTGTACCCGGTGGCCTCCTGGGGGCCGGGGTCGCACATGCCAGCGCAACCCGGGAAGGGATCGACGTCAGCGCCTACCAGGGATCCTCGATCAACTGGCACTCCGTGGCCGCCTCGGGCATCTCCTTTGCATATATCCGGGCGGCCGACGGCGCCAACTCCCCGGACGGGCAATTCGCGAGCAACTGGCGCGGCGCCGCAGCCGCGGGGGTGACGCCCGGCGCATACCTCTTCTATGAGCCGAATCAGAGCGCGGTCGGACAGGCCGACCTGCTGATCTCCCAGATCCGGTCGGTGGGCTTCACCGATGGGGACCTCGTACCGACGATCGATGTCGAGACGACCGACGGGGAGCCCCAGTCGGTGGTGGTCGCAAACCTGCGCACGATCGTGAACACGGTGAGCGCAGCAATCGGGTCGCTCCCCGCGATCTACTGCTCGCCGTCCTGGTGGAGCGGGAACATCAACTCTGCGGCGTTCACGCTGGATCCGCTCTGGATCGCCAACTGGTTCGTGAACCAGCCATCGGTGCCGGAGAACAACTGGGGCGGCACCGGCTGGCAGGTCTGGCAGTACAGCGATGCGGGCTCGGTTCCCGGTATCTCCGGCAACGTCGACCTGGATCAGGGGGAGTCCGCCCGCTGCCCTACGACGGATTCCCGGATCCGACGGCGCTTCCGCAGGCGGCTAACGTCGCCGGAAACCCGCAGACGGTGTCGGACCAGGCCGGCGACATCAACATCCTCTGGCGGGGAACCAACGATCAGCTCTGGAATCTCAGCTTCCGCAACGGGAAGTGGGGGACAGCCTCCTCAGATATCAGCGCCGCGGGCGGCACGCCCTGCCCTGATGGCGTCTGACCCGTCTGTCGTTTCTGCCGGGCCCGGCCTGATTGACGCGTTCTGGAAAGGGGAGGACGGCAACCTCTGGTACGCAGGCTTCACAGGCGGATGGTTCGGCAGTGGCACCTGGTCGGCTCCGGTCTCGCTTGGCCTCGGGCCGCTCGCGTCGCAACCGAGAGCCGTGTCTCCGTCGGCCGGCGTGATCGATGTGTTCTGGAAGGGCTCCGACTCCGGCCTCTGGGCGGATCGGTACAACCACGGCTGGAGCGGCGCAGCACCACTCAACAGCGGCGCTCTGGGTGGCAACCCGGTGGTGGCCAGCGCCGATATGGGGTCGGACACCGTCTTCTGGCGCGACGCCTCGGGAGACCTCTGGGCCGACACCGGCACTCCGGTCGGCTGGTCGGGCGCCCAGCGCCTCACCACCACGGCCCTCGCGGCCGATCCCTCGGCGAGCGCCGCGGGAACGAGCATCGACGTCTTCTGGGATTCCGCCGGCGAGCTGTGGCACGGCGCGTTGAATGCCGGCACCTGGAGCGGTGCAGTGGCCCTCGGCACTGAGACCGTCACCGGCGATCCGTCCGTCGTGGACCTGGCACCCGGGTCGGTCATCGTCGACTCTCGCGAGCCCTCGGGGCTCATGGCGTCGTCGCTCTACACGGCTGCCAGCGGGCTCGTCGGGCCGGAAGGCCTTGGGGCAACCGCGTCGTCGGACCCGTCATCGGTGGGGTTCGCGGGTGGCGGCGCCATCGACGTCGTCTGGCGGTCCAGCAGCGACACGCTCTGGGTTGCGCCGGCGTGTCCGGGCTGCGCGGCGCCGGCGATTCCGGTTTTCGACCCCGCGGGCTGACCGGTTCCGGTTCCGGTCCTCGGGCCTCCGAGCCCGGTGGGGTCGCTGCCAGGCGCTGCATTCTCCGGAGCCGCCTCCAGAGCATTGAGGCGCTCGGAATCGAGGGGAGAGCTTTTCGCTGACGGCTGCTTCGAGGCGAATAAAGCTCCTGATAATGCATATTCTCACGATATAGGGCAAGGCGAGACTGCCACCGATGCCCTGGTGCCCTCCCCTCGATCCGAGGACCGCGATCGCCAGCTTTGGGGCGATACCTGCGGCTAGACTGGCCCGTCCCGCAATACGGAATGGCCTGAGGACGATGACGTGCCAGACGCGGCAACTGAACTGAACCAGATCCTGGAACTGGCCGGCTCGCAGCGTCCGGACCCGCAGGGCTGGTCGCTCTCCGTGGACAACCGCTGGCTCGAAGGCTCCTTCTTCGGACCCGGCGCCGTCAGGCTGCTGCAGGCGTTGCCCGGTGGCGAGCTCGGGGCCTGCGCCGCCGTCATGCCGGCTTCCGGTTCTGCCATCACGGTGACGTCGATGCTCCGGCCGGATTGCGGGCAGCTCTGGCCTGAGCAGCTGTCCTGGATCGAGGCGCAGCTGGCAGGCGTGGCCCCGGCCAGGGTCAGCGTTGTCAGCGAGAACCTCACCGACGCCGGAGACGCACCGCTGGGCTGCGGCCGGCTACGAGCTCGTCTTCGAGGAGCTCGCGATGGCATGCCCGCTGCGCGAGGATGACCCAGCGGCGGTCTGGCCACCCGGCACCAGCGTTCAGGAATGGGACGCCGCCGCCGCCTCAGCGAGCTACACCGCATATGTGGCGGCCTTTCGCGAGCGCCCCGGGTTCCCCGGCCTGTCCGAGTCGGAGTGGATCTCGGCCTTCAGCGGCGAACCGAACTTCCTGCCTGGCGCCTCGCTCTGCGCCTGGCACGACGGGCACGCCCGTCGGGTTCGTGATCTCCGGCGCCGGCTGGATCGGCCAGGTGGGTGTCGTCCCGGGGCAGCGGCGCACCGGGCTGGCGACCGCGCTTGTCACCGAGGCCCGGGCGCGCATGCGAGCGATGGGTATCGGCGTCGCCTACCTCCACGTCAACCGCAACAACGCTGCAGGTCAGGCGACCTGGGGGCGCCTCGGATGGCGTGAGTGCGGACGGCGTGGTCGCTTCGAGCGTGCCGTGACCTCGGATGTCGCCGACACGATCTGAACGCGGCACGCAAACATCGACCGGGGCGGCGCGCCATTCAGGGATAGGGTTATCGGGCGATGGACATGGACGTGCGCGTCATCAGGGCGGGTGGCCCCGGTCTCAGCTCGTTTCTCAGCCTCGCCGTCCAGTCCTGGCGGAGCGCCCTGGGCCGGAACCTGACCGGGGTCTACATCCACGGCTCGATATCCACCGGCGCGTTCAACCCGCGGACGAGTGATATCGACGTCGTCGCCACCACGAAGACGCTCACCGACAGTGCGGCCAACGAACGCATCCATGAGGTCCACGGAGCGCTCCACGGCTTTGGCTCGGATCGCTGGGCCGACATCCTCGAGGTGATGTTCCTTCCCGGCGGGGCGCTCGGCATGGCCGGTGTGCCGAGGATGTCGGTCCTGGAGCTGCACCCGGACGAGGGCTTCAAGGTGCAACCGCTCGGCGCCGACTTCATCCTCCAGAAGCGGATCCTCCGCCAGCACGGGATCACGCTCTACGGGCCGAAGATCACGAAGATCGTGGCGCCCGTGACCAATGGCGAGCTTCGCGACGCGGTGATCGGCACCCTCCGCGACTGGTGGCGGCCGCAGCTCGAGTACCCCGGACAGTTCCTCAAGCGGGGCTACCAGGCATATGCGGTGATCACGATGTGCCGCGCGCTCTGCATGCTGGCCACCGGGGAGCTGGTCACCAAGCCGGAGGGCGCATCCTGGGCGATGCGCGGGCCATACCTCGACGCGTGGCACCCGCTGATCCAGTCGGCCGTCGCCTACCCGGGCGGCCTGCAACCGGATCAGCGCCAGGCGACCCTCGAGTTCATCAAGTTCACCCTCGAGGAGGCCGGAATCGGTCACACCGCGCCAAGCTCCTGATAATACGGAGCATGGCTGCACGCTCCTCCACGCGCCGGCCGACTGCCCCTCGTGAGCGCCGCGGCCCTGCTTGGGCGGGGCAGGTTCCCGGGCCGGCTGACTCCATGCCGGATCAGGTCGTGCAGTTCCTCGATTGGCTCCGCGTGCAGCGCAACCGGCCGGCCACCACGGTTCGGGCTTACCGGCAGGACCTCGCCAAGTTCGTCGCCTTCCTGCGCACCCGGCCGCTCGGTGACGACCTGCTGTCAGGGGTCGACCGCGCTGCCCTCCGGCGGTATCAGATCGAGCTCGCTGACGTGCTGCCCAACCCGCGATCGCGCGCTCGAGCCCTGGTTGCGCTGCGCCGCTTCCTGGCCTACGCGTACGACGAGGGGTGGATCGGCGCCGAGCTGAGCCGGCAGGTCTCGGTGCCTCGCTATGTGGTGGGCGACCCGCACCCCGTGCCGACCGATCACGTGCCGAGGCTCCTGGCCGCGTTACCGAGGGAGACGCTCCGGGATCGGCGCGACCGTGCGCTCATCAACCTGCTGCTGAGCACCGGATGCCGCATCGCCGAGGCGTGCGGGCTGGACCGCGGTGACGTCCGGCCGGAAGGGTTCCGCGTGCTCGGCAAAGGGGGCAAATACAGAACTGTGTATTGCACCGGCGGCGCATTCGCGGCAGTCGAGGACTACCTGCGCCTCCGAGGACCCGACCCCTCCCCTGCCCTGTTCATCAGCGTGGCGCGCGCCGACGTGCCCAAGGGCCGCGCCCTGCCGCACAACCGGCTCACCACCGACGGCGCGCGTCGCGCGCTGACAGCGCTCCGGCGCCGCATGGGTGTCGACCCGGAGATGTTCGAGCTCTTCAGCGACCTCCGGACGCCGCACGCCGCCCGCCACACCGCTGCGACGACCCTCCTCGAGGCGACGGACGGGGACGTGCGGCTCGTGCAGGAGGTGCTCGGGCACGCCACCCTCGAGACGCTCAAGGTCTACACGGAGATCACCGACCGGCGCAAACGTGAGGCGTACCGCCGCCTCGGCGACTACCTCGAAGAGGTGGCTACCCGGACGTGATGCGGCGGGCGCGCTCGCCGTCAAACGGGCGCCACGTGTTCCCGAGCACGCGGACCGGGCCGGTGCCGTTCTCCTCGCAGCAGGCCAGCAGATCCGCGCCGATCGGCGGGTACATCTCCAGCTCGGTGAGCGCCTGCAGCGGATGCCATTGGGCATCGCGGAGCGACTTGTCGTCCACCCCGACGGTCAGCGTCCCGCCTCGGACGGTCGCCGCGTACACGGCGTTGACGATGTGGCGGCCGTCCGGCTTCGGGTCGATCGCCTCGCAGACCAGGACCAGGCGTCCGACCTCGACGCTGTAGCCCGTCTCCTCGAGCAACTCCCGCGCGGCGGCCTCGACCATCGTCTCGCCGGGATCGACGCCACCCCCGGGGACCAGCCAGTACGAACGGCCACCTTTCTCATGCCGCACGAGGAGGACCTCCCCGTCGCGCCAGATGAGCACCCCGACGCGGATCCGGATGGCGCGTGCGCTCACCGAGCGATTATCCGGCGGCGAGGGATGTCGCGCGACGGAACCACCGCCACGGATGCTTGACTCGAACATCCGTTCCCTGCTACCGTCAGCGCATGGAACATCCGTTCGGTGCAGGAACATGATCCAGGACAGTCTCGGCCCCAACCGTTTCTCGCGGCGGCCTGACCGCCTCAGCCGTCCGGCGCGGCTCGCCCTCGTGGTCGCCACCGCGGCGGCTGGGCTCGTCGTCGTCGGCGGTGTCGCCTATGCGGGTTCGCCAAGCACGAACACCCGGATCGTCGTCCAGGCGGGCGACACGCTCTGGGGTATCGCCGCAGCGCACTACCCGGGCACCAACATCGAGCAGGCGATCTCCGACATCGAGTCGGCAAACCGCCTTGGCGATGCGGATATCAGGCCGGGCGAGACCCTGACCCTACCGGCACCCTGACCGGTCTCGGGACCGCCGGTTCGTCGGTCGTGCGGCCGTCGCCCACGTCATCGAGCCACCTCGGCAGTCCAGACGGTCGGGGACGTGGCGCATCCAGCCTCGGGCTCGACCCGCCGCCACCGCCGCCTCCACCACCGCTGTCGTCATCGCGGCCGTCGGACTCGGAGTTGAGCAGTTGCATGAAGACGACGCAGAACGCTGCGAACAGCGCGATCTTGCTCACGAGCGCGATGCTTGCTCCGGCGATCTGCTGATCGGTCATCGGATCCAGTCCCACGAGCTGCGGACCGGCTCCGTAGCCCGGGTAGAGCACGTGCCCGGCGAGGGCAACGAGCAATCCCCCGAGCGTCTGCGGAATCGTCGCCAGGACGATATAGCCGAGCTTGCCGAATCCCGAGAGTGCCCGGGCGGGGGTTGAGCACGGCGTCACGATCGGCCACCAGAAGAGCACCGACGCCAGGAGCAGCGAGGCCTGCATCAGGTCGTACAGCCACCAGCTGGCGAGTGCGCTGTCGTAGACGGGCGTGACATGCCACGCGATGAAGACGGCGTTGACCACAACGATCGCAAACGCCGGATGCACTGCGAGCCGTGGGACCCTTGGAATGGATCGCACAGTGATCCCCGTGTTCCTGGGCAGCGATAGAAGGAGCAGCGCCGGCACCGGACCCATCAGCACGAGCACCTGCACCAGGTGCGCTGCCAGGAGATAGTGCTGAGCCAGCGTCGCCAGTGGCGTGATCCAGATGCCCAGCAGCAGCAGGATCACCGCCGCAAGGACGAGATGCCTGCCCCGGCTTGCCGGCTCCGGTGACCGCCGCTCCAGCCAGAACCATCCCGCAACCACGAGGACGATGAGCGCCAGCAGAATGGGATCGATGTTCAGTGCGGTTGCCGGCGGGCGAGCCATCGGACTCAACGCTAGCGCACCTCACGCACTGCTGTCGCGACGCGGTACAACTGGACCCACGTCATGCGCCCAATGATCACGCGACTGCGGACACGCGCCTACCAGTTCTCGCTCCGGACCGGGAAGGCCCCTGAGGAGGTGCTCGGCGACTTTGCCCAGCGGCCGATGCCCGGGATCGCCGTGGCGGAGCGTGGCCCCAACTATCTCGTGCTCCGGCCCCAGCAACGCCGGCGGTATGGCGGGGACGTGGCCGTCATGCTGGGCTTGGCGATCGTCCTTGCGGTCCTCATCCTGACTGCCGTGACGCCCGTCTTCATTGTGTTGCTGCCCCTGGCGCTCCTGCCGGGCGTGCCGCTCCTCATCGACAACCGTCCCGATCTCGCGATCAGCGCCGTTGCGGATGAGCTCGGCGGCACGCGGGTGACGGTGCACGGCCAGGCGAGCTCGGAACTGGCCGCCGCGCTCGACGCCTACCTCGGTTCCTTGCCGCGGCTGTCGCTGGAGAACATCGGAAGCGGTCCCCAGGGATAGCGGATCGACGGGCCTTACGCCGGGTTCGGCGACTTGACCCTCGTCCAGGCGGTCCCATCGTTGTGGCTGATGAGCGTTCGGTAGGCGCCGCCACTGCTGAGACCGGATCCGGCTGCCCAGCAGCCTGTCGTTGACGTGCAGACCACACTGTTGAGCTCGGCCTCGCGCCCGGGGCTCGGAGCGGCGACGATCGTCCACGCAGAGCTCTCGAAACGCATGGTGAGTGTCTGGAGGTCGCCCTGCGATCCGGTTGCCCAGCAGTACGACGCTGAGACGCACGTGATAGCGCTGAGGCCGCTGCTCGTCACCGTCGTCGGCGTGGTCGCAACAGACCATGCGACGCCGTTGTACTGCTCGATGAGGGCTTGGTCTGTGCCCGTCGAACTCGACTCACCGGCCGCGAAGCAGCTGCTCGCCGCGATGCACGTGACCCCCGACAGGATGCCGGGTTGGGCGGAGCCTGATGCATCAACGATGTGCCAGCTGACGCCGTTGTACTGCTCAATCAGGGGTTCGCTCGTGAACGAGGAATCCAGGAAGTCGCCGACGGCCCAGCAGTTGCTTTCCGACACGCAGGTCACCGACTGAAGCACGTCTGACTGACTCGACGTGACGTCAGGCGACGCCACGACATTCCAGGTGCTCCCTGCGTAGTGCTCCACAAGCGTGGACGTCGGGAAGGTCCCTGAGGAGCCGACCGCCCAGCAATCGGTGCTTGAGGTGCAGGTCACGGCGTTCAGGCGGTTGTCACCCGAGGGACTGACGTTCGGCGCGTTGACGATCTTCCAGGTGTGACCGTTGTATCGCTCGACGAGCGTCATCTCGGGGGCATTGCCGCGAAAGCCGACGGCCCAGCAGGTCGACGCTGAGGCACAGGTGATGCCGAGGAGGCTGTTGGCCGCGGCGGTTGTGCTCGGCGATCGCGCTCCCTTCCAGGCGACGCCGTCGTAGTGCTCGATGAGCGCTTGATGCTCGGCCGGGGAGTGCGTGCCCACCGCCCAGCAATCGGCGACCGAGACACAGGTCACGCCGGAGAGAGTGTCACCCGACACGGCGGTGGTGCTTCCTGCGCCGCTGTCGAGCTGGAAGCGCGAGGGCGTCAGCCGGCGTGCTGAGCGCGCCAAGAGCGCACACGACCAACGCAACTGTCCCAATGCCCCTCCATCCCTTCACACCTCAAGTCTATCGGAGGCGGGGGCTCAGCGCCAGCCGCTGCTCTCGATGCCTATCTCGGCTCGCTGCCGCGGCTGTCGCTGGAGAACACTGGGAGCGGACCCCAGGATGAGGTCGATCCGGCCCCGACTGCTGAGGGCTACTTCAGCAGCCGGATCACGGCGATCACGACGCCCTCGAGTTGCAGCTCGCGCGCGTAGATCGGCTCCATGGTGCTGTTCTCGGGCTGGAGGCGGATGCGCCCTGAACTCGCGGAAGAAGCGCTTGACCGTCACCTCGCTCTCACCGGACATCTCGTTCTCGATCCGTGCGACAACGATGGTGCCGTTTGCCGGTGCCGCCTGTTGGGGCCGGACGACGACGATGTCGCCATCACGGATTCCGGCGTCGATCATGCTTTCGCCGTGCACTGTCAGAGCGTAGGAATCCTCGCCGCCCGCGATCTCGGTGCCGACGTTGAGGTGCTCCTCGACGTTCTCGAGCGCAAGGACCGGCGTACCTGCCGCGACGCGACCGACCAGCGGGAGGTGGACGATGTTGCTCGGCCCGCGCGAGGCCTGGGCATCCACCACTTCGACGGTTCGCGATTTCGCCGGGTCACGCGTGATGTAGCCGCGGATCTCGAGCGTGTTGAGATGGTTCTGAACCGTCGATGAGGAGCTCAGTCCGACTGCTCGACCGATCTCACGGACAGTCGGGGGATACGAATGATCGCGGCTGTGCTCTCGAAGAAAGTCAAGGATTTGACGCTGCCGCGGGTTCAGGGTGTCAGGCATTGTGGTGAAACATCCTCCAGCCAGCTTGGGCGAAGCGGAATGTAGCACGGGCACCGCAAAAATGCAAACGGATGTTCTGCCCTACATGCGCCCTTCGACGCGTTGCTGCCCGTTGCCGGCGGCGGCGACGAGATCGAGCACGTCGCTGACCATCTCGTCGAAGGGGATGAGGTCCGGGCGGAACCAGGTGAGCCGGGTGTCGCGGCGAAACCAGGTTCGCTGCGCCCGGGCGTAGCGAAGCGTCCGCCGCATGGTCGCCTGCATCGCCGCTTCGAGATCGATGTGGCCCTCGATCAGGTCGAGCGCCTCGCTGTATCCGATACCGCAGGAGCCGATCGCCGTGCGGTCGAGCCCCCGTCCGAGCAGCCACCGCACCTCGTCCTGGATGCCGCCACTGTCGAACATGCCGGCGATCCGATGCTCGATCCAGCGAGCGTGCACCGGGCGGGCCACGTCCAGGGCGATCATCACCGCCGGGCGGGGCGATACCCGTCTCCGTGCGGTCAGGACGGAGCCGCCCTTGGCGTCCAGGATCTCGAGTGCGCGGATCACCCGCCGCGGGTTGCGCTGATCGATCTCCGTTGCACCTTTGGGATCTCGGCGCCGCAGCTCGGCGGCGAGCGCCTCGAGTCCTTCGGGTGTCGCCGCCTGCTCGGCACGGTCCGCCCGTCGAGCCGGATCAGGGGGCACCTGGGCCAGATCGAAGCCGTCGACGAGCGCGGTGACGTAGAGGCCCGTACCACCTGCCACGACGGCACGGGTTCCGGCGCGATCGAGCCGCTCCAAGGCGCGGCGGGCAGCCGTGAGCCAGTCAGCGACGGTGAACGTCTCGCCGGGGTCGCAGAGGTCGAGCAGATGGCAGCGGACGCCCTGCAGCTCGGCGGCGCTCGGCGCGCAGGTGCCGACCCGCAGCCCCCGGCGGACCTGGCGCGAGTCGGCGTTGAGCATCTCGGCGGGTGCAAGCTTCGAAGCCGTGGCGACGGCGAGTGCCGTCTTGCCGGAGCAGGTCGGGCCGACGATCACCAGCATCGGGCGGCTCACCGCGGTGGCCTCCGGAATGCGCGTCGCAGTGTCGCGTCGTCGAGCAGGATCACCGACGGGCGCCCGTGCGGGCAGGTGGTGCCGCCGGGAGTGGCGACGAGCTGATCGAGCAGGCGCTGCTGTGCGACCAGGTCGAGACGGTCGCCGAAGCGTACGGCCGCATGGCAGGCGACCAGCGCGGAGAGGCGGTGCCGGCGCTCCTCCGCTCCTGCGTCGCGCTCGTCCAGATATTCGATCAGCTCGGAGACCAGGACCTCCGGGTCAGCGCTCGCGGCGCTGATCGGGACGGCGCTGCATCGAATGGTGCCCGGGCCGAATTGCTCGATGCTGAAACCGCATCGCGAGAAAAAGTCATGTTCGTCTGCAACTCGTGCGGCCTTGGCGGGCCCGCATTCCACCACGACCGGGATGAGCAGCAGCTGCGATCCGCCGGCATCGGGGGTCTGCTGACGCGAGCGCGCGAGGAGCTCGGTGTAGAGGATCTTCTCGTGCGCGGCGTGTGGGTCCACCAGCACGACGGTGTCCCCCGCCGTGGCGACGAGGAACCCGCTGCCCGCCTGACCGAGAGCGTCCATGGCCGCCGGCGTCGCCCCCGCAACCTGGCCTGGTGCTGAGGGATCCGAGGGAGCGATGGCCGCTGCGCGCAGATTGCCGTTCCCATACGCCGGCTGCCATTCGCGCGATGCAGCGTCTGCGGCAGCAAACGGGTGCGCGCGCCCGACGACCGAGAGATCACCGTCGTGCAGGTCGAGCGCTCCACCCGCGAAGCCCGACGGGATGTGCCCGTGCGCACCGAGCGCCGGGGCCGCGCGCAGCGTCGCCCAACAGGCGCGCTGCACGGTGGCGAACACCTCGCGCTCGTCCGTGAAGCGCACCTCGCGTTTTGCGGGGTGCACGTTCACATCGAGCGTTTCCGCCGTGACGTCCACGGTCACGACGCCGTAGCCGTGGCGGCCGCCGGGGATGAGGCCACGGTAGGCCTCGTCGATGGCGGCGAGCAACGCGCGGTTGTGCACCAGCCGGTGGTTGACGATGAGCACGAGCCCGTTGCGGGACGCGCGGTGAGCGTGCGGCGCCGCGATAAGGCCCCCCACTGCAATCGGTCCCGGAGCATCGACATCGAGCAGTTCGCGCTCCGCCCTCGCGCCGATGACGGCGCGCACGGCGTCCCGGAGCGAACCGCCGGCGGTGCGCAGCACCACGCGGCCGTCGTTGGTGCAGGTGAACGAAACGCCGGGATGCGTGATCGCGAGGTCTGACACGACGCGTACCGCGGCGCTCCCCTCGGCGGCGACCGAGCGCAGGAAGCGCAGTCGAGCGGGTGACGCCGCGAACAGCTCGCAGACTTCCATCCGCGTTCCGGGGGCGCTCGCTGCGGCGCCCCGCGACAGCATCTCGCCATTGCGTACGCGCAGCTCCGTGCCGCCGATCGATTCGCGCGTGCGGGTGACGATCCGCAGCTCCGACACCGCCGCGATGCTGGCGAGCGCCTCACCGCGGAAGCCGAGCGTTCGCACCCGGCTGATGTCGTCGGCGACGGCGATCTTCGAGGTGGCGTGCCGCTCGATTGCGAGCTCGAGGTCATCCTCTGCGATGCCCGAGCCGTCGTCGGCAACCACGATACGAACAAGGCCGCCGCCTTCAATGGTGACGTCGATCCGTCGTGCGCCTGCGTCGAGCGCGTTCTCCACCAGTTCCTTGAGCACGGACGCGGGCCGCTCGATCACCTCGCCGGCCGCGATGGCGTCGGCGACGACCTGCGGCAGCCGTCGGATCGGGGCGACGGCGATCATGCGGACACGCGCCCTCGGAGCTCGACGAGCTTGTTGAGCGCAGCAATCGGCGTCATCCCGTCGAGGTCGAGCGATGCGAGCTCGTCCATCACGGGATTCGGCGCGGGATCGCCGATGGAGAGGGTCAGCTGGTCGCCGCGTTCAACGCCTCCCAGAGGACGCTCGCGCTCCTGGGCTGCAAGCAACTGACGGGCGCGAGCCAGGACGCCGCCGGGAATGCCGGCAAGACGCGCGACGTGTACGCCATACGAACGGTCAGCACCACCCGGCACGATGCGGTGCAGGAAGGTGATGTCGGCGCCGTCTTCCACAACTTCGACTCTGGCATTGCGTACCCTCGGCATCTGCGCCGCAAGCACAGTCAGCTCGTGAAAGTGCGTCGCGAAGAGCGTCCTGCAATTCAACTGCGGCGCATCGTGCAGATACTCCACCACCGCCTGGGCGATGCTGACCCCGTCATACGTCGAGGTGCCTCGACCGATCTCGTCGAGGATCACGAGGCTGCGGGCTGTTGCCTGCCGCAGGATTGCCGCGGTTTCTGCCATCTCCACCATGAACGTCGAGAGGCCGCCGCTCAGGTCGTCATGCGCGCCGATCCTTGTGAAGATCCGGTCACACACGCCGATCACCGCTTCGTCGGCCGGCACGTACGAGCCGATCTGCGCAAGCAGGACGAGCGTCGCCGTCTGGCGGAGATACGTCGACTTGCCTGCCATGTTCGGGCCGGTGAGCACGATGATCCGCGCGTCGTCGTCGAGGTCGACATCGTTCGGCACGAACCGGCCGGGACCGAGCGTGCGCTCGACCAGCGGGTGGCGGCCGCCGATGATCCGCAGGCTCGACGAGGTGTTGACGTCCGGCCGGACCCAATGTCCCTCCTCGGCCACGGTCGCGAGCGATTGCGCGACGTCGAGCGTTGCGGCGGCTGACGCCGCATCGGCGAGAGCCCGGGCCTCGATCGCAACCAGAGCGGCCGCGCCGGCAAGCAGTTCCTGCTCGCGGGCGATGGCTCGTTCCCGTGCGTGCAGCACGATCGATTCGTGCTCCTTGAGGTCGGGGGTCACGTATCGCTCGGCACCTGCGAGCGTCTGCTTGCGCGAGTAGTCGTCTGGGACGCGATCGCGATGCGCGTTCGGGACCTCGATGAAATAGCCGAACACCCGGTTGTAGCCGACGCGCAGGGATCGGATGCCGGTGCGCTCGCGTTCGCTCGCCTCCAGCGCCGCGAGATAGGTTCGGGCGCTGCTTCCAGCGGCGCGCAGGTTGTCCAGATCCGGATCCGCGCCGGGACGGATGGCACCGCCATCGTCTGCCGCCGCCGGGAGTTCGTCGCAGAGCAGGGCATCGAGCCGCTCGCGCAGTCCGGCGGGCGGCCTGCAGTGATGCGCGGCGTCCCTGATTTCCTCCTGAGCGCCGGCGATGTTCGCTGCGGCAGCGCCGGTCACGTCAAGCGCGGCGCACGTGTCGCGGACGGCGCCGAGGTCGCGAGGTGTCGCCAGTCGCTGGACGCAACGCGCCACCAGCCGCTCGAGGTCGCGCATCCCAGCGAGCGCGTCGCGCAGGTGCCGGCGTCCATCGCGGTCGGCAAGCAGAATCTCGATCGAGTCGAGCCGTCGCGTGATCTCCGCGGGATCCGTGAGCGGGTCCTGGAGCCGAGCGCGGAGCAGCCGCACGCCCATCGGCGTTCGAGTTGCATCGAGCAGCTGGAGCAGTGAGGAACCCCGCTCACCGAGCCGGCGAAAGAGCTCGAGGTTGGCCCGGGTGTGGGCATCGAGGCGCATCGCCCCGTCACGCGGACGGATGGCGATGCGGAGCAGGTCCTGGCTGATGACGATGTGCGCACGCTCGCAGTACGCCAGCACAGCGCCTGCAGTTCTCAGCGCAAGAGGGACCGGCGCCACCCCGAGGCCGTCGAGCGACACCGCCCCGGTGGCACGGTGCAGGCGCTCCTCGGCGCGAGCTGTTTCGAAGAGCGATGCGGCAAGCGGAGTGACCTGCGTGAGCTTGGCCAGCGCTGCAGGAAGCACGGTGCCGTCCTGGATGAGCAGCTCGCTCGGGTCGAGCCGCGCGAGCTCGTCTGCGACGGCCGCGCTGTTGAGGTCCCCGGCAACCTCGAACAGCTCCAGGTGCTGCGTGTTGGGGTCGAAGGCCGCGAAGCCGACGTGTCCGTCGACGGCGAGGAGTGCGACGCAGCGAGAGACGGCGGAGGGGTCGAGCAGCTCAGCCTCCACGACCATGCCCGGGCTGAGCACGCGCGTCACGGTGCGCTGGACAAGGCGCCCGGAGACGACCTCCCCCACCTGGTCCCAGATCGCCACCCGCTGCCCGGCGTCGAGGAGTTTGCGAATGTGCTGCGTGATCGATTGATGCGGCACGCCGCACATCGGCAGGCGGCCGGCAGCGCCGAAGCCACGACCGGTGAGTTGGACGCCGAGGATCGGCGCCGCGATCTGCGCGTCCTCGCCGAACATCTCGAAGAAGTCGCCGAGGCGCGCGAGCACGATTGCGTCGGGGTGCTCGGCCTTGATGGCTCGATACTCGCGAAGGATCGGGGTATCGCCGGCCGTCCGGAGGTCGAGCGTGGTGCGCGGCGCCTCAGGCACCGCCGCTGCGAGGTGCGGAGCCCGAATCTTCGAGCTCGTTCTCACGCCGCCGTGCCGACCTGCTGCACGTGCAGCTGCCACGCACTCGCTTCGACCACCTGCGCGGTGTGTAATTCGCCGGGTCTGGCTGCGCCGGGCGGGAGCCAGGCAACCTTGTTCTCGCGTGTCCGCCCGTATGGCCTGCCGTCTTCGGCGATGCCGTCGACGAGGATTTCCACGCTGGATCCGACGTACAGGGCGTTACGCGCCGCGGCGATCTCCCGCTGCACTGCGAGGAGATGGTTGAGGCGCTCCTTCTTTATGGGCAACGGCACGTCGTCCTCGCGGCGGGCAGCTGCCGTCCCCGGTCGCACTGAGTACGCGGCAAGGTGGACGGTGTCGAAGCGCAGATCGCGCATCAGCAGCCTCCGTGCCCGCAAACTCTGCTTCCGTCTCGCCGCAGAACCCGACGATGATGTCGGTGCTCAACGCAAGTCGCGGGCCTACCGCGTCCACAGCTGCCTCGATCTTGGCGCGGTACTCGTCCACGCTGTAGAGGCGGCGCATCCGTCGCAGCAGGTTGTCGTCACCCGCCTGCACCGGCAGATGCAATTGCTCGCAGACGGTGGGCAGCTCGCGCATCGCCGAGAACAGCTCGGGGACCGCGTTTCGCGGGTGCGACGTGAGGAAGCGAAGCCGCCACAGCCCGGGGACCGCGTCGACCGCGGCAAGCAACTCCGGCAACCGGGCGCGATGCTGTGTGTCGTGATACGAGTTCACGTTCTGGCCGAGCAGCGTGACCTCGCGAACGCCCTGGGACACGAGGCGCTCCACGTGCTCCACCACCTCGGGCAGCGGGCGGCTGAGCTCCCGGCCGCGAACGAAAGGGACGATGCAGTACGTGCACATCTCGTTGCAGCCACCCATGACCGCAACGTAGGCGCTGAGACGGTCTGACGCAGGCACCGTGACGGGGCCGTCCAGGTTGGGTGCATGCAGCGCCTGGAGCTTGGCGAGGAACCCGTCGGGCTCGCGCACGTCGAAGACGTAGTCCAGCTCGGGGAGCCGTCCCAGCAAGGCTTCACCGTGCTCCACGGCCATGCACCCGGTCATCGCGATCGCCCGTCCCGGCCGCGCCCGTTTCCAAGGGATCAGCTCACGAAACTTCCCGAACACCTTCTGTTCCGCGTTGGCCCGCACGGTGCAGGTGATGAGCACGGCGATGTCCGAGTTGTCGAGCGCTGTCTCGGGGATGCAGCCGATGTCGGCGATATGGGCAGCAAGCTCCTCACGATCGGCGTCATTCATCTGGCAGCCGATGTGCCAGAGGTGCACGCGCGGCGCTCGCCCGAGCACCGGCACCTGCGGCTCGCGACGCGGTGTCCTCGTGATCAACGGGAGCGGCCGGAAACCACGGGCGGAATCGCTGAGCATCGATACCTGCATGGGCATCGACGAAGCCTAGCAGTGTGTCCGCGCCCCCATCGGGGGACCGACCGCCGGCCTAGCGGACTTCGACGACGAGGCGGATGCCGGTCCGCTCCTCACCGTCGATGGAGATATCGATGAATGAGGGAATGCACACGAGGTCGAGCCCGCCCGGGGCGACGTAACCACGCGAGATGGCGATCGCCTTGATGGCCTGGTTGATCGCCCCGGCGCCGATCGCCTGGACCTCGACCTTCTTCTGGGTGCGCACAACGCCCGCGATCGCACCGGCCACTGCGACCGGTTTGCTGGTTGCTGAGACTTTGAGAATTTCCAATGGGGGCTTCAGCTCGGAGGCGTCATGTGAGGGCGGAGAGTAGGACGTTGTCATTATCGGCCGCGATTGTCGCTTCCCGCAGGGCGGCGTACCGCCCCGCGCGATGCAATCGTTACTTGGCGTACTCGACGCTGCGCGTTTCCCGAAGCACCACGACCTTGACCCGGCCGCTGTAGCTCCCCTCTCCGTGGAGGCGCTTGGCGATCTGGCGGGCCATGATCTGCGCTTCGTCGTCGCTGATTTCGTCCGGTTTGACGAGAACGCGAAGCTCCTTGCCCGCGAGCACGGCGAAGCTCCGCTCCACGCCGCGGAACTCATTGGAGATCGCTTCGATCCGTTCGAGCCGCTTGATCGTCGAGGCGAGCGACTCCCTGCGTGCCCCGGGGCGCGCAGCGCTGATGGCGTCTGCCGTCATCAGGATCGCCGCCGCAGGCGAGCGCGGCTCCTCGTCGTAGTGATGCGATCGCACCGCCTGCACGACTGCCGCAGGCCGGCCGAGCCGCGCGAGGATCTCGCCGCCCACGATGGCGTGCGGACCATCCACATCGTGCTCGACGGCCTTGCCGATGTCATGGAAGAGCGCTGCCTCCTTGGCGATCTGCTCGTCGAACCCGATCTCGGCGGCGATCATCCCGGCGATCGCAGCGGTGTCCTGGCTGTGCGACAGGACGTTGTGCCCGTAGGAGTTCCGGTAGCGCAGCGTGCCGAGCAGGCGCGCGAGCTCGGGATGCACGTTGGTGAGGCCGATGTCCTGGCAGGCCTGCTCACCCTCGTGCTTGATCTGCTGGGCCAGCTCGTTGCGGGCCTTGACCACCATCTCCTCGATCCGCGCGGGATGGATGCGCCCATCGCTGAAGAGGCGTTCGAGCGTTGCCCGCGCGACCTCGCGGCGCACCGGGTCGAATGAGCTGAGCACGATCGCCTCGGGCGTGTCGTCGACGATGACGTCCACCCCGGTGGCCGCTTCGAGCGCTCGAATGTTGCGGCCCTCGCGCCCGATGATCCGGCCCTTGAGCTCATCAGATGGAAGGTGCACGACGGTGACCGACGCCTCGCCGCTCTGCTCCGATGCCTGGCGCTGCATGGCCGCGATGAGGATCTCCCGGCTGCGCTCCGCAGCTTCCTCGCGGACCTGCGTCTCCGCCTGGCGGATGCGCTCGGCGATCTCGGGCACGAGCTCACCTTCGACGCTGCGCACGACCTCGACGCGCGCCTCCTGTTCGGACAGCGCGGCAACGCGCTCGAGCTCCTTGGTGATCAACGCCCGCTCGTCCTCGACGGTCTGACGCAGGCCCTCGAGCTCTGCCTCGCGACGCGTGAGCCGCTGCTCATTCGAGTCCAGCTCGCGGAGGCGGCGCTCGAGCCCCTCCTCGCGCTGGTTGGTGCGCTGCTCCAGCCGGGCGATCTCGGCGCGGCGCTCACGAACCTCGGCCTCTGCCTCGTCGCGACGCCGGGCTGCCTCCTCCTTGGCGGCGAGCAGCACAGACTTCGTCTCCTGCTCGATGGCCCGGACCTGCTCGAGGCGGCGCTCGGCATCAGCATCGTTCGTGACGCGGCTTTCGGCCACGATTCTGCGCGCGTACAAGATCGCCGCGACCGCAAAAGCGGCCGCAACAATCACTAGCCCTAAGGCAAGGATCTCGATGCCGATGGGATGGAACCTCGGAGGTCGGGCGCGATGCGCCCTGCTTGGAATGCCTCACGTCGAGAAGGGGACCGGGGCGAGACCCGCAACGTCTCGATGATCCGGTCGGGGCCGGCCCGATGTGGCCGGTCGTTCGCGACGGGAAGACGATGTCATTGTACGAGCCAAAGGGGTTACCCGCTTGTTTCGATCAATGACGCGCGGGGGGCTACCCTACACGCGTGACGGATCGGGAGGTCGTCGGAGTGCTGGAGGCGCCCGGCGAGGATGACTTGCGCAGCACGGCCCCGCGAGCGATTGGGGCCTTGCTCATTGCCAGCGGCTTGCTTCGAGTTGGAGCGGTTGGAGTTGGCGTGGCAGTGCAGTTCCGGCTCAACGACCTCGCAAACGGCAGACCGAACGGCGTCGACATCGGCCTCGTCGGCGCAGCCCAGGCCGTCACTGAGATGGTGTTCGCGCCAATCCTGGCCCGATACGCGGATCGCTTCGGCCGGCGTCGCTTCCTGGTGGCCGGGCCGATCGTCTGCGTCATCGCAGTGCTGCTCGTCGCGCTCGGTGTCCGCCCGGCGCAGCTCGGCGGCGCGCGCCTGCTCGAGGGGCTTGGTGCCGCCGCCTTTGTGCCGGTCGCGCTCGGGACCGTCGCCGCTGCCACGTCCGGCGATCGCCGCCGCCGCGCCGGTGCCAGCGGCGCGTTCGAAGCCTCAACACTGATCGGCTATGCCGGCGGCTTCGGGCTCGGATCGGTTGCCTATTTCGGCCTCGGCCGCTGGGCGTTCGTGCTCCTCGCCGGCCTCTACGCCTGTGCCGCCGCTGTGTGCTTCGTGTTCGTCCCGCGGGTCCCGCCGATGCCGGTGCACTCGCTGCGCGAGGTCATCCGGGCTGCGGTCGGGCCCGGCCCGATGCGCACGTTCCTCCCGGCCTGGATCATGTCCTTCGCGCTCATCGGGGCGTTTGTGGCCAACCTTCCGGCGTTGCTCCGGCATCGCGCCGTGGCATCACAGTCGTTGATGCATCACTTCGATGTGCGCATCATCGGTCTCTTCCTGATCGGATGGATCGCGGTCTTTCTCGTGGGGATCCTGCTGTGGACGCCCTTCGTGGCACGGCTCGGGCCGGCGGTCGTGATGCGCCGCGCCGTGCCCGGTGGCTGGTTGACCATGATCGCGCTCCTCGCGATCAATCACCTCGACGTGATCGGCATGGCGCTGCTGGTGCCGTTCCTCATCCTTGGCATCCTCTGGCTCGCCGGCTTCGGTCCGGCCGCGGTGACGTATCTGGCCGACTGTTCGGAGAGCCTCAGCGCAGACCGCTCGGCGCTCATGTCCTTCTACACGGTGGCGCTCGCCGGCGGCGGTGCGATCGGCGCGCTGGTCGGGGGATTTGCCGCGCACCTGCTTGGCATCGACGGCCTGTGCATCCTCGGCGTGCTGCTCGCCACTGCGACCTTCTTCACGCTTGGACCGGTGGTCCGGTTCGAGCGCAACAGCAAGGTTCCTGCCGGCGTCTGATCCCTACCAGGCCCAGGCCTCGGGAGCGGTGCCGGGACCGGGGAACATCGCGTCGAGCTCGGCGAGCGCCTCGGCGGACAGATCCACGTCGAGGGCGTGCAGGTTGCTCTGGAACTGCTCCATCGTTCGCGGTCCGACGATCGGCGCCGTGACACCGGGCTGCTCGAGCAGCCACGCCAGCCCGACGGCCGAGGGGTGCTCACCCAGCTTGGCGCAGAAGGCCTCGTACCGTTCGATCTGCTCGCGATGCTCCGCCACGAGCTTCTGCGACTGCTCCGAGCCCGTCCGGCCGGCGCCCTGCTCCTTCGCGAGGACTCCGCCGAGGAGCCCCCGCATCAGCGGGCTCCACGCGATGATGCCGACGCCGTAGTGCTGCGCCGCAGGAACAACCTCCTCCTCGACGTGGCGTTCCATGAGGTTGTACAGACACTGCTCGCTCACGAGTCCGAGGAAATGCCTCGCGCGTGCGGCTTCCTGGGCTTGCGCGATCGTCCAGCCGGCAAAGTTCGACGAGCCGACGTAGATCACCTTCCCCTGCTGGACGAGCACTTCCATCGCTTCCCAGATCTCATCGAACGGGGTGTTCCGATCGACGTGGTGCATCTGGTAGAGGTCGATGTGATCCGTCTGCAGCCGCCGCAGCGAGGCCTCGCATGCGTTACGGATGTTGCGTGCCGAGAGCAACGAATCATTGGGCCAGTCGCTCATCGAGCCGTAGAGCTTGGTCGCGATGACCACCTTCTCGCGGCGCCCGCCTCCCTGCGCGAACCATCTGCCGACGATCTGCTCCGTCTGTCCCTCGCCTCGCTTCCCACCGTAGGTGTTGGCGGTGTCGAAGAAGTTGAGGCCGGCATCGAGCGCCGAGTCCATGATCTGATGCGACGTCGCTTCGTCGGTCTGCGGACCGAAGTTCATGGTGCCGAGGCACAGGCGGCTGACGGAAAGACCGGACCGACCGAGGTGTGTGTATTCCATGGATCGAGTTTGACAGTCAGCTCAATCCGCGCAGCACCCGCGAGACCACGGACGAGGAAAAGCCACGGCGCTGCAACGCGCCGGCGATGCGCATGAGCGTCCGCCGGTCACGCGAATCCGCAGGGGCGCGACCCCAGAGTTGCTGCGCGACCGCAAGGGCGGATGCCTCCTCGGTATCGCTCTGACCGTCGAGCGCCTCGCTGATGAGGTCGGCCGCAACGCCTTTCGATTTCAGATCGGCCGCGACTCGGGCGCGGCCGTGCCCGGCCCGGCGATGCCTCGCGGCCACCGATGCAGCCATCGCCGCGTCATTGACATACCCGGTGTCGATGCACCGCCGAACCGCTTCCGACGCAGCCTCAGCCGTGAAGCCACGCCGCTCGAGCTTCCGCTGCAGAGACGTCCCCGACTGCCCCGCACCACGGAGGATGCGCAAAGCGGCATCCTCCGCGGCGTCGGCGCTCTCGGGCAGTGCGGGCGGCGTGATGGTCCTCACGTTCGCCGCTCCCGTGTCAGGCGACGGGCGCAGGCAGGGGTGGTGCTTCGCCGCTCAGCTCGACGACGGCGTCATGGAGCACCGGCTCCGGGAGCGCGGAGAGGCGCACCTTCGCCGCCACCTCCTCGAGGAGATCGGGGTTCTGCCGGAGGAAGTCACGAACGTTCTCACGACCCTGGCCGAGGCGCATGTCCCCGTACGAGAACCATGCCCCGCTCTTGTCGATGATGTGCGCGTCGATACCCATGTCGAGCACGCTGCCGGCGTACGAGATGCCCTCGTTGTAGAGGATGTCGAACTCGGCCGTGCGGAACGGCGGCGCCACCTTGTTCTTGACAACCTTGACTTTGACGCGGCTGCCGACCACGTCGAGCCCCTGCTTGATCGAGTTGATCTTGCGGATGTCCATGCGAACGGAGGCATAGAACTTCAGCGCGCGGCCACCGCTCGTGACCTCGGGGTTGCCGAACATCACACCGATCTTCTCGCGGAGCTGGTTGATGAAGATGACCGACGTGTTGGACCGGCTGATGGCGCCGGTCAGCTTGCGCATTGCCTGCGACATCAGCCGCGCCTGGAGTCCGACATGGCTGTCCCCCATCTCACCGTCGATCTCCGCCTTCGGTACAAGCGCCGCGACCGAGTTGATGACGACGACATCGACCGCCCCGCTGCGCACGAGGACCTCGACGATCTCGAGTGCCTGCTCGCCCGTATCCGGCTGCGAGATCAGCAGTTCCTCGGTGTTCACGCCGATGCGCGACGCGTACTGCGGGTCGAGCGCGTGCTCGGCGTCGATGAATGCCGCCACACCGCCACGGCGCTGTGCCTCCGCGATGATGTGCAGCGTGAGGGTCGTCTTGCCCGACGAACTCGGGGCCGTAGATCTCGACGACGCGGCCGCGCGGGATACCGCCCACGCCGAGCGCGATGTCGAGGGTCAACGCGCCGGTCGGAATGACGTCGATGTGCTGAGCCTGGACGTCGCCGAGACGCATGATCGCTCCCTTTCCGTGGGCTCGCTCGATCTGTCCGAGGGCCGTCTGCAGGGCCCGGTCCCGCTCAGTCGTCACGGGCTCACTCCTCTCGTCACGGGGCGCTCGAGCGCGCTTGCCGTTCACTTCTACGACCGGCTCGACAGTATCGATAGTACGACTTGCTAGTGTGTTCGTCAAAGCTGTACTCCAAGGGGTGATGGAAGGGGTTGGAGGTGCGGGCTGCGGTGCCGTGGGGCGTCGCGACGGGCGGCGCGTCCGGGCTCACCGGGTGGGGCGAACATTTGTACTGTACAACCTTCACGGGGACGTGGCAAGCCCGATCACCTCGATGCTGAGGCGCAGTGCCGCCTCCACCGCGTGGGCCCGATTCATCTCGCGGCCGCGATCGCTGTCGAGGCGGACGACCCTCACGTTTCGCGCATCGACCACCGCCACGAACACGAGCCCGGCCGGCTTGTGCTCGCTCGACGCGGGCCCGGCCACACCGGTGATCCCGACGCCGAGGTCGGCCTCGAATCGCAGGCGAACGCCCGCGGCCATCGCCTCCGCCACCTCGGCGCTCACCGCACCGTGGGTGGCGAGCAGGTGCCGGCCGACACCGAGCTGCTCGGATTTGACGTCGTCGGCGTAGGCGATCACCCCTCCGCGCACATAGGCCGAGGAGCCCGCCACCGATGTCAGCGCCGCGCCGAGCAGCCCACCGGTGCACGACTCCGCGACGGCGATGGAGAGCCCGGCGCCGGTGAGCGCCCGTCCCAGGGCTGATGCATCGGGAAATGCTGCCTGCAGCACCGGGAGGCGGCTCTCAGCATCATCCGTGGATGCGCGCCCCTCGCTCACGCCCTCAGCCCGCGACGCTGTCCGCGCGCGAGCAGCGAACCCAACGCCGCGTCACCGGTAGTTGGTGAACTGCAGCGGAACGTCGAGGTCGGTATCGCGGAGCTGCTGGATGACCGCCTGCAGCTCGTCCTTGTCCTTGCTCGAGACGCGCAACTGGTCTCCCTGGGTGCGGACCTGCGCCTTCGGGTGCTGGGCGCGAATCCGTTTCGTCAGGTCGCGCGCGAGCTCCTCGCCGATACCCTTGCGCAGCTTGATCACCTGACGCACGTTGCCTTTCGCGGCCGGCTCCGGCTTCTGCGGATCGAGCACCTTGAGGTCGATGCCGCGCCGGTGTGCCTTGCTCTGCAGCACATCGATGATCGACTTCAACTGCGAGTTGGTGCCCGTGAGGAGCGTGATCGTCTCGTCCTCGAGCGTGATCTCGACGTCGATCCCCTTGAAGTCGTACCGGGTCGTGATCTCGCGCCGCGCCTGGTCGACGGCATTCACGAGCTCCTGGCGGTCGAACTCACTGACGACGTCGAAGCTGTGGTCCTGTGGCATGAGTGATGAGGATAGCGACCCGGCTCGCGGCTCGCTGTCCGTCACTGTGTCGCCGGATGGCGGGGCGCTACTCCTCGTCGAGGTCGGCGAGCAGCTCGTCCACCTGGAACACGTCCATCAGCACATCACGCGACTTGCTGCCCTCGAAGGGGCCGACCACACCGGCCTCGGCGAGCTGGTCGATGAGCCGTGCAGCCCGCGTGTAGCCGACGCTGAGCTTGCGCTGGAGCAGCGATGCGGCCGCGCGCCCTTCTGCCGCAACGGTATGTGCCGCCTTGGCGAAGAGCGGATCGCGCTTGGTGGCGTCACGCGCCCATGAGACCGTCGCCTCGACGCTGAAGATCTCCTCCTGGTAGTCGGGCTTGCCCTGCACCTTCCAGTGGCCGATGAGCGTATCGAGCTCGCGATCGCTGACGAATGCGCCCTGAAGCCGGCGTGGCTTGCCCTCGTCGATCGGCAGGTACAGCATGTCGCCGCGACCGAGGAGTTTCTCCGCGCCCATCTCATCGAGGATGACTCGTGAATCAACCCCGCTCGAAACGGCGAACGCAACGCGGCTCGGGATGTTCGCCTTGATGAGCCCGGTGATGATGTCCGCGGACGGGCGCTGTGTGGCGACGATCAGATGCAGCCCGACTGCGCGTGCGAGCTGCGCGATCCGGCAGATCAAGTCCTCGATCTCCCCCGCCGCAACCATCATCAGGTCCGCGAGCTCGTCGATCACGATGACGATGTAGGGCAGGGGCGCAACCCCGAGGCCGGGCGCCTTCTCGTTGAAGGCGACGATGTTTCGCGCGGCGTGCGACGCGAAGAGCTTGTAGCGCTCCTCCATCTCCTTGACCGCCCAGCGCAGCGACGCCACCGCGGCCTCGGGCTCGACAACGACCGGCACGAGCAGATGCGGGAGGTCCGCGAAGTTGCTGAGCTCCACCCGTTTCGGGTCGATGAGGATCATCTTCAGCTGCGCCGGCGTTGCCTGGAGCAGGAAGCCGCCGAGGACGGCGTTGATGCACACCGACTTGCCGCTGCCTGTCGCCCCGGCGATCAGCAGATGCGGCATCCGCGTGAGATCGCCGATCACCGGGTGGCCGCTCACGTCGGCGCCGAGCGCAACGCTGAGCTTGTTGCGGCGATCAGTGAACGCCGGCGATTCGATCGTCTCCTTGAGGCTGACGAGCTGCGCCGCCTTGTTGGGCACCTCGACACCGATTGCGGACTTGCCCGGGATGAACGGCTGGATGCGGATCGGCGCCGCCAGGGCGAGGGCAAGGTCCGTCTGGTAGCCGAGGATCCGGCGCACGGGGACGCCCACTGCAGGCTGCAGCTCGTACTGCGTGACGGTCGGCCCGCTGTTGGCGCCGACGATGCGCGTCTCGATACCGAAGGACTGCAGCGTGCTGACGATCTTGTCACCCGTGGCACGAACTTCCGCGGCGAGCCGCTCGCGCTTGCCGGTGATCACGTCCAGCAGCTCCGTGCTCGGCAGCACCCAGACCTTCTCGGGCTCATCGCTGAGCAGCGCGGCGTGGCCGAGCCCCACCTCCGGCACGGGGCCGATGACCGGCGGAGGAGCGTCCCCCGGGAGGACCGGCACGCCCTCGAACTCGCGAGTGAAACCGTGCTCGCCGGCATCCTCCCCCGTCGCCTGCGGCTCCTCGGGGTCCAGGAAGGCAGTGACCGGCGGGACGAACGGCTTGGGCTCGTCGAAGGGGAGCTTCATCGCAGTGCCCGTCAACTCGGTTGACGGCTCGGTGGCGTGCGCGGGGAAGGGGCGGGTGTGCGTTCCCGGGACGGTTGTGGATCGATCGTGCCGCAGGCTCTCGCTCTCGGCGGCAAACCACCGGCCGAGCGCTCGGATCACCGTGCCCGTTCGCAGGTCGGTGGCCAGGATGATCCCGAGGAAGGCGACGACAACCAGCGCCGCGCCGGCGCCTGCTCCGCCGAGCACCCGCTGCACGCCGGATCCGACCCAGCGGCCCAGCGCTCCGGCGTCGCCGCCGATCATGCCGATCAGTCCGAGGAGCGCCAGCATCGCGATGGCGCTGCCGAGCGCTGCGAGCGTGCCGGCGCGCCATTCGGGGGTCATGCAGAGGCGCGCGCCCGTCAGGATCAGGCCGGCAACGCCGATCCAGGCTCCGACGCCGAAGGCTCCGAAGAGCCCGTCATGGACCGGACCCGCCACGGCTCCCCCACCCGGAAGGACGAGGACCGCCGCCAGGATCACGCCGGCGCCGATCGCGCCGATCCCGGTCAGCTCACGGCGAAGATCGCGATGGAGCAGCGGCGGGCGCGATGCAGCGGCGCCGCGCGAACGCGGGCGCGCTGCCGGACGCCGCGATGGCGTGCGCTTGCGCGTGGGACGGGTTGGGGCGGAGCGAGCCATTCGTGAACTCGATGTGGAACGCGTGGAAGACGGGCTACCGGGGCCCCTGGATCGGGCCCGATGCTATCAGCAAATCGGCCACCGCAAATGCGAAGGCGGATCCCCGATCAGGCAGGTCGACCAGCAGGTGCACGGCGAACATCCGTGCCCATACTACACGAATGTGTTGTCGCGGTGACAGTCAGACCTCGGTGACGAGGGGCAGGATGAGCGGACGGCGCTTCGTCTTCTTGTAGAGGAATCGCGAGAGGCCTTCATGGATCGCGCCCTGCCAAGCGGTGTACCCGGCATCGGGCGTGAGCCGCGCCACGAGCGAAAGGACGTGCTCGCGCGCCTCCTCGAAGAGTGCGTCGGCATCATCCGCGACGAATCCGCGAGACACGAGGTCCGGCCCGGCCACCACAGCGCCGCTGGACTTCTCCACTGTCACGACGACCAGGATCACCCCGTCCTGGGCGAGCTGCTGACGATCGCGAAACACGACGTCACCCGCCTCCTCGATGCTCAGCCCGTCGACGTAGACGTAGCCCGTCCGCACCCGCTCGCCGGTCGGACGGACGCCGTTCTCGTCGAGCGCGATCACGGTGCCGTTGTCGATGGCGAGGACTCGCTCGGCGGGAATGCCCACCGACCGTGCAAGCGCGGCATGGAGCGCGAGGTGGCGGTACTCGCCGTGCACCGGGATGAAATATCGAGGACGCACCAGTGTCAGCAACAGCTTCAACTCCTCGCGACTCGCGTGCCCCGATGCGTGCACACCGTGGCGCGAGGAGTTGAAGACGCGTGCGCCGCGCCGGTACAGGTTGTTGATCGTGCGGTGGACCGATTCCTCGTTGCCCGGTATGGGGTTTGCGCTGATGACCACGGTGTCGTCCTCGCGCAAGCTCACCATCCGATGCTCGCCCGCGGCGATGCGAACCAGGGCCGAAAGCGGCTCGCCCTGTGCACCGGTGCAGAGGATGGCGAGCTCGTTGTCGGGAATGCGCTCGTGCTCCTTGGGGGTCACGAACATGGTGGGCGGGACGTGCAGGTACCCGAGCTCCTCAGCGACCTTGATGTTCTTCAACATCGAGCGCCCGACGATGAAGCAGCGCCGTCCGCACGCCTCGGCGGCGCTGATCGCCTGCTGCAGCCGCGAGATGTTGGACGCGAACGTCGCCATCAGGATCCGCCCCTGCGCGGCAGCGAAGATCGGGGCCAGTCCCTCGCCGACGGTGCGCTCGCTCGGGGTCGTCCCCTCCTGCTCGGCGTTGGTGCTGTCGCTCAGCAGCAGCAGGACGCCTTCATCGCCCACTCGCGCGAGCCGGGCCAGATCCGGTGGCTCGCCCTGGACCGGCGTGGTGTCGATCTTGAAATCGCCGGAGTGCACGATGACGCCGGCAGGCGTTCGCACCACCAGCGCGCAGGCGTCCGGGATGGAGTGCGTTGCGTGCACCCATTCGACGTCGAAGCAGCCGAGCGACTTGGTGTCGCCGGGCCGGACGGTGTGCAACTCGGTGGTCTCGATGAGCCCATGCTCGCGCAGCTTGTTGCGCAGGAACCCGAGGGTCAGCGCCGTCCCATAGACCGGCACCGGGAGTCGCGGCAGCACGTACGGCAGCGCGCCGATGTGATCCTCGTGGCCGTGCGTGAGCACGATGCCGCGGATGTTGGCCACCCGTTCCTGCAACCAGTGGATGTCCGGGATCACGAGGTCGACGCCGAGCATCTCCTGCTCCGGGAACATCAGCCCGGTGTCGATCACCACGATGTCGTCGCCACAGCTCAGCGCCAGCATGTTGCGGCCGATCTCGCCGAGGCCCCCGAGCGGGACCAGGGTCAGCTGCGCCGAGCTCGGTGCGTCGATCAAAAGAGGTCCATCTGCGCACCACCGGGGGCAGCCGCGATGGTTCGGAGCTCCGACGCGGAAGCGCCGCCGGCCCGGCGCGCACGCGCAGCTTCGGCGTCGGCGAGATAACCGCGAACCCGGCGCATATCCGCTTCCAGCGTCTCACGGAGCCCGCCGTTGTACAGCGCCGCCGCCGGGTGATACAGCGGGACGAAGACACGGTCGTTGTGACGCAGGCGCTCGCCGTGCAGGCGCGAGATGCCGCCCGCGTCGGGGAGGAGCCGCATCAGCGCATGCCGGCCGAGCAGCAGGATCACGTCCGGCTGGAGCAGCTCGATCTGTTCATCGAGGAAATGGCTGCACGCCTCCACCTCCAGGGGCTCGGGATCGCGGTTCCGGGGCGGCCGGCACTTCACGATGTTGGTGATGTAGATGTCGCGGCGATCCAGCCCAACCGACTCGAGCAGGCTCGTGAGCAGCCGGCCGGCCGCGCCGACGAACGGCTTGCCCTCGCGGTCCTCGTTCTCACCCGGCGCCTCGCCGACGGCCATCACCCGCGCGGTCACCGGTCCGTACCCGGGCACCGCCTGGATGCGGGTGAGGTGCAGCGGGCATGCCGTGCACTCGCGAACGCGCCCGTGGAGCTCGAGGACCTCTTCGGTCGTCGCCACCATTGGCGGAGTTTAGTGCACCGCGCGGGCGATGCCCGAGCGATCCATCCGTGCGCCGTCAGCGATCACGAAGCAGCAGCTCCGCAACCTGGACGGCGTTGGTCGCAGCACCTTTGCGCAGGTTGTCGGCGCTGAAGAACAGGGCGATCCCGTTGTCGCGCCCGGTATCGCGCCGGATCCGTCCCACCTGTACGTCGTCGCTGCCCGCAACCGCTCGCGGCATGGGATATCGCTGTTCGCCCGGCTCGTCGACCACGACAACGCCGGGCTGCTCTCGGAGCAATGCGCGCACGTCGTCGGGGTCCGCGGACGAGTCGAGCTCCGCCCACACGGCGGCACTGTGGCCGACGGCCACCGGCACCCGCACTGTGGTCACGCTCATCCGCAATGCCGGCGCCGCGAGCACGCGGCGGGTCTCGGCGATGACCTTCACCTCTTCCTCCGTGTCATCGCCCTGCATCGTCCAGCCGCCCGGGATGACATTGGCGTGCAGGACGTGCGGATAGACATGCGCAACCGGTGGCGTCCCGGCAGCGTCGTCGCGCACCTGCGCCTCGAGCTCGTCGGTGAGGCGGACGCCCGCGCCACTCGCGGCCTGGTACGTGGCGACCGTGACGTGACGCAGACCGTAAGCGCGTTGCAGCGGTGCAAGCACGATGCTCAACGGGATCGCCACGCAGTTGGGGTTGGCCACGATGCCGTGGTGCAGGCTGAGTGTCTCCGCATTGACCTCGGGGACGACGAGCGGCACCTCGGGATCCATGCGGTAGGCGCTGGACTTGTCGACGGCGACACCGCCCGAGCCGGCGACTCCGGGAGCGTGCTTGCGCGACGTTCCGGCGCCCGCGGCGAAGAAGACGATGTCCGCACCCTCCAACGCGCTCGCCGTGAGCTCGCGCACCTCGACATCGCCGAGGTGCGTCGGCACGCGCCGGCCCGCGCTGCGCGCGCTCGCGAACAGGTGCAGCGCCGACGCCGGGAACGAGCGCTCGCCGAGGATGCGCACCAGCGTGCCCCCGGCGGCGCCGGTCGCTCCGACGACGGCGACGGCCGGCCCGTCAGACCGCAACGGTCCCTCCCCTATGCGGGCCCGCCGGCGCCGTTGCCGCCGGCTTCCTGCTGCTTCGAGAGCTCGCGGATCGCTTCGCGCCGCGAGAGGTTCACACGTCCGCGATCGTCGACCTCGATCACCTTGACCATGATCTCGTCGCCGACGTTGACGACGTCCTCGACCTTGTCGACATGGTGCTCGGCGAGTTGCCCGATGCGAACCAGGCCCTCTTTCTTCGGCATGATCTCGACGAAGGCGCCGAAGCCCATGAGGCGCGACACCTTGCCCTTGTAGATCCGGCCGATCTCGATGTCGTCGGTCAGGTCGTGGATCATCGCCACAGCCTGCTCGCGCGATGCGGCGTTCGCCGACGCGATGAAGACGCGGCCGTCGTCCTCGACGTCGATCTGCGCACCCGTCTCCTCGACGATCTTGCGGATCATCTTGCCGCCTGGGCCGATGATGTCGCGGATCTTGTCGGGGTTGATGTTGATCACCTCGATGCGAGGTGCCCATGGGCTCAGCTCGGCGCGTGGCGCTGCGAGTGCTTCGGCCATCTTGCCGAGGATGTGGAGGCGGCCGACCCGAGCCTGCTCGAGGGCTCGCTCCATCAGGTCCCAGCTGAGGCCCTTGATCTTGCAGTCCATCTGCATCGCCGTGATACCCGTCTCCGAGCCGGCGACCTTGAAGTCCATGTCCCCGAGCGCATCCTCCATGCCCTGGATGTCGCTGAGGATCGCCGCGTGCTCGCTGCCTTCATCCGTGATGAGGCCCATCGCGATGCCGGCGACCGGAGCGACCAGCGGAACGCCCGCATCCATGAGCGCGAGGCACGAACCGCAGACCGATGCCATCGACGTCGAGCCGTTGCTCGAGAGGATCTCGGTGACGATGCGCACCACGTAGGGAAACTTCTCCTCCTCGGGCATCACGTTGTGCACTGCACGCTCGGCCAGAGCGCCGTGGCCGATCTCACGACGTCCGGGTGAGCGCAGCGGACGCGCCTCCCCGACCGAGTACGGGGGGAAGTTGTACTGGTGCATGAACCGCTTGAAGTTCTCGAGGCCGATGCCGTCGATTTTCTGCTGATCCTGACCAGAACCGATCGTGACGACGGAGAGCGCCTGCGTCTGCCCGCGGGTGAACAGCGCAGATCCGTGCGTGCGTGGCAGCACGCCGACCTCGGCCCAGATGGGCCGGATCTCGTCGGTGCGGCGTCCGTCCGGACGGATGCCCTCTTCGAGGATCGCGGCGCGAACGGCCTTCTTGACCTCGGACTCGTACGCCTTCCCGATGTCGGACCGGCCTTCGGGGAAGCGCTCCTCGAGCGCTCCGGCGGTCTCCGCCTGGAGCTGATCGATGGCGGCTTCGCGAGACGCCTTGTCCGGGTTGCGCGCGGCGCTTCCGACGCGTGATGCAACGTATTCGTGCACTGCCGCGGTGATGTCCGGCGAGACCTTCTGCGACGGATAGCTCATGGTGGGCTTGCCGATCGAATCGTGCATGCCACGCTGGAACTCCACGAGCTTGCGAATCTCGTCGTGCGCCATGCGCAATGCCTGGAGCATCACGTGCTCGGAGATCTGGTGCGCTCCGGCCTCGACCATCACGATCGCGTCCCAGGTGCCTGCGACGATCAGGTCGAGCGAGGACTCATTGATCTGCGTGAGCGTCGGGTTGAGCATCAACTGTCCGTCGAGCATGCCGACGCGGACGCAGGCGACCGGGCCGCCATGCGGAATCCCGCTGATCTGGAGCGCGCACGATGCGCCGGTGACCGCGAGCGTTGCGGGATCCTGCTCCTGGTCGCTGCTCAGCACCGTCGCGACGATCTGGACGTCGTTGCGGAAGTCCTTCGGGAAGAGCGGCCGCATCGGCCGGTCGATCATCCGGCTCGTGATCGTGGCGGCCTCGCTCGGCCTGCCTTCACGTCGCGGAAACGACCCGGGGATGCGTCCGACTGCGTAGAGCTTCTCCTCGTAGTCGCACGTGAGCGGGAAGAAGTCGATGCCTTCTCGCGGTGCTTTCGATGCGACAGCGGTGACAAGGATCGCGGTGTCGCCGAGCCGCAGCATCACGGCGCCGTTCGCCTGCTCGGCGATGTAGCCGGTCTCGACGACTAGGCGCTTGCCGCAGTAGTCCGTTTCAAATGATTTCTTGAGATTGTCGGGGATGGCCACGCGTGTCTCCTGGTGATGACCCGCGCCGGAACAGCTCCGCTTCGCCGCGCTCGGCAGGAGTGAGGTGTTGGGGACTGGGCATCAGGGCTTCCGGCTCGCGCTTTCGCTGCGGCACCGCTTCCTGACACACGGACCCCAACGTCTCACCTGTGAGTGCGACGTCGCCGGAAGGTACCGGCTCCGGGTCGGTTGATGGTGTGTGTTTCTTGGGTCTGATTAATGGTCGCGACTGACACTATCGGCGCAGACCGAGGCGCCCGATCAGTGCGCGATAGCGCTCGACGTCAGTGCCCGAGAGGTAGTCGAGCAACCGGCGACGCTGGCCAACAAGCTTCAGCAACCCGCGACGCGACGCATGGTCTTTCGGGTGATCGCGAAGGTGTTCGGTGAGCGAGCTGATACGTTCAGACAGCACTGCCACCTGGACCTCCGTGGAGCCGGTGTCCGTTTCGTGGCGCCGATGCTCCGCGATTATCTCGGATTTGGATCTAACGATTGGCACGATTGTTCGCCGCAAGTCTAACAGGAGACATCGATCAGCGGCCTTTCCCCGCCTGTGGGGTGCACAGGCGGATCGCCCCGGGCAGGCAGGTGAGCGTCGCCGGAGTGGCTCCGACCTGCTCTCCTTCGACATCGAACAGCATCGGGGGATCCTCGCACGTGACCCGCACCACGCGGGCACGGTGCACCTCGACCTCACGCCGTTTGATGTGCCGCCCGCGATACAGGGACGGGATTCCGGTGAGCGCGCGCGTCCTCCCCGTCTCGCCGATGAGCACCACATCAAAGCGTCCGTCATCGAGGGCGGCGCCGGGCGCGATACGCATGCCACCGCCGAAATAGCGTCCGTTCGCAATCACGACGCTGCGCACGTCTCGCTCGATCGTTGCTCCGTCCATCTCCACGCGCGCCACCCGAGACCTGTACCCCCAGAGAGTCGCCAGCGATGTGGTGAGGAACATCGCCGTGCCACGAGCCCCGCCGCGTTTTCGGGCGCTGCGGTTGAGACGCTCGACCACCTCGCCGCCCATGCCGCAGTCGGCGATGTTGATGAAGAATCGGCGCTCGCCATCCGCAAAGTCGATCCGCCCGGCATCGATCACCCGCGACGATCCGGACGCGATCACTCGTGCCGCCGCGTCGAGGCCGCCAGGGATGCCGGCAGCCTTCCGGAAGTCGCCCCCCGTGCCGCTTGGGAGGAGCCCGATGGTCGCGTGTGCACCGATCGGGTTCCCCGTAGGGTCGAAGAACCCGTTGACCGCCTCGTTGAGCGTCCCGTCGCCACCGACCACCACGATCGTGCTGTACCCGCCGGCAAGCGCTGTGCGAACGGCCTCGGTGGCCTCTCCCTCGCCGGTGGTGCGATGCAGGTCGAAGCTCACGCCTGCCGCGTTCAGCGCCGTGCTGATCGCCGGCCAGTTCCGGTGTGTCCTTCCTCCGGCGCTCGCCGGGTTCAGGACGAGGAATGCAGGCCCGGTCACGCGGGCGGCGACGAACGCCGCACGATCTCACGGGCCTGGGCGATGTCCCGGGCCATGGCCTCCGTGAGCCGGTCGATGGAGGTGAACGCGCGCTCGGCACGGATCCGCCGGACAAGCGCGAGCCGTGCCATGCGGCCGTAGAGGTCGCCGTCGAAGTCGATCACGTGCGCCTCGACGGTCACCGAGCCCCCTCCGAACGTGGGACGGGTGCCGATCCCGGTGGCGGCGGGGCGCCATCCATCCCCGAAGTCGAGCCAGCCCGCGTAAACGCCGGCCTCCGGGATGCAGCGCGACGTGTCGACCCCGAGGTTGGCAGTGGGGACGCCGAGCCCGGCACCTCTGCCCTCACCCCGCTCGATCACCCCATCGAGCACGTAGGCATGCCCGAGCATGGAGATCGCGCCGGCAAAGCTGCCGGTCGCGACCGCCTCGCGAATCCTTCCGGAGGAGACGGGCCTGCCGTCTCGCGTCGAAGGCGCGACGGAGGTCACCGTGAAGCCGCTGTGCGCGCCGAGCCGCTCGAGATACTCCACCTTGCCCTGGCGTCCCCGGCCGAGGGCGAACCCCGGGCCGACGATGAGCCGGCGCATGCCGAGGGTGTCCGTGAGCGTGGCGGCGAAGCGGTCGGCGCTCCAGGTGCTCAACTCGGCCGTGAACGGCACCACGACCACCCGGTCGGCGCCGTTGCGGGCGAGCAGATCGACGCGGTCGCCGAGGCTCGAGAGCAGCGGCGGGCAACCGGCTGGGTCGACGACGCAGCGGGGATGCGGGTCGAATGTCACGGCCACGGCGGTCAGACCTGCGCGCGCGGCCTCGTCGCGAACGCGATGGATCAGCCGCTGATGCCCGATGTGGACGCCGTCGAAGCTGCCGATGGTGACCACTGAGCCCGGGCCGTCCGTGCGGACGGCGGGGAAGTCATGGAGCAGTTCCATGGCCGTCAGCCGGCCAGCACCTTGGTCGGGCGCAGCAGCCCACCGTTCAGCTCACCGATGCCGATCATCTCGCCGGAGGGATCGTGCATCCGGCACTCCCCCGCCACGTCCGGAAGGATCGACCGCGGCAGCCAGATCGACTGCCCACGCCGGATCTGCTGCACCTGTGCCGGTCCGAGCTGCACGAGCGGCAGATGGGCCACGGCGACATCCGGGGGCAGGAGCGCCGGCCACGGATCGTCCATCGCCGCAAGCGCATCCAGCGTGATCGAGTCGCTGAGCCGAAGCGTGCCGTAGCTGGTCCGCGACAGCCAGCCGAGCAGCCCTCCGGTACCCAGTGCGTCGCCGAGATCCGAGGCGAGCACTCGCATGTAGGCGCCCTTGCCGCTGCTCACCACGATCTCGGCCTCGGCCACCGATCCGGGGCGGAAGTCGACGAGCTCGGCGGAGTGAATCGTCACGCGGCGCGGCTCGCGGACCACCTCCTCGCCGGCGCGGGCCAGCTCATACAGGTGGCGGCCCTCGTGGCGGACGGCCGAGTGCATCGGGGGAATCTGATCGATCTCACCGGTGAAGCGCACGAGCTCGGCGCGGATCGCCTCAGCGGTCACGGCGCCCGCGTCGGAGCCGGTGGCGACCACGCCTTCCGTGTCACCCGTGTCGCTGCGCTCGCCGAGCCGGACCACGCAGTGATACGTCTTCGGCTGCGCGTGGAAGTAATCGACGAACCGCGTGGAGCGGCCGACGCAGATCGGCAGGAGCCCGGTCGCCGTCGGGTCGAGCGTCCCGGCGTGGCCGACCCGGCGCTCGCCGAGGATGCGCCGCACCTGGCGGATGGCGTCGAACGAGGTGATCCCAGCGGGCTTGTCGAGCGGGAGGACTCCACCTCGGCGTGCGACAGCCGACCCCGGGCGAGGGCCGGCACCGGGCGCGGCGACGCCGGTCACCGCGCTGTGTCGATCAACCGGCGAGCAACCTCGAGCACCTTGCGCTCCGCATCGGGGAGTGAGTCCGCGAACTCGGCCCCCGCGGCGCGCCGGTGGCCCCCGCCGCCGAACGGCGTGCAGACGTCGGTCGCGTCGAAGGGTTCGCGCGTGCGCACGCTGATCTTGCTGCGGCCGGTCGGCGTTTCCTTGAACAGGACCGCGATCTCCATGGTGCCGATGCTCTGGAGGGCGTCGATGATGCCCTCGGAGTCCTGCAGATCGGCTCCGGCCTGCTCGAGCATCGACCTGCTGACCTCGGACCACAGCAGGCGTCCACCCATCTCGGAGTGCAGGTTGGCGACGGCCATGCCTTCGAGGCGCACCTGCGCGAGGGAACGTGACTTGTAGCTCTTGAGGGCGATCCAGCCGGGGTCGGCACCGGCCGCCACGAGTGTCGCTGCGAGGCGAAGCGCTGCCTCGGTCGTGTTCTCATGCCGGAAGCCGCCCGTGTCGGTGAAGAGCGCGGCGTAGAGGTTGGTCGCCACCGACGGGCTGATCGGCGCGCCCAGCGCACGAAGCAGGCGGTAGATCACCTGCCCGGTGGCGCTCGCACCCGCCTCGACGAGATTGATCGTGCCGAAGGCGGTGTTGCTGAGGTGATGGTCGATGTTGACCACCGTGCCGGCATGCTCGACCTCGGCCCGGCGCTCGCCGAAGCGCCCGAGGGTGGCGCAATCGAAGGTGAAGACGATGTCGCCGAGCGGGGCACCGCCGACCTCGACGGTCTCGAATCCCGGCAGGTGCTCGAGCAGGCGCGGCAGCGGATCGGGGACGACCACGCGAACCTTCCGGCCCATCGAGCGCAGCGCGATGGCAAAGCCGAGGGCGCTGCCGAGGCTGTCGGCGTCGGCATCCTTGTGCGCGAGGCAGGTGATCTGATCGGCGCGGTCGACGACGGCGCGGATCGGTTCCACGACGTCCTCGAGGGCCGGCCAGGCGGTGGGTGCGGCGACGGTCACTCGGGAACCTCCACGGGTGCCTCGGCGGGACGTTCGCCGTCGAGGTCTCTGAGGAGCGTGCTCACCCTCACGCTGTACGCGATCGATTCATCGAGCTCGAAATGGAGCCGGGGGACGCTCCGCAGGTTCTCGAGCCTTCTGCCAAGTTGAGCACGGAGGAACCCCTCCGCGTGCGTGAGGGCTTCGACGACCTGATGGCGCTCGGTGTCATCGCCGAGCGCGCTGACGGCCAGCCACGCCTCGCGCAGGTCCGGGCTCATCCGGACCCGCGAGATCGACGCGAACCGGACCCTCGGATCCTTGATCCCAGTGATCATCATGGCCGAGATCTCCTCACGAAGCTGCTCGCCCACCCGCTCGCGGCGCGGGCTGCGCGCTCCGGAGCGAAGCGTCATGCGTTCTGCTGCTCCATCGTGAAGGCCTCGAGGATGTCGCCCTCGTGGAAGTCGCTGAAGTCGGCGAGCGTGATGCCGCAGTCGTACCCGTGGGTCACCTCGCGGACGTCGTCCTTGAAGCGCTTGAGCGCATCGATGCGGCTCTGTGCGATCTCCTTCGAGTCCCGGATCACGCGGCACGTGGCGTTCCTGGTGATCCTGCCGTCGAGGACGTGCGAGCCCGCGATCGCCGGCTTGCCGTCCACCTGGTAGACGCGCCGGACCTCGGCACGGCCCTGCGTGACCTCGATCATCGTTGGCTGGTAGAGGCCCTTGACGGCCTTCTCGATGTCGTCGGTCACCTGGTACACGACGTCGTAGAAGCGGACGTCGACGCCCTGCTCCTCGGCGGCCGCGCGCGCATGGTCATCGGGGCGCACGTTGAACCCGATCACGATCGCGTCGGTGACGGCGGCGAGGTTCACGTCGGATTCGCTGACCGCGCCGACTCCCTCCCCGACCACCTTGATCTTGACCGTCGGGTCGTTGATGTTGCCGACCTGGCTGCGAAGCGCCTCGAGGGAGCCGTTCGCCTCAGCCTTGAGGACCAGGTTGAGCGACTTCATGTCGCCTTCGGAGATGTTCTGCGCAAGATCGGCCAGCGTGATGCGACGCACCGGCTGGGCGAGGCGCTGCTTCTCGGCGAACCCGCGCTGCTCGGCCTTGGATCGCGCGCCCTTCTCGGTCTCCACGACCTCGAAGATCTCGCCGGCCATCAGGACGTCGGAGAGCCCCGTGACGACGACCGGTGTGCTCGGCCCCGCTTCCTTGATGCGCTTGCCGGTGTCGTCGATGAGCGCGCGCACCTTGCCGAATGCGGAGCCTGCGACGAGGTTGTCGCCCACGCGGAGGGTGCCGTTCTGCACCACCAGCGTTGCGATGGCGCCGCGACCGCGTTCGAGGTGGGAGTCGATGACGGTGCCGACGGCGCGCCCGCTTGGGTCCGCTTTCGGCTCGACCAGGATGTCGGAGACGGTGAGCACGCTCTCGAGCAGCTCATCGATGCCTTCCCCGGTCCTGGCGCTGGTCCTCACGACCGGCACATCGCCGCCGTATGGCTGCTCGGCGACGACGCCCCGCTCAGCGAGCTGCTGGAGCGCGCGATCGGGGTTCACCCCGTCCTTGTCGATCTTGTTCATCGCCACGACGATCGGGACACCCGCGGCGTGGATGTGCTGGATGGCCTCCTCGGTCTGCGGCATGACGCCGTCGTCGGCGGCCACGACCAGGATCGCCACGTCGGTCACGTCCGCTCCGCGGGCGCGCATCGCCGTGAATGCCGCATGGCCCGGGGTGTCGATGAACGTGATCAGGCGGCCGTTGCGCTCGACCTGGTACGCGCTGATCACCTGGGTGATCCCGCCGGCCTCGCCTGCGGCAACCTTGGTCTTGCGGACGAGCGTCCAGGAGCGATGTCTTGCCATGGTCGACATGGCCGAGCACCGCCACGATCGGCGGCCGGGCGACCAGCGTCCCCGGAGCGGCGTTGGAGAGATCGATCAAGGGGTGCTTGCGCCGCCCTGTGGCAGTCGAGCTGTCCTTGGCCTGCTCCGCGACGGCATCCTCCGACTCGGCCTCGAAGCCGAAGTGATCGGCCGCGAGCGCTGCCGTGTCGAAGTCGACCGTCTGATTCAGCGCGGCCATGACGCCATTGCTCATCAGGTACTTGATCAGTTGAGCGCCCGAGACCTCGAGGCGATCGGCGAGCTCAGCGACCGTGAGACCTGCCGGCAGGGTGACTTTCTTGACCGTTGCTATGTCGATTCCTCCGTGACGAGCTCCCGCAGCGCTGCGGCGAGGGTGGGCTCGTCGATTACATCATCCCCGACCCGCAGCGAGCGCGCCAGGGATCGGTGCCGCCGTGACTGGCGCAGACAGGTGATACCCGTTTCCCGGCAGAGATACGCGCCCCGGCCGGGAACGCGGCCAGACAGGTCAAGGGTAACCCGCCCGGAGGCGGCGACGAACGCCAGGCGAACCAGGTCGGCTTTCTCACGCACCTTCCGGCAGCCGGCACACGTGCGCATCGGCACGCTCGAGGCCATGCCGGTCAGCCGTCGCCCGAGCTGCCTTCCTCGGGGTCATCCGCATTGATATCGATCCGCCAGCCGGTGAGGCGGGCCGCCAGGCGGGCGTTCTCGCCCCCCCGGCCGATCGCCAGGGAGAGCTGGTCGGCGGCCACCGAGATATGCGCCGTGCGGGACTCGGTATCGAGCTCCACGCCCCGTGCGGTGGCGGGGATCAGCGAGTTCATCACGAACGTGGACGGGTCGGCGGACCAGGCGACGATCTGCACCTGCTCCTCACCGAGCTCGGAGGTGACCGCCCGCTGGCGCACCCCGTTCCTGCCGATGCAGGCGCCCTGGGGGTCGACATCACCGTCAGGGGCGTCCACGGCGACCTTGGTCCGCCTCCCCGGGTCACGAGCGATGGCCCGGACCACGACCTGACCGCTCTGCAGCTCCGGGACCTCCTGCTCCATGAGTCGCTGGACGAGCTGCGGATGAGAGCGGGACACGACCACCAGCGCGTCGGGACCCTTGCGGCGGCCTTCGACGATGACCACCTTGATGTGATCGCGGATGGTCAGACGCTCTCCCGGGATCTGCTCCTCGGGCGGCAGCATTCCAGGCACACCGCCTGCATCGACGTACCAGATGGAGCCAAGGCGGCGCTCCACGATGGCGTCGCGGAGGACACCGCGCTGGCTCGCGCCCTCGCCGAGGATCCGGCGCTGTTCGAAGCTCGCGAGGCGCTCGGCCACCGCAGTGCGCGCGGCGGCGGCCGCCTGGCGGGGGAAGTCGGGGACATCGACCTCGAGGGTCAGCTCCGTGCCGTCCTCCTGGTAGCGATACACGACGAAGCTGCCCGTCTCCAGGTTCACGCGAGCCCGGACCGACGCATCGTCCTCGACGAGGCGTCGATAAGCGGTGGCCACCCCCTGCTCCACCGCGCTCGTGATCTCGGCCTCACTGAGCGGCGTGGCGGCCGCAAGGTCGCGCAGCGCGGTGAGGGTGGCCGCAGGCGCCGCCATCAGATGTCGACGACGATCCGCGCCGCGAGAACGGCGTCGAGGGAGAAGCCGACCGCGCGGGAGGTGCGGCGGTCGCGCACCTCGATCTGGGCGTCGCTCCCGGTGACTGCGATGAGCTTGCCCTCGAGGACCAGCTCGGCGTCGCCGTCGCGCAGGCGAACGTTGACTCGGCGCCCGACTGCGGCGGTCCACTCCTCGGCGCGGCGGATCGGCCGCTCGGCACCGGGGGAGCTCACCTCGAGCCGGTACGGATGGTCGATGGGATCGCTGGCGTCCAGCACGGCTGACGCGGTGTTGGACGCCAGCTCGCAGTCGTCGAGGGTCACGCCGACGAGGTCGCGGTCGATGACCAGCCGGAGCACGGCCCCGCGGCCCCGTCCGGACCACTGCACGTCGACGAGCTCGATGCCGAGGTGGTCGAACGCCGGGCGCAGCAATGAGGCGATAAGGGAGACGTCTTCGTTGTTCATATGTGGTGCGCTGGGCGCGGGAGGCGCCTTATGCGGTCCGCGGCGCGACGCGTCTCCTGCCGGCGGGCGGCGTCGCCGTGCGCGTGCCGCGCGCCTTGTCCCACGCGACGAGCAGCGTGCTGGCGTTGAAGATCGAGCTGTAGGTGCCGGTCACGATGCCGATGAGCAGTGCGAGCACGAAACCGCGGATCGAGTCGCCGCCGAAGATGACCAGTGACAGCAGGACGAAGACGACGGTCAGCGATGTGTTCAGCGACCGCGTCATCGTCTGCACCGTGGAAAGGTTGATCACCTGGTCGAACGTCAGGCGCGGCCCGACGCGCAGGTTCTCGCGGACGCGGTCGAACACCACGATGGTGTCGTGGATGGAAAACGCCACAGACGTCAGTACAGCGGTGACAAAGAGTGAGTCGACCTGACCTAAGTCTGAGAAGTGGCCGAGGATCGCCCAGATGCCGGCGAGCACGAACACGTCATGAAGGAGCTTGAAGAAGGCGCATGCGCTGAACCGCCACGGCGAGATCGCGCGCTGGCGACGGAAGGCGAAGGCGAGGTACACGGCAATCGCTCCGGCCGAGACGAAGATCATGATGATCGCGCCCGTGACGAGGCTTGCCGCGATCGTCGGCCCAACCTGCTGGACGCTGATGTCGGGTTGATGCGTGGTTGCGTTGGTGGAGATCGTGAAGTTGCTGTTCAGCGTGTTCTGGATCTGCAGGATCTGCTCGCTGTCAGACGGAAGCGTTGTGATCGAGAAGTGGCTCGCCTCGTTGCCGTTGGTGCCCTCGGCCTGCACCTGCGCACGCAGGCTGCCGTAGTCCTTGTCCATGACGGCTTCCACCTGCGCCTGCGACACGTTCTTCGCGAAGCCCACGTCGATGACGTTGCCTCCCTTGAAGTCGATGCCGAGGTTGAACCCCCAGAACAGGATCGCCAGGATGCCCGGGATGATGACCGCGAGCGATCCGAGGAAATACCAGTTGCGGTTCTTCACGATGTCGAACCGGCCGCGCGGTGGGTGTTCCGCGAACTCCTCGTGGATCTCCGTGTAGAGACGCGGGTCGCGCCCGATCCTCCAGGTGAGGACCCACGCGAACAGCGAGCGCGTGATCGTGATTGCCGTGAAGAACGAGACGATGACGCCGATCGCGAGCGTGATCGCGAATCCCCGGATGACGTCGGTCCCGAAGATGCCGAGGATGGTGCACGTGATCAGGGTCGAGATGTTGCTGTCACGAATGGCAGGAAATGCCCGCCGGAAGCCCGTCTCCACGGCGAGGGGCACACTTCTCCCATGTCGTAATTCGTCACGGGTGCGTTCGAATATCAGGACGTTGGCGTCCACGGCCATGCCGACGCTCAGGACGAAGCCCGCCAGGCCGGCCAGGGACAGCGTCACCGGTATCAGCTTGAACAGCGCCAGCACGATCGCTGCATAGATGATCAACGCCAGGGTCGCGAGCAACCCCGGGAATCGGTAGTAGCCGATCATGAAGATGACGACGATCAGGAGCCCGATGCCGCCGGCGATCAGCGAGAGGGTCACCGACTGCTGGCCGAGCGTCGCGCTCACCGTGGTGCTTGCAACGGTCGTGATCTCTGCCGGCAGCGCGCCCGCGCTGATCTGGTTGGCGAGCGCCGTTGCCGAATCCGTCGTGAAGTTGCCGGTGATCTCGGTCTGGTTGCTCTGGCCGCCGCCTGTGACGTCCGGTGCCGTGATCACGTTGTTGTCCAGGAAGATCGCGATCTGGGCGAGGGGGCTGGTCGGGTCCGAGGAATACACGTTGTAGGCGGCCGTCGTGATCTTCGACCACTCCTGTGCGCCGGCCCCGTTGAAGGTGATGTCGACCGCGACCTGATTGGTGGTCGAGTCGGTGCCGACAGTCGCGCTGTCGACGTCAGTGGCCTGGAGATTGTTGTCGATCTTCCAGTGATAACCAGTCGGATAGTCGAGGGTGTTGTCGAACTGCGCGACGTTGTAATGCCCCTGCTGATCAGCGATCAGCGCGGCGCTCGGTGGATTGGTCGCCGCGCCGGCGACCGGCGTTGCGAAGTACAACCGCGCGGTAGTCCCGATGGTGTCGATCGCCTGGGTGAGGCTGACGCCCGGCAACTGCACGAGGATCTGATCGTCGCCCTGCGCCTGAACGGAGGCTTCCGAGACGCCGAGCGAGTTGACGCGGGAATCCAGGATCGGAATCGTCGCCTGCTGAGCTTCGGCGAGCGACGCGCCGTTCGGCGGGCCGTTCCGGCACTCCGCGTTGGGGTTGTCGAGCCCATGGCAGATCTCGATGGTCAGCTCGGTGCCGCCCTGGAGGTCGAGGCCCTTGTGGATGTAGAGCTGGCGGCCCAGGAAGGACGGCGTCGATGTCAGCTTCTGACCGAGCGGCTGGTGGACCACCACGTACCGGTAGATGAGGCTGTAGCCGTCCACGAAGAACGCGCCGACCACAACAAGGACGACGATAGCCAGGCGGAAACGCGTGATCCTGAACACCTGCGGTGCAGTCTACCGGGGACCTGAGCGGAGCCGACCATCTCGCTCTGATCGGAATGCGGCGAAGCTGCCATCCCGGATCGCGGATCGGGCGGCCTGCATCAGCCGGGACAGGTGGGTGATGTTGTGCAGGCTCACGAGCCGGTGGGCCAGGATCTCGCCCGACTGGAAGAGGTGGCGGAGGTACGCGCGCGAGAATCCCGCGCACGCCGCGCAGGGGCACTCCGGGTCGATCGGGCCGAACGCTTCGCGCGCGTCGGCGTTGCGCAGCGAGAGCCGTCCATCCGGCGTCAGGGCACTGCCGTTGCGCGCCAGCCGGGTCGGGACGACGCAGTCGAACATGTCCACCCCGAGCGCGATGGCGGCGAGGAGCTCGGAGTCGGTCCCGAGGCCCATGAAATAGCGGGCGCGGTCGGCCGCGAGCTCGGTCACGCTCGCCTCGGTCATTTCGAGCATGGTCTCGACCGGCTCCCCCACCGCCAGGCCGCCGATGGCGACGCCGTCGAAGTCGAGCCCGGAGATGAAGCGCGCCGACTCCCGTCGAGCACGTGCGTCGAACCCTCCCTGGGCGATGCCGAAGAGCAGGTGTCCGGCGCCAGGGTGTGCAGCCCGGCACCGCTCGGCCCAGCGGTGGGTGCGCTCGGTTGCTTCACGTGCGGCCGCTTCGGCAGTGCCGTGGGCAACCGGGTGGTCGAGGCACATCACGACGTCGGCGCCGAGCCGCGCCTGGTTGCTCACCGCATCCTCCGGCGTCACCCGAAGTCGCGAGCCGTCGTACGGTGAGACGAACGTTGCGCCGTCATCGTCCACGGCGGCGACCTCGGCCAGGCTCACCAGTTGGTAGCCGCCGCTGTCGGTGAGGATCGGATGGTCCCAGCCCATGAACGTGTGCAGGCCGCCGGCCTGCTCGATCAGCTCGATCCCCGGCCGGAGCGCCAGGTGGTACGCGTTGCACAGCAGGATGTCGACACCCGCCGCGCGCACCTCGTCGGGATGCAGCGCCTTGACCGTCGCGTGCGTCCCGACCGGCATGAAGGCCGGCGTGCGGACGTTGCCGTGTGCGGTGGTCAGTGCTCCGGTGCGCGCATCGCCGTCGACCGCCTCGGCAGTGAATGCGCTCACGCCTGCGCGCGCCAGCAGAGCATGCAATCTCCAAGGGACAGAAAGCGATATCCCGCGTCGAGCGCATGCGCGTACGCGCTGCGCCAGCGCGCATCCCCGATGAACGCCGCCAGCAGGACGAGCAGCGACGAGCGCGGTTGGTGGAAGTTCGTCAGCAGGCCGTCGACGGCGCGAAAGCGATGCCCGGGATGGATGAAGAGGCTGGTTGCGCCGCATCCGGCGCGAAGCTCCCCGTTCTCGAGCGCGCAGGAACTCGAGCACGCGGACGACGGTGGTGCCGACAGCGATGACTCGCCCCCCGGCAGCGCGGGTCCGCTCGATCTCGGCGACGGTGTCGCCAGGCAACGCGTATCGCTCCTCGTGCATGGGGTGATCCTCGACTCGTTCGGCCCGGATCGGCGCAAACGTCGCGAGCCCGACATCGAGGCGGAGCGTCGCCCACCCGATGCCGGCGGCCTGCAGCCGCTGGATCACCGAACTCGGTGAAGTGCAGCCCCGCCGTCGGCGCGGCCGCCGAGTCGGGGTCGCCCGTGGCGTACGTCGTCTGGTACCGCTCCGGGTCGCGCAGCGCCGTGTGAATGTACGGCGGCAGCGGCGCGGCGCCGAGCCGCTCGATGGCGGCATCCGGGTCCTCCGCATCGAACGTGACGATACGTCCGCCTCGATGCGACGCCGAGACGCCCACCACGGTGGCATGGAGGTCGGCCGCGATCTCGATGACCGCGCCGGGAGACGCGAGACGCGCCGGGCGGGCGAGGCACTGATACTCGCCGGTCTCCCCGCGGGACAGCACCAGCAGCTCGATCGCATTGCTCTTGTCGTCCACCCCGTGGAGACGAGCGCGCCGGACGCGCGTCTCGTTGACGACGAGGAGATCGCCGGCCCGCAGGAGCCCGGGCAGCTCGCGGAAGGAGCGATCCTCGAGCCCGCCCTCGGGCGGGAGGACAAGCAGTCGCGATGCGTCGCGTTCTGCCAGCGGCTCCTGCGCGATCCGCTCCGGGGGGAGCGGGTAGTCGAAGTCGGCGGACCTCAACGCTCGAAGAGCGCGGTCTGCGCCTCCGCCGCACCCGGAGCGCCGGCGGGGACGGACAGGCCCAGATGCTGGTACGCGGCGGCGGTGGCAAGCCTCCCACGCAGGGTGCGCGCCAGCAGGCCGCGGCGGATCAGGAAGGGTTCGACGACGTCCTCGATCGTGTCGGGATCCTCCTGGACGCTCACCGCGATGGTCTGGACGCCGACGGCGTGGCCGCCCAGGGTGCCGCAGAGGACGCCGAGCACCCGCCGGTCGAGCTCGTCGAGGCCGATGGAATCGATGCCGAGGACGTCGAGCGCCGCCGTGGCGACGTCGAGGTCGATCCGCCCCGCGGCACGCACCTGCGCGTAGTCACGTGCGCGACGGAGCAGCCGGTTGACGATGCGCGGCGTTCCGCGGGACCGGCGGGCGATCATCTCCGCGCCGTCCGGGTCGAGGTCGATGCCGAGCAGCCGCGCCGAGCGGTTGGCGATCGCCACGAGGTCGTCCGTGTCGTAGAAGTCGAGGCGGAAGGTGACGCCGAACCGATCACGCAGTGGCGCGCCGAGGGCGCCGGCTCTCGTGGTGGCGCCGATGACCGTGAAACGGTTGAGCGTCAGGCGCAGGGTTTGCGCGCCCGCGCCCTTGCCGGCGACGAAGTCGAAGGCGAGGTCCTCCATCGCTGGATAGAGCGCCTCCTCCACCGCCCGGTTGAGGCGGTGCACCTCGTCGATGAAGAACACGTCGCGCTCCTCGAGGCTGGTCAGGATCGATGCGAGCATCCCCTGGTGCTCGAGGGCCGGCCCGCTGGTGAGCCGGATGTTCACCCCCATCTCCACAGCGATGATCTGCGCGAGGGTTGTCTTGCCCAGACCAGGCGGCCCGTACAGCAGGACATGGTCCAGGGCGTCACCGCGCTGGCGGGCGGCTTCGACGAGGATGCGAACCTGGTTCTTGATCGCCGACTGGCCGACGAAGTCCTCGAGCGATCGCGGGCGCAGCGCCGTATCGGCGACACGCTCGGCCTCGAGCTCGTCGGGGCTGACCACGCGTTCGTCGTTCATCGCGCCGCCCCTGCGGTGTCGAGCCGGCGCAGCGCGGCCCCGACAAGATCGGCGACGTCGTGTCCATCGCCATCCACGGCAATCGCGGCCACCGCGTTGCGTGCCTCGCTCTCGCGGAAGCCGAGACCGACCAGGCCGGCGATCGCAGCCGCCACCGCCTGGTTCTCGCCGGTCGCTGCGGGATGCTGCGTCCCCGGCGGCTCGAACGAGCCCACCTTGTCGCGGAGCTCGAGGATCACCCGCTCCGCGGTCTTGCGCCCGATCCCCGGGACTGTGGCCACCAGCGCGACGTCGCCCTCGGCGATCGCCCGAACCAGCGTGGGCAGCTCAGCCCGCCCGAGGATGCCGAGCGCTGCCTTGGGACCGATCCGCTCGACGCCGATGAGCAGCCGGAAGAGGCGCAGCTCCTCGGGCGTCACGAAGCCGTAGAGGCGGATCGCGTCGGTGCCGACGCTTGTGTGCACGTGCAGCGTCACCTCCGGCTCGTGTGACGTGTGCAGCGTTGCGATGGTGCGCAGGTGGCAGAACACCTCATAGCCGACGCCGCCGGTGTCCACGACGACATGGTCGTCGCCGATCTGCACCAGCGCACCGCGGATGAGCGCGATCACGGCGCGCTCCGAAGCAGCGCCGCGCGTGCGCGGCTCACTGCGACATCGAGCGGACTCTCGCGGTGCTCGCGTGCGCGCGGCGCGAGTGCGCCGAGACGTCCGCGGTGGTGATGGCAGACCGCAACGGCACAGGCGTCGGCGACGTCATCGTGCCCCGGAATGTCAGCCACACCAAGGAGATTGGCGACCATGCGCGCGACCTGTGGCTTGCGCGCGGCGCCGTATCCGCATACCGCCTCCTTGACCTGCGTCGGCGTGTACTCGGCGATGGGGACACCTTCGCGCGCCAGCGCGCAGAGCACGACTCCGCGCGCCTCGCTGACACGCATCGCGGTGCGGCGGTTCGTCGAGAAGAACAGCTCCTCCACTGCCGCAACCTCGGGGCGCAACGTGGTGCACGCATTGACGACGAGGTCGAAGAGGAGCGCGAGCCGTCCCGCCTCACTCGGTTGCGGCACCGTCTCGATGCAGGACGCATGCACAAGGACGAGATGCCCCGGCGCGCCCTCGACGATGGCAACGCCGGTTCGCGCCAGACCCGGGTCGACCCCGAGCACCCTCATCCCCGTGGGGGCGGGCAGTGGTCAGCCGACAGCGTCAAGGACGTCGTCCGGTATCTCGGCGTTGGCGTAGACCTGCTGGACGTCGTCGTGCTCCTCGAGCGTGTCGAGCAGCCGGAGCACCTGGCGCGCCTGCGACGCGTCGAGCGGCACCGAGTTGGTGGGGTTCATGGTGACCTCGGCGGAGTCGATCGGATAGCTGTGCTCCTCGAGCGTGCGCCGTACCTCTTCGAATCGTGTGGGCGCAACGGTGACCACCACCTCGTCGCCGTCGACACCCACGTCGCCGTCATCGCCGACGTCAACGGCGTCGAGCAGCTCGAGCGCGAGCTCGTCGGGATCGCGTTTCCCCGCATCGATGGCGATGACGCCCTGCTGGTTGAACATCCAGGCGACGCTGTTGGCCTCGCCGAGTGCTCCTCCGGAGCGGGTGAACGCGTTGCGGATCGCCGCAACGGTCCGATTGCGGTTGTCGGTCAGCGTGTCCACCATCACCGCGACGCCGTGGGGACCGTACCCCTCATAGCGGACTTCCTCGAGCTGCACGCCGTCCTTCCCGCCCGCTCCGCGCTGAATCGCACGATCGATGTTGTCGGCGGGCATGTTCACCTCGCGTGCCTTCTGGATTGCCAGGCGCAAGCGGAAGTTGCCCTCGACGTCCGGTCCGCCCTCACGCGCGGCGACAGTGAGCTCGCGCGTGACCTTGGTGAAGAGCTGGCCGCGACGAGCATCGACGATGGCTTTCTTGTGCTTGATGCCAGCCCACTTGCTGTGACCGGACATGGATCCTCCGAGACGAACAGGTGTTCCGATTCTAGCGCAGCCCAGAACCCAGTCTAGACATCACGCTCCTTGTGGTCGGCGGGAGACAGGTCTATGGTTATAGACAGCATCGGCAATCAGACGGAGGTAGGCATCCCAATGTTGCAAACCGTCTGGCAGCGTTACCGGCACGGACGAGCGGAGGGTTGAGGCCCGGCTGACGGGCCCCTGATCACACAACCTTCGCGCCCCCGGTCGAGGTCGCTGGGCAATCGGCGGTCCCCGGGACTGCTCGTGAAAGGGCGAGTGCGCGTTGTGGCGATCCGGAGTTCGGACCGGGCGTTTCCCGAACCCGGCACCGGTTTCGGTGCCAAGAAGAGGCCCGGGAATTTCCACCGGGCTGCCGTTTCAAAACGGTGTAATCACCAGAGGGGCCGGCTCAGTCCGGCCCCTTTCTTTTGACCTCAATCGATCCGGTCCGAGTCACGCGGCGCCGGTCGTGACACAGCAGGATTGCCGAGCCAGCTGAAACGCAGGAGCCGGTCCGCAGCCCGAGTCAGCCCGACGCGCTTTCCCACCGCGATGTGCGGTATGCGCGTCCGTGGCGAGACATGGATTCGCGAGGCTGGATCAAGCAGATCGATCCCGTCGTCCGCCCGGGTGATGCCGAGCCCCTGGCAGAGGTTCCCCGGACCGCGAAGGAGCGCGGCGCTCGGCAGTCCCTCGCGGCGTCGTGCGATCACCACTGCTTCCCCATCCTCCACTTTGGCCGCGCGAAGGAGCACCGCGCCGGCCACGCCGTCGGCCTCGGTCACGACGTTGGCGCAGTGGTGCATGCCGTACGAGAGATAGACATAGAGGTGCGCGGGAGGACCGAACATCACCTGCGAGCGTGGGGTCGGGCCGCGAAACGCATGCGACGCCGGATCACTCGTGCCCAGGTATGCCTCGGTCTCGACGATGCGAGCGACGACTGCTCCGTCCGTCCCGGTATCCACGAGGAGCGCGCAGCCGACGAGGTCGCGGGCGACCTCGACCGTGGGACGCCCGAACCAGTCGCGAGACAGCTCGGCTACCGGCGAATCTCCGCGTCGCATCGTCTCGCCAGTGCGGCGGCGATCGTGTCCTGGGCCCGCTGCGCCTCCTCCCCGGTGAGCGTGCGGTCGGGCGCGCGGAAGGTCAGCCGGAACGTCCACCCCTTTCGCCCTGCCCCAAGGTTGCCGCCTCGGTACTCGTCGTACAGCTCTGCGTGCTCGAGGAGCGGTTCATCCGCTTCCTGGATCGCGTCGATGGCGTCTCCGGCCAGACGATCGGCGGCGACCGTGACTGCAAGGTCCTGGACGATCGCGGGGAAGCGCGGCGGCTGCTCGTAACGGATCGGCATGGGTGGCGTCGGTGCAATCGCGTCGATCCGCAACTCGCCAACGGCCACGCGTCCACGGATCTCGAACGCGGCAGCCGTTTCGAAGTCGAGCTCGCCGAGCAGCCCGACGGCATCGCCATTGCGCTGGAGCAGCGCACTCCGCCCGGGATGCAGGCCTCGCTGCGCGCTGGGAACTGCTCGAAGCGCTGCGCCGGCGAGGTCGCCGGTGACGCGCTCGAAGACGCTCTGCACCCGCCGCACGGCATCAGCCGCATCCGCCGGCGTCCCGCTCGACACGTGCACGGCGACGCTCAGCAAGAGCGGCTCGAGCGGCAACGGCGGGAGGTCTCTATCGCTGCCGTCGGAGGTGGAGCCCGGCGGCAACCCAACTCGCTCTCCTTCCCAGAAGGCGCGGCCGAGCTCGAACAACATGACGTCGGCGCTCCCGCGATGCACATTGGCGGCGAGCGCGGCGCAGAGGCGAGGGAGCTGCGACGTGCGCATGACGCTCCACTCGTCGCTCAACGGGTTGCGGAGCGCGATGGGGGTCCGTTCCTGCCCCAGGCCCGGCAGCAGCGTGGAGTCGCCGGCCGCCACGAACGCGAAGGTGATCGCTTCGTCGAAGCCGGCCCCGACGCAGACATCACGGATCGAGTCCTCGATCGGCGCCGGTGACGCCGTGGTGGTCACGGCGACGCGCCGTCCCGGGAGGGTGCTGGGCACGCGCGAGTACCCGATCATCCGGCCAACCTCCTCGACGAGGTCTTCCGGGAGGGAGACGTCGCGCCGGAAGTACGGAGGCATGACCGTGAGCGTCCCGCCGTCCTGCTCGACGGCGAAACCCAGCCGGGCGAGCGTTGTTCCGATCTCGGTCGCATCGATCGATATGCCAAGGAGGCTGCCGGTGAAGCGCGCCGTCAGGTCGATCGGGCCGAGATCGGGGAGCGGCCGCGGCCACTGCTCCACGAACCCGCCGAGCACGTGCCCGCCGGACAGTTCTGCGATCAGCGCAGCCGCCCGGTCGAGCGCGACCGGTGGAAGGCGGTCGCTGAGCCCCTTTTCGAAGAGCGTGGAGGCGTCGGTCCGCAGGCCAAGGCGTTTCGACGTCGCGCGGATTGACGGCCCGTCCCAGGTCGCAGCCTCGAGCAGGACCGTCCGCGTGGCGTCGGTCACTGCGGTGGCGGCTCCGCCGATGACGCCTGCGATGCTCGCCGGAGTCTCGCCGGCGCAGACCACCAGGTCATCGGCCGAGAGCTCGCGATCCGTGCCGAGGAGATCGACCACGTGCTCCCCTGGTGCTGCCCGGCGAACCACCACATCGGCGATCCGGGCCCCGCCCACCTCGACGAATCGCTCGAGGTCAAACGCGTGGAGCGGCTCACCGAGCTCGTGGAGCACGAAGTTGGTCACGTCCACCACGTTGTTGATCGGCCGCAGCCCCACGGCGCGGAGGCGCTGGCGCAGCCACCCTGGCGAGGGCCCGACGACGACACCCTCGATCACCCGAGCCGAGAATCGTGGGCACCCGCCGGGGTCCTCGACCCTGACCTGGGCGCGCAACTCCGCGGATGTTGCCGAGAGCAGCTCGTCGGGGACGGTGGCAGGCGGCTCGTTCAACCCCTCGCCCAGCGCGGCTGCGAGCTCGCGAGCGATGCCGACGTGGCAGAGGCAGTCGGGGCGGTTGGTGGTGATGTCGAGATCGAGGACCGTGTCCATCGCGAGCACGTCGGCGAGCGCCTGTCCGGGGATCCCGTCGTCGAGGATGAGGATGCCGTCGGCGTCCTCCCCCACACCGAGCTCGATCGCGGAGCAGAGCATCCCTGGCGACTTGTGCCCGCGGATGGTGCGGACTCCGAGCCGCTCGTCCATCGCCGGTGGGCGGGTTCCCGGCGGTGCATACGGCACGAGATCGCCCGCTTTGACGTTGGGCGCCCCGGTCATGACCCGGACGGTTCCCGGCTCGACGATGAACGCCGCCAGCGACGGCGGCACCTCCCCGCCGAGGTCCAGATCCGCGAACTGGAGATGCGACGACCCGGGTACCGGCGAGACCGCCGTGATCCGGGCGACGACGATCCCTTCGCCACCGATCTCGACCGTGCCCACCTCGGTACCGGTGTCGACCAGGGCTTTGACGAGCGCCTTCACGGGGGCGTCAAGCGTGGCGTAGTCGCGCAGCCAGCGCAGCGAGAACTTCACTGAGCCGCTCGCTCTGCGGGCTCGCTCGTCGCCGGGTCGGGGACGAGGAAGCGGACGTCGTTGTCGTAGAGCAGGCGCATGTCTGGGATGCCCCACGCGAGCATGGCCGCGCGCTCGATGCCCATGCCGAAGGCGAATCCGGAGTAGCGGTCCGGGTCTACTCCACCATTGCGGAGCACCTGGGGATGGACCATGCCGCTCCCGAGGAGCTCGAGCCAGCCGCTGTACTTGCAGACGCTGCAGCCGGCGCCGTTGCACACGACGCAGGCCAGCTCGAGCTCGAGGGAAGGCTCGGTGAACGGGAAGTGGTGCGGGCGCCACTGCAACGCCGACTTGGCTCCGAAGAACGACCGCGCGAAGAATTCAAGGGTGCCCTTCAGGTCGCTCACGGCGATCCCTTCGTCGATACAGAGGGCCTCCACCTGATGGAACATCGGCATGTGCGTGGCGTCGTGGTCGCGCCGGTAGGTCTTGCCGGGAACGATCACCCGCTGCGGCGCACCGCGGATGAGCATGCTGCGGATCTGCACGGGCGAGGTGTGGGTCCGCAGCAGGCGCGAATCGTCGATGTAGAAGGTGTCCTGCGAGTCGCGCGCGGGATGGCCCGGCGGCTGGTTGACCAGGGTGAAGTTGTAGCGGTCGTACTCCACCTCCGGGCCTTCGACTGCTTCGAACCCGAGCTCGCCGAAGATCCGCCGGATCTCCCGGGCGGCAAGGGTCACCGGGCTCAGCCGGCCGCGACGCAGCGGCGGCGCCGGGCGCGTGAGATCGAGCGCCTCGGCCTCCATGCTCTGAGCGCGAGCGGCCCGTTCGATGGTGCGCTGGCGCTCGTCGAGGGCATCGGTGACGCGCTCGACGAGCTCGTTGACCATCTGACCCATCTGGCGGCGGGCGTCCGGGTCGGGGATCTTGCCCAAGCCGCGCCGGTACCCGGTCAGCTCACCGTCGCCCCTGCCGAGGTATCTGGTTCGCACCGCGTCGAGCGCGGCGAGGTCCTGCGCCGCGGTGATGGCCGAGAGCGCCTCCGCCGCGACGCGGTGGACGTCGGCGGTCACGCCTTGGAGAGAGCGCCCCGCGCGACTTCGACGAGCTGCTGAAAGGAGCCCGAGTCCTTGACGGCGATGTCCGCGAGCATCTTGCGGTTCACCTCGACGCCGGCCTCCTTGAGACCGTGCATGAACTGGTTGTACGCCAGGCCGTTCTGTCGCGCCGCCGCATTGATGCGCGCGATCCAGAGCCCGCGCATATCGCCCTTGCGCTGCTTGCGGTCACGGTAGGCGTACGCGAGCGAGTGCATGACCGCCTCGTTGGCGTTCTTGTAGAGCCGATGGCGGGCTCCCTGCATCCCCTCGGCCATCTCGAGGATCTTCCGGTGGCGAGCCTTGGCCGTCACCCCACGCTTCACTCTGGCCATGTCGCTCTCCTAAAGGTACGGTGCAAGCCGGATGACCTTGCGGCTATCCGCTGCCGACACCTCGTGTTGCATCCGGTATTGCCGCTTGCGCTTGGCGCTCTTGTGCTCGAGCATGTGCGAGCGAAACGCCTTGCGCCGCATCACCTTTCCCGTCGAGGTGACGCGGAGCCGCTTGGCGGTTCCCTTATGGGTTCGTATCTTCGGCATGGTCGTCGTTGCTCCCTGGTTCGGCGACGAGTTCTTCGGACGGAACGGTGACGCTCAGCTCAACCTCCTGCACCGGATGCCGGTCGTTGGTGTGCTGGTCGCCCTTTGCGTGTTTCTTGTTGAGCGGGCTCATGATCATGATCATGTTGCGGCCCTCCACGAGGGGGGTCCGCTCGATGATCGCCACCTCTTTCAGCTCCTCGGCCATCCGGTCGAGCAGCTTGCGCCCGTACTCCTGGTGCACCATCTCGCGTCCGCGAAACATGATGGTGAGCTTCACCTTGTCGCCGTCGTGGAGGAAGTGACGCACCGACCCGAATTTGGTCTGGAAGTCGTGCTCCGAGATTTTCGGACGGAGCTTCATCTCCTTGACGTTGATGGTGTTGTGCTCTTTGCGGCTTTCCTTCTCTTTCTTGAGGGCCTCGAACTTGAAGCGCCCGTAGTCCATGAGTTGGCACACCGGTGGTTGGGCCTGGGGGGCTACCTCGACCAGGTCCAGTTCCCGTTGGGCTGCGAGCTCTCGCGCCCGCTCGATGGTGACGATGCCCATCTGTTCGCCGGTTGTGTCGTCGAACAGGCGGACCTGTGGGATGCGGATCTGGTCGTTGACCCTGAGCTCTCGGAATGCGATCGGCGCGGCCTCCTTGTAGGTATAAAAAACTGGACAGCGGTTCCGCTATCCAGGGTTCGGGTGCTGGACCTTCAAGGCAAGCCCGGAAGGTGAGGGCCGTACCTGGCGGTCCTGCTTTGCGGCGCCCGGCAAAGGGCGTCGGCCGCTGAATATAACACGCACGCGCGACGGCCAAACTTCCCGCGACATCACGGTGATCGCCTGGCGTGGACCAGCGCCTCGACCGCCCCTCGCCCACCGAGAACAGGCGACGCCATGACCCCGGCGATCTCCCAGCCCGCTTGGGCGATCCCTGCCACGGCACGAGCCGTGGCGGTATCGACAGTCTCCTGGTCGACTGGGGCTCGAGCCAGCCGCAGCTCGAACATCGGCTTCACGAGCCCGATCAGGTCGGCGCCGGGAGCGATCGAGATCCGATCCAGCTGGGCCACCGCGGCAGCGAGCGCAAGGTAGGAGACGTCCACGCTCACCACCTCGACCGTCTCGGGGATGACGCGGGTATCGAGGGCCGCGACATTGGTGGCCTCGAGGTTGACCACGCGCGGATCCTGGCGGAGGGATCCGAGCAACTGCCCGAAGCCGACGTCGACGGCATAGACCTTCGCGGCGCCGGACTCGAGCAGGACCCGCGTGAAGCCGCCAGCAGCCGCACCGAGATCGAGGCATACCCGCCCCGTGACGTCGACCCCGAACCCGGCGATCGCGGCGCGGAGCTTGGCCTCGCCGCGCAGCGGCGCCTGGGTTACCGGGAGGAGGTCCGGCGCCCTGCGGGGCCGGCCGCGTCTCACTCGGGACGCCGCTCGCTCACCTCTGCGACAAGACGATCGATGAGCGCGCCGGTGGAGACATCCTCCTGCACGTTGCGGCGAACGTCGCGGACGCGCACCACCCCGTCGCCGCGCTCGACATCACGCTTGCCGATGACGACCACGTACGGAATGCGCTTGAGCTCCGCATCGCGCACGCGCGCCTGCATGCGCTCGCCGTGACGCTCGTCGACGGACGCACGCAAACCGCGGTCGCGCATGCCTGCAGCGAGACTCCTGATGTACGCCATCACCTCCTCGCTGTCGTCCTGCACCGGGATGATCGAACATTGCACCGGCGCGAGCCACAGCGGGAAATGACCCGCGTAATGCTCGAGCAGGATGCCGAAGAACCGTTCAATAGACCCGAAGAGCGCGCGGTGAATCATGATCGGCTGCTGCTCAGCGCCGGTGTCGTCGACGAAATGCAGGTCGAATCGCTGCGGAAACTGGAAATCGACCTGGATGGTGGACATCTGCCATGTGCGCCCGATGGCGTCGCGCGCCTGCACGGAGATCTTCGGTCCGTAGAACGCGCCGCCACCCTCGTCGAGCACCAGCTCGAGGCTGCGGCCCTCGGCGGCGAGGCGGAGTGCGTTCGTCGCGGACTCCCACTCCTCCATCGTCCCGACGGCTTTGTGCTCAGGCCGCGTGGAGAGCTCGAGGTAGAAGTCGGTGAGACCGAAATCGCGCAGCAGGCCCAGCGTGAAATCGAGCAGCGAGATGAGCTCGTCCATCATCTGCTCGCGCGCGCAGAAGATGTGCGCGTCGTCCATCGTGAGCCCGCGCACACGCGTGAGCCCGTGAATGACTCCTGACTTCTCGTAGCGATACACGCTGCCAAACTCGAAGAGTTGCAACGGTAATTCGCGATACGAGCGCATCCGGCTGCGATAGATGAGGATGTGCATCGGGCAGTTCATGGGCTTGAGGTAGTACTTCGTGCCCTCGTCCAGCTCCATCGGCGGGAACATGCCCTCGGCGAACCACTCGAGGTGACCGGAAACCTTGAACAGGTCTTCCTTCGTGATATGCGGGGTGTTGACGAACGAGTAGCCGGCCTGCTCGTGGCGCAGGCGCGAATAGTCCTCCATCAGCTTGCGCACGAGGCCCCCGTTGGGATGGAACACCGGCAGTCCGGAGCCGATCTCGTCCGGGAACGAGAAGAGATCGAGCTCGGCGCCGAGCTTGCGGTGGTCGCGCTTGCGCGCCTCCTCGATTCGATGCATGTACGCATCGAGCTCGTCGCTGGTGAACCAGGCTGTGCCGTAGACGCGCTGCAACTGCTCGTTGCGCGCGTCGCCCCGCCAGTACACGCCGGCGATGCGCAGCACGCGGACCGCCTTGAGCCAGCCGGTGTCGGGAACGTGCGGCCCGCGGCAGAGGTCGACGAAGTCGCCGGTGCGGTAGATGCTGACCGTCGCCACGTCGCCGGGCAGTCGATCGATGATGTCGACCTTGAAGGGCTGCTGCATCGCGGTGAACAGTTCGACCGCCTGGGCGCGGGGGAGCTCTTCCTGGACGAACGGGATCTTCCGTGCGGCCATCTCGCCGGCGCGTTGCTCGATGCGCGCCAGGTCATCGTCCACGAAGTGCCGCCCGTCGGGGAGGCGGAAGTTGTAGAAGAATCCGTCCTCGATCGCTGGCCCGACGTCGTACTGCGCACCGGGGAACAGCTCGACCACCGCGGCAGCCATCAGGTGGGCAGCACTGTGACGAAGGATGTCGAGCGTGGGCTCGGCCGGTGCTGGAAGTGGCGCGCCCGCCTCAGCGGCGTCGTCGACGATCTCGTCTGGCATGAGACGCCGATTCTACGCAGTCCGCCGGGAGCGCCCTCGAATCCGGAGCGCCGAAAGGGTCAGCCTGTGAGGCGGGACATTCCCGAGGGGACGTCCTCGCGCGCGCGGCACAACTCATTGAGCTGCGCCTCGGGATCAAAGGCCGCCGGCTGGAAGTCGAAGCGAAGTTGACGCAGCATCGGGATCGGACGCGCGGATGCGCGCCGTGCCTGATTGCGCAAGCGCTCGTGCCGCGCCGGGTCGATGGAGCAACACTTGATGCTGCAGTACTTTGCTGTGGGCTTGTGCACCGGTTCGCCACATCCCACCCGTGCGCAGATGCGGCGCGGCATGGCTGCTCGCTGTGAATGCCTCGACATGCCCGCCTCCGATGTCACCGCCGGAGTGTACGCCGCCGCCATCACCCCCTGTCAACCGTTTTCGCGCGCGTTGTCGCGTGCGCACTGCGACGCGTTTGAGACGCGCGAGCCTGTGCACAATGTGGACAACTGCGCGCTGTCGCTGTGCTGTAAGGGACATGCCTGTGCGCAACTTTCGGTGACCGTTTTCGCGTGCGCACCGCGTCCGGGACGGTCCGAGATTGAGAGATCCCATGTAACAGTCGTGTCACCCTTGCGGGCGTGATCTCAGCCGGTCAGCTCGTCGTGCAATCGAGCAGCGATGCGCACGGCGAACGCGTCCATGTCGGGCGCGGGCACCCACTCCTCAGGTGGCCGGTGGAGCAGCTCGAAGACCTTCGTGCCGCGAAGCTCGGGCTGCGGGCGTGCGATGACGTGCACGTGCACGTGCTCGAAGCGCTCCATCTCCGCGAGGAACATGACGTACGCCTTGGAGACGCCCAGCTCGCTCTCGAGCGCACGCGACGTAGCCGGAACCAACCGGCCGAAGATGGCTGATTCCTCCGGGGTCAACTCGCCGAGCGACGTGGCGTGACGGCCCAGGATGAGCACGAGCCATCCGAGACGTGCGGCATTGAACGCGTGGGCAATACGCCAGAGACCGTCGTCGTAGATCCGCTCGCGTTGCGGCAGCGCAACCAGTGCCCGCTGCTCGCAGGAGAAGCAGCCTGGCGCTGTCAGCTCGGGCTCTCCTCGTGACGACACCGCATAAAAGTATGAGAAGAGCCCGAGCCGGTGCGTGCCCTAGTGCGACGCGCCGTCGGCGGCGCCCGCCGATGCGCCGGACAGCTCCCGATCGGCTTCGACCTCGTTGAGCCGGCCGGTGGACACGTCGTACACGAACCCGCGAACGCTGTCGCGATGTGGGATGAACGGACTCGCCTTGATGCGCGCAATCGACTGACGGACGTCATCGGCGGAGTCAGGGAATGCCTCAAGGGAGAACGGCGGCCGGATGCCGGTCTCCTCCTTGATCTGTGCCTTCACGGCATCGTCAGAGAACGTGACCATGCCGCAGTCGCTGTGATGGATGAGGATGATCTCTTTCGTCCCGAGCAGCCGCTGCGAGATGACGAGCGAACGGATCGCATCGTCGGTGACCACGCCGCCGGCGTTGCGAATGATGTGCGCATCGCCGACCTCGAGACCCAGGATCGCGCTGACGTGGAGTCGAGCGTCCATGCATGCGATCACGGCGACGCCCCGTGACGGTGGAAGCGGTGTGGTGCTCTTGTCGAACGCCGCCGCATAGCGCGCGTTGTTCTCCAGCAGTTCATCGGTGGCAGACATGTCATCCCTCTTTGCAAAGTGCGATTTGTTTGGTTGCGGCCTGTGATGGACGTCGCGTCGCGACATGCGACCACGACGTGAAGAATCGGTGGGTTAGCGACTACAGATGGCGGAGCCGCAGCAACCGTGGTCGAGCCACCGGCAGCGCGTCAATGCGAGAGCCCTGGCGCCCATCGCGGCCACCGTATCAAATCCTGACCGGAGCGGTCAAGTTTATTGAGAGTGCTCAACTGGCAGTGTGGCGACAGAAGTACCCCAAGTCCTCGGTTGACGCGTGATACGAGTGAATGACGACACCAAACCACCCACCGAGTTGACCGCAGATGCGGGCGCCAGTGACTTCGACGTCTTCTTCGCTACCTACGCGCGAGAGGTCGCGGCGGTCGTGACGCTGACGACCCGCGACGTCGCGCTTGCCGAGGACGCGACTCAAGAGGCGATGACACGGGCGTATCAACGGTGGCCGCACGTCGGAGCACTCGACAGGCCTGATCTCTGGGTGATAGGCGTTGCGACAAGACTGGCGATCGACGCATGGCGCAAACGACGCCACGAAGTCGGCCTTGGGGCCATCGTCGATCCAGGTCACACCGATCAAGGCGTCCAAGCGCTGCTCTTGAAGTGGGAGCTCGAGGAACTCGCTCCGCAGGACCGGCTGCTCGTGATCCTTCGCCATCGTGACGGTCTGTCCAACGAGGAGATCGGCAGGCTGATCGGGAAGTCGACGAACACCGTTGCCATCTATTTGAAGCGAGCGCGGCGCCGTCTACGCCTGCTGCTCTCAGGAGAAGAGTGATGAATGAGATCAGTACTGATCTTCGCGCGCTGGGGCAGCACCTCTGGCCCGACGACTCTGTGCTTCGCCCGCGCGTGGGGATGGGAGATCGCCCTCCGAACCGCCGGCGCTCCGTGCTGATGACCGCCATGGTCGGCGCCTCAACCGCCGTGATTCTCGCTGCGATCCTCACTGCGGGGTTGGTGGTGCTCGGGCACTCAAAGGCCACCCCTGCCGTCACCGAGCCTCCGGCCACGAAATCCGCACCACTTGGCGGCCTTGACATGCTTTCGGCGTCGGACGGCTGGGGCTGGAACGACGAACCTGCCCTGGTTGCGCGCACGAGTGATGGCGGATCGACGTTCACGGATGTCACCCCGCGCGGCCTGACCTCCGACCAGACAGTGGAGAGTGTCACCGCTGTTGACACGCACCATGCGTGGGCGATCGTCATGTCCCAAACACAGACCAGCACGTCGATCTCGCCAACGGTGCATGCGACGCTCTATCGAACGAGTGACGGGGGCGCCGCCTGGAAGTCGGCGCCGATCAACCCTTACGTGCAAGAGGTCGCGTTTGTCGATGCGCTGCATGGCTGGACGGTGGTCCCGTCGACACCACCTGGAAGCGGGGATGACCTGCTGCGGACGGTGGACGGAGGGGCCACTTGGTCGGTCATCTATTCGGTCCATTTGGCTGCCGACTGTGTTTTCTCGCCGACGTTCGTGACGAAGACGTTTGGTGTCGCAACCGATGGTTGCGGAGCGTCGATATCGATCACTCGCAATGGCGGTGTGACATGGCAGCAGCTGGCCATGCCGATTCCTGAGCTCGGACCGGCCCCGACGACCGCCTCCGCGGGTCCGGTCACGTTCACCTCACCAACCACCGGATCGGTGTTTCTCACCGTCTGCGGACATGGTGAGGCGGTCTGCCGCGGGAGCTTCTACCGTACGACCGATGGAGGGAGCACCTGGAGTGCGACCACGCCCATCCTCTCGGGCGGCGGAGTCGGTGTACTTGCCGGAACGGACGTCGCGTGGGCCCCGTACTCGTGCCTGACCTCCTGCGTTGTATCAGACGAGTATCCGGATGATTTTCTGTTCACGACGAACGGCGGTCACACGTGGAGTCACTCGACACTTCCTGCCGGGATGGCGGAAATGGGCATCCCAGAGGATTTCGAGTTCGTCACTCCACGAGTTGGCTTCGAAGTGAACATCGATGGACGGGATGCCCTCGCGCCGGCCACATACACGTACTTCCGGACGAGCGACGGCGGCAGGACCTGGACCCAGTTCTATCCACGCATGCGGGGCTAACGGACCAGACCCCACGGCGCGGCGGTCACGACGAAGATCGCGTCGCAAGCGCCAGAGTCCGCACGTGTCCGAGGAGGTCCCACCACACACGCGCGCAACGCCCGACCCACCACTGGAGTCGGTGCCACCCCCCGAGCTCGGAGGCTCCTCCACGCTCCGCCGCCGGGTAACGTCGCTCGCCGTCGACATCAGGCCACTTCGCGAGTCGCGGGAGTTCCGGCTGCTGTTCATCGGCCAGGGCGTCTCGTTCGCCGGCAGCATGATCACGTACGTCGCGATTCCGTACCAGGCGTATGAGCTCACACGGTCGTCCCTCGTTGTCGGCCTCGTGAGCCTCGCGGAACTCGTCCCCATTCTTCTGGTGTCGTTCATCGGCGGCGCGCTCGCAGACGCAGTCGACCGCCGAAAGATGGTGCGGATCACGCAGCTCAGCGCGTGCGGTGTCGTCGCGGTGCTCGTGGTCAACTCCGCGCTCCCGCGTCCACAACTCTGGGTGCTCTTCGCAGTCGTCATCGCTGCGGCGGGCGTGGATGCGCTCGAGCGACCGTCGCTCGACGCGCTGGTACCACGGATTGTTTCGCGCGACCAGCTCACTGCCGCCGCCGCGCTGGAGTCTCTTCGCGGCAATCTCGGGCAGGTTTTGGGTCCGCCGGTTGCGGGCGTCCTCATCGCGACTGTGGGGCTGCCCGCGACCTACGGCGTGGACGTGGCGTCCTTTCTCGTCGCGACGGTCGCACTCGCGTTGATGCGTGCGGTTCCCCCCGCGCCCGACGCGTCGGGTGTCAACCTGCGCGCCGCGCTCGCCGGACTGCGGTATGCGGCGAGCCGGCAAGACCTCCTCGGGTCGTATCTCGTCGATATCAATGCGATGTTCTTTGGCATGCCGATGGCGCTCTTTCCACAGATTGCCTCGGGGCTCGGCGGACCGGCTGTTCTCGGGCTCCTGTACACGGCGCCATCGGTCGGATCGCTGCTCGCGACCGTCACAAGCGGCTGGACGCGCACGGTTCGACGTCATGGTCGCGCGATCGCGTTCGCGGCAGCGACCTGGGGCGCGGCGATCGTGGTGTTCGGCTTCGCTCCCTCCCTCTGGGTGGCGCTGCTTGCGCTGGCCGCAGCCGGCGCGGCGGACATGATCAGCGGGCTCTTTCGCACCACGCTGTGGAACCAGACGATTCCTGACGCGATGCGCGGCCGTCTCGCAGGGATCGAGATGGTGAGCTACTCGTCGGGCCCTGCAATGGGCAACCTCGAGGCGGGAGTCGTCGGGTCGCTCGCCGGCGTCCAGGCGGCGGTGGTCAGCGGCGGCATCCTGTGCGTCGTCGGCACCGGCGTGCTCAGTGCCGTGCTCCGGCAGTTCTGGAACTACCGGGCACACTCTCCAGTCGTGCCACCGGAGCCCGATCATCCCGCAGGGTAGGGCGCCGCTGAAGGCGACGACATTGCCCGATGATGCCGGTGTGACCACCGTGCTCCTTCGCGCGCGCCTCGATCATGACGGCCCGCTGCGAGACGTCCTCGTGGCGGACGGTGACGTGGCTGGAGTTGGAGCGATCGAACCTCCGGGTGGCGCGACAGAAGTGATCGACATGGACGGGCGGGTCGTTTTGCCCGGACTTTGGGATCGCCACGTGCATTTCGAGCAGTGGGCGCTCGCGACTGCGCGCCTCGACCTCTCCGGCGCCGAAAGCGCGGCCGCGGCGGTGCGAATCGTCAGGGAGTCGGTCGCCGATCGCACATTGACGCCTGAGAGGAGCCTGTTCGGGTTCGGGTTTCGAGCGGCGCTGTGGCCGGTCCCTCCCGACCGCGAGATGCTCGATGCGGTGACTCGCGACATCGCGGTCGTGCTCATCAGCGCTGACCTGCACAGCGTATGGCTGAACAGCGCAGCGTTGCGCCAGTTCGGACAAGCCGCACATCCAACCGGGTTGCTGCGGGAGGACGAGGCGATGGAGGTGATCGGCGCATCGAGAAATGTCGGTGACGAGGTCATGGACGCGTGGTGTCAATCCGCTGCACGGGCCGCAGCCGCGCGAGGCGTCGTCGGCATCGTCGACATGGAACGGCCCTGGTCGCTCGCCGCATGGAGGCGTCGCATCGCAGACGGTAATCACTCACTTCGGGTTGCCGCGTCCGTATGGACGGAACGGCTCGACGACGCGGTCGCACAATCGCTGCGCACTGGTCGGGTTGTACCGGGCACCGACGGTCTGCTCACCGCTGGGCCGTTCAAGGTGATCACCGACGGTTCGCTGAACACGGGTACCGCGTTCTGCCACGACGCCTACTCGGCGGCCACAGGCGCAGGCGACGAATGTGGCGTCCTCCTCGTGCCTCCCGACGAGCTGTCCACCCTCATGCGCCGCGCGTCCGATGCGGGATTCGAGTGCGCCGTGCATGCGATCGGCGATGCCGCGAATGCGCTGGCGCTGCAGGCGTTCGCCCGCACCGGTGCGCGCGGGAGCATTGAGCATGCGCAGTTGCTCGATGACTCCGATGTACAGCGTTTCGCGGAGCTCCACGTGATTGCCAGCGTCCAGCCGGCGCATCTGCTCGACGATCGTGACGTTATCGACCGCTACTGGCCCGACCGCGCACGCCGGGCATTTCCGTTCCGGTCACTGCTCGATGCGGGCGCGGTGCTCGCCTTCGGCTCCGACGCGCCGGTCGCCCCGCTCGACCCGTGGCTCGCCATCGCGGCCGCGGTGCACCGCTCGCGCGATGAACGGCCCTCGTGGCATGGCGAGCAGGAGATCACGATTCATGAGGCGCTGGCTGCATCGATGCCCCCAGGCCGCGGCGGATGGATGCTGCGCGCCGGGGATCCAGCAGACCTGATCGTCCTCGACCGTGATCCCTTCACCGCCGATCCGGTGGCGTTGCGCACCATGCCCGTTGCAGCAACGATGGTCGGGGGCGCATGGACACACCGGGTCGGGGTCTGAACCCCTACCCCACCCGGATCCCGGCCAGGCCGCCATCGACCCCGAGCGTCGTGCCTGTTGTCGCCCCCGAGAGAGGGCTCGCGAGGAACGCAATCGCGAAGGCGATCTCGTCTGCGGTGACGAGGCGGCCCATCGGCTGACGCGCACGCAGCGCTGCTGCGGCCACTGTCGCGTCGGGGGCCTGGCTGAGCAGCCGTTGCACCCAGGGCGTGTCAGCGGTACCGGGTGTCACCGCGTTCACCCGGATGCCCTGCTTGATGAAGTCGGCCGCCATCGCGAAGGTCAGTGACCGCACGGCACCCTTGCTCGCCGAGTACAGCGCCCGTTGTGGGAGGCCGATGTCGGCGACGACCGAGCAGGTGTTGACGATGGCCGCATGCTTCGACTTGAGCAGGAAGGGCAGCGCGGCGCGGGTCACGCGGGCGATGCCGATGACGTTGACGTTCAGCACGTGCTGCCACTCGTCATCGTCGTTCTCGCTGACATCCCCGGCCGCCCCGATCCCGGCGTTGTTGACGAGGACATCGATCGCTCCAAGCGAGCTGCCGACGATCTCGATCGCCGCGTCCGTGGATCGCCGGTCCGCCACGTCGCACGGAACTTCCAGCGCCGGGCCCTCGCCGACCGCCGCGTACGCGCGGTCGAGAACCGCGACGCGCGCTCCGCGCTCGCGAAGTTGTGTCGCCGTGGCGGCGCCGATGCCGCTCGCGCCCCCGGTCACCACCGCCACCAGCCCGTCGAAGTCATTCATTGCATGTGCACCCATTTCACGAGGTTCTGGATCTACAGACGCGGATCGATGTGGATCTTCGGTCCGCCGGACGCGTTGTCCGGACGCCACCCTGAGAGCACGTCTCCGGTTCGGTCAAGAGCGACCGTGGCAGCGACCAGTGGCCGGGGATCGACGTCGCCGGCCGCGTAGCGCTCGATCGTTCCGGCCAGTCCCTGTGATGCGGCGAGAACGCCGATGGCGGTGACGTCCTTCAACACCATCGCGCGGGTGTCGATGAGGCTCGGAGTCGCGGAGATCCCGATATAGACCACGCGTTTGCCGGGCTCGACCACCTCCAGCGCGAGCGCGGGAAGCTCCGCTGCGTTCGTGGCGTCGATCACCGCGTCCCACGCAAGGTGTGGCACCTCGTTCCGCTCCCACATCCCCGCGAAGCCCAGCGCGCGAGCGAACTCGAAGCCAACCTGCGAGCGGCCCATGAGATGGACCTCGGCTCCCTCGGCGCGGGCGAACTCCGCGACGAGCAGGCCCATGGTGCCGTTGCCCGAGCACCAGCACTCGATCGCCCGCTGCAAGCTCGGCGCTGCGCACCGCACGCAGCGCTGTGCCGCCGGGCTCGACCATCGCGCCTGCAGTGTCATCGACGGTGTCCGGCAGGGCGAGCAGCGCACGCACCGGAACGGTCAGTTGCTCCGCGAGCGCACCGGGAAAGCCTCCCCGGATGCCGATCTCGACTCGGTCCTCGCAGACGTTGTGGCGCCCGGACCGGCAGCGCGGGCAATGGCCGCAGCCGATCATGGTGTCGCCGGTCACCCGGCGTCCGAGCCACGAAGCATCGACCCCGGGACCGATCGCGGTGACCACGCCACTCCATTCGTGGCCGGGCCGCATCGGATACCGGGCGTGGCCCGAATGCAGATACGCCATCTCCCCCGTCCAGAACTCGTGATCGGTGCCGCACACCCCGGCCCGGTGGATGTCCACCACGACCTCGCCGGCGGCCGCGGTTGCGTCGGGAACGTCCTGGACGCTGCCCGTATGCGGCCCCTCGACGACGAATGCCTTCACCGCATCACGAGGCGACGGCGAAGCGGCCGCGACGCACTGCCATCAGGGCTCGACAATATAGGGCCTCGCAAGAGCGTCTCGTCCCCGGCATTGGAAAGGTGGTCAAGTGTGGCGGAGCTTCGAAGCGGGCAGTGGTACGCGGGCAGCGACCGCAACGCCTACATCCATCGGGCGTGGATGCGGCGCGGCCTCCCCGCGCACGCCTTCGACGGCAGGCCGCATATCGCCATCGCAAACACGGCGTCCGATCTCACGCCCTGCAATGCGCATCTGAACGAGGTCGCAGAGAGCGTCAAGCAGGGCGTCTACGAGGCAGGCGGGATTCCGCTGAACCTGCCGATGGTGTCCCTCGGCGAGACGCTCGTGCGGCCCACCGCGATGCTGTGGAGAAACATGGCGGCGATGGCGGCCGAGGAGATGTTGCGCGCCAATCCCATCGATGGAGTCGTCCTGCTCGGCGGCTGCGACAAGACGATCCCGGCGTTGCTGATGGCTGCGGCATCGGTCGATCTCCCCGCAGTGGTCATCCCCGGAGGACCGATGCTGACCGGGACGTTCCGCGGGCAGGCACTCGGCTGCGGCACCGACGTGTGGCGGCTCTCCGAAGAGGTCCGCGCCGGGAACCTGAGCCAGGAGGACTTCCTCCAGTCGGAGTCGTCGATGATCCGGAGCCGCGGCCACTGCAACACGATGGGGACCGCGTCAACGATGGGCCTCCTCGCCGAGGCGCTCGGGATGGTGCTGCCGGGTCTCGCGGGAACGCCGGCCGCGGACAGCCGCTTGCTCGAGCACTCCCATGACACCGGCCGGCTCGCCGTCGAGATGGTGGCCGCGCATCGAACCCCTTCCAGCCTGCTGAGCCGGGGCTCGTTCCTCAACGCCATCGTCGCGCTTGCGGCGCTTGGCGGCTCCACAAACGCCGTGGTCCACCTCCTCGCCATCGCGGGGCGTCTCGGTGTGCACCTCACGCAGGACGACTTCGACGTCACAGGCTCCGAGGTCCCGCTGCTCGTCGACCTGCAGCCGGCCGGCCGGTTCCTCATGGAGGACTTCTTCAGGGCGGGCGGCCTTCAGGCGGTGCTTCGCGAGGTGCAGGACCTGCTCGATCCTGCCGCTCTCTGCGTCACCGGGAAGCCGCTCGTCGACCATCTCGCCGACGCGCGGATCTGGGATACCGAGGTGATTCGCCCGCGCGCAGCTCCGCTCCAACCCCGAGCCGGCATCGCCGTGCTCTACGGGAACCTCGCGCCGGACGGCGCCGTGATCAAACCGGCCGCGGCGTCCGAACGGCTGCTCCGCCACCGCGGGCGTGCGCTCGTCTTCGACTCGATCGAGGACATGCACGCTCGGATCGACGATCCCGACCTGGACGTCGATGCCGACACCGTGCTCGTGCTGCGCGGCTGCGGTCCGAAGGGATACCCGGGCATGCCTGAGGTTGCGAATCTTCCGCTCCCGGCAAAACTGCTCGAGCAGGGCGTCCGCGACATGGTGCGCATCTGCGACGGACGGATGAGCGGCACCGCGTACGGAACCGTGGTGTTGCACGTCGCGCCGGAGGCAGCGGCGGGCGGCCCGCTGGGTCTCGTGCGCACCGGCGATTTCGTCATACTCGATGTCGCAGCCCGGCGGCTCGATATCGATATCCCAGCACAGGAACTGGCCGCACGCCAGCCCGATGCGGCAACGGTCAGCGCCTACGCGAAACCGCTTCGCGGCTGGGAGCGGCTGTACGTGGCAACAGTTCAGCAGGCCAACACCGGAGCGGACCAGGACTTTCTGCTCGGGGCATCAGGCGACAAAGTCTCTCGCGAATCCCATTGACAAAGGAACGAACCACCATGTCCACACCGATTGCTGATGGCCGTCCGATTCGCTGGGGAATCCTCGGCGCGGGCGGCATTGCCACGACCGTCAGTGGCGACATCAACCTGACCGCCGGCAACGTCGTCACCGCTGTCGCTGCGCGCGACGCCGGACGTGCTGCAGAGCTCGCCGCGGCGCGCGGTGCTGCGCGCAGCTACGGCGACTACGCGGAGCTCGTGCATGACGACGACGTCGATGTCGTCTACATCTCCACCACACACCCGCACCATCGCGCCCAGTCCCTGCTCGCGATCGAAGCGGGGAAAGCCGTGCTCATCGAGAAGCCGGTCTGTCTCAACGCCGCCGATGCGCGTGAGGTCTTCGCCGCCGCGACGCGAGCAGGCGTGTTCGCGATGGAAGCGATGTGGATGCGCACCAACCCGCTGGTCCGGATGGCGCAGCAGATGATCGCCGACGGGGAGATCGGTGAGGTGCGCGGCGTGCGCAGCGAATTCGGTCTCGGGTTGCCCTTCGACGCGGCCCATCGCCTCTACGAGCTCGCGAACGGCGGTGGCGCGCTGCTCGACCTCGGCGTCTATCCGGCAACCTTCGCCTACCTCTTCCTCGGGCCGCCGGACAAGGTCATCACCGTGGGAACGCTGACGTCCACCGGATCCGACGAGACGGTTGCCATGCAATGGATGTACGGCAGTCATCCGGGTGCGCAGGTCTGGACGTCGGTGCCGATCCATGCCCCCAATGAAGCGGTCATCCTTGGCACAAAGGGATGGATCTCGCTGCTCCCGCAGATCTATCGCCCCGGCGGTCTGGTCCTGCACAACGATGCGGGCGAACGCCACGTCAAGGATCCGCTGGCGGGGAATGGCGTCGGGTATCAGCCCGAGATCGAGGAGGTGGAACGCTGCCTGCGCGCGGGGCTGACCGAGAGCCCACTCATCCCGCACGCCGACACCATCGCGATTCTCGAAATCCTTGACGGCGCACGAGCAGCTGTCGGCGTTGTCTACCCCGACGAGGCGGGGAGGTCATGACTCCCGTCCGTTTCGGCCTGGTCGGCTATGGATTCGGCGCTCGCTATTTCCATGCGCCGCTGCTCGTCGCCGCACCGGAATGCGAGGTCGTGGGCGTCATGACCTCGTCAGCGGAGCGCCAGGCGCTGGTTGCACGTGAGGTGCCGGGCGCCCCGACGGTCACGTCGTTGCAAGCCCTGGTTGACGCCGGCGCAGAGGCGGTCGCCATCTCCACGCCCGCCGAGACCCACTCGGCGGTCACCGATGCGGCGCTGCAACTCGGGCTCGCCGTGGTGTGCGACAAGCCGTTCGCGATGGACCCTGCTGCGGCGCGACAGAGCGTGGCGCTCGCTGAGGAACGAGGACTGAAGCTCAGCCCGTATCAGAACCGTCGCTGGGATTCCGATTTCCTCACCGTGCGGAAGGTCGTCGACAGTGGGGAGATCGGGACGGTGACTCGGTTCGAGTCGCGGTACGAGCGCTATGCGCCGGAGCGCGGCCCGGGTCGGGCCGGCGGCGGGACGCTGCTCGACTTCGGCAGTCACCTCGCGGACCAGGCGCTCGTGCTCCTTGGTCCAGCAGTCTCGGTCTACGCCGAGCTGCGCCTCCGCGAGAACGGCCTCGACGACGATGTCTTCATCGCGGTGACCCACGCGAGCGGTGCGCTCTCGCAGCTCTGGGGGAGCTGGCGCCAGTCGGCGCCCGGACCCCGATATCGGGTCACCGGGACGGACGGCACGTATGTCCTCGCCGCGGGCGACACCCAGGAGAATCTGCTCCTTGCCGGCGAGACGCCCGCAACCCTTGGCGACCGCTGGGGTATCGAGCCGCCTGATACGCACGGAACCCTGCATACCGGGACAGCGGCCGCGCCGTATGCGACCGAGCGCGGACGCTGGGATCTCTTCTACCCGGCGTTCGCGGGAGCCGTGCGCGGTACCAATCCCCCGCCGGTGGATCCCCGCGACGCCATCGCGAGCGGCACGCTGCTCGCTGCGGCGCGAACGAGCGCCGCGACGGGTGCCGTGGTGCAGATCCCCACGGCATGAGCGAGGGCGACGCCGAACTGCTGGCCGTGCTGCTTGCCGAGGAGGACCGGCTGGTCTTCTCCCGGTTCGATCACGACATCGCATGGCAGCTCGGGTCGCGCCTTCGAGCAGCGGCCCTGGACGACCACCTTCCGGTTGCCATCTCGATACGGCGCAACGGCCAGTGCATGTTCCACGCTGCGTTGCCGGGCTCCTCTGCCGACAACGACGGATGGTTGTTGCGCAAGGCAGCTGTTGCCGAACGCTACGGTCATTCGTCGTATTACGTCGGGTGCTCATTCCGGGCGGACGGGCGTGACTTCGATGTCGACTCGCGCCTCGACGTCACGACATTTGCCGCGCACGGTGGTGCTTTCCCGCTGATCGTTCGTGGGGCTGGATGCATCGGCACGGTTGCCGTCTCCGGGCTACCGCAGATCGAGGATCACCGCTTCGTCGTCACCCACCTTGAAGCCTTCCTCATCGAGAGCAAGCACATTCAGCCCTAGGTGCCACTCACCCATCGAGCGATGCTGGTGAGCTCGTTGCTCCAGATGTGGCCGTCGGGTCCCAGGCAGAGCGTGTACGAACCATCGCCCGAGGGTGAGGCAAAGGTCACATAGGCGCCGCCGGCACCCATGTGCCCCACACCGTTGCTGGTGGTGAACCACATCTGCTTGCCCTTGGCGGCAAGGCACCCGACACCGTTGATCGTGGGCGCAGGGTGATCCTTCATCACGCCAGTGGTGGAGACCTCGGTCAGGTATCCCTCCTCGGCGATCCAGACCTTCCCGTCGGCCGTGGCGACGCAGGAGCTCTCGACCGGATGGTCGAGCGGGAATTCGGTGTACACGCCGGAGGTGGTGATGCGCCCGATCATCTGCGCGCTCTCGCTGAACCACAGGGCGCCGTCGGGCCCGGTGGTGATCGTCGTCGGCATGTTGCCGCTGGGAGGTGCCGGGAAGTCGGTCACCACGCCTGACGTGGTCACTCGAGCGATGTGGCCGTTGAGCTCCAGGAACCACAGATTGCCGTCAGGACCGGACGTCACCCAGGTCGAGCCCTGGGGCATCGGGAACCAGCTGAAGACGCCGGCCGTCGTGAGACGCCCCGCGTACGGCGCCGCGCTCGCGAACCACAGCGCGCCGTCTGATCCGGTGGTGATCCCGATGACCTGCGGAGGCGGATATCCCTGCATCGGCGAGGGAAGCGGATAGAGGTGGACCGCACCCTTTGGGGTGATCCGGCCGATCGTCGCGGCCTGCTTCTCGGTGAACCACACGGCGCCGTCGGAACCGGCGGTCAGGTCGAGGATGCTGCCAGTCGAGACGGGGACGGGGTATTCGACGGCCTTCACCGTTGACGCGGCGGCGGTCACGCTCGGCATGCCGGCGGCGAGCGCCAGGGACAGGCCGCCCAGGAGCGCAAGGGTCGTTGCACGTCGACGCATCGTGATTACCTCAGTCGTTCTTGGAGTGCAGGGTCGAGCGACCGCTCTGAGACTCACGGCTTCCTGACCCGTTCCCCCATTTTGGCAGAACGCTTCAAACGATGCAATCGGCGCCGTTGACGAGGGCCAGCTGGCCACAGCGACACTTGACGCGATTGAGTACGATATCGGCAGGCTGAGCCCCGCTACCGGGCCAGGCAAGGTCAGAAGGGAGACACCATGAGGCTCAGGGCACTTTTCATCGTCGCGGCAGCCGGATCAGCACTCCTGTCGGCGCAGGTGGTCCACGCTTCCACGGCCGCTCCAGCGGTGAAAGCAACTGCGTTCACGATCTCGCCGTCACCCACCATCGCTCCGGAAGGCAGCCTGGCCCCAGGGCAGCAGGTCACTCTCACGTTGACTGCTTGGAACGGCAGTGCCGTTGCCCCGCACGCGAAGGTCTGGATATCCTTCGTCTCGTATTGGCCGGACGGCCATCTCGCCTACGGCGGTGCAGGTGCCTCCGGCACCCTGACGGTCAGTAGCACCGCGCTCAAGTACAGGAACGACAACTCCCAGTACGAGACGAACGCCTCGGGACAGCTGACGTTGACCTACGCCGCAGCGACCACGCCGCCACCCAAGGCCGGATGGTCGGATGCCATCCACGCCGGCGCGGTGCCGCAAAAACCCACAACCTTCGTCGGCGGGACGGCGTCCAGCGAGTACACGTACAGCAGCTGACAGCGCTGCGCGGCTGTGCTCGATCCGACCGACGGCCTATCTGCCTTTGAGCAGCCTCATGGGGTTGGGAGGAGCTGCTGCCCGCCGTCGATGTCGTACGTGGCTCCGGTGACAGCGGTGTTGCTCATCAGGGACACGGCGAGACTGCCGATGTCTGCCGGTTCGACCACTCGCCGCACAGGCAGGGTCTCACGGAGCTGCTGACGGCGCTTCTCGAGATCGCCGCCCATGAGGGCCGCTGACAACGGGGTATCGACGAAGCCCGCCGCGATGAGGTTCACCCGGATGGGCGCGAGTTCGAGCGCCAGGTTCGCGGTGATGGCCGGGACCGCGGCGGCGAGAATCGCGGCGATTGCGCTGCCGACGGCCGGGTGGCGCGCAGCCGTGCCGGTCATGAAGATCAGCGTTCCTCCCGGGCGCATCCTCGGTGCGGCTGCGCGTGCCACTTGCATCGGGAGCACGAGGTGCTCCTCAAACGCACGGCGCACCTGCGCAAAATCCATGTCGGCCACTGACGCGTAGTACGAACCGCCGGCGGTGACCATCACATGGTCGATCGGATCCGTCAGGCCCTCGAAGAACTGCGCGAGCTGGTCGGGATCCGTGGCGTCGAATGCCGCCGTTTTCAGCGCGCCAACCTCGAGTGCCGCCTGCTCCAGGTGCTGGGGATTGCGACCAGTGAGGATGACCTCGGCCCCCTCCGCATGTGCTCGGCGGCCGGTTTCGAGTCCGATGCCGGAGCTGCCACCGATGACCACCACGGTTTGCCCGATCAGTTCCGGCTGGCGACTCGTCTCCACCACGTTGCACCTCCTTGTGATTGCGCCCAGCGTGGTTGCCCGGTCAGCGGGGGCTGAGCGTGGCGACACATTAGCGCCGTCCCGCGCTCGTTGAGAAGCGCTTCCACGTCAACCTACCCTGGCTCTATGCGACACCCCTGACGAAATCGATGTGGTTAACTCCAGACGTCAGACCGTCGTCAGCCGGACTTGATCTCCCCAGTCCGTGGAGGTGCCAGTGGCGGAACCCACGCAGCACGAAGCGCGAATGATCGTGTGCCACTTCATCGTCTCCGATGACGTCGAGCGCTCTGCGCGCTTTTACACCGAAGTCCTCGGCGGCAGGGTGGTCTTCGGCCCGGTGCCGACGAATATCGAACTCGGCAACACGTACATCATCATCAACGGCGGCGGGGGCCCGACCGACGACAAGCCCACCGTCACCCTCGAAACACCACGCGATCCCGACCGAGTCAGCAGCTTCCTCAACATCCGGGTCACGGACATCCACGCCGTGTACGAGGAATGGAGTGCCCGGGGTGCGCAATTCCTCACCCCGCCGAAGCAGCATGCGTATGAGATCCGTTGCTATATCCGGGATCCCGACGGCTACATCATCGAGGTCGGGCAAACCACCGATCCGAAGGGCGACTGGTGGCCCGCCGAGTGGCATCCGGTCAACACGGGTCAGAAATCCGACTGACCTGACGGCTGGCCCGCCTGCCACGTCGGGCAAACGTGCCGGTCTAGCGCTTGTCCCTGCGAGAGGTGACTCGCACGTAGTACCCATCGGGGTCTATGAGACGAAAGTCCCGGGCACCCCATGGCCGGTCGCCGAGCGGCTCGATCCTTCCTTGGTTGCGTTCCGCTTCCGAACTGGCCACGGCGTACGCGCCATCAATGTCATCAACCTCGATGACGATCTCCACTCCAACGCCTCGCGCGCCGGCGAGGTGCTCGCGACTGAAGTGGTGGTCAGCGGGCAGGTTCGCATGATTCTGGATGCCGATGGTCACTGCACCTCCCCTCAAGGACACATATCCATCCGAGGACCACGTCTCCGGTGGCGTGAGCTCGAGGGTTGCCCTGTAGAAACGAACAGACGCCTCGACGTCATCGACAAACAGCTCAAACCGCACGCCGACTGGCAGCACTTCTTCCTGGCTCAGCGCACGTCGACGACGGCGACTCGGCGAATCCCTCCAGGACTGTCGACCACCACCTCGTCGCCGGCCCGATGACCGGAGATCGCGGCTCCCAACGGCGAATCCAGCGAGATCCGCTGACGAGCGATGTCCGCCTCAGCCGGCACCACGATGGTGTATTCGGAGTCGCCGAAATCATCACGCACCACCACCGTCGCGCCCAAGCTCACGGTACCGTCATACGCGGCGGCCTCCACGATCACTGCGTTCCGGAGCATCCCTTCGATGGTCTGGACGCGGCCGTCGAGGAGGCCCAGCTCGCGCCTGGCGTCGTGGTATGCGAAGTTCTCGCGCAGATCGCCTTCGGCGCGGGCGGTGGCAACCCGCTGCACGATTTCAGGACGTTTGGTAGCGACGAGCTCGCGCATCTCGGCGATGAGCGCGGCTTGTCCCTCCGTGGTGAGAAGGACCTGTCTACCAAGTGCCATTTGATGATCTCCGAAACCGGAGGTGCTACAGAACGTCGTTAGTGTGCCATGCCCTGCGGTACGCCGCGCCTGAGCGTTTGCGCACTGTCAACGCGCCGGGTCGGGCACCAATGATCACTTGATCCGCTTTGCACGCTGCCTTCCTGACACGAGTGCGCTGCGTCAGTTGATGTCGCGGTGGCCGGTTGCTCCGACGCCGATGAGGGCCAACACGACCGCCCAGGCGATCAGGATGATCGCGCCGGCGCCGGGCGAGAGCAGATGCAGGGTCTGGAGACCCATCAGCGCGTCCGACGCGCGTGTTGGCGTGTACCGGCCGACGGAAGGCACGAGGCCGAACAGAAGGCTGTCAACGACGAAGCCCCAGGCAAGCAGCGTGATGATGGCGCCGACCTGGTTGTGGATGATCGTGCCGAGGGCGGCGCCGATCGCTCCCCACAAAGCCACGCCGGCGAGGCCTCCAAACGCGAGCAGCAGGATATCGCCCGTGCTGAGAACGATCGCGATGCCTCGCCCCTCGAGGATGGCGAAACCGACCGCCCCGCCGATCGCCTCGCCAACGACTCCGAAGACGACCCCGGCGAGCGCCCCGGCGACGACCTTGGCGGTGAGGACGCGGGAGCGCGCCGGGTTGAACAGGATCGTCGGGCGCATGGTGCCGAAGCGGTACTCGCTGGTGACCAGCAACACCCCGGCGAGCGCTGAGAACACTCCTGCGATGCTGGCCAAGCTCAGCAGTTCGAGCTGATTCTCCTTTCCGGTCAGGCCGGCTGGGTGACTGACGAGTCCGGTCAGCAGCGTGAGGAGCAGGATCAGCGCGATCATTCCAAGCAGCAGCCCGATCGTCGTCCGGGTCGAGCGAATCTTCAACACCTCCGCCCTGATCTGCGCGATCATGCCGGCGCCTCGGAGGTCAATTCGAGGAAGATCTCCTCAAGCGAGCCACCGCCGGTCAGCAGCTCGTACACCGGGACGCCCGCGCCGAACGCGATCTCGCCGACCCGCTCGCTCGATGCTCCTTGCACGAGGAGCGCGCCATCGGTGCCGGTCGTGACCTGCAGATCGTTGCCGTGAAGCGCGGCCGAGAGCCGCTCCGGATGAGCGCTACGGACCCGCACAGCGCCACCGGCACGGGCTGTCAGCTCCGCCAGCGGGGACTCGATCACGAGCCGTCCGTGGCTGATGATCAGGACCTGATCGACCGTTTGCGCGACCTCCGCGAGCACATGACTTGAGATGAGCACGGTGCGGCCCTCGGACGCCAGCCGGCGCAGCAGGTCACGCAACCAGCGAACCCCCTCGGGATCAAGACCGTTCGCGGGCTCATCGAGAATCAGCAGCTCCGGGTCGCCAAGCAGGGCTGCGGCGAGCCCGAGCCGCTGGCGCATTCCCAGCGAATACCCCTTGACGCGCCGATGTGCCGCTTCGCCGAGCTCCACCAAGCGCAGCACCTCATCCGCGCGCGAATCGGGAACATCGACGGCGCGCCCCAGCATTCGCAAGTGATCACGGCCGGAGCGCCCAGGGTGAAAATCGGTCGCCTCCAGCACCGCACCGATCCGCAGGGCGGGACGCTCCAGCTCGTCGTACGGGCGGTCGAACACCAGCGCCCGGCCGCTCGTGGGAGACGCCAGACCCAGAACCATCCGAAGCGTCGTCGTCTTGCCCGCGCCGTTCGGTCCAAGGAAACCCGTGATCGTCCCTGCCTCCAACGCAAACGACAGATCCGTCACCGCCGAAACCTCGCCAAAGCGTTTCGTCAGCGACTCGGCCTGCACAACCGCCGTCACCCGCGCCCCCTCATCTCGCCGACCCCGCGGGGGTAACCACATCCAATCGGCGCCGGACCTCCGACGTGTTCACGGCGAGCGCGTCCAGTAGCACCGCCGCAGGATCTGGTGGTTGGAGCGTGAGGATCTGGGCCAGCACCTGCCGGCCCGTGAGATAACCCCTCCGACGGTTGTGCTTCGACGCTTCCTCAAGCACGATCTTCGCCGCGGGCGTCATGCGGAGGCGATCTCTTTGCACGACGTCTCTGATCCTCGGCTTCCTCGGCACCGGGCGCATCGGCAGTTCGGGAGCATCGAAGCCGGACCCCAGACCCAGAGCGCCCAGAGCTTCCTGATCGAGCGCGTCAAGAGCGTGGCGAGCGTGCTGCAGGCTCACGCCCAATACGACTTCGATCGAGGGATCCTCGAACAAGGCGAGCAGGATGTGGTCGGTGCCAGTTCGGCGATCACCTCGGCGACGTGCCTCCTCACTGGCCCGCAAATAGATCGCCCAGGCGTGCAGCGTCTCTGGCACAACCGATTCGGTCGTCATGACAACTCCTTGTTGTATTTGGTGTGCACGGATTGGCGGGTGACGCCCAGGGCGTCTCCGATCTGCTGCCAGGACCAGCCCTCTTTTCGGGCGGTCGCGACGCAGTTCGCCTCGACCCTCTCAGCAAGGCGATGCAGCGCCAACGAGGCGCGAAGCCCAAGTGCCGGGTCATCCGACGAGAGATTCAGGCTGAGTTCTTCGATGGCCATGCCTGTCAGTTTAGACTGACATGTCCTAAGTTGTCAATCTAAACTGACACGGTGGACGCCAGGCCCGGATGCACCGGATGAAGAGGTGAATGACACATCGTCAAAAAGCCAATGGTGGGCGCAATAGGGATCGAACCTATGACCTCTGCGATGTCAACGCAGCGCTCGTACCAACTGAGCTATGCGCCCCTGGCTCGCACCGGCAAGCGTGAGCGCCGTCGATGATACCAGTGCCTCCGCACCGCTCCCGGATTGAGCGGGTTCAGACCCAGGCGACGGGCTGAGTCTTCTTTCCAGTTGCGTGCTGGGCGGCCTGGAGATCACCGGTGGTCACTTCGACGCGAAGCACGCCTTCGCAGCTGTGGCACACGAGGTTGAAGGACTCGGGACGAACGATCTGGCGGGCAATTGCCTGCCGATGTCCGCAGCACTCACACGTGACGATCGCTCGCATGACTCCTCCGCCGGGGGCCGGCCTGTCCGGTCCGCAAGACATCGGAGCTTGCCACCGGGCTCCGCGCGAACCGTGCAATCCACCGGTCCGCGACACCGTCGTTGCAGGTTTGCGATCAGGCCTGCTCGTGACCCGGAGCTGCAGGTGCGTGGTCGGGTTCGAGTACCTGGAGACGATGCCAGCCGAACCATCGAACTGCCACTGCGATGAGGATCAGGATCACGCCAAGCGCGGCGACCACACGGGCCACGCCGATCAGGTCGGAGATGACACCGGCGAGCAGCAGTGGGATTGCCACGGCGGCGTTAATGACTGTGAAGATGCCGCCGAAGATGCGCCCGCGGCTCTCGGTATCCGTCCGTTCCTGGAGCACGGTGAATCCCGGAATGAGCATCGCGCCGAGTGCGCACCCGAAGAGGACCGCGACCACAACGGCGAGCGGCACCATGAGCCCCGACAGTCCGTGCGTGCGAAACACGTCCGGGACGATGCCCATGATCAGCAGCGACAGGCCGGCTGCACTGATCGCCGCCACCAACGTCTTGGCGCGGGGAAAGTTGGGGCGCTGCCCGAGGAACGCCGCGGTCGCGATGAGCCCGAACATCGCGGGCACCAGGACGATGTAGGTCTCATCGTCCGAGCGGTTGAGCACTTCGACGAGGTACACCGGACCGAGCGCGAAGATGGTGAACACGACCACGATCGCGAGCGCGAGCTGATAGAGGCCGAGGCGCAGCGGCGGGCTGTTGCGCAGGATGTCCAGGCCGTCGCGCAGCTCCCGAAGGATGTTCGGCGACGGGCCGCTCTTGACCTGCTGTGCCTGCAGCTTGACGCTCACCCGCCACACCGAGAATGCGGCCACCGCGAACAGCCCGGTGGCGATGTAGAACGGCGCGTAGTTGCCGAAGAAGCCGATCGCGATGGTTGCCGCCGGCACGCCGAGGACCAGCGTGAGGATGACGGTGGTCATGAACAGCGATGTGGCCTCGGTGATCTGCTGCCGGGTCACGAGCGACGGGATGCTCGCCGCCTCCGCCGGCGCGAAGATCTGCCCGGCAGAGCTGAACAGCAAGGTGATGACGATCAGGGGCCACGCCTGCCCGGCCAGCGCGGGGACGAGCTGCGCCGCGGGGATCAGGAGGATGAGCGCACCGCGGACCACGTTGGTCCCCACCATCAACGTTCGCTTGTCATGTCGATCCGCGTACACACCCGCGGGCGCGCTGAGCAGGACGCTCGGCAGCGTGTAGGCGATCATCAGCACCGACTGCAGCGACGCTCGGTGCGTGAGCGTGTACATGAACACGAGCAGCGTGAACATGAGGAACTTGTCGGCCAGCTGCGAGGCGAGCTGGGCGCCCCAGAGATAGCGGAAATCGCGGCGGCGCAGCACCGCGGCGAATCCCTGCCGCTGCTCCGTGGCCGCGGCGATCGCCGTTGCCGGGCGAGACGCGTGCAGCGGCGCGACCGACGTGCCGTCATCGGGTTCGGTGGCGGCGCTGCGAGTAGCCTCCCTCATCGCGTGACCGACCTCACCTCCGCGACTGCGCGAGCGAGGAGCTCCCACTCATCGAGGCGAAGCGTACCCGGACGGCGACCTGGATCGATACCCGCGTCCGCCAGCGCGACCCCTGCGCCGGCCAGGTCGCCGCCCAGCGCCCGCGTCATTCCGTTGCGGAGCGTCTTGCGGCGCGACTGAAAAAGCGGCTTGGCGATGGCCAGCATCGCTGCGCGGACCGTGCGGTCGACACCTGGGGTCGGCACGATCCTGATGATGGATGAGTGCACGGCCGGCGGCGGATCGAACGCGCTCGGGGGCACGTCGAGGATCCGCTCGACTGCGGCGAGCGATCGCATGGCGACTGTCGCGAGGCTCCAGTCCCCCGGGCCTGCGGCGAGCCTGGCCGCGACCTCGCGCTGGACGAGCACCACGGCCCGGGCGGGTGGTTCCTCCGCCTCGACGAGACGCATCAACACGAGCCCGGTCAGCTGGTACGGCAGGTTGCCGGTCGCGAGCCACCCGGCGGTGAAACCGAGCGCCGGCGGATCGAGATTTCGTGCGTCGGCCTCGAGCACGGTGACGTTCGTGTTGGCGCTCTGCGTGATCGCGGTCCCGGCCACGCATGCGGGATCGACGTCGATGGCAACCACCCGGCCGGCGCGCGCCGCCAGCGCCCCGGTCAACGTGCCGAGCCCGCAGCCGATCTCGAGCACCTCGCTGTCGGGCGCGGGATCGAGGGCGTCGACGATGGCCTCGAGCACATCGCGGTCGATGAGGAAGTGCTGGCCGAGGCTTGTGTCTCGACGGAGCCCCACACGCCGGCCCACCGCGGTGAGCGTCCGTGGGTCGGTGAGATCGAGCGGCCGGCGGGAGCGCTCGGCGCGCACCTCGTCAGGCACGGGTCTCGGCCGCCGTCGGTGAGCCGATGCCGAGCACGCGGTGCGCCGTCCGCGTCGTCGCGGCACGGGCGTCCGCATCGGATATCCCGCGCAGGCGGGCAACGGCGGCCGCCGTGATCGCAACACGCTCGGGCAGGTTGGGCTTGCCGCGCTCCGGGACCGGGCTGAGAAACGGCGAATCCGTCTCCACGACGTAGCCGTCATCCGCGACAGTGCGTGCGGCGCCCTGGATGCCTTCGGAGCGCGGGAACGTGACGATGCCCGAGAAGGACGCGATGAAGCCTTCGCCGGCGCACCGGCGGGCAAAGGCCGCGTCGCCACTGAAGCAGTGCATCACGCCCCGGCTGCCCGGAACCGCACGCACCGCTGCGAGCACCTCGTCGTGAGCGTCGCGGTCATGGATGAGCACCGGCTTCCCGGCGTCGTGGGCCAGTTCGAGCATCGAGCGGAACGAGCGCTGCTGGATCTCGAGCGCAACCTCGTGGTAGCCGGGGCGGAAGAACAGGTCAAGCCCCACCTCCCCCACCGCGACGGCCTTCGGGTGGCGGAGCAGCTCCGCCAGCGCCTGCAACTGCTTCGCGTCCGGCGCGGCCTTCTCGTGCGGATGCCAGCCGCAGGTGAAATACACGCCGGGGTGGCGCTCGGCGATGCACCGGTTCTGGTCCGAGTCCTCGAGGTTGAGCCCGACGGAGATGATCTCGTCGACGCCTGCCGCCGCGGCGCCCTCGAGTGCCTGATCGAGGAGTCCCCGCTCGTCGAGCAGGACCAGGTGGCAGTGCGTGTCGACGAGGGGCGGCAGCCCAGCGCTCACGGGAGGACTCCGACGACCACGGTGCATTCGCCCCGCGGCGGACGCGCTGTGAACTCGTCGACGAGCGACGCGGCCGTTCCCCGATGCAGGGTCTCGTGCACCTTGGTGAGCTCGCGCGCCACAACGAGCGGCCGCTCGCCCAGGACGGGGATCGCGAGCCGCAACGTTTTGGTGATGCGCATCGGCAACTCGAAGAACGCGACGGTCCGATCCTCCCGCAGTGCGTCGTCGAGAACGCGGAGCAATTTACCTGCAGTGCGCGGCAGAAAACCGAGAAAGCAGAACGCGCTCCCGGAGAAGCCACTGGATGCGAGCGCTGCGGTGATCGCCGACGCGCCGGGTATCGGGGTCACACGGTGCCCACCGTCCAGCGCGGCGCGAACCAGGATGGCGCCGGGATCGCTGACCACCGGCGTTCCCGCATCGGTGCACAGCGCGAGTGTCTCTCCGCGCTGCAGGCGCTCGATCAACTGCGGGACGCGGCGTCGCTCGTCGAACGCGGGCAGTGACAGCACGGGTTTGTGCACGCCGTGCGCGGTGAGCAGCTGCTTGGTCCGCCGCGAATCCTCGGCGACCACCGCGTCGCATTCGCGAAGCACGCGCAGGGCGCGCAACGTGATGTCCTCGAGGTTGCCGATCGGTGTCGCAACAACTGCGAGCGTCCCGGTCAGATCGCTCATCTCCCCCAGTCCCGCGGGTAGCGGAACTCCCGGTCGATCGTGCGATTGCTCAACTTCGCGATCACCGGCGGGCGCCGTTTGTACTGGCTCCCCTGCACGCGCTTGATGATCTGATCCACGTCCGCAGCATCGAACCCGAGCGCGATGACCTCCGCACGGCTGCGTCGCTCATCGACGAGCAGATGCAGCACCTCATCGATGACCGCGTAGCGCATGCCCAGCTCGTCCTCATCCGACTGGCCAGCCCACAGGTCCGCGCTCGGCGCCTTGGTGAGCACGCTGTGCGGCAGGCGCAGCTCACGCGCAATGGCGTACAGCTGCGTCTTGTACAGATCGCCGATCGGGTTGAGCGCACTGGCCATGTCACCGAAGAGCGTTCCGTAGCCGAGCAACAGCTCCGTCTTGTTCGAGGTGCCGAGCACGAGCGCACGTTCCGCCATCGAATGGTCGTAGAGGATCGACATCCGCTCGCGCGCCATCTTGTTGCCCCGGCGCGTGCGATCCGCGTCCGGGAAACGCTCGAAGTACGCGTCCACCTGCGGGGTGATATCGATGATCTGCGCCGTGATGCCGAGGCTCTCGCAGACCGCAAGCGCGTCGATCTGCGACTGCGGATCGCTGCTCTGATACGGCATGAAGATGGCGACGACGTTTGCGGGGCCGAGCGACAGCACCGCGAGTGCCGTGACGACGGAGGAGTCGACGCCTCCCGAGAGCCCGACGATGACCCGCTCGAACCCCACCTTGCGCACCCCGTCCGCGATGAAGCCGCGGAGGCGCTCGGTGACGAAGGCGGCGTCAACCGCGAGCGTGCCGGCGTCGGAGTCGATCGGTCTCGGCGTCGTTGACATCGTTTCGTTCGTCGCGCAGGAGCGGATAGGCAACGCGCGCGCGACGCACCGCGCTGCGCTCGAGCGTGTGGAAGAGCACGGATTCCTGTGCGCCGTGCACCTCGGCGACCACGCTCCCCACAGGATCGACAACACGCGAGCCGCCCCAGAATCCGACTCCGTCCTCGAAGCCCGATCGGTTGCAGTACACGACATAGGTGGTGAAGAGCTGCGCGTAGGTGCGAGTCATCACGTCGTAGCTGCTTGCCGTGCCGACGGTCTCCCCCTGCAGGAGACCGCGCCCCGGCGACGCGGACGGGCAGATGATCAGATCGGCGCCCTGACGCGCGAGCAGCGCCGCCGCCGACGGATGCCAGAGGTCCTCGCAGATGAGGATGCCGGCGCGCCAGCGGTGCTCCGTGCGCTGCCCGAGCGGCGCGTCGAATGCGCGGAATCGATCACCCGCCGCGAGGTAGCGCTGCTCGTCGAACAGGCCGTACGTCGGCAGGTAGACCTTGCGGTGCACATGCAGCACCGCGCCACCAGTGATGTAGAGCGCTGCGTTGTAGAAGAGGTGGCGGTCGCTTTCGAGGATCAGGCCGGCGACGATGTCGATGCCGGCCGCCAGCGATGCGTCGCAGAGCGCCTGCACCTCAGCGGATTCGAGCGTCAGCGCCACATCCGGCACCTGGTCCTTGAGGAAGTAGCCGGTGAGCGACAGCTCGGGAAACACCACGAGCCCGGCGCCGGCGGCGCCGGCGCCGGCGATGATCGTGCGGTGCGCCGCAAGATTCGCGGCCACATCGCCGAGGCGCGGGTAGAACTGCGCGATGGCGACGATCACCGATCCTGCGGGATCGGCGAGGAGCGAGGACTCCGCGTCGGGCGCGGCAGCGGCGGCGTCCGGCTGCACCGGCACCTCCGGACTCACGCCGGTTCGAGATCGTTCGAGGACCATTGCGGTGATTCTCCCACGGTCTCGGGCAATGTCCCCGAGTTCACGAAGTCGCCGACGAGCGCGGGGACCCGTTCCAGCGCGGTCATGACGGTGGGCGCGGGCGGCAGCGCCCGAAGGAATCCCATCCCGTATTGACGGGTGCGGAGCCTCGGATCGCAGAGCACCACCGCCCCTCGGTCCGACGCGCTCCGGATGAGGCGGCCGAACCCCTGCCGGAGGCGGATGATCGCGACGGGCAGGATGTACTCGCCGAACGGGTCGCGGAGCTGCTCCGAGCGGGCGCGCACGAGCGGGTCGGTGGGCACCGGGAACGGCAGCTTGTCGATGACGACGCAGCGCAGGCGGTCTCCCGGGATGTCCACGCCCTCCCAGAAGCTGCTGGTGGCCAGCAGCACCGTGCGCGGGTCGGCGAGGAAGCTCTGCAGGATCTGCCGCCGGGTGCCGTCCATGCCCTGGGCGAGGCTTGCGATCCCGCGGGAGTCGAGGCGATCCTGCAGGAGCGCCCAGACCCGCTTGAGCGGTCCGTAGCTCGTGAAGAGCACCAGCGTGTGTCCGTCGAGCTTCGCCGCGATGCCATCGATCAACGCCGCCATGTGCGTGTCGTGCACCGGGTCGTCATATGCGGTGGCGTCCTCGGGCAGGATGCAGACCGCCTGGCGGAGATAGTCGAACGGCGACGGCAGGGTCAGCTCCTCGGCCGTCGCGCCGATACCGACCCGGTTGCGGATGAAGTCGAAGCCGCCGGCGACCGAGAGCGTCGCCGACGTCAGGACAACGGACTCGGCCGGGTCGAACACGCTCTCGGCGAGCGGGATCGGACACATCGACCGGCGCCTCGTGGAGTTCCGCCTGCTCGCCTCGCATCTCGATCCAGCTCACCATGCCCTCACGCCTGCTGACGATCACGTGGTCGATCGCGTCAGCGATACCCGCGAGCGCGATGGCCGCGTACTCCAGCTCGTCATCCGCCCGATCCGGTTGGGGCAGGAGTGCCGTCTGCATGCCGTCGGGCGTCGCAGACGCCAGCGTGCTCGCGACACGCTGGAGGACGCCTGCTGCGTGCACGGCGGAGCGTTCGACGAACCCGAACCCGGGGTCGTCGCGGATCGCATCCGACAGACCGACACGCCCGTTGGCGGCGTGCTCGCCACCGAGCTTGGCCGACATGAAGCCCTTGGCATCGCCGAACAGGCGTTGCCCGGCCTCGCGGCAGCGGTTGAGATCCTCGCCGAGTGGCGTGGCGGGAAGCGCGGGGAGCCTGTCGAGGATGAGCGTCAGATCTGCCAGGCGCACCGTGACCCCGAGCTGTTCGGTGGCAACGGCCTCGAGCTGGTGCGCCTCGTCGATGACCAGCGCCTCATACGGCCCGAGCACCTGGCCCTGCCGCTCGGTGCCGGCGAGCAGGAGTGCGTGGTTTGTGACAACAATGGCTGCATCTGACGCGCGGCGGCGGGCATCCACCATGTGGCAGCGTGCGTTCGGCCAGTTGGCGCATGCCGGCCCGAGGCAATCGGTCATGTCGGACGCGACCCGGCGCCACAGCTGTTCCTCGTCGCCGGCCAGGTAGATCTCCGAGCGGTCGCCGGTCGTGGTGGTGGCCAGCCACGCGAGGATCTTCAGCTTGAAGCGGATCGAGACGATGTCGGGCTCGTGTCCCAGGTCGTCGGGCGTTGCGAGAAAACGCTGCCACCGGCGGAGGCTGAGGTAGTGGTTGCGCCCCTTGAGGACGGCGACGGACACGGGCTCGCCCAGGAGACCCGCGACCGCAGGCAGGTCGCGATCGGCGAGCTGCTCCTGGAGGTTGATCGTGTGCGTCGCAACCACCGCCCGCTTGCCGGTTCGCGCCGTCCAGAGCGCCAGTGGTGCCAGGTACGCGAGTGATTTGCCGACGCCCGTCCCCGCCTCAACCATGAGGCGGCGTTTTCGCTCGAGGGTCTGCCCGACGGCCGTCGCCATCTGCAGCTGTGCCTCGCGGTACTCGTATCCCTCGCGACTTGCGAGTGGCCCGTCCGGGCCGAGCAGCGCAGCGGCGGCTTCCCCGATGCTGCGCCGCTCCTCCCCCGCCGCCGGGCGCTGCGCCGGCCTGGGAATCGGAGCTGGGGCTGTGGCCTTGAGGTGATCGACAGGCGGCTCCGCTTCGACATCCGGCCGGAGCAGGACGTCGTCGAGGAACGCCTGGAGCGGGTCCGGACGCCTGGGCGGCGACACGCCGCATCTCCCCCTTCGTCTCAACCGGCAGGCTCCGCCCGGCCCCGACCAGGATTCGGAACAGGTCGCCGGTGGCCTGCGCGTCACTCAGCGCTCGGTGCGGACGCTCGTGCGTGATCCCGAGGCGGCGGCTCAGCAGCGGGAGGCTGTGGCTCTCGTAGGTTGGGAGGAGGATCCGCGCGAGGTCGAGCGTGTCGTATACGAGGCGCGAGCCGAAGCTTTCCGAGAGCAGGGCGCGGAGGAACAGCAGGTCGAACGTACCGCCGTGAGCGATCAGCGCGGCATCGCCACAGAACCGGTCGAGCCGATGTGCACCCTCTGCGGGTGACGGCGCCCCGAGCACGTCTTCGTCGGTCAGCCCGACGAGGCGCTGGATCGCCAGCGGGATCGGCATCTGCGGATCCACAACCACCTGGAGCTCGTCGATCGGGCGCAGGGCACGGTCATAGCGCACGGCGCCGATCTCCAGGATCCGGTCGCTCCTCGGGGAGAGGCCGGTGGTCTCGAGGTCGAAGGCGACCAGGTGGTCCGGGTGCACGAGGCCGCCGATCACGCGGCGGGCGAACTCCCCCCGAGGGTGCGCATGTCCGCTCCCACGGGCCGTCGCTCCCTGGGGAGCAGTGCGATCACACGCTCCATCATGATCGCGGCGGCTTCTCTGCTGGTGAGCGGGCGCCCGTCGCGGCCGCGGGACGGAAGGTGAAACGGCTCGCCGATGCGCAATTCGACATCGGCCGGACGCGGCAGCCATTTCCCGCGCGGGATGACTCGCTCGGATCCCCAGCTCGCCACCGGGACGATGCAGTGCTCCGGAGTGGCGTGCGAGGAACCCGGCGCCGGCCTGCACCTCACCGACGATCCGCCCATCCCATGAGCGGGTGCCTTCCGGGTAGACGAGCAGGACGTGTCCGTCCGCGAGCACTGCGAGCGCCGCACGCAGCGCGGCCGCGGTCCGCGGTGTCCCGGACGACCGGAAAGGCATGGTTCCTGCGAAAGAGCCAGCCGAGCAGCGGAGTGCGGAAGAGCTCACTCTTGGCCATGTAATAGACGTCACGACGCGGGATGAAGACGCCGGTGAGCGCCGGTTCGACCGTGCCGACGTGGTTGCCGATGACCAGCACCGATCCGCGCCGCGGCATCCGCTCCATGCCGTCGATGCGCAGGCGCCGGCCGAGAATCACCCACGCAAGCACGCGCACGCCGGCGCGGAAGACTGCGTAGATCATGCGCTGTGGCGTCGCCACCGCAGCCCAGAGATCGAGCGCGACGCGGGCGACCTCGTCGATCCCGAGGACACCCGTGTCGAGCACGTGGGCGTCGTCGGCAGGACGCATCGGCGCGGCGGTGCGCGAGGCGTCACGGCGATCACGCGCGCCCACCTCGCCGCGCATCAGCGCGCTGTCCGTCTCCGCGCCGTTGGCACCCAGCTGCGTCGCGCGTCGCTGTTCGCGCACCTCCTCGGAGGCGTCGAGATAGAGCTTCAGCTGTGCATGCGGGAAGACCACCGTGCCGCAGTCACGGCCGACTGCGACGGCGCCGTTGACGGCCAATGCGCGCTGCGCCTCGAGCAGCACGTCGCGGACCTCCTGGATGCTGCTCATCGACGCAAGGAGTGGTGCGTTGGCAGGGTCGCGAAGCGCGGGACCGGCGTCGACGCCGTTGACCGTCGCGGCGCTGTCAGCGTCGTCATGTGAGGGGTCGGTGTCGATGACGACGACCGTGTTGCGTGCGCAGTCGATCAAGGCGTCGCGATCGTCGGGAGTGAGCCCGGCCCGCGCCGCCGCGACCATGACGCCTCGATAGAACAGCCCGGTGTCGACAAGGGGCAGCCCGAGAGTCGTTGCGAGGCGCCGTCCGAGAGTTGTCTTGCCGCTGCCTGCCGGACCGTCGATGGTGATGACGGGTGGGGTCACCTCGCGCGCCGCGCCGCTGCCCGGACCGGAGCCGGCATCCCCGCCGCGGCGCGGAGTGACGAGAGCTCCGCTGGGCGGAGGGCGCGCGCGTCTCCCTCGGCGAGCTCACCGAGCTCGAGCGGTCCGATGGCGATGCGCACGAGGTCGCGCACCTCGAGGCCGATCGCGGCGAAGAGGCGGCGCACCTCGCGTTTGCGGCCCTCGGCCATCACCACCTCGACCACGGAATCCGAACCGGAGCGTTTCGCCGACAGTGCTCGCGCGGGTCCGTCCTCGAGCTCGACGCCGGTGGTGATCGCATCGAGCTGCGCCGCCGAGATCGCCCGATCGAGCGTTGCCACATAACGTTTGGTGACGCCGTGACGCGGATGCGAGACGGCGTGCGCGAGGTCGCCGTCGGTGGTGAGCACGAGCAGCCCGCGGCTGTCTGCGTCGAGCCTGCCGATCGGGACGAGCCCGGGCACCGGTTCGATGAGATCCATCACGGTTGGACGCTGGTACGGATCGCTCCGCGTGGTCACGACACCAACCGGTTTGTTGAGGACGATCGTGACGGAAACTGCGCGGGCAGGGATGCGGCGGCCGTCGACGCTCACGCGATCTGTCGACGGATCGACCACGGTGCCGACGTAGGCAAGCTGCCCGTTCACCGTGACCCGGCCGTCGGCGATGAGCGTATCGGCGCCCCGTCGCGATGCGATGCCGCGTCGCGCGAGAAAACGGTTCAGCCGCTCGGGCGGTGTGGCACTCACTCGAAGTCGGGGAGCACGGGCACGTCCGACACAGGCGGCAGATCGTCGATCTGCTCGAGCCCGACCAGCTGCAGGAACCGGAGCGTTGTGCCGAAGAGGCGCGGATGTCCGGGAGTGTCCTGCCGGGCGACCTCGGTGATCAGGCGCCGCTCGGTGAGGTGTTCGAGGACCGCCTCGCAGTCGACACCGCGAATGGACTCGATCACGGCTTTCGTGACGGGCTGCCGGTACGCGACGATCGCAAGCGTCTCCATGGCGGCCCGGCTCAGCCGCGACGGGCGCTCCGGGTGCAGCGCGCGTTGCACCGCCCAGGCCATCTCCGGGCGCGTAACCAGCTGTATCGCGGTCTCGGATCGCTGGAGCATCAGCCCGCGGCCGCGGAGGTCCATGGCGAGCACGCCCGCAGAGCGGGCAACGGCCGCGGGACTCCGCTCGAGGATGGACGCGGCTTCGGCGATGCTCACCTCGCGGCCGAGCGCGAAGCAGAGTGCCTCGAGAGCAGGCGCAAGGTCCTCGGGCTCGGCGTCGGCCGTGCCTTCCGGCACCGTAGCCCGGCCGAACACGTCGAGGACAAGCAGCTCATCCACGGCCGGTCACCGTGATCGGGCCGAAGGCATCGCGCTGCTCCACCGTTGCCTCGCCACGCTTGAGCATCTCGAGCAGGGCGAGGAAGCAGGCCACCGCCTCGAGCCGCGTGCTCACCCCGGCAAAGACCTCCTCGAACTCCAGCGGTCCCAGCGCGAGGCGGTCGCGAAGCAGGCGGACCTTGTCCTCCACCGAGAAGGTGATCGCCACCGGGAGCGGCTCGGTGTCGCTGAGGCGTTCGAGCACCGCCCGGAACGCTGCGGCGAGACGCTCGGGTGCGATGCGGAGCCGCTCGACCGGGATGACCTCTGTGGAGACGAGGCCGAGGAAGCTTCTGGCGCCCTCGGTGGCCGCTTCGGCGAGGAGCGCCTCGGCGGCAGCCTTGAAGAGGCGGTACTCGGCGAGCCGGCGGCCGGCATCGGTGGACTGATCATCCTCGGGCTCGATGACCGTGGTGTCCTGATCGGGCAGCACCGCGGCAGCCTTGAGGGCGACCAGTCGCGCGAGGAGGGTCAGCGCGTCGGCAACGCCGCGGAGATCGCCCTGGCGCTCGGGGCTCTCGAGCGCGCTGCGGGCCTCCTCCACCACGGCGCTCACGGACAGCTCGGTGAGATCGACGTCACCACGGTTCGCCTTGGCGACGAGCTCCTCGAGGGTTCCATGAAACCCCGGGGCGTCCACGGTGATCGAGGCGGCGCCCGCGTCCTCCCGCTGCATCACTACATGGTACGGAGGCCGGGGGTGGCCCTATCGCCGCCCGCACCCTCTGCAAGGAGCTCGGCTGCTCGCGTGAGCGCTGCCTCAGTTGTCCGGCCCGACATCAACCGCGCGATCTCCCGAACCCGCTCCGAGCCGTTGACGGCCCCGGCCGTCGCCTGCGCGCCGCCCGGACGATCGAGCTTCGTGATCGTGAGATGCGCCGCCGCCCGGGCAGCGATCTCGGGGCGGTGGGTGATCGCGATCACCTGGCGGGTGCGCCCGATGCGGGCGAGCACATCGCCGACTCGCGCTGCCGTCTCGCCACCGATGCCCGTGTCCACCTCATCGAGGACGAGCACCGGGGCATCGTCCTCGGTGACCACGGCGCTCAGCGCGAGGGCGAGCCTGCCCAGCTCTCCGCCGGACGGTCCCTCGTCGAGTGGCATCGGGACGGAGTCGCGATTCGGCGCAAGCCGGAAATCGACATCGTCGATCCCGGCCGGCCCGCATCGCACCGGTGTGCCGTCGCCGGTATCCACGCCGTCGACATCGAGGCTCCGTGTCAGCACGACGCGGAAGCGTGCATGCGGCAGCTCGAGCGACGCGCAGCTCGGTTGTGATCGCTCGTTCCAGGCGCCGCGCGGCAGCGGCTCGGGCCGAGCTGAGACTCGCTGCCGCCGCACCGGCTGCGGTGCGACGCGCTTCCGCGGCAGCTTCGAGCCCACCGATGGAACCCGCCTCCCCGTCAACTCCGGCCACCAGCGCGGTGGCGCGGTCGAGCTCGACGAGCGCCGCCTCCAGCGATCCGTGCCGCCGGATCACCCGCGTCAGCGTGTCGAGCCGCTCCTCGATCGCGGTGAGCCGGACATCGTCGACGACGATCGCGTCGGCGTGGCGGCGGGCGTCGAGGGCCAGCTCGCGGAGCCGGTCGACCAGCGCATCCGCGTCCTCCAGGAGGCGCGACAGCTCAGGATCGACAGCGGCCAGGTCGGCGCCACCACCGATCGCAACCGCGAGCCGATCGGCGGCCGATTCCTCCTCACCGCCGCTGGCGTCGGCGAGGGCCAGCGCGGACCCGGCGATGCGGGCAGCGTGACGGAGCCGGAGCCGCTCGGCCTGCAGCTCGGCATCCTCGCCGGGCCGGATACCAATGGGTTCGAGGTCGTCGACAAGATCGCGCGCCCGCTGCAGCTCTGCAGCCCCGGTGCTCGCCGCGCGCCGGGCGGCAACGACCGCCTCGGATGCTGCGCGCCAGGCCTGAACCGCTGTCGCAGTGGCGGCTCGCGCCGCTGCGCACTCGGCGCCGCCGAACGCATCGAGCACTTCGCGCTGCCAGCTGCGGCGCAGCATCCGATGGCTCGTCCCCTGCGCGGTGATGTCGACGCAGAGGTCGCCGAGCTCGCGAAGCACCGCCTGGGATACGAGCGCACCATCGACGCGGCAGGTTGCCCGACCCGACGCTGGTACCTCGCGCGAGAGCGTGATCAGGTCGTCGTCCGGAATCCCGAGCTCGGCGCGGCGGGTTCGCAAGCGCGGGCTCGGGTTGTCGAACACAGCGGCGACGCGTGCGGCGGACGCACCCGTGCGCACGGACTCGGAGTCGAGCCGGCCGCCGAGCGCGGCGCGGAGCGCGTTGACGCACATTGACTTTCCGGAACCCGTCTCACCGGTGAGCACGGTGAAGCCCTCATCGAACGAGAGCCGGGCCTCCTCGATGATCGCGAGATTGCTGACGCGCAGCTCACGGAGCGCCACGGGCCCCTCCGCGGTCCACCGGTGTGTCGTCGTCCACCGGTTCGAGCAACAGATCCTTGTGGGGGATGCCGTAGCGGAACTTCTGCCGGAGGCGCGAGTTGAAGGACGGCGAGTCGGCGAAGCGAATCACCTCCAGCTCGGGTCCCGGCCCGATGACCACGCTCCCACCGTCCGCCATCCACGCGATCGATCGTCCGTCGGCGGCGACGAAGACACGCCCGCGGTCGACGGTGACCCTCACCTCGAGCTGTTCCGGGATGACGACGGGACGGCTGATGACCGCGTGAGCGGCGATGGGCACGACGACGACGGCGCGCACCCGCGGGTCGACAGGCGGACCACCTGCGCTCAGCGCGTATGCCGTCGACCCCGTGGCTGTGGCGACGACGATTCCGTCAGCATCGAATGCGCCGAGCAGGTCGTTGTCGACCTCCACACGGAGCCGCACGACATTGACGTCGCGTGCACGGACGACGATCTCGTTGATGGCAAGCACCGGCTCGGCGGCGCCCTCCACGGCGATCTCCAGCAGCGCGCGGCGCTGCGTCGTGTAGTCGCCGCTCGCAAACCGGCTGATCGCCTCCGGGAGCGCGTCGATCTCGACGTCGTTGAGAAAGCCCAGGCGGCCGCGATTCACGCCCACGACCGGGATGCCGAGCGGCGCCGCCAGCCGCGCCCCGTAGAGGAACGTCCCGTCGCCGCCGAGTGTCACCAGCAGCGAGGTGGTGGCGCTGTGTTCGTGCATCGCAGCCTCTGGATCCTCGAGCGCTGTCCACGCCTCGAAGCCGCACGCCTGCGCCCGAGCGATCGCGGACTGCACCACGACCTGCTCGCCGGGATGCAGGAGGAATCCGATGCTGCGCTGAGCAGTCATGGTGTGTCCGGGCCTGGCGCAACAGCAGCGGGGACACGCGCACCCACGAGCCACTCCTGGTTGCCCTTGGCGCCGCGAATCGCGCACGGCAGCGGCGCCTGCGCGACAGCACCGAACGCTGAGCCGAGCCAGTTCGCAAAGGCACCGGCGGCTCGTTCGGCTGCGTCCGCGTCGCGGACGATCCCGCCCTTGCCGATGGCATCACGGCCGAGCTCGAACTGCGGCTTGAACAGCGCGACCAGGTCGGCGCCACCAGGGGCGATCAGCCGCACCACGGCCGGGATGACAAGACGCAGCGAGATGAACGACAGGTCGAGCGTGACGAGGTCCGGAGCCGCTCCCGGGAGCGAGGTGAGGGATCGCAGATTGGTCCGGTCCATGACATGCACGCGCGCGTCGTTGGCCAGGCGGGGGTCGAGCTGACCCCGGCCGACGTCCACCGCGTAGACGAATGCGGCGCCGCGGCTGAGCAGCACGTCGGTGAATCCGCCGGTGGATGCTCCGGCGTCCAGGCACACCCGGCCCGTCGCAGTCGATGCCGAACGCGTCCAGCGCGGGGGCGAGCTTGAGGCCTCCCCTGCTCGCCCAGGGATGGTCGCGCCCGAGCAGGCGAATCTCGCTGCTCGGCACCGGCGCGTTGATCGGCGCTGGTGGCGCGCTCGCCGTCGACCTCCACCAACCCGGCGGCGACAAGCGCCTGCGCGCGCTCGCGGCTCGGCGCCAACCCGCGGGCGACGAGCTCGAGGTCGATGCGCCGGGCCTGGGACACCGCTGTCATGGCTCCCATTGATACCACATCTGTGTGTATTCGCGCGGTCAGAAAGGGACGTCGTCGGGGTCGATCCGCGGCGCCGGCGGGACACGTGCCGGCACGACGGCGATCGGCGGTCGCGTCTCGGGTGCGGACCGCACGGCAGTCTCGAGCGGGCGCTCTCCGATCGCACCGCTCGCGCTCACGACGAGCTGATTCACGCGCTGCTCGGTGCGGGCAAGGAGATCCGAGCAGTGCTGCGCCAGGACCACGCCGCGCTCGTACGCCCCGATCGCTTCCTCGAGGGCGATGCTGCCGCCTTCGAGCTTGCTGATGAGCGTGTCGAGCTCTGCGAGCGCCGCCTCGTAGGTCAGAGCCGTGATGCCGTCCTCCGTCGAGCCCGGGGTCATTGGTCGCCCGCCGCTGGACTGGCATCGTACATCTGTTCGTCTGTCATCGGTGTGTCCGCATTGATGCGATCGACCGTGCTCTCCACGGTCCCGTGCTGCAGCACGGTGCGCAGGCGGGAGCCCGCCTGGACGCCTGCGGCCGTGGTGAGCACCCGGCCGTCTCGTCCGAGGTGATCGAATACCCGCGTTCGAGCGTCCGCCGCGGGGAGAGCGCGGCGAGGCGCGCCGACCGCGTCGTCAGCGCCGCGCGGCGGGCAACCGTGACCCGATCCGCAGCCTCATGGAGGAGCTCGGCTGCCCGCTTCAGGCGGAGGCGCTCGATCTCGACGCGCCGCGAAGGATGGGCGACCGCGAACCGAGATGTCTGCTGATCGAGCGCACGCCGCTTGAGCGCCGCCTCCTGCATGAGCGCTGCGCGAAGCCGGAGCGACGAGATGTGGACGCGATCCCTCCGGGCACCGACCACGCCGGTGATGGCGATGCCGAGGCGCGCGTGCCGGTCGAACAGGTCGTCACGGAGCTCTGCGACGCTCGGGGCGACCAGCTCGGCCGCTGCGGACGGCGTCGCGCCCCGGCGGTCGGCGGCGAGGTCGGCAACCGTTGTGTCGGTCTCGTGCCCGACGCCGGTGACCACCGGGAGCCGGGTCGCCCGGATCGCCCGTCGCGAGCGGCTCGCTGTTGAAGGCGAGCAGGTCCTCGAGGGAGCCGCCGCCGCGCACCAGGAGGATGACGTCGGCGTCGCGGACCTGGTCGGCGCGAACGAGCGCACGGACGAGTGTCTCCACCGCTCCATCGCCCTGCACCGTTGCGGGTGAGAGCACGACGCCGATGCACGGTGCGCGCCGCGCGATCACCGTGCAGACGTCACGCAATGCGGCGCCGCTGCGCGATGTGACCACAACGACGCGTCGTGGCAGCAGCGGCAGCCGGCGCTTGCGGCGTTCATCGAAGAGTCCCTCGGCGCTCAGCCGCTGCTTGAGCTGCTCGATACCGAGCGCGAGCGCACCGACGCCGCTCGGCTCGAGGCGGTCGACGTACAGCTGGTACCGGCCCTGCTGCTCATACACCTGCACGGATCCATGCGCCACAACGGTCATCCCGCTCGACGGTCGGAAGGGAATCTGGAGCGCATTGGCGCGAAAGCACACGCATGACACCTGCGCGCGCGCGTCCTTGAGCGTGAAGTACAGATGGCCCGACGCGTGCGCGGTGAAGTTGCTCACCTCGCCTTCGACAAGCACGTCCTCGAGGTCGGGACGCGCCGACAGCGCATCGCGAACCAGCGCGGTGAGGTCGCTGACGGTGCAGATGGCGGTGGTCACACGCGCTCCCGTGCGACGTGACCGAGCACGCCGTTCACGAACTGCGCCGCCTCGTCTCCCGCGTATGCGCGTGACAGCTCGATGAACTCGTCGATCACGACGGCTACCGGTGTCGTCTCCATGTAGAGCAATTCGAAGGTGCCGAGGCGCAGCACCGCACGCTCCACCTTGCCGAGGTCCACGAGCGACCAGTGTTCCATCGCCGTACCAAGGGCGGCGTCGATGCTGTCGAGATGGTCCACGCAGCCGACGACGATCGTTCGCGCGAATGCACGGACGTCAGCTGTCGCCCGCAGGTCCTCGCCCTGGTAGCGCAACGCGAAGTCCGGGTCCTTCTCTGTGCCCTCGATCTCGAAGAGCACGCGGAGCGCCAGTTCACGACCCCGCCGGCGACGTCCCGTGCCTGACACGGCAGGGGTCACGCGAAGGCGACCTCGCTGACGAAGACGTTGACCTCCTCGACGCGCAGCGCGAGCATGCGATCGATCGCGTCCGCAACGCGATGCTGCACCTCGGCGCCGACGACGGGCACATTGCCACCCAACTCCATGACGACGTACAGGCTCAGGTGCAGCGCGTCGTCGCGCATCTCGACGCGCACACCGCGGTGCGCATGCGAACGGCGGACGATGCGATCGAACTGCTGCCCGCCCGGGTGATACATCGCGTGCACGCCCGAGACCTGCAATGCAGCAAATGCGGCGATCGACGCCACCACCTCGTTTGCCACCCGGGTCGTGCCCAGCTGGCGGCGCCCGTTCATGGTGGGCCGCAGCTGAAGGCGATCCGGTTCGCCGGTATCGGTCACGCGCGTTCCACGTAGCGGCCGGTGCGCGTATCGACGCGGATCAGGTCGCCCTGGTTGACGAACAGCGGCACATCGACTGCCAGCCCGGTCTCGACCTTGGCCGGCTTGAAGGACGCATTGGCCGTGTCGCCCTTGAACCCGGGCTCACTTTCGGTCACCTCGAGCACCACCGACGTGGGCAGGTCGACGCCGAGCACACGATCGTCGAAGCGCAGCAGGAAGAGGTTGTCGTTCTCTTTCAGATAGTCCACGCCGCTCCCGAGCTGCTCGGGGCTGAGCGTGATCTGATCGAACGTGGTGTTGTCCATCACCACGTAATTCTCACCGTCCTTGTAGAGCAACTGGGCCTCGGAGCGCTCGATGCGCACCTTGCCGAACTTCTCCTCGGGGCGGAAGGTCTCGTCGGTGACCGCACCGGTGGTGACATTGCGGAGCTTGGCGCGCACCACCGCCGTGCCACGACCCTGCTTCATGTGCGAGAAGTCGATGACCTCGAAGAGGTCGCCGTCGCGCTCGACGGTCGCGCCCGGGCGCAGGTCGGAGGCGGTGATCATTGCGTGCTCCCAGTTGTTGACCGGTCTTCCAGCAGCTTAGCCAGTCCCTCCACTGCGAGGACGTAGCCATTGATGCCCAGCCCCGCGATCACCGCGACCGCGGCTTCGGCTGAGAGCGAGACGCGCCGGAACGGCTCGCGGCCGAGGATGTTCGACAGATGGACCTCGATGACCGGTCCGGCGAAGCCGCGCAGCGCGTCTGCAAGGACGACGCTCGTGTGGGTCAGCCCTCCCGGATTGACGATGCACCCCGCGCTGTGGCCGCGCTCCAACTCGAGGATGTCGACCATCGCGCCCTCGTGGTTGGTCTGCTCGCACCGGACTTCCAGCCCGAGTGCGGCCGCGCGGCTTCGAACTGCCGCTTCGATCTCAGCGAGGGTGACCGAGCCGTACACCTCCGGTTCGCGCTCGCCGAGGCTCGCGAGATTGGGGCCGTTCAGGAGGAGGATCGCCGTCATCGCGCGAGCACCGAGTCGATCGCGGCGCGCACCTCGGCATCGCCGACGCCCTGGTCGGACAGCGGGTGACCGCGGCGTTCGAGGAGCACCCAGCCCAGGCGGCCGCCGACGTGCTTCTTGTCCGCGCGCATATGACCGAGCACCTGCTCGGGGTCAAACACCAGCGTCGTCGGAAGGGAGCACCGGGCGATCATCTCATCCTGCCAGCCGATATCCCCGGCCGGGCAGTCGAGGACCCGGATGCTGAGCCGGCCGGCCGCGAGCATCCCGAGCGCCACAGCCTCGCCGTGGAGCAGGCGCTGCCGAACCCCGCCGCGGCTTCGAGGGCGTGCCCGACGGTGTGGCCGTAGTTGAGGACGGCGCGATTCCCGCCCTCCCGCTCGTCGCCGGATACGATCCGGGCCTTGATCGCGCAGCACTCGCGGATCGTCTCCGTGAGCACATCGCGGTCGCGCGCGAGGAGTCGATCAAGCTCCCTGTCGAGGTTAGCCGCCAGCGGCGTTTCGGCGATCATCGCGTACTTGATGATCTCGGCAAACGCCGATCGATACGATCGATCGTCCTGACTTCTCAGCATGTCGGTGTCGCAGATCACGGCGCGCGGTTGCCAGATCGCACCTGCGAGGTTCTTGCCTCGAGCGAGGTTGACCCCGGTCTTGCCGCCGATCGCGCTGTCCACCATCGCGAGGAGGGTGGTGGGCACGTTGATCCATGCGATCCCGCGCAGGTACGTTGCTGCTGCGAAGCCCGCGAGGTCGCCGACTGTGCCGCCTCCCAGCGCGATGACGCAGTCGTTGCGCTGGAGCCCTGCGGCACCGAGCCGGGCGAGCATGCGCCCCGCCGAGGCCCAGGTCTTGAGCCCTTCGCCGCCAGAGACACTGATCACGGAGGTGGCGATGCCGGCCCTTCGCAGCGACACGGCCACGCGATGGGTGGCGGGCTGGACCGCGCGATCCGCGACCAGCGCCACACGCGTCGCGCCGCCGGGGATGTGGGCCATCAGATCATCAATCGCTCCAGGCCTCACCTCGATGTGATACGCGCGCTGAGCGAGGCTGACTCGCACGGCACCGTCGAGCGCGGCAACCACGCTGCCGGCAACCATGTCCGGCGGGCTGCCCGCAGCGATGTGGAGGTGCGCCGCCTGGAGCGCGCGGATTCTGCTACTGCGAAGACGTGGGATGCCCGTCTCCGCGGAGCCACCGAGCATTGGACGGTCAGCGCCATCGCCGAGACGCCGAATGAGAGTCGCGTCGGAGGTGTCGAGCCAGACCACGGTGCACAGCTCGGTCAGGACCCGGCGTGCCGCTGATTGCGTGATCAGGCCGCCTCCGCACGCGATGACCATCGGTCCTGGACGCCGGAGTATCCGCTCCAGCGCGGTGAGCTCGAGATCGCGAAACGCCGCCTCGCCGTCCGCGGCGATGATCGCGGCAGGCGACCGGCCGGAGCTCGCCTCGATCTCATCGTCCAGGTCGATCGCCTCCCATCCAAGCCGCTCCGCAACGAGCGGCGCGACCGTGCTCTTGCCGGATCCCGGGAGGCCGACCAACGCGACACGCCGAAGGGCGCTCATCGAAGGCGGCTGACGGCGCGCCGGTGCGCGGCCACAGCACGCCGGAGGTCCCCGAGGTTGTCGCCACCGAACTTGTCCACCGCGGCTGCTGCGAGCACCCACGCCAGCATCGCCTCAGCCACGACAGCGCCCGCCGGCACCACGCAGATATCGCTCCGCTCGTAATGGGCGTTGATCTCAGCCCCCGTTCCGATATCGACGCTGCGCAGTGGATGAAGCAGCGTCGATATGGGCTTGAAATGGACGAGCGCCCACACCGGTTCGCCGTCGGTGACGCCGCCGGCGAGCCCACCCTGACGATTTGTCAGGTGGTGGAATCCCTGCTCGGCGTTCCATCGCGGTTCGTCGTGCACCGCCGACCCCGGTGACTGCGCGGCGAGCGCAGCCGCGCCGAGCTCCACGCCTTTCACTGACGGAATGCTGCACATCGCCTGAGCGATGAGCCCGTCGAGCCGCCGGTCCCAGTGCACGTAACTGCCAAGTCCGGCAGGAACATGGCTCGCCACGACGTATGCGGTCCCCCCGAGCGTGTCGCCGCGTTCCCGCGCGGCATCGATGGCCGCGACCATCTGCGCCGACGCAGCCTGGTCGGCGCAGCGCACCGGCGACTGCTCCACCGCATCCCAGGCAACGTCCTGCTCCGGCACGGGGACGCTGATGTCACCGATGCGAACCACGCACGAATGGACGTCGACACCGATTGCCGCGAGGAGCGTCCGCCCCACGGCGCCGGCGGCCACCCGGGCGGCGGTCTCGCGCGCGCTCGCGCGCTCGAGCACGTCACGAGCGTCGTCGAATCCGTACTTCAGGACACCGGCCAGGTCGGCGTGACCCGGACGCACACGGGTGACCCGTTTGGACTTGAAGCCGCGGGCCTCGACCTGCATCGGCCCTTTCCAGTTCTCCCAGTCGCGGTTCTCGATCACCAGGGTCACCGGCGAGCCAAGCGTCTTGCCGCCGCGCACGCCACTGACGATTCGAGCGGCGTCGTGCTCGATCTGCTGGCGTTTCCCGCGTCCGTGGCCGCCCTGGCGGCGGCGCAGGTCAGGGTCGATGTCGCGGGGAGCATGGAGCGAAACGCCGGCAGGCATGCCCTCGACGATCACCGTGAGTTGGGGGCCGTGCAACTCGCCGGCCGTGAGAAATCGAAGCATCTGCAACGGATTGTATTGGCGGGCGCCCAGTTGGCCCGCTCGCACGGCGCGCCGCCGTCTCGTTTGTCCGTCCCCAGTCCCCGCTCACGACGAAGAGTGGGACCGATGACGGAGGCGCTCACGATTCGCCGCAGTGCCGAGGAGCACCTGCGCATCGCCCGCCTGCTCGACGCTCAACGGCGACGTGATCGCGGCCATCTGCGCGTACCGCGAGGCGGCCCGCGTGGGTTCAGATACCGCTGTCACAGAGGCGCTGGCCCGGATCGCCGTCCTCGCGCGTCGCGGCTGATCAGACCGACCGGCGTTCAGAGACCCGCAGGGCGAGGCGGCGCACCCGCCGAAGGCGGCGCGTTCATGGTGGCGAGGAGCTCGTTGTAGAAGGTCTCCGCCTTGGGGATGCGATGCAGCACCTCGACGCCGTCGCGTCCGGCGGACTCGATCTCGATGTCACCGGCGCCGATCAGCCGGTCGCCGAACGGCCGGTGGATCACCGTGTTCTGGATCCGGTCGAGCGGGATGGTCTCCGCCGTCCTGGAGAGGATGCCGCCCTCCATGACGATGCGGCGGTCGGTGAGGTGATACGTGGAGAAGCGCCAGCGGAGGACTCGCACGCCCGCCCAGACCAATGCCCCGATGATGAGGACGAGCACGACGACCGTCTTCACGGTCGTGACCGACGCCGAGCCGATCTTGTCCGGGAACTTCGCCTGGAGGACGATCGCGACGATGATGACCACGAGCGCGCCGAGGATGTGCCCGGCGAGCACGGACCAGTGCTGGCGCACCAATGCGATCGATCGCTCTCCCGGCATCAGCTGTGTCGGCATTGCCTCACCTCAACGAACCCTGAACTCGTGCGGGTCATGGACCCAGGTACAGGATGAGTGCTGCACCCGCACAGAGGAACGGACCATAGGGTATCGGGTCTTTGAGCGTGCGGATGCGAGTGATCAAAAGGATGATCGCCGTCGCACCACCGATGAACACCCCGGCGACCACCGCATACACGGCGCCGAGCGTTGCCGTGGTGGGGCCGGCGCCCGTGACCGCCCCCACCAGCGCGCCCAGCTTTGCGTCGCCGAGCCCGATGCTGCCGCGTGAGACAAGGTTCTGCACGAAGAAGAACGCCGCGACGCCGACCGCCCCGATGATGGCGCCCGTCAGCGTCATCCGCGGGGACCACTCGCTCAGCACCACCGCGGCAAGGACGCTCGGGTAGGTGATGACGTTGAGGATGAGGCGGTGCTTGAGGTCGAAGTCCACGACGTGGACGAAGATCGCGATCCAGAGCAGGTGGATGACCAGTCCGGTTCCGAACGTCTCATGCGCCGCGAAAGCGCCGAAGCCGAGTGCGCCGAGGGCTGGTGAGAGCCAGCGTTCCAGCCAGGTCCAGCCATAACGCTCGCCGGACCAGGGCCGCGCCACCTCGGGCTCCTCCCCTGCCGCGGCGGCGCGGCTCACCTCCTCGGCGACGTCGCGCTCGTAGTCGAGACGTTCCTGCTCCTCCTCCTCCTCGAGCTTCTCAAACTTCTCCAGGCCCACCGCGAGCCACCCGGACCCGAGTCCGACGACCGCGCCGGCAACGGTGATCCCGGCGATGACCAGCGGGGAATTCACGCTTCGACAGCCCGGAGCAGCGCTCGGCGCACCGCGCCGGCGGGTGCGTTCCTCCCAGTCCAGATCTCGAAGCTCAGCAACCCCTGCTGCAGGAGCATCTCGAGGCCGTCACTGGCGCGATGTCCGGTTTCGAGCGCCGCGGCGACGACGTCGACCGGGCGTGGCCCGTAGCGAAGATCGACGACGCTGCACGCCTGCGGGAGGGCTCGCGGGTCGAATGGGAGGTCCCCGAGTCCTGCCGGAGTCGCGTTGACGACGATCGCGGAATGCGCGCACGTGGCGGCGATGGCGTCGCGGTTCCAAGCGACCGTGGCGACATCGCCTGAGCCGGAGAGACGTTCGGCCAGGCTCTGCGCGGCGCTCTCGCGGCGTGCGGCGATACGCAGCCGCAGCAACGGCACCCGCGTGAGCGCCAGCGCGACCGCAGCTGCTGCCCCGCCGGCGCCGATGACCAATGCGGTTGCGCCCTGGCGCGGCCACATCGATGCCTGGCTCAGGGCAAGCTCGAAGCCGTCCGCGTCCGTCGTGGCGCCGAGCAGGCGGCCGCCACGGACAGTGATGGTGTTGACCACGCCGAGTGATTCCGCGTCGCCTTCGAGGAGGTCGCATCGCTCCGCCAGGACGGCCTTGTACGGGGCGGTCACATTGCAGCCGGTGTAGCGACCCTGACGGAGCTCGGCGACGAATGCATCGAGGTCGTCCGGGGCAACGTCGCGAAGGACATAGGTCCCCTCGACGCCGGTGGATTGCATCGCCGCCTGGTGCATGACCGGGCTGGGCGAGCGCGAGATGCCGGAGCCGACCAGGCAGAGCCGGAGCGCGAGCTGGCTCATCGCTCGGCGCGGGCGGCTGCGATCCGCCGCGAATCGAGCCAGCTCTGGAGGAGCACTGCGGCCGCCACGGAGTCGATCACCGCGCGCCGCTTCTTTCGCCGCAGGCCGCTTTCGATGAGCGACCGCTCGGCGATCGTCGTGGTGAATCGCTCATCCCACAGCTCGATCGGCGTGGTGGTGCGACGGCCCAGCTCCGCGGCAAACATGCGGACACTCTCCGCCGCCTCGCCCTCAGTCCCGTCGAGCAACCGTGGCAACCCGATAACGATTCGGTCAACCTCACGCTCAGCGATCTCGCGCTCGAGTCGCGCCCACAGGGTTCGCGACTCATTGGGAATGGTGGCCGCAGGCGAGGCAAGCGTGCAGGTCTCGTCGGAGACCGCCAGCCCGATGCGCACCGAGCCGACGTCGATGCCGAGAACGCGGGTGCGACCGGAGCCGTCCCCGGCTGGCGTCATGGTGACTTGGACGCGACAGCGACGACGTTCTCGTCGATAGCGATCTGCGACGCGCGAAGCGGGAGATAGAAGAGCTGGAAGGGCCATTCGGAGACGTGCACGTTCTGGACCTTGTCGATGTTGCTCTCGATGATCTTCTGCGCATTGCCGGGATTGCGCCCGGTGAGCTGTGCCTTGATGGTGTTCAGGTTCACCTGCGGCTGGCTGTAGTCGGTCGCCGAGCAGGCAAGGATGACTGTGCCGTTGACATTTGCCTGCGTGACGGTGCACGGGGGTGTGGTCAATTTGCCGGGTGCGAGCTCGTCTCCGGGTTTGACGAGCTTGTCGAGGTCGGCGATCACGTCGTTGCGCACCGCCACGGGGTCGTAGATGGCCGCTTGTGCAGACGCGCTCACCGTGATCGTTGTTGTCGCAAATGCAGCGTTGGCGGCCGGAGGGAACGCCTTCGGGGTGGTGACGTAGGAGATCGTCTCCCCGTTGTGACCCGGGTCCACGGCGAATTTCTTGCCACCCGCCTTGCCGGCGAGGATTGTCTGGATCTGCGAGGCGAGCGTGTTCTCCTCCGTGGTGATCTCGGCGTTCCAGTTGGCGACATCAGTCGGGCTCGCGCTCGTCGTGGTGGTGGCATTTGCGCCCGTGGTCGACGGGTTCGGGTTGGTGACGGTGATGGCGTGATATTGGTGGTCGCTCGAACCGAAGCACCCGTCATACGGGAATCCCGGAAGGTCGGTCGCATTCGGCGGCTCCGGTGTCGGACACGGATCGCTGGGCCAGTCGGTCAGGGTGTTGGCCTGGACCGGACTTGCGAGCGCTCCGGGCTGTGTGTCGGCGACCACGGCTGTGGCGTTCGCTCGCCCGCCGTTGCACACGCCGGCGGGCGGCGCGTTCCCGTTGGGGCCGATGCAGATATAGGTCGTGTTCGCCACCGCGAAAACGGGGGTTCCTCCGCCTGAGAGCTCGATCTCATTGCCCGATGGCAGCGAGAACTGGAAGCCGTCCGGATCGTTGGTGCTGAACACGACCTTGGCCGTCGCCGCAACCGCCGGGACGTTGAGCGTTCCGGTCGGAGTTGCCACAAACGTCGAGGTGGCCTGGCCTGTGACCACACCCGTGAGCACGTGGTCGGGCTGCGTGGCCGCTGTCGCGCTGGTGCTGCCCTGAATGGTGGGGCTCACCGACAGCGGCGTCGCGTCGATCGTGATGGTGATCTTCGCGGAGGGAGCGAGCGTCATGAAGAGCACGATGCCGATGATCGCGACTGCCGCACCGGCGACGTACAGGAACCGGCGGCGATCCCATCCGCGGCTGCGCTTGGCCGGCGGCATCTGGGTGAGCACGCGCCGGGGCTCCAGCCGTGCGGTGGCCGGGGCGTGCGCCGGCGGGGTGACCGGCGGTGGCGCAGGCGGCGGAGCCGGGGGCGGCTCGAGGACGGCAGCAGCAGCCCCGGCGGCGCCGGCGCCCGGCGAGCGTGCCGCGGCCGACCGGGCTGCCACTCAAGCGCGGGCCCGACAGCTCGATGCCACGCTCGAACGCCGGCACGGAGCCGTAGACCTGCAGGCCGCTCGCCCGGGCCAGTTGCTGGAGGCGCGGATCCTCGGTGACGACCGAGGTTCGCCGGCCCGACTGGTTGCTGAACTGGGCCAGGAGCCGGACGTTCAGCGGGGTCTGCAGCGCCCGGCTGGAGGCCGGGACCACGAGGCCGACGTCGAGGTCCGAGGATGCGCGAACGCGATCGATGAGATCGGCGATCTCGTCGTCGGGTTTGGCAATGACAACAGCCGGCATTGGCGCCTATACCTTCATCGTCTTCAAAACGCGGCGCATGAGCCCGCCCAGGGGCTCGTCCGCGTCATCTTCCAGCGTCACGGCGTGTCGCGCAAGCCCCATCGGGGTGACGTCCTGGCTGCCGACCAGGAGGCCGGTCGTGTCGTAGACCCCGGTGACGTCCCCGGGCCCGAGCACCTTGACCGTCGGCGGACGGGTGAAGGGCACGGTGTCCGACCAGTCGAGGATGCGGAGTTGCTCGGCGACCTCCGGCAGGGAGGCGCCGCCGCCCGCGAGGCAGATCGAGCCCGGCAACGGATCCGGACCGGCAAGCTCCTCGAGGGTCAGAGCGACGCCTTGTGCGAGCACCTCGGCAGTCGGTGTGAGCGCGCGGCGCGCCATTGCGCTCTGCTCCGCGGCGAGGTGTCCTTCCGAATGGGCGACCTTGAAGCGCTCGGCCTCGTCGAGATCCATCGAGAGATCGGTGGCGAGGCGCTTGGTGAAGGACCGTCCTCCGAGCGCGAACATCCGGGTGGCCTCGATCCCGCCGCGGCGCACAACGGCGATGTCGGTGGTCCCGCCGCCGACGTCGACAAAGATGGCGCCCAGCTCGTTGGACTCTGCTGACGAGCATCCACGGGCGAGCGCATACGGCTCGGCAACGGTTGCAACCAGCTCGAGGTCGAGCTCCTGTGCGATCGCCTGCAACGCACCGATATGCGTGAGCGGAGCGAACGTGTTGAACACGGTGATCTCCACGACGTGGCCCTGGAAGTCGACCGGGTTGGCCACCGCGTAGCCGTCGATGCGCACCGACGTGATCGTGCTGTGGACGAGCTTGACGTTGACCTCCTGGACACCCAGGTCGTGGGACATCTGCCGGACCGCTTCGCGCAGCGCCCGGCGTTGCACTGCCTGGAGCGCTGTGGCGAGATCCGCCTGGGTGATCCGTGCCTGCGGCTGCGGCCGCGGCATGGTCATGGTGGTGCTGAATCCCCGCACCTGCTCACCGGCGATGCCGATGACCGCCTGTCCGGGGATGGTCTCGCACATGTCCTCGGCTTCGGTCAGGGCCCGATCGCAGTTGTCGATCACCGCCTGGAGGTCCGCGACAGCCCCCGCCTGCATGTGGTTCTGGGCCTGGCGCACCTTGCCGACACCGAGCACGATGCCCTTGTCGTTCTCGCGTTTCACGATCAGCGCCTTGACGAACTCGGTGCCGATGTCGAGCACCGTGTAGTGGCTCTGGAACTCATCTCGCCGCTTGAGCAGCGCGAATTTTCGTTTCGACATCAGGCGGCGTGTCCCATCGTCTCGATGATGGCGTCGCGGAGCATGGAGACGGCTTCCTGGCGCTTTGCCGGATCGCCGACCTTGCCGCGGCCGAGGTCAGGCCGGCCTCCGCCCTTGCCCCCGGTCGCCGCCGCCGCACCGGTGACCAGCGTGCCGGCGTGCACACCCGCTTGCAGCGCGCGGCCGCCAACCTTGACCACCAGCGTCGCCGGACCGAGCACCGCCGCAACGCCATCGCCCTGGAGGCGATCCGCAAGCAGGCGGTCGCCCGCCTGGGAGACGCCGTCGGCGTCGACGTCGCCGTCGAGCAGGAGATGTGCGAACGGAATGCCGGCCGCGTCCTCGACCACCGCGCCATCGGTCGCAACGGTGGACGGCGCGGCACTGCGCGCGTGGGTGACCTCACGGTTCAGCTTGCGCACCTGCTCCTGCAGGGCGGCCACCCGCTCGGGAACTTCCTCGGGGCGCGTCTTCAGCGCCCTGGCGGTGGTGCTCAGGGCGGCTCCCGTGCGACGCCAGCGGTCTTCGGCACTCTCGCCGGCCACGAGCTCGATGCGCCGGATTCCCTGCCCGATGCTGCTCTCGGAGACGACGATGGCCGCGCCGAGATCGCCGCTCCGGCCGACGTGGGTCCCGCCGCAGAGCTCGCGCGACCAGCCACCGAAATCGACGACGCGGACGTCGGGCGAGTACGCCTCGTCGATCAGCGCGATCGCGCCGCTCGCGCGGGCATCGGCCAGCGGCATCAGGGCGACGCTGCGTTCGAGATTGCGGCGGATGCCCTCGTTGACGCGATGTTCGATGTCGGCAAGCTCCTCGGGTGTCAACGCGCGTGAGAACGCGAAGTCGAAGGTCGTGTGGTCCGGCCCGACAAAGGAGCCGCGCTGCACCACCCCATCGCCGAGCACCTCGCGGAGCGCTCGGTTGAGCAGGTGCGTCGCGCTGTGATGGCGGGCGATCCGGCCGCGCCGGTACGCGTCGACCTGCGCCTGCACCTGCTGGCCCGGCCGGAGCTCACCGCTCTCGACGAGGACGTCGTGGGTCCGGGCGTCGCTGCCGGCGACCGGCTGGGTGTCACGGACGATGGCGCTCCCGCCCGGCCAGAGCAGTGCGCCGGTGTCACCCACCTGGCCGCCCGCCTCCGCATAGAAGGGCGAAACATCAAGCAGGACCGGAGCGCTCTCCCCCGTGCGCAGGACCTCGATCTCGCGGTCGAGTCCGATGCGGACGACGGTGGATTCGCTCTCGAGGAAGTCATAGCCGACAAAACGGGTCGGAGGGAGCGCGTCGGCTCCCGCGAAACCGACTCGGCGCGCTGACGCCTGACCCCGCTCGCGCTGTTCCTGCATCGCGACTTCGAACCCCGCCATGTCGACCGTCGCCCCACGCTCGGCTGCCATCTCGACCGTTAACTCGATCGGGAGCCCGAAGGTGTCATAGAGGCGGAACGCGTCGGCGCCGTCGATCCCCGACGGGTTCCTCGACAGGAGTGCGCCGAGCCGCTCGGTGCCGGCATCCAGCGTCCTGGCGAACGCGTCCTCCTCGTTGGCGAGCGTGTCCTCGATGAGGCTGCGGAACTCCACCAGCTCCGGGTACGGCTCGCCCATGGTGGCGATGAGGTCCGGAACGCCGGCCGCGAGGCCGCCTCGAAGCGAGACACGACGGGCGTGGACGGCGGCGCGGCGGATGAGCCTGCGGAGCACGTAGCCGCGGCCCTCGTTGGCAGGGAGCACGCCGGCGGAGACGAGGAAACCGGCTCCTCGCAGATGATCGGCGAGGACGTACAGCGAACGCGTCAGCACCGGGTCTGTGACCGCCACGGTGGCGCGAGAACGGAAGCCGTCGACCATCGGTGCGAAGTGGTCGGTTCCGTACCCGGTCGGGTCGCCCTGGACGATCGCCACGATCCGGTCGAATCCGAGCCCGGTGTCGACCGTGGGATTCGGCAGCAGTGGCCGGGATCCGTCCGGCTGCTGATCGAACTCCATGAACACGAGGTTCCAGAACTCCTCCCAGCGATCGCCGCCGCACTCAGTCTCGGGTGTGCAGTCGGTACGGCCGCAGGAGCATGGGCCGCCCCAGTCGAAGTAGATCTCGCTGTCGTAGCCGCACGGCCCTGTCGGCCCGGCGGCCCACCAGTTCTCAGTCAGGCGCGAGATGCGCTCTTTCGGGACCCCGATCTTCTCCGTCCAGAGACGCTCCGACTCCGCGTCATCGGGATAGATGCTCGGCCAGAGCCGGTCAGCGTCGAGTCCCAGGACCTCGGTGGAGAACTCCCACGCGTAATCGATCGCGCCCTCTTTGAAGTAGTGCCCGATCGACCAGTTGCCGAGCATCTCGAAAAACGTGTGGTGCGTGGGGTCGCCGACCGACGCGATGTCGTCGTACTTCAGCCCTGCGCCACGGAAGCATTTCTGGCACGACGCGAGGTCGCGCGACGGTGGTGTGCGCTGTCCCGTGATCCACGGTTTGAGCGGCACCATTCCGGCCACGGTGAAGAGAAGCGACGGATCGTCGTGGGGAATGAGCGGAAAGCTCGCGAGCCTGTAGTGCCCGCGCTCTTCGAAGAAGCGAAGAAATCGCTCCCGGATCTCAGAGCTGAGCACGTGCAAATGTATTCGAGACCAAGTTGTCGAAGTTTACGGGAGGCGGTCCATAAGCGGACGTTCCTCGACCGCCGGTGCTAAACCGGTGCCTCGGCTCCGAACTCTTTGCGCAGATGCTCGACAGCCGCGCGTTGCAAACGTGAGACGTGCATCTGCGATATGCCAAGCCGTTTTGCGACCTCGGTCTGCGGCAATTGCTCGACAAAGCGCAGCGCGAGGATCTTGCGTTCGCGCGGCGTGAGGTGCGCCATCACCTGCTCCAGGACGTCCTGCATCTCCACGCGCTCGAGGTTGTCGTCGGACAGCCCGAGGCGATCGCCGAGCGTGAGCGGTTCGTCGCCCCCGCCGACCGGGCCGTCGAGCGAGACGGTGTGCTGCGCCGGAGCAACCTCCATCGCGGCAAGGACCTGATCGGGCTCGAGGCCCACTCGAGCGCCGATCTCGGCCACCGACGGTGACCTCCCGAGCTCGTTCTGGAGTTGCTGGGTTGCGGCATTCACCTTCGCGAGGTTCTCCTGGAGGCGGCGCGGCACCCTGACTGCCCAGGAGCGATCACGGAAGTGACGCCGGATCTCGCCGGCGATCGTGGGGGTCGCGAAGGTGCTGAACTCGTTCTCGAGGCTGGGATCGAACCGCTCGATGGCCTGGATCAACCCGAGGAAGCCCACCTGCTCGATGTCCTCGAGGGGCTCACCGCGGTTGGCAAAGCGCCGGGCGATGTAGTGCACGAGATCGCTGTTCATGTCCACGAGCTGTTCGCGGATGCGGGGATCACGGGTCTCGTGGAACTCGCGAAGGAGGCGGCGCATCTCGGCGCGCTCGGCGGTCTCGGCCGGTTTCGCAATCGTCCGCTCGCGGGTCGCCACGCCGTCGCCGCGCCCCGGCGAGGGGGTCACGACGCCTTGTATTTGGTCAGCCGAACGCGTAGGTTCCCTGTTCGCTCGTCGACCCGGTACGTGCTGTCGTCGACGAAGAGGCCCATGAGCCGCAGCGCCAGATCGGTGGCGGCGACAAGCTCCTCTTCGCGGCCGAGGCCGGCCTGCTCCGCCCGAGCACGCATCTCCGCCTCGCGGTTCACCGTGCTGCGGACGGTGACCTCCAACCCGGTGTCACTCATCTTGAAAACGATCTTCACCTGGCCGGCGATGGACCCGGAGTGCTCGAGGCAGCGGATCGCGTTCTCGCACGCCTGGGCGACAGCGATCGTCAGGTCGTCGATTGCGTCCATGTCGAACCCCGCGAGCGACCCGAAGGCGCCGGCGGCGCGCTTGGCGACGAGGATGTGCTCGCGATCAGCCGGCAGCCGGAGCTCTGAAACGGTTCCCATGGCGCTGTTCACATACCCCACAGCGTCAGCGCCGAAACCGACGGACCTGGGTCTCAGACGCTCGAGGGCTCGGACGACGGCATGGACGAGGATGACGCCGTGGCGGCGCGCCCCTCGTCAACCGCTCCGGCGATCTCGGCTTCCCACTCGCGGGCCTCTGCCTCCTCGCGGCGGCGTGCACGCACGCGCCAGAAGAACACCGCACCCGTGATGGCGGCGCCTGCAGCTACAAGACCTTTCTTACCGAACGGAACACGCATTCCACGAGCCTCCCGAATTGCCGATCGACTGATTATGGCCCTCGACGGCGCGCGGGCGCGAGCACTGCGCCCGTGACCTCGAAGAGCACGACACCGATGGCGTCCGCGACCGGGTGCAGGGCACCCAGCTGCGGGCCGCCGATGCGCGTGGCGATGGCCACGAGCTCGCCGGCGACCACGCCCGCCGCAGCAAGGACGAAGGCGAGCAGCACCGAGCCCCGCCGGGGCATCACCAGTGCGGACACCGTTGTACCGATGAGCACGAAGAGGATCGCGAGGCCGAGCCCCGGGCTCACGGCGTGGGTGTTCGCGGAAGGAGCCCGATCCCGAGGTCGCGAAGCTGGCCAGGGTCCACAGGAGCCGGCGCGTCGGTGAGCGGCTCCTGGGCCTGCTGGTTCTTGGGGAAGGCGATCACGTCGCGGATGTTGTCGGTGCCGAGGCCCTCCATGAGCATGCGGTCGATGCCGCCTGCCCAGCCGCCGTGCGGCGGCACGCCGTACTCGAACGCCTCGAGCAGAAAGCCGAACTTGCGCCGCGCCTCCTCGGCGTCGATGCCGAGCGCCGCGAGCACGCGCTGCTGGATGACAGGGTCGGTGATGCGGATGCTGCCGCTGCCGATCTCGCGTCCATTGACGACCAGGTCGTACGCGCGCGACCGCACGGCGAGCGGGTCGGACTCGAGCAGGTCCAGATCGTCCGCGTGGATCATCGTGAAGGGGTGATGCGCGGCGCCGATCTCGCCCGTCTCATCGCTGCGCTCGAACATCGGAAACTCGGTCACCCAGAGCATGTCGATGCGCGTGTCGTCGTACAGCCCGCGAGCTCTGCCCAGATGGTTGCGCACCGCGCCGAGCGCCGCATGGACCACACCCGGCCGGTCCGCGACCATGAGGACGCAGTCGCCGGTCTCCGCGCCGGTGGCTGCGCCGATCGCCTCCAACTCTTCGGGCGTGAAGAACTTCGCGATCCCACCCTGCCAGCCGTCGGTTCGCTTCCACAGATACGCGAGCCCGCGTGCCCTGGCGCCGCGCGCCACCTCGGTGAGCTGACCCTCGATGTCGCTGCGGCTGAGGTCGTCGCCGCCCTTGACGCAGATGCCCTTGACGATGCCGCCGGCGGCGACCGCATCGGCGAACACCCGAAAGCCCGACGTCTTGACGATGTCGGTCAGGTCGTTCAGGAGCAGCTCGAACCGTGTGTCCGGCTTGTCGACGCCATAGCGGTCCATCGCATGCCGCCACGTCATTCGCGGGAACGGGACCTGCAGATGGCCGCCACGGAACTCGCACGCCTCCCAGGCACTCGGGATCGCATGCTCCAGCGCCGCAAAGACATCGTCCTCATCCACGAAGGACATCTCGATGTCCAGCTGCGTGAATTCCGGCTGCCGGTCCGCGCGCAGATCCTCGTCGCGCATGCAGTGCGCGAGCTGGAAATAGCGGTCGAAGCCGGCAACCATGGACAGCTGCTTGTACAGCTGCGGTGACTGCGGGAGCGCGTAGAAGCTGCCGGGAAAGAGCCGGCTCGGGACCAGGTAGTCGCGTGCGCCTTCGGGCGTGGCCCGGATCATCATCGGCGTCTCGATCTCGAGGAAGCCGATCTCCCCCATCGCGCGGCGCAGCTCGGCGCAGAACTTGGCGCGGGCCCGCAGGTTGTGCTGCAGATGCACGCGGCGCAGGTCGAGGTAGCGATGGCGAAGACGCAGTTGCTCGTCGACCTCGGTGTCCTCGTTCACCGGGAAGGGCGGCGTCTTCGCGATCGCGAGCACGGTGCATGCAGTGGCCCGCAGCTCGACCTCGCCCGTCTCGCGTTTCGGGTTCACGTTCTCGGGTGCGCGCAGCCGGAGCTCGCCCTCGAAACGCAGCACCCACTCGAGGCGCGCCTCGCGGGCGGCGCGGTGCGCCTCCGGTGCGTCGTTGGGGTCGATGACCACCTGCAGCGTCCCCGTGTAGTCGCGCAGGTCGATGAAGATCAGGCCGCCGTGATCGCGCCTGCGGTCGACCCAGCCGTAGGCGGTGACCTGCCTGCCGGCGTCTGCCGCGCGCGGCGTGCCGCAATAGGTGCGGGGAGTGCTCACGAAGTCCCTCCGAGAATGCGCATGACCGTGTCCGCGAGCTCGGCCGCCGGTACTGTCTGCTGGCTGTGGCCGTCGAGGTCGCGCACCACGGCGCTGTCGCCCGCAACTTCGTTCTCGCCAATGATGACTGCAACGCGAGCGCCGATGCGCTCGGCGCCGCGCAGCTTGCGGTCAAGCCTGCGCTCGGCGACGTCGAGCACGGTTCGCACCTGTGCGCCGCGGAGCACGCGGGCCATGCTTGCGGCCGCCTCCGCCTGCCCGGGTTCCACCGAACAGACGAGGACGTCGGCTGCAGAGCCGGAGGCGGGAACGGTGTCCAGCGCTCTGGCCACCATCAGGATCCGCTCCACCCCGAGCGCGTATCCAGTTGCCGGCGTGGCCGGGAAGCCGAGCAACTCGGCCAGCCCGTCGTAGCGGCCTCCCCCACCCAGGGAGCTCTGGGCGCCCTGGAGCGCGTCGTGCCAGAACTCGAAGACGGTGTGGCTGTAGTAGTCGAGCCCGCGCACCAGCCGGTCGTTGCGGATGGCGTCGATCCCCGCCGACTCCAGGATGGCGTGCACGGCGGTGAAGTGCTCGCGGCTTGCGGCGTCGAGCGAGTCCCACAGCACGGGAGCGCCGGCAACGAGGCCGCTGTCGCGCTTGCAGTCGAGCAGGCGCAGGGGGTTGGTGTGCAGCCTGCGGCGGCAGTCATCGCACAGGGAACTCTCCAGCGGCGTGTAGTAACCCACGAGCGCGGCGCGGTACCGAACCCGGTCCTCGGAGCTGCCGAGCGAGTTGATCTGCAGCTGGATGCCGGTGATGCCCAGCGCCTGAAAGAACCGCGAGGCCACCTCGATGATCTCCGCGTCGAGCGCCGGCGACCCCTCGCCGATGCATTCGATCCCCACCTGGGTGAACTGATGCTGGCGCCCGGCCTGCGGCCGCTCGGCCCGAAAGAACGGCCCTGCGTACTGCACCCGCACCGGCCGCACCTCCTGATCGAGATGGGCGCCGAGCACTGCCCGGAGCGAGCCGGCCGTCCCCTCGGGCCGGAGCGTGAGCGAGCGGCCGCCACGATCTTCAAAGGTGAACATCTGCTTCTCGACGATGTCCGTGTCCGTGCCGACGCCACGGCTGAACAGCTCGGTCGCCTCGATGATGGGTGTCTCGATCGAGCGGTACCCGAAGGACTCGGCGACCGACCGGTGGGCGTCGAGCAACCACCGGCGAGCATCGAACTCGCCGGGAAGGATGTCGCGCGTGCCTTTTGGCGCTGCAATCTCAGGCATTGGCGTCCGAGTGTACGGGCTTATGGCTTCAACGAAACCCGCGCCCCCGGCTCAGCGCAGGCGTGCCGGAAACCGCGCGGCGTTGCCCGCATTGTCGAACACCACCGTCAACGCGAAGTCGTCCGGGAGGCGGTGGACCGTCCGCAGGGTCCGCTCGCAGCCCGCGGCGATGGCCCTCGGGCCGCGGCCGGCCGAGCCGTCCAGGGAGCCCACGCGGAGCAATGCCGATCCGCCTCGCTCCATCGCGACGATGACGCTTGCTCCGGCCGCCGTGACCACGAGGCCCGCGCGTGCACGGCCACACACCGCGACACGGAGTGATCCGTTGCTCTCCGACTCGAGCAACTCCGCCGCCGCCTGTTCGAGCAGATCGATCCGGGTGACTCTGTCCATGCCCGGAAGAGTCGCGGACGTTCGCGACAGCTGGCTGTCGCGGGCTCTCAGACCGTGTCGCGAGCCACCGTATGCACGTCGCGCACCGATTCGAGCCGCTCGAGGAGGCGGCTCAGTTGCGAGAGATTCTGAATTTCCACGATGGTGCTGATCACGGCGGTCTTGTCGTCGTAGACCTGCACGTCGGCGCCGCTGAGGTTGATCTTCGACTCGGCGATGACCGCGGCGATATCGCGCAGCAGTCCGGTGCGGTCCCAGGCCTCGATCTTGATGCTCACCGGATAGACCTGGCGGGCGCCGGTCTCCCACTCGACATCGACGATGCGCTCGACGTCGCCTGCGTTGCGAACGTTGACGCAGTCGGCGCGGTGCACGGTGACGCCTTTGCCTCTTGTCACGTACCCGCGGATCGCATCACCGGCCACCGGTTTGCAGCAATGCGCGAGCGTGGTGAGCATGTCGACGTGACCGTGCACGCGCACGGTTCCCGTCGGAGCCGGTGTGCTCGTGAGCGGAATCCCGAGGATGCGATCGTCGTCGGTCTGCTGCTCATCGGCGCCGAACTTGAGCACGGCGCTGCGCGCGCTGATATCGCCGTAGCCGATCGCCGCCACGAAATCATCGACGGTCGCGAGCTTGAATTCCTGTGCGAGCTCGAGGAGTTGATCGTCCTTGACGCCGCTCAGCGCCATCTGGCGCAGACGCCGGAACTCCTTGTCCAGCATCTCGCGGCCCTTCTGGATATTCTCATCGCGGCGTTCGCGCTTGAACCATTGGCGGATCTTCTCGCGGGCGCTCGACGTCTTCACGAAATTCAGCCAGTCGCGCGACGGGCCGTGTGGCGCCTTGGTGGTCAGCACCTCGACGATCTCGCCGTTCTCCAGCCGGTGATCGAGCGGCACCATGCGTCCGTTGACCTTCGCGCCGATGCAGCTGTGGCCGACATCGGTGTGGATGCGATACGCGAAGTCCACCGGTGTGGATCCCTGCGGCAGCGAGCGGACGTCACCGCGCGGTGTGAAGACGAAGACCTCGTCCTGGAAGATGTCGACCTTGACGGTGTTGACGAAGGCCTCGGCGTCGAGCACCTCCTTCTGCCAGTCCATGAGGAGTCGCAGCCATGTGAAGCGCTCGTCGATGCGCGCGCCGTCCTGGCCGCCCTTGTACCGCCAGTGCGCCGCCACCCCGTACTCCGATGTCTCGTGCATCTCCTGCGTCCGGATCTGCACCTCCATCGGCTCGCCGGTATGCGAGAGCACTGTGGTGTGCAGGGACTGGTAGCCGTTGCCCTTGGGCATGGCGATGTAGTCCTTGAACCGTCCCGGCAGTGGTTTCCACAGCGAGTGCACGACTCCCAGCGCGCCGTAGCAGTCCTTGATGGAGTCAACAAGCACGCGGATGGCGATGATGTCGTAGATCTCGCCGAATTCCTTCTGACCGCGAAGCATCTTCTCGTGGATGCTGTAGGTGTGCTTCGTGCGGCCGGCGATGGACGCCTGCATGCCGAGCGGCGCGAATTCGCGCCCAAGGATCTCCGTGACATCGCGGACGAACGCGTCCCGCTGCTCGCGGCTGCTCGCGAGACGCGCCTCGATCAGGTGGAAGTTATCGGGATCGAGTTGCACGAACGCGAGATCCTCGAGCTCACCCTTGATCTCCCAGATCCCGAGCCGATGCGCGAGCGGCGCATAGATGTCGAGGGTCTCGCGGCTGATGCGGAGGCGGCGTTCGGTGGTGTGCGCGTTGATGGTGCGCATGTTGTGCAGCCGGTCACCGAGCTTGATGAGGACGACGCGAACGTCCTCGGCCATCGCCACGAGCATCTTCCGGATGTTCTCCGCCTGATGCTCCTCGGCACTGCGCACGTGGATCTTGCCGAGCTTGGTCACCCCGTCGACGAGCTTCGCGACCTGGTCGCCGAACTGGGCTCGGACGTCGTCGCTGGTGATGTCCGTGTCCTCGACGGTGTCGTGCAGGATCGCCGCCATGATCGTTTCCGGGTCGAGGCGCAGGTCGGCGAGGATGCCGGCGACGGCCAGGGGATGCTCGATGTAGGGCTCGCCCGTCAGACGGGCCTGCCCCGTATGAGCACGGTCGGCGACGTCGAAGGCGCGCTGAATGGCGGTCCGATCCTCCGCCGGGAGGTAATCGACACGGGCCATGAGCTCGGTGATGGGCACGGTCTTTACGAGTGTAGGACCAGAGCGGCGCTCTCAAACACGATGTAACGAAAGTATCGCCAACGAGTGAATGCAAGCGACTGATTGCTAGCCGCAATGGAACGCTGAGGCGGTTTCGAGGGGTGGACCCGGTAAACTCACCCCAATGACCCTCGAATCAAGCGAGCCCCGAGTTGAAGAGAAAGAGGTCGGCCTCATCTCACCGCTCGGGGGAGCGCTGATCGACCTGCTGATGACACCGGACGAGCATGCTGAGTTCAGCGATCGCGCGGATGACCTCGTCTCACTGAGAATTTCGGAGACCGCATCGGCCGACCTTGCGCTCCTTGGAAGCGGCGCCTACTCGCCGATCAACGGCTTTCAGGGCCGGGGCGACTACACGAGCGTCGTCGAGCATGCAGCGCTCAGTGACGGCACGCCGTGGACGTTGCCCATCACGCTGCCTGCTGGTGATCAGGGACGAAATCTGCAGGAAGGAGCCGTTGTCGCGCTGCGCGACGAGGCCGGTCACCTGCTCGGCGCATTGACCGTCACGGAGATCTTCGACCGCGACCTCGAGGCCGAGGCGCGCGAGGTGTATCGCACCACCGACCAGGCGCATCCAGGCGTCGCAGCGCTCTTCGCGCAGGGACCCACGGTTGTCGCCGGCCCGGTGCGCGTTGCCGCGCAGCCCGCGGGTGACGTGCCGTCCACGCCGGCCGAGACGCGCGCCGCACTTGCGGAACGCGGATGGTCGACCGTTGTGGGATTCCAGACTCGCAACCCGGTGCACCGCGCGCACGAATATCTGACCAAGGTCGCGCTCGAGCAGGTCGACGGACTGCTGTTGCATCCGCTGTCCGGTGTGACCAAGGGCGATGACGTTCCTTTCGAGGTGCGCATGCAGTGCTACCGCGTGCTGCTCGACGGCTACTACCCGCCGAATCGCGTGGTGCTCGGGATCTTCCCGGGTGCGATGCGCTACGCCGGGCCGCGCGAGGCGATCTACCACGGTCAGGTCCGCCGGAACTATGGCTGCTCGCACTTCATCATCGGACGCGACGCTGCCGGTGTCGGCAATTACTACGGCACATATGACGCGCAGACGCTGTTCGACGAGCTCGGCGGCGCCGAGCGTCTCGGTTTCGCCGCATACAAGTTCGAGCACTCCTTCTATTGCAAGGCGTGCGAGAGCATGGCGAGCACCAAGACATGCCCGCACGGCGCTGACGATCGCGTGATCCTGAGCGGGACCCGTGTGCGCGAGATGCTGACGCGCGGCGATCCCATCCCCCACGAGTTCACCAGGCCCGAGGTCGCCGAGATCCTGCGCGCCGCGTATGCGGTTGCGGAGCCGGTCGCACCATGAGCGGCCTCACGATCTGGTTCACCGGCCTTTCCGGTGCAGGCAAGTCGACGATCGGACAGCGTGTCGCCACCGAGTTGCGCGATCGCGGCCTCCGCGTCGAGGTCCTCGACGGTGACGAGGTTCGTCAAACCCTGAGCGCGGGCCTTGGCTTCAGCAAAGAGGATCGCGACATCAACATCCGGCGGATCGGTTTCGTCGCGGAGTTGCTGACTCGCAACGGCGTGGTCGCCATCACCGCCGCCATATCCCCGTACAAGGACACTCGCGCCGAGGTTCGCCGGCGCATCGGCCGCTTCGTCGAGGTCTACGTGCGCTGCTCCATCGATGTGCTCTCCGAGCGCGACGTCAAGGGGCTGTACAAGAAGGCGCTTGCCGGCGAGATCGACCATTTCACCGGTGTCTCCGATCCATACGAGGCGCCCGATGCCCCGGATGTGATCGTCGACAGTGGCACCCAGACAGTCGACGAGTTGGTTGCAGCGGTGCTCGCCGCCATCGACGCAAGCGGCCTGCTCCCAGAACCGGCGTCTCGCGGCTAGCGCCGCAATGCGCACGCCGCAGCCGCGACCCCGGCACCCGCGGCCCCGGATCACCCTCGACCAGCTGCACACGTTTCTGGCCGTCGCCGAGCGCGAGCACGTCACCGCGGCCGCCGAGGCCCTCGGCCTCTCCCAGGGCTCCGTCAGCGGCGTGGTCCGCCGCCTCGAAGCGACGCTCGGCCTGCCGCTGCTCCAGCGGGTGGGCCGCAACGTCCAGCTCACCGACGTCGGGCGTGCCCTCCGCCAGCTGGCGGTGCGCGTGCTCGAGGACGTGGGTCAGATCGAGGAACTGCGGGCCGGCTACCTCGCCTTCGAGCGCGGTGAGCTCACGGTTGCCGCCGGGCGCGTCATGGGCGCCCACCGCCTCTCAGGCTGGCTGGCGCCCTTCGTGGCCGAGCACCCGGAGATCAACGTCCGCCTCGCGCTCGCGCCGATGCGCTCGCTCGTGACCATGCTCGTGGAGGGCCGGGCCGACATCATCCTGGCCGGTTCGTCGGTGCGCGAGCCCGGCATCGAGACGGTCGTGCTCGAGCACACCCAGCTGGTCACGGTGGTTGCGGCGCATCACCCGCTCGCATCAAGCAAGACAGCCGTGCGCGACCTGGTCTCGCACCGACACCTCGCCCACGAGCGCGGCAGTGCGACTGAGGCCCTCGCCGCTCACGCGCTCGGAACCCACGTCGATCCCGAGAACACGCTCGAGCTCGAGGAGGGCGCGCTCCACGCCGCGCTGCTCGCCGGGCTCGGTTTCGCCGCGATGCCGCGCTCGGTCGTCGAGCAGGACATCACCGACGGCCGGCTGGTGATCATCCCGCTCCCCGGACGCGGCGTCTCGCAATCGTTCGCGGCCGCGCGGCGGCGAGATCTGCACACGCCCGCGGTGGAGGCGTTCTGGGACCACCTCAAGCGGATCGCCGTCGATCAGTCCTGAGGGCCGGCCTCAGTAGGAGCGGGCAAGCAGCGCCACGGAGTCCGCGGGCTTCCCACAGGCGATGCAGGGCGCACCGTCCGGCGTGCGATCGGCACGGAGCACGCGAACCGTCAGCGCGTGCACGGCATTCTTGAGCTCGTTCTCGCATTCGCTGGTGTTGCACATCGGCGCGGACGCGAAGACGGGACGTTCAGCGAACGCCGCGACGAGCGCATCGAGGGTGGTGACGTCCACGCTGCGCTCATCAAGGCGCGTGCGCGCACGCTCGAAGATCGCCTGCTGCGCAGCGTCGAGCAGGCTCGGAAGCTGCGCCGCGAGTCCCGCGACTGGCACCGTCTCCTGGGTGCCGTCGACACGGTGCACCAGGGTCACGTTGCCACCGGCGAGATCCTTGGCGCCGACGACGATGCGCAACGGCACGCCACGCAACTCCCAGTGCGCGTACTTCTCGCCGGGGCGCATGCCGTCGCGCCGGTCGACGCGCAGCCGCACGCCGGCGGGGCACTCGCTCTCGAGGCGTGCGACGGCCTCCTCCACCACTGCGGCGCCCGCCTCGTCATTGCTTCGCGTGATCGGGACGACGACGACCTGGACTGGCGCAACCTTCGGGGGCAGGATCAGCCCCATGTCGTCGCCGTGGGCCATGATCACAGCGCCCACGGTGCGAGCCGACAGGCCCCACGACGTCTGAAACGGATGCTGGCGCTGGTTGTCGCGATCGCTGTATGCGATGCCGTATGCGCGCGTGAAGTTCTGACCGAGATGGTGCGACGTGCCGGATTGCAGCGCCCAGCCGTCGGACATCATCGCCTCGATGCTGACCGTGTAGCGCGCGCCGGGGAATTTCTCCGATTCCGTCTTGCGCCCTTTGATCACCGGGATCGCGAGCCAGTCCTCGGTGAGCTCGCGATAGCAGTCGAGCATCGTCTCGACCTCATCCGCCGCCTCACCGTCGAGCTGGTGAAAGGTGTGGCCCTCCTGCCAGAGAAACTCGGTGGTACGCAGGAACAGACGCGTGCGGTGTTCCCAGCGCACGACGTTGCACCACTGGTTGATCTTCACCGGAAGGTCGCGCCACGAATGGATCCAGTCCGCGTACATCGAGCAGATGATCGTCTCGCTGGTGGGACGCACCGCGAGCCGCTCCTCGAGGTCCTTGCCTCCGCCGCGGGTCACCCATGCAACCTGGGGATCGAAGCCCTCGACGTGGTCCGCCTCCTTCTGCAGATACAACTCCGGGATGAAGAGCGGGAAATACATGTTCTCGTGGCCGGTGCGCTTGATCATGTCGTCGAGCGCGCGCTGGATGTTCTCCCAGAGCGCGAATCCGTACGGGCGGATGACCATGCACCCGCGCACCGGCGAATAGTCGGCAAGCTCGGCACGTCGAACGACGTCCGTGTACCACCGGTCGAAATCCTCGCTCTGCGCCGTGATCCGCTTCTCGTCAGCCATGGGCGAGCAGTCTACGTGAGGACACCCTCGCGTTCGCTCAAACCCACAGGCAACGGCTTTCCGTCAGCGATCAATCGAGCGTCTTCCTCGGCGATCTCGTGCAATTCCGCGAGCAGCGCAGCGACCAGTTCGCCCTCGGGGAGCGTCGAGACCACCTTGCCCTTGCGATACAGGATCCCCTTCTGACGGCCTCCGGCAATCCCGATATCCGCGTGCATCCCTTCACCGGGACCGTTCACCACACATCCCATCACCGAGACCGTGATCGTGCGCTTCACGCTCTCGAGCGCCTTGGCCACCTCGGCGACCATCGGCATCATGTCGATCTCGAGGCGTCCGCACGTGGGGCAGGCGACGAGGTTGGGGCCGTCGCCCTTCTCCTGGAGATTGGCGAGGATCTGACGGGCGACCCGCACCTCGTCCTCCGGTGAGCCGACCAGCGAGACACGGATGGTGTCGCCGATGCCCTCGGCGAGCAGCAGCCCGATGCCGAGCGCGCTCTTGATGCTCCCGGTATCCACGGGGCCGGCCTCGGTGAGCCCGAGATGCAGCGGATACCGATTGCCCAGGGCGACGAACGCCCGGTTGGCTGCGAGGTTGGTGAGCACATCGCTCGCCTTGAGCGAGACCTTGATGTCGCGGAAGTCGAGCTCCTCGAGGACGCGAATGTGACTCAAGGCCGCAGCCACCATGTTCTGCGCCGTCTCCTCGATGGAACCGCCGCGACCGCGGGTCAACTCCTTGCGCTGCGGGATGCTGCCGGCGTTGACGCCGATGCGAATCGGGACGTTGCGCGCCTTGGCCTCGCGAGCGATGTCGGCCACCTTTGCGCTGTCGGTGATGTTGCCCGGGTTGAGGCGCAGGCACTGCACGCCGGCCTCGAGCGCGAGCAGTGCGAGCGGCGCGTCGTAATGGATATCGGCAACCACCGGAATCGGCGACTCGCGCACGATCTCGTGCAGCGATGCGGCCGCCTCACGCGTGTCGCATGTGACCCGGATGACGTCGGCGCCTGCCTGTGCCGCGCGCTGGATCTGCGCGATGGTGGCCGGGGCATCCTCGGTCTGCGTCTTGGTCATGGTCTGCACCGCGATCGGCGCGGCGCCTCCGATGACCACGTTCCCGACCCGTACCGGGACGGTCTTCCGGCGTGCGGCGACGGGCGAGCCACCGTCGCGAATCTGCGAGCTCCCGTCGGTCATAGCCTGCTCACGTCTCCGATGGTGACATACACGGCGAAGACGACGATCACGGCCAGGCCCACTGCGGTGATGGCTGCCTCGACCTTGGGGTTGAGCCGCCTGCGGCGCACCGATTCGATGAGGATGAAGAGCAGCTTGCCGCCGTCGAGGAAGGGAATCGGGAGCATGTTGACGAAGCCCAGGTTCATGCTGATGAAGCCGATCCACCACACGAGGCCGTTCGGTCCGAGAAACCCGTTGTTGGTTGCGACAGCGGTTTCCTGTGCGATACCGACCGGTCCGGTGAAGCCCTGGGGTCCGTTGATGCCGCCCTGTGGCGGATGCACGATCAGGCCGTAGATCCCGCTGAACTCAGCCCCGATGAATCCTGGAATGGCGCTGAATCCGCTCGCCACCGCCGCCGGTGCGCTCTCGCCGTCGAAGCCCGGGACGACGCCCATGATCCATGCCGCCCGGATTGCGTTGTTGGTGGGGTACCCGTCCTTGATCCCGGACACCGTCACGTTGGTGAAGTATTTCGACGGTGAGCCGTCGGCGTTCTCGAGGTACCCGCTGATCGCTACCGGCGATCCACCGCCGAGGAGCGATGCGGGGTCGCCGGTCCCGACGGGGTTGCCATTGATCGCAGTGATCGTGAGCCCGCCCTCCGGGAGCTTGCCGTCGGCGATGGCCTTGGGGTTGTTGAGGATGTTGGCGACGGTCAGCCGCGGCGTGAGTGTCGTGGTGTGGATGCTCCCGTTGGATGTGCTGTACACCACGGTCATCGGGTTCCCGGCACTATCCGTCGTCGCCGCGTGCAGGTCGGTGGTGACATCGTTGATGTTGTCCTGCCGGATGGCGTGGCCGTTGATCGCCAGGATGGTGTCGCCGGACGCCAAGCCGGCGGTGCCCGCGGCGGCGTGCGCATCGAACGCGTACGGCGTGGGCTGCATGTCGACGATCGCGAAGATGATCCCGCCGAAGACGAAGTTCGCGACGATGCCGGCGGCGACGGTCGCGAACCGCCGCGGCCGCGAGGCGCGATAGAAGTTGCGTTCCCCTGCATCGGTTTCGCCGGCAAGCCCGAGCATCCCGGCCATGCGCACAAAACCGCCGGCGGGGATCGCCCGGATCGCGTAGAGCGTTTCTCCCACCGTGCGTGAGTAGATCTTCGGTCCGAACCCGATCGCGAACTCCTCAACCTTGATGCCGGAGAGCTTGCCGACCAGAAAGTGTCCGAACTCGTGGATCGTGATGACCGAGACGAGGACGAGGATGAACGCGAGCGCGTAGATGATGAACTGGGTCATCGCGCCGCTATCGCAGGGGCGGTGTTCGCGCGCACGAAGTCGCGCGCCCAGGCGTCGGCTGCGAGCACGCCGTCCAGCGTGGAGGCATCACCGTCCTCGAACGCCGAGAGCGCGGCGCTGACCAGCGGGACGATCTGATCGAAGCGGCACTGCCCGGCGATGAACGCGGTGACGGCCTCCTCGTTGGCGGCGTTGAACACACAGGGAGCGAGCCCTCCGCGCTCGCCGGAGCTGCGGGCGAGTGCGACGGCCGGGAAGCGCTCGCCGTCCAGGGACAGGAATTCGAGGGGCGAGGCATCGCGGAGGTCGAGATGCGGCCCGACGCCCGGGAGGCGCTCCCCATCGGCGAGGGCCAACGCGATCGGCACGCGCATGTCCGGCACGCCCATCTGCGCCACCACCGCGCCGTCGCGGAACTCGACCCAGCTGTGCACGATGCTCGTGGGCTGGACGGCGACATCGATCGACGCATATGGCGTGTCGAAGAGGAAGTGCGCCTCGATGACCTCCAACCCCTTGTTCATCATCGTCGCCGAGTTGATCGTCACCTTGGGTCCCATGTTCCAGGTTGGGTGCGCGAGCGCTTCAGCCGCGGTGATCGAGCCGAATGTGTCGAGCGGGCGGCGCAGGAACGGTCCCCCGCTCGCTGTGAGCACCAACCGCAGGACCGACGCGGGGTCCTCGCCGCGCAGGCATTGCCACAGCGCCGAGTGCTCGCTGTCGATCGGGATGATGCGGGCGCCGGCTGCGGCGGCGCGAGCTTTGACGAGCTCGCCGGCCATGACCAGGACTTCCTTGGTGGCGGTTGCGACCGTCGCTCCCGCGTCGATCGCGGCAAGCGTCGGGCGGAGTGCCGCGGCACCCGTGATGGCCACGCAGACCACGTCGGACTCCATCGCGGCGATCTCGCAGGCCGCGTCCATACCAGTCGCGCAGCCTGGAGGAAGCGCTGCGGTCGCATCGCCATGAACGAGCGCGGTGCGGCTGACGCCAAAACGGCTCGCGATTGCAGCGAGCGCGGCGCCGTCGGAGCCGGCTACGGCACCGACCAGCTCGAAGCGGTCGGGGAACTGGGCAATGACGTCACACGCCTGGCGACCGATCGAACCGGTCGCTCCAAGCAGGACGACGCGTCGGCGGGACGTGGGGTGTGTCACTTCTGCGCAGATGCCTCGGTTCTCAGTAGAGCAGAGCACGCCACCGCTTTCGCAGCGGTTACGAGAACGCGATCAGCTTCAAGTAGCAATATACGACCGGCGCGAGCAGCACGAGACTGTCGGCACGGTCAAGGAGGCCGCCGTGGCCGGGGATCAACGTACCCGAGTCCTTGACCCCGGCCTCTCGCTTGATCGCGGATTCGACGAGGTCGCCGCCCTGCGCGGCGATCGCCATGAGCGCGCCGAGGCCTGCACCGAGCGGGATGTTGATGCCGATCAGCCACGGGCCTGCGAAGGCGCCGACGAGGATCGACGCCACGGCGCCGGCCACCGCTCCCTCGAGCGACTTGCGCGGCGAGATCGCGCGGAAGAAGGGATGCCGGCCGATCGCCGATCCGACGAAGTACGCAGCGGTGTCCCCCACCACTGCCCCCGCCAGCGCGAGCGCGACCAGCCGGAGCCCCAGGTGGTTCGGGTCCGGCACCTGCCAGCGGTAGATGGCGACCCAGAAGCCGAGGCAGAGCCCGATGTAGGTGGCGCCGCCCACCGCGAGCGCCCAGCCGGTGAAGCTCTGCCGGGTCCCGAGCCCTGCCAGGAGCCCGACCACCACAGCTGCCGCGAACGCCCAGTCGCCGGCCATGTCGGCGGCGGGCAGGATGAAACGGATCCCGAGCCAGAGGCTGAGCGGGAGCATCAGCCAGAGCGGCGGTGCCGAGCCCATCCGCCCGAGCAGCCCTCGTAGTTCCCACGCGCCGATCACTGCGGCGGCGCCGACGATCGTGGCAACCGCGGGAGTGCCGATCCAGAGCGCCGCGCCGATGACCGCAACGAGCACGACTCCTGACAGCACCCTGAGGGCGAGGTTCATTCCGCCGGCAGTGCGTGCTGCGCGTGGCCCGCATGGGCGGGAGCGCGCTCGATCGGTTCGGGGATGCCGCCGAACTTGCGCTCGCGAGCAGAGAAGTCGACGAGCGCTTCGTGAATCGCGTTCTCGCCGAAGTCGGGCCAGAGCGTGTCGGTGACGTACAGCTCGGCGTATGCCGCCTGCCAGAGCAGGAAGTTGCTGATCCGGAGCTCGCCTGCGGTGCGCACGATCAGGTCCGGGTCGGGCAGCCCGCATGTGTACAGCGCTCTGCTCACCGCGGACTCGTCGAGCTCCCTGAGGTCTGCGCCCGACGCCGCGAGCTCGCGGATCGCATCGACGATCTCCCGCCGGCCGCCGTAGTTGATCGCGACGTTCAGGATCGCCGACGTGTCGCCGGCGGTGAGCGCCTCCGCCTGCGCCACCTTGTGCTGCAACGAGTCGCTGAGCCGTGCGCGGTCACCGAGCACGCGGATCTGCACGCCGTTCTCGTGGAGCTCACCCACCTCGCGATCGATGGTCTCGCCGAAGAGCCGCATCAGGGCGGTGACCTCACCGCGCGGTCGCTGCCAGTTCTCGGTGCTGAAGGCGTACAGCGTGAGGATGTGCACGCCCGCCTGGTGGCACGCCTCCATGACCGGCCGGATCGCGCGCACGCCGGCGCGATGACCGGCAACGCGCGGGAGGTGGCGCTGGCGTGCCCACCGGCCGTTGCCGTCCATGATGATGCCGATATGCCGCGGGAGGTCTGCCCTCGCGGGAAGCGGGATCGCGGCGGGAGCGGGTGGGCGCTGCATTGTGGGGCTCGGGGTCAGAACGCCCCGAAGGCATCAGCCGTTTCGGCGCGGGTCTCCGTCAGACCTCGAGGATCTCAGCCTCCTTCCTCTGGATGGCGTCGTCGATTCTCGCGATGAATTGATCGGTGATCTTCTGCACATCGATGAGCCGGGTGGCCACCTCGTCCTTGCTGACGTGGCCCTCCTTCTCGACGCGACGCAGGTGGTCCACCTCGTCGCGACGGATGTTGCGCACCGACACGCGCGCTTCCTCGGCCTTGCGATGGATCACCTTGACGAGATCCTTGCGCCGTTCCTCGGTGAGCTGCGGGATGGCGACGCGGATGACCTGACCGTCGTTGCTCGGATTGAGCCCGAGATCGCTCTTCTGGATTGCCTTTTCGATGGCTCCGAGCGAGGTGCGGTCGTACGGCTGGATGACCAGCATGCTGGCCTCGGGAACGCTGATGCCCGCGATGCTCTGCAGCGGCGTGGGTGACCCGTAATAGTCGACGTGCAACCGCTCGAGCAGCGCCGGCGATGCGCGTCCGGTGCGCACGGTCATCAGCTCGCGATGCAGCGCCTCGACACTCTTCTCCATGCGCAGATTCGCGTCCGCGATCCGCTGCGCGATCTGTTGCTCTGGGTCGTCCGGCTTGTCGCGATCAGTCATTCGACGTCACCCTCCGCATCGACACGCGTGCCGATCTGCTCACCGAGGATCACGCGCTCGATGTTGCCCTGTGTGAACAGGTCGAAGACGATGATCGGCATCCGGTTGTCCATGCACAGCGTCACGGCCGTGCTGTCCATGATGGCGAGGCCGCGATTGAGCACGTCCATGTACGTGAGCTTGGCCAGGCGTGTCGCAGTGGTCACCTTGTTGGGATCGGCGCTGTAGATGCCGTCCACCTTGGTCGCCTTGAGCAGCACATCGGCGCCGATCTCGACCGCACGCAGCGCGGCAGTCGTGTCCGTCGTGAAGAACGGGTTGCCCGTTCCCGCGGCGAGGATGACCAGCCGGCCTTTCTCGAGGTGGCGGATCGCCCGTCGCGGGATGAACGGCTCGGCGACCTGCTGCATGGCGATCGCGCTCTGCAGCCGGCAGTCGATGCCGAACTGCTCGATGGCGTCGCGCAATGCCAGCGCGTTGATGACGGTCGCGAGCATGCCCATGTAGTCCGCGGTGACGCGGTCGATCCCGTGCTGGGCGGCCTCGGTGCCGCGCACGATGTTGCCGCCCCCGACGACGATGGCGACCTGCACGCCGCGTTCGACGATGTGCGTGAGCTGCTCGGCGATGTGCCGCGCCGCGCCGTAATCGATGCCATAACCGGCGGTACCGAGGAGCGCCTCACCCCCGAGCTTGAGGATGACCCGGCCGAAGACCGGCGGGCGTTTGTCCGGCTCGGCGATCGCTGCGGCTTCCACGTTGGTGGCTTCGAGGCTCACTCGGCGGCAGGCGCTTCGGCGCCGTCGCTGTCGGACTGCTCCTCGCCCACGGCGAAGCGGGCGAACCGTGCCACCGAGATGTTCTCGCCGAGCTTTGCGATCGCTTCCGTCACGAGCTCACCGACCTTCTTCTTGTCGTCCTTGATCCACGGCTGCTCGAGCAGGCAGATCTGCGCGAAGAAGGCATCGAGCTTGCCGGCGAGGATCTTGTCGACGATGTTCTCGGGCTTGCCCTGCACCTGCTCGCGATAGACGGCGCGTTCGCGCTCGACGATCTCGGCGGGGACGTCCTCGCGCCGCACGTATGTCGGCGCGGCGCCGACCACCTGGAGGGCGAGCGTGTGCGCAAGCTGCTTGAAGTCGTCGGTCTTGGCGACGAAATCGGATTCGCAGTTGAGCTCGATGAGCGCGCCCTGCTTGGCGATGCCGCCGGCGTGGTGGATGTACGCCTCGACCATGCCCTCGTTCGTGCTCCGTCCGGCTTTCGCCGCAGCACGCGAGAATCCCTTGGCGCGCAACCAGTCCTCGGCTTTGTCCATGTCGCCGTCGCTCTCGACGAGCGCGCGTTTGCAGTCCATCATCCCGGTGCCCGTGCGCTCGCGCAGGGCTTTGACCATTGTTGCTGTGACGTCTGCCATCAGGCCTGTGCCTCCCCGTCTGTCGTGGTCGCCCCCGCGGCGACCGGCTCCTCGAGCGCGGCAGCTGCTGCCTGCTCGGCGGCGATTGCGTCTGCGTGTGCCGCTGCTGCCGCGGCCTGTTCTGCGGCGACGGCCGCTGCTGCCTCAGCTGCGAGCGCAGCCTCGTGCTCGCGCTTCTCGGCTTCCTGGCGCTCCAGCATCTCGCGCTCGCTGAACTGCTGCAGCCCCTCGGCGATCGCCTTGCCGATCTCGCTCACGATGAGCCGGCAGCTCCGCATGGCGTCGTCGTTGCCCGGGATCACGACCTGGATGTCGTCCGGGTCGCAGTTGGTGTCCACGATCGCGACGATCGGGATGTTCAGCTTGTTGGCCTCGGTGACCGCGATGCGCTCCTTCTTGCAGTCGATCACGAAGACCGCTCCGGGAAGGCGCTTCATGTCGGCCATGCCCGCGAAGTTGTTCTCGAGGCGCTCGAGGTCGTCCTTCGCGTCGTTGGCCTCCTTGCCGCTCATGCGCTCGAAGTCGCCCTTCGACTGCATGACGCGCAGCTCGGCGAGGCGGCGCAGGCGGCGCTGGATGACCGTGAAGTTGGTGAGCATCCCGCCCATCCAACGATGGGTCACGTAGGCCTGCCCGGTGTTGTGGCAGACCTCCTCGATGACGTCCTGGGCCTGCTTCTTGGTACCGACGAAGAGGACCTTCTGGCCGCTCCCGACGATATCTCGCAGGTATTCGCAGGCGACATCGAGCTGCTTCTGGGTCTGCTCGAGGTCGATGATGTGGATGCCGTTGCGCGCCGTGAAGATGTACGGGCGCATACGGGGGTTCCAGCGGCTGGTCTGGTGGCCGAAGTGAACTCCGGCCTCCAGCAGCTGACGCAGTGTTACTGCCGGCATGGGCGGTCGCTCCTGTTGGGGTGGTGTGGTGCCTCCGTCCGGGGTGAACCGCGGCGGCGACCCGGGGGCACCGGGCACCCGCCGGCCGCGTGAAACCGGACGTGTGAGATGAGCCGAGTGTACCAGCCCTGACCGCTGCCTACACCTGCCCCCAGATGGGCGTCAGAGGACGTAGCGGCGGAGGTCCTGGTTGCCGACCAGGTCGCCGAGCCGTTCGCCGACGTAGGCGGCATCGATGACGACCGTTGTCTCGGCGAGCTCCTCGGCGCCGAAGGAAACGTCCTCGAGCACCTTCTCCATGATCGTGAAGAGCCTGCGGGCGCCGAGGTTCTCGTCCTCCTCGTTGACGCGATACGCCTGGGCCGCCAGCTCGCGGATGCCGTCGGGCGTGAAGTCGAGGGTCACGTGCTCGGTGCCGAGGAGCGCCGCGTACTGGCGCGTCAGCGCATTGCCGGGCTCGGTCAGGATGCGCACGAGGTCGTCCTCGCTGAGCGGCTTGAGCTCGACACGGATCGGGAACCGCCCCTGGAATTCGGGGATGAGGTCGCTCGGCCGGGCAGCGGTGAACGCGCCCGCGGCGATGAAGAGCACGTGGTCGGTGCGCACCGGCCCGTAGCGGGTATGCACGGTGGATCCCTCGAGGATGGGCAGCAGGTCGCGCTGGACACCTTCGCCGCTCACGTCGGGGCCGTGGTCCGAGGACGGCCCGCAGATCTTGTCGACCTCGTCGATGAAGACCACCCCTGAATCCTCGACCAGGTGGATCGCGTCGTCGTAGACGCGGTCCATGTCGATGAGCCGGTCGGTCTCCTCGTCGATGAGCACGTCGCGGGCGTCGGCGACGGTCATGAGCTTCTTGCGTTTGCGCGGTGGCGCCAGCTGCGAGAAGAAGTCCGAGAGCGACACGCCGACCTCCTCGAGGCCGGTGCCGGTGAACCCTTCGAATGCGGGCTGGAACGGCTCCTCGACCTCGATGTCGACGCTGGCATCCTCCATCGCACCCGCCTCCAGGCGGCGGGCGATGCGGCGCCGACGTGCGCGCGCCCGGCGCGCGTCCGCCGCGCTGTGCTCCGTCGTCACGGCGGGCTCGCCCTCTCGGGTCCGAGCGGCTCGCTGGCGCTCGTTCGCCTCGTGGAGGTTGTCGACGAGGCGGGCGTCGGCGAGGGTGCGCGCGCGTGGCTCGACCTCGGCCACGCGGTCCTCGTGCAACTCGGTGATCGTCTGCTCGAGCAGGTCGCGGAGGATCGACTCGACATCACGCCCGACGTAGCCGACCTCGGTGAACTTGGTCGCCTCCACCTTGATGAACGGCGACTCGGTGAGGCGGGCCACCCGCCTGGCGATCTCCGTCTTGCCGACGCCGGTCGGGCCGATCATGAGGATGTTCTTGGGCAACACCTCGTTGCGCATGTCCTCCGGAAGCATCCGGCGTCGCACGCGATTGCGCAGCGCGATCGCGACGGATCGCTTCGCATCGTGCTGCCCGATGATGTACTCATCCAGCCGGCGGACCACCTCGGCGGGCCGGAGCGTCTCACCGGCAACCGCCTCGACCAGGTCGTGATGCTGCTCCGGGATCTCCTCGGGGCCGGGCTCGACGGCCACGGCGCTGGTCACGCTGTGACGGGCGCAGCCGGCGCCGGCGCCGCGAGCTCGAGGGTTTCGACCGTGATGTTGTCGTTGGTGTAGATGCAGAGTCGCGCAGCGATGAGGAGCGCCTTGCGGGCGATGTCCTCGGCGCCGAGATCGGTGCTCTGCAGCAGTGCAGCGGCTGCGGCGTGTGCGTAGGGGCCGCCACTGCCGATGGCCACCACGCCGTCACCGTCATCGGGTTCGATCACCTCGCCATCGCCGCTCAGGAGCAGGATGCGATTGGCGTCCGCAACGATCAGCATCGCCTCGAGACGGCGCAGGTACTTGTCGGTGCGCCACTCCTTGCTGAGGCCGATCGCCGCGCGAATCAGGTTGCCCTGATGCTTGTCCAGGTGCTGCTCGAATTTGTCGAACAACGTCAGTGCGTCGGCGACTGCGCCGGCGAATCCGCAGACCACCTGGCCGTGGAACAGACGCCGCACTTTTGAGGCACGCGCCTTCATGACGATGTCGCCGACGGTGACCTGCCCATCGCCCGCCACCGCAACCGTTCCTCCGCGCTGCACCGCCACGACGGTCGTCGCGTGTGCAGGCGTCATGCGTGCGCGACCTTGGGGGGACGGTATTTGCAGGCGGGATAGCCCGAGCAGCTGACGAACGGTCCGTAGCGACCCTGACGGGTGACGAGCGGCTTGCCGCAGTCCGGACACGCCTCTCCCGTGGGCTCCGGTGTGGGCCCGGCGGGCCGAGCGCCCGCGGCACCCGGCTGAATGTATTTGCAGTCCGGATAGCCGGTGCAGCCGACAAAGGAACCGCGCCGTCCACTCCGTCGCGCCAATGGTTTGCCGCAGGTCGGGCATGGGCCGAGCACTTCGGGTGTCGCCCCGTCGGCGCCGTCCGCCGCGGCCGGCGCGTCGCTCTTGATGTATGTGCAGCTCGGATATCCCGAGCAGCCGACGAAGGGCCCGCGCCTCCCCTGCCGTGTCACCAGCGGCTTCTCGCAGATGGGACAGGCCTCGCCGGTGGCGACGGCCTCGCTCTTCTTTCGATCCTTGATGTACGTGCATTCCGGGAACCGCGAACAACCGACGAACTCGCCGAACTTCCCCTCGCGGACGACAAGCCGTCCGATCTCGCACTCGGGACACTCCTCGCCGGTCTCGCGGGCTGGGACACGCACACGCTCCATCGAGCGCTCTGCCCGCTCGAGCGTCTCCGCGAACGGCTCGTACCACTCGCGCACCGTCGGCTCGTACTCGCGAGTGCCTTCCTCGACAGAGTCGAGGCGCTTCTCCAGATCTGCGGTGAAGGCGATGTCGACGATGTCCGGGAAGTTCTGGCGGAGCACGGTGTCGACCGTCTTGCCGAGCTCGGTGGGATGCAGCCGGCGTTCCACCTGCTTGACGTACTGGCGCTCCTGGATCACCTCGATCGTGGCGGCATACGTCGACGGTCTGCCGATGCCGCGCTCCTCGAGCTCCTTGATCAGCGTCGCCTCTGTGTATCGCGGCGGTGGCTGCGTGAAGTGCTGCTCCGAGCTGATCTCGAGACAATGCAGCGGTTCCTTCTCGACGAGGACGGGAAGCGTCATGTCCTTGTCCTTGTCGTCCTCCCGCTTCCAGACCTTCTGGAATCCCTCGAACGTGACCACCGACCCCGATGCGCGGAACACGTAGTCCGCAGCGTCGATCAGCGCGCTCGTGTTGAGGATCTTGGCGGGACTCATCCGACTCGCCACGAAGCGCCGCCAGATGAGGTCGTACAGCCGGAGCTGGTCGCGAGACAGGTCTGCGCTCACCGACTTCGGGTGTGCGGCTGACGTCGGTGGGCCGGATCGCCTCGTGCGCGTCCTGCACGTTGAGCGCGGCCTTCTTGCCGCGCACCGCTCCGGTGCCGACGTACTCCTTGCCGTACGCCGTTGTGATGTGCTTCCGCGCCGCATCCTTGGCGGCGTCGCTGATGCGAATCGAGTCGGTGCGCATATAGGTGATGAGTTCGGTCGACCCGCCGCTGCTGAGGTCGACGCCTTCATACAGCTGCTGCGCGATGCTCATCGCTCGCTTCGGCGGCATGCCGAGCCGCGAGCTGGCGTCCTGCTGGAGCGTGCTCGTCGTGTGCGGAGCCTGGGGAAGGCTCGATCGCTCCTTGACCTCGATCGACTGCACGATGAACGCCGGCGTGCGAGCGGTCACTGCTCCCTGGTCATCGAGACCCAGTGCCGCAATGACCTCTTTCGCCTCGGCCTCAGTACCGAGCTCGAGCTTCTCGCGCTCTGCCGTGTCCTTGTCGCCGCGCCTGCCGACGAGTCGCGCGGTGAACGGGTTGATGCCATCTTTGACAAGAAGCGCGTCGATCGTCCACGACTCGACCGGCACGAAGGCATCGATCTCCATCTCCCGGTCGACAACGAGGCGCACCGCGACCGATTGCACCCGGCCCGCTGACAGTCCCGCACGCACCTTGCGCCAGAGCAGCGGCGACAGCCGGTATCCGACGAGACGGTCGATGACCCGGCGAGCCTCCTGCGCGGAGACAAGCGAGCGGTCGATCTTGCGTGGATGCGCAAGCGCCGCATCGACGGCCAGCTTGGTGATCTCATGGAAGACGATCCGATCGGGATTGTTCAGCCCGAGCGCTTCGGCAAGATGCCAGGCGATGGCCTCGCCCTCGCGATCAGGGTCGGCCGCGAGCAGCGTGGACGACGCCTTCTTCACCGCGGCGCGGAGGTCGCGGATCTGTTTCTCCTTGCCCTTGATGAGCTCGTACTGGGGAGCGAAACCCGCCTCGACATCGACGCCGATCTTCGACTTGGGGAGATCGCGGACGTGTCCCATCGAGGCGAGAACGACGTACTCGGACCCGAGAAAACGGGCGAGCGTTCTCGCCTTGCTGGGCGACTCGACGATGATCAGACGTGACACTTCTGGACTTCCTATGGGGCTCTGGCGCCGGTTATACGGTACGGGCCACGAGGCCTCCGGGCAGGGACATTACGGCTCCGGCAAGCTCCAGCGCTCCCAGCCGGCTGGCGACCAGCGCGGGCGAGAGGCCAAGCGCTGCCCCGACCTGGTCCGGGTGGACCGGTTGCGTTCCCATGCGTGCCAGTATCTCCCGGAGTGGTGGGCTGAAACGCTCGATGCCACCACCGGGCCTCGCCGCGACGGTATCCAGAGTTGATTCCCGGCTCGCTGTTCGGAGCTCCGGGACGGCGTCCAGGAGGTCGGCGAGTCCCAGAAACGGCCGGACGCCATCCCGGATCAGCAGATTGGTTCCGCTGCTCTGTCGAGCACGGATCGACCCTGGCACCGCGAGCACCTCTCGCCCCAGGTCGGCCGCCCACCGGGCCGTGCTCAGCGCTCCGCTCCGCTCGGTGGCCTCGACCACGACGACGGCATGGGCGAGCGCCGCGATGATCCGATTGCGCTTCGGGAAGTTCTGCTTGAAGGGTGGCGTCCCAGCCGGTTCCTCGGTGATCAGCGATCCGGCGGCGATGATCCGCGCTCGCAAGTCCGCGTGCCGGGACGGGTAGCAGACGTCGATCCCGCAGCCGAGCACCGCAACCGTCGAGCCCCCCGCCTCGAGCGCGCCGTTGTGGGCGGCGGCGTCGATGCCGAGCGCCATGCCGCTGATCACCTGGATGCCGGCGGCGGCAACTTCGCGGGCGATCCACCCCGCAATCTCGACTCCTCCAAAGGTGGCGCGCCGCGATCCGACGATCGCAACGCTCGGCTCCACCGGGCCGATGACACCGAGCTGCCAGACCCCTTTCGGCGGCGACTCGAGGTGGCCGAGCCGCTCCGGCCAGGTTGACGACGACGGATCGACCCACACTGGCTGCGTCATCCGGCCATCTCGATTCGATAGTGGAGCGCCTCGGCGAGCGCGTCCTCACCCACTCGATCCTCCCCGGCGAGATCGGAGATCGTCCGCGCGACCCGGAGAACACGGAAGAAACCGCGCGCACTCAGATGCAGGCGTTCGCCCGACAGTGCCAGCAGCCGGCGTGCAGGAGCGGTGGCCCGAGCCGCTGCGAGGATCTCGCGGCCGGTGAGCGCGGCGTTGCCGTGGCCGGCACTGCTGTCGCGTCTCGACCGTGCGCCCTCGACGCGATCCCGGACCGACGACGAGGCCTCCTCCGCCGCCCCGTCAAAGATCTCGCGGTACTCCTGCCGGGGCACGGAGACAACCAGGTCGATGCGGTCCTTGATCGGCCCGCTGATCTTGCCCTGGTAGGCGTTGAGCTGACGCGGCTCACAGCTGCATCCCTGGGCGTCGCCGAGATGTCCGCACGGACACGGGTTCGATGCGCCGATGAACATGAAGTCGGCGGGATACGTCACTGCGGCGCGGGCGCGCGCGACGGTGACGGCGTGCTCCTCCAGCGGCTGGCGGAGCGCTTCGAGGTGCTGCCGCGAAAACTCGCAGAGCTCGTCGAGAAATAACACCCCTCTGTGCGCGAGGCTGATTTCGCCGGGCTGCGCCAGGCCCGTGCCGCCGCCGACGAGCCCGGCGCGCGAGATGCTGTGATGTGGCGCGCGAAACGGCGGGCGGAGTGTCGTTGGCGGACGCTCGCGCAGCGTTCCCCGCAGCGAGTAGATCGCCGCGACCTCGAGTGCCGCCTCGTACGGCAGGTCGGGAAGCAACGACGGGAAACGTCCGCGCGAGCATCGTCTTGCCTGCCCCGGCGGCCGAGTATCGCAAAAGGCGCTTCTCGCTCGATCTCGCTGATCTCGCGCCGATCGGCTCGAAGCTCGGCCGGGAGCTTGCCGGGTGCGCTGCTGGGACGGCCTGAGACGCCGGGGACGATGCGGCGCGGCTCGATGCCCGCCTGCCGCTCGACCCGGCCTCAGAGGCGCTTGCCGGCCTCTACTTTTCTGTGTAGATCAAATCGGCGTGCAGCTATAGTCATTCAGCCGGATCCCGAGCGCGCCGTTGTGCTGAACATAAAGACCCACGCGGGCTATGGTGTAGACGGTGTCGGTCGCATTGGTGAATGTCACTGCAACCCTTGGTGGCCCTGCGTGAACCGTCTTCTCGGTCCATCCTGACGTCGGCGTAGTCGATACCAGTGTCAAGGTTGTCGTCGATGTCTCTAGAACGGTCACCGTTCCAGCTACATCTTGGGCAGAATCCCAGATAGACGATCTCGGTCCACGTGTTCCCCACACCTGGGGCAAAAGCGGGGTCAGCCCCCCGAAACGCGCATTGCCACCCCGACGCCCCGTCGCTCCGACAACCTGCGGCGCCAGCGTCGTAGCTGCCAGGCTGGCCGTCAAGCCTGCCGCGATAAAAAGTGCCTTGAGTTTCATGCATCCCCTCTTCTGACTTGCCAGGCCCCCGGCACCCTCGCCTAGAGCTATTCAAATGAGTGTACTGGATCGCGTCAAGCGCCGTGTTTCCCCGGCTAGGCGCTGCGACCCTCATGCAACACTTACCGCGTGAGCCGAGGTCTAGGCCGGGTGCAGCGGACCATTCTCAAAGTCCTGCACGACGGCAGGTTTCGCACGATTCGGGAACTGACGATCGAGGTCTACGAGAATCGGGTCGTTGTGATGCGCCTTCCTCCATCACCGAAGCAACTCGTCGCCGTCCGTCGAGCGGTGCGCGGCCTCGTCGCCCTGGCTCTGGTCGAGCGATTCGAAGGGCATATCAACGGGATCTTCGTTCGTCGCACGCGGAAGTAATTGTTATCAGTCATGACTGACCGGCGGTGGCCCCGGCTCTGGTTCAGCTTGAACCATTCCAAGTCTCTCGATCGCAGCGAGGCGTTGCGCCAGTCCGTCGGGGCTGAGCATCCCGGCGGGGGGCCAAACCCTCGTGCTGCCGAATACCAGTGGCCAGATCGGGGTGTATGAGCGAAACGATGGCGGATGGAATGGGTACGGAATAAGCCCTCCCCCTGCGGTCATGGCGGCGATCTCGAGGACGAGACGACCCATCCGAATCAGCCCGAAGTATGCGTTGGGTTCACTCGGCACCGGTTCACCCGGTGCGGCGGCGATTGCTTGCGGGGTGGTCTCGACGCGGAATGCCCAGTCGATTCCTGAATAGAGGTAGGCCCAGACTTCAACGAGCGGCGGCGGTGAGCCGTTGGCGACGAGGTGCTCGCGGTGGGATCGTGGAACGGGTCGAAGATCGGGGCCGATGTACTGACCCACGGCAGCCATCCGCAGAGCGAAGGCAGCGATCTTCTGCTGGGTGGGAAGGTCAAGAGCCGTCGGCTCTCCGATCCCTTGGGCCATTCGCCAAATCCACGGGGCCGCCGCGACCTCGATGTCCCGCAGGCGCTCGTTGTTGCACTTCGCGCAGTCGATCTTGCGACGTATCCGGAAGGGTGGCTGCACCCATTCCTTCGGCGGGTGCTTGCCGTCGATGTCCCACGTCTGGTGGACGCTGCCGGTGAAGTTCGGGAAGTACGTCTGGAACGCCTCGGGCCACAGATGCTCCCGCGTCAGCGTCCCCCGGTACGAGCAGAACTGGCATCGGCGGTTCTCGTCGTCCTCCGGTTGCAGGACGGGGCTCAGCAGGGGATTCACCCCCGCCACTTAACCAGAGAGAGGGCAAGCCGCCGGAAGACTTAGCGGCTCGCCCCTAGGGGGAGGGTGTTTGCGGAGAAAGTGAGGGCGGGGCGCTTTCCTTCACCCCGACCTCTAGAGGGCGTCGCTCAGTTAGACGAACGCGAACGCGCTCGGTTTCGCCGCATAGGCTTCGCTGTCCTTCGCGACAAACGTGATCCCCTTCGTGACCTTCGACACGCGACCGGCCTGGGTCTTGAAGGTGAATGTCTCGCGGGCGACGAGTTGCGTTCCGAACGGCAGCGATGCCAGGTCGGCTGCCTGCTCGACGTGGGCGCGGACTTCTGGAAGCGCCGCTGTGGCGGCGTCGCCGCGCGAGGACGCGAACCCTTCGACTTGCTCTCGATGGCTTGACGTTGATCGGGTTCGCGCAGGAGTTGCAGAACTTGGCCTTCTCGGTGTTCATGCGGTTGCAGTACGCGCACCGCACCACGTCTGACGGCATGACGCCCTGGTAGGACTTCAACGGCTGGAGAGGCTGACCACACTGGTCATCGACTTCTACGTCCGGACGCGATCGGTTTTCACACCCGATGCAGAAGACCTTACCGGCGACTGCACGATACCCGAGCAGATAGTCATTGTGATCGCGCTCTCTCGCGGTGAGCGGGCGACGCGCCGCGAGGATGCCAGCCCTTCGCTCGACCAAAGCTATGAAGTCGTCTTTCGCGAACTTCTCGTCTTCGGCGGTACGGCAACCCATGAGCGTGGGGTCGATGAAAAACGTCTTCCCTGTCTCGGGGTCAGTACGGTACGGCATCGGTTATCTCCTCTAACTGGTCAGCATGCTTCTCGACGTAGGGGTGGGTCTTCGCGACCCACGTTCCCTTGGGGACGAGCGGACCTTCTGCCTCGTAACCCGCGCCCGCCACTCTGCGAAAGTCTTGAACGTCGGCCTTCGCGCGCACGGCGTTGGCGCGGGTGAGCCCCGCCGGCACGACGAGCATGAACGCATCCTGGTTGTGCTTCACGACAGGGTCCGACTTATGCAGTCGGTCGCCTTGCTCACAGATAACGGCAGGACTTAAGTGCCTAAGTCCATCGGCGTGACCGGTGACCAGAATCCGGCGACGAGCGATGACGGCGTCCTCGTCACGAAGACTGGCAGCGGTGCAGTCACCGGTCGATGCGAATAGTTGATGTCACGCTCGGCCTCGATCGCCTGCACGGCGCGCTGTACCTCGTCGTCGCTCGCGTTGGCGTCGATGAAGTAGCGAGGGAAGTTCTGCACGGCGGGATGGTTCGCTCGGAGCTTCGCGCCCTTCGACACCTGATAGTTCGGGTGCCCGGCCCACGCCGTGATGCTCATGACGAGCTGGTCGTCAGTGAACGGGAACGGCGGCGCTAGGACCGGCTGCGGCTTTCCCATCGAGTGAGAGTCCTTTCAAGTGAAGTTGGACGAATGCGAATGAGGCCGCGCCGGTTATCGCCGAGCACGATCGCAGGAAGCTCGCCGCGATTGATCATGCGGCGGACGGTGACGATCTCAACACCGAGAATGCGCGCAACGTCTTCGATGTCGAGCAACGCGGGCAGCGGTCGAGTTTCGAGTGCCATTTGCGGCGACTAAAGCACACTAAAAATTCCGGCGCAAGGACGCACGCGTTTTCGAGTTCCCGCGCAGATGACGGCGGTAGTGAAACTCGCAGAGGCCGAGAGCGTGATGTCGTCGTGCGCAGTCCTCGACGTTGCATGCCGTCGGCCACTGCACACGGCCACGTCGAACACCGAGACGCGCTGCGATCTTGACGACGGCGGAGCCAGTGAGGTTGAACATCGCGGCGATGTCGTACACCGTCCCTGCCTCGCGATCGGCGACCAGCTCAGCGACACGGCGGTCACGGTTAGCTCGCTCGGCAGTCGTCATGACTGCGTCTCGGCGATGCGGTCAAGTTCAGGTTCACACGCCGTACCTCCAATGCTTAGTGGTTGTGCTGTCGCGAATACACGTTTTTTTCGCGAGAAACGGTCCGGGTGCGCAGCGCTCCGCCGCCGCCTTCGATCGGATCTGGTGGGTGGGGTAGCTCGGCGGCATCGATCGGCCTGCCGCGTGCTCGCCTCGGCTCTGCTCGTTGCACAGCGGCACCGAGTGCTCCTCCGGCGCTGCGTTGCCCTTTGCTGAACCGTCCCCGCCGACACTGCACTGAGCGCGTACCTGGGCGGCGATTGCTTTGTCCACCGCGGAGCGATGCCGCGCGTCAGCGGCATGGTTCACTCCGCTCGACTGACTTCGCGACGCCGAGCAAGCGACGCGTCTCCGCCGCGTTAGCGGAGCGGAGCGCGTCTGCATTGCGCCGGAGGTTTGCGGAAGCACGATCACTCGAACCCTCGTTTGAGAGATCACTCGTATGCAAGACGTCGTTCCTCCCCTTACGGTCCAGAACGACTGTGCATCGAGTGATGTAGTTACGAGATAGCCTCGTACTCTTTGCGCGTCGGCCGCAGCGCGTCGGCTGCCTGCACAGCCGCGCGTCGAGAGCGCGATCGCCTGACACGTCGCGCGTCGCGCGTGGTGACGCACGCGACGCGTCGCGCGTCGCCTGCGCGTAGGCATCACTGCCGCACCGCTGGATGAAGACACACCACGCGCACCTTGCCGCCGTCGAGCTTGCCGCGACGAGTGCAGCCGGGACCGTAGATGCGCTCGTACTCGGTGATAAGACCGCTTGCCTTCGCGAGTGTCCTCACGTCGCCGATGTGACGGCGCATGATCGCTCGCTCGGTGAGCATGTGATCGGGTGCGGCTATGAGCTCGTTGCGAAGCTCGGCGACCTGCTCTGCGCTCGTGAGCGGTCGCTGGACGTGTTGGTCAGTGCTGCGAAACCTCGGCATCAGTCCACTCCGTGCCTTTCGCCGCAGCGGCAAACGCGAGCGCTCACGAGGTGCCAATAGCCCAGGCTCCACCCATCCGGCTTTGGCGACCGCTTCCGCAGGCAGAGCACGCGGTTTCGCGCCTTGGAGATGCGACCGGAGCACGCCTCGTGACAGACCGGCACAGATTCCTCCGCGAGTTGAACCGCTGTCCCCACGTCGGCGGGTGGTCAGTCATCGCCGCGCCTCTGCTGCTTACGGGCCTCGCGCCAGGCACGCGTCACCAGCGCGATCTCCTCGGCGGTTGGCGATGCAGCCAGGCGACCGGCATCGATCGCTTCGCGTAGGCGCTCCCGCGCCATCGCGCGGAAGTCTGCGGCGGCAGTCATGACGCCACGCGGCGGCGGCGGCGTTCCTCGCGCTGCACTCGCGCACGCTCAGCGGCGACGGCTTCTGCCGCAGCCTGCTCGCGTACCTTGACAATGCGGCGGCGCTGCAACTCACGCGCAAGCTCGCTGCTCGAAACCTTCGACAGGTCGATTGTCGACATACGTGCGTCCCTTGTCTCGACCTTAGGAACGCTGCGTTGTCGAACCGTCCCGATGTACGGCGGCGTGGCTGGTCAGGCCGTTATTCGCGTGCCACGACTCGCTGCGGCGTAGCGTATCGCAACGCCTCTGCACGTTCAACTCAAACGAGCTCAGCAGCGCTTATTGCGAGGTTCCCGCCGAGATCGGCGGTAACTCGATGCTCGAACGCGTCGCGGCATCGACGTCACGGCCGCTTCCCGCGCCTGTGAGACGCGATAGCAGGCCGATCTAGTAATACGGCGGCGAGGCCGTTTGCGAGCTTTCTAGGCGTTCAGCCGAAAGTCACGCGCTGCTGCATCCTCGCGATGGGCCATTTGCCTCGCCCGATCGGCGCGATGGTGATGCGCCGCAGCACGGCGGCGATGATTTCGTGCTTCTGTCGTCCGTGAGCGCACCGCTCTGCCACTCCGCGAGAAGTCCGTCGGCATTGCCGTGATATGCGACGGTGGGCGAGACGCGATTAGCGCGTCACGCTCGGCGATTAGCTGCGACTGCTCCTCGTCGAGTTGTTCCGTGACGAGCATCAGCGCCCTCAACTCTGCACGGCCTGCCGTGGCTGTTCTTTTTGCGGCGTCCTTGATGGTGGCGTCGATCGCGTCGAGACGTGCGTTGATCGCAGCGAGCCTCGGCGAGTTATCAGGCTGGTCGTCATCGAGTTTGAAGTCGTGGACGCTCAGTCGCTCGACGACGGTGTTCATCACTAGCTCCTCGACCCAGGGAGCCACGATGCCGACCTTGCCGCACGGATACGTCTCCTCCTTGCTGCTGCCGGGCAGCGTAATACTCGGTCTTCGCGCTGCGGCCTCGGTCATCTTCGCTCCGCATCCGCCGCAGAACATGAGGCCGGTGAGCGACTTGCGCCGGTTGGCGTCGCCGTGCCGCGCTTCCTCCGCTGCGCGATGGTCGCGTTGCACTGCTCGAATAGCTCACGTCCACGATCGCAGGCCAACTCCCCTGCCCCACGTCGTCTCCGTCCCGGTTCGTCAGTCGGCCGAGGTTGCGATGCGAGTGCAGGATGTGACCGATGCTGGTCGGCGACCACGGTAGACGACACTCCGGCGTCCTTGCCGGCGTGCGGGAGTGCGCCGGTGCTCGACACCCTGCACGTCCACTCGTGCGCGATGTCGGCGAGGCTCTTGCCAGCGATGATGCTGTTCATCGCCTTGCGAATCAGTGTCGCCTCGTCCTCCTTCGGGACGAAGCGAACGATCTTGCCCTCCTTGATGCGCTCGTAGCCCAGCGGACGTCGCGCCGTGATGCTCGCCCTCCTTGCGGCGCTCGGCCTGCTGACGGAGCACCCGTGCGCTGATCTTTCGGCTCTCGGCGTTCGCGAGTGCGACACGACGCGAGCCACGTCGCGCCGTCGATTGTCGAGAGATCCATTCCTTCGCCGCCCTGCGCCGAGTAGACCTTCACCCTGCCGCCGATGGCGAGGTCGATCAAGTCCTCCAACTCACGCGCTGCCGTAGAGGCGGTCAGTCATCCAGCAGACGACCCGCGTGATCTGTCCGGCTTTGATCGCGTCCATCATCGCCCGGTATTCCTTGCGCACGGCGCTCGCCTTACTCGCGTGATGCTGTTATCGTGTACTCGTGCGCGTCCACGCCCACCTGTTTCTCGCAGAACTCCCGCAGTCGCGAGCTGTCTGTCACTCCGCATGTCGCGCGTCGTCGCTATTCGTGCGTAGATGCAGTCGTCACGCTTCTAAGCTCCTCCAGAGCGCCTCCAGCGCGTACTCGCAGAATAGCGAATTCAGACGATCGCGGACCAGTCATTAACACGTTGTGTCCACCGGCAGCGGCGATCTCGAGGGCTCGCTTGGCCTGCCCCTGGCCACGAACGGCTGAGAGATCGGGTTCGGGCGCGACCCCCGCAGGCGCCATGTCGCGCACGCCGGGGATCAGCGGGCCTTCGCCGCGCAGATAGTCGACGCATCGCTGGAGCGAGGAAGCGCCCAGCACCTCGACACCCTCGGCGAGTGCGGCTTCGCCGGCGTTCTCAACGGGCACGATGAGCCGCTTGATGCCCGCGGCGGCGAGGCATCGCGCCATCGGCAGGACGCCCGTGACCGGGCGGAGCGATGCGTCGAGCGCGAGCTCGCCGAGGAATGCCAGCCCGTCGAGGAGGAGCGATGAATCCTCGGCGCGGAGAATCGCGATCGCTATCGCGAGGTCGAAGCCGGTCCCCTCTTTCGGGAGCTCAGCCGGGGCCAGGTTGACGGTGACCCGTCGCTGCGGAAACTTGAAGCCGGCATTGCGGATTGCCGGCTTGACCCGCTCGCGAGCCTCCTGGATCGCCCGGTCGGTGAGGCCCACGATGGTGAATCCCGGCAGACCATTGGCGATGTCGGCTTCGACCGTCACCGGCACGCCGGCGAGACCTCTGGTCGCGCAACTTATTGCACAGGCAATCACACAAAGAAGTGTAGCTCATCGAGGTCCACCGCCGGCCCTTGGCTTGCGACCGCAAATCTTCGACGCCGCACATCATGGGAGCCGACATCCCGGAGTTGATCGTCGCCGGCGCGGTGCTGAAGAACCCTATCGGATTGCGCTATACAAGACTGTACGTTGACAGAAGGGGCGGATTGAACCCGCCCGGGGAGGGATTCCATCGTGACCTCGATTCGCTTGCTCATTGGCACGGCGCTCGTTGGCTTGGTTGCCGCATGCGGCGCGGCTGCCACAGGTACCAACGCTGCGGCGACCGTCCCACCACAGCAGTCGGGGCCGGCGACGCTGCCGAACGCCGTGCCGACCGGCGTCCTTCCCGCTGAACCAACGACTGCTGCGCCCACCGCCGTCCCGACCGCACCGCCGACCGCTGCTCCGACGCCTAAGCCAACTCCCACTCCTAAGCCAACCCCGGTAGTTACGGCCGGTGATGCGAACGCAGCTGTGGCTGCCGCGCAATATCTCGCGGAAGGGACCGGCTGGTCGAGAGCCGGATTGATCGCGCAGCTTGATTCCTCATACGGGGATGGGTACACGGTGGCTGAGGCGACCTACGGTGTCGATTCCCTGAACGCCAACTGGGACGCTCAAGCGGTCTTAGCGGCCAAGGCGTACCTCGCCACCGGGCCATTCTCGCGGGCCGCTCTGATCGCGCAGCTTGACTCCCCGTATGGAGGTCAATTCACCTATGCGCAGGCCGTCTACGGCGTGACAGGGGCGGGTCTCTAAGCCCCGCGCCAGCCCATCCGCTCAGGGCTCGGGTTCCACGCGAGTTCGAGACCGCAGCGCTGGGACCAAGCTCCATCGTCCGAGCGAACCCCTGTCCCCTCTTTCGGCAGCTCAGCCGACGCAGGGTTACCGTGACGCGTCGCTGCGGAAACCTGAAGCCTGCGCTGCAGAACGCGGGCTTGATGCGCGCGAGAGCCTCATGGATCACCCAGCCAGTGAATCCACCGGTGGTGAATCCAGGCACGCCGGAGTTCGCGACGCGTCTTCCTTGGCGAACGCGCGACCAAATAGCGCGTCGTCCCGCCGACGCCTGGCTGGTAACGGCAAATCTGCGACGCTGGACGTCATGGGACCCGACATCCCGGAGTTGATCGTCGCCGACGCCCGCGCCTGGCGAACCTGGCTCGGTAAGAACCACGCCAACCCGGAGGGCGTCTGGCTCGTCCTCGCCAAGAAGGGCGCGGCAGACCCGACATCGCTCACCTACGCCGAAGCGCTCGACGAGGCGCTCTGCCACGGCTGGATCGACGGCCAGATCGGGGTACGTGACAGCGTCACGTACCGGCAGCGGTTCACCCCGCGGCGAACACGGAGCAAGTGGTCGGCCCGTAACGTCGGGATCGTCGCCCGGCTGCGCGATGAGGGCCGCATGCATGCCGCCGGCGAGGCCGAGGTCGAGCGCGCGCAACGAGACGGCCGCTGGGACGCCGCGTACGCCGGTCAGGCCTCGAGCGAAGTACCGGCCGACCTCGCCGCCGCATTGGCTGCGCAGCCGCGAGCTGCAGCGATGTTCGACATCCTCACAGGCCAGAACCGCTACGCGATCCTGTTTCGCATCGGCGGAGCCAAGCAGGCGACGACCCGAGCCCGGCGTATCGAGCAGTTCGTGGCGATGCTCGCCCGTGGTGAAACCGTGTATCCGCAGAAGCGTGGTCTCTGAGCCGCGAGCTCGCGCCTATGACGTCAGGGAAGAACCGTTATTCCCACCTGAAGAAGCGCTTGGCGAGAAATCCGAACACCACCGCGTACACCACAAGCACCAGCAGATTCTGGGTGGGAGGGAACTGCCCCAGCCATGTGTCCCCGATCGCCGGCACGGCCGCGCCGAGCGGCGTGTACTTGCTGATGTCCTGGATGAAGGCCGGCATCAACTCGACCGGGTAGTACAGCCCCGAGAAGAACATCATCGGGTAGAGCGCCGCCGCCATGAGGCCCCGGGCGGCACCTGAGGTGCGGGCCACCGCTGCGATCGTGAGGCCGACCGCGAAGAGTGCCGCCATGGTGAGGGCGATCGTCAGCACCATCGCTGCTGGGTTCTTTGGGAAGCCGATCCCGAAGAAAACGATGCTCACGGTGACCACGAGCACCAGCGTGACCACCATCAAACAGGTCTGAACCACGATCTGCGCGGCAAGCAGCCAGTACGCGGGCACCGGCGTGGTTGACAAGCGCCGCAGGATGCCGAGCTCGCGGTAGGAAACCAGCGGCCCCGGAAGATACGTGAAGGCGATGATCGCGATCGAGAACGACATCAGGATCGGGATGTAGACATCGAAGGCCGAAAAGCCGCCCAGGCTCGCCGAGGGCGCTCTGAATGCGGGGATCTCGCCGAAGATGACCACAAGCAATACGGCAACCCCCGCACCGGCGATCATCCCGGCCGGCTGCCGGAAGGCCAGCCTGGCCTCGTTGAGCACCATCTTGCCGAACGCGCCGAGCGGTGCTCGCGGCCGGGTCACTGCGAGCGTGCTCATGCCTGTGTTTCCTCTTCCGCTTCGTGGGGGTGTCTGCCGGTGAGGCGCACGAAGGCGTCCTCCAACGTCGACGCGTCGATACGGACGTCGTGCGATTCGATCCCCGCCGCATGCAGTGCGACGATCACGGCGGTGGCGAGCTCACCGTTGCCTGTGACCACGATGTGGTGGCCGTCGTGCGCGACCGCGGTCACCTCGGGCAGACGGGTCAGCAGGGTCTCGTCGAACGGGGCCGGAAGGAATGAACCGTACGGTCTTCCCGGCGATGGCCCGCGCGGCCAGGCCGGCCGGAGTATCCAGTGCGACGATCCGCCCGGAGTCGATGAGCGCCACCCGGTCGCATAGTCGCTCCGCTTCCTCCATGAAATGGGTGACCAGCAGGACGGTCGTCCCGCGGTCTCGAAGGTGCTCGATCAACTCCCAGACGTCCCGCCGCGCCTGCGGATCGAGGCCGGTTGTCATTTCGTCGAGCACGGCGATCCTGGGCCCGCCGATCAGGGCCAGCACCACCGACAGGCGCTGCTGCTGGCCGCCGGACAGGGATCGGTAGTAGGACTTGCGCTTGTCGGCGAGCCCGAGCGCCCCGGCCAGTTCGTCCACGTCGGCCGGATGGAGATAGAAGGACCGGTACATGTCGATGATCTCGCCGACTCGCAACTTGGCCGGAAAGGCGCCCGACTGCAGCTGCACCCCCGTGATCTCGTGGATCTGCGCCTTGTCGACCTGGGGATCCAAGCCCATCAGCCGGATCGTCCCCGAGTCCGGAGACCGGAGGCCGATGGCGCATTCGACCGTGGTGGTCTTCCCGGCCCCGTTCGGGCCGAGGATCCCGAAGATCTCGCCCTCGGTCACCGAGAAGGAGACGTCGTCGACCGCGACCAGTGGACCGTACGTCTTGCGCAGATGCGAGATCACTACGGCGAACGTGCTCGCAGCTCGTCTCCGAGCCCGGAGCGGCCGAAGCTCCTGGACCGCTTCCCATAGTCGCTGCCGTCTGCGTCATGTGCTCCTGTCCGCGCGCTGCGCTCTCCGCTGTGCGCTCATCACTCCGGCTCGTGCCGGCTCGTCCGGTCGTGCCGCAACACTAACGCCATCCGACGTCTTTCGATTGCGTGATGGGCATTTGTGATCGCCGCGGGTGATGCCACCGCTCGCTGCGAGCGCAACGCGTCCCGGGCGAGCGGATCGTTCAAGACACCAATGACATCTTCATGACTCACAATTGGCATCCTCAACAGTTGCTGGTTGTCACGGTTCGCGTCAGGCTCGCTGAGCCATCAGCTCCTCAACCGCAACGGGAAGTCGCGTCTCGAAGTCCAGCACCTTCGCCCACTCCGGTGTGATGGCGATACGCGCCATCGCCGGATACAGTGCCGGCACCTGAGCTTCGAACGCCTGCTGCTGGTCAGAGGGAACGTATTTCCTGGAAGCGGCAAGATACTCGGTCGGGATGCCGTCAACGATCTCGACCGATGCGGTGCCGCGCACCAGAAGCGCGTGAGGCGGCATCGTCTCTGTGTCGATGGTGAGAGCGACCTTCGGGTGCAGCCGAAGCGCCGCCACCTTCGGCGCATTCGTGGCAGTGCAGACGATGAACTGTTCGCCGTTCCAGAAATAGCCGATGGGGATCGCTCGTGGATACCCGTCCACACCCTCATACGCGACCCGCGCCAGGTGCGGAGACTGCAGCAGCTCCTCCGCGATGGGATCGCTCAACACTCGCATGACGTCGTCACGATGCACGGTTCGCCTCCTCCACACACGGAACAGTTGTCGAGGGTCAGCACGATTCGCGTCTGGTTTCCAGCCTACCAGCGGGTACCGCGCGGGTCCGCACCCCCGGAGCTTGACAGGTAACTAATCAGTTACCTATGCTAGGCCCATGGATGACGTGTTTCGGGCCCTGGCCGACCCAACCCGCCGGGATCTCCTCGATCGCCTCTACCTGCATGACGGGCAGACGCTCCGTGCCCTGGCCGCGGACTACCCGATGACACGCATCGGGGTCATGAAGCACCTCCAGGTTCTCGAGGAAGCGCGTCTGGTGGTGACCCGGCGACGCGGCCGGGAAAAGCTGCACTTCCTCAACCCGGTCCCCATCCGCCTGGTGCACGACCGGTGGGTCAGCAAATACGCCGAGCCCTGGGTGGCAACCCTCAGCGATATCAAAACGGAATTGGAGCGAACGATGGAAAAAGTCTTCGAGATCTACATACGCACCACGCCGGAGCGGTTGTGGGAGGCCATCACGGACAGTGAGATCCGTGCCCGGTTCCAGTTCGGCAACCGCGTCGAGTCGACGTGGGCGCCCGGGTCGACGTACCAGGTCACCAACCCGCACGCGAACGGAGTGCTCATTGAGGGTGAGAACCTCGAGGTCGATCCGCCACGGCGGTTGGTTCAGAGCGCTCGCGCGCTGTGGGGTGACGACGTTGTGCAGGAGGGCACCACGCGAGTGACGTGGGAGATCGAGCCCGTTGGCGACTCGTGCCGGCTCACGGTGACCCACGACCAGCTCCGCGATGGTGCGAACGCACAGCTCTTTGGCGGCTGGCCGATGATCCTCTCGGGCCTGAAGACGTGGATCGAAACCGGCGAGGAGCTCACGACACCTGGATCGTTGATGTACGCACGACCGCAAAGGGGGGGCAGTGATGGCTGAGACGGGAAACACCAATGGCATCAGGGACATTCGCACCGTCGGCGTCCCTGTTGTCGACCAGGATCAGGCGTTGACGTTCTACCTCGAGACACTCGGATTCGAGAAGCGACTCGACGTGCCGATGGGCGGCGGCGCGCGCTGGATTGAAGTCGCACCGCCGGGTGCGGCGACGACGATCGCGCTCATTCGCGCCCATGACGGTCTCTCCGCGGGCGTCGAGACCGGCATCCGCTTGACGACGCCTGACGCAGAGGCGATCCACGCGACTTTTCTGGTTCACGGCATCGATGCCGATGACGTGCTGCGCTGGCCTGGAACGCCGCCGATGTTCGCGTTCCGCGATCAGGACGGCAACGGGCTCGAGATCATCGAGATCTCGTAAGAATTACTGTCCGCTCGACCCCATGCGCCGGCTCTGCCGGCGCGCGCCGTCCGGTGCAAAGTGGAGTCCCAGACGCACGCCGCGGAGCGCGATCACACCGTTCTGGGCAAGCAGGCTGACAGCAAGCGCCACCTCGAGTGCGGCGTCGCTGACATTGCCGACGCCGGCATTCGAGGCGAAGATCGTGACGACGATCCGGACGCCGATGGCGACCACCCAGAGCGCGACGGTGATCACGCCACCCTGCCGCCACATCACGCCGTCGCGGGCGAAGACACGCACGAAACATCCTCGAAGGGCACCGAGCGCAATGGACGACAGGAGGTCGATCGCCAGGTACATGACCGCCGTCGAGCTCAGGACTCCCTTGTCCACGTTGGAGATGGCGCCGGCGCCGATGACGATGAGAATGCCGGGCAGCAGCCACAGGCTGCGAGCCGTCACCGGTCGGGCGATGGTCTGCCGGTAGAGGACGTAGACGACCAGGGCCAGGACGAGGACGCCGTTGAGGATTCCGGAGACATTCACCATGCGGCGACGACTCTAGATCAGTGCGCTCCTACGGCAACGGCTGGAATCGGATCAGGTAGGGCGTCCCGGTGCTGGTGACGGCAGTCGCCCACACCACGCCGGTGCTGCTCACAGCGACGGTGCCGTTGGCCAGCAATTGACTGCCATCCGCCGCCGGCGGGAAGGCGCGTGTCCGGGCAACGGTCAGGGAGGTATCGAGCCGGAAGAGCCGGTTGACGCCGGTCCCGGGCCGACCCATCTGCCCGGCCTGCCACAGGGAGCCGCTTGCGTCGACGCCTGTCTGGTGAGGGAGGAGGTACTCCGAGGCGTATGGGTTGTCGTAATCAGCAAGGACGCGGTAGCCCCCAAACGTCTCGGTGACGCTGTCGTAGAGCACGAAGGCGCTTTTGATCTGCACCCAGAACATCCCGTCAGGCAGACCCACCAGGGAGCTGGCCCAGGGCCGGCCGTTGATCCCAACACTCGTCGACGCGCCGGCGCTCGTGTAGCTGACCATGGCCTGGTCGCGGAACCCCTCGAGGATCAGCATCGATCCATTGCTCCCAAGCGCCACCGCACTTGGCCTGGCTCCTGGCCTGGACGGAGCAAACGTGGTCACCTTCCCCGAGGGAGTCATCTCGGCGATCACTGCGACCTTGCACGGGTCGGTGAAGCAGGAGTCCGAGGCGAGCGAGATCCAGAGATCGCCGGACTTGTCCGCCGCTGCGCCGCCGCAGGTGCTCTGGTTGCGCACCGGTCCTGCCGGCAAAGCCATGTCGTGCAGGGTGCCGTCCGGGGTGACGAGACCGACAACGCAGGCAGCCGTCGCGGCCTGATTCCGGTACGTGTTGCTGTATGTCCACACGCCTTCCGGCCCAGCGGCAGCGATGCGAGCCGGTGTGGCGCCGTGCGGCAACGTGATCCCCGTGAGAGTCGTCTGGCCGCTCGGGCTGATCTCGCCAAGCTGTGAGTCGGGAGTGACGAACCACATCTGGCCGTCAGCGCCTGTGAACAGTTGATCGATTTGGTATGACCCGTTGACCGGGATCGCGGTCAGCGTCCCCGGAATGGTGCCACTCGTCGCAGCCAGCGCAGGCACGCTGCCCGCGGCGGCGATCGATGCGACGACTGCGCCTGCAGCCGCCCCGGTGACGACGAGGCGTCGCCGCATTCCCTTCACGCTCATGGTCGCTCCCCCTTCAGCCCCACCCTTCCGATGTCCAATGCATCATCGCAGAAGCGCTCACATGCCGTCTGCAGCCAGCGCTGCATACGCGCCGTCCTGTCTCCTCCTCCCGTATCGTCGCCGCATGCCAAGTTCCCGCACCAAGAAACAACGCACCGGAACCACAAAGACGCCTCCCGCCTTCTCTCGCGATCTGAAGCTCGAAGCACTCGCCGCGTCATGCACGCGCTTTCTCGCCGGTGACGGCCCTCGCACCGCGGACAAGCTGTTGGGGCTGATCCAACCCGGCACAAAAATCGACTACTACGGTCTCGGCGGGGCCGTCAGCGAACTCGAGGAGGAGGTCGCCGCACTGCTCGGCAAGCAGTCGGCGCTGTTCTTCCCGACGGGGACGATGGCCCAGCAGGCGACGATCCGTGTGCATTCGGATCGGCGTCAGCGCCGGAGCGTCGTCTTCCATCCCGCGTGTCACATGGAGACGAACGAGGAGCGCGGCTATCAGCATCTCCATGGGCTCTTCGGTGTGCCGGCCGGCCCGCGGGACGAACCACTCTCCCTGGCGAGCCTTGAACAGGTGCACGAGCCGATCGCCGCGCTGCTCCTTGAGCTCCCGCAACGGGCGCTCGGCGGCACCCTCCCCTCCTGGGGCGATCTCGTCGCACAGGTCAACTGGGCTCGCACTCGCGGTGCGGCCGTCCATCTCGACGGCGCCCGCCTCTGGGAGTCGACCCCGTACTACAAGGCGAAGCACCGGAAGTCGATCGCCGATATCGCCGCGCTGTTCGACACCGTCTATGTCTCCTTCTACAAAGGGCTGGGCGGTATCGCCGGCTGCTGCGTGGTGGGAGACACCGACCTGCTCGAGGAGCTGTCCGTCTGGAGGACGCGCCACGGCGGCCGTTCGTTTGGTCTCTGGCCGTACGCCGCCGCGGCATTGACGGCGCTCCGGATGCGGCTTCCCCGGATGCCCGCGTACTACCGGCACGCGCTCGCGATCGCCGCCGCCGTCCGCGAGATCCCCGGCGTCGAGGTGCTCCCCGAACCGGTGCAGAGCCCGATGATGCACCTCCGTTTCTCGGTAGGCCTCGAGGCCATGCGCGAGCGGGTGGCCGACATCGCCAGGACGGACAAGGTCTGGACGTTCTCCCGCCCCTGGGCGTCGCTGGGACCGAAGCTGCAGGAGTTCGAGCTCAGTGTCGGCGACGCCACCCTCCAGCTCAGCCCCGAGGAGATCCGCGATCTCTTCGTCCGTCTCGTCGAGACACCCCGGGCTCGCAAGGCGTCCCGCGCGGCGCGACGCTAAATCCGACGGAGCGCCGGGGACCCCGCGCAGCGCGCGCTGCGCGGGGCCGCACCCGGACTCAGCTCACTGATGCCCCGCCGGGTCGAGCGACTCGCCGGTCTCGAGCACCGTCTTGAGCCCGCTGAGCACCCAGTTCCAGCCGCCGCCGGCGCCCTGGTCCTCCATGCCACCCGACATCAGCACCGCCAGCTGCGGTGCACCTTCGAGCTCGTGCGTGAGAGTCAGCCGGGAGACGCCGTTTTTGCGCTCCTCGATCTCGTAGGTGACGCGGGTGAAGCCCTGGGCCTTCATGCCCTCGTCCATCAGCATCCGCCAGGTTTGCACCAGCTTGTGGGGCGGATCGGCTTCGAGCACCTCGCCGTCGATAGCGACATCGGGCGCGCCCATCGATCGCATCGCCGCTGTGGTGTATCCCGTGTACGTCCCTCCCGCACGAAGGTCGTACTCCGCACGGCCGCAGTACCCGTATCGCTCGGTCCACTCCGGCTTGGTGATCGCGTCCCAGATCGCCTCCGGCGTTGCCTTGATGTAGACGCGGTACACCTGGGTGGTTCCGATCGCAGTCACTGTCGTGGTCATGCCAAGTCCTCCAGTTGATTTTTGAGGTCGAGGAGCGCCGACACGTGACGCTCGCGGTATTTGTCGATCCACCGTTCGTGGATCAGTTGAATCGGGATGGGGTTGAGGAAGTGCAACTTCTCCCGTCCCGAGCGGCGTGCGACGACGAGCCCCGCGTCTTCCAGAACCCGCAGGTGCTTCATCACGCCGAACCGTGTCATCGCCAGCTCCGACTCGAGCTCCGTCAGCGTGCGGCCGTCACGCTGGAAGAGCAGGTCGAGCAGGAATCGACGTGTCGGATCCGCGAGCGCCTTGAACACGAGGTCGTCGTCATTCACAGCCGCAGGATAGGTGACCTTTGGGTCACATGTCAAGCGGGCCGGGCGTCAGTCGTCCTGGACGGCGTCCTTGATGTGCTCGATCTTCGTCACCGTGAGCGCCCCGTCCATCATCAGACCGATCACGTCGATGCGGCAGGGCTGCTTCTGACGGTGCGTCTGGGCGCGATAGAGCTCGAGGAGCATGCGCAGCTTGCGCCGCTTGCGTTCGTCGACCGCCTCTTCCGGCGTGCCGAATCCGGTGCCCCGGCGCGCCTTGACCTCGATGAGCACAAGCGTGTCGCCATCCTCGGCGACGATGTCGATCTGGCCGAGGCGGCTCCGCCAGTCACGCGCCAGGATGCGGTAGCCCTGCTCCTTGAGGTATGCCAGCGCGGCGACCTCGCCGGCGTGGCCGACTCGGTCCTTGAGTGGCCGGGCCGGGGGAAGTTGCTCGGGGGTTCGCGACCCCCGACTACGCTCCGCCGTCGCTCTCCGAGGGAGCTTCGGCACCCTCGGCGTCGCCTGTCTCTGCGGTCACGTCAGCCGTCTCGACGGCCTCGGTCTCCGGCTCCTCAGGCGCCTCGATCAACTCGTCCGGCTCGACGTCGGACTCCACGACCGCGTCCGGCTCGGCGCGCTCGAGCGTCATCGCAGAACCCCCGATCGGCTGGCGACGCTCCCGGATCCGCGCATGGCGACCGACCTTCTCGCGAAGGTAGAAGAGCTTTGCCCTGCGCACCTGACCGTGGCGAAGGACTTCGATCTTGTCGATGCGCGGCGCATGCACGAGGAATGTCCGCTCGACGCCGACACCGTGCGCGATACGCCGCACGGTGAAGCTGGTGGCGAGACCGACCTTGCCCTTGAGCGCGATCACGACACCCTCGAACACCTGGATGCGTTCGCGGGTTCCTTCGACGACCTTGACGTGCACGCGCACGGTATCGCCTGAACGCAGGATGGGGACTTGCTGTTTTTCCTGCTCGCGCTTGAGCAGATCGATGACATTCACGTTGTTCCTCCGGGCCTTGGGGCAGACCGTATCAGATCGGGGCGATGCAGCCCGGTCCGTCTTGTACTTTCATTTCGACGCCACGCCGCGATCGCTGCGTGGTTGCCCTCGCGCAACACCGCAGGGACCTCACGTCCCTCGAATTCCGCGGGGCGCGTGTAAAGGGGTGCCTCGAACCCGCCGCCGGCGCCGTCCGAGAAGGTCTCGTCGCCGAGCGACTCGGGGGAGCCGAGCACGCCGGGCACGAGCCGTGCCGTTGCCTCGATGACGGCCATCGCTGCGACCTCCCCGCCGCTCAGCACGTAATCACCAACCGAGAGCTCTTCGCCGATCTCGTCGCGCGCACGCTGGTCGACGCCCTGGTAGCGCCCGCAGACGAGCAGCACCGACGACTCGGTGGCGAGCTCGCGCGCGACCGTCTGGTCGAATTGCCGTCCCTGTGGGGAGAGCAGGATGCAGCGGACCTCAGGCTCGCTCTCGCGAATCGCACGGACGGCGCGTATCACCGGTTCGGGTTTGAACACCATGCCGGCGCCGCCGCCGAACTGCATGTCGTCCACCTGGCGGTGACGCCCTTCGGTATGCGCGCGAAGGTCGTGCACGCTCAGCGCGACGTCGCCGCCATCGAGCGCACGTCCGACGACGCCGATGCCCAGCGGACCGGGAAACACCTCGGGAAAGATGGTGAGGACATGAAAACGGATCACACCGTCTCCTCGTCCCACGGCGTCACCGTGATCGTGCCTGCTTTGACATCAACCGACGTCACGTAGTCGTGCGCCATGGGCAGTCGGTGCACGGTTTCGCCGTCGCGAATGACAAGCACGTCATTGCTCACGCCCGATTCGACGTCGTCCACAACGCCAACCTCGTGCCCGTCCATATCGACCACGCGAAGGCCGATGAGCTGCCACACGAACCACTCGTCATCCGAGAGCTCGCGCGCGGCGTCGACGTCAACACAGAGGTATACGCCGCGAAGCAAAGCGGCATCGGTCGGCGAGGTGACCTCGTCGAACCCGAGCAACACCGCGTTGCCGGGTCCCGGCCGGGCGGTCCGGACGGTGAGCGTTCGAGCGCCATCCTCGGTCTCGAGCTTGGTGCCAGGGGTAAACCGGCTTGGATCACCGCCGATCGGCTCGACCCGCACCTCGCCTCGCACGCCATGCGCGCGAAGAACCTGCGCGGCGCGCAGCTTGGCGGGAGCGAGCGGCCGGCCGGTTGTCACCGCAGGTCTTTCAACTCCACCTGCACGCGCTCGTGGTGACGCAGTCCAGCGGCGCGCACCACTGCGCGAACGGCTTCGATGTTCCGTCCGGTCTTGCCGATGAGCTTGCCCATGTCCTCTTCAGCGACATGCAGCGTGACGATCGTGCTGCGCCCGCGTGGACGTGCATCGACCGTCACCGCGGAGGGATTCGACACGATCCGCTCTGCGATGAATCGCGTGAGATCCGCGTAATCCGTCATTCAGCGGTCTCCTCCGCTGACGGCTCGGTTGCATCGGATGCTGCGGTCGCATCGGCAGCAGGCTCTTCCGCAGCGGCTTCTTGCGCAGCAGCTTCTTCCGCCGCAGGCTCGTCCGTGGCAGCCTCTTCGGCGACAGGCTCTACAGCCGCGGGCTCCTCGGCAACCGGCTCGTCCGCAACGGCCTCGTCCGCAACGGCCTCGTCGGCCGCAGCCTCCTCGGGTGCCGCCTCCGCGGCGGGAGCTTCAGCGGCCGCAGCCGGCGCAGCCTCAGCCTTTGCTGCCACTGGCTCGGGGGTTTCGACCTTGGGCGTGATCTTGAAGGGACGCGCGGCGAGAATGCCTTCTTTCACAAGCAGTTGACGTGCGCTGTCACTCGGGCGCGCACCGCGGCGCAACCACAGCTGCACGCGTTCCGTGTCGATGGTGACCACCGCCGGATTGGGCAGCGGATCGTAGAAACCGATCGAACTCGATGAACCTGCCGTCGCGTGGGCTGCGCGAATCCGCAACCACCAGCCGGTACACCGGGCGTTTGGTGGTGCCCATTCGCTTCAACCTGATCTTGACCAATGTCGTGCTCCTTTCAGAAACCTGCTTGTCCGAGTTGTGTTGGATCGATGTTCTTGAGCTGTTTGAGCATCCGAGCCTTGCCGCGGACACCCTTGGTGCCCTTGCCGCCGAGGCTCTTGAACATGCTCTGCATCTGCTCGAAGCCCTTGAGCAGACGGTTGACGTCGGCGATCGTGGTGCCGCTGCCCAGGGCGATGCGCTTGCGCCGTGAGCCCTTGATGAGCTCAGGATGGCGGCGTTCCTGCGTGGTCATGGAGAGCACGATCGCCTCCATGCGGCCGAGGTCATTCTCGGATGGCATCGCCGCGCCGGCCTGCTGCATCATCTTGCGTCCGCCCGGCAGCATCCCGAGGACGCCTTCGAGCGAGCCCATGCTGCGGAGCTGGCGGAGCTGTGCCAGCCAGTCGTCCATGGTCAAGCGTCCCGCGAAGGAGCGCTCAACCATCTCCTCGGCCTTCTTCTGGTCGAACTGCTCCTGGGCGCGTTCGACGAGGGTGAGCACATCCCCCATGCCGAGGATGCGCGAGGCCATCCTGTCCGGCGCAAACGGTTCGAGGTCGGAGACCTTCTCCCCGGTGCCGCAGTACATGATCGGCTTGCCGATCGTCTCGCGCATCGAGAGCGCCGCGCCGCCGCGTGCGTCGCCGTCGAGCTTGGTCAGGATCACGCCGTCCACGTGGACCGCATCGTCGAAACCCTTGGCAACGTTGACGGCTTCCTGGCCGGTCATCGCGTCGACGGCGAGGATGACCTCGTGAACCGTCGTTGCCTTGCGGATGTCGCGCAGCTCGTCGAGAAGGGGCTCGTCGATCTGCAGCCGTCCTGCGGTGTCGAGGATGACCACGTCGCAGTTGAGGCGGGTGGCCTCGGCGACGCCTCGGGCGCAGACCTGCGCGACCTTGGCCTTCCCTTCGGGAGCCGTCACCGGAATTTGGTTGTCCAGCCCCAGCTTTTGGAGCTGCTGCACCGCCGCGGGACGCGTGATATCGGCTGCCACGAGCATCGGGCGATGACCATCGCGCCTTATGGCGAGCCCGAGCTTGGCCGCTGTCGTGGTTTTGCCGGAGCCTTGCAGGCCCACCAGCATGATCACCGTCGGCGGGTGCGGCTGGTAGCGGATCTTGCGCTGCTCGCCGCCGAGCAGGGCGACCAGCTCCTCGTTGACGATCTTGACGATCTGCTGGCCCGGCGTCAGCGACTCGAGGACGTCTGTGCCCACAGCGCGCTCCCGGATCCGGTCCACAAACGCGCGGGCAACCCTGAAGTTGACGTCGGCCTCCAGCAGGGCGACGCGAACCTCGCGCAGACCGACCTCGACATCCTCCTTGGTCAGCCGTCCGCGACCCGAGAACCGCTTCAGTGCATTGGCGAGCCGATCGCTGAGTGCTTCGAACATGGTCAGGCGCTCACAAGTGAGGTCGTCAGGCGGGCGCGCAGGCCGGCCTCGATACGATCGCGACGATCGAGCTCGGCGGCGTGTCCGAGGCGGTCCTCGAAATGCTCGAGCTGCGCCAGCGCGCGGCGGACGAGATCGTGGGCCCCGCTCCGCGTGCAGGCGAAATGCTCCGCAAGCTCGGTGAACGACCAGTCCTCATGGAGGTGCAGGCGGCAGGCCTCACGCTGGTGGTCGGTGAGCACGGCGCCGTAGACGTCGAGCAGCCGCTCCTGCCACACGCGTGACGTGAGCGGCTCGGGGGTGGAACGATCTGTCAAGGGCAAGACCTTGACATGCTACACGATCGGCGCAGATCGACCTCCTGAACATACGGAAGCCGGCGTCGGGGCGGGCGGTGCGGTACCGCGACACCCTGGCGCCGGCTCCGTTGCCTTCCTGACCTACGCCGCGACGGGCTCCTGGATGAGCGCATCGGTATCGGCCACTGCCACTCGCTTCCGAGCAGGAATCGAGGCTGCGGCGAGCGCTCCGACAACGACCACCATGCCACCCACGATCACCGCCGGCTTGAGGCCTGCCACGAAGGTTGCTCCGGAGATGTATCCGCCCCAGTGGGCGAAGACCGAGGCGAGCACCGTGACACCGAGCACGCCGCCGAGCTCGCGGATGGCGTTGTTGGCGCCGGACGCCTTGCCCTCCTCACGCGCGGTGACCGAGCTGAGCACGACATTCGCCACCGGAGCGAAGAACATGCCCATGCCGATGCCGCTGAGGATGAACGGCACGATGAACGCGGAGTACGCCACGGTCGGGGTGACCACGAGGCCAATCCAGATGAGCCCGGTTGCCTGCAGCGCGAGGCCGATCGCCATGAGCGTGCGCCCGTTGATGCGGTCGGACAGTGCGCCCGCGGTGGGTGCGACGATGATCGGCATCGCGGTCCACGGCAGGATGCGCAGCCCCGCGTCAAGCGGCGAAAGCCCTTGCACCGTCTGGAAGAACTGAGCGAGCAGGAACACGCTGCCGAACATTCCGAAGAACATGAACAGTGAGGCTGCGTTGGCGCCGCTGAACGTGCGATTCCGGAAGTAGTGCATCGGGAGCATCGGCGTGCGCGAGCGGAGCTCGTACATCACGAACACCACCATGAGCGCCAGGCCGCCGGCGAGCGTTCCGAGAATCTCGGGGCTCGTCCAGCCCTGCTGATTCGCACGGACCAGGCCCCAGACGATGGCGAAGAGCCCGGCGCTGGCGATCACGAGTCCGCCGAGGTCGAGGTGATTGTCCGCGCCGCGCGTCTCGGTGAGACGGATGCGCGCGAGCGGTGCGAGGAGCAGGCCGATCGGCACGTTCACCCAGAAGATCCAGTGCCACGAGATGCCCTGGACGATGGCGCCACCGACGATCGGGCCGACAGCTACCGCAAGACCGCCGATCCCTCCCCACGCTCCGAGTGCGACGCCACGCCGGTTTGCCGGAACCGCTGCACTCAGGATGGTTAGTGTCAAAGGTGTCACCATCGCAGCTCCACCGCCCTGGATCGCGCGCGCAACGATCAGCATCGTCGGGCTTGTGGCAAGCGCAGAGGCTGCCGAACCAAGCGTGAACAGCGCGAGGCCGATGGAGAAGATCCTGCGGCGGCCGAAGCGATCGCCGAGCGCTGCGCCGGTGAGCAGGAGCACCGCGAACGTCAGCGTGTACGCATTGATCGTCCATTCCAGCTGCGACAGGTTTGCGTTGAGATCGTGGCGGATCACCGGCAATGCAGTGGTCACAACCAGGTTGTCGAGAGTGACCATGAACAGCGCGATCGAGGTGATCGCGAATGTCCAGATGACCTGGGACCGTCGAACCATGATGCCGTTCCTCCTTTGCCTGTGTGGCTTGTTTGCCGCCGCTTCTAGTGATTACTCACTCACATCGGTGGGCAAAAAAAATGCGGGGCTACATCCCCAGCTTCGCGTTCATGCCGCATCCGTCGATCAGGCGCATCGCCCAGGCCTGCGGCTCCTCGAACTGCCCCATCATCGCGAGGACGTTGAGCAGCATTCCCTGAGCGAAGAACTCGCTCAATTGCGCTGAGTCCAGCCCGGTGAGGCGTCCCGCCAGGTTGACCAGCTCGCCGAATCCCTCAGCAACGACCGTGCGAATCGCCGGGTCGTCGCAGGCGGCGTAGGACTGCAATTGGGCACGGAGCTTGAGCGGGCTCTTGCGGATCTCCTCGATGTACGCGGCCCCGATCGCCATCATGGCCTCGTCGCCCGTCAACCCCTTCGCAGCGCGAAGGAAGAGCTCCTGGGTGTCGGCGAAACAGCGCTGGATGGTGGCGACGATGAGATCCCGCTTCGTTCCGAAGAGGCGGAACAGGTACGGCTGCGAGATGCCGGCGATCCGCGCGATCACATCGGTGGAAGCGCCCTCGTATCCACGCTCCGCGAAGACGCCCACGGCCGCCTCGAGGATCTGCTCGCGGCGTTCGGGTGCGGTGAGGCGTTCGGCGGTCGCTGTCGGGCTCATAGGTCAGTATGGTAGTGAGTACTCACCACCATGTCAAGTGGCCGCTACGGCGTCGACCCGAACAGCGCGTCCAGGTAGGCCGCGGGATCGAACACGTTGAGATCGTCGAGGCCCTCGCCGAGGCCGACCAGCTTGACCGGAACCTTGAGCTGCTCCTCCACCGCAAGCAGCGTGCCGCCACGCGCACTCCCGTCGAGCTTCGTGATCACGAGGCCCGTGAGTGTGGTCGTCTCGTGGAAGGCCATCGCCTGGCGCATCGCATTCATGCCGGTCGTCGCGTCCACCACCAGGAGCACTTCCTGGGGCGCTTCGGGAATCAGGCGCTCCACCACGCGCCGGACCTTGCCGAGCTCCGCCATCAGGTTGACCTTGGTGTGCAGGCGTCCCGCCGTGTCGATGAGCACGACGTCGATCCGCCGCGCCTGGGCTGCCTGGATTGCGTCGTACACGACCGCCCCGGGGTCGGCGCCGGGCTGGTGGGCCACCACGTCGGTGCCGGCGCGGTCGGCCCAGACACGCATCTGGTCGATGGCTGCGGCACGGTATGTATCAGCCGCCGCGATGAGGGAACTGCGGCCCTCCTCGCGCAGGCGGTACGCGAGCTTGCCGATCGTGGTGGTCTTGCCGCTCCCGTTCACGCCCACGACGAGCACGACACTCGGGACCGCTGCAAGGTGCAGCGAGCGGTCATACGTCCCCATGACGGCGAGGATCTCGCCCTTCAGCGCGGCGATGGCGGCAGCGCCGTCACTGAGCTTGTCGCGCCGCGCGCGAAGACGGAGCGCGAGCGCGAGCCTTTCCGACAGCTCGACGCCGCAGTCGGCTGCGATCAACACTTCGGTGAGGTCGTCGTAGAAGGCGTCGTCGAGCTTCCGGCCCGGTGCCGACAGGCCGTGCATCTCCGTGCTGAAGGCGCTCGACGCCTTGTCCATGCGTCCCGAGACGCGACGCCACCAGGCGCTCCGCCGTACGGGCGCGACGACCTCCTCGTCAGCCATCGCAGGACACGGACCTGACCTGGATCACCCTGCCACCCTGCGGAGCGACGCGGTGGGAGTTCCGGCGACCTCCGCCTCGTCGAAGCGGACGCCGAGCGCCGAGCTCGTGCCGTCGGCGTCAATGGTCACGCCCCAGAGCGCGTCGGCCGCGGCCATGGTGATGTGGTTGTGGGTCACCACGAGGAACTGCTGGGTGGCGCCGAGCCGGCGGAGCAACCGGGTGAAGCGAAGCACGTTGCTGTCGTCGAGAGCGGCGTCCACCTCGTCGAAGACATAGAACGGGCTCGGGTTCACCTGCTGGAGGGCGAGGACCACTGCCAGCGCCGTGAGCGCTCGCTCGCCGCCGCTGAGGAGTCGCAGTGGCGTCTGGCGCTTTCCCGGCGGCTGAGCGAGGATCTCGACGCCGGCCCGGCGCTCGACCGCGGGTGGGCCGGTCGTCGTCGTCGACGGTCGCCGGCTCCTGCTCCTCGAGCCGCAGCGTCGCCCGGCCGCCGGGAAAGAGCTCGGCGTACAGCTCCTGGAAGTGGAAGGACACCGCGCCGAAGACGGTGTCGAACCGCTGCTCGATCTCACGCTCGAGGTGACGAGCCATGGACGCGTAAATCCGCGCCGGCTCGGGCAAGGTCATCGCGGTGCGCCGAGATGGTGAGCACGCGCGCGCTCAGGGCCTCGTGCTGCTCGGGGGCGAGCGCGTTCACCGCGCCGAGCCCGGCGATCCGGCGCTCGAGGCGAACGATCTCGCGCTCGGCGCGCTCGGCTGCCGCCGGGTCGAGCTCGACCGAGTCGTCGTCAGCGAGGTCGCGAACGGCGCCGGCGAGCTCCGCGACCGCCGCCTCACACGTGACGACCTCCTGCTCCGCCGCCTGGAGCTCGTCGGCCGCTCTCGCAACCGCCACCGCGACCTCGGCGTGCTCGGTCTCGAGTGCGAGGACCGCGAACTCCAGCTCCGGAATCGGACCCGCCACGACGTCGTGCTCCTTCTGTGCCTCGGAGAGCTGGATGGCCGCGCGCGACGCCTCGCCGCGACCCTGGAGGCCATGGACGATCGCGGCAAGTGCGTCGCCCTCGGCGATGAGCCGGCGGGTCTCCGCCGCAGCGAGCCGGGACCGGGCGGCCTCAAGTGCGCGCCTCGCAGCCTCGCGCCGCTCCTCGATATGCGCGCCTTCCGCCTTGGCACGGGAGACGACCAGCTCGGCCTCCTCGGCGGCGAGCCTGGCACTCTCGGCGGCGCTGCGAACGTCACGGGCGTGCGCATCTGTTCCGGCAGCAACTGTCTCGAGCTCAGCGTGGCGTTCGCTCGCGGCGGCCAACCGCCGCTCCGCCTCGGTGTGGGCCTCGACAGCTGCAATCGCTTCGCCTCTTCTGATGACGACGGTCGCACTGGCGCGCTCCGACTGCGCCACTGCCGAGTTCGAGTGCCTGCTGCGCTCCGGTGGCAAGAGCCGCCGCTGCAGCCTCCCCCGCCCGTGCAGCTCGATCCGCCTCAACGGCGACGGACAGCGCCTGATCGAGGTCGTTGAGGCGATCCCGCGCATTGGCTGCGGCAGCAACGGCCGCCGCCTCGATCCGCTCGGCGCGTTCGGCAGCGGTCGCGGCATCGTGCTCGTCGCGGGCGAGCTCGAGCGTGTCCACTGCGCGGCCGCCGCGCAGTCCAGACGGTGTGACCACCGTGCCGTCACGGAGCACCGCGATGCTCGCGCCAAGCGCGAAGGCCGCTTGCGCAGACGCGAGGTCAGGAGCGACCCAGACGCCCCGCAGGAGATGGCTGACCGCACCACGCGCTGCGGGGTCGGCATCGACGGCGGCAGACAGCAAGCGATACGGCTCGGGCGCGGGTGGATCGTCGACCGGATCGAGGCCGGCGCGGATCAGGCGCTCGCGGGGTCCTTCCCGATCAAGGAATGCAGCGGCTGCCGCGATGTCGTCGACGACCCAGGCCCCGAGGTGCTCCTCGAGCGCTGCCGCCACGGCGCCGGCGAGCGCGTCATCCGTCGCCCGCAGGCAGTCCACCAGGCGCCGGGCTTGCAGCGATCCCGCGTCCACGGCCTGGGCGATCCCACCATCGGCGGCGCTCCCCCGCAGCCGGCCGCGAGCGGTGGCAAGTGCCGCCAGTGCGATGCGGGCGTGGCCGGCCGCTTCGGCCACGGCACGATCTGCCGCATTGACCGCCTCCCAGGCGGCATCGACTGCGGCGCGCGCTTCACCCACCTTTGCCGACGACCGTTGGGCCCCCGCGGCTGCCTCTGCCGCAGCGGCGACCTGCGCGTCGAGCGCAGTGCTCAACTCTCCGATACGGGTCCTGGTGATCTCGAACTCGTTGACGAGCGTGTTCAGAGCGGATGTGGCCAGCTCGACCCGCGCTGCCGCGGCCCGGACATCAGCAGCGGCAGTTGCCCGATCGCGCTCCGCCTCGGCCATCGCGGCGGCAGCAGCGGCGTAGCGCTCGTCCTCCACGGACGCCTCGGCTGCGGCCTCGGTCGCGATGAGGCGAAGACGCTCTGCCTCGCGTTCGAGCACCTCCCAGCCGCGCTGCTCGTCCCCTGCCTCCACTTCCGCCAGGGCCGCGATGGCGGCATTCACCTCGGGCACGATCGCCTCGAGATCGGCCACGGCGACACCGCGCTGCGCGACCGCCGAACGCAATCGGTCGGCGAACCGCCGCTGCAGCCCTTCGCCTCGCTCGACCTGAATGCGCGCAGCCTCGAGGCGGCGCGCTGCGGCGTCTCGCGCGGCGCGAGCTTCGTCCAGACGGAGGCGCGCCGCGTCGGCTCTGTTCGCGAATGCCGTGTCAGCCTCGGCGGCGGCCTCGCAGCGTCCGAGCGCCTGCTCCAGCCGGCGTCGGGCCAGCTTCAGGCTCGCTCTCGCGGCGCGCCACTCCTCGTGAGCCAGGCTGCCGCGCAGCTCGGTGAGCCGCTGGCTCATCGTGCGCAGCTCGATCGCCGCGGCGGTCTGCTCGCTCAACTCGGCGAGCCGGGGGGTCGCGTCCTCGAGCAGGTCGGTGAGCCGCCGCACGATCACATCGGCGCCGTCGAGGCGATGCGACGCCTCCTCGCATGCGGCGCGAAGCGCGCGGACGCCCGCCGCCTGCTCGACGAGGGTGCGACGCTGCGACGGCGTCGCCTCGATGATGCCGTCGATATCGTTCTGCACGACAACGGCGTAGCCGTTCTGGGTCAGCCCGGTGCCGCCGAGCAGACGCTCGAGATCGCGCAGCCTGGCGTGGTCGCCATTGATGCGGAACTCAGTGTCCCGTTCGCCGCGTGCCACCCGGCGGCTGACGGATACCTCGGGATCCTCCGACGGCAGGCTGCCGTCCTCGTTGTCCAGAACGAGCTCGACCTGGGCAAGCCCCATGCGCTGACGGCCGCCGCCGCCCGAGTAGATGACCTCGTCCATGCGCTGGCCGCGGAGCTCGCGGGCATTCGTCTCACCGAGCGCCCAGCGCACGGCATCGACGAGATTGCTCTTGCCGCTGCCATTCGGGCCGACGATCGCGGTGATCCCCGGGTCGAAGATCACCTCGCTCCGCGCTGCGAAGGTCTTGAACCCGGACAGGGTGATCCGCCGGAGCCTCATCCGGGCGATTGTCCACGCGCGGAGCGCGGCACGTCAACATCTTGGGCCGGAGCGATCTCACGGCCCCAAGATCTGGTGCTCACCCCTCGGCCGGCGGTGTGCTCCCACCGCCACGGCCGCGACCCCCGCGACGCCCTCGGCGCCTGCGTGGGGCGGGCGCTGCCGCCTCGGGCTTGGGTGGCGGTGCCGGCTGGCGGCCGACCAGCGCCTCGGCAGCGTGGCGGAGCGCGGAGAGCAGGCTCCGGCTTCGCTTCGGTGCCGAGACCTCGGCTGCCGGATCCGGTGTGCCCGCCGGTCGGGATCCCGAGCGTCCCCGACGGCGCCGCGGCGTGGCGCCGCGGTCGGCTGCCACCTCGGCCACACGGCGGCGGACACGGGCGGGCTCCGATGCGACGGTCTTGGCGGCGTCACGGGCGGCACCTGCCGCAGCGGCAGCGCCTCCTCTGCCGGCGGTGCTGAGCTTGTCGAGCGCGTCGTGCGCGGCGGCCTGCTCGGCAGCCTGCTTGGTCGGCCCGCGGCCGGTGCCGCCCACACGCTCGCCGAGGAGCACCTCGGCCGTGTACTCGCGCTTGTGCCCGGGACCGCCCGTGGCGATGACCCGGTAGTGCGGCGTATCGCCCGTCCGATCCTGGGACGCCTGCTGGAGCTGGCCCTTGAAGTTCTCGTCACTCCATTCGGCCAGGTCGCCGATGTTCTGGAGGAAGACCTTGGTTGCAGCCCGGTATCCCTGGTCGAGGAAGATCGCGCCGATCATCGCCTCAAAGGCGTTGGCAAGCAGCGACGGGAGCTTTCGCGCGCCCGTCTTGACCGCGCCGCGTCCCATGAGCAGCGTCTCGCCCAGCTCCAGGCGCTCGCCGAGACGGGCCAGCGACGTGGTGTTGACCAGCGCCGCGCGCAGCTGGGTCAACTGTCCCTCGTCGTACGTGGGGAATCGCCGGAAGAGGTATTCGCCCACAACGAGCTCGAGGACGGCGTCGCCGAGGTATTCGAGGCGCTCGTTGTCATGCCCCGGACCGGCCGGTTCGCCGTGCTCGTTGTTCCACGAGGCATGCGTCATCGCCTCGCGGAGCAATTCCTGCTTGCGGAACTGGATGCCGATCCGGGTCTGGAGCGCCCGCAGGCGCTCGAGCTCCGGCTCCCCGAGCGGAGACGGCGTGAGCTTCGGTGCAGCCGTCGTCGCCGGCAGCGGTTTGGGGGCCGCCGGCGACGGCGCTGGCGCCGGGCTGGATGCGACTAGGTTGTCGCTCCCACCTTCTCCTGGATGTAGTCCCAGGCCTGGCCCACTGTCCCGATCTTCTCCGCGTCCTCGTCGGAGATCTCCATCTGATACTCCTCCTCGAACGCCATGATCAGCTCCACCAGGTCGAGGGAGTCCGCGTTCAGGTCCTCCACGAACGACGCCTCCGGCGTCACCTGCTCGGTCTCCACGCCGAGTTGATCGGCGACGATCGCTTTGAACCGGTCGAAGGTCAGATCTGGCATCAGGAGTTCCTTGTGATGGTGTGGGTGCGGCAGGTGCCGCATCGGTGTTGGACGGAACGATAGCGTCAGAAGCAGGGGGGCGCCACGCGAACGGCCCGGAGGCGCCGTCGATGATGCGTTTGGGAGGGGTCTCGCCGTTGGCGGGGGTGTCGATCTCGCTCATGCCGCGAGTCCGCCGTCGACGTGGAGGACGTGGCCGGTGATGTACCCGGACTCTGGCAGGACGAGGAACGTGATTGCGGCGGCAACCTCGTCGGCGGTGCCCATCCGGCCTTTGGGGATGGCCGCGATCGCCGCGTTGCGGACCGACTCGCCCAGCACCGTGGTCATCTCGGTGTCGATGAAACCGGGGGCCACGGCGTTGACCGTGATATCCCTGCTCGCGACCTCGCGTGCCAGTGACTTGGTGAGCCCGATCAACCCGGCCTTTGCCGCCGAGTAGTTGGACTGCCCCGCGTTGCCGATCACGCCGGCGATGCTGGAGACATTCACGATGCGGCCGAACTTCTGCCGCAGCATCGGTTTGAGCACCGCCCGGCAGATGTGAAACGCAGCGGTGAGGTCGATCGCGATCACGGCGTCCCAGTCGTCGTCGGTGAGGCGCATCGCCAGGTTGTCCCGGTTGATCCCGGCGTTGTTGACCACGATGTCGATGCCGCCGAGCGCGCTGACGGTCTGCTCGACGAGCGCTCCCGCCGCGTGGGCATCCGCGAGATCGGCACCCAGCGCGACCGCGGTGGCGTTGTGCTCGGAGCGCAGCGACTGCGACGAGCGCCTCGGCGCTCTCCGCGTTTGCCGAATAGCCAACCGCGACCGATGCACCGGCGCGTGCGAATGCAATCGCCGTTGCCTTGCCGATGCCGCGGGATGCGCCCGTCACCAGCGCACGTCTCCCTTCGAGCGGACGGGCGTCGGTCATCCTGCGACCGCCGCCAGATCAAGACCGGCAGCGGCGCCGGCGTTGCTCACGGATGTCGTGCGCACGTCCGGCGCGATCCGCCGTGCGAGCCCGCTCAACACGGATCCAGGTCCGACCTCGATCAGCGTTTCGGCCCCGAGGTCGACGAGCCTCTGGACGCAGTCGATCCAGCGCACCGGCGAGGTCAACTGCGCGCGCAGGCGGTCGCGCAGCGCATCGGCGCTGTGCACGTCGACTGCATCCACATTGCAGACGACCGGCGGATGCGGATCGGCGATTGCGACAGCGTCAAGCGCTGTCTCGAAGTGCGCTGCCGCCGATGTCATCAACGGCGAGTGAAACGCACCGCTGACATTGAGCGGAATTGCGCGGCGCGCACCGCGCGCCAGCGCGAGTTTCGCAGCGGCCGCAACACCTTCTGTCGAACCGCTGATCACCAGCTGCCCCGGTGCGTTGAGATTTGCGACGACGACGACCTCCCCGCTGTCGTGCTGTGTCTCGGCGCACACAGTCATTGCGGCGTCCACGTCGATGCCGATCAACGCGCACATCGTGCCGTCGCGCATCGCCGCCATCGCTCTCCCCCGCTCGATCACGAGTCGCATCGCATCCGCCGGCTCGAGCGCCCCGGCCGCGACCGCGGCTGCGTACTCGCCGACGCTGTGGCCTGCAACAGCGATCACATCGAGGCCATCGGGCAGGCTGGTGCGCAGCGCACATTCGACAAACAGGAGGGCCGGTTGCGCGATCTCCGTGGGACGGAGGTGATCGTCATCACCCGCGAGCGCCGCGCGAAGATCGAGCCCGGATGCTTCAGCCGCGGCGAGCATCTCCAGAGCGATCGGGAGCTCGGTCAACCCATCCGCCATGCCGGCGGCCTGGCTGCCCTGTCCGGGAAAGCAGAGTGCTACTCGGGGCAACAGGACCGGATGGTTACTCGGTGACAACCACTTCGCGGCCGTGATAGTAGCCGCAGTTCGGGCAGACCCGATGCGGGATGCGCGGCTGGCGGCAGCGCGGGCACGGCGACAGCGTGGGCATTTCCAGGGCGTGGTGCGAGCGCCGAAAGTCGCGACGGCGCTTTGAAATTTTTTGCTTGGGAAGCGGCATGCTCGGTTTCTCCGGGGACGGCGCACACGCACGGCGGCGCGGCCAGTAGGTGCGGTCAGTATAGCGGGGCGCTCAGTCGAGGCGACCCGAGACGCTATTCCCGCTCCCGGCGTTTGCGGCGCGATCCGCCCTCGGCGGGGAGCGCATCGATGCCCTTGCGGACTGTGGTCGCCGCCCGCATCAACTGGTCCTCCAGGCGGAGCATGACCTCACGGGCATAGGCATCGGCGTCGCTGCACGTCTTGGCGGCGCGCTCCTCGGCCTCGGCGATCAGGGTGGCGGCGTGCTCACGTGCCTGCTCGGCGAGGGCGTGTTCGCCCACCATGACCGCGGCACGCGCCTCGGCCTCCTCGACGATGCGTGCCACCTCGGCATCGGCCCGCGAGAGGATCCGTTCGGCCTCCTGGTCGGCTTCGGCGAGCACGCGGCGCTGATCCTCGAGCAGGTGGCGAGCCTGCATGAGCTCATCCGGGAGCGCCAGACGGGTGCGATCGATGAGCTCGAGGATCTCCTCCTCGTTGACGACGACCCCGGCCGTGAACGGCACGCGCCGGCCGGTGCTCACGATCTCCTCGAGCTGGTCGACCAGGTCGATCACCGTGGCATCGATGCCCTCGGGACTGTCGCTCACGTGCTTCGAGCCTCGCGCTCGCGGTGCTCGGCGAAGCGCCGGCGCATCGCCTCCACGCTCACCGGCGGCGCCATCTCGTTGACGTTGCCGCCGAGGTGGCACACCTCCTTGATCAGCGACGACGAGATGAACACGTTGGAGAACGAGGTCATCAGAAACACCGTGTTCACCGAGGGGTTGAGACGCCGGTTCATCAGCGCCATCTGGAACTCCGACTCGAAGTCGCTGATGACGCGAAGCCCGCGCACGATGGCGATCGCACCGGTGGTCGCGGCGAAGTCCACGGTGAGGCCGTCGAACGTCGTGACGTCGATCCGGGGCCGCGACTCGAGGCATGCGCGGATCAGCTCGACCCGTTCCGCGGCGGTGAACAGCGGCGTCTTGCCCGGGTTCTCGAGCACCCCGACGACGACGCGATCGAAGATCGCGGCAGCACGGTCGAGGATGTCGAGGTGGCCGAACGTCACCGGATCGAAGCTGCCGGGGTACACCGCGATGCGCTCGCTCACGCTGTTCCGTCCGATGGTGCAGCGGTTCGCTGCAGGAAGCTGATGGTGGTCAGGCCGTAACGCGCCTCGCGAAACCGTGTCAGAGCGCCGATCTGCTCGGGGATTTCGCGGGCGCGGTGATGTTCGCACACGACAAGACGCGGTGGTGCCTCTCCGAGCAACTCGAGCACGCGCTCGAGCTCGGGATCCTGATACGGCGCGTCGACATAACAGATGTCGGTCTCCTGCGTCTGCGCCGTCGCGCCCCGGAGCCACCGAGGGACGTCGGCGCCGACGAGGCTGCAGCGGTCGCGGCAGCCGAAACGCTCCGCCGTCTTCTCGATCAGCGCGAGCGCCTCGCGCTGGCGCTCCACGAACGTGACCGACACGGCGCCACGTGACAGCGCCTCGAAACCGACGGTTCCGGCACCGGCATAGAGATCCAGCACCTTCGCGCCCACGACTCGCGTCCCGAGGATGTCGTACAGCGATTGGCGAACCATGGCGCGGGTCGGTCGCACCTCGCGTCCAGGCGGCGTGCTGACCACCCTGCCGCGCCATGCCCCCGCAGTGATGCGGGTCTGGGCGAGGTGCTGCGGGCCGGTCTTCAGACGCGGCATGGCGCTGCGCTCAGGTGCACGCTCAGTCGATGTCGAACACGGCGCGGTAGCCGTTCATCGCCTCGGAGAGCGGCTGCCAGGCGTCGAGACCGGGATCGGAATCCAGCCACCGGATGGCCGCCTGGCGGGCGCGCTGTCCGAGCGCCACGTCCAGCAGGTCCGCCGCGAGCATGTCGGGAAGGCCGTGCTGGCGCAGTCCAACGAGCTGTCCAGGTCCACGCAGCTGGAGGTCGCGCTCCGCCAGCTCGAATCCGCTGTCGGTGGCGGCCACGGCAGCGAGGCGCTGCGAGCCTTCTTCGTCGATGCCGCCCTCGAAGAGCAGGCAATACGACTGGTGCTGGTCGCGCCCGACACGGCCGCGGAACTGGTGCAGCTGCGCGAGCCCGAAACGCTCGGCTCCCTCGATGACCATGATCGTTGCGTTGGGGACGTCGACGCCCACCTCGACGACACTCGTGGCGACGAGCACATCTGCGTCGCCGTTCACGAACCGTTGCATCCGCTCGGTTTTCTCGCGTGCGGGCATGCGCCCGTGGAGGAGCTCGACGCGCAGGTCGGGAAAGATGGTGGTGCTGAGCCGCTCGTATTCCGCGGTGGCGCTTTTCGCTCCGAGCTTGTCGGATTCCTCGATGAGCGGGCAGATGACGAACGCCTGACGTCCCTTCTGCACCTCCGCTCTCACGAAGTCGTATGCGGACTGGCGCGCCTCCGGCGGGACAACCTCGGTCTCCACCGGGCGCCGGCCGGGTGGCATCTCGCGCAGCTCGCTGAGGTCGACGTCTCCGTACAGCGTGTTGGACAGCGAGCGCGGGATCGGCGTCGCGGTCAACGCGAGGTAGTTCGGCATCGCACCCGACGTCTGGCGCAGACGCTGCCGCTGCGCGACGCCGAAGCGATGCTGCTCGTCGACGACGACGAGGCCGAGGTTGACCATGGCCACGTCATCCTCGATGAGCGCGTGCGTCCCCACGATGAGGGAGTCATGGCCGCCCGCGAGACCGGCGAGGATCTCGCGCCGCGCGGCGGCCGAGGTGCTGCCGACAAGCAGCCGCGGCGGGAGGCCGTGCGGGCCGAGGAGCTTCTCGAGAGTCGCGTGATGCTGGCGCGCGAGGATCTCGGTGGGCGCCATCACCGCCGTCTGGAAGCCGGCGTTGTGGGTCATGAGCGCGGCGAGTGCAGCCACCACCGTCTTGCCGCTGCCGACGTCACCCTGGAGCAGCCGGTTCATCGGGCCCGGGGCCGCGAGATCGGTGAGGATCTCGTGCGCGGCGACGCGCTGGCCGTCGGTGAGCTTGAACGGCAGCGTCGCGACAAACCGTCGGGCAAGCTCGATGTCGTACGCGACGATCACCCCGGGTCCGCTCATGCGCCGCCGGCGCGCGCGTTCCGCCGCAACCTGGAGGAGGAACAACTCCTCGAAGGCGATGCGCTCGCGGGCCCGTGTCGCGCTCTCCTGGTCCTGCGGCTTGTGCACCTGATAGAGGGCTTCCGCGATCGGCGTCAACCCCTCCTCATCGCGCACCGACGGCGGAAGCCGGTCCGGTACCTGGGTGGTGAAGCCGAGCAGGGGCTCGATCTTGGTGCGCAGGAAACGCGAGGAGATGCCATCGGTTTCCGGGTATACCGGCGCGAGCGTGCCGACATGGTGCTGGTCCGGACCGACGCGCTCGAAGATGGGACTGCGAAAGCTCAACCCGGTCCTCGACATCTCGACCTTGCCGCTGACGATCACCTCCATGCCGGGATGCAGCTGCTTGAGGATGAACGGCTGGTTGAACCAGACCGCTGTCACCACCACCCCGGCGTCCTCCAGCGTCGCCTCGACGAGCGGCATCCTCTTGTACGGAGTCTTTCGCGCGCTGATGTTGCGGATGTGGACTCGCGATGTCTGCACCAGCCCCACCTGGAGTGCCCGCAACGGCACCGAGTCGCGCGTGTCCTCGTAGCGGCGAGGCAGGTGGAACAGCAGGTCGCGGACGGTGAAGAGACCGAGCTTCTGGAGCCGCTGCGCCTGGCGCGGACCGACCCCCGTGATGTGGGACAGCGGCAGGTCGAGGTCGAGCGGCACGTAGCCGGGAGTGACGATCGACATGGGCGAGTTCACAGCCGTTCCATCGTGGCAGGCTCGGCCGATTAGTCCGCGCCGAGGCAGGCAACCCCGAGACCGCCGGGTCCGCTGTACGCACCGACCACGGGGCCGATCCGTCCGAGGACAGCGGTGACGTTCGAGACCGCCGCACCGAGACGCGTCTCGAGGTCGGTCATCGACTCTGCGGCCGCGGCGTGAAACTCCGCCAGGCCGCGGAGCGGCGCACAACCGCGAACCTGCTCGACGATCAGGTCGATGCCCTTGGAGCGGCTCCGCGGCCGGGCGACCGGGACGACCTCTCCGTCGCGCACCGCGATGAGCGGTTTGACGTTGAGGAGCCCGCCGACGAACGCCTGCGCGCGCCCGATACGCCCGCCGCGATGCAGGTACGTGAGTGTGTCGAGCAACACCATGATCGTCACCTTGCTCCGGCGCCGTATCGCCTTCTCTGCCACGGCCGCTGCGGCGTCACCGGCCTTGATGTCGTCGAGCGCCGCGCGGACGAGCAACTGCAGGCCGCCACTGACGCTCTCGGTGTCGACGAGGTGGATCCGGGTGCTGTCGAAATCCTTCGCGGCGAGCGTCGCCGACTGCAGAGTGCCACTGAGCTTCGCCGAGATGTGCAGACCGACGACATGGTCGGCGGGATCAGCGAGGAGCGTCTGATAGAGCGTCGCAAAGGCATCCGGCGACGGCTGCGACGTGGTGGGGTGCACGTCGGTCTGCTCGAGCTTCGCGTAGAAGCCGTCGGCGTCGATGTCGACGCCGTCGCGAAACTGCTCATCGCCAAATCGCACGATCAACGGCACCACGTGCACCCCGAGCGCCTCGGCATCGGACGGCGCGATGTCCGACGTGCTGTCCGTGACGAGATGGATCACCTCACTCGAGCGAGAGCACGTACGGGTAGTGCTCCTGTCCTCCCGCCTGCAGCTCGAATTCGGTGCCGGGATGCTTTTCGCGAAGCGTGGTGACCAGCGTGTCGGCCTCATCAGTCGTCACCTCGTCGCCGCGATACACCGTGACGAGCTCTGGTTTCGTTGACTGCGCGTTGAGCACCGAATCGATGACGCCGAGGTAATCGCTGCCCACCTCCGCGATCTCGTCGTCGACCACTGCGAGCACATCACCTGTCTTGATGTCGTGCCCGTTGACACTCGTGTCGCGGACGGCGTGAGTCACCTCGACGGCATGCACCGTCGCAATCGCCGCGAGCATGCGCGCAGCGTTGTCATCGAGGCTCGCCGTCGTGTCGAAGGCAAGCAGGGCGGCGATGCCCTGCGGGAGATTGCGGGTCGGCACAACGCGGACCTCGCAGTCCTCGGCGAGTGGATCCACCTGCTCGGCGGTGAGAATCACGTTGCCGTTGTTGGGCAGCAGGATCACGTGCTCGGCATTCACGGCGCGGACGCCGTTGAGCAGATCTTCGATCGAGGGGTTCATGGTCTGGCCACCGCTCACGATGCTGTCCGCGCCGAGGCTCCCCATGATTTCGCGGAATCCCTCGCCCGGTGCCACGCTGGCGACGCCAATCGCTTTCGGGGGAGCGAGCGGCCGCTCGGCCGCACCAGGCTCCGCTGCCTCCGCCTCTGCGTCTTTGGCGTCTGCGCGCTCGAGCACGTCGTGGTGCTGCGCGGACATGTCCTCCACCTTGAGCTTGCTCATCCGTCCGCGGGAGGACGCCACGGCGATCAGGCCTGCAGGGTCGCCGGTGTGGATGTGCACGCGGACGAGGTCCGGGTCGCCGACAACCAGCGCCGACTCCCCCAGCGCACCGAGCTCTGCTCGGATTGCCTCGACGTCGAGCCCAGGACCGTTGAGCAGGAACTCGGTGCAGTACCCCCAGCCCTGTTCGCGCGGCGCGACGGCAGCCGCGCCACGGCGTGGCACGGCGGAGCCGGTCGCCTCCAGGTCACCGGGGTTCGGTGGAAGCCGCAGCGCGGGCTCGCCGGAGCGGCGGAGCACTGCCGGCGTGGGTGTCGCCGGCTGCGTGTCGCCGACTGCTCGTGCGAACCCTTCGAGGATCACCGCCAGCCCGAATCCGCCGGCGTCGACGACGTTCGCGTCACGGAGCACCTGCAGCTGGTCGGTGGTGCGTTCGACGGCAGCGTGCGCCTCGGTGACGACCCGCTCGAGGATGACGCGTATGTCGTCGGTGGTCTCGGCGGCGGCGGCGGCCGCGGCAGCCGCGTCGCGGACGACCGTGAGGATCGTGCCCTCGGTCGGCTTCATCACCGCGCGGTACGCGACGGCGGACGCTTCGGTGATCGCCAGCGCCACGCCACCGGCGTCGAGGTTGGTGCGCTGCGCGGCTCCCTGCGCGAAGCCGCGAAGGATCTGAGAGAGGATGACGCCGCTGTTGCCGCGGGCACCCATGAGCGAGCCGTGGGCGGCGGCGGCGAGCACCGAATCGGCGGCGGACGGCACCGGCGCGTCCCGAGCCTCCTCCACCGACGATCGCAGCGTCAGGTACATGTTCGATCCCGTGTCGCCATCCGGCACCGGGAAGACGTTCAGGTCGTTGATCTCCTGCTGGTTGGCCTCCAGCCAGGACAGGGCGGCGGTGAGGCCGGCGAGGATCTGCTCTCCGGCGATCTCTCGAAGCGGCTCGCGAAGCACGGCAAGCTCCGGCGCGGGCTTAGTGGCGGACACCGTCAGCCTCCGCGTGGATGCCCTGGACGTTCACGTTCACGGACACCACCGGCAGTCCGAGGGTTCGCTCCACCGAGTAGCTGACGGCGCTCATCAGGTTGTGGGCGACCTCGCTGATGCGTGTCCCGTACTCGACGATGACGTAGAGCTCGATCACGAGACCGTCCGGCGTGACCTGGATCTCGACGCCGCGGTGAACGTTCTCCCGATTCAGACGCTCGGCGATGCCGTCCCGCAGGCCGCGAGCCGCCATGCCAACGATCCCGTAGGTCTCGTTCGCCGCGTGGCCGACGATCGACGCCACCACGCGGGGCGACACCTCGATCCTCCCGAGGGAGGCCGTGCGGGACAGTGCGTCAGACGCCCGGACCTTGCCTTTCACGTATCTCCGTAAGCCCGGTGGGGGCCTGTGGTATTGTCGACGACCGGCCACCGGTTTCTTTCCGGAGGCCGCCGGACGCCGCCGCCGTGGCTGCGGCCGATTCTAGTACGCCAGAGCGGGCGCGTCTCAGATGCGCGTCCCGACCCACGAGAGACCACGATGTCCCAGCGCTGCGATATCTGCGGGAAAGGCCCGATGACCGGCAACAATGTGAGCCATTCGAAGGTGCACACGAAGCGCCGTTTCCTTCCCAACCTTCACATCACGCACCTTGCGGTCAAGGGAAAGGAAGTGAGGGCAAAGGTCTGCACCCGTTGCCTGCGTACTCAGGCCAAGGCGGCTCGAAGCTAGCTATCCGCAGTACGTCTCGGTACGATCGGTCCGAGAGCGGCGGTTGGAGGCAAGGATGATCAGAGCCCGCGGGCTCCTTGTTGGTGGGGCGTTTCTGGCGACCCTTGCCGGATTCACCGTTGCCGTGTCCTCAGCGGGCAGTGTTCCGACTGCTAGCCGCGCCACGACGCTCGCCTTCGTTGGCGCAGGGTCCGCCTCCGGTGGCCCCGCTGAGCATCTGAGCGCAAACGGCCCGCTGCTCCCTTCGCAGACCGTCGATAACGTCGCACCGAACGCCGGCCAGTCCGGACCCGGTGGCGAGCAGGAAGTGGTCATCACCGGATCCGGATTCACCGGCGCGACTGGGGTCAGCTTCGGCGGCACTGACGTCACGTCCACCGTATATCCGTGCCTCTCGTCGCCGGCTGGGTGCTTCAACCAGGTGAATGACACCGAGATCGATGCCGACACGCCCGTTGAGAGTTCGGGAACCGTGGATGTGGTCGTGGACGGCGGCAGTGCCAACGGCCCGGCGGACGACTACTCGTACTTCGACCCGCCGACTGTCACCAGCGTCGACAGCCCGCAGGATCAGGGAGCCACCGGTGTCGCCGTCGCGGGTTCGAACTATTCGTACCCGGGCGTGACACCGCTGCAGAGCGGCGTGAACGAGGTTGACCTCAACCCCACTGGCCCGGGGTCGACCATCAAGATCACCAACACCTGTGGGGTCGGCACGCCGCCGAATTGCTTCAACTTCGAGGACGACAGCGACCTCACGATCGACCTCCCGTCGACGGTCCCCGCCGGCACCTACGACGTCCAGGTCCTGACGCCCGGCGGTACGTCGGCCACGTCGGCCAATGACGAGCTGACGGTGTTGCCGCCACCGACGTTGACCACGCTCACCCCGTCATCGGGCTCGACGGTGGGTGGTAACAACGTAAACCTGACCGGCACCAACTTCACTGGCGCGACCGACGTGAACTGGGGAAGCGACGACATCAACACGGTCTGCGGGACCGGGACGTGCTTCACGGTCAACAGCGACACGTCCATCACGGTCGACAATGTTCCGGCCAATGGCGCGGGACAGATCAGTGTCACGGTCACGACGCCCAACGGCACCTCGGGAAGCAAGCCCTATACGTACGTGCCGCCGCCGGCGTTGACCACGCTCACGCCGTCGTCGGGATCGACGTTGGGCGGCAACAACGTGAACCTGACGGGCACCAGCTTCACGGGCGCGACCGACGTGAACTGGGGGAGCGATGACATCAACACGGTCTGCGGGACCGGAACCTGCTTCACGGTCAACAGCGATACATCGATCACGGTCGAGAACGTTCCCGGGAATAGCCCGGGTCCGATCGGTGTCACAGTCACGACGGCGTACGGCAACTCGGGAAGCAAGATGTACACCTACGTGCCGCCGCCGACGTTGACGACGCTGACCCCGTCATCAGGGTCAACCTTGGGTGGCAACAACGTGAACCTGACGGGTACGAACTTTACCGGCGCGACCGACGTGAATTGGGGAACGGTCGAGGACATCAACACGGTCTGCGGGACGGGAACCTGCTTCACGGTCAACAGCGCCACGTCGATCACCGTCGAGAACGTTCCCTCGAATAGCTCAGGTCCTATCAGTGTCACCGTCACGACACCTGGCGGCAACTCGGGAAGCAAGACATACACCTACGTGCCGCCGCCGACGTTGACGACGCTTACACCCTCATCGGGGCCGACGCAAGGTGGCAATAACGTGAACCTGACGGGCACCAACTTCACAGGCGCGACCGATGTGAACTGGGGGACCGTCGAGGACATCAACACTGTCTGCGGGACGGGGACGTGCTTCACGGTCAATAGCGCCACGTCGATCACCGTCGAGAACGTTCCTTCGAATAGCGCAGGTCCCATTAATGTCACTGTCACAACGCCTGATGGCAACTCGGGAAGCAAGACGTACACGTACGTTCCGCCGCCGACGTTGACGACGCTCGCCCCGTCATCGGGACCGACGCAAGGTGGCAACAACGTGAACCTCACAGGCACCAACTTCACCGGCGCGACCGTCGTGAACTGGGGAAGCGTCGACATCAGCACGATCTGCGGGACGGGGACGTGCTTCACGGTCAACAGCGCCACGTCGATCACCGTGCAGAACGTTCCGTCGAACGGTGTCGGTCCCATCACTGTCACCGTCACGACGATCGGCGGCAACTCGGGGGGCCAGACCTACACCTACGAGCCCGCGCCGACGTTGACGAGCCTCTCCCCTCCAAGTGGATCGACCGTGGGTGGTAACGACGTCGTCCTCACGGGCACGAGCTTCACCACCGCGACCGAGGTGAACTTTGGGGGTACCGACGTGAGCGCGTGTGGTACCGCGACGTGCTTCACGGTCGACAGCAGCACGCAGATCACCGTCCACGACATCCCTGGCAATAGCGCTGTTCCGGTGAGTGTTTATGTCGTGACCACGGGTGGCACCTCAGGCGACCAGACGTACACATATGTGGGGGCAAGCTTGAGCACCATCAACCCACTCTCGGGGTCCACGCTTGGCGGGAACACTGTGACCCTCACCGGATCGCTGCTCACTGGCGCGACCGACGTGTTCGTTGGAGCGCATGACCTGGGTCCGTGTGGGTCGGGCGCGTGCTTCACATTCGTTTCAGACACAGAGATCACGGTGACGATGCCGGCTAACAACGCAGGGCCCGTCTCCGTCAGCGTCATGACCCCGGCCGGCACCACGAACGCGTTGACCTATACGTACACTTCGACGTTGACGGGCATCGCTCCGCCGTCGGGTTCGACGGACGGTGGCAACAGCGTGGTGCTCACCGGCACCGGCTTCGTTGGCGCGACCGACGTCACCGTCGGCTCGAACGACCTGACCCCGTGCCCATCGGCGCCGTGCTTCACGGTCAACAGCAATACGCAAATCACCGTGACCATGCCGGCGAACATCCCGGAGGCGGTCAGCGTCACGGTGACGACGCCGGGCGGCACGACGACGAGCGAGACGTACACGTATGTGGCGCCCGCGCCGACGGTGACCGGCCTGTCGCCCAACGAAGGGCCGACGACCGGCGGGAATTCAGTCACTCTTACTGGCACTGAGTTCGAGGCAGCCGGCACTCCAATCATCTCGCAGGTGTCGGTGGGCACAACGGCCATCACCGCCTCATCCTGCAGTGGTTCTCCGACCAGCCCGTGCTTCGAGGTGACCAGTCCGACGTCGCTCACGATCGGCTACATGCCGGCCGGAACGGGCCAGGTCAATATCACCGTCACCAACACGACCACGACTGACCAGCAGTCAAACATCTACACGTACAACGCGGGGCTACCGACGGTCAGCGAGGTGTTGCCGAGCAACGGCGCCACGAGCGGCGGTGAGGAGATCACCCTGCTCGGTTCCGGCTATGGCGCTGCTGGTCAGGACTTCGTGACTGACGTCTACTTCGGCAATACCGACGTGACGGATTCGAGTGCTTCCTGCCCGGGCAGTTCCGCGGGATGCTTCGTCGTGGTCGGCCCCACCGTCCTGGACGTGTACACCCCGGCAAATGCCGCCGGCACGGTTGACGTCGAGGTCAAGACTCCTCTGGGCAGGGGTGTTCAGGCTCCGGGCGACAAATACACGTTCGTTGCGCCGGGTGCGTACAGCGCACTGACGCCATATCGGGTGTGCGATACGCGCGCTCCCGGACCGGGAATTGCTGTGAACCAGTGCAACACCTCCCCCAACAAGACGCTTGGTCCCAGCGGTGTCGTGAACGTCCAGATCAGCAGCGCCTCCGGATCGGTGCCCACCAACGCCCAGGCGGTCGTCGTCAATGTGACCGCGATCGACCACAGCACCACAGCCACATTCGTCACGGCGTATCCGACCGGCGCGACACGACCGAATGCGTCAAATATCAATCTGTCGGGCGGCAAGGTCGGGACCAATCTGGTGATCGTGCAACTGAGCTCGAGCGGTGAGATCACGCTCTTCAACTCGGTCGGGAGCACCGACGTCATCGTCGACGTGGAGGGATATTTCTCGCCTCCCACCGGTAGCACTGCCGGTCAGTTCCACAGCATCCCTCCGTTCCGAATCTGCAACTCGCGCGCCGGGGAACACACTGCCTGTGCGGGGACGACGAACAACCCACTGATCGCAGGCAAGTGGCGATACGTTGCGCTGTCCGGACCTCAGTCCGTTCCAACGTCGGATGCTGCCGCCGCAGTCTTCAACCTCACCGCAGTCGGAGGCACTGCGCCAACGACGTTTCTCTCTGTCACGCCCGCACTCGCCGGTCACACGTGCCCGGCCGGCGCTCCGGCTTTCTCGAATTTGAATCCAGCGGAGGGGACCGCTCTTCCAAACCGGGTGATCTCGAAGCTGGGCCCGAACGAGGACGTCTGCATCTACAGCGCGCTCGGGCAGCATCAACTTCATCGTCGACGTCAACGGCTGGTTCGGCTCGTCGGGCGCGCCGGCTGGCGTGCTCTTCTACTCGATCCCGCCAACTCGGGTGTGCGACACGCGACCGACGTCCGCACACCACCTGTTCGATCCCATCGGGCACAGGGCTCGCTCCCGGCCAGACCGATCCCATCCTCATCGCTGGGTCGACGGCGGTGCCCGCGGATAACGTCCACTCCACTGCACCGGTCGCGGTAGTGGCCAATCTGACTGGGATCGCCGGCACGGCAACAACCTTCTTCACGCTGTATCCGAGCGATGCGGTCTCCAGACCGGAGGCGTCGGACCTCAACCCGGGTGTCGGCCAGGTGATCGCGAACCTTGCGATCGTTGGGATAGCGACAACCGGCACGAGTGAGGGGGATGTGAGCCTCTACAACGCCGGGGGGAATATCAACGCGATCCTCGACGTCGCGGGCTGGTTCCAGTAGACAGCACCGTCAGGCGCCGGATCGCCGCGTACCGCCGCGGCGAGGAGTTCCAGCCCGTGCACGATTCGCGGACCGGGGCGGCTGAAGTACGCGGAGCCGTCAACGACGAGGACCCTGCCGGACTTCGCGCAGTCGAGGGCGTCGAACCCCGGACGTGACGTCACCTCAGGAACGAGCTCCAGCGTCCGGCTGAGGTCGTAACCGCAGGGCATGAGGATCATCACCTCCGGTCGCGCTGCGACCACCTCGTCCCAGGACACGTACCGCGACGGAGCTCCCTCCTCACCAAGGACATCGGTGCCACCGGCGAGGCGAACCATCTCCGGGACCCAGTGTCCGCCCACCATGAGGGGATCGGTCCATTCGATGCACACGACGCGAGGCCGAGGGCGTGGCGCATCGAGTGCCGCGATCTCACCAACGCGAAGGCGCATGGCGGCGGCAACGCGGCCGGCTCCGTCGACGCAATCGGTTGCGAGACCGACCTCCTCCACGGACTGGCAGATCTCCTCCACCGACCGGGGCTCGAGCGAGAGAACCGGGACATCGCCGGGGAGGCGGCGCACCGCGCGCCTTACCTCGCTGTAGGCAACTGCGCAGACGTCGCACAGCTCCTGGGTCACGATGAGGTCCGGCTCGAGTGCGGCAAGTGCTGTCTCGTCGAGCCGGTAGATGCTCGATCCGCCGTGACGGGCCGCGTGGATGTGGCGGTCGATGTCGCCGGGCGATACGCCGTCGGTCGGCAGCACGCTCGAGGTCACGTGCGGCAGGTCGCGCGCGGCTGCTGGGTGATCGCACTCGTGGGTCACGCCCACCACGCGGTCACCCGCACCAATCTCGAAGAGGATCTCGGTGGCGCTGGGCAGCAGCGAGACCACGCGCGATCCCGGGCTCATGAAACGGCGCGCTCCCCCACCGCCGGCCGGCCGCGAAGATCGCGCAGCAACGAGGCCATCTCGATGGCGGCGTCGGCGGCCTCGGCGCCCTTGTTGCCCAGCCTGCCGCCTGCCCGATCGGTCGCCTGCTCCACCGTGTCGACGGTGAGCACCCCGAACGTGGCCGGGACACCGGTCGTGGCGTGCATCGACGCGATGCCGTCGGCGGCGCCGCCGGCGACATAGTCGAAGTGCGGCGTGTCACCGCGGATCACGGCACCGAGGCACACGATCGCGTCCACGCCACCGAGCTGTGCGAGCTCTCTCGCGGCTATTGGAATCTCGAACGCGCCGGGAACCCACACGACGTCAACATCACCGTCGGCGACACCGCGCTCGCGAAGTGTTGCTATCGCGCCGTCCAGCAGGCGCGTGGAGATGATGTCGTTGAAGCGCGAGACCACGATGCCCACACGCATGCCGGTCGCGTCGAGGCTGCCGGTATGCACGATGGCGCCCGCGATGGGCGTGCCGGCCGAGCCGGACTCGGCGTCATAGCGGGTCGACGGCATCGTCGAAGTCGAGGCTGTGGCCGAGCTTTTGCTGCTTGACCCGGAGATAGCGCTCGTTGTGCGCGTTTGCGGGAATCACCAGCGGGATCTGATCGGTGACCTCAAGTCCATAGCCGCTCAGGCCGTAATACTTTCGCGGGTTGTTGGTGAGCACGACCATGCGCTTGACGCCGATGTCAGAGAGGATCTGGGTGCCGATGCCGTAGTCCCGTTTGTCGACCGGCAGACCGAGGCTCACATTGGCTTCGACCGTGTCGAGGCCGCGATCCTGGAGCGCATACGCGCGCAGCTTGTCCATCAACCCGATGCCGCGGCCCTCCTGGCGGAGATACACGAGGACGCCGCGGCCGGCGTCAGCGATCATCGCCATCGCCTTGTGCAGCTGCGCCTGGCAATCACAGCGCTGCGAACCGAAGACATCTCCGGTGAGGCATTCGCTGTGAACCCGGACGAGCACCGGTTCCTCACCGCGCACGTCGCCCCACACAAGCGCAACGTGGGTGACGTGGGTGATCACGTCCTCATAGGCGTGCGCGACGACGGTCCCGTACTCGGTGGGGAGAGTCGTGGTGGCACCTCGCTCCACCAGGCGCTCGTTGCGCCGGCGGTAGGCAATGATGTCGGCGACGGACACGATCCGGATCGAGTGTTCGGCGGCAAACGTGTCGAGGTCAGGACGCCGGGCCATGCGACCATCCGTGCGCATCACCTCGCAGATCACGCCTGCGGGAAAGCGCCCGGCGAGCTTGCAGAGATCGACGATGGCCTCGGTCTGACCGGCGCGTTCGAGCACGCCACCGACGGCGGCCCGGAGTGGAAACGTGTGTCCGGGCTTGGCGAAGTCGCTCGGTTTGGCGTGCTCATCGCAGAGGAGGCGAATCGTCGTGGCGCGATCGAACGCGCTGATGCCGGTGGTGACGCCGTGGCCGATTGCCTCGACCGTCACGGTGAAGGCGGTCCCGAAACGCGACGTGTTGTCGTCGACCATCGCACCGACACCGAGCTCGTCCAGGCGCCATCCCTCGACAGGGACGCAGATGAGCCCGCGTCCGTATGTCGCCATGAAGTTGACCGCCTCGGGCGTGATGCGATCAGCGGCGATCGCCAGGTCGCCCTCGTTCTCGCGATCCTCGTCATCAACGATGATCACGAAGTTCCCGGCGCGGATATCGGCGATTGCGTCCTCGACGCTCGACAGGGTCATCGTTTCATCCCTCCACCGCGGCCGCGAATATCGACGATCGATCGCGCGCTCCGAGGGTCCGCGCGACGTAGCGCGCGATGAGATCGACTTCGAGGTTCACCGCCGTCGATACCCTCCAGGCACCGGCAACCGTCGCGCCGAGGGTCACCGGGATCAGCGATACGGTGAAGGCCGCCTCGAACACATCGACGACTGTGAGGCTGATGCCGTCAACCGCGATGCTGCCCTTCTCGCTGACGAGCTCGATGAGGTCGTCCGGCGTTGCGATGGTCACCCAGCGGGCATTGGCGTCCTCGCGCATCGCAGTGACGATCCCGGTCCCGTCCACGTGGCCGGACACCATGTGACCCCCGACGCGGTCTCCGAGGCGCAGCGCACGCTCGAGGTTCACCGTGTCGCCCTCGGCCAGCTCGCCCAGGGTGGTGCGATGGATGGTCTCCGGCATGACATCGGCGACGAACCCATCGGCGGCCACCGACGCCACCGTGAGGCACGCGCCGTTGACGGCAATGCTTTCTCCGATTGCGAGGTCCGCGAACGGCACGCGCGGAGTGATCTCGATCCGCCCGGGCGTGCGCCCGCGGACGGTCCCCAGCGCTTCGATGATCCCGCTGAACACTCTGCTATCTCCTCGATCGCAGCCTACACGTATCCGGTGACCACGAGATCCGGACCGGCACGCTCGACGGACACATTGGTCAGCAGCGGCGATGCGGCCAGACTTCCTACCCCGGCTCCGCCAACCGCGCCCGGCGCAGTGACCCCGCCGATGATCCTCGGCGCCAGCATCGCCACCACCTTGTCAACGATCCGCGCGTCGAATGCCGAACCGAGGACACCTGCCCCACCTTCGATGAGCACGCTCAGCACGTTGCGCGCGCCGAGCATCGCCATCAGTGCTCCGAGGTCGACGCCTCCCGCTCCACGGGCGATGACCTCGACCTGCGCCCCGGCGGCGCGCACACGTGCCACCTGCTCCTGGCTCGCCATCTCCGTGGTCGCGACGAGCACGGATCCGTCGCCAGGGTGCAGAACACGCGCCTCGTCCGGAAGCCGCAACGTGCTGTCCACAACCACGCGGAGCGGCGAGCGTCCGCCCTCGAATCGCGTCGTCAAAGCGGGGTCGTCCTGCAGCACCGTGTTGATGCCGACGAGCACGGCGTCGTGACTGTGACGGAGGCGATGGGCGACGGCGCGGGATGCTTCCGAGGTGATCCACTGCAACTCGCCGCTCGCCGTGGCAATCCGGCCATCCAGCGATGCGGCGAATTTGGCCGTGACAAACGGCAGTCCCGTGGTCACGTGCTTTACGTAGAACTCATTGAGGCGCTGGGCCTCGGCGCCTCGGATTCCGATCTCGACCGTGATACCGGCAGCGCGCAGCGCATCGACCCCGCGGCCGGCGACCTTCGGATTCGGGTCGATCATGGCAACAACCACGCGGCGCGGAGCGGCAGCGATCAGGGCGTCGACACACGGAGGCGTGCGCCCATGGTGAGCGCATGGCTCGAGCGTGACGTAGACGTCCGCTCCCCGAGCGCGCTCACCCGCGACGGCGAGCGCGGCAACTTCCGCATGCGCCTCGCCGGCCTGTGCGTGGTATCCGGTGGCGATCACCTTCCCTTCCCGCGCGATGGCGCACCCGACCATGGGATTGGGGCTGGTTGCAAAATCGGCGGTTCTCGCCGCCGCAAGGGCGGCATCCATCAGCGCCTCATCGGCGCTGGTCGAGGCGGTCACGCCCGCGCCGGCACCCGAGGCGGAGAGAGCGTGCCGTCGGGGCGGAGGATCCGGCGTGCCTCGAGGTCTGCGCGCAGCTGCCCGCAGGCGGCATCGGCGTCCCCGCCGCGGGTGTCGCGGACGGTCACGCGCGCGCCCTGCAGCGCCCCGAGGAAGCGGCGCGCGACTGCCGGTTCGGGCGGGCCCCACGGGCTGCCGTCGATGCGATTCATCGGGATGACGTTGATGTGCGCCTGTGCCTTTCGGGCGAGCTCGCGGAGGCCCTCGGCCTGCTCGAGCGAGTTGTTGACCCCGCCGATCAGACACCACTCGAAGCTGATCCGCCGGCCGCTCTGCTCCGCGTAGCGGCAGGCGGCGTCGAGCACCACGCCGAGCGGATAGGTCCGGTTGATCGGAACGAGGCGATCCCGCAGCTCGTCGGTGGCCGCGTGGAGTGAGACGGCAAGCGTGACGGGCAGACCGGATGCGGCCAGCTGCCCGATCGCGGGCGCCACGCCGCTGGTGGACACCGTGATGCGACGTGCGCTGATGCCGGCGTCCTCTGTCAGCACACGGAGCGACTCGAGGGTGGCTGCGACGTTCGCGAGGGGCTCCCCCATTCCCATGAACACGATGTGGGTGACGGGACCCATCCCCCGGCGGTGCAGGGCCTGTGCAGCCGCACGAACCTGGTCGACGATCTCGGCCGTCGTGCAGTTGCGGCGCAGCCCCATGTGTCCGGTGGCGCAGAACGGGCAGCCCACTGCGCAGCCCACCTGGCTGCTGACGCAGATCGTCGACCGCCTCCGTGGAGTCGGTCCGCGCCGGGGTCTCCATCGCGACGGTCTCGATCGTCTGGCCGTCGCCGAGCCGGCAGAGGAGCTTGATCGTCTCCCCGCCGTCAGCGAGGAGCTCGGTGTCGACGGCCACGGTCGAGAATTCGAATTCTCCGGCGAGCGATTCGCGCAGGGACGCGGGCAGCTGGCGCACCGCCTCGAAATCGGAGACGAACGGCTGCCAGACGGCGGCCCGGATCTGGCGAGCGCGCCAGGCCGGCTCGCCGAGGCGCGACAGTGCCTGGACGACGGACTGCTCGTCGGCGGTGCTCAGCGCTCGGGTGGGCATTGGTCCATGGTACGGACGAGCGCGCCTGGCGCCGTCAACCCCGTAGGCTGGCCGCATGAACGGGGTGCTTGCAGCCTTCATCGGCGTGCCCGCGACGATGCTCGTCGCAGGTGGGCTCGGCATCATCGGTCTCTCGATCTACACACGCGTCGTCGGCACCCGCCGAGGCCGGCGCCCGATCCACTGGGGGCACGTCTCGCTCGGGACGGTGATGTTCGCCGCAGGCGTCCTGCTCCTCTGGGTCGAGGTGATCACCTTCGGCGCGACGAGCTGAGCGCCGCTAGCGCTGACCGATCAGGCTGAGGAACTCGTTTCGCGACTTGTCGTCATCCCGGAAGCAGCCCGTGAGCGACGACGTGACCGCCGAGCTGTTCTGCTTCTCGACGCCGCGCATGGCCATGCAGAGGTGGGTCGCCTCGATGACCACCCCGACGCCCTGGGGCTCGAGCACGGACTGCAGGGCGTCGCCGATCTGCGTCGTGAGGCGCTCCTGGACCTGGAGGCGCCGGGCGAACATGTCGACGATCCGCGGGATCTTGCTGAGCCCGAGGATGCGCCCATCAGGGATGTATGCGACGTGGGCCTTGCCGAAGAACGGCAGCAGATGGTGCTCGCAGAGGCTGTACACCTCGATATCGCGGACGACCACCATCTCTGAGTACGGCTCCTCGAAGATGGCGCCGTTGACGAGTTCCTTCAGGTTCTGCGCGTAGCCGCTGAGCAGAAAACGCAGGCTCGCGGCCACCCGCGCCGGGGTCCGGGTCAGGCCCGGGCGCGCCGGATCCTCGCCGATCTCCTGGAGCAATGCCTGCACTAGGGGCGCGATCGGGTCGGTGGACTCGGGCGATGTGGTCACGACGAGCCGATCATGACGTCCGGGAATGGCCCCGCGCCTCGCCGGCGCATCGCCTCAGGACTCCTGCGGTGACTCCGGCGGATGGAGCGTCGCGTCGCCGACGGTGACGAGGAGGTCCCACGAGTTGCGCAGCGCGGTGACCAGGAGGCTCACCGAAACGCCGACGAGCCACGAGAGACCCGCCTGGTAGTCGCCGGCGATGAGGATGAATCCTGCCACCAGCGCCGCGGCGAACGTGAGGATGGTGAGCCCGAACCGAAGGATGAGATGGCGGAAGTGCAAGGCGCGATGGCTGCTTCGCATCCCGAGAAAGAGCGGCCGGCCGATGATCACGAAGCTCGCGATCCCAACGCCGACGATCTCCCAGCCGGTCGACGAGGGGTCGTTGTCGCCGGGAATGACCATGAAAAGCGCGAGAACGAGCGAGAGCCCGAGGCTCGCCATGGTCACCCGCGCCAGCGCTTTGACGTCCTCGTGGGTCACCACGACCCGGAGATGCAGCGAGAGGCCGACGAACAGCAGGCCCACCAGGCTCCCCGCCGCCATACCCATGATCGAGTAGAAGTCGTGCCAAGACTGGAGCGTGGTGACGAAGTTCACAGCACCGAGTGTGACTGCTGCGATCGATCTGCGATCGGCCTTCCGTCTACTGACGCTCCGAGGGGCTCGCCGAGCCCGCTAGGAGGATCCCGATGACCATGCGCTCACCACTTCGCCTCGCCGCGCTCATCCCGATAGCAGCCGGAGCGGCGCTCCTCGCCGGATGCGGTGGTGCTGCCACCTCCTCCGGGGGATCGCAGCCAGGTGCCGGTTCCGGGGGCTCGAGCAGCGGCTCGACCTCGATCAACGACGGCATCGGGCACGCAGTCAACGTCTGCTCGATCATGCCGGCGGCTACGGCAGCGGCGGTCTCCGGCCTGGCCATCACCGTCGCCCAGGAGCAGGACACGCCGAGCTACAAGCTCTGGGTGTGCAACTACACCACCGCCGACGGCACGAACGGATTCACGATCAGTGTCCTCGCGCTCGACGCCGCGCCGGGATATGACGCCAATCTGCAGGCCGATACGAGCGCCAAGCCGGTCAGCGGGCTCGGCGACAAGGCATACGCCGGGACAAGCGGCGTTGAAGCCCTGTTCGGCAACTACTCGATCGACGTGTCGAATCTCGAATCGGCCAGCGCATCCGAAACGCTGATCCGCGACGTGCACTCGAAGATCTGACGTCTCGGGTCATCGATCGTACGGTCGCATTCGATCCTGGCACCGTACTATCAGGCGCCGCCGCAGGTGCGGGCGTCTCGAGGAGTGAGGTGTACCCAGGATGAGCTCGGACGGAGGGTCGGTTGCCGCACCCGCGCGGCCACCGGCCCTCTCGGTCGACCGGCTGACCAAGCGCTTCGACAATCGCACCGCGTTCGAGGACCTCTCGCTCGAGGTCGCCACAGGCGAGGTGTTCGGCTTTCTCGGACCGAATGGCGCCGGGAAGACCACCACGGTCCGCACGCTCGGCACGTTGATCACGCCCACCTCCGGTGCGGCGACCATCGCGGGGATTCCGCTCAGCCCTGAGAATGGGGCGGAGATCCGCCAGCACATCTCGATCATGCCGGAGGCGCCCGGCCTGTACTCGCGTCTCAGCGTCGCTGAGAACCTCGAGTTCTTCGCCGGCCTGTACGGCATCGACAATCCCGGCGCACGGATTCGCGAATCGCTCGGCGCCGTCAACCTGGCGGATCGAGCGGATGACCTGTGCGGCAGCTTGTCGAAAGGGCTGCGCCAGCGCGTAGGGCTCGCCAGGGCGATGCTCAGCGAGCCGGAGATCATGTTCCTGGACGAACCGACGTCGGGGCTCGACCCGGTGGCCGCTCGCGAGGTGCACGACCTCATCAACGGACTCCGGGAGCGAGGGGTGACGGTCTTTTTGACAACACACCGGCTCGATGAGGCGCAGCGGCTGTGCGACCGGGTTGCAATCCTGAACACGACTCTGCGCACCGTAGGCCGGCCCGGCGACTTGCGCGACGAACTGTTCTCGAAGGCCCTGATGGTCACGACGCTGGCGCCGCTCACCGATCCGGACAAGATCTTCACCGGCGTGGCGTCGGTCGAGAGCTGGCATTCCAGCGAGCCGGGATCGTACGTGCTCACGGTGGCCGATCCGACCGTTGCGGCACCCGAGGTCGCACGCCGTCTCGTCGCCGAAGACGCCGACATCCTCTCGATCGGCGAGACGCAGCATTCGCTCGAGGACGTCTATCTCAAGCTCGTCGACGAGGATGTCGAGGCTCGCAAATCGTGATGGGTACGGCATGTTTGGCATGAAGGGGTCGCGGATCGCGGCGGTCATCCGGAAGGAGCTGCGGGACTACCGGCGCAAGCGGTCGATCGTTGTGGGCATGGCCATCCTGCCCTGCCTCTTCCTGGTCGAACCGGTCGTCGCGATCTTTGTGGTGGCAGGTCAGGCATCCGGAGCGACGCAGTACGTCGTGTTTCCGCTGCTGTACCTGCTGCTCATCCCGGTGTTCACGCCCCCGACGCTCGCTGCGTACACCATCGCCGGCGAACGCGAGCAGGGAACGCTGGAGCCGCTGCTGACCACGCCGATCCGCCAGCAGGAGTTCATCGTGGGCAAGGCGGCTGCGGTCATGATCCCGACGCTCGTGCTGTCCTACGGAATCTTCGGCGTCTTTCTCGCGTGCGTGCGATTGTTCGCGGATCCCGCCGTCGCAACAGCGGTGTTCCAGCACGCGCCGATCCTCATCGCGATGGTGGTGTTGACGCCGTTGCTTGCGCTCTATTCCATCTGGGTGGGGATGGCTGCTTCAGTCAGAGCGAATGAGGTGCGGGTCGCGCAGCAGCTCGGCATGCTCGGTGGACTGCCCGCTGTCGCCATCGTCCTGCTGATCGCCGTCGGGACGATCCAGCCGACGCTGCAGTTTGGCTTCGAGTTCGCGATCGTGCTGCTGGGGATTGATGTGGCCGCGTTGCGGGTCGTCTCGCGCCTGTTCAATCGCGAGCGCCTGGTGACCGGAGCCAAAGCGACCCGGTCCTGAGGTCACATCGGCACGTCGACGACGACACCCATGGTGAAATGCGCGCGCTCGCCCGCTGCGATGCAGAGCGATGACGATGGACAGGTGGCTTTGAAAAGATCCTGAGAGCCGTTCACGCGCACCGGCTGCGCGGGAACACCGTTGGTCACGATGCTGAGCATTCCCTTCGCCGGGTCATTGCGGTAGCCGGTGACGAGACAGCTGCCGCCCGGCACACACGCGATGTGCGAGAGGACGCTCAGCCCGCTGAAGACGTGCGTGGTCCCGGCAGCCCCGTCATGCAGCGTCACGACGATGCTCTCGGAGCTCTCACTCTTGGGCCCGACGGCGTAGCACAGCGATGCGCTCGTGCATGCGACGCCATACAGCTAACTCGCAGCGGGAATGGGCGTCACGGCGCTCACTGCGCCGTTGTTGATCGTCACGACCACGGCGATGCCGTCGCTGTGAACGCCTGAGGCGTAGCACGTCGTCGTGCTTGCGCATGTGATGTCGTTGAGCGTGGTGCTTCCCTTCACGGGCATCGCCTTACCGGGCACGCCGTTGACCATTGCAAGCAGGACGCCCTCGCCGTTGGTGGCGCTCTGTCCCGTGGCATAGCAGGTTGTCGAAGGACTGGGCATGCATGCAACGCTGCTGAGTTCACCGGCCCCCGCGATGGCGACCGCGCTTCCAGGTGTGCCGCCGGTCACTGGGACCACTGCGCCTTCGGTCTCCGGCGTGTTGTCCCCCACCGCGACGCACCGTTGTGACGACCAGCAGGCGATGTCGTTCAACTGTCCGACCGACGACACCGTCGTGGCTGCGCCCGGTATTCCGTTGGTCAGGGTCGCGATGCTTCCTGCTGACAGCGATGCGTCGACCCCCACCGCGAAGCAGGTCACCGTCAACTCGCAGCCGATCCCGCCGAGATAGCCGGCGCCCGTGACGCGATGCACGGTGTCCTGGGCGCCCGCGGAATCAGCAAGGGTGGTCGTCGTGCCCGCGACAACCATGACCAACGCACCCACCACCGCGGCAAACCGGCGAATCATGCGCTGTGCACCGCCAGCACAGAGATGCGGCGGCCGGTGACGCCGTCGGTCACCAGATACGTCGCCGTGAGCCGGTTGATCTCGCCGCCGTCGCTCCGCCGGCGTGAGAACGTCCCGAGGTAGAGCGCGGTCGTGGTATTCAGGACGGTGACGTCGAACTCGACGATCACGCTGTGGTTGTACGCAGTCGTCGCCGTTCATGGCAGTGGCGATATCGCCGAGGTGCTGGTGGCGCACATGTTCCTCAGTGCACTCCCGTCGTCGCGGTGAACGCATTCGCATAACACCCCGCGCCGCCTGGCGTGTCGTACGAGAACACGACCTTCCCACCCGATGGGTCGGGCTCTGTCGAGCCCTGCTTGACATGGTCGAACTGACCAGAGAACGCACCTTTCGATGACAACAGACACGCGAGTTGCGGCTTGTCGCCATTGAGCCAGAGCGACATGCCGGCATTGTTGAGGGTCACCGTACCTGTGACGAGCACGGAGCCGATCGTCTGCGCGCTCGGGCTGCCGCACGCCTCGATGGCGGGCTCGAAGCCGCCGCTCGAGGTGAAGACCAGATTCCCGTCAACGGTCAGCGTCTGCGGACAGATACCGGACGAAACCGCTTCGTCGTTGAACCCGAGGGTGCCGCTCACCGTCAGCGGACCCGTGGTGCCGCCACCGAACAGTTGACTCTCGTCATCGACCGCGCTTCCCGGTTGATCGCCGTCGATGCGGAGTGGTGACTCGACCAGCGTGCTGCCTGTGTAGGTGTTGTTCGCCGACAGCTCGACGAGCCCGGCGCTCAACCCACTTGTTGGCGGTGTTTCGATACCGCCGGCGCCGCTGATCACACCACCGAGAGTTATTGCGGCGTAGGGGTCCGCCCGCACGGTCAGCGTCGTTCCGGCTGCGACGCTGATCGAATCATCGATGACGCCGTTCGTCGTGTATCCGCTGGCCTGAATGCCGTACGTGCCGAGGGTCAGCGCATCGCCGGAGAGATGAAAGGTGCCATACGCGAGGATCTCGTCAGGCTGAAGTCCTGGGAGGTTGTCGGTCATAGCGCCTGCGCCGCGCAGCACGATGATCGAGCCGTTCTGTGGCACCGCGTTGTTGAGCCAGTTCCCGGGGGTCGACCACAGTCCGCCGCCCGCAGTGCCGGTCCATACCGACTCGGCGGGAATCTGCGTGGGCACGTACCGGATCAGGAAATTATTCGGGCCGTCGGTAACGCCGAAGAGCACCGATCCATCCGGCAGCGCAGTCAGCGGGCCGGTGACGCTGAGCGGTTTGCCGTTGCGCGGGCTCACCGGAAGCGCGGCGCTTCGGTCGATGACCCCCCAGTTATCCAGCCGTTCCACACGGAGCGTCGTATTGCCGGGGCCATAGCCCACGTTCCAGAGGTCGCCGTCGGGGGTGACCGCGCTGTCCGAGTACCCGCTGAAGTTGAATCGCGTGTACCAGTTCCCCGGGGACGACAGCACGGTTGCCTGGCTGCTCTCGAGCCAGAACGTCCCATCGGGTCGTGGCAGCAGATCCGATCGGAAGTATCGGACCCCGCCAAACGCCGACCCCGTGACTGGGGGCGTCCCGTCCGCGAAGATCTTCGACAAGGTCGGCGGCTGGCCTGGGACGAAGCGTCCGAATTGATAGCCCCTGACGAAGGTCCACATCGCCCCGTCGCTTCCGAGTGCGACGGAGCCAACCACCACGGCATAGGTGACGGTGAAGACGCCGGCAGGGGTGATCTCGGCCATGCCGTTCGATCCGTGGCCGTTGAGCGTCACCCAGAGGTCGCCGTCGCTGTCGCGTGCTCCGCCGTCGCAGTACGCGTCAGGCGGATGTCCAGGCGTTCGTGAGAGCACATGTCCACCAGGCTCGGCGAGCTCGACGGTGCAGGGGCCCTGGTAGAGCCCTGCGTTGGAGTAGGCCCACTCGCCTTCAGGGCCGGCGCTGATCAATTCCGCCCCGGCCGGGAAGGTCACGCCGGTGAGGGTCGCCTGGCCGCTCGACGACACCGTGCCGAGCTGGGACTTCGCGTTGAGAAACCAGACAGAACCGTCGGTGCCGGTCACGAGTTGCGCCGGCACGGCATTCGCTGGGACCTGCGTGACCGTGAACCCGCCGGAGATGGGTCCATTGGTGGCGCCACCACTCTGCACTGTCGTGAATCGGCTCGTTGCAGCGTGGGTGCTGAGTGGCGTCGTAAATCCAAGCGCGACCACAGCTGCTGACAGAGCTACCGAGCGAATGACTTTGCTCATCCGGACACACCCCCTACGGGAGTGCTCGCTGGAGGCTGCGGGCCGCAAGGCCATCCGTGTCACCTCCCAGCGGGCGTACCGCGGCGGCAGTATCCCATCCCGTGGAGGCGCGCGTCTATCGGCGTCATCTTGAACGCTTGACATATGCCGATAACGGAATATTACAATTGCGCACATGGCCCGCTCCTCCACGACGTCGGATGTCTTCAACGCCATCGCGGAGGTGCATCGCCGCGATGTTCTGGACGCGCTGAGCGGTGGCGAGAAGTCGGTCGGCGCGATCGTGCACCGCGTCTCGCTCTCCCAGCCTCAGGTCTCGAAGCACCTCCGCGTGCTCAGTCAGGTGGGGCTGGTCAGATGCCGAGCCGAAGGGCGTCGACGGCTGTACCGGCTCGAGCCCGACCGCCTCCAGCCGCTGCGCGAGTGGTTGGTCAAGTACGAACAGAGAGTGAACGACCGGCTGGATCGAGTGGATGACTACCTGAAAGAGCTACAACACAAGGAGAAGGGCAATGGCAACGCATCAACGTGAGTCGGCGGCGGCGATCGAGTTTCCGAACGATCTCGAGGTCGCGATCTCTCGAGAGTTCAACGCTCCCATCCAACTCGTCTTCGACGTCTTCACGAAGCCGGAGCATGTCCGCAAACACTTCGCGCCATTTGAGGAGGAGGTGACCACGTGCTCGATCGACCTGCGAGTCGGTGGGAGCTATCACATCGTCATGGTCACCAAGGAAGGGACTGAGTGCTCGTTTCGCGGGACGTACCTTGAAGTCCAGCCGCCGAATCGCACCGTGGCAACCTGGGTATTCGAAGGCTGGCCGGGCGTGGAGGCGGTCGAGACGATGGATCTGCGCGAAGCTGATGGCGTGACGACGCTGGCATACAGCCTCGCGTTTCGCGACAAGGCCGGACGTGATCACATGGACAAGTACGACGGCCTTATCGGGAGCTTCGACAACGTGGCAGCGTATGTGGCCTCGCTGCTCGCTCCCGATGGTACGGTCGCGCGGTAGCTGAGATTCGAAACCTGGATGGGCCATCGGGTGATGCTCGAGGTGCTCCCATAAGGGTGCTCCTTGGGCCTCCGCCCGATGGCCCGGTACAGGGATCCGGTGAGAAAGTCGTGCAGGCCTTGACGTCCTAAGACCGGTGGCGGACTGTTCTGTCGCCGAACCACTCCTAGGGTGAAGGTCGTGGGGATGTTGCCGGCGTTCTACACACGCATCCGCTCCGCGCGATACGGAAAGGACGCCCTGGACGTGTACCACGAACGGAGCGAGTGCCAGAGCGGGCAGAAAATCCTTGAGGACCACAATGCCGTGGTGGGCAAGGGTGGGCGGCGGCTCTGCTCCGAATGCCTCAAGTACGGGCCCGTGTAGGGCGCGCCATCCCCCGGTCACTTGCTGACCCACGTTACGATGAGCACATCGACGTGTTCGACTTCGAACTGTCTGCCGACGAGATTGCAAAAATCGATGCTCTTGACACTGGTCATCGGGGCGGTCCTGAGCCGGAGGCGATCACGCTCGAATCGTTCGGCCGTGTGATCCCAGAGGCATGACGCTCGATCCGATAGCGGGAGAATTCGTCACTGAGAGCTTGCTCGAGTACGACGGCGGCCGTCAGGTCACGGTGTACGTCCCACCGCATCCTCCCGAGGCGGTCGTCTACGCCGGTGACGGTCAGGGGTTCGCGAAGTGGGGCCGCTTTCTCGAGGCGGCCGGCTCACTCCCAACGATGATCGTCGGCGTCCACGGGTTGGCGGAAGAGATGCCGCGGCTCCATGAGTATTCACTGGTCTTCGACGAGCAACGTTTCGCGGCGCATGAGAAGTTCTTCGTTGAGGATGTTGCTGCGTGGGTGCGGTCGCGTTTCGGAGTCGCGCCGCCTAAAGAACGCACGGCGGTGTTCGGTTACTCGGCAGGTGGAGAGCTTGCCCTTGCGCTTGGACTTCGCCATCCGGATACCTACGGTGCCGTCTTCTGCGGCTCGCCGGGCGGTGGATACAAGCCGCCACACGACATGCCGGGTTCGCTGCCACGGGTGTACCTCTTCGCCGGCACGCAAGAGCCGTTCTTTCTCGACAACGTGCTCCGGTGGGCCGCCGCGCTGCGCGATGCCGGCGGGGACGTGGTGATGATCGAGCGCGACGTGTCCCACGGCGCCAAGGCGTGACGAGCAGAGCTCCCGCGCATGGTGGCGTGGGCGTTCGGGCGGTGATGGGCTCGACGTCCGCCCCCGATGTTGCGCCCGGCGGGGTGTCTCGTCGGTAGCGCTCAACCGCCGGCGTCCGTCACCATCGTTACAACATGCGGATCAGCAGCCTGTTCGCCACGGGCGAACCCCTCTTCTCGTTCGAGTTCTTCCCTCCCAAGGACGACGATGGCGCCGACCGTCTCTTCGCCGCCATCGCGGCCCTTCGCGATCTCGAGCCCGCCTTCGTTTCGGTCACCCACGGCGCCGGCGGGAGCAGTCGCGACGACCGCACCGTCCGCGTGGTCGAGCGCATTGGGCGTGAGACCGGGTTGCTGCCGATGGCACACCTGACCTGTCGTGACTCGACCGTGGACGACCTGCTCGCCGAGATCCGCGAGTACCAGGCAGCCGGCATCGAAAACGTCCTTGCTTTGCGCGGCGACCCTCCGAACGGCGAGGGGCGCTTCGTCGCGCATGAGGGTGGTCTCCGCTACGGCAGCGAGCTGGTGCGCCTGCTGGCTGACAACGCCGACCTCTGCATCGGCGCCGCATGCTCACCGGAGAAGCACGTCGAGTTGGAGAGCCTCGAGCAGGACGTCGCGGCGGCCATCCAGAAGGTGGACGCCGGCGCCGACTTCCTGATCACCCAGCTCTTCTTCGACAACGCGGTGTACTTCGCCTTTGTGTCGCGACTGCGCGCGGCAGGCGTCACCGTGCCGATCGTCCCCGGCATCATGCCGGTGACCAACGTCGACCAGGTCTCACGCTTCACCGCCAAGATCGGCGCATCCATACCGCCGGCGCTTCGCGCTGCGCTGGAGTCGCGCTCTGACGACCCGGCGGCTGTGCTGCAGCTGGGCGTGGCCTGGGCGACTTTGCAATGCAGTGAGCTGCTCCAGGCCGGCGCACCGGGCATTCACTTCATAACGCTGAACCGGTCTCCGGCGACGCGCGCCATCCTCAGCGCCCTGCGCATCGCCCAACCCTGGCTGCGCGATTAGCGCGAGGAACTGCTCGGGTCGACATCAGACCCGACGCGGCACGACATCGTCGCGCGACTCGCGCGCACCAGGACTACGATCAACACAATCCAAGTCAAGAGCGGCAACGAAATTGGAAAGGGCATCGCCGCAACTGCCATAGGGTTGGGGATAGTCCTTCTGTGGATTGGTCTTCTCCTCCTTGTGATGATCATCGGCGACCAGAGCAGTCAGGCCACCGACGGAAGATCGAGTTTGGTAGCCGGACTCCTCTTCTATGTGGGCCTGCCAGCGGTCGTTGGAACCTCGTTGCTCCTCCTGGGAATTCGGGTTTGGCGCAAAATCAGCCGCCGGTCGCTCTGAGCGTCTACAACTCGTTCGGCCAATAGGCGTCCGGCGGTGGCCAGGCGCGGCACGTTCGCTTTCGGGTCAGTGCCGGAGCATCCTCGCAACGGGGCCGACGAGCTGGCGATATAGCCTGCGAGGGTGACTCGCGTCGAAGACTTACGCCTTCGCAGAAACAACACCATACGTTTCGCCGTCGCCGCCGTCCTGAACTGGATCCTGGCGGCCTACATCGTGGTGAGCTCATGGATCTGGGTGGATGCAGACGCAGCGCTCCACTTGGGGGCATTCTTCGTGCCTATCGCAATCATCAGTACGGTCGGACTGGTGCTCGCGCGCAAGCGGCCCTATCAAACCAAGGCCCTGGGTGGACTCTCCTGGCTCTGCGTCTGCGCACCGCCCTTCTGGGTGCTCCTCGCAATCGCCGCCTTCTGATCGCCGCTGTCGGTGGCGGGCGTCGATGGCAATGGAGCAGTGGTGCCGAGGAAGGGACTCGAACCCTTACAAGGTTGCCCTCACTAGCCCCTCAAGCTAGCGTGTCTACCAATTCCACCACCTCGGCACGGAAGCCGGCGCGGGCTCGAGGAGCGCACGCGGCTCAGCCATTCTACAGGCGGACGCCGCGGGCACCCGGAACTGGCTGATTCCGGAGACCCCGGTGTGCAATGCTGCATGGAGCAGTTCTGGGAGGACGGTTGTGTCACACCGGGTCAGGGTGATCTGGGAACAGGCATCTGGCCGCCTGCGGGGGGTCGAGCGGCAGCTCCGCTCCGCGCATCGTGGAAACCGCGCGTATGCGTGGGGTCTGCCCGCGGCCGCGCTGCTCCTCTGCTTCACGATTCTCGTGGTTGCGGGCGTCCTGAGCGGTGCCTCGGCGCTCGAGTTCCTGCCGATCGCCGTGTTCGAGGGACTGGTGATCGCCGGACTGTTCATCGCCTGCATGCTGCCGGCCACTCCACCGCCGGACGATCGCAACGATCGCGGCCCAGGCCCAGACCCGGCTCCGACACCGCCGCCTGCGGACCCATCCGTGTGGATCCGGTTGCTCGCCGACTCGAAGCTGCCATCCGGACCGACCGGGGATGTCGAGGACCGGCCGCGACGCGAGTTGACCGGCGCCGCGCGCTAAGGATCCTTCTCCCGCCGGGCCGAGCCTCAGAGCGCGTGCTACCCTCGGCCGTCGAATGCGACGGGCAGTGACACGAGTCTTCTTCTCGTTTCTCATCGCGGTGACGGTGGTGCTGATCGTCGCCGTCGCGATCGCCAAGCTCGAAAGCCTCATTCGCGGTCCGCACGCAGCGGCTGCCGATCTTGAGTTCGCGATCGGTGGATACTGGCCACTCATCGTGGGTGCGATCGTGGTGCTGACCGTCGGCCTGTCTTTCGTCCGCCGGCCCACGGCCGATTCGTAGGCGTCCTCCCCCACCGGAGCCGCGCTCAGCGTGCGGAGCGACGCTGCCAGATGCTCAGGGTGGGCGCGGCGCCAGGGAATGGCTCCAGGGCGCGCACGGGGATGACATCGACGGTGGTAAACGCCTCGCTGAGACCCTGGAGCCGAGCAGTTCGATGGCCGCCATCCCCAACCAGCGCAACGGTATTTCCGCTGTAGAAGGTCAGACAATCGCCGAGGCTCGAGAACAGCGGAGGCCAGCAGAGCAACAGCGTCCGATCGGCGTGCTCAGCGAGGATGGCCTGGTCCCCGGCGAGGACCGTGCTCCAGGTGGGCGTTGCGGCGTGGTACCGATTGGTGCGCTCGCCATCAGGCGGTGCCTGGTCATACGCCACGATGTCGACACCGCGAGCCCGCAGCCGGTAGGCCCAGTAGCCGGTTCCGGCTCCCAGCTCGACAATCGGTGCCAGTTCCGCAAGCGCTGACAACGACCGCTCGTCGGGAACGACATACGCATAGCGTTGCGCCAGCTCCTCGAGCGGGACTGCGCATGTGCCGCTGTCGATGTCGGTCAACAACTCGGCGAATCGATCGTCCATGTTCAGGCGCAATGGTCCCACCCGTCCGGAGTCGGCTGGCGCTGCACAACTACGCGATGCCGAGTGCCACCGGTGCGCCATCGGACGCCATCGAAACGCGGTTGCGCCCCAGGGCTTTCGCTGTGTACAGCGCCTTGTCGGCGGCCCGGAGCAGCGAGTCCGGATCGTCGCCGCCGCGGGATGCCGCGACTCCGATGCTCACGGTGGTGAGGATGTCGGCCGCGCGTGACATGACCTCGACGCGCAGGCGCTCGGCGGCGAAGACGCCACCCTCCCCGCTTGTCTCCGGGAGGATGACCGCGAACTCCTCGCCGCCGACCCGTGCGGCGAGATCGATCCCGGAGCGGAGCATGCCCGCTGAGAGCAATCCGCCCATCGCGGCGAGCACAACATCACCGGCGCCATGCCCGAACGTGTCGTTGACGCGCTTGAAATGATCGAGATCCAGCATCAAGAGGCACACCGGCCGGCGGGTACGATCGCTTCTCATCAACTCACTGGCGAGGCTCGAACGGAAGGCGCGGCGATTGGAAAGCCCGGTCAGGTCGTCGGTGACTGCGAGCCGGCGCAGTTCGCCCCTGAGCCGGCCATCCTCTCGCCCGCGAAGCGCGATGAGCCAGAGCAGGAGGAGGAAGGTCGCCCACGTGAAGCCCCACTGGGCGGCGTCACTTGACGACTGCATCACCCGTGCTTGATCCCACGCCGCCAGAGCGAGCGCGGGCGCGGCCGCAGCGCTGAACCAGGTGAATCCCGACAGATCAAAAAGGACAACGGCCTCGACGCCGATGAGGAGCAGGCCGACGCTCTCCGCGGTTCCGGCGCCGGACTCCCGAGTCAGGATGCTCAGCATTGCGGCCAGGCAGCCCACGAAGTCGGCGCAGAGCAACGCGATTCGCAGACGCGTCGAGACGGGGCCCCGATGTTGGACCGCCATCGCCCCGAGGTTGTATCCCGAGGCAACGACAACGACGAGGATGCTTCCAGGGAGCCACACCGGGTGTGGGGTCGTGAGCGCGGAGATGAGCAGGATCACGATGCCCACCCAGCGCAGGGCGATCACACCGCGATACCCGGAGACGAGGCGCGCCCCGTTGCCGTTCAGGACAAGCGCGCGCAGGTTCACGGCTGGCCCGTCCAAGGAGGAGCGCCAGTCGCTCTGGTTGCGGCGCCGGACGCAGCGCCGGCGCGCAGGTTCATCAACTCAGCGTGTGCCTCCCCACGCACGGCGCTGGTCGCAGAGCGCGATCGTAACGACGTTGTCTGCTCCCGCTGGGGCGAACGCAACAGCCGCTCCCGTTGTCGAAGGGCGAACGCCATTGCCACACCGCCTGGCAATGGCCTTCCTTCCCGACCTCCCTCAGGTTCTCTCGCCAGTGTACGCGTCAAACCCACCTTCCACAGAGGATCTGATCGGTGATCCGCTTGACGCGCTTGACGTGATGGGTTGGATCTGTGAATAATGGGTCCTGGGGGATGTGAAGCGCCCCCACTTATTCAGTGGAAGGGATGCACATGATTCAGGGACGGGGACTCACGCTCAAACGCGCCGGAGGGCTCGCGGGTCTTGCCGGCACACTCACGCTGGTAGGCGCTCTCGTGACGTCGCAGGCCGCCGATGCCGCAGGCAATCCGAACTTCGAAGGGATCGTGTCTGCAGCTCCGCCGACCGGATTCGTGAGCAGCCCAGCCACGTACAACCTCTCGAATGGCTCGGTGACCGTGGACTTCAACGTGGTGGCACGGAACCTCACGCAGTCGACGCAGAAGGTCGGCTTGCACTTCTCAGCGGATCACATCCTCACCTACAACGGCGAGAACGTGGCCGATGGGCAGCCTGGGCAGGCCGGGATCGCCTTCAGCGGACCGGAAGGGACGACCCAGGCGTTGATCGCCGGGGAGCAGTCGTTCACCGAGACCTGGGGCGAAAACGCGACCGAGACCATCTCGCTCAGCTACACGTTCGACGCGTGCGGCTACTACCAGCTGGACCTCTGGGCTCCATGGAAGGGCAACGAGTCGCGCACCCACGCCACCCTCGCGTCCGGATTCGTGCGGGTGCTCGGTTGCACCGGCGATTCCACGCCGACCCCCAATCCCACGGACGGGGTTGACGGATCGACAAGCTCGCCGACGCCCACCGGCGCAGTGCTGGCGCTGACCACCCCGTCGACCGGAGCCGGCGGTGGCTTGCTGACCCTGGGCGGCCTTCTCGTGATGGTAGGCGGCGGACTGCTCGTGGCGAGCAGGCGCGGCCGGAAAGTCAACATCTGACCTCGGCCTGATCGGCCGAACTCAGCAACCCTGTCGACACCGCCTCGCACCGCGCGAGCCGGTCGTCGGCGGGGTTGTTTTGTGCTCGGGGAGCCAGACGACGGGGCTTGTCAGCCTCTCCAGAGAAGTTGACGTCCCACGGAGCGCTGGGTCGTTACGCGCGCACGACCAGCTTGTGCGGAGTGGACGATGATGGCAAGAAGTTCTCGCTTGACGGTGTGTAGAGGGCGGTGACGGAGTACGTACCCGCTTTCAACTGTTTCGCGCTCAGCGTGCAGGTGCCGGTGCCGCCGGGTCCGAGTGTCGTCGAGCAAAGGATCGTGCTGTTGTGGAGGACGAGGATCGACCCAACCGGAACGGCGCCGGTGGCTCTGACGGTGATATGGAAATCGACAGCGCCCTCGGACCCATAGGTGACCGGCGACGTCAGGGTCAGCGTCGTAGCGGTGGAGGCGGGACTGACGGTGAATCGCTTGGTCGACGAGACCGAACCGGTATAGGTGTCATTGCTATCCGACGACGACGTACCACCCGGAGTGAACCGCGCGTAGACGTCAGAGTAGGTTCCTGCGTTCAACTCCTCGTTGCTGAGCGAGCATCGCGCCGATGCAGCATCACCAGTGCCGGTGCCCAGAGGAGCGCTGCACAACGGACGCGATGCATCGAAGACGGTGACCGTCCCCTCCGGGTAGCCGGCGCCGGTCTGCCCCGTGACGGTGGCGCTGAAGGTCTCGAACCGCTCCTGGCCGAACTCCACAGAGCTGGACGACTCCTGCAATCGGGTGGTCGTGGATTCGGTCGCCTGGTTCACGGTGAGGGAGAGCACGTTGGCAGCCGACTCATTGCTATAGAAACCGTCTGTGTCGGTGAAGGTCGCCTCGATCCCGGAATAGGTTCCGGCGTCAAGGGTCGGAGACGTCGTGCAGCTTGTGTCGGTTGGGTAGCTGAAGCTGCAGAGTGTGGCGCTCGGGCTTGCCGAGCTGAATGTGACCGTGCCGGAACCCGATGCAGGCAACCCGTCGGTCTCGGCGAAGGTTGCCTCTGTGCCGTAGGTGATAGTTGCGGCCGAGGAGTTCCCGTTCACCGTGGTGAGGAAGCTCGACTGCACCGAGCCTGCGTTGCACATGGCCCCAGGCGGGCTCGGGATTCCGCGCTGGTCCACAGTGGGACACGGGGTGTACGGCGTCCCGTCCGCCTCGGTGATGGTTACTGCGCTGGTGTTGGGGATGATGCCGAGCGCCGGGTTGTCGGAGGCGAAGTCGATGGTCGGGGTCGGGCCACCGTTGTCGGCGGGAGAGCCAACCTCGCCGGCAAGAATAGAACCGGCGTCGTCGTCACCGGTCGCAGGCGTGCTCGAGAAGCAACTCGAATCGCTACCGACGTTGTATCCGTCGTCAGTCCATGTGGCGCCCCCCTGGTCGCAGGACGCAACTGCATCGGAGAAGAAGTCGTCGGCGACTGTCGTCGGCGGGGCGTCCCCTGGGTTGTTCGCGATGGAGGCTCCGTCGGGGGCGTCGTTGTCGACGAAGGTGGAGCCAACCACGCTGAACCCGGTGCCGAGCCCCTCAAGGATCGCGCCGCCGCTACCACCGGCGGAATTGAGCGTGAACGTATCGTCGGCGATCGTCAGGGTCCCATAGCTGAAAATCGCTCCGCCGGAACTCGCTTCGACGCCACTCTCCACACTGTTATCGATGAAGCTGTCGTCGCTAGCAGTGACAGTGCCGAAGTCGTTGTAGATCGCGCCGCCGTCTGCGCCTCCACCGCCCGAATCGGCGCTGTCGCTGTCGAAGGTGTCCTGGGTAAGAATTACTGCACCGGCGTTGAAGACGCCGCCGCCAAATACGCCCTGGTCAGTTTCCGAAGAGGACGGGGTGTTGTCCGATATGTCTGCGTTGGTGAGCGTAAGGGTGCCCGAGTTGGAGATGGCTCCGCCATCGATCGTGCCGGCGAGGGAATTGGTATCCGTTCCGCCCGTCATCTCGAGGGTGCCGATCGTGACGACGGCCCCTGAATTGATCGTGACCATCGGAGCGCTTATCCCCGAGACACCGCTCAGGATCGTGCCGTTCTCACTCTCGCCCTGCCAGGTCTGGCTGCTCGTGACGGCCGGGAACCCACCCGATGGCGAGGTGTAGGTGCCGTCTGTCAGGTCGATCGTGTCGTCCGTGTCCGCATTCGCTTCCGTGATTGCCGTGGCGAGGGTGCAAGGATCTCCGACGTTCGTGCATGGCGTTGTCGTGTTGGACGAGCTCGCGGAGGCATAGAGCGCGTCACCGGTGTCGGCAGCCGCCGGAAGGGCTGCGACCGCCTGGAATGCCCCGACCACGAGCGCGGCAGCGCAGGCCACGAGCCACGCTTTGACCGACTTCCGACGATGGCTGCGGGTGCGGAGTGGATCGACATTCGGTCGTGAAAGCTGCTGCCTCTTTTCCATTCCTAGCCCCTCTGACCTTGGCTCTGCGCCGAACCCCTCGGCGCCCCCCTCACGCAGTGAGTTGAACTCGCGGCACTGCCGTTCGGCTCGGGATGATATCAGCACGCTCCGAGCGCTGTCCTGGGGGTCAAGTCCCCGGTAGTGGTGTGAATTCGGTGGAGTTCTCACAGCGTCGGTGAACTACGCGACCAGTCCCTCCGTGAGTGGGTTGGTGAGCAACGGCGGGCCGTCGGAGTGCATCACGCGAGCCATCGACTGCTGGCTGAAATGGCGGCGTCCGTCCTGCCATTCGTCGTGCTGGTCCTGGAGCACCGCGGTGAACAAGCGCAACAGACAGGGACGAGCTTCCCCTCCGGCCACGCGATCAATGCCGAGTACCTCGGGCTGGCCACCTGCCCCGGCTGCGTCCTGGTCGAGCCGGATTTTGCGGATAGCGGAGACACGCTGCAACAGGACGTGGGTCTCGCATCGACGATGACGACCTTGCGCTCGTCGGCGAATCCATCGATGCAGACGAAGGCCGTGACGTTCACGGCTACCGTCTCCGCCTCGACGGCGGGTCTCGCTGCGCCGGAGCGGCTCCGTCACCTTCAAGAACGGCTCCACTGTGCTCGGCTCGGTTCCGGTCACAACGTCTGGCGGCGTCACGACTGCGTCCATCACGACCAGTGAACTCGCCGTTGGCCCGCACTCGATCACCGCTGCTTACGGGGGCAACGGGTCGTTGATCGGGAGCACCAGCACGCCACTGATCCAGCAGGTCGACACCAACCTCACGCGATTCCCCAAACTGCCCGACGGCGCCTACAACCTCAGCGGTGCCAATTTGCGCGGCGCTTATCCGTTTGGCGTGTCGCTCATCGGCGCTGACTTGAACAACGCCAATTTCACCGGCGCCACGCTGACCAACGTCAGCCTGCTGGCTGCATCTGCTCTCAACACCAACTTCACCGATGCCAAGCTCACCGGCGTGAGCGCGGTGCTCGCAAACATGAGCAGCGCCATCTTTACCGGCGCCACGCTCACCAACGCGAATCAGTCACTTGCCAATCTGACCAAATCGATTTTCAAGAGCGCGCACTTCCTCGGCGGCAACCTCACGGGCGCCAACCTCACGTCGGCCACGTTGCTCGGGGCTACAGGAACTCAAGACCGCGACGCTCCTCGGTGTTGTCTGGAACAAGACGACGTGTCCTGACGGCACGACGAGCAACAAAGATGGAGGGACCTGCGTCGGGCACATCTGAAGCTGGCCAAGCCGAGCACGGCGCCTACCCGGCACATGCGCTGGTCGCCAATGTTCCGTACTGTCAGCGGGTCTGCGATCAAATGGTCGGGTCGAACAGGATCTCGCGCACGTCTTGAGCACAGCGGCAGGCGACAGCGATCTTGGCAGCCCATTGCAGCGCATCGTCGCGCGACGGCACGTCGATGACTGTGAATCCGCCGAGGTACTGCTTGCCCTCCGGATACGGCCCGTCGGTGATGGTTCCGTCCACGGCCACGACGCTCGTTTCCTCGTGGTCCTTCAGGCCGCCGGCAAACACGAACACGCCGGCGTCTTTGGCCTCCTGTACCACCGCGTGCGCAGCATCACTCACGTCGGGCAACTCCTCCTCGGGGAAGGTCATCGCACCGTCATCGAACGAGATCAGGTACTTCGTCATCTCACGCCTCCTAGCTCCGGTAGCCTACTGAGTTCCGCGTACACGAAGGAGCGCGCCCGAAGCCGTCGACGGAATTCGCATCGTCTGAGTTCGGGTGTTGGCCGATACACGGCTTCTCGTGCGCTCTCCCGGGCGAGCTGACATGAGCATTGCGTACCCGGTCGCAGCGGTCCGCTCAGTTTGGACAGCTGGCATGCGACACAATTTCGAACATAAACGGTCGTTCTGCCAGGAAACAAAAGAGAGATACCCGGCAACGACCTACTCTCCCACCCCGTTGCCAGGGCAGTACCATCGGCGCTGGTGGGCTTAACTGCTGTGTTCGGGATGGGAACAGGTGTTTCCCCACCGCTATGATCACCGGATATCTCTCTCATGACGAGTGAGAATGCAAGTCTGGTCCACGGAAGCTCTTGCGCTCTCCGTCGGAGAATCCTACTGCGCTACTCGAGCGCTAAGCCAGGCGTTGCACTTTCCTGCGGCGCCACCTTTGGCGCCATCCCACTCGTCGCTGAAAAGTGGGATAGGAGGTCAAGCCCTCGACCGATTAGTACCGCTCAGCTCAAAAAGTCACCTCTCTTACACCCGCGGCCTATCAACCAGATGGTCTCTCTGGGGTCTTACCCGGTTATCCGGTGGGAGATCTTATCTTGGAGTGGGCTTCGCACTTAGATGCTTTCAGCGCTTATCCCATCCGGACATGGCTACCCAGCGATGCTCTTGGCAGAACAACTGGTGCACTAGCGGTCCGTCCAACCCGGTCCTCTCGTACTAAGGTCAGCTCTCCTCAAATCTCCTGCGCCCACAGCGGATACGATCCGAACTGTCTCACGACGTTCTAAACCCAGCTCGCGTACCGCTTTAATGGGCGAACAGCCCAACCCTTGGGACCTACTCCAGCCCCAGGATGCGACGAGCCGACATCGAGGTGCCAAACCTTGCCGTCGATGTGACGCTCTGCAGTTTCTTGCAGTGCAGACTATACCTTTGTCTCTTTCGAGACAGTGGCGTGTTATGGAGGGCGTAAATTTGCCGTTGCCGGCAGTGCCCACCATCTCTCGCCGATGCGAGAAGTCGTTACAGGGGAAGCTTGTACTGCATGCTTCGAATGAGGTGCGGGGCCACAAGGTCGATGAATCGTTGAATACTCTCCGCGCCGATGCGCAGACGATGACGATCCTTGTCTCTATTGAGCCGCGCTGTTATTCCAAATTTAGCATGTAGAAACTCAGCCAATATCACATTCTCTTCTTGCGAAAAGCTCTGCGTATTGAGCCTCAACTGATTCCGATCAGCGGCCCCGTCGTCCATGAACCAGATGGCCAGCCCGAAGGCGGTCAACTCCTGATCCAGAAGACTAAGAGGAATCCCTTTCCGCGCACGTGGTGCGTAGAAGGCCTCACGCAATCCAGAGAACTCTGGATGCGTCACTGTCCGAAAGTAGTAACTCCTGCCACAAGCGCGTGGTGCCATTCTGACGAGGTCAGAGATGAGCCTGAACTTCCAATCCACGTAGTCCTGCTGCTGGGTTCCGTGACTGACACGGAAGCAGTAGCCGGCGGTGGTCGGCATCAGGTAGCCGTCACCTAGAAGCGATCCGATGACCAGGTCTCGCTGGAGTCCTGTCAAAGGATTTCTTCGTGCGTTGCGAGCGAAGAGTGTTTCCACAACAAGCAACCTTCCCTCGGTATTACCCACCAGACTTGTCTGGTTCGGGCTTCACCGATATGAGCCACAGTTTACCGCTCGATCGCTCGAGCGGGGAGCCACAAATTGACTCTTGGGCAAGATCAGCCTGTTATCCCCGGGGTAGCTTTTATCCGTTGAGCGACGACCTTTCCATTCAGAGTCGTCGGATCACTATGCCCGACTTTCGTCCCTGCTCGGCTTGTCGGCCTCACAGTCAAGCTCCCTTACGCCATTACACGCCAAGGCCTGATTTCCATCCAGGCTGAGGGAACCTTTGGGCGCCTCCGTTACCGTTTGGGAGGCGACCGCCCCAGTCAAACTACCCGCCTGCCACGGTCCCGACACCGGATAACGGCGCCGGTTAGAAATAAAATCCAGCAAGGCTGGTATTCCAAGGTTGACTCCACCGAACCTAGCGGCCCGACTTCACAGTCTCCCAGCTATCCTCTACATGCTGGACCCCATTTCAGTGGCAAGTTATAGTAAAGCTCCACGGGGTCTTTCCGTCCTGCTGCGGGTAACCTGTATCTTCACAGGTACTTCAGTTTCGCCGAGTACGTGGCCGAGACAGCGCCCATCTCGTTACGCCATTCGTGCGGGTCGGAACTTACCCGACAAGGAATTTCGCTTATTCCTTCTTAACTCAGACGCTGGTGACGTCAGAGTGGAGGCGTTCCTTACCTCCCTGCATGTCGCCATGCAGATGGGACCATATCTTCAGCTCTTTCGAGCTGTCTGGCGTATGGCCTCTGAGGATTCTGCTCGCGATGAGCAGTCTTTCCTGCTGATTGTCCGCACCCGTCGCATTATCACTGCACGATGCAGTAGCGCGGGATTCTCGGGGTTTCCAGCATATAGCCAGATTTTACTAAGGCAGTTACTTTCCTACCTTAGGACCGTTCATCGTTGTTGCTCCTCCAAGCGCCGGCCTGGAGTGGCTGGATTGGCTACCAGCTCTCATGGTCGCCCATGAGATCGGACCATCTCATCCCTCATTCAAAGGGCCCGGCGTATGGCCTCTGAGGATTCTGCTCGCGTTGGGCAGTCTTTCCTGCTGATTGTCCGCACCCGTCGCATTGTCACTGCACGATGCAGTAGCGCGGGATTCTCGGATATTCCAGCAAATAGCCGGGTTTTATAACTACCACGGTCAATGTCGATAGTTACGGCCGCCGTTTACCGGGGCTTCATTTCAGGGCTTGCACCCCTCCACTTAACCTTCCGGCACCGGGCAGGCGTCAGCCCCTATACGTCAGCTTACGCTTTAGCAGAGACCTGTGTTTTTAGTAAACAGTCGGATGGGCCTTTTCTCTGCGGCCCTCGTCAGCTCACCGAGTAAATCGGATCACCGCCAAGGGCTCCCCTTCTCCCGAAGTTACGGGGACATTTTGCCGAGTTCCTTAGCCACGTTTCCCTCGATCGCCTTGGAATCCTCTTCCCACCTACCTGTGTCGGTCTGCGGTACGGGCGCCGTAGTTCTCGCTAGAGGCTTTTCTTGGAGGCATGGAACCGGCCCCATCGACACGAAGTGTCTTGGGATCCTTCTCGGAGTTGATGTCAAGCGGATTTGCCTACTTGACCTCCTACAAGGCTCCGTCGGGGACAACCGTCGCCCCGTCAGGCCTATCCTTCCCCGTTCCCCCATTGCTGATAACGAACCAGCGGCGGTGTTGGAATGTTGACCAACTGTCCATCGCCTACGCCTTTCGGCCTCGGCTTAGGTCCCGACTGACCCTGGGTCGATTAACGTAGCCCAGGAAACCTTAGGTTTACGGCGAACACGTTTCTCACGCGTTTCTCGCTACTTGTGCCGGCATTCTCACTTCTGTCCGCTCCACCCGTCCTTCCGGTCAGGCTTCGCAGCAAACAGAACGCTCCTCTACCACGACCTTCCTGTGAAGGAAGGCCATCCACGGCTTCGGTTGCAAGCTTGAGCCCCGATCATTGTCGGCGCCACGACATTCGACCAGTGAGCTGTTACGCACTCTTTAAATGGTGGCTGCCTCTAAGCCCACATACTGGTTGTCTGGACACCGTGACATCCTTTTCCACTTAGCTTGCGATTTGGGACCTTAGCCGGTGGTCTGGGCTGTTTCCCTTTCGACGATGAAGCTTAGCCCCCACCGTCTCACTGCCGCCGGAAAGTTTGTTGCCATTCGGAGTTTGGTTGGGTTTGGTAACGAGGTGATCGCCCCTAGCCCATTCAGTGCTCTACCGGCCACAAACCCATCGACGACGCTGCACCTAAATGCATTTCGAGGAGAACCAGCTATATCCGAGTTCGATTGGCATTTCACCGCTATCCACAGTTCATCCGCCGCGTTTTCAACCGGGGTCGGTTCGGGCTTCCACGCGGTCTTACCCGCGCTTCACCCTGACCATGGATAGGTCACTCGGTTTCGGGTCTACTCCATGCGACTACCACCACCATTACAGTGGTCACGCCCTATTCAGACTCGCTTTCGCTACGGCTCCGGGTGTCAACCCCTTAACCTCGCCACATGGAAGTAACTCGCCGGCTCATTCTACAAAAGGCACGCAATCAGGCATTCCCACTAGGGGCATAGCCCTCTCACGGCTTGTAAGCACACGGTTTCAGGTACTTTTAACTCCCCGTCTGGGGTGCTTTTCACCTTTCCCTCACGGTACTTGTTCACTATCGGTCACCAAGAGTATTCAGGCTTGGACAATGGTCTGCCCAGATTCCCACAGAATTCCACGTGTTCCGTGGTACTTGGGAACTCTCAAAGGAGGTCGATTGCCTTTCGCGTACGGGGCTGTCACCCTCTGCGGCCGGCTTTTCCAATGCCGTTCGGCTAGACATCGACTTTGTAACTCCTTGCTTCCTCGGCAGAGGAAACGATGAGGTCCCGCGACCCCGAGACGGAAACGCCTGCCGGCTATCACGCCGTCTCGGTTTAGCCTCACCCCTTTTCGCTCGCCACTACTCAGGGGATGACATCTTTTCCTGCGGATACTTAGATGTTTCAGTTCTCCGCGTGCCCTCTACCCGGTCTATATATTCAACCGGGAGTACCTGGACATTCCTCCAGGTGGGTTGCCCCATTCGGAAATCCCCGGATCGAGTGCTTGCTAGCAGCTACCCGAGGCTTATCGCAACAACGCTACGTCCTTCATCGGCTCTTGGTGCCAAGGCATCCACCGTGTGCCCTTGGTAGCTTGACCTTTCCTATCGTCACTGTTCAATGACTGCAGGAGGCCTGGTGACGTCGCTGCGTCACCACGACACGTGTTTCGCCTGGCTTGTTGTTTGGTTGGTTTTATTGAGGATTCTCACTTGAACGCTGGACGACGGAAACCGTCCAGTGTTCTCGCAGACTCGCTATTCTCGTGTCAACGTACAAACGACCGGCCTCGAGGCCGGCTGTCGAGCGGAGGGTCGTCGTTGCCCGTGGAGATGGCCGGGCTCGAACCGGCGACCCCCTGCTTGCAAAGCAGGTGCTCTTCCAGCTGAGCTACATCCCCGAACGGATACGAGCGTGGGCCTTTGTGGATTCGAACCACAGACCTCACGGTTATCAGCCGTGCGCTCTCACCAACTGAGCTAAAGGCCCGTGTGGGCCCGGCGCAGCCGGTCCCCTTGACCGCTGAAGCGTGGAGCGATTTCCGCGAGGCGACATAGTAGCCTCGGGCGCCTGGAGCACCGCGCTCCTGACGCGCATTTATTTTCTGCAGATTCCCACTGCCTGCTGGCCGGCCTTCCCACACGCTTGCGCGTATGGACCACGCCGCATTACATCCCGGTACTCTTCGCGATTGCTCGCTACTCTTCGCGGTTCTGCACGACGCGTTACTGCACGACTTGAGTTGACTGGTCCGTGCCGTGACACGCATTGCTGCATGTACGCACTCGGGCCACTCCCTAAAAGGAGGTGATCCAGCCGCACCTTCCGGTACGGCTACCTTGTTACGACTTCACCCCCCTCACCGGGCACACCTTCGGCACCTCCGTCCCTTGCGGGTTCGGCCAGCGACTTCGGGTGCACCAGACTCGGGTGGTGTGACGGGCGGTGTGTACAAGGCCCGGGAACATATTCACCGCGGTGTGCTGACCCACGGTTACTAGCAACTCCGACTTCATGCAGGCGAGTTGCAGCCTGCAATCCGAACTGGGCCCAGCTTTAAGGGATTGGCTTCACCTCGCGGTGTCGCAGCCCGTTGTACTGGGCATTGTAGCATGTGTGTAGCCCCAGGTATAAAGGGCATGATGACTTGACGTCATCCCCACCTTCCTCTGGGTTTCTCCCAGCAGTCTGGCTAGAAAATACAACTAACCACAGGGGTTGCGCTCGTTGCGGGACTTAACCCAACACCTCACGGCACGAGCTGACGACAGCCATGCACCACCTGTGCATCCACCTTTCGGGGACCGTGTTTCCACGGTTTTCGAATGCATGTCAAACCTGGGTAAGGTTCTTCGCGTTGCCTCGAATTAAACCACATGCTCCGCTGCTTGTGCGGGCCCCCGTCAATTCCTTTGAGTTTTAATCTTGCGACCGTACTCCCCAGGCGGTGCACTTAATGCGTTAGCTGCGGCACTGAGCGCGTCAATACGCCCAACACCTAGTGCACATCGTTTAGGGCGTGGACTACCGGGGTATCTAATCCCGTTCGCTCCCCACGCTTTCGCGCTACAGCGTCAGTTGCGAGCCAGAAGGCCGCCTTCGCCACTGGTGTTCCTCCCGATATCTACGCATTTCACTACTACACCGGGAATTCCACCTTCCTCTCTCGCACTCAAGCCAACCAGTATTGGAGGCAGTTTCAGAGTTGAGCCCTGAAATTTCACCACCAACTTTGTCGGCCGCCTTAACGCGCTTTACGCCCAGTAAATCCGGATAACGCTCGCCCCCTACGTATTACCGCGGCTGCTGGCACGTAGTTAGCCGGGGCTTTCTTGGAGGGTACCGTCATTGTGTTCTTCCCCTCCGACAGAGCTTTACAACCCGAAGGTCTTCATCACTCACGCGGCGTTGCTCCGTCAGGCTTTCGCCCATTGCGGAAAATTCCTAACTGCTGCCTCCCGTAGGAGTCTGGGCCGTGTCTCAGTCCCAGTGTGGCTGATCGTCCTCTCAGACCAGCTACCCATCATCGCCTTGGTAGGCCGTTACCCCACCAACAAGCTAATAGGCCGCGAGCCCGTCATTGAGCGGCTTACGCCTTTACTCACATCAGGATGTCCTGTTGTGACCACATCGGGTATTAATCCTGGTTTCCCAGGGCTATCCCCAACTCAAAGGTAGGTTGCTCACGTGTTACTCACCCGTTCGCCGCTAGATGTGAATTGGGTTACCCCGCATCACACCGCGCTCGACTTGCATGTTTCATGCACGCCGCCAGCGTTAATCCTGAGCCAGGATCAAACTCTCCATGAATACGTCTGTGTCCCGGTATAACCGGGTCGTAGACATGCTTTGACGAGGCCTACGCCGGTCCGTGCTCGATCGCACGAGACCCAAGGCCGTCGCGGAAAGTCGTCTCCACTCTTCAAGTGTCAAGGTTCATGGCGCGCCAAGTCCACAGTGGAATCCCTGGCAACGCGGCCGTCGGGAGCACCCCCGAGCGGGCAACCCCCGGAGTTTACCGATCTGGAGGGCGGAGGTCAAGTCGAACTCGGCCCAGGACCCGCACCTCGGAGCTGCGGGAAGAGCCGGAAGGCCGTCAGATCTCGCTGGAGGCGTCTCCGGAGCGCTCGTGCACCGGCTGGTGGGCGACGATCCTGGCAAAGACCCGCTCGCCGCAGCCCGAGCACTTGGCCATCGGTCGTCGCATGACCACCTGGTCGCCCATGGCCCGCTGGTACATGGGGAAGGTCAAGGGGATCAGACGGTCCGCGCCGCACGCAGGACAAAGGATCAAGACGCTGGCATGGTCCCACTTCCCACCACCGGATTGTGTGACCCGGGGCGACGCGGGCCGGCAGGTCCGCTGATGTCCCGGCCCCGGCTGCCCGCGATCGCTGAAAGACGGCTTGCGGACAGACGGGAATCGGGCCTCATGGCAAGGTCACGCCCGCTGTGCTCGTGTGCCCCGCGTGTCGCTCCCGCCTCGTCGTCCCGCTCAGCTTCGCCGTGTATCAGCGACGCGCAGGCGCTGAGGTGACGCTGCGCCGGCCCGTGGCCAAGTGCTCAGCGTGCGGCGATCTGATCTTCGCGGCGATCACCACCAGGCAGCGGCTCCCCAAGTCCACCTGACCGCCTGGCCGGGACAGGCTCAGAGCGCGCGACGCCCCGCAAACGCGCGGGCCATGGTGAGCTCGTCCGCGTACTCGAGATCGGAGCCGGCAGGCAGCCCGTGCGCGGGCCGGGACACCGTGACCGCATGCCGGGCGAGTTGCTCGGCGACGTAGTACGCGGTCGCCTCGCCCTCCACATCGGGGTCGGTGGCGATCACCACCTCGCGGATCTCGCCTTCCGCGACCCGGGCCTCGAGCTCGCGGATCCGGAGCTCGTCAGGCCCGATGCCGTCCATCGGCGAGAGCGCCCCGCCCAGCACGTGATAGAGCCCGTGAAACTCGCCGCTCCGCTCGACCGCGAGGACATCGAGGGCTTCCTCAACAACGCATAACAACGATCCATCACGCTTTGCATCCGTACAGATGGCGCAGAGCGGCCCGTCAGCGATGAAGAAGCAGCGCGAGCATGGCCGGACGCGGGTGTGCAGGTCCGTCAGGGCGCCCGCAAGCCGCTGCGACATGTCCGCCGAAGCGCGCAAGCAGTAGAAGGTCAGCCGCTGCGCTGTCTTCGGTCCGATGCCTGGAAGGCGTCCGAACTCCGCGGCCAGCCGTTCGACGGCCTCAGGAACGAGTGGCACGTCCCTCCTCCGGCATCACGCGTCGCGAGGTCCCGGTCAGATCAGACCGGGAGGAAGGCCCAAACCGGCGGTGAGCTGCGACATGTTTGCGGCCGCTGCCGCGCGCGACTTGTCGAGCGCGTCATTGATGGCCGCGAGGATCAGATCGGCAAGGAGCTCGGTTCCCTCCTCGAGCGCCTCGGGTTCGATGACGACCGACAGGACCTTCTGATGCCCATCGGCGGTGATCGAGACGACGCCACCTCCGGCGGTGCCGGTCACGGTCACATCGTTGAGCTCCTCCTGCATCTTGGCCATGCGGGCCTGCACCTGCTGGAGCTGCTTCATCATCTGCTGCTGGTTCTTCATCTCGGACCTCGTTGGGGCAGTCTACGCACCGTTGCCGGTTCTGGGCGCTCCGAGCCTCGAATCGTCGTGGAGGCGTGTCGCCGTGACCCGGCTGCCGGCAAACGTATCGAGGACCGCCTGTGTGACGTCACTCACCGATCCCGAAGCACCTCGCGGGCGGTCTTCACCGGTGAACTGGGTGACGACCTTGATCGGGCGGCCGCCGATCGCCGACAGGGCATCCGCGATCACCTGGCGTTTCTCGCGATCGCTGATCTGCTCGTGGTGGAAGCGGCCATTGGTCCCGATCGTCACGGTGGTCGCGTCGGCGTCGACGGGCTTGCAGTCCCGAAGCACCCCGGCGAGACCCTTGTTGACGCGAGCAACAGCCTCGATGGCGACCGGCCATTCGGCGATCCATCCGTCCAGCGTCGTGAGGTCCCGCCTGCCGATCGCTTCGACGACGACCTCTGCCGCCGCCTGTGCCTGCCCGTTTCCAGCCTCCGGCGGGGTGAGCACGGCTTCCGTGGCCACCGGAGCGGGCACGGCTGCCGCGACCGCAACGGGCTCAGCGGCGGGTGGGGCGTTGGCGGCGCTGCTCGTAGGCGCGACTGGCGCCGCCTCGGCCCGAGCCGCGGCCGGCGCCGTCGGCGCCGTCTGGGCGGGCGCACTCGTCGGCGCAGGAGAAGCCCCGCCTCGCGGGCTCGCCGGTGCGGCCACCCCGCGCTCGAGCGCCGCCACACGCAGCGCCAGCGCCGCGATCCCGGCACTCTCACCGTCCGCCGCGGGTGGCCGCAGCGCGCGGAGCAGGCAGACCTCCACCAGCAGGCGCGCATCCACGGACTGGCGCAGGTTCATCTCGGCTTCGGCGACGAGCTCGAGGAGCCGCAGCCACAGCCCTGCCGGCGCGATTGCCGCGAGGTCGGTCACCAGCGCCACCTCATCGGGGCCGACCGAGGCGCCCTCCGGGTAGCCCAGCGCCACCAGCTCCGCCGCCCGGGCCAGGCGTGCCACGTCGCGGAAGAGCTGGCGTGGATCGGCGCCGGCGTCAAAGGCGGCAGCCGCAGCGCGCAGCGTGCCGGCCGGGTCGGCGCCGGCCAGCGAGGTGACCAGGTCGCGGAGCATCGACGGGTCGGTGAGCCCGAGCGAACGTCTCGCCACCGCGATGGTGACCGGACGCTCGCCGGCCCCGAGGGCCTGTTCGAGGAGGACGAGTGCGTCGCGGAGGCTTCCCTGCGCCGAGGTGGCGAGCAGCTGGAGCGCGTCGGGCTCGACGAGCTCATCCTCCTTGCGCGCGACATCGGCAAGAAGCCCTTCGATCGCGGGAACCGGAACGCGCCGGAAATCGAAGCGCTGGACGCGCGAACGGACCGTCTCGGGCACCTTGTGCGGCTCAGTCGTCGCGAGCACGAACAGCACATGCGGCGGCGGCTCCTCGAGCGTCTTCAGGAAGGCGTTCCACGCGTCCGTGGTGAGCATGTGCGCCTCGTCGATGATGTAGACCTTGCGACGGAGCACGGCGGGCAGATAGCGCACCTTGTCGCGCAGATCGCGCATCTCATCGATACCGCGATTGCTCGCCGCGTCGATCTCGAGGACGTCGACCGAAGCCCCGGTGAGGATCTCGAGGCAGGGCGGGCAGACGTTGTCCGGCTCCCCGTCGACCGGCGCCTCGCAGTTGACGGCCCGAGCGAGGATGCGAGCGGTCGAGGTCTTGCCCGTCCCCCGCACGCCGGTGAACAGATAGCCGTGTGCGAGCTCGCCGGAGCGCACCTCGTTGACGAGCGTCCGGGCAACCACCTCCTGGCCGACGAGCTCGTCGAAGCGCTGCGGGCGATAGCGGCGGTACAGCGCGAGGCTCACGGGCGGAGGGCCCGGCAGAGTTCGGTCAAGCGGCGGTCCACGGCGCGCGGCTCCTTCACGATGATCACCCGAAGCGGGCGGCATTGTCGCAACGAGGGCGGGTCGCCCGTGAGAGCGATCCGCCGCGAGAACGAGGGTAGTCGCGCACCCCACGTCGTTGGCACGCCACCAGCGCTCACCCGTACGACCGGCTCAGACCAGGTGTCCCCACGGCACCCCCGGGAGACCGCTTACCGCTGCTTCCTTCCGGACCTGACGGGGTTCACGGGCCCGAGCTGCGCGGGACCCAGTCGTCAACGCCGGCGCGTCCGGAGCAGACCCAATGACGCGCCCCCTCGGTGGGGAATTCAGCCCCGCTATAGCGGATTGCGGGTACAGGGCACCGCTAACGCCCCGCCTAGCGCGACCACCGTCATTGTACCGGCACCGGGGAGCCCACGGGATCGATATCGAGCACCTTGCCCGGCGCGGCATCGCCATCCGGCCAGAGGAGCGACATGCGTGTCCCGGCACCCAGGCTGGTCTCCACCTCGACGATCGCGCCATGCGCCTCGACCACCCGCTTCACCAGCGCGAGGCCCATGCCGGTGCCGCTGAAGCGGCGCGTCGCGGTGTTGTCCACCTGGAAGAAGCGTTCGAAGATCCGCGGCACGTCCTCCTCGGGCATGCCGATCCCCTCGTCGATCACATCGACGCGCACGCCGCCGGACCCATCGCGCCTGCCGCGGACCGTCACGGTGCCCCGGCCATCGCTGAACTTCACGGCGTTGTCGATCAGCGCGCGAAGCACCTGCCCGAGGCGGTCCGGGTCCGCGCGCAGCGTCACGCCGGGATCGACATCGACCTGTGTCGGAACCGGCAAGCCACCCTTGTGGCGGCTCGTCACCACGGTGATCGCTGTGCGGACCGCATCCTCGAGAGGCACATTCCCCAGCCCCAGCACCAACTTCTCCCCCTCGCCGACGGAGAAGTCGATGATGGTCTCCACGATGCCGTCGAGGTTGCTGGCCGCGACCTGGATGTCGCGCAGCGCCTCCAGCTTCGGCGTGTCCTCCCACACCTCCCAGCACATCTCGATGAGGTCGCTGAGGCCGAGGATCGCCGTCAGCGGCGTGCGCAGCTCGTGCTGCACGGTGGACAGGAAATCCGTCTTCAGCGTGTCGAGCTCACGAAGACGCCGAACGGACTCGCGCTCCAGCTCGTAGAGCCGGGCGTTCTCCATGGCGATCGCCGCGTTATTGGCGAGAATGGCCAGAACACTCTCGACATCCGGGTCGATCGGCGCGGCGTCCGACGGCAGCATGACCGCCAGCGCGCCGGCCGGCTCGCCCTCGAAGGGCATCGGCAGCACCAGCAACGCGCCGCGGCCGGGAGCCACGCGCTCGACGCGCCGTCCGGCGAGCACCTCGGCGGCTGTCTCCCAGCCGTCGAACGTGTCGATCGCCCCCTCGGCCGGGTCCACCATGCGCACCGTGAGCAGCGCTCCGTCGCGCAGCGCAAGCGCCGCCGACGCGCCGGACCCGGTGATCGACGCCGCGGTGCGCACGACCTCACGCTGCAACTCCGCCACGCCGGCAGTGGTGCTCGTCAGCGCGCGTGCCACGGCCGCGACGCGATCGACTGCCGTCTCGACGGGAATCTGCACGCCGGGACCGAGATCGCCCTTCATGCCCCGATCATACGGAGCGCCTGACGGACGTCCGTCGATAAGTCAGTGACGACTGCCCCAGAGCCGCATCGACAGCTGTGGCTCCTCGCCTCTGACGATGCGCCGGATGTTGGGCGCGTGCCGGACGATCACCAGCGCCGACGCCAGCGCGGTGAACACGAGCGGCACGGCATCGTGGCGCCGGGTGCTCTCGAGCGCCGCGCCGAAGGTGGCGGTCCCTGTCGCAGTCAGCGATCCCACCGACATCGTCCGGCTCAGTGCGAGCGCACCGATACCGCCGACCGTCGCCCACGCAGCAGCCTCGGGTGACACAAGGACGAGGCCGCCGAACGCGGTGGCCACCGCCTTGCCGCCGCGGAACCGTGCGAACACGGGCCAGGAGTGCCCGACACAGGCCGCGAGCCCGGCAGCCGCCTGCGCAGCGGGGTCGGCGCCCCACGCCCGCGCCAGGCCGATCGCCGCGGCGCCCTTGCCGACGTCGAGCGCGAACGTGATGGCACCGGCGCGAGCCCCGAGCGTCCGCAGCACGTTGGCCGTGCCCATGTTCCCGCTGCCGAAGTCGCGGACATCCAGTCCCCCCACGGCCTTGCCGACGATCAGGCCGAAGGGAACCGATCCGATCAGATACCCGGCGGCGCAGCTCGCCGCCGCAGCCCGGTTGCCAGCCACGGGCGGAGTCTAGCCCCGCACGACGTCTGGGGCCAGCACGGCCACGCCCGGCGACGGCCGGAGCTCGAAGGTCGACCCCCCGCCGCAGGCCTCGGCCATCGCGCGACGGCACGCTCCTGCAGCGTCGGTCGTGACCAGCGCGGCGACGGTGCCACCGAACCCGGCTCCCACCATGCGTGCCCCGGCGCATCCGTCGACTGCTTCCGCGGCGGCGACCACGGCGTCCAGCTCCGGCGTGCTGACCTCGTGCAGGTCGCGCAACGACCGGTGGCTTGCTGACATGAGACGGCCGAGCTCGCCGAGATCCGCGGCGCGCAGCGCAGCCTCTGCCGCAACCGCCCTCGCGGTCTCTCCCATGACGTGTCGCAGCCGGCGCTGGACGACCGGGTCGAGCCCCGAAGCATCGATCGCGGCGTCGCTCAACTCCTGGCTGCCGGCCACTCCCAGCGCCGCCAGGCCGACTTCGGTCTCGTGGCGGCGCTCCCGGTAGCCGGCCCCGCCGACGTCGTGGTGGCTGCCGGTGTCGCAGCCGACGAGGATGGCGTCGTGCCACGGCCAGGGCACCGAGTGGTCTTCGCCGGTGCGGCAGTCGAGCACGAGAACGCCGCCATCCGGCGCGCTCACGACGGCGCGCTGATCGAGCGGCCCACACGGGATGCCGAGCACGTCTCGTTCCGCGGACAGCGCGACAGCAGCGAGATCGCGCGCGCTCATCGTCGCGCCGAGCATCCGGAGGATCGCCGTGGTGGTGGCGACCATGAGCGCCGCTGACGACGCCAGGCCGGCGCCTGCGGGAAGGGTCGCTGCGATGCCCACCTCGACCGCGGGCACGTCGAAGCCGCGCTGACGAAGTGCGACCACGGGCGCGAGCACTCGATCCAGGGCATCACCGGAAGGCTCCGCGCGTTCACGGCGCACCGTCACTCCTTCGCTCGTCGCGAGGCAACGTCCTGAGCTGCTCGGGCGCACCGCAGCGGCGATACCGAGGTCGACCGCGACGCACAGCACGATCCCTCCCGCGTAATCGACATGCTCGCCCACGAGCGTGCAGCGCCCGGGCGCCCAGGCCGTGGTCGCGGCGACGCCGGAGGGGTCGATAGCCTCCAGCGTCCGCACTGCCGCTGCCGTCAGCTCAGTCGCGTCACTGATCCGCATAGACGTGGTGGAAGGGATACCACTGCTCCGGATGCGCACGGATCGCGGGCTCCACGCAGGCGGCGATGCGCGCGATCACGGCCGTCTCATCGTCGGTCGCGTCGATGGGTGGATGGATCTCGAGCACCCAGCCCCTGCCGTCGCGCCGGCAGGTGACGGGCAGGATCACCGCCCCGGTCGCGGCGGCGAGCCGCGCCGGCACGGCGCTGCAGCGCACCGGCCCACCGCAGAACGGCACCACGACAGTCGGTCCGGCTTCGGGCACGTCGAGCATGAGCGCGACCGTTCTCCCCCGCCGCAGCGCGCGAAAGAGCCCGCGTGCCGATTGCCGGACCGTGAAGATCTCGAGCCCTTTCCGCTGCCGCGAGAGCATCACCATCTCCGTGATCCCAGGCGACACCACGGGGCCATCACCGTGCTGAGGTGCAGCCCGAGCCCCAGCGACGCGCTTGCCGCCATGTCCCAGTTGCCGAAGTGCGGCAGCACGACCATTCCTCCGCGAACGCCGACGTTGAGGTGCTCGGCCCCGATCACGTGGAACAGCTCCAGCACCCGCGAGGAATCGAGCGGCTCCGCCCACATGGAGTTGACGATCATCCGCACGTACTCCTGGTACGAGCGGCGTGCCAGTGCCGCAGCCGCGGCGTGGTCCAGGTGCTGGCTGGAGGCGGTGGTGATTGGCCGCCGCCCGGACGCGGTCCTCCCGGCTGAGGCGTGCGTACCACGCCGCGCCGACAGCCGCGGCGATCGGCGCCCGGAGCGGCCCGATGGTGCGCACGGTCCGTGTGAGCAGCGTCAAGACAACGGCGGGGACGTCCCGCTTGGCTCCTCCCGCCTGGCGCTGAGCGGTCAGCGCAGTGTTCCGGCTCCCGCTGTCGCCACCGCGAGCAGCGGCTGGATCAGCGCCACGAGCACCACACCGGCAAGGCAGGCCGCGCCGGCGACGATGCGGGAGAGCACCGGTGTTGCTCCGAGCGTGAACGGCACCTCATCCCCGGCATCCGAGTACATCGTCGCCACGAAACGGAGCGCCGCGATCACGGTGAGCAGAGTCGCCGCCACGGCGACGATCGCCAGCCAGCCGTAGTGCGTGTCGGCTGCGCTCGAGATGAGGAGGACGCGCGAAAGGAACCCGGCCAGCGGCGGCACACCCGCGAGCGTCGCCACCGCCACGGTCATCAGCAACGCCGAGGGAGCCGAACGGTGGCCAAGGCCCTTGAGGTCGTCGATGGCATCGCCGATGCCCGCCACCTGCAGCATCGCAAGCACACCGAATGCGGCGACGGTCGCGATCGCGGTGATCCCGAGGCCACTGAGCAACGCGGTGATCCCGTATGCGGGGAGCCCGCGCGATCCGGTGTCGAAGGCGAGCAGGCCGAGCAGCAGCATCGCCGCCTGAGCGCTGACCAGCTGTCCGATGAGGCGCGAGACAGTGGTTTCGCGGAGCGCGCTCAGCGCTGCATGGCCGAGGGCCACCGCAGCGACGATTGGCACGAGCCAGCGCCAGATGCTGACGTCGGGGCCGAAACCCGCAACGGCGACACGGGCCAGCGCGGCGCCGCCGCCGATCATGCTCATCGCCAGGATGAATCCGGCGGCGCCGGCAGGAACGTTGGTCGCCACGCGTCCAACCCATTGCCGCAGCGGGAAGATGCCCAGCGTGCCGCACAGGCCGAGAACGATCAGCGTGACGGCGATTGCGATGGCCCCTGGCGCCGATGGTGTGTATCCGACCACGGCCGAGAGGCTGGTGCTGCGGGTGATCCCGTAGAGCAGCGCGAGCCCATAGAGCACGATCGCCAGCCCGACGCTGCCCTCGATGAGGTGCTCGAACGACGAGACGGCGCCGCGCGGATTGGTCTTGACCAGCGTTCCGAGCGCCACCAGGCAGATGAGCAACACGGCGAGCGTGACGAACAGCGTCGTCATCTCGTGCTCGGCGCCGATCGCCTCCACGGCCGCTGTCGCCACGAGGATCAGCGCGTAGAAGGCGCTCGACCGTGATGGGAAGGTGCGTACCGCCGAGTCGGTGATCAGGCAGGTGCACAGCGCGGTGACGCACGCGAGGATCGCGATGAACAGCGCAAAGCTGTCCATGACGAATCCGCCCGACCAGACGACGATCGCGATTCCCGAGAGCACGTGACGCAGCCCGAGCAGGACGAACGCGCACGCCGCCAGTGAGCCGGCGAGCCCGATGCACGCGATCCAGCGATGGATATCGGCGCGCAGCCCCGGCCTGATCAGCGCAACCAGCACAGAGATCAGCGCTGTCCCCACGAGCATCGCCTCGGGAAGCAGGGCGAGCGTCAGCGCGTGCGTGAAATTCGGCAGCACCCGCTCAGCCTCCCGTGATCCGTGTGGTGATCTCGAGGACGCCGTTGGCGATCACCGGGACAACGGCACCGGCACGGACACCGAAGAGCACTGCAGCGGCGACGAGCGGGATCAGCACGGTGAGGTCCAGGAGCGTGACGTCGCGCACTCGCGCGAACTGATCACGAACCGGACCGAAGAAGACACGGTTGGCAACCCACAGCAGACCGCCGGTGGTGACGATCACGCTCGACATCACGAGCACGGTGGCGATGCGATGCTCGGGGAACGACCCCGCGAACACCATGAAGTCGCCGGTGAACCCAGCGAGCATCGGCACGCCGATGACGCTGGCCGCCGCGACGAGCCAGAAGCCCGCGAGCCGTGGCGCCTGAGTCACCAGCCCGCCCATGGCGCGGATGCTCGTGGTCCGCGTGCGCTCCTCGATTGCCCCACTCACGAGCGTCAACATCGCTGAGGCGAATCCCTGACCCGCAAGCAGCAGCACCGCCCCCACCAGCGCAACCGATGTCTGCGCGCCGATGGCGAGCAGCACGAGCGACATCTGCGCCACGTTCATGTACCCGACGAAGCGGCGCAACTCGTCCTGACGGAGCGCGCCGATGCTGCCCCAGAACGCGCCGACCACCGCAAGCCCGGTGATCGCAAACGAGTAGTAGTGCGCGGGCACCGGGAAGACGACGAGGCTGATGCGCATCATCCCGTAGGCGCCGAGCAGCAGCATCGTTCCCGAGAGAATCGTCGCGACGCCGGCACTCGCCTTGCTCTGCGCCTCGAGCATCCACGTGTGCACGGGGAAGATCGCCATGGCGATGGCAAAGGCGATGAAGCTCAACCAGAAGCCCACCGTCTCCGCGGTGACCGAGAAGGTGGCGAGGTCCGCGCTCATGTCGGAGGATCGCGCTCCGGCTTCGACGACGATGATCGCGATGGTCGCGATGATCAGCGCGAGCGACACCGCGTGGAAGCCGGCAAACCATGCGGCCGCGCGCCGGGCACCGTCGCCACCCCAGATGCGGATGAGCAGGTACATCGGCACCAGCAGCAGTCCCCAGAAGGCCGCAAAGAGCACGAAGTCCGACGAGCACAGCACACCGTTGACAGCGGTCTCGAGCAGCAGGATGAGGATCACGTACAGGCGGACGCGCTCGTGGACCTTCCACGAGTGGAACATCGCGACGCCGAAGATGGTGGTGACGACAACCAGCAACGGCAACGTGATGCCGTCGGCGACGAGGTCGTAGTGGGCCTGGAAGAGGAAGTTCCAGAACCACGTGTGGCTCTCCTGGTACGCGGACGCGAGCCCACCGCCCGCACCGAGACCGATCTGGCCAAGGATGGCAAAAAAGGTCGTCACGAAGAAGCTCGTGCCCGCCCCGGCGAGCCCGATCGTGCGGATGCGCGAGCGCTGCTCGGCATCGCGTTCCGGAAGGAAGAGCGCGATCAGCGCGAAGAGGAGCGGCGCCCAGACGATCGTCGAGAGGATGACGCTCATGAAAGGTGCACCCAGAGGTGACCCGTCGCAGCGAGCACCGAGAGCAGCGCGAGGATGCCGATGACGACGAGGCTTCCCGCGATGGCCCGTGAGAACCTGGCGTTGCGGATGGTGGCAAGGAGCCCGGCTGCCTCGTCGACGCTCTCCCCCACCGACGCAGCAATCGGCGCCGTCACCTGCTCATCGAAATCCGAGACCCGGCCCGCAATCGCCACGAGCGGCTGTGCCGCGAGCTCGGTGAACCGCTCGACGTAATACCCCTCTGCAGCGACGCGCAGTGGCCACGCTGCGAATGCCGGGAGCGCGACACGTCTGCGCGCCGGTCCGAACACCAGATACGCGGCACCGAGACCAACCACGAGCGCAAGCAGTGCGAGCAGTGCAGCGCCGCCGTCGAGGCCGATCGATTGCGGATGACCGCCATAGACCACGAAGCGCAGGAACGTCAGGCCGGCGACTCGCTTGCTGCCGAGAGAGAACGGGTGCAGCCCCGGAAGACCGATGAGCACCACGACGATCGCGGCGATGATGGCCAGCCAGAGTGGGCGGCGCAGCGCGCCCTCCACCTCGGCGACGCGCTCGTGCGCGAAGCCACGCCTGCGGGCGATCGCGCCGGAGGTGACGGTGAGCAGCAGGCGGCCCGCCAGCAGCGCAGCCATCGCAGCGGCGACGAGCGTGACGATGAGGATGACGACGCGCTCGAGCCCGCTGAAGGTGCCTCCCGCCGGGTCGGCGCCGCTGAGCGCGGACGACAGCGCGTAGTACGCGCTGAGCCCGATCCCGCCGGCGAGCAGCGCCCAGACGCCCAACGCGATGCTGGTCGTGCGCAACTTCGCCCATGCGCCACCCATCTCGGTGATGTCGTCGGTGCGGTAGACGCGGACGAGGTTGCCGACGGCGAGCAGCAGCAGCGTCGATGTGAAGACGGAGGTGAATGCGATGAAGACACCCGGGCTGTACCCGCCCATGCCGAGCGCGACCAGTCCGAGACCGAGCTCCGTTGCGACGGCGCACACCGCGATCCGCGTGATGCTCCGCTGCGCGATACCGGACCCCGCCGAAAGGATGGCGCTGCCGCCGCCCACCAATGCGAGCACCGGAAGCGCGCGCGGGGTGTGCGCGACGATGGGATAGATCCGTGCAATCAGAAAGAGGCCGAGCGGCGCCACGGTGGCAGCCGCAAGCGCGAGCACCGGCACCGCGGACGAGGCGGCGTCGGTGAGCCACACGGTGAACGGAAACTGGACGCTCCGGACCGCGGCTGCAACCAGGAACACGATCCCCATCACGAGCAGCGCTCGCGGTCCGGTGCTGGCGACACCGTGATGCAGCGTGGCGAGGACGCCCTGGGAGATGACGCTGAACGAGAAGGGATCCGCGAGCGATTGCCCGCTCGGTGCGGCGAGCAGTGACGAGAAGACCCCGAACTTGATCCACGTGAAGACCACCCCGAGGGTCAGCGCGATGTCACCCGCAGTCAGGATCACCATCGCGCGCATTGCACGGTGCGCGATCTCGGCTCGTTGCCAGGTGAGCGAGAGCAGGACATAGAGGCTTGCGGACGCACCCACCCAGAGGATCAGGGAGTCGAAGAGGTTGGGGCTGAGCACGAAACCGGTGGTGCAGAACGCGAGCACCGACGATGCGCAGAAGAACCGGCGCACGCCCTGCTCCCCGCGTATCGAGTTGACCGCGTACCCCTGGATGACCATCGTCGCGAAGGCGATCGCGGCGGCAAAGCTCGCTGACAGCGCATCCACCTGCACACCGACCTGTGCCGTGAACTGCGTCGCGAATGTCGCTCCCTCGGGCGGGGACATCGAGAAAAACGTGAGCAGTGACAGGAACGGCGGCGCGGGAGCGTGAGTCAGGCGAACCCCGAGCACAACCGCGGCGACCACGAACGCGAGGCCGCTGAAGAAGACGCAGAACTGCGCGGCGCGCCGTTGTGTCTCGACGCCGAGCGACCCGAGTGCACCAAGCAGCGGCAGCAGCGGAATCGCCCACGCGGCGTTGTAGATGGACACCCCTATGCCTCGAGGTCGCCGAGCGCGTCGATGTCGGCGCGCCCGGTGCGGCGCCAGAGCAGGACGATGAGCGTGAACGCGATGCTGCAGATGCAGCTCGCCGCAACGATGGCGAACGCGGCCAGCCCGTCGCCGATGGGAATCGGCGGCGCCTGCACCGCGTGGGTGAAACCGACGAGCGCGATGACCGGTGCCGCGAAGAGCAGCCCGATCGCAATTGCGACCCCGAGCGGATGGCGACGGGCGAGCACGCCATACACGCCGATGGCGAAGATGACGGCGCTCAGAGCGGCGAACTGCCCTCCGCCGATCGTCACGAGTCGCTCCTGGCGGGGCGCCGGCGCCCCTGCTCACGATCCTCGCGCCGCCGTCGCGCCAGCGCCTCGCGCTCGCGGCGCTGGCGGAGATGCTCGTCGAGCGTCTGCTCATCAGCACTGCGCCGGCCGATCACCAGCCCGACGCCGGCGCTTGCCAGCACCAGCACGACGGCGATTGCGAGCGCATATGGAACTCGGTAGTGCAGCACCGTCACCAGCGCCGCGGATGTGTCGGCGGCGCTGCGCCCGAGGATCGACGGATACCAGGCCGGGCCGTTTGCGGCGAACGTGATCACGAACACGGCGGCGATGCCGACTGCGATCGGCGCTGCGATCCAGAAGCGCTCGGGAGCGTGCGGCACGGAGAGAAGACCCCGGTACGCGTCGTGGCGGAGCACGCGGACCACGATGGCGGCGGCCACGCCCGGGACCACCAGTTGCACCACCGCGAGCGCGTACGCACCGCACAGGACCTCGAGCAGCGCCAGGAGCACGACCAGCGCGGCGCCCGCGTATCCGGCATGGCGCAGCGAAGGAAGCCCAACTGCGGCCCCGGCGGCAAGCACGATGAGCACGGCGACGGCGTAGAACGCGATTGCGTTAGGGGTCATATGGGCGCGGGCGGCATTGTAGTCAGCGCGGGCTCAAACCGAATCGTCGTCTTCAAGCCGCGACGCCCGCGTGGGCGCGGCTATGCGGACTGTGCCAGGTACGCGCTCGAAAAGGAGGACCAGGCTCAGACCGACTGCCGCAACGAGCAGTCCGGCGATGGCGACCGGTGTCACCCGGATCCCGATGAGTGGCAGCGATACGCCCGCATCCCACGGTCCTGGCGCGGATGTGGACGCTGCCGCTGCGCCGAGCCGTGCGATCGCAGCTGGGCTCGGAAACACCCGCTGCCCGATCACACCCGCCACAAAGGCGAGGCTCCCCACCGTGCAGATGTAGTACAGCCAGTTGCCGGTGTGGCGGGCCGCTGCCGTCGACGTGGTGATGGCGAGGCAGCCCAACAGCACCGCGAAGATGCCGAGCACGACCTGCGCAGGGGTCGGGGGCACCGCCGCGGGCCCTCAGGCGGCCCGGCGGATCAAGCCGCCTCCGAGGACCTCGTCACCGCGATAGAGCACGAGCGATTGCCCGGGAGACGCCTGGTCGACAGCGGTGTCGAATCGCACGCGCACCTCTCCCGCCGCGCTGCTCGCCTCGATCCACGCCGGATGGGGCGCGCCATGGGCCCGCAGCTGCGCCTCGCAGCGTGTCTCGGGCGGCGGCGGACTCCCCGCAACCCACCGGCACGACGAGGCTTCGATGACGCTCCGGCGCAACGCTTCACGCGGGCCGACCACGACGGCGTTCCGTCCAGGGACGAGATCGATCACATAGCGCGGTGACGCGTCGGGCGTTGAAGGGGCAATCCCGAGCCCGGCTCGCTGCCCCACCGTGAAGAACGGCAGGCCGTCGTGCCTTCCAAGCACGGTGCCGTCGGCGTCGATGATGTCGCCGGCGGCGAAACGCCCGGCGAGCCGGACGCTGAGGTCGGACTTCATGTCCGTGTCCACGAAGCAGAGATCCTGCGATTCGGGCTTGGCCGCAGTTCCGAGGCCCAGGCGAGCGGCCTCAGCGCGGACGCCTGACTTGGACTCGTCCCCGCCGAGCGGGAAGACGGCGCTCTGGAGCTGATGCTGATCCAGGCGGTGGAGCACGTACGCCTGGTCCCGGCGTGCATCACGGGCGCGGTGCAGCGTCGCGAGCGCCCCCCGGCGGCCGGTGCGAGCGTAGTGGCCGGTGACGAGATGCGTCGCACCTGCGGCGCGAGCTCGTTCGAGCAGCACGCCGAACTTGATGCGCTGGTTGCATCGCACGCATGGGTTCGGCGTGATCCCTCCTGCGTAGCCATCCTCGAAATCGCGCACCACGTCCGCTTCGAAATCCGCTTCGAGATTCCAGACGTAGTGGGGCAGGTCGAGCGCCGTGGCGACGCGCCTGGCGTCATCAACCGCGTCGATCGAACAGCACCCACGATCACGGACCGTCTCACGGCTCCCGCGCCACATCGCCAGCGTGATCCCGAATGCATGCAGACCCGTTCCTGCAACGCGTGCGGCAGCGACGCTGGAATCCACTCCACCCGACATCGCCACAGCGATCACCGCTGATCGCGGCAGGAGATCCAGCGGACGGTCAGATGCGACCGCCACCTCCGGCAACGGCGGGGACGATCGATACCTCGTCGCGCTCGGCGATCGGGGTATCGAGGCCCTGGGCGAAGCGGATATCGGAGTCATTGACATAGATGTTGATGAATTGCCGCAGGCTCCCTAAGTCGTCGTAGAGACGATCGTGGAAGCCAGGATAGGTCGCATCGAGGTTGGTGAGCACAGCACCGACCGTGTCGCCGTCGACGCTCACCTCGGCATTGCCGCCGGTCAGACGGCGCAGGGGACCCGGGACACGAACCGTTGTTGCCATTGACGGCCGAGTATACGGAGGCTCATCGCTGCGGGGACTTGCGCGCCGGCTGGGCCGCACGAACGGCGGCCTCTCCGCCTGGGCGCATCCGGCCCGCAGCGCGGAGCTCCGCCACCCGCCGGAGGTTGGCCTCCGTCCAGTTGCTCTTCGGGCGCCTCGGCGTGAACCGGAGCATGTAGCTCGCCTCGTCCACCCGCCGCACGACACTGTCGATCCAGCCGTTGCAGAGCGCCTCATCCACGGCGTCGCCATAGGTGATGCCGGGGCGTTCGAAGCCCTTCTTCCAGAACCCCACCCACAGCTCGGACGCGTCGGCGTTGGCAGCGAACCACCTCGAGAGATCCTCCGCTGTCCGGAAGAACTCCGGGGACGCGGGCACGGTCCCGCTCACGGCTCCGGTTCGAGATCCACGATGAGCGGGCTCTTCTCGACGCGCGTCTGCGCGCCGGCGACCAGGTCGTCGTAGACCAGTTGCGACCAGGACTCCATGCTCAGGTAGTGGCGCCGCATCGCCTCGAGTGTCAGCGACTCCCCCTCCAGCTTCTCGACCTCACGCACCTCGACGGCGCCGCCTGCCGGCTCGACCAGGAACACGAGACCGAGGTGCACCCGCGAGACCGGGCTCGAATCGTCGTTGAGCATGGCGACGAGGCTGGCCCGGGCCGAGGTCGGACACCGGATCTCCTCGGCCCACTCACGGCGCAGGCCCCCGACCACCGGGTCCTCGCGCTCGCCGTCGCCGGGGTTCACGTGGCCGCCGATGCCCAGCGAGTACAGGTGATGGAGGCGCTTCTCACTGGAGCGGCGCAGCCGCCGCGTGAGCAGGTACGTGTCGTCCTCCGGATGGTGGACCACGCAGTACGGGATGATCTGCTGGAGCGCGGGATCGTCCTCGATCTCAGCGCGGGGGCGGTACTCCGATGTCGCATGCACGGTGCGGAGCACTCGCTCGAGCCCCTTCGCGATCAGCCCGTGCCAGGCGCCGTCCGGAAAGATCGTGGAGCGAGGCACGCAGAGGACGTCCTCCGCCCCATGCGCACGGCTCCGCCGCGGCCCGACGGCGCGCGTAGCAGCCACGCTTCTCGGCACCGGGCGCATTCTTTCACCCGCGATGCCTGAATTGCCCGAAGTGGAAGCGCTGTGCCGGTCATTTGACGCCCGGCTCCGCGGCCGGACGGTCGCGAACGTCAGCGTTCGCTCGGTCGCGGTGCTCAAGACGTTCGATCCGCCGGTGACCGCACTGCAGGGCCTGGCGTTCGCAGGGTGCGTTCGTCGCGGGAAGTTCATCGACCTCGAGGCGCCGCCCCTGCACCTGATCGTGCATCTCGCGCGCGGGGGCTGGATCCGCCTGCGCGACACCCCCACCAACGCGCGGCCGTCGCTTCGAGGCCCGCTCGCAGTCATCGTCACGCTGGTCGACGGCGGGAGCCTCGAGATCACGGAGCACGGCACCGACAAGCGGCTCGCCGTGTCCGTCGTGAGGAACCCCACCGATGTCCCCGGCGTCGCGCGCCTGGGCATCGACGCACTCGATCCGAGCCTCTCGGGGGCCCGCCTCGGAACGCTACTGGCAGCGCAACACGGCACGCTCAAGAGCGTCCTCGCGGATCAGGCGGTCATCGCCGGCATCGGCAACGCGTACTCGGACGAGATCCTGCACGCGGCGCAGCTCTCCCCCTTCCGGCATGCCGACGCCCTGACCCCTGACGAGCTCGAGCGGCTCGCGACCGCGACGCGAGACGTGCTGAGCGCCGCTGTCGCACTGGCGGTGGACTCGGATCCGGCGGCGCTGAAGGACGGGAAACGGCAGTCGATGCGCGTGCACGGCCGCACTGGGCTGCCGTGCCCCGTCTGCGGAGAGACGGTGCGCGAGGTGTCGCTCGCATCGCGGTCATTTCAGTACTGCCCCGGATGCCAGACCGGAGGCCGCGTCTTCGCGGACCGGCGCCTGAGCAAACTGCTGCGATGAGCACGCCTTCGCCACAGGACGATGCCGCCGTCGAGCGAGCGCTCTGGGCGCTGCGTGCATACGACACGATTGCGCTGGCCACCACGAGCGCGGCAGGTCCCCACGTCGCCGGCGTGTTCTTCGCGCCCGAACGCACCGAGCACGGGATCCGGCTGCTGATCGCCGCACGCGGCGGGTCGCGGGTGCATCGCGAGCTCGAGGCCGACCCGCGCGTGGCCTTCATGTGCTCGCCCGGGAATGCCTCCCGATGGATTCAGGGCGGTGGCACCGCGTCCGTGCTCCGAGACCCTGGTCAGCGCATGGAACTGGCCCGGCGCCTCACCGCGCACGCCGCGGGCGCCGAGGCGTATGTGGAAGGCCCGGACGTCCTTCCCGTGGCGATCGCCGTGCGCTGGCTCAAGGTCGTGGAGGCGCGCGACGGTCCCCACCTGCTCCTGCGCTTCGACGAGTGAGCCCTCAGCGGGTCAGCAGCCTGCGCAGGTCCGCGTAGAAGTTCGGGTACGACACCGCCGCGGCGTCGGCGCCGTCGATGACGGTGTCTCCACCACCCGGTTCGACCAGGGCCCCGGCGATGGCCCAGGCCATTGCGAAGCGGTGGTCACCGGCAGCATCGAGATGCGCTCCCCGGAGCTTGACCGGCCCGTGGATGGTCAGCGAGTTCGGGCGTGCTCTCGCAGGGCACCCCGAGCACACGGAGCCCTGTCTCGAGGAGGGCGATCCGGTCGGTCTCCTTGTTGCGAAGCTCGCCCGCGTCGCGGATCTGCGTGTCACCTTCAGCCTGACTCGCAAGCACGGCGATCACCGGGAGCTCATCAATGCAGCGAACCGTGAGCGCATCCGAGATCACGATTCCCCTCAGCGCCGTGCCGCGTACCTCCACGTCACCAGCGGGCTCCACCCCGCCGGCCGGGTCGCGCGGCTCGATCCGTACGTCTGCCCCCATGGCCTCGAGCACGTCGAGGATTCCCGGTCCGTCCCGGATTCAGGCCCACCAAGGGGCACCTGACGCGCCACCCGGGGCGTGAAGCTGCGAGCGCGAGGAAGAATGCCGCCGAGCTGAGATCCCCCGGGATCCGGATGCCGAACGGCTGCAGCGGTGCCGGATGCACGGTGACTGCCGCGCCGTCCGTCACCACGTCCACACCGCACATTCGCAGCATCCGCTCGGTGTGGTCGCGGGTCGGGAGCGGCTCGATGACCGTGGTCGGTCCGTCCGCGGCAAGGCCGGCGAGCAGGATTGCGGACTTCACCTGCGCGCTCGCCACCGGCGATTCCCAGGTGATGGCATCGAGGAGACCTCGCCCACGGACGCGCATCGGCGCCGTTCCCTCAGGTGACACATCGACGCTTGCCCCCATGGCGCGGAGCGGTTCCGCCACGCGACGCATCGGGCGGCCGCGCAGAGACGCGTCGCCGTCGAGCGTGGCGTCGATGTCGGTGCCGGCGAGCACCCCTGCGAGCAGTCGCATGGTGGTGCCGGAGTTGGCGCAATCGAGCACGGTGTCCGGGTTGCGCAGGCTCATGCCGACACCGGCGCCGTCGAGCGCGAAGCGGTCGGGTGGAAAGTCGCGCACCCACACCCCGCAGGCGCGCAGGCAGGCCGCAGTGGCAAGGACATCGGCAGCCGGCGATCCGTTGCCGACATAGCTGCGGCCCTTGGCCATCGACCCGAGGATGAGCGCCCGGTGGGTGATCGACTTGTCGCCCGGAACGGTGACGTCACCGTCGATATGCGACGCGGGAGAGACGCGCTCCTGGCTCACGGCGTTCGCGTTGCCCCGTTGCCGATCATCGCGTCAAGGAATCGTCCGGCTGCGGCGACGCCGTCGCCTGGATCGGCACCGATTGCGTCGAGCAGCGCGGATCCCACCACGGCTGCCTCTGCGTGACCGCGCAATGCGATCAGGTGCTCGGGCGTCGAGAGCCCGAAGCCGAGAGCCCGGGGGACCGGCGTCAATCGCCGGACCGAGTCGAGGAGCGCGATCGCATCTTGCGAGATGTCACGGCGAGCGCCGGTGACGCCTGTCACCCCCACGCAGTAGACGAAGCCGGCGGCGGTGGAGCAGATCCGCTCCAGGCGCTCCGGCGTGGTGGTGGGCGCCACGAGCGGGATCACCGCGACCCCGGCACTGTGCATCGCGGATACGGACATCGGCTGCCTCGTCGAGCGGGAGGTCCGGAAGGATCACGCCGTCGACGCCTGCTGCGGCGGCCGCCCGAGCGAACTCCTCCACGCCAAACGTGAGCACCGGGTTGATGTATGTCATCACGGCGAGCGGGATGCTCACCCCCGCGGAGCGCGCAGTCGCGCACCTGGCGCAGAGCGATCTCGAGGGTCATCCCGTTGGCGAGCGCCGCCTGTCCGGTGCGCTGGATGGTGGGCCCGTCGGCGAGCGGATCGCTGAATGGAATGCCGACTTCGGCTGCGATGCAACCCGCGCTCTCGGCGCATCGAAGGAGCGCGCCGAGGCTGTCGATCGACGGATAGCCGGCGGTGAAATACGGGATCAGCCCAGGCGGCGCCGCAGCTGTGCGGGCGGCAAACGCCGCGTCGAACCGTGTGGCCGGCGGCTGCTCACTCACCGGGCGTCGTACTCGCGCACGGTATCGATGTCCTTGTCACCGCGCCCGCTGAGGCAGACGAGGACCACGTCGTCAGACGTCATGTCGCGGGCGACTCTCGGCAGCGATGTGGACAGCGTGCGACGACTCGAGCGCGGGGATGATGCCTTCGAGCAGGCACAGCTCGTGAAACGCAGCCAGCGCCTCGGTATCGGTCGCCGCGCGGTACACGACGCGACCGCTGTCGCGAAGCGCGCTGTGCTCGGGCCCGACACCTGGATAGTCGAGGCCGGCGCTGATCGAATGGGTAGCGAGCACCTGACCGCCGGTGTCCTGCATGAGGTAGCTGAGCGAACCGTGCAGCACCCCGGGGCGGCCTCGTGACAGCGGCGCCGCGTGCTCGCCCGAGTCGAGGCCGCGGCCTGCAGCTTCGACACCGATCAGCTGGACGTCATCCTCGAGGAACGCCGCGAACATGCCGATGGCGTTGCTGCCGCCACCCACGCATGCAACGACGACCGCTGGCAGACGCCCGGTAGTGGCCAGCATCTGCTCGCGCGCCTCGTCGCCGATCACGCGCTGCAGCCGGCGGACAAGCGACGGGTAGGGATGCGGGCCGACCGCACTGCCGATGACGTAGTGGGTGTCGCGCACGTGCGCCACCCAGTCCCGGATCGCTTCGTTGGTCGCGTCCTTGAGCGTCGCGGAACCGCTGTCGACAGGGACGACCTCGGCGCCGAGCAGCCCCATCTTGTAGACGTTGAGCGACTGGCGGCGCATGTCCTCACGCCCCATGTACACGAGGCATCCGAGGCCGAGTGCCGCGCAAGCGGTCGCGGTGGCAACACCATGCTGGCCCGCTCCTGTCTCCGCGATGATCCGCCGCTTGCCCATGCGCTGCGCGAGCAGCACCTGGCCGAGCGCGTTGTTCAGCTTGTGCGCGCCCGTGTGCAGCAGGTCCTCGCGCTTGAGCCAGATCTGCGCGCCGGACCGCGCGGCGGTGAGGCGGCGTGCGTGCGTGATCGGAGTCGGCCGGCCCGCGAATTCCGCGAGCCAGCGGCGGAGCTCGGCGGTGAACGCTTCGTCGGCGAACGCCTCCGCCATCGCAGCCTCGAGCTCCTCCAGTGCAGGCACCAGTGTCTCCGGCACGTAGGCGCCGCCATACCCGTCGAAACGCCCCGTCGCGTGCACGCTCACCGCGGATCGATCCTGACGCGTGCGGCGGCATCCCGGGCGGCGAGCACGAAACGCCGGACGAGCTCCGGATCCTTCTCTCCCGGGCGCAGTTCCAGGCGGCTCGACGCGTCGACACCCGCTGGACGCACGGCGGCGATTGCCTCGGCCACGTCATCGGGACCGAGCCCGCCCGCGAGGACGATCTCGCGATGACGCGCGACATCGGCGGCCCACTCGAGCGGGACGCGGTGTCCGGTGCCTCCGGGCAATGCCCCACGGTCGGGCATCCCGTCGAGCATCAGGAGCGTGTCGGGCGGCCAGTCGATGGTGTTGGCATGCCGGCGATCCTGCACGTTGATGACAGGGATGACGGGAACGGAGCACGCCATCATGAGGCTGTGGTTGATGTTTCCGTGCACCTGGACTCCGGCGAGGCCATACCGCGAGGCTGCGTCGTCGCACTCGGCGGCGGTGGGCTCGACGAACACGCCGATCAGGTCGGCGCGATCTGCGACCGTTCGCGCAACTGCACGAGCCGCATCGTCGTCCACCCACCGAGAGCTCTTCGGCACGAGCATCAGGCCGATCCAGTCGGCGCCGGCATCGAGCGCAGCCTCGGCCACCTCGGGCGTCCGCACGCCGCACACCTTGACGATCACGAGCGTGCGGCGCCGCGCGCGGCAGACACCATCGCGGTGCAGGCGGCGGCCGGCGATGCGGCACGCATCAGCGCCTCGCCGATCAAGACGGAATCCGCTCCCTCGCCGACCAGGCGCGCGACATCCTCGGGACTGCGCACGCCCGACTCGGCGATGCAGATGACGCCGTCGGGGATCACACGGCGCACGCGAGCGAACGTCTCGATGTCGGTCACGAGCGTATCGAGGTTGCGGTTGTTGATGCCGATGCACGTGGCGCCGGCTGCGACGGCCACGCGCCGCCTCATCGACGTCGTGCACCTCGACGATTGCATGCGCTCCGCTTCGCGCAGCCCCCGCGAGGCAGCTGTCGAGCGCGTCCTGGTCGAGGATCGCGACGATGAGGAGCACCCAGTCCGCACCTGCCACGCGCGCCTCGGCGATCTGCACGGGGTCGAGCGTGAAGTCCTTGCGCAGCAAGGGAATGTCCACCACCCTGCGGACGGCGGCGAGGTCGTCCAGCGAGCCGCCGAAGTCGGGTCCATCGGTCAGGACCGAGATCGCGGCGACGCCACAACCGGCGTAGTCGCGCGCGATGGCGAGCGGGTCGAGCTCGGGGCGAAGAGTCCCGCCGCTCGGTGAGCGGCGCTTCATCTCCGCGATGATCGTGCCGCCGCGCAACGCGGGTCCGATCTCCCGCGCAGGAGTCAGCGACTCGGCTTTCGCCCAGAGCGCTGCCTCGGCGCAGCGAAGCTGTTCGACCTCGGCACGTTTGCGAAGCGCGATGGCGTCGAGCGTGCCGCCTGCTCTGCTCACGCGAGCACCGCGCCGGCGCTGACGCCCGCGGTCTCCAGGAAGTTGCGCAACAGCGCATGTCCCACCGGCGTGCCGATCAACTCGGGATGGAACTGGACGCCCTCCACCGGGAAGGCACGGTGGCGCATGGCCATGATCAGGCCATCGTCGCTCCACGCAGTCGCCTCGAGCACGTCGGGCAGTCCCGCAACCGCGACGACCAGTGAGTGGTAGCGAGTGGCCATGAACGGATCTTCGAGGCCGCGAAGCACGCCTGCGCCGGCGTGGTGCACAGCACCCACCTTGCCGTGGACCACTGCCGGTGCTCGGACGACCTGGGCGCCGTACGCGACGCCGATCGCCTGATGACCGAGGCAGACGCCGAGCATCGGGATGGCGTCACCAAGCTCGCGAACGAGGTCGACGCAGATGCCCGCCTCCTCCGGGACTCGCGGTCCCGGCGACATGACGATGGCGGAGGGTTGTGCGTCCGCGACGTCGGCGACGGACAGCGCGTCGTTGCGTTCGACGGCCACCGTCGCACCGAGCTCGCGCAGGTACTGCACGAGGTTGAAGGTGAACGAGTCGTAGTTGTCGATGACGAGCACCTGACCACTCAGCCCCGAGCCCACGCGTTCGCCTCCTCCACCGCAAGGATCTGAGCGGCGACCTTGTTGTCGATCTCCACGGTCTCCTCCGCCACCACCGAGTCGGCCACGATGCCAGCCGCGGCCTGCACATACGCGGTTCCGTCCCGGATGACGATGGTGCGAAGCGCTATCGCTGTGTCCAGGTCACCGCCGTACCCCACATAGCCGATCGCGCCCGCGTACGGCCCGCGAACCTCGGGTTCCAGCTCGGCGATGATCTCCATGGCACGGATCTTGGGCGCCCCGGTCACGGTTCCGGCGGGAAAGCAGGAGCGCAGCGCATCGAGCGAGTCGCACGTGTCATCGAGCGTCCCCTCGATGCTGCTCACGAGGTGCATGACGTGCGAGTAGCGCTCGACCTCCATGTGCTGGGTGACGCGCACGCTGCCGGTGGCGCAGACCCTGCCGAGATCGTTGCGGCCGAGGTCGATGAGCATGAGGTGCTCCGCAGCCTCCTTGTCGCTGGCGCGGAGCTCGCGCTCCATCCGCTCGTCATCCTCGGGTGTGCGGCCCCGCCGGCGCGTCCCGGCGATCGGGTGGTACCGGACGATCTGCCCCGTGACCTGCACGAGCATCTCCGGTGATGCCCCCACCAGCGTGCAGTCCGGCGTGGCGATGTAGATCATGTACGGGCTCGGGTTGATGGCGCGGAGCGCGATGTAGACATCGAACGGATCCGCCTGCAGCGGCAGCGCGAATCGCCGCGAGATCTGGACCTGGAAGATATCGCCCGCGGCGATGTAGTCGAGCGCGCGACGCACGCGGTCCTGAAACTCGGTCCTCGAGAGATTGGCCTCGTGGTCATGCGCTCCGACGTCCACGGGCGTGCCGGCAAGCTGTGGCGTCGGCGCCGGTGGCGCCGCGAGCAGAGCGGCGCGCAAGGTCTCGATCCGCGTGATCGCCCGTTCGTACGCGGCGTCGATCCCCGCAGCATCGCCGCGATGCACGCAGCTGGAGAGCAGCAAACGATGCGGTGCGTGGTCGAAGACCGCCACGGTGTCAAAGATCGCGAACCACTGGGATGGCAGGCCAAGCGGGTCGTTCGCAGGCGATGGCAGCCGCTCATAACGGCGCGCAGCGTCGTAGGTGAGAAAGCCGACGGCGCCGCCGAGCAACGGCGCGCCCATCCCTGGCGCACACGCGGCGGCGAGCGATGCCACGTCGCGATCGAGGATCCCGAGCGGATCGTCGCCATCGCCGGAGTCACTGATGACGCGCGATGGACGGTGCCCCAGCATCGACCAGCGAGCGATCGCACCGCTGCCTTCGACCAACTCCAGCAGGAAGCAGCTCGCGTCGGTCCCGAGCGCGCGCATCGCGCCGACGGGCGTGACGTCGCCGATCGGGAGCTCCAGGACCACCGCCACGACGTCGTGGTCAGCGAGACGGCGCCGCGTCTCCTCGAGACCGGGAACCGGCTCGTTCATCGCAAGGACGCCATGGAGGTGTCATCCGGGGACCGCCGAGCCGATGTACTGCGCGATCCGTCGCGTGGCCTCCTCGATCTTGTCGATGGATGCCGCGTAGCTGAGGCGGATGTGGCCCTTGCCCTCGGGTCCGAACGACTGGCCGGGGAGCACCGCGACCCCCACCTCGTCGAGCAGCGAGCCTGCGAGCTCGCGATCGCCGAAGCCGGTCGCCGTGATGTCGGGGAAGACATAGAACGCACCGGCCGGGCGGCGGCAGTCGAACCCGGGGATGGCGTTCAGGAGATCGACGATGCGGTTGCGGCGGTGGCTGAACTCGGCCACCATGCGCGTCACCGACGCGTCCGACTCGGGAGAGTCGAATGCCTCAACGGCCGCCCACTGCGTGAATGCCGCGGCGCACGACGAGCTGTTGATCATCAGCGTGTCCATCTTCTTCGCGATCTCGACCGGCATCGCACCGAAGCCCAGACGCCAGCCGCACATCGCCCACGCCTTGGAGAGCCCGTCCATGTAGATGGTGCGTTCGGCCATCCCGTCGATGCCGTAGAGGGAGACGTGGGTCGCCGTCGTAGCTGAGGCGGTTGTAGATCTCGTCGCTCAGGACGATGAGGTCGTGCTCGATCGCGAGCGCCGCGATCCTCTCGCAGTCATCCCTGGTGAGGATGCCGCCCGTCGGGTTCTGCGGCGAGTTGACCACCAGCATCCGCGTGCGCGGCGTGATGAGCCTGGCGAGCTCATCGACGTCGGCGCGGAAGTCGTTCTCCTGGCGCAGCGGCAGCGAGACCGCCTTGGCGCCGATGAACTCGACCAGTGATCGATAGATCGGATACCCGGGATCGGGAACGATGACCTCGTCGCCCTCCTCGACGAGTGAGAGCAGCGCGAACAGCAGGAGGTTCTTCGAGCCCGGGGTCAGCACGATGTTCTCGAAGGCCGTGGGCACGCCGGTGTGCCGCGTCACGTAGGCGGCGGTCTTCTCGCGGACCTCGCGGATGCCGCTTGCGGCCGTGTAGTGGGTTGCCCCGTCGCGCATCGCGCGAACCGCGGCGTCGATGATGTTGTCAGGAGTGGCGAAATCTGGTTCGCCGATCTCGAGATGGACGATGCTCCGTCCCTCGGCCTCGAGCAGGCGCGCGTGGGCGAGCACCTCGAAGGCGCTCTCGGTCCCGAGGCGGTTCAGGCGGTCGGCGAAGCGAATGGTCATGACGCCACCATCATGGCGGGAAGGGTGCCGGTCGGCGCGCTGTACTCGACGTCGACGCGTTCGACGCGCGCGTGACTCGGTCCTTCTTTGCAGGAGCTCCAGCATCCGCTCCACTTCGGGGCGTGGGCCTTCGAGCACGGTCTCAACGGTTCCGTCGGGCTCGTTTCGCACGGTGCCGGCCAGGCCGGCGTCGCCTGCGTGGCGCATCACAAAGGCGCGAAAGCCAACCATCTGCACCCGTCCGTGGACGACCGCACGCAAACGCACCACCTCTGCACCCATGGCCGCCCGATTATAGGTGCGGCGCCTTCAGCGCTCCTCAGGCAGCGGCAGGCGAGAGCTGCTTGGTTGCCGACAGCTTGCGGACGAGCGGCGGGATCTCGCGCAGGTTCTTGATCTCGACCCCGCTCAACTCGGAGAGCAGCGCGAGGATGCGACGCTGCACAGGAGCCTCGTGGTCGCGGCCCGGCAGGTACCAGTTGAGCATCCGCGAGATGTATTCCGGATCCTCGAGCTGCGAGACCACCGAGGGCTCGGTGATCGTGGTGGGATGCTTGGGCGCGTCGTTGGTGCTGCGCATCATCCAGAGCGACATCTTGAGGATGTCCGGGAGCACCTCGGGCTTGTTGGCGACGGCGCGGCGCAGGTACTTCGCGTAGCACGCCGCGTGGCGCAGCTCGTCCGCGGCAAGGATCTTGAAGATCTTGCGCATCACCGGCTCGGGTCCCTGCTCGCTGAACGCGGTGTACCAGTGGGCGAGACGCTGCTCGCCGCAGAAATGCATGGTGAGGGTCTCGATCGCCGGTCCCGGCGCGAACGTCAGGCGCAGCTCCGGGAGCTTGGATTCGTCGAACGTCTCACCGCAGCGCTCCAGGTACTTGCGGAGCGTGAGGTGGTGCTTCATCTCCTCGTAGAACCAGATCGAGATGAAGCTGCAGAAATCGATGTCCGTGTAGAAGTCACGGATGAACATCTCCGTGGCATAGAGCGCAGACAGCTCCGTCAGGCAGATGTTCCGGAGGTCGCTGATCCACTGAGGGCTCAGGAGGCTCGGATCGATGTCGTCGAAGGGGATGTCGGTGCTGAGCGTCCAGCGGGCGCGCTCAAGTCGAATGAACATGTCGTCGTAGAGCATTGGAACCAGCATACTTTCTTCGCCGGACACAAAGCGTGGGCAATGTCATCCGGCGTACAGGCCGAGATTTGTACATAAGGGACAATATGGCCCAATTGACCAAGGCACCCGACCTCAGGTTGTCCGTTGTGGCCACCCTCCCGCCCGAAGTGACCGTCCGCCTGCTCTCGGAGGTGGACGTGATCGCGCGGCGGATGACCCGCCACATCGTCTCGGGCATCTCCCTGCCGGAGAGCCGCTTCCGCACGCTCGGATACTTCCGCACGGTCACCGCCGCCTGCCGCGATGCGCTGCGCACCTTCGTGCGCCTGCTCCGCGACGGACGCGGGCTCCGTGCGGGCGACCTGGAGCGGCTTGGATCGATGGGCGCGCAGCAGGCCGAGCTCGAGGTGCCGCTGGAGTTGGTGTTCGGCGCCTATCGCCTCGCCGCCCGCGTCTTGTGGGACGAGGTCATCGGCCAGCCGGCGGTTCTCAACGACGTGCCGCCGAGCGTTGTGATCGGGCTCACGAGCACCGTCCTCGAGTACTTCGACGAGATCAGCGCTGCGGTCGGGGGCGCCTACCTGGAGACGCGGGAGCGCCTGCTCCGGCAGCGCGATCGAGACCGCGACCGCATCCTGCAGCGCCTGCTCGCCGGTGATGCCTCGGCCGAGCTGCGTCGCATCGCTGCCTCGGCGGAGCTGACGCTGCTGCCGCCATACACGGTGGTGGCGTGCTCGGCGCCGACGCTCGAGGCGGAACGCCTGCTCGAGGAGACCTGGCGCGCCGAGGGGTGTCATCTCATCGGTGACGACCCCGGTCTCTGGATCGCGCTCGTGCCCGAGGGGAAGGACCTGGCGAAGCTGTGCGGTGCCGTCGGCCCTGTGACCTTCGGCGTCGGTCCCGTCGCGACGACGCTCGACGCGGTGGCGCCGTCAGCGCAGCAGGCGCGTCGTGCCCTCGATGTCGGCCGCATGCTCTATCCGGATCGCACGGTGCACACCGATGCGGAGGTCGGCGTCTTCGCCGCGCTTGCCGACGACCACGAGGCGATGCGAACCTTCACCGACCGTGTGCTCGGACCGCTCGCCGTGGGCACGCCGAACCGCCGGCTCGAGCTGGTCGCGACTCTCGAGGCCCTGCTCGACAGCCGCAGCATCGGCGACGCCGCCGAGCGCCTGGGTGTGCACCGCCACACCGTGGTGTATCGCGTCGGCCGGCTCCGCCAGCTCGGCATCGACGCCGACGATCCCGGAGCAGCGCCATCAGCTCTGGCTCGCGCTCCGTTGCGCGCGCCTCCTCGAAGGCTGATCGCCGGGCGACCGACCTTCCAATTCGGACCAGGCGCCGGCTCGAGGATCCATCGTACAAAGAGATCGTAATCATTGACTGATCCTCATTGACGCCACATCTGGCGCCCCTTGCAAAATGGAGCAATCGCACCAGAGCAGGGGGAGGTGGCTGACGGAGCCAGTCAATCGGGGGTCGTTTCGCGACGCATCGTCACGCGTCCGCGAGGCTGTCATCGAGGCAGAACAAACCATCACATAGGGGGATGATTCCGTTCGAAGCAAGCTCATTGCTTAATGGTAGTAAACGGACGGAGACTCATCGGGAACGCCGCAGGGCATACGTATTTGAATCAACGAGGCCGATCGAATCGAGAGGGGGCCTCAGGAAGAGAAATCGGTAAAGGGGAGACACATTTCATGTTTGGGGAAACACTTCTACGAAACTCGGCGCCGCGCCGGGTCACCCGGCGCGCAGCGACTTCCGTTGCGCTCATGGCCACCGCTGTCGTTGTGGGCGCGTGCGGCTCCACCAGCGGTCCCGGCGCAACCAACAAACCGCAGCCGGATCCGTCCACCGTCAACCTCGGGTATCTCGTCAACCTGACGCACGCCCCGGCGCTCATCGGCGTCTCGCAGGGCTTCTTCCAGGGTGCGATGCCCAAGAGCACCACCGTCAAGACGACCACGTTCAGCACGGGCACGCTCGAGAGCGAGGCGCTCCTCGGCGGCACGCTTGACGCCGCGTTCGTCGGTCCCGGACCGGCGATCAGCGCATTCCTGAAGACCAAGGGCAAAGTGGTGATCGTCGCGGGCGCAGCCTCGGGCGGAGCCGGTCTCGTCGTCAGCTCCAAGATCGCCGACGGCAACTTCCCCGCGGACCTTGCCGGCCAGACCCTGTCCACGCCGTCGCTCGGCAACACCCAGGACATCTCGCTTCGCACGTGGCTCCAGTCCAAGGGGCTGACCACCAGCGTCAACGGCGGCGGCCAGGTGAACATCGACACCAGCTCGGGGAACTCGGTCAGCCTCCAGAACTTCGAAGCCGGCAAGATCGCCGGTGGCTGGGTTCCTGAGCCCTACGAGTCCGAGTTCATCCTCCAGGGCAAAGGCACGCTTGCGGTCGACGAGGCCTCGCTCTGGCCGAACGGACAGTTCCCGACCACCGTGCTCGTCGTGACGCAGAACCTGCTGCAGAACCATCCCGACATCGTCACCGACCTCCTCAAGGGGCTCGTCAAGTCGGTGAACTGGATCAACTCCAACGAGTTGGCCGCCCCGGCGGCGGTCAACACCGCACTTGCGTCGGCAACCGGCGGCAAGCCACTCAAGGCCAACGTGCTCGCACTTGCGTGGACCCACCTCAGCTTCCTGCTCGACCCGCTCGCCGCGGATCTGCAGACCGATGCGAACAACGCGCAGAAGCTTGGATTCAACAGCTCGGCGAGCATCAAGGGCATCCTTGATCTCGGTCCGCTCAACGCGGTCCTTTCCGCGGCGGGTGATCCGACCGTCAGCGCCGGATCGCTTGGCTGATGAACCTCGCGCTCGCGCCACGACCGTCCGTAGTAACGCTTGAGGCCGATGACGCCTTCGTGACCCTGGATGGGGTCACGAAGGTCTTCGGCCACGGCAAGTCCGTGATGACGGCCCTGGACAACGTGAGCCTCGAGATGAGCAAGGGAGAGTTCGTCTGCATCCTCGGCGCGTCGGGATGCGGCAAGTCGACCCTCCTTTCGCTGATCGCGGGGCTCGACAAGCCCACGTCCGGAACGATCGAGATCGCCGACGGCAGGCCGGCGGTGATGTTCCAGGAGCCTGCGCTCCTCCCGTGGCTGACCGTCAGGCGCAATGTCGAGCTGCCGTTGCGCATCCACAAGGTGGATGCGGATCAGCGCAATCTGACCGTGAACCGGCTGCTCTCCATGGTCGGACTGATCGACTTCGCCGAACACCGTCCGCATCAGCTGTCCGGCGGCATGCGCCAGCGCTGCGCGCTTGCTCGCGCGCTCGCCCAGGATTCCGACCTGCTGCTCATGGACGAGCCGTTTGCGGCGCTCGACGCCATCACCCGGGATCAGCTCCATGACGACCTGAATCGGATCTGGCAGGAGACGGGCAAGACGATCATCTTCGTGACCCACAATGTTCGCGAGGCCGTGCGCCTCGGCGATCGGGTGGTGCTGATGACCCCCCGTCCGGGCCGGGTCGCGCAGATCTGGGACGTTGAGATCCAGCGGCCACGCGAGCTCGAACTCCTTCGAGGTGTCGGGGCTGGCGCAGGAGATCACCACACGGCTGCGTGCGGGAGTCGGCACCGGAGTGATCAGCAATGGAACGGAATAGGCTTCAGCGCATCTTCAAGGCGGTTTGGCCGCGGGCACTCGCCATCGGCCTGTTGCTCGGCTTCTGGGAACTGCTGGTCATCGTCGGCTTCACCTCGCCGGGAGGCTATGCGCTCCCCGGCCCTGGAGACACGTGGTCCGAGATCGTGTATCTCACCCGGACAGGCGTGCTGCTGCCGGCCCTGATGGACACGCTCGAGCGCGCTGCGATCGGTTACGCGGTGGCTCTCGTGTTCGGGACCATCGTGGGTCTCGCCGTTGCCCGGATCCCGGTGCTGCGTGCGGGTGTCGGCTCACTGCTTGCCGGCCTGCAGAGCCTTCCGTCGGTCGTGTGGGTTCCGTTTGCGGTCATCTTTCTCTCACTTGGCGGCAACGTCGAGTTCGCGGTGTACTTCGTGGTGCTCATGGGTGCCTTCCCGTCCATCGCGATGGGTGTCATGTACGCGTACGACAACATCCCACCGCTGACCTTCAGCCTCGCACGCTCAATGGGCGCAAGCGGCCCGAAGTACTACCGGCACTTCATCTTCTCGGCGTCGCTGCCGGGATACGTCGCCGGCATGAAGCAGGCCTGGGCGTTCTCCTGGCGCTCGCTCATGGCCGCTGAGCTGATCATCGGATCGGTGGCGAGCGGTGGTCTCGGCCCCATCCTCGATGACGGCCGGAGCCTCGGCGACATGCCCGAGATGCTTGCGGCCATGGTCGCGATCCTGGTCGTCGGGATCGCCGTCAACGACATCATCTTCGCCCCGCTGGAGCGCGGGCTCCTGCGCCGCCGCGGCCTGGTTCCCGCCAGCTAACTCCTTACGGGGTATCGGCCTTTCCGTCAGCCTCGCGGCGGCGCTGTCCGCCCGAGGCGACGGTGGCGCCCTGCTCGGCCTCGCGAGCGAGCATGAAGAGCAGGTCGGAGCAGCGGTTGAGATAGCGGACGACCTCGGGATTCTCGACGCCGCCCTCGCGTTGCAGCGCAACGGCTCGACGCTCCGCGCGGCGCACGAGGGTCCGAGCGACGTCGAGCGCCGCACCCACCGGTGTTCCACCCGGGATGACGAAGCCGCCCGGCAGCGGGACGCGACCTTCGAGATCGTGAATCTCGCGCTCCAGGGCGTCGGTCATCGCCGTGGTGACGACGTTGAAATGGCGTTCGAGGTCGGCACGGTGCCCCGGTCCGGTCGCCAGCTCGGCGCCGACGACGAACAGCTCGCGCTGGAGCTCGAGGATGCGCGCGGCACGCTCCGGTGAGTTGGTGAGCGCCCTGGCGAGGCCGAGCGCCGAGATGGCCTCATCCAGCGCGCCGTATGCCTCGGTGTGGAGATCGTCTTTCGCCACCCGGCCGCCGTAGAGCAGCCCGGTCTCTCCCCCGTCGCCGTGTCCGGTGGTGATGCTCACGCGGGGAGGCTAGACGGCGCCGTGCAGCGTGGCTTCGACGAGCTCCGGGTTCGTGTCATCGCGACCGCGCCGCCAGTCCTCGATCCACTTGCTCGCCGCGATGGTCGCCGTCGTCGCGTCACCGACTGCGGTGGTGATCTGACGAGTCAGCTGGCTCCGGACGTCGCCGGCCGCGAAGATGCCCGGGATATTGGTCATCATCGTCATCGGATCCGTCTTGTAATAGCCAGCTTTGTCATGATCGATGTGGGCATCGACGAGCTGCGTGTTGGGGATGAACCCGATGAAGATGAAGATGCCGCCCACCTCGAGCTCGGAGCGACGCTCGGTGTCGAGGTTGCGCAGCGAGAGCTTGCGCACCTTCTCATCGCCATCGATGCTTTCGATGATGGTGTCCACGAGGAAGTCGATCTTGGGGTGCTTGCGCGCCTCGTCGAGCAGGATGGGTTGCGCGCGAAACTCCTTGCGCCGGTGGATGATCGTGACCTTGCTCGCGTACCGCGTGAGGAAGAGCGCCTCCTCCACCGCGGCGTCACCGCCGCCGGCAACCGCGAGATGGACATCCTTGAAGAACGCGCCGTCGCAGACAGCGCAGTACGACACACCGCGGCCCGCGAACTCCTCCTCGCCCGCCACACCGAGCTTGCGTGGATTACCGCCCGCCGTGATGATCACCGCCGGGGCGAGATAGTCCCCGTCGTACGTCTCGATCAACTTCATGCCGTCGGGCTGCACCTTGATCGCCTTGACCTCGGTCCGGACGAGCTTGGTCCCGAAATGCGCGGCCTGCTCCTCCATGACGGTCGCGAGCTCGCCGCCGAGAATCGAGAGAAAACCTGGGTAATCCTCGATAAGCTCGGTATTGAGCAGCTGGCCACCCGGCGCCTTGCCCTCGAGCAGCACGGCCCGCTCGCGATTCCGGCCCGCGTAGAGCGCAGCCGTGAGCCCGGCGGGACCGCCGCCGATGATCGCGATGTCGTAGTCGTCAGTGGGCACGGTGGTTGCACTCCTTGGGCACGTCTGTACGCCCCGTCACTGATGACGATACCCAATGCGGGACCGAATCAGCCGGCTGCGACCCACTGTCGCAGCTCGGCGATCACCCTGCTGATCGGGATTGCATACGCCTCGGGAGCGCTCGGGCTCGCCAGCGTGACGATGCCGATCACCTGCCCGGATGCGTTGAGGACGGGGCCGCCGCTGTTGCCCTCGTAGATCCTCGCCCCCTCGAGAAAGAGCATGTCGTCGTACTCCTGGGGCGAGGACTGCCCGGCTTCGATGCCGGTGCCGGCAAGCGGGACATCGACATCGAGCTGTTTGAGCGTCTCGGCCGTCATGTCGCCGTGCCCCGTGGCGCGGCTCGACGCCAGCGTGATGACGGGTTGCGGGGCCGCGCTGAGCGCCCTGGTGTCGATGGGCAGCGGCGTTCCGGCCAGCGTGCCTGTGACCCGGAGCATCGCGATGTCGACGTTGGCGTCGCTCTGCACCACCCGGGCGACGTGCGTGTGATCGGCGCGGTCGGTCACGCGAAGCGTGTCGTCGCCGTCGATGACGTGCGCATTGGTGACGACGTCACCGAGGCTGTCGAAGATCCACCCGGTGCCGAGCGACTCTTCCGAGCCGTTCTCGAGCTCCGCCTCGATGGTCACCACGCTCGCGAGGTCGTTCAGCCCGAGGTCGGTCAGGCCGACCGGCGATGGGCTCGGTGTCACCACCGGTGGCAGGCGCACGGGCGGCACCTGCTCCGGGTTGATCTGCGCCGCGTTGCGTGCCACCAGAAAGCCCGCCAGCCCGACCATCAGGAGCGCGATGATGGCCGCCAGGGCACGAGCCACGGCACGTGGTCGGAACGTCGGCTCGGTCCCTCGATCCACGAGGAAGCATTGTGGTTGTTCGGCGAAGCGGGATCACCGTTGTCGGTGGTGGTGGCGGAGCGCTCGGCAGTGCCGTGGTCAGCCGCCTCGTGAAGGGCGGCCGTCAGGTCGTCGTGCCGACGCGCCACCCGGGCCGCACCCAGCCGCAGGAGGGCGTCACCGAGGTCGAGTGCGATCTCGACGACGTCAAGTCGGTCGAGCGTTTGCGCGTAACCGTCGACGCCATGGGAGCGTGGGAGGCAATGGTCAGCGCCTCCGGCGGTTATGCCGGCGGGCGTGCCCACGAGGTCGACGACGAGGCGATCCAGGAGCAGCTCGACGCGAACCTTCTCGGCCCATGGCGTCTCGCTCGCGCCGCGGCGGCCTCGATGGTCGGTGGTGGCGCCGGTGGTCGCATCGTGATCGTCGCCTCGCGCGCAGCAGTCGACGTTGCCCGTGGACAGGCCGCCTACCAGGTCAGCAAGGCCGCGGTGCTCCGCCTCGCGCAGGTGATGGCCGCGGAGCTGCGGGGACACGGGATCACGGTCAATGCCGTCCTGCCCGGCACCATGGACACGCCGGCGAATCGCCGCGACATGCCCAAGGCGAACCGGGACACATGGGTGAGCACGGATTCGGTTGCCGCGGTCATCGACTGGCTGCTGTCGGACGAGGCCGCGGCGGTCACCGGCGCCGCCATCCCGGCAGGCTGAGCGTCAGCGCAGCGAAGGAGCCTCGAAGGCGCCGGATTCGCCAAGGCGGGCGATCGCTCGAGCCCGGTGCGAGACGCGCTCCTTGGCTTCGTCAGGTGCTTCTGCGAACGTGATGCCCAGGTCGACCGACAGAAAGGCGGGGTCGTAGCCGAAGCCGTTGGTGCCCCGCGGCGCCACGAGCGTCCCGAGGCACTCGCCGTGGGCGGTCACCGGTTCCGCTCCCGGACGCGCCAGCGCGGCAACGCACACGTAGCGAGCCCGGCGGTCATCCGGCGTCCTGCGCTCCACCTCGGCGAGCAGGCCGTGAAGCCGGTCCAGGTCCGTGGCGTCCTCACCCATCCAGCGGGCCGACATCGGGCCGGGCCAGCCCCGCAGTGCGTCCACCTCGATCCCGCTGTCGTCGGCGAGCGCCGGCATCCCCATCGCAGTGCAGACGGTGACCGCCTTGGCGAGCGCCGACTCCGTGTAGCCGGGCCCGGGCTCCTCGAGCACCGCGTCGAAGCCAACCTCGTCCAGGGACGCGAGGGTCAGCGCGAAAGGCTCGAGCAGCTTGCGGAGCTCGCGGATCTTGCCCGGGTTTCGCGTGGCCAGGAGCAGCGTTGGTCCGCTCACCTCGCGCCGCTCAACACCTCTGCCTGGAGCGCGAAGAGCTTGCTCAGGCCGGTCCCGGCAAGTCCGAGGAGGGAATCGAGCTCCTCGCGCGAGAACGGCTCCTGCTCCGCCGATCCCTGCAGCTCGATGAACCTGCCGTCGAGCGACCCCACGCAGTTCATGTCGGTCTCCGCGGCCGAGTCCTCGAGGTAGCAGAGATCGAGCCGCGCCTCACCCGAGACGATGCCCGCGCTCACGGCAGCCACAGGCCAGCGCAACGGGTCCGTGCGGACCACCCGCGCCTCGCGCAGGCGTCCGACGGCCAGCGCCAGCGCGACATACCCACCGGTGATCGACGCGGTCCGCGTGCCCGCCGTCGGCAACGATGACGTCGCAGTCGATGAGGATGCTCCGTTCGCCGAGCGCCTCGAAATCGACAGCGGCCCGGAGGCTCCGGCCGATGAGGCGCTGGATCTCCTGGACGCGACCGTCCACCCGACCCTTGCGGCCGTCGCGGTCCGAGCGCGTCTGCGTGCTCCGCGGCAGCATGGCGTACTCGGCGGTGACCCATCCCCTCCCGCTGCCTTTGCGGAATGGGGGACTCGCTCCTCCACCGTTGCCGCGCAGAGGACCCGCGTGTCCCCCATCGTGATCAGTGCGCTGCCCTCGGCGTAGGGGAGCGTGTGCAGTTCGATCGAGGTCGGACGGAGTTCATCGGCGGCTCGTTGATCTGGGCGCATTGTCGGCCGAGTGTATCGGTCGACCCGGAGATCACCGCCGGAAGATGCGCTGGAGCACGATGATCGACGCCTCGTACAGCAACAGCAGCGGGATCGCGAGCGCCGTCGGCGTGAACGGGTCGGCCCCCGGCGTGATCACGAGCGCCACGGCGATGATCCCGATGTACGAGACCTTGCGCCAGCCCTTCAGCTTCTTCGACGACACGAAGCCGAGCAGGCCGAGCAGCACGATCACCACGGGCATCTCGAACGTGATCCCGAAGACGAAGCACACGATCAGGAAGAACGAGATGTACGAGTTGATGTCCGGGAAGTACACGGCGTGGCCGTTCAGGAAATTCGTCAGGAAGTTCAGGCCGAGCGGCATCACGAAGTAGGCGAATGCCGCCCCCGCCGCGAACAGCAGGATCGCGCTCGCGATGAATGGACCGACGAACTTGCGCTCCTTCGGCCGCAGACCCGGGGACACGAAGTTCCAGATCTGCCAGAGCGTTATCGGCAGCGAGATCACGACGCCGACGACTGCGGAGATCTTCAACGGAACCGTGAGCCCCTCGGTGGGGCTCGTGATGATCGCCTCGTCGTTCGGGATGATGCTGTGCGAGTTGGCGAGCACCGTGTGCAGCGGGTGCAACAGGATCCCGAGGAAGAACCCGTTGAAGATGAAGGCGATCGCCGTCCCGATGAGCCAAGCGCCCATCACCCAGATGAGCACACGGCGTAGCTCCTCCAGGTGCTGGACGATCGTCATCCGCCGCTCGTCGTCGCCTGCCACTCCCTGCACCTTACGTGCCTCCGATCAGCGCGCGCCTGACGGGCGCGTCAGCCAGAGACTGAGGGCTGGTGTGTCGTCGTGTCGGCCGGGACGGTGACCGGCTCCGCAGGCTGCACGGCCGGCGCGGGTGCCGCGACAACCTGAACCACTGGGGCCGGTTGTGCGGGGGCGGGCGCCGGCGTTGCCGTCGTGCTCGTGCCCATCACGGAGTCGATGCGTCTCGGCCGAGGCCTTGCGAAACTCGCGAATCCCCTTGCCCATGGCAGCACCGACATCGGGGAGCTTGCCCGGTCCCCAGATGATCAGGATCACCACCAGGACGATGATGATTTCCGGCAGATGTCCCGTGAGTTCACTCAGCATGTCGGCCTCCAGTCTAGCACCATTTTTGTCATACCCCTGAGATCAGACTGAGACCGCGGACAGGGCTCGGGCGAACGCTTCAACCGTCCTGTCGACGTCCTCAGTCGTGTGCGCTGTCGAAAGAAAAGCAGTCTCAAATTGCGAGGGCGGCCAGAGGACGCCCGCGTCGAGCCAGCCGGCGTGGAGACGCCCGAACCGCTCGCGGTCGGCGCGCTTGACGTCGTCGAAGGAGCGTGCCTCGGTCACTCCGAGGAACGGCGTCACCATGCTGCCCACCCGGCCGACCGTGCAGGGCATCCCGGCGTCGGCGGCCGCGGTCTCGAAGCCGGCCTGCAGCCGGGCTCCCAGCCCTTCCAGACGCACGTACAGCTGCGGATCGTCGCGGAGCACATCGAGTGCCGCGATGCCCGCAGCCATTGCGGGCGGGCTGCCGGAGAGCGTCCCCGCCTGGTAGACGGGACCTGACGGCGCGATCTGCTCCATGAGGTCACGGCGCCCGCCATAGGCGCCGACCGGAAGGCCGCCGCCGATCACCTTGCCGAAGAGGCTGAGATCGGGACGAACTCCGTAGAGCGCCTGGGCGCCGCCATAAGCCACGCGAAATCCGGTCATCACTTCATCGAATACGAGCAAAGCACCCCATTTGGATGTGAGCCGGCGAAGTCCGTCCAGAAAGCCCGCCTGCGGAGGGATGCACCCCATGTTCCCGGCGACCGGTTCCACGATCACCGCGGCGATGTGCTCGCCCTCGCGTTCGAAGAGCGCCGCCACCGAATCGAGGTCGTTGTACGGAAGGACGGTGGTCTCCGCGACTGCACCGGCCGGGACCCCTGGCGAACCCGGGATGCCGAGCGTCGCGATCCCGGAGCCTGCCTCGGCAAGGAGCGCGTCCGCGTGGCCGTGGTAGCCGCCCGCGAACTTCACGATCCGGTCGCGACCCGTGGCTGCGCGCGCGAGGCGAACGGCGGACATCGCCGCCTCGGTGCCCGAGGTGACGAACCGCACCATCTCGACCGATTCGACGGCGGCGACGATTCGCTCCGCGAGATCGACCTCGAGCTCCACGGTGTGCCCATAGGCGATCCCGCGATCGAGCTGGGCTCGGACGGCCGCAAGGACCTGGGGCGGCTGATGGCCGAGGATGTGCGGCCCGTACGCCAGCACGTAATCGATGAAGTCGTTCCCGTCCGCGTCGACGACGTGCGCGCCGCTGCCCCGGACGATGTGCGGCGGCACCCCCGGCACGGCGCGATAGGCACGGACGGGGCTGTCAACCCCGCCCGGGAGCACACGCTCGGCACGCTCGCGCAGCGCCCGGGCGTTGCTGTCATTCATGGCGCTAGGTCTGCTCTCGCACGGTGATGGACTCCATCACGGTTCCCTGCGTGACCGCGAGTGCCACCGGCATTCCCGACTCCACCTTGCCGAAGAGGTTGTAGGACGGCGTGAGCTGCGTCGAGTCATCGGCGATGCAGATGAAGAACTGCGAGCCGTTGGTGTTGGCGCCGCTGTTGGCCATCGCAACAGCACCCTCGACGTACTGCTGATGCACCGGCTCGTCATTGAACTGGAACCCAGGGCCGCCATCACCGCACTGTCCCGACGGAGTTGCAGGCGCTGCCGGGACGGCGCCGATGCATTCCGGGTCGCCACCCTGGATGACGAACGCGGCGACGACGCGCTGAAACGGGATGCCGTTGTAGTACTTGTTGCGCATCAGCGTCACGATCACATTCACCGTGTTCGGCGCGAGATTCGGTTGCAGGCAAAGGACGATGTCGCCTTTTGCGGTCACGATCGTCGCCTGATAGAGCTTGCTCGTGTTGATCGTCATTGCCGGCGCAGCCGAGTACACGTGCACGCTCGCCGGCGGGTTGATCGGCTGGAGCACCGGTCCGAAGGTCGCCTTCGAGCAGTCTGCGAAGGGGATCGTTGCCGCGGCGGTTGGCGACGGAGTCGGCGATGGCGTCGCGCTCGGGGTGGGCACAGCCGCAGTGGGCGTCGGGCTCGGCAGTGCGGGCAGCGGCGAGCTTGCGCCGTTCACGCCGATCGCGATCGCCACGATGGCGATCACGACGACTGCACCTGATCCCAGCACCAGTGGAAAGCGGCGCCGGCCGCCGGACGGGTCACTCATTGATTACTCCTTGCTGTCGGCGAGCCAGCCCGCTGCGGCCCGCGCGTGGTACGTGATGATCATGTCGGCACCCGCGCGGTGGATGCCGCCGAGTGTTTCGAGCACCGCGGCGCGTTCATCGAACGCGCCCGCTGCCGCCGCGTGGTGCAGCATCGCAAACTCGCCACTCACGCAGTACGCGGCAAGTGGCAGATCGGTTGCATCGCGAACCCTTGCCACAACGTCGAGGTACGTCATCGCGGGCTTGACCATGACCATGTCAGCGCCCTCCTCGACATCGAGGATCGCCTCGCGAACCGCCTCACGTTGATTGGCCGGATCCATCTGGTAGGAGCGACGGTCGCCCGATTTCGGCGCGCATTCCGCCGCGTCACGGAAGGGGCCGTACAGCACGGTCGCGAATTTCGCGCTGTACGCGAGGATCGCCGTTTCGGTGAAGCCTGATGTGTCGAGCGCCTCGCGTATCGCGGCCACCTGCCCGTCCATCATCCCGCTCGGCGCGATGATGTCCGCGCCGGCTGCAGCCTGACTGACGGCGGTTCGCGCATAGAGCTCCAGCGTCGCGTCGTTGTCGACGCTGCCGTTGTCGAGCAGGAATCCACAGTGACCGTGGTCGGTGTACTCGCAGAGACAGCAATCGGCGATGACGACACACGCATCGCCAAAGCGCTCGCGCAGCGCGCGGATGGACTGCTGGACCACGCCGTCCTCGGCGAATGCGCCGGATCCCTGCGCATCCTTGGCCGCAGGCAGTCCGAACAGCAGCACGCCGCCGATGCCGAGACGGATCGTCTCCTCCACCGTCGCGCAGAGCGAATCGATCGACTCGTGGCTCTGCCCCGGCATCGAGCCGATCGGCTGCGGGGCGTCGAGGCCCTCGCGAACGAAGGCGGGATGGATCAGCTGGCCCGGGCTGATTCGCGACTTGCGCGCCAGACGGCGCAGCGCCGGGGTGCGGCGCAGGCGGCGGGGTCGGTCGAGCGGGAATCCCATACGGCGTTCAGCGTAGCGGCTGTGGGGTCAGACACTCGCTGAGAGCATCGACGAGAGCGTCCACGGTCGCCTCGCGCGCGATCGCCGCCACTGTCACGCCCGCACGCCGAGCCTCGGCCGCAGTCTGCTCACCGAGGCAGACGACGGGCACCCCAGGCGGTACGCCGGCCGCGCCGGCTGCCTCCACGAGGTGTCGCGCGGTGCTGCCGCTCGTGAGCGTGATCGCGTCGATGCCGCCGTCGAATGCCGCACGGAGACGCTCGGGTGCGCTCTCCGGCATGACGCTCCGGTAGATGTGTTGCTCGGTGACGGCTGCGCCGGCCGTACGGAGCGAGCCGGCGAGGTCACCGCGCGATCCTTCAGCGACGGGAAACCACACGGTTGCGCCCGCCACGCCGCGACCCAGCATCGCGGCGCTCAGCCCTGCTGCGTCATGGTCGGCGGCGACCAGGTCCGGCGTTCTCCCCTCAGCTTCGAGAGCCGCGGCCGTGGCGGGGCCGACGACTGCGACGAGCATCGGCGAGAGGGCTTCGATGCCGGCAGCGCCGACGACAAGCCGCACCGCCGTGGCGCTCGTGAAGGCGACCCATCGAGGCGCCGGAGCGGCAGCGACGTCCGCCGCGACGGCTGCGATGGCGTCGGGCGCGGCGACCGGCACCGTCGTGATCAGCGGGACGACGACCACTGATGCGCCGGCGTCGTGGAGGCGGTCCACGAGCCGTTCGGCCTGCTCGCGAGTCCGGGTCACGAGCACCCTCCGCCCGGCGAGTGGCCGGCGCTCGTCGGTCATCGAAGCTGCGCTGCCACCGTCTCGCCGAGCGCTTCCGGCGCGTCGAGGCTCCCCGACGCCTCGGCCCGGCGGATGGCCCCGTCCTGGACGAGCGCGGCGGTCAGCAGGAGCCGCCCATCCTCCACCCGGGCCCACGCGCCCAGCGGAAGCAGGCAACCCCCACCGAGGCTGATGAGCACTGCGCGTTCCGCGGTGACGGCAACCCTGGTCGTGTCATCGCCGGCCTGGGCGCAGGCCGCCGCAACCGCGGATCCGATGACCGTCTCGAGGGCGATCGCGCCTTGCGCCGGAGAGGGCACGAACTCCCCCGGGTCGAGACGCTGGGTGAACCGGGCGCCGAGCGAAAGGCGGTCGAGTCCCGCGCACGCGAGCAGGAGGGCATCGAACTCGCCGGCGTCGAGCTTGCGCAGCCGTGTGTCGACGTTGCCGCGAATCGCGATCGGGCGCAGGCCCGGGTACATCGCCGCGAGGAGGCCCGCGCGCCGCGCGCTGCTGGTGCCCACCGTCGCACCGGCGGGGAGTGCCTCGAGCGGTTCCCCGCTCGCCGACACCACACCGTCGCGGACATCCGCGCGCACAAGGTAGGCGGCGATGCCGAGGCCGGGGGCCAGCACCGACGGCAGATCCTTGGCGCTGTGGACCGCGATGTCGGCGCGGCCCTCGAGCAGGCTGCGTTCGATATCCGCGGTGAACCAGCCCTGACCCTCGAGTTGGTCGATCGGTGCGTCGACCCGGCGGTCGCCCTCCGTGCGAATGACGAGCGTCTCGACGTCACCGTGACCGTTGGCGCGCAGGGCTTCCGCGGCGAGGGTCGCCTGTCGCAGCGCCAGTGCGCTCCCACGCGTCGCCAGGCGGAGGGTTGACGTCTCGGCGGCCGGCGTCAACGGTCGAGCCGGAACGCCTCGCGGATCGCCAGCGCAGTGGCCGGGTCGCCCGCTTCGCGGAGGCGCATGACCGGTCCGTGCAGGAGCTTGCGCACCATGCTGCGCGTCAGCACATCGATGCGCTCGCGCGTCTCCTCGTCGACCTGCTTCCCCGCTGCGAAGGTCCGGGCCACCTCGCGCGCACGCACCTCCTCGGCCCATTCCACCAGGGCGGCGATCGTCGGCCCGGCTGTGTCCCGCTGCCCGATCACCGTGACCGTCTTCTCGAGCTCGGAGTCGATGATCTCCTCGGCGGCTGGAATCGTCTGCCGGCGCTGGTCGAGCCGCGCACCGACGCGCCTCCCGAGGTCGTCGATGTCGATGAGGGTGACGCCGGGCACGCGGGCCGCATCGGCGTCGACATCCCGCGGCACTGCCATGTCGACGATGCAGAGCGGCCGCCCGTCACGACGGCGCTGCAGGGTCTCGATCGTGCCCGCGTCAAGCACGATGCTCGGGCTGTCGGTCGACGCGATGATCACGTCGACACCATCGGCCAGGTCTTCGATATCTGCGAGCGCCACTCGCTCCGCCCCGATCGACCGGGCGAGGCGGCGGCTGGATTCACCGCGCGACGTGGCCATGATCCGCGCCCCCTCGTCACGCAATCGATCCGCGGCCAGCCGGCTCATCTTGCCGGCGCCCACAAGGAGGACGCCTTTGCCCTCGAGGTCGCCACACGAGGCGCGTGCGCATTCGACTGCGATCTCGCTGAGGCTCGCGGCCCCTCTGCCGAGCGCCGTGTCGGTGCGAACCCGCTTGGCCGTGGAGATCGCGCGACGCATCACGTAGTCCAGGCGGGCATCGACCGTGCCGGCATCGGTGGCGACGCGGTGCGCTGCCTTGAACTGCCCGAGCACCTGCGCCTCGCCGATCACCATGCTCTCGAGCCCGCTCGCCACCCGGAACATGTGCAGCGCCGCCTCGCGATCCTCGAGGGTGACCATGTGACGCTCCACGCCGCGGGCACCGCCCGGGTCGAGGTAGCGGGCCAGCCGCGGCGTCACCTCAGCGGCGAGGTTGTCGGGGCAGACCATGTAGAAATCGGTGCGGTTGCAGGTGGAAAGCACTGCCGCGCCATGGAGCCCGGCATGACCCACCAGGTAGCGCAGGGTCGTCGCGGCGCGCGCCGCTGGGATGGCCGCAGCCTCCCGCACAGCCAGTGGAGCGGTGCGAAAGCTCAGCCCGGCGGCTACCAGTCGCATCACGAGCGAGTATAGGTTTCCGGCGGGTCGCCACCGGTTCTCCTGTCCCGGCGTTCTAGGATGGTGGTCTTATGGAAACTCGCCGGCGATATGGTCGCCGCCGAGGGAGGGTCCCCACGGGCGATAAGTTTCTTTCGCAACTCGGTCCGGCGGGTGCCGAGCCCTTTGCCTCGCCTGACGACGCTCTGGATTCCTGGTCAGCGGAACGGCCATCTCCAGAGACGCCGATCGAGTCGCTGCATTTCGTCGCGCTCGATTGCGAGACCACGGGGCAGTCGCCGCACCATCTCGTGGAGCTGGGCGCTGTCGCCTTCACGATGCGCGAGCATCTGATGAGCTTCGAGACGCTGGTCCACAGCAACGACCGGATCAATCCGTATGCGCGACGCATTCACGGCATCGACGCGGCAGCGCTGAACGGCGCGCCTCCCGTGTCGCTCGTTGTTGAGCGCTTTCAGCGCTTTGCCACAGGCTCCGTGCTCGTCGAGCACAGCGCGGATGCGTTTGACACCCGGTTGATCGGCCGCGCGATCGGAACGAGCCTCGACGCAGACAATGTCGACACGACGAGACTCGCGGCGAAGCTGTTCGATCTGAAGGACACGATCGGCCTGGAGCGGCTGTGCCGCGAGCTCGGCGTCGTGCACCGCAAGCCGCATCACGCGCTCGCCGACGCCGAGGCAACCGCGGCGTGCTTTGTGGAACTGGTGCGGCGCGGGAGCGAACGCTTCAACTGGCGCACCCTGGGGGATCTGCTCGTGGCCGGCAAGCCGCCGGTTTTCGCCGCGGACACGGGTGTTGCACCTCCAGGCGGCGGCGTGAAACCCGGCAATTCGAGCTCTCGCACGCGCCGGCGGCGTTGACAGTACGGACAGCGCTGCATACCATTCACTCGAACCAACCACACACATACCGGTGCGCGCGTCAGCGGCCGGTGCTCCATCCAGGTTCATCTCGAGGTCTCGGCGATGCCCACCCACATCAACAGGGCGGAGGCGATCGGTGCGGCGTCCGCAGCTCTTGGTGTCCTCGTTGCGTTCCTTCCGTGGTACGCGTACACCTCGGGTCATTCGCACATAACGGTTAACGCTTTTCGAGCATCGCTGCTCGGGGACGTCTTCTTCATCGCGATTGCCGCCGTCATCCTGCTGCTGCTGATTGGCAGAGGATTCGTCGATGACGTCGTCACTCCGTACATTCCTGAAAGCACCGCTCACGCGCTCGCTGCTGCGCTTGCAATGGGGAGTGTGCTCATCCAGATGATCCTTGCCAAGGCGACCGGACGGTCACTCGGCATCGGGATCTTCCTGGCGCTGATTGCCGCAGCCGGCCTCTGCACCGCTGCGGTATTCAGGCGGCTGCATCCGGATCGCCGTCGAACAGTTCGTGAAAGCCTTTCCCACGAGGCCCTGATTACTCCATAATCCACCGATCCGGCGCCTCGGGGACCTGGCGCACCCGATCAAGGTCGATGCCCCACCTGCTCATTCACGCTGGGAGGAACCACCCAAACCAATGGCCAACATCCTGACTGACCCGCCGTTTGCGGCGAACCCACCGGTAAAGCTGAACGTCAACGCGAAGATCCTTGGGCTGGTCATCGGCATCCTGGCGCTCATTGGAGCGGTATTCGGCGGCCTGATCGGCGGCCTGTTCTCCCTCTTCAGCCTCGCTGCAGGCGGTTTCGGCGGCATCTGGCTCATCGGCATCCTGATCGGCCTCGTGGCAGACATCATTGGCGCGATCGGCGGGTTCCAGATGTACAGCATGAACCGCGCCGGCAAGCGGCTGGTGATCTACGCACTCGCGCTCGCGTTCCTCGGCGCCATCGTGGGCGCCATCGGGAACATCGTCGCGTACAGCGGGATCTACACGCTGGGCGGATATTCCGCGGGCGGCGCCATTTTCGGGCTGATCTTCGGCGTGATCGTCTACGGGATCGTGTGGTACATCGTCGTGATCAGCCGGTGGCCGGGTGACGTGCCGCTGGTGGCCACCCCCAACGTCGGCGGCTACGGCAATCCACCAGGCGGTTACGGCAGCCCGCCACCGCCACCACCGCCAAGCGCATAAGCAACAAGAGGGAGAGAAACACACGTGAACATCGCAGGCAAGAGACTTTCGAATGGGGACATTGCGGTCGGCGTCGGACTGATCATCGGTCTGATCGCCCTCTTCCTTCCCTGGTACAGCTACTCGTACTCCACCGGCAGCATCGCCGGAGTCACCAGCGGGTTCTCGGACAGCGCGTCCGTCGGCGGGTTGAGCTACTGGACGGGTTGGTTCTTCTTCCTGTTCGTGCTGATCGGACTCGCGTTGATCATCCTCCGGACCTTCGCTCCGACCGTGGCCATCCCGGCCCTGCCGTTGAACGACTCGATGACGTACATCGTGGTCGGCGTGGTGATGGCCGTTGCGGCGCTCCTCTGGCTCCTGCTCGGCGCTCCGGCGTCGTTCTCCGGGCCCGGTTACTCCGCCGGCGTGAGCTTCGGGCTGATCATCGGTCTGATCATGGGCATCGTCGTCGCGGTCGGTGGCTACCTCAAGCGCTCGGATCCACAGCCGGCAACCAAGCCCTTCAGCGCGTACCAGACACCGTCTGGGACCCCGCCACCACCTCCTCCGCCGGCGTCCGTCTGACCAACGTTCCGACGGACGTGTGAGGTGCCAATGAACGTCGCTGGCAAGCAGGTGTCGAATGGCGGCCTCGTGGTCGCCGGCGGGCTCGTCGTCGGGCTCATCGACACCTTCCTCCCGTGGCACAGCACGACCATCCCGACCTTCAGCGGCCTCGACAGCGGAGGCCACGATGCGCTCGGGTACTGGTCGGGCTGGATCTTCTTCCTGGCGATCCTGGTCGGTCTTGCGCTCTTCGTGATCCGGACCTTCGTGCCCCAGGTGAGCATTCCCGCCCTCCCCTTCACGGACGCGGCGATCTACCTGGGCATCGGCGTGGTGATGATCCTCTGCGCACTGCTGTGGCTCGTGACCGGTGGCGGGTACTCATCGGTGTATGCGATCTACTCGGACCTTCCTGGCTACTCGTCCGGGCCGAGCTTTGGCGTCTTCATCGGCATCATCGCCGCTGCGGCCGTCGGTGTCGGAGGCTACCTGCTACGGTCGGAACCGCAGCCGGCCACCGCGCCACTCTCGAGGCCGCAGCTTCCGACCTCGCCGCCGCCGCCACCACCGCCACCTCCGGCCACCTAGCCGGCGCGCGGATCGCAAGGAGGGAGAGACCACATGCCTGACGCTCCAGACGCTCCGCAGCAACCGCCGCAGTGGGACGGCTCCCAGGGGGCTCCTCCCGGCCAGCCGCAGTGGCTGCCACCCCAGCAGCCGGGATATCCGCCCCAGGGCAGCCAGTACGGGTACTCCCAGGTGCCGCAGGGATATCCCGCAGTCGCCCCAAGCAATGGCCTCGGGATCACCGGTGGCGTGTGCGGCATCGTCGCGGTGGTGCTCTGCTGGATCCCCTTCGTCGACTACATCAGCATCGTGCTCGGGGCGCTGGCGATCATCTTCGGGGCGATCGGGGTTCGCCATGCGAATGAGCACGGCGGTGGCGGCAAGGGAATGGCGATCACCGGCATCGTCACCGGCATCGTCGCGGTCGTGATCACGATCCTGTTCCTCGCCGTCGTGTACGCGGCCGTGACGTCGATCCAGGCGGGCGTCGGTGGTGTCGGGAACTGATTCCCGCAGCGTCGGCGCCCTGGTCAGACGCTGAACTCAGCGACCACCGGGTAGTGATCAGACGCCGCGGCGGCGTCCTGATCCGGCCATGTCCTGCTCCCCACCACATCCGCGCCTGTGACGTGTTCGGCAAGGTCAGGGGTGGCGAACACGTAGTCGACCCGCGCTGAGAGCTGCCACGTCGCACAGGTGAGCCCGCGAGCTCGCGGGTGGATCCGCCGGTACGAGTCGACGTATCCCTCCTTGAGCAGGCGCTCGACCGTCCAGCGTTCGATCAGGCGTCCCATGAGCCGGTCCATCGCCCGCGACACGGGGAGGCCGGCCGTGAGTGGCGAGACGACACGTGGCAACGCCGGGATGCCGCCCAGCAAGCGCGGATCAACGCCCGCTCGCCGCCACCGGTCCGCCAGTCCGTCAGCCGAGTCCGACGCGCCCGGAACCAGCGGCTCCACCCCGTTCGGTCCGGCGACGAGCAATCCGGCGCGGCGAAGATCGTTCATCCGCCGGAAGAACGACGTCGCCAGGATGTCGTCGCCCGGGGACAGCGCGTTGAAGTCCCCGATGAGCATGTGGGGCAGATGCGGCTCATCGGCGATGTCGGTCAGCACGGCGCCGATCTCGCGGATGCGCCGGGCCTCGCCCTTGTTGCGCTCCCCAAAGCGTGCGGCGAGGTGGAGGCAGTGGACCCCGACGAGCGGGACCTCCGCGCCGCCCGTCTCGATGTCGCAGTGGAGGTGGGACCGGAGCATCCGTCCGTGATGGCGGCGGTTGTGCCATGCGTGCACCGGCAGGCGGGTGAGGATCGCGGTGTGCATCGGAGAGTCCGGGTCGCTCGGCTCACCGAGCAACATCTCCATCCCAAGGTCGGTTGCGAGCTCGCGGATTGGATCGATCTCTCTGACTTCCTGGAGCGCGACGACATCCGCATCGATGCGCCGCAGCACGTTGTGGATGAGGCCGCGGCGACTCTCGCCGCCGAGCAGGATGTTGTACGTGGCGACGCGAATCCTGCGGGGCGTGGATTTTCTGGCTCGCGACATCGACCGAACTTACAATGCCACGGTGCAGCCACAGCGCGACGCACACCTCACCGAGCTCGTCTTCCTCGACCGCGGTCCGATCGCGCTGCGTTGCATCGCGGTGGTGATCGCCGCGGCCGCGTGTGGCGTCGCCGGCACCCTGCTCGTGCGCCTGCACCAGTCGCTCGCAGGTGAGCTTGCCGCGCACGATGCGCTCAACCCGTTGCAGACGCTGATCGCGACCGGGTCAACCACGCGCACGCTCTGGCCCGGATGGGTTGCCGCCCTGTGCTTTGGCGCAGCGGTCCTGCGCCTGCGGCACGGCGCCACCGAGCCACCGCCGGGAAGAACCGCAGTCGAGCATCAGACCCTCGCCCAGCTGCGCTCGGGGCTGCGTCGCGAGTATCGAGTCGTCAGGACCGCGCTCGTCGTCGTGGTGCTGTGCGCCGCCGTGGACGTGGCGCGGACGATCGCGAGCCTCATCGCCGCGCAGGCGGGCGACAAGGGGATCGCATCGACGCATGCCGGCGACGGTCGCCGAGGCGCTCGGGTACGTGGTGGCTGCGCTGGTCCTTGCGGCGTGGGCACGCAGCTTCGGCACCGAGGTGCGCCGCCTCGGCGCGTTGTGACCGGTCAGATCCGCCGTTCCACCACGTAATCGCAGACGCGCTCGAGCGTCTCGCGAGCCGGCGACGGCGGGAAGCCCTGCAGCTCGGTTGAAGCCTCCTGCGCGAACTCCTGGGCACTGCGCTCTGCTTCAGCGATCGCGTTCGAGCCGCGCACAAGGCTGACCACGGTGTCGAAGTCCTCCTCGTTGAGGTCATTCCTGGCCAGAATCCTGCGGAGCCGGGCGCCGACCTCACGGTCGTTCAACGCGAGCATGAGCGGCAGGGTGACCGTCCCCTGGCGCAGGTCGGCGCCGACCGGCTTCCCCACCTCAGCGCTGGTCGCCACGTAGTCAAGGACGTCATCGGCGATCTGGAATGCCATCCCGAGGCTGTGGCCGTAGCGGCGCAGGCGCTCCACGGCCTCTTCGTCGAGCCCTGCGATCAGCCCGCCGCCGTAGCAGCTGGTGCTGACCAGGGTCGCCGTCTTGCGCCCGATCTTGCGGTGGTAGTCGGCGAGCGTCTGGTCGTACTCGTTCCGGCTGGTCATCTGGAGCAGCTCACCCATGCAGATGGTCATGACCGCGTGGCTGATCGCGGAGTCGATGGCCGGCATGCCGATCTCGGCCAGCAGGTACGCGCCCTTGGCGAAGTAATAGTCGCCGATGATCACGGCAGGGTCGGGGCCGAGCGCCTCGTGGATCGTGCGGATCCCGCGCCGGGTCGGTGCCTTGTCGATGAGGTCGTCGTGCACGAGCGTCGCGGTGTGGATGAACTCGATCCCCATCGCCAGGTTGAACACGTCATCGGGGTTGGCGTCTCCGAGGCGCGCGGCGAGGATGACCAGAGCCGGCCGCAGCCGCTTGCCTCCCGCCTTGACGATGTGGGACATCGCGCTCGCCATCGGCCCGAGGTCGGACGCGATCTCGGCGTCGAGCCGGCGCTCGAACTCGATCAGCTCCGTGGAGATCGGCTCCAGGAGCTCGTCCGCGGCGATGCTCACGACCCCGCCGCCACCCGGATCGTCCACGGCGCCGGCTGCCGGAGCTGTGGATGCGGGAGCGGCTCGGTGAAGAGACGGCTGGCGCTGGCCTCGAATCGCGCCGGATCTGCGGTGACGACGATCTCCAGACGTGGTGCCCCGGGAGCATCGGCGCCGCGCTCGCCGGCGCCGATCCGGTTGACGTCGATGATGCGGCTGACCCGCGCGGCCGTGGTGTCGGCGCTGTCGACGACGCGGAGAGGATGCGATCCAATCACCCGCTGGAGCGCCGGCCGGAGCAGTGGGTAGTGCGTACAGCCGAGGACGAGCGTGTCCGCGTGCCATTCGAGGATGCGCGCGAGCACCGGGCGGAGCGCGTCGTCCGCACGCGGCGTATCCGCGTCGCCGTCCTCGACGATCTCGACCAGGTCCGGCGCCACTTCGCTCAGCACGACGATCCCGGGGTTGGCCTCCTTGATCGCGTGGACATACTCGCCGCTCGCGCGGGTTCCCTCGGTGCTCAGGACCGCAACTCGCGCGTTGCGTGTGGCCGCGGCGGCAGCCTGCGCTCCCGGCGCGATCACCCCGACGACCGGGATGTCAAAGCGCTCCCGTGCGATGTTGAGCGCCGCCGCCGTGGCCGTGTTGCACGCGATCACGACGAGCTTGGTGTCCATCCCGGCGAGCATGGCGATGATGTCCAGCGCGACACCGCGCACCTGCGCCTGCGAGCGCGGTCCGTACGGGAAGTGCTCCAGGTCGGCGACGTAGATCAGCCCTTCCGCCGGCATCCGGCGGCGGATCTCGCGCAGCACGGTCAGGCCGCCGACCCCGGAGTTGAACACGCCGATCGGGCGCGAGTCGCTCATTCGTTCCGCAGGATAGCAGGGGCGCGCATCACGCCCGGTCCGCCAGGGCGAGCCCCATCAGCAGCAGGTCGCGATCGCCGCTCGGCATGCGCACCTCGCCCTTGACGAGGCCCTCATCCTCGAAGCCGAGCGCCCGATACAGCGCGATCGCGCGCCGGTTGTCGGGAAAGACGCGGAGCGTCAGCTTGGCGAGTCCCACAACGCAACTCCAGTCGATCGCCATCTCCATCAATGCGCGTCCGAGCCCTGCCCCGCGCTCGCTGTTGCTGACAAGGATGGCTATTTCACCGACGTGCCCGTAGTGGCGCCCGGCGCGTCGCTGCACCATGACATGGCCGGCCGGGACGCCGCCGACCTCGAGGGTCAGGCTGAGCCCACCCTCCAGCACGATCGACACGAGCCGGACGGTCTGCTCGATGGTGTCGGGCTCACCGGGGACGGCCGCGATGAGCTCGCCCTCCCCCGCCACGGCATCGATCAGAGCCGCGATGCCCGGGGCGTCGCCGTCCTGGGACGGTCGGATCACATAAGGATGTCCCGACGGGGTGGTGCCCTCGCGACGGAGCACCGGCCGGGCGACGGTCATACCGCGACGGACAGGCCGGGCTCGTCGTGCATCCTGGTCGCAAGGTCGGCGATCCGCCGGGCGATCCCACTGGCGCTCATCACGTTCATGTGGCCGTGCGGGTAGGTCCACAGGTCCGTGTTCCACGCGTCGGCGAGCTGCGTGACGGGGTCCGGGCCGACCACCAGGTCCTGCATGGCGCGCACCAGCGTGATCCGGCTGCCCGGCGTTCGCGGCGTCAGGTTGCGCGCCACGAGCGGGGCAAGCGTCGCCTGCAGGAACGCACCCGCGCTGGCCCGGTCGGGACCCCAGGAGACGGTGTGCTCGCCGATCATGCCGAGGTGGCGCAGCGACGGGGTGGGTGGTCGCTGCGATAGCGTCGTCGCGGGATCGCAGAATGGGGCCACGGCGATGACGCGGTCGAGCTCGAGGTGCGCCGCCAGCTGGGTGGCGATGAGCCCGCCGAGGCTCACGCCGACGACGGTCACGTACGGGCTGACCTCCGCGCGAGCCCACGCGACGATGGCGGCGGCGTCCTCGACGGTCTGGCGCACCACCGCGCGGATGTGAGCCGGGTCGAGGCTGAAGTACCCGTCGCCGCTCCGCTGATGTGGCAGCGTCCGGCGCAGGTGGTACGGCAGGTCGAGCCTGGCGGTGTGGGCGCCCCGCATGCGCATCTGCCGGGCGAGCCATCGGTCGTAGGTGGTCTGCGGAACCGCGTAGCCGTGGAGCAGCAGCACGAACGGAGCAGGTCCCGGCTCGCGGCGGACGTGCGCCGTCGCGACCAGGTGCCGGCTGCCCCAGTGGTGCCCCGGGCCGACGCTGTCACCTTCGAGTTCGAGCTCACGCCAGCGTGGGCCGCCGAGCGATTCCCACTCGCGGTTGACATGGATGGGATGTGGATCGTGGACCCGGCTCTGCTCCCAGAACTCGACGGGATCGGCCGGAGTGCGGTCGATCGAATCCGGGCGAGTGATGCCGACGGCGGTCAGGCGCACGTGCACCATCCGATCCAGGACCAGCGAGACTGTCCCGATGAGACGGTCGTGGGAAGCGTCGGAACTCATGGCGAAAAACCCTCTGTGCCAATCATGCCCCGAACGGCCGGTTGCGTAACCCCGATCCGTAGAACATGAACGACAGTGGCCGTTCCTGAATCGCCGCCCCCGCTTCGCGTGGTTGGCGGCCCAGATCGCTCGAACGACTGGGAATCCGTCTACCAGGAGCATGTGGCTCCTCTCTATCGGTATGTCTACTCGCGAACCGGCAATACAGCGGACGCCGAGGACGTGACCTCGACCACCTTCCTCCGGGCACTCCCGAGGCTCCGCTCCGACGTCTCGGCCGCGGAGACCCGCGCATACCTGCGGACCACCGCTCGCAGCGTGCTCGCCGACGTGTGGCGGCAGCGCCACGGGACGGTCCTGATGGAGTTCGATGATCAGCGCGATGCCACCCAGCCCCCGGAGCGCGAGCACGACGTGGACGTCAGCCCCATCCTCGACGGGCTCCCGGACAACTACCGGAGTGTCCTCGAGTTCCGGTTTCTGCGCGGCTACTCGATACGGGAGACCGCGGCGGCGATGGGCGTGAGCGTTGCCAACGCCAAGGTGCTGCAGCTCCGCGCCCTGCGCCGAGCGGCCGCCACGGGAGTTCGTGATGTCGAAAGCTGACCGCCGCCTCGCGCGCTTCGTCAAGGCGCTCATCGCCAACCGCCGGCCGCCGCGCATCCCAGCAGGTGACGATTCCGCGGCGATGCAGGTTGCCACGCGGCTGCGCGCGGCGCACCCAGGTGGGTCGACCCCGTCGCCGGCATTCGTCGACGGCCTCGCGCGTCAGCTACGCGACGCACAGGGCCACGAGCCCGGGTGGACGGAGGCGGGCATCCGCCGCAGGCGTTTCCTGGTCGGTGGGCTGGCGACTGTCGCGGCGTCCGTCGCCGCCGGGATCGGTGCTGAAGGGCTGCGCGAGGCGCTCACGGCACCGGCCAGCGGCGGCGGGACGATCCAGCCGTACATCAGCACGTGGGTGGCCGTCGCGACCCTCGATGACGTCAAGCCGGGCAGGATCAAGCAGTTCTCCGCCGGCGGCCTGCAGGGCGTCGTCTTCACGCTCGACGACAAGGTCCAGGCGCTGAGCGCGGTCTGCACGCATCAGGGCTGCACGCTGGTTCCCGAGGCGTCCCAGAGCAAGCTCGTCTGCCCGTGCCATCCCATGAGCTTCAACCTCACGGGCGCGGCGAATCCCGGCGACTATCGCCTGAATCCTCTGCCTGCGATCCAGACGCGTGTCACCGCTGACAGCGTCGAGGTGCTCGTCCCCGCCTGGACCTGAGACGCGTCGCACCGCACCGGCGTGCATGCCGGCGGCGGGCAGTGATCCGGCACACGGAGCCGTCCGTACCAAGCGGTGACAGGGCGGTGACAAGACGGCCAACCGGATCGCCAACGACCGCTCCAGCAGAGGTGTACACATGGCCAAGGTGACACGGCGGACGTTTCTGTCCACGACAGTGGGGGCAGCGGGCGGAGTGGCGGCGATGGGGCTTCTCGCCGGGCCGAGCACGCTCGTCGAGGCGGCGCAGAACGTCGCCGATGCGAGTGACGGTCCAGTGTCGAGCGCGCCCATGACCGCGTACGTGCGCGACGCGGCGACCGGCGAGATCGCCGTGATGGTCGGCCATCGCGAGGTCGTGACCAAGGACCCGCAGCTCATCCGGCGTCTCCAGCGCGCAGCGCGCTGAACCGCCCACCACAACAGCATTCACATCCTCACGAGGGGTACACATGTCTTCGCATCGTGAAGCACCCGGGATCTCGCAGGACCCGGTTGCAGACAGCACTGACCTTTACGCGTTCACCAGCCCGGATCATCCCGACACGGTGACGCTGATCGCCAACTACATCCCGCTCGAGGGACCGGACGGCGGACCGAACTTCTACAACTTCGGCGACGACGTGCTCTACGAGATCACGGTCACCAACGGCGGCAGCGTCGCCGACGCGATCACCTATCAGTTCGCGTTCACCACCGAGTACACCGACCCGAACACGTTCCTGTACAACACCGGGCCGATCACCAGCCTGACCAGCTCGAGCTGGAACGTCCGTCAGTTCTACTCGGTCACCAAGATCAAGCACGGCAAGTCCGAAGTGCTTGCGAGCAAGCTCGCGTGCCCGCCGGTGAATGTCGGCGTGCGCTCGACCCCGAACTACGGCGCGCTCGCACGTTCCGCGGTGCATGCGCTCGACGGTGGATGGGTGTTCGCCGGCCAGCGCCGTGAAGGCTTCTACGTCGACCTCGGATCGATCTTCGACCTCGGCGCGCTGCGTCCGTTCCAGAACCTGCACCTGATCCCGCTGCCGGCCGTCGGTGGCGTCGATTCCACGAAGCACCTCAACGTCCACACGATCGCCATCCAGATCCCCAAGACGAACCTCACCAAGAACGGCGAGATGCCCACCGACCCGACCAGCGCGGACTCGGTCATCGGCGTGTACACCACCGCCAGCCGCCGCAAGTCGACCGTGCTGGACAAGGGTGGCCGCACCATGGACGTCGGTCCGTGGGTCCAGGTGTCGCGCCTCGGCATGCCGCTCATCAATGAGGTGGTCATCCCCATCGGGACCAAGGACTTCTGGAACTCCACCGAGCCGCAGAACGATGCGCAGTTCGTCGCGAACTACGCCCATCCCGAGCTCCAGGGACTCCTCCCGGTCCTCTACCCCGGTGTGTTCCCGAACCTCGCCGCCTACAAGCCGGCGCGTGCCGACCTCGAGGCCATCCTGCTGACGGGAATCCCCTCGGGAATCGTTGCGGGCTTCCAGAACTCGACCGGGTCGACCCCGGCCGACCTGCTCCGTCTGAACATGGCGATTCCGCCGGCATCGAAGCCGAACATCAACGGCATCCTCGGCGGTGACCTCGCAGGGTTCCCGAACGGCCGCCGCGTGTTCGACGACGTCGCAACCATCGAGATCCGCGCCATCGCCGGCGTCACGATCCCGCTCGTGGACAAGTCCTACACGCCCGACGGCGCCGCAGGCGTCGTCAGCGACTTCTCAGCCGCTCAGTTCAGCAGTGGCGCTGTACCGGCCAACAACCGGTACATCGATCACTTCCCGTACCTGGGCGTGCCGCTCAACGGATTCGACACCCCGAGTTGAACACGATCGAGTTCGCCGGCCCCGCTCCAAGCGGGCCGGCGGTCCTCGACATCGGTGGGGGAACAGGAGCGCTGGTGGTGATCGTGCCGGCAGCGCTCCTCCACACCGAGCCCGAGGTCAGCCCCGAGGATCAGCCCGAGGCGCGGACGCACACAGGCGTGCACGAGCGTTCTCTGCACGGTGAGACGGTGCCGGTGGCCCTCTTCCCCTCGCTCAGCGAGGGCCGCTGGACGCTCTGGGCCGAAGGTCCCTGCGCCACCATCACGATCGAGATCCTGGATGGTCAGGTCACCGAGGTGGACTGGCGCTGACGTTCGCTTGACGGTCCCACTGGTTTGCGTCTAACGTTGCGCTGATTCTACAGGCGTTCAGTAGGATTCCTTGCAACCACGGGGCGTCCTGGAGGGACCTGGTCAATGGCTTACGAGCATGGTTGACGTCGCTGCGGATCGGGTCGCTGCCCTCACCTCCCACGAGGAGGAGGTCTTCCGCTCCAAGCGCGCACGCTCGCGCGAGCTGTGGGAGGACGCGAAGAAGGTGATCCCCCGCGGCGTGCCCAGCTCGTTCCAGGACACGCCGCCGCAGCCGGTCTTCATCGACTACGGGAAGGGCAGCCGCGTGTGGGATGTGGACGGCAACGAGTACGTCGACTTCCACAACGGCTTTGGTGTCATGGTCGTCGGACATGCGCACCCCGCGATCGTCGCGGCCGTTGATGCGCAGATGCATCGTGGCTCGCACTTCGCGCAACCGGTTGCCGAGAACATCGTCGTGGCGACGGAGCTCGCGCGCCGGTTCCAGCAGCCGCAGTGGCGATTCACCAACAGCGGCACGGAGTTGACGCTGGATGCGATCCGCCTGGCTCGTGGCTTCACGGATCGCGAACGCATCATCAAGATCGAGGCCTCGTACCACGGGCACCACGACTTGGTCCTCGTCTCGGTCGAGCCGGACATGGATCTCGTTGGCGACGAAGCCGAGCCGAACTCGGTGCCGATGACCGGCGGCATCCCGGCATCCACCGTCGAGCTCACCACGGTGGTCGGCTTCAATGACCTCGAGGCGCTCGAGCGTGCATTCGCCACGCATCCGGGTCAGGTCGCCGGCGTGATCGTCGAGCCCGCGATGATGAACATCGGGTTCGTGCTTCCCGAGCCGGGATACCTGGCGGGTGTGGTCGAGATCGCCCATCGCCATGGCGCCGTTGTGATCTTCGACGAGGTCAAGACCGGCGTCACGATCGCCCCGGGCGGCGCCACCGAACGCTTCGGTGTCGTCCCGGACATCGTGTGCCTTGCCAAGGCGATCGGCGGTGGCCTCCCCTGCGGCGCAGTGGGTGGCCGGGCCGACATCATGGCCACGATCAGCGACGGCAAGGTGGCGCAGCTCGGCACCTTCAACGGCAATCCGCTCACCACCGCCGCGTCTCGCGCCACGCTCACCGAGGTGCTCACCGGGCAGGCGTATTCACATCTCGACGCGCTGACCGAGGAGCTGAGTGGCGGGCTCCGCGAGGTCATGGCTGAGTACGCACTCCCCTTCCATGTCGTGTCGATGGGAGCGCGTGGGTGCGTCACCTATCGCGAGCAACCGGTTCGCAACTACCGCGACTACGCCGCCATGGACAAGTCGCTCGCGTATATCTCGTGGCTCTATCAGACCAATCGCGGCGTGCTGATGGCGCCGGGCGCCGAGGAGAACTGGACGCTCTCCGTCCAGCACTCGACGGAGGACGTCAGGCGCTATGTCGACAACTTCCGCGAACTGGCGCGAGACCTCAAGGCATGAGCACTGTCGCGGTGCGCACCCTGCGCAACTTCGTTGACGGCGACTACCGCGACGCGAGCTCCGATGCCTCCACGCCCCTGATCAACCCGGTCACCGGCGAGGAGTTTGCCCAGGCGCCGGTCTCCAGCCCCGCCGATGTGGACGCGGCGCTCCAGGCGGCGCAACGGGCATTCGGCGGTTGGCGCGATACGACTCCGCGAGAGCGCAGCCTCGCGCTGCTGCGCATTGCCGACGCATTCGAGAAGCGCTCCGAGGAATTCGTCGCGCTCGAGTGCGAGAACACCGGCAAGCCGATCTCGCTCACACGGAGTGAGGAAATCCCGCAGCTGATCGACCCGGTGCGGTTCTTCGCCGGATGCGCACGGATCCTCGAGGGACGGAGCGCCGGTGAGTACATGACCGGACACACGTCGATGATCCGTCGCGAGCCGGTTGGGGTCTGCGCCCAGGTCACGCCGTGGAACTACCCGATGCTCATGGCGATCTGGAAATGGGCGCCGGCGATCGCTGCGGGCAATACCGTCGTGCTCAAGCCATCGGACACGACGCCCGTGACGACTCTGCTGATGGCCGAGATCATGGCTGAGTTCCTGCCACCCGGCGTCTTCAACGTGGTGTGCGGCGATCCCAGCACCGGAGCGGCATTGGTGACCCACCGGATCCCGGCGATGGCATCGATCACCGGCAGTGTTCGCGCCGGGATGGAGGTCGCCCGTGCGGCTGCCGGCGACCTCAAGCGCGTGCACCTCGAGCTCGGCGGCAAGGCACCGGTCATCGTCTTCGACGATTCCGACATCGCATCGACGGCAGAGGCGGTCGCGATGGCCGGCTATTTCAACGCCGGCCAGGACTGCACGGCCGCGACGCGAGTCCTCGCCGCAGCATCGATCCACGACGACTTGGTTGCCGCGCTGGCCGAACAGGCTGCGGTGAACAAGACGGGTGCTCCCGACGATGAGGACGCGGCGTTCGGACCGCTCAACAACGCCCGCCAGTTCGACCGCGTCCGGGAGTTGGTCGGTGGCGCGCCGGCCCACGCGGACGTCGTCGCGGGTGGCCATCGCGTCGGCGACCGAGGGTACTTCCACGACGCAACGGTCATCGCGGGTCTCCGCCAGGATGACGACCTCATCCAGCGCGAGATCTTCGGACCGGTCATCACCGTGCAGCGCTTCGACGATGAGGCAAAGGCGCTCGAATGGGCCAACGGCGTCGAGTACGGTCTCTCCGCGAGCGTCTGGACCCGAGACCACGGCCGCGCGATGCGGATGGCACGTGCACTTGATTTCGGTTGCGTGTGGATCAACACGCACATCCCGCTCATCTCCGAGATGCCGCACGGGGGATACAAGCACTCGGGATATGGCAAGGACCTTTCCATGTACGGGTTTGAGGACTACACGCGCATCAAGCACGTGATGAGCAACATCGAAGCCTGAAGATCCAGGCTCGACGCAGGAGGATACGGTGAGGAGGAAGACATGGCGACGCTAGCGGAGCCAATCGTTCACGGGAAACAGGTGGTCTCACAGCTGAAGACCAATACCCTGAATCTCTTCGACGCCACCATCATCGCGACCTCGAGTGTCGCGCCGGCATACAGCCTTGCGGCGACGATCGCAGTGCTCTTCGTGGCCGTTGGCGCCGCGTCTCCGGCAGCGATCCTCGTGAGCTTCTTCCCGGTGCTCGTTCATCGCGCTTGCCTACTACTACCTCAACCGGCAGGACCCCAACTGCGGCGCGTCGTACTCGTGGGTGAGCCGCACGATGAGCCCCTATATCGGGTGGCTTGGCGGGTGGGTTCAGCTGTGCGCCAACGTCCTCTTCTGTGCCGCCGCCCCAATCGTTGCCGGTGCATACACCCTGCAGCTCTTCAACAGCTTCGGCTGGATCAGCGCTGACGCTGCATCGAGCGCGTTCTGGCAGGCTTTCGCCGGCGTCGCGTGGCTTTTGTTCGTCACCTACATGGTGGTCAAGGGCATCCGCCTGACCGCCAACTTCCAGTGGGTGCTCCTCGCGATCGAGTACTTCATCGTCGTCGGTTTCTGCATCGCCGCCGTGGTCAAGGTGCTCGGCGGCCACCCGGCAGCGCAGCCTGTGCAGGGGAGCTGGTTCAACCCGCTCTCGCTGCACAACATTGATGGTCTGGCCGCCGGTGCCGCGCTGGGAGTGTTCTTCTTCTGGGGATGGGACACCGCGGCGAATGTCAATGAGGAGTCCAAGGACGCTGAGACGACGCCAGGCTATGCCGGGCTGATCAGCATGGTCGTGCTGCTCGTCCTCTTCCTCTTCTCGGCCACAGCGATCGATATGGTCACCTCCGCGTCCAACCTCACGAGCATCGGCAACAACGGCGGCGACATCCTCTACTTCTTCGCTCAATCACTGAGCGGAGCACCGATCACCTACCTGATGGTCCTCGCGGTCCTCTCCTCAACCGTCGCCACCGTGCAGACGACGTTGCTCCCGTCGAGCCGGCTGTCGTATTCGATGGCACGCGACGGCGTCTTCCCGAAGATCTTCGGGATCGTGCACAAGGACTGGCAGACACCGTGGGTGGGCACGTTGATCACAACCGCGCTCTCCGTCGTCGTGATCATTTCCACGTTCTGGGGTCCGATCGGGAATACGTTCGGCCAGCTCATCCTCCAGATCGGAGTCCTCGTTGCCTTCTACTACGGGATCACGGGTCTCGCCTGCACCTGGGCGTTCCGAAAGGTGCTGTTCACTTCACCCTCACTGTTCCTGCTGGCCGGCCTGCTGCCGTTCATCGGTGGGGTCTTCTTGTTCTGGGTTGGTTATCAGGTCATCGCCTCTGACCCGAGCGACTCGGTGCCGATCATCATCACGTTCGTGATCGGCATCCCGCTGACCGGCCTGGCGGCTCTGCTGAACAAGACGGGGTTCTTCCGTGAGAAGACCGTTGCGTACGTCATGAAGAACGGCCGTCTGGCGGCTCAAATCGCCGGAGGTCCAACGATGGAGCTTGCGGGCGCTGCCGCTGCGCTCAGCACGCCTGGAGCGGCGGCAGATCCGACTGCCGACGCAACTGCTCAAAGCCGATCGAGTAACGAGTAGTACAGCCCAACGAGTGGGAGGAACCAGGGGTGCCCCCGGTACAGCGGGATCCGCGGAAAGCGGATGTCCGCAAAGGCCGGCTGGGCACCTCTGGCAATCCACTCACCGGCGAGCGTTCCCATCCAGCTGCCGAGCGCGACTCCGCTGCCGCAATAGCCCATCGCATAGGTGATGCCGTCGGACCGCGTGAGGTGGGGCAGCTGGTCGAGCGTGAAGCCAACGTTGCCCGTCCACGCATGGCTGATGCGCACGCCGGCGAGCTGCGGATACATGGCGATCATCGCTTTGTAGAGGCGATCGCGGGCTGTCTGCACGGTGACCGGCGCAAAGCTCGTCCGGCCACCAAAGACCAGCCGGCCATCGGGCGACAGGCGCCAGTAGTGCAGGAAGTTGCGCGAGTCGCTCATCATCCGGCGCTGCGGGCTCACGTCCGCCGCACGCACATCGCCAAGTGGCTCGGTCGCGATGATGTAGCTGCCGATCGGGATGATGCGACGCCGTGCCCAGGGGGCTGCGGCGTCTGTATATCCGTTGGTCGCAACGAGCACGTCGCCGGCGCTGACATCGCCGCGCGATGTGTGGACGACCACTCCCGCGCCGACCCGCTCGATCGACCGGACCTGCGTGTGCGCGTGGATCGCCGCGCCGTTGGTGATCGCGAGCCGCACGAGCCCGGCCAGATACCGAGCGGGATGAATGCTCGCGCCGTTGTCGGTGAGCATCCCGCCGTAGAACCCACGGCACGGCGACTCGCTTTCGAGCGCCGGTTCCTCGAGCATGACCGTCGATTCGCCGAGCAGCTGCCTGCGCTCGAGCTCCTCCGCGCGCAATCCCTTCATGCGCGATGCCCTGTGTGCGAGATGGAGCCAGCCCGGTTTGCGTGTAATGGGCATCAGGCGCCGCAGCCGCCGCGGTCCTCGCCACGAAGGCATACGCCTCAACGCTCGCGTCGTGCAGCGCCTTGCCGGCGGGGCCGTGCTTGCGCTCGAGAAACGCGATGTCGCGGCGCACGCCTGCGTGGATCATTCCGGCGTTGCGGCCGCTGGCACCCTCCCCCAACGCACCGCTGTCAACGACCACCACCTGTTTGCCGTGCGAGGCAATGCGAATTGCCGCCGTCATCCCGGTGAATCCGGCGCCGACAACCACCACATCGGCAGTTCCTGGCAGCGCGGACTCATCAAGTACCGGGAACGTCGTGTCGTCCCACCAGAGCGGGGTCTCGCGATAGTCCTCGGCGAGTGGTGCGGTGTGCGGACCCGGCGGACCGGGGGTGGCCCAGAGGCTCATAATCTACTCAACAGTGACAAGTTCGACCGGGTCGGACAGCGTACCTGCTGCCTGCACCCCGTCGTGTCGAGGAGTGTCCGCGTGGACGACATCCGGATCGGCGAGGTCGCCCGGCGAGTCGGCGTCAGCCCGTCGACGCTCAGAGCGTGGGAGCGCAAGGGGCTGATCCGCCCGATGCGCGCCGGTGGCCGCCATCGCCGGTACACGTCCGAGGACATCGCCCGTTTGCGCGACGTCCGCGCGCTGCTCACGCGTGGCTTCGCGCCACCCGCGCTGCATTCGCTCATCGCAGGCGAAACCGTGCCCGAAGACCCCGTGGTCGGCAAGCGACTTCGCGCGGCACGCACCAGACGGAGCCTGTCGTTGCGCACCGCCGCGGAGCGCGCGGGGATCTCTGCGTCGTATCTCAGCCTTGTGGAACGTGGCCTTGCGGAGCCGTCGGTTTCGCTGCTGCAGCGCGTCGCTTCGGCATACGGCGGCACGCTGCTCGAGTTCTTCGGTGCAGCTCCGGCCGGCGCCGCCGGCCCGAAGCTGGTGCGCTCCGCCGAGCGCCGCCGGTTGCGCGGTTTCGACCGTGTCGAGATGGAGGACCTGGTCACGTTTCCCAACGCGGTGCTCGAGATCGACATCTTCAACGTCGCCCCGGGAGGAGGAAGCGGTGGCGCATACGCTCATGACGGGGAGGAAGCGCTCTACGTCCTGAGCGGCGAGCTCGACGTGTGGCTCGACGATGTCGAGCACTACCACATCGAGGCGGGCGACACCCTGTATTTCCACAGTGCCCAGCAGCATCGCTGGATGAATCAGTCCAGTGCCACGACCCGTCTGTTCTGGGTCAACACCCCGCCAACTTTCTGAGAGGAGCGCGCAACCATGGACACGGTCGAGAAGTACCGCCGCTACGTGAACACCAGCGCGCTCGCGGGCGTCGAGCCCATCACCGTCGAGAGTGCACGCGGCGCGACCGTCACCGCGACCGACGGGACCGAGTACACCGATCTGTACTCGGGAATCGGCGTCGTCAACGCGGGTCACGTGCCCCCGAAGGTTGCGGAAGCCGCCAAGCGGCAGATGGACAAGGTCGTGCACTCGTGCTCGTATGTCTATCACGTCCCAGTCGTCGCGGACCTGGCCGAGCGGCTCGCCCAGATCACCCCGGGACGGCTGCAGAAGACCTTCTTCGGCAACAGCGGCGCCGAGGCCGTCGAAGGGGCGCTGCGGCTCGCACGTGCGTACACGGGACGGCGCGAGATCATCGCCCTGCAGAGTTCCTTCCACGGCAGGACGGCGGGCGCGCTCGCGGTCACCGGCAACGCGCTGCGCAAGCACCGCGGTGGCGCACAGATTGCGGGGATCGCGTTCGCGCCGACGCCGGATCCGTATCGCTGCCGGATGTGCTCGGGGTCGTGCTCGCTGGCGTGCGCCGACGCTGTCGAGGACGTCATCCGCTACGACACGAGTGACGACGTTGCCGCGTTCCTCGTCGAGCCGATCATGGGCGAGGGCGGCATCATCCCGCTGCCCGCGGGATATCTCCGCCGCGTGAAGGAGCTGCTCGATGCTCGCGGCATCCTGCTGATCGTCGATGAGGTGCAGAGCGGTTTCGGGCGCAGCGGCAGGATGTTCGCAGTCGAGGCATACGACGTGGAGCCCGACATCATGACCATGGCCAAGGGAATCGCGAGCGGATTCCCGCTCGGCGCCTTCATCGCCCGCGAGGAGGTGGCCGACGCGTTCGAACCCGGTGATCACATGAGCACGTTCGGGGGCAACCCGGTGTCGTGCGCCGCCGGCGTCGCCACCATCGACATGCTGCTCGAGGAGCGCCTGCCCGAGCGTGCGGCGCGCGTTGGGACGATGGCGATGGCCCGGCTCGACGCCTTCGCCGTCGAGTCCGAGCTCGTCGGTGACGTCCGCGGATCCGGCCTCATGATCGGCGTTGAGCTGGTACGCGACCGCGCCACCAAGGAGCCCGCCGTCGCCGAGGCGGCAGCCGTGAAGCGCCACTGCCGTGAGCGCGGGGTCCTCATCGGGGTCGGGGGGGCGCACGGGAACGTGGTCCGGATCCAGCCGCCGCTCGTCATCGGCGAAGAAGAACTCGATCGCGCGATTGGGGTGATCGAGGAGGCGGTCACTTCGCTTGCAGCTGCGCCCGTCGCGTAGTTCGCTATGCACGGGCGACGGGGCACGGGCAGCACCCTGCTCAGCTTTCCAGCTTGCCCGCTCCCTCCCTCGCGCAAGCAGATTGTCGCACTCACTCGGGAGCGGTCAAATTCGCTGGGTGCTGCCCGTGCCCCGTCGCCCTCCACTCCGTGACGTGCACATCCGCTCTGCTTCGGTGCCCCCGGTCTCGCAACCGCAACAATCGAGCTCTCTCGGGAGCCGGAAGTCGTGACGACATCCGTTCCTCTGCTGACCTGGAAGCTGCGCTGGCTACACGCAACAGATGTGGTGTTTGGCGAAGGCGCGGTCCGTCGCCCTGGGCCGGTGGTTAGTCGACGACGATGACTGGGGTGCCGATGTTGGCCCAGGAATAGGCCCAGGCCATCACTGAGGTTGGTGCGTGGACGCAGCCGTGGCTGGCGTTGTCCGTGTTCTGGCTGCCGGGGCCGAAGGCGCTGGTTGGTTCCCATGGGGCGTCGTGCAGGAAGATGCCGGCCCGGACGACGGTGAATTCGAGCGCGTAGTTCGCTCGCTCCGGCGGGTACCAGTACGGCGATGAGCGGGGTGCCCATGAGGTGAAGAGCACTGGCGAGTCTTTGCGGAAGACGTGGAAGGTGCCGGTTGGGGTGCGCTCGTTGCGGCGGCCGCTTGTCACGGGTGTTGCCTCGAGGACGCAGCCGTTCTGGTAGAAGAGGGCTTCCTGCAGCGTGAGGTTGATCACGATTGCCTTGCCTGAGGGGACGTTGTGGCCACAGGCGTCTTTCTGAAGGGTCGCGGTGACCGTTGACGCGAGGGAGGTCACCTGGGCGCTGAGGATGGCCATCGCCGCGGTGCCCGGCTTCGCGGCAACAGCTGTTGCGAGGTGTTGATATGCGGTCAGGAAGGCTGCGGATCCCGCGATGTTCTCTGCGCCGGCCTGGTCTGCGTCGAGCAGCACCTGGTGCAGGCGGCTGGGCAGGGCGGCGATGTTCGTCCCCTCGTCGGCGAGCGCTTCGGTCTGGTCGTTTGCGGTCTGGGTGACCAGGTCCGCTGAGAGTGCCTCGACGGCCGCGGGCGTGGTTGCGGCCGCGAGTTGGGTTGACCAGGAGGTCGACAGCGCGATGGTGGCGGACGTGAGCATCGGAGCGTTGCGCTCCACCATCAGATCCCAGCCGAGGAGCGCGGCGGTTGCGTGCGTCCGCGCGGCTGTCATCGCCTGGTTCCACACTCCGTCGGTCCCGGCTTCGAGGCGCTGGACAAAGGCGGTGCCCGGGTCGTTCCACCATGCCGGTGACCACCACGGCGCCTGGTAGGACGACGTCCGAAGGGCGTTCTTCAGCGGGGCGAGCGCGCTCGGCGCCACCCCTTCGCTGCTCATCTCCGTCCACTGCTGCTCGAGCTGCTGCGTCTGAGCGGTGAAATCGGTGTGCCGGCCCGAGCCGACCGCCATGAGCGTGGAGCCCGCGATCGCCACGATCACTGCGAGGTTGGCGATGGCAAACGGGGACGTACGCATGGGCACGCCCGATGGTAGCGTCACGGGGCGCTCACCAGGCGACGCTAACCCAGGGTGGCTTCGATCCCTCGAACGTCGCCGTCCTCATCGGTGAGGATGCTCACGTCTCCGTAGCCGAGGCGCTCGAGGTCAGCCTCGAGGAGCGCTGCCTGGTCGCCGCCGACCTCGAGCAGGATCGCGCCGCCTCGTTTGAGGAATCGCGGGGCGTCGGCGAGCACGCGGCGCAGGATGTCGGCGCCGTCGGCGCCTCCGTCATAGGACAGCGGGCGCTCGAAGGTGAACGTGTCGCGCTGCAGCAGCGGGAGCTCGGATGTGGGCACATACGGAACAACCCCGACCACCACGTCGAGAGAGCCGATGAGATCGTCCGGCAGCGGCGCGAAGAGATCACCGACCAGGGCGTCGACACCGTTGCCGGCCGCGCACGCGACGGCGCGCGGGTCGATGTCGGTGGCCACGACCCGAGCGCCGGGACGATGCGTTTGCAAGACGACGGCGAGTGCGCCGCTGCCGGTGCAGAGATCCGCCGCCACTCCCTGCTCGGGCAAGCGCGCGACCGCTCGCCTCGCCAGCGGCTCGGTGAGCCAGCGCGGCACGTAGACGTCGCGATCGACACGAATCTCCAGGCCGCAGAACGAGACGCTTCCGGTGATCCATGCGAGCGGCTCGCCGGTAAGGCGCCGGCGTACGGCGGCATCGAGGAGTTCCCGATCGCCCCGGGCGTAGGCGAGCAGTTGCGCCGACTCCTCGTCCGCTGCGATGAACCCCTCCCGCGCGAGCAAGGCTCGGAGCGACTCCGGGTCGTCAGCAATCACGCTGAACGTCCGTCGCAGCGCCACGATCCCGATAGCGTCGCGTTGTGATCCTCGAAGCAATCGGTCAGATCAGGGCAGCTTGAAATGCGGGTTCTCGATGACGCCGATCACGTTGCCCATGGCGTCGCGCACAGTCGCCAATCGGATGCCGTCGCCGACATCGGTCACCTTGGCGTGCTCCGTCGCCCCACTGGCAAGCAACTGCGCGAACGCCTCGTCTGCATTCTCGACGCCCCAGTACGCGACCGGGCCGGCGGCCACATCGCCGTTGGGGTCGAGCCCGAGCTCGTAGCCACCGACGTTGAAGCCGACGTAGAACGGCTCGTCGAAATACGGTTCCTGGCCGAGCACCTGGGTGTACCAGGCCTTGGATTTCGCCAGATCTGGCGCCGGATGGATCACGGATCGCAGCCCTAGGAACATTCCTCGTGCGCCCCCAACTTCCAGTGTCACGTCGATGCCGATCAGCAGCACGCGTCCGGCGGGCTGGCGATCGCCATGATGCCGCCGATGACCAGCAGCACAAGCGCGAGGAACAGGAGTATGCCGATCACCCACTTCGTCCTCGTGTCCATGCGGCTCCGAATGTTGCACCAAGGCATGGCCTGCCGGTTGGGGGCATCGGCGCGTGCCGCGGCGGTGCGATCTTCATCAAGCACCGCGGGGTCCATGTAGCCCGACGGACCCACCTCACGGACCATGTGGACCGGAGCGCGAGGTCCGAGCATACTGCGGGGGTTCGGCCTTTGTGTGAGGTCGACGATGGGGAGAGCGATGCCCGACGAACAGAGACCGCCAGCCTTCCAACCGCCCTCGCCGCCGCCGCGCCGGCTGAAGGACGTCGACCTGCCGACCTTCTCGTGCCTGCTCTTCGTCCTCGTGGCGCTTGGGGTGGCGGCAGGCCTGGCGCTCTTCTACCTTCTGCTCCACCTCTTCGGGCTGTCCGTCGGGTAACGCACGCAGTCCGAGCGACACCCCGCATGGGCGGCAGCGCCTCCCGCGACGCTGACGCCCATTGCGTGGTTCCTTGGACTAGATATTCGCGAGCTCGCTCACCAGCCCGTTGGCGTGTGGGGTACCAAGACCCGTCGGCCAGTCCCAGCCCTTCGAGGCCTTGCATGTCGCGGAGCTCCCGGCTGAGCCCGTGGTGATGTCGGTGAAGAACGCCTTGTCAATGGGGCCGCAACCCGCATACCGCTACCCGGCGCCGAGAGGGGAACCGATCTACACTCTGCCCACAGGCGAGGTCCCTGCGGGCCGCCATCGGGAGGTGTCGCAGTGTCCCAGACGGTCGTCATCGGCAATCAGGCGTACAAGAAGCGGAACATCGTCGGCGTCTGGTTGGGATTGCCGTTCATCACGCTCGGCATTTATTCCTACGTGTGGATCTACAAGATCAATGACGAAGCGCGCCGTTACCTCGGGGACGAATCGATCAAGCCGGCCATGTCAGTCCTGGCGTTCGTCCTGGGGTTCATCCTGATCGTCCCGCCATTCGTGGCCATCTATCGCCTCGGCAATCGGATCGCGAGAATGGAGGCGGCAAGTGGCAGTCCAAGCCGGGCGTCCGGGGGGCTCGGCTTGCTGTTGGCGTTCGTGTTCGGCCTGCACTCGCTCTACTACCAGAGCCACCTCAACGACCTGTGGGATCGGTATATCGGCGTGAGCAATGCGCCGGCACCCCCGCCGATGCCGCCCAGAATCTGAGCCGCACACACGCGGATCGGAGCACCGTGAGCCCTGGGACAAAAGCCGGCTGCTGACGTCGCCGGCTCCCACTGGTCGTCCTCGCGGTGACTGGTCGTCATCGGCTCGGGACTGGCGCTGCTCCTCCTCGGCCTATTGGTCGTCGGTCCGTTGCTGTGGTTCCGTCCCCAGCGCTTGCTCGCCAGGGAATAGATCTCCTCGCGCTTCCATGGCCAGGTCTGTCAGCTGCAGGGCCGCGCCCGCATCGACCCCCGAGCCGACCAGCCACGTGGCGAGCCCATCGCGAGTGAACGCCGGCGGGCGATGGTCGTACATGGCCTGATCGACCACGGCACCTCGACTCAGCGTGACCAACCCCCAGCTCGCGATCCCCCAGTGTCGTGAGAGGCGCCCGAAATACAGCCGATACTCCGTCTCCTCCGAGATCTGCCACGAGACGGCGTCGACATCTCCCTTGCGCCCCGGGAAGGCGCCGTCGATGACGTCATCGTTTAGGTCAATGATGTCGTCGCTGTCGTCCATCATGGGGTCCCGATCAGACCGCCGGGTCGGGAACGAACTCGCGAACGTCTTGAGCACAGCGGCATGCAACGGCGAACTTTGCAGCCCACCGCAGCGCTTCCTCGCGTGAAGGCACGTCGACGACCGCGAAGCCGCCGACATACTGCTTGTTCTCCTGGGACACGCGGTCGCTGATCGTCCCGTCGATGCCCACAACGCTCGTCTCTGTTTGGTCCTTCAGCCCGCCGCCGAACACCCAGACGCCGGCGTCCTCGGCCTGCCGGACCACCGCGTGCGCAGCATCTGCCACGTCAGGAAGTTCCTCTTCGGGGAAGGCCATCGCACCGTCATCGAACGAGATCAGGTACCGCGTCATCTCATGACTCCTGCTTCGCTTCAACTTCGCTACCGGGCCCGGGAATTGAACCCGGACGAGGGTTTCCCCCCAGCGGTTTTTAAGACCGCCGCGTCTGCCATTTCGCCAGCCCGGCACGCGGATTCTATGGGTCCGAGCGCCTTCTGGCCTGCCTCCACCGTCCGGGCCGCGTCCTCCGGGACGGCCCTATACTCCCGGAGCAGATGTTCGGTCGACGTCCCGACGCCACCTACCGCCGGAGCCAGAGCGCCACTGGCCTCCCGGTGCAACCGAGCCCGGTAGCTCGCGGGCTGGCGCTTCGCATCGTCGATGCGTCAGAGGATCCGACCGAGCGCAAGCGTCTCGGCCAGATGCTTCTTGATGAGCTCGATGCGCTCGCCGGCCTTCCCCACTGCGATCTCGTGGTTGCCGATCGAGCCCAGGTCCACTCGCACAACGGCCAGCGTCTGCAGAGCAAGACCTACGGGTACTACCGCTGCACGTTTGCCGAAGGCGCGATCAAGACTGCTCGTATCCGCATATATCACCGAACCGCGGTCCGTCAGCAGGTGATCACCACCAAGGTGTTCCTCAACACGCTCCTGCACGAATGGGAGCATCACCACGACTTCGCGGGCCTGCGTCTGGCGCGCTCACCGCACACCGCCGGGTTCTACGCGCGCCTGCGCGCCCTGGCCGGCGCGCTCGAGGTTGCATTCGTCATGCCGCCCGAGCCCGGCGCCAACGGAACCACGCAGCCCTCAGCGGCCTGAGCCTTCAGTTTTCGACATCTCTGACGGTATCAACGTACCCGCCTGAGCGGCACGTCGTAGGTGGGTCCCGTCGATGACGTCGCCACGCAGCTCCGCGACCACTTCGCTGGTCGCGTTGTCGCTGTGCTCACCGATGAGGGCCAAGCGGGTCAGCCGTGCGACCTCACCCTCCCGGAAGCACTCGCAGTGGCCGAGGCCGCAGAGGTGAGGTCCGTCGAGGCCTGGCGCCCTCAGAGCGACAATCCCTGGCTGACGTTCGAGTAGAGGTTGCCCGCCTGGTGACCGACGATCTCCACCACGATCAGGACGAGCGCGATCGTGATGAGGGTGACCCCGTAGGTCGCAAAGGAGCGCGTACGGCGGCGACGAGCATCAGTCGACATCGTCGACATTTCCAAACCCCCTGGTCGAATCATTCCCTTCCGGCGCCCCCGCGCCAGTCATCACAGTATTGTCGATCGCACCAAAAGGTGCAAGTGGCAAGATCGCGGCACCCGATGCCATCGGTCTACAACGAGCGCTAGTCAGCCCGCCTTGCTCGCCGCCTCGACGGCTCGGTCGAGCCGCGCGAGCAGTGGAACCGCGCCGATGCGCGTGAGGATCTCTCGAGCTTCGTCATCTTCATCGCCTGCAGGGACGCCGGCGCCGCGAACCGATGCGCGGTCCAGACCGCACATGGCCAGATCGAGCGGCGAATCCAGCTCTCGCCATGCCTCGAGTGCGCGTGCATACGCTGCCGCGGCCGCTTCGTAACGGCCCTCCAGGGACGCGATCCCGGCCTCTGCGGTCAGCCGTGTCGCAGCCATCCAGCGGCCGCGAAACGCCTGCATCGCATCGAGCGCCAGACGCGCCCGCGCGGCATCCCCGAGCCAGAGTGCGGCGTGCATCTCAACCGCCAGCGCGCTTGGGCTGTTGATGCCGGAGGGCTCCGCCTCGAGAGCTGTGGCGGCCTCCTGGTAGGCAGTCTCGAGGTCACCGATGGCCAGATGCACCTGACTCCGGCCGAGGTAATTGTTGGAGCGCGCGTCCGATCCTCGGTCGTCGCCGCGGCGGCTGACGATTCCAGGCGGCCGAGGGCGTGGGCGGTACGACCGGTCAACGCCGCAAGCACCGCATCACACAACTCGAACTGGGTTTGACGGGCGGGCGCGAGGTCGCGCTGGCTGAGCGCGTCCAACGCGGATCGCGCATCGTCCCAATGCCCGAGCATGATCGCGCCTTCCGCGGCATTGAGCAGGTTCACCGTCTCGAGGCTGCGGACACCGGCCCGCCGCGCCAGATCGGCGGCTTCGAGCTGGAGCCTGATCGCCTCGTGCGGGTCGTCATCGAGCACGAAGATCGAGGTGTACAGCGTCGCGACACTGCACTCAACCAGTGACCCGGCGTTCTCAGCGAGTGCCATCCGGCCACGAGCGAGCATCACGGCTTCGCGGTGGCGTCCGAGGCGGAACATCGCGGCTGACTTCGAGCCGATCGCTCGGCCGAGCAGTTCGGCGTCATCGATGCGTTCGGCCAGCACGCACGCCATCTCAGCCCAGGCGAGCGCTTCGTCGGAGGCGCCGGTCGAGCTCTGCAACGAAGCGAGAGTCGCCGCAACGTCGGCACGCGCTCGCTCGTTGGCGGTTTCACCAAGCTTTGCCAGGAATTGCTCGGCGAGCTCCATCGCTTCGGAAACCCGCGACAGTCCGTCGCCCAGCGCCCAGGTCAGGCGCGCCGTGCTGAGACCGGCGGCATCGAGGTCGCCTGCGCTCTGGTGCAGGGCCGCCGCCGCCTGGTAGTGCGCCACGGAGCGCTCGAACGCATCGGAGTGCAGCGCGGCCTCGCCAGCCAGGTCGAGGAGCGCCGCTCTGGTGCCGCCTTCCCCGGTGAGTTCTAGCGCCCGTTCCAGGTACGTCAGAGCCTGTTCGGACGAACCGAGCGCGAGTGCGCGGCGGCCCGCCTGCGTGAGCCACTCCCGAGCCCGCTCGACGAGCGCATCTCGCTCCGGGCCATCGCGGTGGCTCGCTGTGCCTCGGCGTAGTGGGTCGCCACCACGCCGACGAGTTCCTCGTCGTCGAGGCCCTCGAAGTACGATGCGGCAGCGACGTGCTTCGCCCGCCGCTCCGGCTTCGCGAGTGTCCCGTAGGCGACTTCACGAATCAGGCCCTGAACGAAGCCGTACTGGCCGCGCTCCGGCGAACGGGGATCGGTGTCGAGCGCCAGAAGCTCCTTGCGCACCAGGTCCCGGAGTGGGGCGGACAGCGCCGCTCGGTTCCGGCCCGAGACGGCGGCGAGCGCCGCGATCGAGAAGCTCTGACCGATGACGGAGGCGTTCTGGAGCAGCGAGCGCTCCTCCGCCGTCACCCCGTCGAGGCGCGATGCGATGAGGGCGTGCAACGTGTCGGGGATGTCGAGCGACTCGAGCGTTCCCGTGACCGTCAGCACCCCGTTGCGCTCCACCAGTTGACCTCGGTCGACCAGCATCCGGATCGTCTCCACCGCGTAGAGCGGCACTCCTTCGGCGCGGTGCAGCACGTGCTCCACCACTGATTCCGGAAGTCCGGCGACAAAGCCGCGGAGCAACGCGGCCATCGCCGCCGGCGGCAGGGGCTCGAGATGCAGCGCCGTAAATGAACGCTGCCCTGCGCCCCAGGTGGGGCGCCGCTGCAGCAGCTCGGGTCGGGACAGGGTGAGCACGAACAGGGGCGACTCCGCGACCACTCGAGCGATCGACTCGATGAAGTCGATCAGCCCCGGGTCCGCCCACTGCAGATCCTCGAACACGAGCACCGTTGGCCCGTGCGTCCGCGATGCGCTCGAAGAAGGTGCGCCACGCGCTGAAGAGCTCTTCTCGGTCGCCGCCCGGTGCTTCGGCGAGTCCGAGCAGATACGCGAGCGCGTGGCTCGATCCAGCCGCCGCTCGTCGGCATCGGTGACGAATTCGGCGACCGAGGCGCTGAGCTTCGGCGCGGGCCTGAGCAGGATCCTCGCCCTCGGTGATCCCCGCCCGCATCCGCACCATCTCGCCGAGCGCCCAGAAGCTGATGCCCTCACCGTACGCAGCGGAGCGTCCCTGCGTGCCAGTACACCGTCTGCCGCGAGGCCGTCGACGTACTTGAGGAACTCCCAGGCGAGCCGGCTCTTCCCGATTCCGGCAAGGCCCGTCACCGACACCAGACGAGCGACGTTGCTCTCGAGCGGTCGCATGGAACAGCTCCTTGAGCAATCGGAGCTCCTCGCTCCCGTCCAACGAACGGTGGCTCGAGCCGCTCTCGACCGCGCCGATCCCTTGGCGCTGGGCGACGACACGCTGCGCCTCCCATACCGCGACCGGCTCCTGCCTTCCCTTTGAGGGTCGAGGGTCGCCGGCTTCGACGTAGGCGATCGCCCGGCGCTGCTGCGCGCATGGTTGCCTCGTCGACAAGCACGCATGCCCGGCTCGGCGGCGCTACTGAACGCGCGACGCCGTGTTCACGAGTGTCTCCGGCCACCATGCCCTCGGCCGTCGTCGCCGAGCGGTCGACCGCCACTTCGCCGGTGAGCGATCCCGGCGCGCGCACGCAGCGTCCGGAGCGCCGACCTCGCGCGCCGAGCTCAGCGACTGCCGCAACGAGTTCGAGAGCCGGTTCGCACGGCGCGTTCAGCGTCGTCCTCGTTGGCTGTGGGTGCGCCCCACACCGCCATCACCGCATCGCCGATGAACTTCTCGACCGTCCCGCCGTAGCGCTCGATCAGTCCCCGGCAGACGTCGAAGTATCGCGAGAGGAGATCACGCACCTCCTCTGGATCGCGCGACTCCGAGAGTGTCGTGAATCCGACAAGATCCGCGAAGAGCACGGAGACCAGGCGGATCTCGGCCAGCACCGTGGACGCCGAGCCGACGGTCGCAGGCTTCGGTGGTAAGACGCCGGCTCCGTCCCCAGATGCTCCGAGAGACGAACCGCACTCCCCGCAGAACTTGACTCCGACAGGATTCCGCGCGCCGCACGCGGCGCAGAGCTGCGCGAGCGGAGCCCCGCACTCGCCACAGAACTTGCGCTCCACAGCATTGGTCTCACCGCAGTTCGAACAGACCACCGGCGTCTCCTACCTCAGCCCGCGTCTCAAACCGAATCGTACTCACGTCTGCGTTGAACAGACAGCGCGTGTGCAGGCAGCGCTCGGGAGGGACGATCCGGGTACCGCGCCCGTTGCAGCGATCGCCCGCGCTCGCGTCCCTAGAGGTTGACCGCCCGCATGCCTCCGGCGTCGTAACGCTCCCCCGCGACCTGGGGTAGTTCGGCGTCGATGCGCGCGAGATCGCCAGGGGTCAGCTCGACATCGACTGCCGCAGCGTTCTCCTCGAGATACGTGCGGCGCTTGGTTCCTGGTATCGGCACAAGGTCCTCCCCTTGCGCGAGCACCCATGCGAGGGCGAGCTGCGCCGGGGTGACCCCCTTGTCTGCCGCGATCTCGGCCACCTTCGCGGCGAGGCGCAGGTTCTCGGCGAGGTTGTCGCCGCTGAAGCGCGGGCCATGACGCCGGAAGTCGTTCTGGTCGAGCTCGTCCGGCGACGTGAACCGTCCCGACAGAAAGCCGCGCCCGAGCGGCGAGTACGGGACGAACCCGATGCCCAGCTCGCGGCAGGTGGGCAGCACCTCCGCCTCCGGATCGCGCGACCACATCGAATATTCGGTCTGCACCGCGGTGATCGGATGCACCGCATGCGCGCGCCGGATGGTCTCCGGCCCCGCCTCGCTGAGCCCGAGGAAGCGAACCTTGCCGGCCTGCACGAGCTCCGCCATCGCTCCGACCGTCTCCTCGATCGGGACGTTCGGGTCGACGCGGTGCTGGTAGTACAGATCGATGTGATCCGTGCCGAGCCGCTGCAGCGAGCCTTCGACGGCGTTGCGGGCGTGCTCCGCCGAGCCGTCCAGCGGGCCGAGCGTGGACAGATCGCCGGGCTTCGTGGTCGCCTCGATGCGCCGGGCGAACTTGGTGGCGATCACGTACTCGTCGCGATGTCCCTTGATGGCGCGGCCGAGCAACTCCTCATTGGTCATCGGCCCGTAGAGCTGCGCAGTGTCGAGAAAATTGACGCCGAGCTCGAGCGCACGGTGAATGGTGGCGATCGATTCGTCGTCGTCAGTCGACCCGTAGAAGGCCGACATGCCCATGCAGCCGAGGCCGAGGGCGGAGACTTCCAGCGATCCGAGCTTGCGTCGTTTCATCGCCCACAGACTCTACAGACGGGTCGCGGATCGACCGACCGCGCAGACCGCGAGGCGCCTGCCGTGGCTGCGCCGGTGCGCCGGTGGGCGACAATGGCGCACTCCGGTGACGAGGCGACGTAGCCAAGTGGTAAGGCACGGGTCTGCAAAACCCTGATCGTGGGTTCGATTCCCACCGTCGCCTCATTTTGCCGGGTATCCTCTGGACGTGTCTGTGACCGAGGCCGTGCACACGCGTGCCCACGCCGACCTGGCGGAGCGCGCACGCCGGGTGCTCCCGGGAGGCGCCACGCACAGCCTCGCGGACCTATGACCCGCGCATCTACGTCGCTCGCTCGAGCGGATCGAGGAAGTGGCTCATCGACGGCACCGAGCTCATCGATTACACGATGGGACACGGCGCCCTCCTGCTCGGGCACGCGTATCCCGCCGTGGTCGAGGCCGTTCGCGAGCAGGTGTCGCACGGCACCCACTACGGCGCCGCGCATCCGCTCGAGGTCGAGTGGGCGGAGCTGATCACGTCGCTGATCCCGTCGGCCGAGAAGGTCAGGTTCACCGCGTCGGGCACCGAGGCGGTGATGCTCGCGCTCCGCGTTGCGCGGGCCGCGACCGGCCGGGATCGCATCGTCAAGCTCCAGGACCACTTTCACGGATGGTCCGACGTGGTGAGCCCATACCTGGACGCGGACGGCACCACCAGGACGCCGATCGGCGTTCCTGAAGTCCTCGGCGAGCTCACGGAGGTCGTACGGACCGACGATCCCGCCGCACTGCAGGCGGCCCTCGCTCGCGGCGATGTGGCAGCCGTGATCATGGAAGCGTCAGGCGCGCACTACGGGCAGCTGCCGCTCGATCCCGCCTTCATCGCCGCCGCACGAGCCGCGTGCACGGCGACCGGCACGCTGCTCGTCTTCGATGAGGTGGTCACGGGGTTCCGCGTGTCCCCTGGTGGCATGCAGGCGGTGCTCGGGATCACGCCGGACGTCAGCGTCCTCGGCAAGGTGATGGCCGGTGGGCTCCCTGGCGGAGCGGTTGCCGGCCGCTCGGATCTCCTCGAATTGCTCGCCACGACGATCCCCCATCCGGGAACGTTCAACGCCAATCCGCTCAGCGCAAGCTCGGGGGTCACCACGCTGCGGCTGGTTGCCGACGGCGTGCCGCAGCGCACCGCTGAGGCGTATGCCGTGAGCCTCGCCGCCGACTGGACCGCCGCGCTCGCCACGGCCGGAATCGACGGGACCATCCGCCGGCTTGCGAGCATCCTGCATATCTTCCTGTCGGATCCGCGAGCCCATGGGCGAATTGCGAACGCCATGCGCGCCGAGGGTGTCGACATCCTCAACACAAGCGCGTTCTGCTCGTCGGTGCACACAGCCGCGGATCTCGAAGAGACCTCCGCCGCGTTCGCACGTGCGATTCGCGTCGCGGCGGCTGCGGAGTAGCGGCCGGAAACGACGGGGCTAGATGATCCCGTGCCGCTGCGCCCATAGCGCAGCTTGCACACGGTCCTCGACGCCGAGGCGGTCGAACACCGATCCGAGATGCGCCTTCACCGTCTTCTCGCTGATGCCGAGGCGCCAGGCGATCTGCTTGTTGCTCATCCCTCGCCCCACGAGGGTCAGGACGTCGAGCTCGCGCTGTGTCAGGTCATCGAGCGGACGCCGCTTGACGCGGTCGCGCAGCAACTCCTTGGCAGCCTTGGGTGAAAGCGGCGTATCGCCCTTTGCAGCCGAACGGATGCCGTTGAGGAGTTCCTGCGGCTCGGTGTCCTTGAGGAGGAAGCCCACGGCGCCGTTGTCGATCGCCTCCACCACCATGTCGTGTTCGGAGTACGAGGTGAGCATTACCACCTTGGTGCCGGCGACAGCCTTGAGCATCCGTCGCAGCGCTTCGAATCCGTTCATCCCCGGCATGGAGATGTCCATCAACACGATGTCGGGATGCTCCTCCACGGCATAGGCCACCGCCTCTTCGCCGTCAGACGCAGCGCCGACAACGCGAATATCGGTGGTCCCATTGAGGAGGGAGGTCAGCCCTCGCCTCACCAACGGGTGGTCATCGACAATGAGCACTCGAATGGGAGTGGGGTGCGTAACTTCCACAGTCGATCCCAGCCTAACCGATATCTCTCGCTCTGGAGAAAGAAAGTCGGCGGTGGCACCGACCCAGCAGAACCGCGATACACCCGGTGCCGCGGGGAGGGGGAGCCCGCGAGGGTAAACCACTGAACTGGGTCGGCGCCCGCCCGCCTATCAGGGGGACTTGCGTTTCGAAAGAATGAATTCCCGTCCCGACGATGGTCAGCCCCTTGCTATCCCGGCGCTGCTAGGCCGATCGTCTTAAGACCCTGATTCGCGCCCCGACAGCTTCCGACGGTTGGTTTCGAGCCGTTCCGCGATCTCGCGTTCGGCACCATGGTCCGAGGGGTCGTAGTACCGATGCCCGGAGAGCTGCTCCGGCAGGTGCTCCTGCTCGACGACGCCCCCTTCATGGTCGTGCGCGTATCGGTAGCCGCTGCCAAAGCCCATCGAACGTCCGAGCCCCGTGACCGCGTTCCGGAGGTGCAGGGGCACCGGCTGATGGAGGGTCTCGGCCACGTCGGCCACGGCTGCTCCATAGGCTCGAAGCACGCTGTTGCTCTTGGGCGCCGTCGCCAGGTACAGCGTCGCCTCGCTGAGCGGCAGGTACCCCTCGGGCATCCCGATGAAGTGCGCGGCCTGCTGCGCGGCAACGGCCACACCGAGCGCCTGCGGATCGGCGAGACCGATGTCCTCGGCTGCGAGGATCACCAACCTCCGCGCGACGAAGAGCGGATCCTCCCCTGCTTCCAGCATCCGGGCCAGCCAGTACACCGCGGCGTCCGGGTCGCTGCCCCGGACCGACTTGATGAAGGCCGAGATCAGCCAGTAGTGCTGATCGCCGGCACGGTCGTAGAGCAGCGCTGGGTTCTGCAAAGCACCTTCTATGTCCGCGACCGTCACCCGCACCGCCCCGGTGGCATCGGGCACCGCCGCCTGCACGGCGAGCTCCAGCGAGTTGAGCGCGATCCTCGCGTCGCCACCGCACAGCGCGACCAGCCGGTCGATGGCTTCGCTGTCGACGGCCACGTGCTGGGCGCCAAGCCCTCGTTCGGGATCCGTCAGCGCGCGCTCGATGAGGCGGCGAAGGTCGCCGGCGTCGAGCGCTTCGAGGCGGATGACCCTGCTTCGTGACAGCAGTGCCGCATTGACCTCGAACGACGGGTTCTCCGTGGTTGCGCCGAGCAGGGTCACGGTCGCGTTCTCGACGTGCGGGAGCACCGCGTCCTGCTGGCCCTTGTTGAAGCGGTGAATCTCATCGATGAAGAGCACGGTCCGCCTCCCGGTGCGCAGCCGCTCGTTCGCTCGCTCCATCACCTTGCGCAGATCCGCCACCCCGGCGCTGGTCGCGCTGACGGCTTCAAACGTGGCGTTCGTCGCTCCGGCGATCAACGCCGCGAGCGTCGTCTTGCCGCTGCCCGGCGGCCCCCAGAGGATGAGCGACGGCACCTCCCCGGCGTCCACCGCCCGGCGCAGGACCGTCCCCGCACCGATCGCCCGATGCTGTCCCACGAACTCGTCGAACGTTCGTGGGCGCATCCTCGTTGCAAGCGGCGCGTGCCTGCCGGCGTCGCCAGGTGCTGCCGAGCTGACCGGGTCCGCGCCGAAGAGTGAGCTCTGCCCGGCCACCGGCATGGATCCGCCTAGCTGCTGGAGGGCGGCACGGTGACGACAGTCGGCGGCTCGAGGCCAGGCGCGTCACCCAGCACGCTGCGGAGCACCTGCGCCGCACCGAGCAGTCCGGCCGTCTCGGCGGGAACCACCAGCTTGGCGTTGGGGCTCTCAGCAAACTTGGTCAGCGTGTCCAGCTGGAGGATCGCCACCAGGGTCGGATCCGGCGACGCGGCCTTGATGGATCCGTACACGGTGGAGATTGCCTGGGCGCGACCTTCAGCTTCGAGGATGGCCGCCTGCCGGTTGCCTTCCGCGCGAAGGATGGCTGCCTGCCGCTCACCTTCCGCCTGCTTGATCGCGGCCTGCCGGTTACCGTCAGCGATGTTGACGGCCGACTGCTGCTGGCCTTCCGACTGCAGGATCCGCGCACGCTTCTCCTGATCCGCCTGCTTCTGCAAGGCCATCGCCTGGAGGATCTGGACCGGCGGGGAGATATCCACGATCTCAATGCGATTGATACGGATGCCCCACTTGTCGGTGACCTGCTCCATCTGCTGCTGCATCGCTGCATTGATCTGCTCGCGAGAGGACAGCGCCTCGTCAAGGCTGACGTTGCCGAACGCATTACGGAGCGTGGTGCGCGCCTGCTGATCGATGGCGACGAGATAGTCCGAGACATTGAACAGCGCGGCCCGCGGTTCGATGACCTGGCTGAAGATGGTCGCGTTGACCGCGACAGCGACGTTGTCGCGAGTGATGACGTCCTGCCGGTCTCCGGTGCGCGGCGTCTCGCGCATATCCACGCGAAGCAGCTTGTCGATAAAGGGCGTGATGATCGTCAGGCCGGCCTGGGATTCCCGCCGAAATCGTCCAAAACGTGTGACCACACCGGCGAATCCCTGGGGCACCACGCGCACTGCGCCGCCGATGAGGATCGCCACCACGATGAGCAGGACGATGACGATGATCGCGGTGACCAGACCACTGTTGTCCACTTGAGTCAGCCTCCCTTGGGGGGCGCGACCACGAGGGTGGTGCCGCGCACTTCGACGACGGTAACCTGCTGATGTGCCGGCACGCCGCCGGGATTCGACGTGACTGCGAGCCACTTCTCATTGAAGAGGCGGGCATGCCCGGGGTGATTCTCATCGCCGACGGCTTCGAGGGTGAGCGCCGGCTGCCCGACGAGGTTGTCCGAAGCGCCCGGCATGGTGAGCTTGGGCCCGAGGTGGCGAGCCGACATGCGAGCGAGCGTCGGGCGCACCGCCATCGTGCCGACGATGGCCACGGCCGCGCCGACGACCGCCTGGATCCAGACCTCGGTGGGGAACAGCGCGACCACGGTGGCGGCGAAGGCTCCCACCGCGAGGAACAGCGAGTAGAACGCCTGCGTGTGCACTTCCAGGCCCAGCAGGATCAGACCTGCCAGGAGCCAGACCACCCACATCCAGGTCAACATGGAGCGAGTGTACCCGCCTCAAGAGGCGGCTACACAAACGGTTTGTCCGCCATCCTCCCACCCGCCGCCCGCAGGAGGGCGAGCGCGATCAGGCCGCCGAGAGTCGCCCACGCGGCCAGGCTGATCGCGACGTCGCTGAAATCAGTTCCTGCCAGCTGTGCGTGGATCAGGAAGACCACGAACATCGGGTAGCTCAGGCGATGGATCCAACGCCAGACCGACGGGCGCATCCAGTGGCGCAGCGCGGAGGTCGCGCCGACGAGCACGAGCAGGAGGAATCCGATGGTGCCGAGCCCGATCGCGAGCTGCGAGCCCGCTCCTTCGTTCACCCGAAATGGCAGCACGAGGTCGAGGAGCGTGATGCGCGACGTCGCGTCGAGGAGCAGCGAGCTCACGTGCACCGCGACAAGCGGCACCCAGAACCAGGTGAGAAACCCATGTACCGCAATGACTCCTCGATTTCGAGCGAGCGGCGCGAGATATGCGGTTCGGATCGCCATACCGGTGAGCAGCGATGCCGCGAGCACGAAGAACGCCGCCAGCGCCGCGGCTCGGGCGGCGTACCAGAGGATCAGGTCAGCGTTCACGTCGGACGTCGTGCCGCGTCGCCCACGGCGACCGCGGAGCGCGCGGCGCCTCCGGGCTCGAAGCCATTCGCCGGCGAGCGCCGGTCCAACCAGGCACGCGCCCTTGGCGAGCACCTCTGCACGCAACGCGCTCGCAGCTACCACCGACACATCGTGGAACAGCGATCGAGCAGGCGAACCGGTGCGCGGGTCGATGAGGTGATGGCCACCTGGCCAGCGCCGTCCGGAGGGTCCCGAGGTCGCGATCCCGGCGTCGCGAATCTCGACGATCGCTGCCATCGCACAGCGCCACGGGCCACCCACGGGCCTTCGAGTCCGGCGCCGCGCACGCGGATATCGCCTCCCAGGTTGATCGCAGCGTTGTCGAACCGCTCGCAGAGCGTGTCCGCGAGCCAGCCCTTCCCCACCCCACCGAGGTCGACGGCGCAGCCGGGAGCAAGCGCGGCCCATCCGTTGCCGATCTCGAGGATGGCGGGCAGCGGCGGCACCGGCCGTCCGGCGGCGTGGCGCGACGCGCGCCGCGGGATGTCGGTGAATCTCGGTGATGGATCGGTCGTATCCGGCGGCGATCAATGCTGGAAGGCAGGCGGCGTTCACCAGGCCGGCACTCAGTTCATACGCATCAAGGCAGGCGCTGAGCAATTCGCGCAGCAACGCCGACACAGGGACGCGGGCGCCGGCAGTGGCGTTGAACCGTGAGAGCTCGCTCGCGGGGTCGAACCTCGTCAGCCGGTGCTCGAATGCGTAGACATCCGCAACCAGCGCCGACACATCACTGTCGCGCCCATCGCACACGATCACCTCGCACTCGGCGCCACCGAAGGCGGCGAACGCTGTGGCGGATTGCGGGGCTGTTCGCGACGGTCATGACACGTAGGTGTTGATGAGCGGTTGTGTCGACGGCGGCGCGTTGATCACCGACGGAGTGATCGAGCCGCCTGGATTTGCATTCGCGTCGCACTGGGGCTCCGCGTCAGTGGAAGCACGGCGCAGCGCTCGCACGTATGCCTCGACGTCGAGCCGCTGCGATGCCGTCAGTGGCGCGAGGATCGCGCGCCGCGCCGTTGGGGTGGTCGCGGCTCGTAACTGCTGGGCGACCGGCAACAACGACGGCGCAAGCGCCGCGCCGGCATCGCCCGAGGCGTCGCACGACTGCGGGATCGAGGACTGTGATGGCACAGTCCCCTGCCCTCCCACCGGCGGACGCAGCGGCGCGGAAGCGGGCTTTGGGTCGATGGCGACCAGAACGCCGCTCACGGCGCACACGGCGACTGCGCCGGCGCCGCTCATCACCTTGAGCGCTCGGGTGCTGAGCGTCACCGCTAGACGGTTTGAATGATCGGCAGCTCGGGAAACGACGCGCCGAGCACCGACTTCGGATCCGCCTGGAGCCAGTCGCGGATCAGTGTCTGATAGACGCTGCGGAAGTCGATGTTGTACTGCAGGTTTCCCGAGTTGACGGTCTTCGTCAGCGACGGTTGCTCACCGAAGACACCGCCCTTCACCGGTTTGCCCACCACGAAGATGGGCGCGGCCGCGCCGTGGTCGGTGCCCTTGCCGCCGTTCTCGACCACCCTGCGACCGAACTCCGACCACGTCATCAGCACCACCCGATCGGCCATCCCGTGATTCGCGATGTCCTGCATGAAGGCGCTCACCGCGCTGTCCACATATGCAAGGAGTGCGTTCTGGCGTGTGTCCTCGTCCTGGTGCGTGTCGAAGCCACCGAGCACGACGTGACAGATCTTGACGCTCGGTTGGGTGACGATCATCTCCGCGGTGAGCTGGAGCGACGCGGCCAGGCTGTTCTTGCTGCCGTACACCGTGCTCTTCGGCGTGTAGCTCACTGACGGCGTGTAGCGCGTCTGCGAATCGGCGAGCGCGGCGATCCCGTACTCCGCTGTCGTGAGGGCCTGGTCGAACAGCGCCCCGTAGATGCCCGGCGTTCGCTTGTACAGGTCCGGCGCCGCAACGCGATGGCCGGCGCCACCCTCCACCTGGTATGTCGGGATCGACTCGATGACGCTGACGGTTGCGTTCTGCGCAAGGAGCTCCGCAGGCGTGCTCGCCTGACCCAGCGCGCATCCGGCGAGTGGATGTCCCCCCGAGTCGAGCTGGCTCGCAAGGAGCTTGCCGAGCCAGCCGTCGGTCTGTTCCATCGTCGGGTCGGCGTGCTCCCAGATGTACAACCCTTCGAAGTGCGAGTACACGGGATTCGCATAGCCGACGCCCTGAACGAGCGCCACCTCACCCGCGTCGAACAGCTGCTTCATGCCCGGCATGACGGGGTTGAGCCCCACCTCAGCGGTGAGCGGCAGCACCTTGTCCTCGGCGATGCCGATCGTCGGCCGCGCCTGTAGATACGCCGGATCCTTGTATGGGATGACGGTGTTCAGACCATCGTTCCCGCCGCCGAGCTGGAGGATCACCAGCACGTGGTCGTTGTGGTTGTCCTCAATGGTTGCGGCGAACACCGACTGCGCGAAGACCGGCGGTACCACGATGCCAACGCCCGTCGCGGTGATGCCGCTCACCATGAAGTCGCGTCGAGTGATCATTTCGTTGGCCTCACTTGAGCTGAAATTCCGGGCAGGCGAGCAGCGCGTACCAGCGGTCGCCGTCACTCTCACCTGCGTTGAAGACGGCAGCGGTGGCCGGGCCCACCACACCATCGAGTTGCGTCTGCACTGCTGCGACGGGGTCCGGAAAGCTCTGTTCGCTCGCCACCACTGCGGACGCGAAATTCAGCCGCGCGAGCCAGGCTCCCGACGAGACCCATCCCTGGTTGGACGGCCAGCCCGCAACGGTCGGCATGTCATAGAGGATCTGATCCATGGCCGCCCCGGCGTTCACGCATTTCGTCGCCAGGCCCGGGCGGTGCAACGCGCGCATGGTGGCCACCATGTACTCGGCAGGCCCTCGCACCAGTGATCGATAGGCCGCGGCCGAGGTGAAGGCGTTGTTGGTGAAGATGGCCCGCATCAGTGTCTTGATGTCGTAGTTGCTGGTGCGGAATTGCGTCGCGATGTCGTTGACGAGCGCCGTCGACGGCTCCGGCGTGCAGAACTGCACCAGCGCATCACGGGCGATGTGCTCGGCACAGGCAGGCTGCGACAGGATGATGTCGAGCGCCTCCCCCGGGTCGATGTTGCCGGTGTGCCCGAGGAAGGTTTTCACGCCGCTGTCGTGCTGTTTCTTTGACAGGACGCCCTTGAACGTCGCGCCCTGCGTGAGCAGCTGCTCGAGCGCTTGCGTGTACTCCGCCGCCGCCGCCGCGCTGTACTTCGGCGGTTGGATCCGCCTGCCACTCGAATCGACGAGGACGGTGCGGATTCCGGAAAACGCGCGTGCCCCTTCTCGAACATCACTCTCCGTGTAGTTGCCGACGCCGAGCGTGAACAGCTCCATGAGCTCGCGGCTGTAGTTCTCGTTGGGCGCCACCGCGGTGCTCTCCTCGAGGTCGAGGTAGCGGATCATCAGCGGGTCATACGTGACAGCGTTGATGAGCGTCCGGAAGTCGCTCCGTCCCATCGAGCGGTAGAGCTCGTTCTGCTGGAGGACGAACGGGAGCCGGTTGGCTTTTCGGTAGTCGCTGGTCAGCAGCCCGTGCCAGAAAAGCGTCATGCGTTCGGGGAACTGCGCCGGCGTCGTCGCCATGTGCTCGTACCACGCCCGGACGACAGCGACGTGGTCGGTCGGGTCCGCCACCTGCGGCAGCGGCTGCGGTTCCTGGTTGACCACCATGTCCACGAGGTCTGGATAGGACTTCGACGCGGCTGCATCAAGGTCGGCCTGCGTATAGCCGAAGGTTGCCCGACGCAGCAGATGCGCCGCGAGCCCGGCGGAGCTATCGAGCGGACTCGCCCACGCACCGGCCGCACCGGCCGCCGAGGCGACGTTCTTCGTTGTGCCCGGCAGCTGCAGCGTGAGGTAGCGGAATCCGACAGCTCCAACGACGCCGCCTGCCGCCACACCGAGCACCTGCCGGCGGGAAAGCTTGAGGTTGGCCGCGCTCATGGTCGCCCAGTCTGTGTCGCCCACCTGAGAATTCCCCTATCCCAGAGGGCTCCGCCACGGGTCTCAGATGATTCTCAGGAAACTCACGACGAATGATCGAGCGATCCAGCGCTGAGTGCCACTCGGTAGACTGGGATCAGCCCGGCCCCGCCGGCTGCTTCGCAAGTTCACATTTGTAAGGGAGTGCCACCAATGCCGTCCACCCCGGCCGAAATCTTCAGCGAGATCAATACCCGCATCGCAGCTGATCCCGCCAAGACCGCGGGCATGAATGCGATCTATGCCTTCGACCTGAACGGCGAGGCCCCCGGCCAGTACCACATCTCGCTCAAGGACGGCAGCGCCGACGTTGGCGAAGGCGCGCCGGAGAATCCCAACATCACGATCACGATGAAGTCCGAGGACTTCGTGGATCTCGCCACCGGCAAGCTCGACGGGACCATGGCGTTCATGAGCGGCAAGATCAAGATCAAGGGCGACATGGGCCTCGCGATGAAGCTCCAGTCGGTGCTCCGCTAGACGCTTCCCGGTCCGCGCCCGGTGGCCCTGGATGTCCGACCCGTGCGCTTCGACTACGACGAGCAGCATCGTTCGCTGCTGATCGAATGGTCGGACGGCGTCGCGCACCACATCCCGTTTGACGTGCTCCGCCGCGCCTGTCCGTGCGCGGCGTGCAAGGGAGAGCCGGGGTTCCGGGGCCGTTTCAGCTCGGACCCGGATCTCCATCCCGGCGAGGACGAGCTCGCCGACATCTCGCTGGTCGGCGCCTACGGCCTGAACACCGTGTGGGCAGACGGGCACAACACCGGGATCTACACGTACGAGCGCCTTCGCGAGCTCGGCAAGGCGTCGGCGTAGAGTTCGCCGCCATGACAGCAGAGGCAACCCCGGCGACGGCGCCGCAACTCCTGCAGTCGGTTGCCGATGGCGTCCTGACGCTCACGCTCAACCGGCCGGAGGTGCTCAACGCGATCACCCCTTCGCTGCTCGATGCGGTGACCGACGCGCTCCGCGATGCTGCCTCCGGACGCACCGTCCGCGCGGTGGTGATCACCGGCGCAGGGCGCGGGTTCTGCAGCGGCCAGGATCTGCGAGCTGCCGCCGGAGATGGCGGCCTCGACGTCGGCGCCATCCTCCGGGATCACTACACGCCGGCCATCCGCGCCATCCGCTCGATGGACCAGCCGGTGATCGCCGCGGTCAACGGTGTCGCGGCCGGCGCGGGCTTTTCGCTCGCTCTTGCCTGCGATCTGCGGATCGCCGCGGAGTCGGCGACCTTCGTGCAGGCGTTTGTCCGCATCGGCCTCATCCCCGACCTTGCGAGCACGTACTTCCTGCCCCGGCTCATCGGTCCGGCGCGCGCGGCCGAGCTGGCCATGCTCGGCGAGACAGTGGACGCGGCGCGTGCGCTCGATCTCGGCATCGTGAATCGTGTCGTCCCCGACGCGGATCTCGCCGGTGCAGCCGCCGAGTGGGCGGGCCGGCTGGCGCGGGGGCCACGCTCGATCGCGCTCACCAAGCGCGCGCTCGAGGCGTCCCACGAGAACGACCTCGAGGCCCAGCTTGCAGTGGAGGAACGCCTCCAGACCGAGGCGACCACCACCAGCGACTTCGTCGAGGGCGTCAGCGCGTTCCTCGAGAAGCGCCGGGCGACATTCACCGGCTCGTAGGGGCCGCGATGCCTTCCGCTGTCGACAAGCTCACGGCGCTGCTCGGACCGGCGAGGGTGCTGACCGGCGCCGATGTCAGCGAGGACGACTGGCACGATGAATCGCTCGTGGCCCACTGGCATGCGCCGGACGTGGTCGTCCTCCCCCATTCAGCGGCCGAGGTCGCTGAGATCATCACGATCGCACGGGAGTTCGCGATGCCGGTCACCGCACGCGGCGCCGGCACGGGGCTCGCAGGCGCCTGCGTGCCGCGAGCGGGAGGCATCCTGATCGCCTTTCGCGAGATGAGCGCGATCCTCGAGATCGACGTCGACAACCAGATCGCGGTCGTGCAACCGGGGGTCAGCCTGCTCGAACTCGACGCGGCGGCGGCGCGCCACGGGCTTGTCTACCCGGTCAACCCCGGCGAGCGAGGCGCCAGCCTCGGCGGCACCGTCGCCACCAATGCCGGCGGCATGCGTGCGGTGAAGTACGGCGTCACGCGGCACCAGGTGCTGGGGCTCGAGGCGGTGCTCGGCACCGGCGAGACCATCCGGACGGGCGGGAAGTTCGTGAAATCGACGTCGGGGTACGACCTCACGCAACTCATCGTCGGCTCCGAGGGCACCCTGGCGGTGGTGACCGAGGCAATCCTGCGGCTGTATCCGCGTCAGCCGCACGCCGCGACGGTCCTCGCCCCCTTCCGCACCGTCGCCGATGTTGCTGCAGCTGTCCCGCGGATCGTCCAGAGCGGCGCCGCGCCGATGATCCTCGAGTACATCGACATGATGACCATGACCGCGATCACCGCGGCCCGCGGCCTCGAGCTCGGGATCGGTGCTGCGGTCAAGGACGCGGCCCTCGCATATCTGGTGGTGGTGCTGGAGTCGCGCAGCGAGAGCAGGCTCGACGAGGACATCGAGCAGCTGGGTGACCTGATCACCACGCTTGGCGCGCTCGACGTGTATGTTCTGCCACCGCGCGCCGCTGCCGAGCTGATCGAAGCGCGTGAACGCGCCTTCTTCGCGGCGAAGGCTGCGGGCGCGAACGAGATCATCGACACCGTCGTGCCTCGCGCACAGATCCCGGAGTTCCTCGCGGAGGTCGCCGTGATCGCGCAGGACTCCGGCTCGATGATCATCGGGTGCGGACACGCCGGCGACGGCAATGTGCACCTCTCCGTTTTCCAGCCCGATCCAGAGCGGCTGGAGCAGCTGCTCCGGAGCGTCTTCACCGCGGGTGCCGCGCTGGGAGGCGCCGTCTCGGGTGAGCACGGCATCGGCACCGACAAACGCAGTCACTTCCTCGCGCTCGAGAACCCGGCGAAACTCGCGCTGATGGCCCGGATCAAGGTGGCGTTCGACCCGGACGGCATCCTCAATCCAGGTGCGATGCTCGAGCCGGCTGCCGCGGTGCCAGAGAGGAGCGCGCGATGATCGGCGGCGAGGCACTGGTTCGCAGCCTCGTTGCATCCGGCGTGGATGTGGTGTTCGCGAATCCGGGAACGTCCGAGATGCACTTTGTCGCAACGCTTGACGCGGTCCCCGAGATGCGTGGCGTGCTCGCGCTGTTCGAGGGCGCGGCCACCGGCGCGGCCGACGGATTCGCGCGCATGCGGGAGTCGCCGGCTGCCGTCCTCCTCCATCTCGGTCCGGGCCTCGGCAACGGTCTCGCCAACCTGCACAACGCGCGGCGTAGTCATGCGCCGATGGTCGCGATCATCGGTGATCACGCGACGTACCACGCGCGATATGACGCGCCGCTGCAGTCCGATATCGAGACGGTGGCGCGGAATGTCTCCACCTGGATCAGGCGGAGCGGGCGTCCCGAGGAGGCAGGTGCCGACGCCGCCGCGGCGGTTGCGGCATCGTACGGTCCGCCCGGCCAGATCGCCACGCTGATCCTGCCTGCCGATGTGTCGTGGTCGGAAGGCGGATCAGTGGCAGCGCCGGCGGCGCGAACGCCTCGCGCCATGGTCCCGGCGGCGATGATCGCGTCGGCTGCGGCTGCGCTTCGGTCGCACGAGAACTCCGCATTGCTGCTCGGGGGCAGTTCCCTGCGAGCGGCGGGAATCCATGCAGCATCCCGTATCGCCCACGCAACCGGCGCGGAGCTCCTGGCGGAGACGTTCTCGGCACGCGCCGAGCGCGGTGCGGGCATCCCCGTCATTCCGCGCCTCGCCTATCTCGCTGAGATGGCCGCGGCGCAGCTCGACGGGCTGCGCCATCTCATCCTGGTCGACACGACGTCGCCGGTCTCCTTCTTTGCGTACCCCGGCAAGCCGAGCGACCTGGTCCCGGAAGGCTGCGACGTGATCGTGCTGGCCAGTGGCGGTGACGACGCGGTGGGGGCATTGGACGCGCTCGCGGCCGAGGTGGGTGCAGGCGAGGCGGCGCCGGCCACCGATGTGTCGAGGCCGGAACGCCCGGCGGGCGAGCTGAGCGCCGATTCGATCGCCCGTGCGATCGGCGCACTCCTCCCGGAAGGCGCGATCGTCTCCGACGAGGCAAACACCAGTGGCACATTCCTGCCCGCATACACCGCAGGCGCTCCCCGGCACGACTGGCTGAGCCTGACCGGCGGATCGATCGGTCAAGGGCTGCCGGTCGCGCTCGGTGCGGCGGTGGCGTGTCCGGACCGTCCGGTGCTTGCGCTCGAAGCGGACGGATCGGCGCTGTACACCTTCCAGTCGCTCTGGACCATGGCCCGCGAGCAGCTCGACGTGACCACGGTGATCTTCAGCAATCGCCGCTACGCGATTCTCCGGATGGAGCTCGCCCGCGTTGGCGCCACGGCGTCGGGTGAGCGAGCGATGGAGATGCTCGACATCTCGCCGCCCGAGATCGACTTCGTGGCACTGGCACGTGGCTTCGGGGTTCCGGCCACCCGACCGGAAACGGCCGAGGCGTTCGCGGCCGATCTTGAGCGCGCATTCGCGGAACCAGGCCCTCACCTCATCGAGGCCGTGATCCCCTCGCTCTTCTGATCAGCCGCGCAGGCGCTCACCCGCCCGGATGGGCATGGTCAACCAGTTCTCTCGCGGCGGGAGCGGACAGCTCCACCGCGGGTCGTAGCTGCACGAAGGCTGATACGCGAAGTTGAAGTCGAGGACGACCCGGCCGTTCTCGTCGGTGCCGAGATCCGCTCCCTTGGCGGTGTCGAGCAGGTACCGGCCGGCGCCATATGTCTCATCGCCGCAGGTGGCGTCGCGGAACGAGAGGAAGAAACCGCCGGAGTAGTCGAGGAGCCAGAACATCGACAGCCC